>JBHGUX010000022.1:0-47614 GCA_048976605.1 Pristimantibacillus sp. | reverse complement strand
CATGGCAGCTTAAATGATTATCCGCCAAAAGAATATCTTTCTTTGGTTAAGAAAGGATTCATAAAACCGAAAGATATTGCGTTATGATGCGATTTCATCAGAATGAACGTGGTCAGTGTCCAAACTTAGGGGGTTAACCCGGTTCATCCCTGTGGCATCGAAGTAACCCGTTTAATGACTCAAACAAGCTCCATTTGGGGCTTGTTTCTAGATACAATCGACCCCATCGGCGAAACAAGCTCCCTATAGAGCTTGTTCATCCCTGTAGCATTGAAGTAACCCGTGTATTGACTCAAACAAGCTCCATTTGGGGCTTGTTTGTAGATTCTATCGACCCCATCGGCGAAACAAGCTCCATATAGAGCTTGTTCATCCCTGTAACATAGAAGTAACCCGTGTAATGACTCAAACAAGCTCCATTTGGGGCTTGTTTCTAGATACTATCGACCCCATCGGCGAAACAAGCTCCCTATAGAGCTTGTTCATCCCTGTAGCATAGAAGTCACCCCTGTCATGTCTCTAACAAGCTCCATACGAAGCCGATTTGTAGATACTATCGATCCCATTGTCGAAGGGCTGTATAAACCGGTTAGAAATAAAAACAAGCAGCCATAGACCAGAATAAAAAAATCGCGGCACAGGGATATTACCCTGAACCGCGATTTTTATTTTTCCAACGCTTCTGTTCAAAGTGAGCTGTCTCTCCACAAGCTCACTATATTTGGGGGGACAGCCTCTTCCTATAACCAGGTCGGCTCTTATTCCTATGTATTTAGGCTAGGCGGCTGTTTATTATCGTTAATCCACTTCAAATCGCGATTGGATTGCAGCGTATCTTTGAAAAAGCTAGGATCACGGTCAGCCAGGCACAGCATAGCGTTGACACAGCCCGGATCGAAATGCTTGCCGCTCTGCGAACGGATATGCTCTATTGCCTCTTCATGCGTTAAAGCACTGCGATAAGATCGCAACGAAGTCAACGCATCATATACATCGGCAACCGCTGTTACTCGAGCCAGAAGCGGAATATCTATTCCGCTTAATTGATCTGGATAACCCGTTCCGTCCCAGCGTTCATGATGCGATCGGATGACTGCCAACTCCTCCTGCATGAATCCCAATCTTCGACATAGATTATATCCCGTTATCGGATGCTGCTGGATAATCTTCCATTCATCCGCAGATAATTTGCCTGGCTTATTAAGAATTTGATTGGGAATGCTCAGTTTTCCGACATCATGGACAAGACTGCCCTGTGCAATAGCCCTCAATTGATCCGCACTTAATTCAAGCTCCTCAGCCAGCTTAAGCGCATATATGGCCACTCTGTAACTATGACCCGCCGTATACTCATCGACCTTCTCTGTTGTTTGTATAAGTTGCCTAACCGCGGGCGACATATAAGCCTGTATCCAGTCCTTTGTATTGCCTCGAATGAGCTTGATCATGGATAAAGCGAATGAACCAGAGCTTCTATATTGCATAATAATTCCGAAGGACATCGCACCGACCGATGCTAGCAGTAGAAAATGATACAACCACCAGCTCAGCTTCCAGGCACTGCCTGTCACAATTATCAATTGAGCAATAATCATCCAGCCAGAGCTGTACACAATAGCGAGCTGCAAGGGAAACCGTGATGTGATGTAAGTTTGTAAATATCGAAACATTGTCCAGAGATTCAACCCGATAATAATCGCTGTAGCCGACCATTTCAGAGGATTTTCTTTTAAGGCTAACCAGTGAAAGGATTCACTGAAATTCCAGAGAACAAGACAGATTATAAGCAAAGTACTTGTCCAGACTGGAAGAAGCCAGCGCTGCCAGTGAGAAAACCATCGGATAATGGTTCGATCTGAAGACATAGAGGAGAGCCATAACCAGAATACTGCAAGCAAGATACTAATTTGTGCCGCGTTACCGGATATTGACGAATGATGCATAAGAAGCCCAGGAGTCGATAAACCATGCAGTACAAATAGTGCAGCGAGCGACACATAAGATAGCGACAGGAAACTAATCTTCAAATTCCTTAACCGAATCCCTGCAAACCCTATCGCGATGGCAAGTGTCAACGCTACAACCGAAACAATACTAACAACGTAAAAATGTCCATGCGGCGAGTTAACGCTCGTATCCAAGGATGTGGAACGCAACCATTGATAAAACAACATTGGCAAAGCCATTGATAGAATTAGCCCAATATATACTCCCGTATGTTTACGCAAGTCTGATTCCTCCCGCAATGACTCATTATTAATCCAATAGACTTAAGCTGTTGAAGACCTATTAAGACCATTTGTATGAGAAGTTTCAGGCTATTTGTCGGATGCAAAGAGCAGCACTTCGCTGCAGTCCTATCACAGTTATATCTATACAATTATACGAAATGGAGAATGTTGCAACATATTTTTATTTAAGTTTAAGGTTTTTAGTAAATTCTTTTGTTATAGTAGGTGAAGATTGTAAAATAAGTACGTATTTGTCGAAGGGAGTTTCTAAAATGGAAAACAAAGACTCGCAGCAAAAAAGAGAAGAAGAATTAGCCAATGCTGCGCAGGAAGAACAGCTTAACAACAACGACGACAACAACAATGAGGGTTCACTAGCACCAGAGGTAGAGGAAGTAAATTCTGAGGCAGTTGCAGCTGCAGATACATCAGACAACGAATCATCGGCTCCTGTTGCCGCTGCTAAACGCGGCAGCAGCAAGGCATGGATAGCTATTTCTGCAATTTTAGCTATTGTACTTGTTATCGTGCTTATCAAACCGCCTTTTGCAGGAATGAGTAATGAAAGTGTGGCAACGGTTAACGGTGTTAAAATTACGAAGGAAAGGCTGTATGATGAATTAGCTGTAGCAAACGGCGCAGCCGCTTTGGACTCTATGATTACAATGGAGTTAATTGAGCAGGCTGCTAATAAAGCAGGCGCTACGGCAACGGATGAGGATATCCAAGGAGAGCTTGATATTTTGATCGAGAACTTCGGAACTGCAGAAGCATTGGATGCAGCTATTGCTCAGAATGGTATGACGATGGATCTTCTGAAAGAAAACATCCGGACCCAAGTTCTAGTTAGTAAAATTCTAGAGCCGCAAACAACGGTTACAGATGAGCTGATCAAAAAATTCTATGACGAGAATAAAGAAGCGTTAGCTACTCCTGAGCAAATTCGCGTATCGCATATCCTTGTTGGAACGAAACAAGAAGCGGAAGATATCGTGAAACAGCTTAAAGATGGTGCTGACTTCGCTGCACTAGCAGCAGAGAAATCAATGGATACGAATTCTAAAGATAAGGGTGGCGATCTTAACTTCATCTCGAAAGGTCAAAGCGGAGATGAAGCGTTCGATACTGCAGCATTTGCTCTAGATGTTAATGAAGTGAGTGGCGTTGTTGAAACAGCATCTGGCTTCGACATCATCAAGAAAACAGAACATAAAGAAGCCACTACTCCAACACTTGAAGAGAAGAAAGAGATGATTCGCAAGCAGCTATTGTCACAACAAGTAAGCGAGTTGTCACAAGCATGGATGGAGAAACTTCGTAAAGATGCGAAGATTACGAATACGCTTGAAAAAGCAGCAGTATCGGAAGATACAGCTGCTAAATAGTAGAAGACTACAGGCCCGCCCATTCATTAGAATCGGCGGGCTTGTTGTTTTTATACGAAGTAATTTGATGCTGGACATGTTATTATTTATAACAAACAGACCGACACTGAATTAGACCGATTACGGTCTGATTAGAATAACGGAGGGAATATACGGATGAGCAACTTTCAAGTAAACAGCTATACGGATACCTATACCATTTATGAACTAACAGAAGAAAACACGGCTTCACGAATCCGTGTATGTCCTGAAAGAGGCGGCATCGTTATTGGCTGTCAGCTTCATGGACTAGAGCTTTTTTATTTGGATAAAGCTACGTTCGTGGACCCTGCTGCTAACATTCGTGGCGGAAACCCGATCCTCTTTCCCATCTGCGGACAACTAGAGAACCGTACCTATGAATGGAAGGGCCAAACCTACCAAATGGCTAACCACGGGGTAGCTCGTACAGCCGCTTGGAAAGTGATCAGTACGAATACAGATAACGAAGCGTCTATTACAATTGCACTGCACAGCAATGAGGAAACAAAGCAATCCTATCCCTTTGATTTTGAATTAATTTTCACTTATGCCCTTAAGAACGGCGAGCTTCATACTCGTCAGCAATACCGTAATTTATCACCTGAGGAAGCGATGCCTTTCTACGCGGGCTTCCATCCGTACTTCAATGTCGATACAAAAAAGCTTTCCTACACAACCGATGCAACCCGTTACTTGGATTACAATGATTTTGTAGAAAAGCCTTTCACAGGTGTATTCGATTTAGAAGGTCTTGTTGAATCCGTTACGCTGCTTGATCCGAAAAAGAGTGAAATTACATTCCCAGTGATCGATGGCGCTCATGTTCGCATGACTTATGACGATGTATTCAAATATGTTGTACTCTGGTCCGTTCAAGATCGTCCTTTCGTCTGTGTTGAACCATGGATGGCTCAGACTGGCGAACTGAATAATCAGAAGGAGCTTGTCATGGTCGAACCAGGCAGCTCATTGAACGCGAATTTAACGATCAGCTGCGAACGCTAATGATAAGCTTTCGTTATGATCCGGCCGCTTGATCAGCTGCATGTGTCACGGTAACCCTTTTCCCATTCTTGATAAGGCGATCTATCGTATTGCGTACCGTTAGATTAGCAGTGTGGTCCCATACTTTTGACTGTGTAAGGTCGAGATGAATATCCTCGGCCTCGCAGTCAAGCTCAATACGCTCTTCAAACTCCGAAGCAGAAGCAAAAAATAATTGCCCCTCAATACGGTAGGTCCTCTTCGTTCCTTCCCACTCACTGTGCACCTGCACTTTAGAAGCTTTGATTGCGAACCCAATGAAGCTGATCAACACACCTACGACTACGCCAATCGCCAAATCATGTGTAATTAATACGGCTGCTACAGTAACCAGCATGACGACCGTCTCACCCACAGGCACCTTATTCATCTGGAATACGGATTTCCAATCAAAGACAGCAATACACACCATCAGCATAATACCGACCAATGCAGCCATCGGAACTAAATCAAGCAAGCCGCCTAACAATACGGTGAGCAAAAGCAAGAATAGTGCTGCAACTAGTGTGGACAACCGATTGCGACCGCCCATCTTCACATTAAGCACTGACTCCGCTACCAATGCACAGCCAGCCATACCGCCGAAGAATCCAGCAACAATGTTCGCTATACCCTGACCACGCATCTCGCGGTTTTTATTCGTCTTCTCCCCTGTCATCTCATCCAACATATTCTGAGTTAGCATGGTCTCCGTATATCCCACAACAGCTAGTGACAACGCATAAGGAAAAATAATAGCAAGCGTCTCCCAGCTAAACGGAATATCCGGCAGTAAGAATGACGGCAATGATGCATCGATTGCTGCAATATCGCCGATACGCGTGACATCGCCCATACCGAATGCCCACACTGCCACCGTCAGGAACACTACTGCGACTAACGGTGATGGGATTGCTTTAAAATAACGTGGCAGCAAATAAATAATGACCAGCGCAGCAGCGACAAGCGCATACATCACCCAGGACTCACCCTTAAAATACCTAAGCTGCGACAGCAATATAAGGATAGCAAGCGCATTAATGAAGCCTTTAATTACACCTTGCGGTACAAATCGCATGAGTTTGCCTAACTTAAACACTCCCATGAAATATTGAATGATTCCGGTGAGTACGGTTGCTGCAAACAGATATTGAATGCCATGCTCATTCACAAGCGTCAGCATAAGTACTGCCATCGAGCCTGCTGCTGCCGAGATCATACCTGGTCTGCCGCCTAGAAACGTAATAACAAGCAGTATACAAATCGAAGCATAAATCCCAACGACCGGAGGAACACCCGCCATGAACGAGAAGGCAAGTGAGTCCGGAACTAATGCCAGTGTAGCCGTAATACCGGCTAGGATGTTCGTTTTCACATCCGTCGTCCATTGGTCTCTCCATGAAGCTTTATTTTTCAATAACATATTTCACCTCAGATATTGTTTGTATGACTTCTATAAAATAAACCGCCGATCAACACTAAACAGGCCAATCCGGCAAAGCAACCTCGATATTCTAATACACATAATTATAGGATGATGATGCGCATAACTTCTTAAATCAGAAAAAAAGCCGGCTCAACAGAGCCGACCTGTTCAATCCTATAATCATACCTTGCCTCACTTAACATGGTCAATCCCTGTGGATTAGTTGCCAAGTCGACCATTAATAACCTTCGCCTGTGCCTCCAGAAACAATAGCAACACTAGCGCTCGCACCGATTCTTGTAGCACCTGCAGCTAACATTTGCAAAGCTGTAGCTGCATCACGTACACCACCGGACGCTTTAACGCCCATTTCTGGACCAACCGTACGCCGCATTAAAGCGATGTCTTGTTCAGTAGCTCCTCCTTGTCCGAAGCCAGTGGAGGTCTTCACGAAATCAGCGCCCGCTTCCTTGCAAATTTGGCAAGCACGGACCTTCTCTTCATCTGTCAACAATCCTGTCTCCAGAATGACTTTAACGACAGCTTGACCTTTACAAGCGTTAACTACACCTTCTACATCGCACTTCACGCCTTCAAAATCTCCTGATTTAATGAGACCGACATTAATAACCATGTCCACTTCAGTCGCCCCATTAGCAATAGCATCCTTTGCTTCTGCCGCTTTCACGAAGGTCGTGGTTGCACCAAGAGGGAATCCTGCTACCGTTGTAATACCAACGCCAGAGCCTTGAAGCTGCTCAGCAGCAAGAGCTACCCAGCCCGAATTCACACAAACAGTCGCGAACTGATGCTGCTTCGCCTCTTGGCATAGCTTCACGATGTCTTCCTTTGTCGTATCTGCCTTCAGTGCTGTGTGATCAATCGTTGCTGCGAGTTGTGCTGCTGTATAATTGTTGTTCATTGTTATTCCTCCACATCATTAATCTCATTAATCGTTATTTGATTCTGCTTTGTAATCAAGAAGATGCTGTGCAGTTATGTTATCCGTTATTAACGTATTCGTATACTGCCCGCTCAATGCACCATAGATCGCTTCTACCTTACTCGGACCGCCAGCAACCAGCACTGACCATTCCTTCTTCCTTAATTCTGCTAGATCAATGCCTATCGTACGCAAATCCAGCTCTTCACTACAAATCTCGCCCGTAATATCAATAAATCGAGAGCAGATATCCCCCACGCCATGTGAAAGAATGATGCCAAGATCTTCATCGGTAAAATAATTCGCCCTCATCAATACCGAGTCCTCTGTAGGTGCACCTACAGTAAAAACGGCAATATTAGCTTTCTTGCCCATATCTAATATTTTGCGAATATGACGGTCTGCCTCGATAGCATGTTTCACAACAGCATGATCCACAATAGCTGGCAGAGGGATCAAATAGGGTGAGGTTTGATAAGCGTTGGCAAATAATTGTGCGATCTCATAAGCGTAAGTATTCGTCTCGGAATGACTGACACCGCCATTTAGTTGTACGACCTTCACCTTCTTGGCATGCTTGTTCGGCAAGCGGACAGCTACCTCATACAAGGTCGTTCCCCATGTCACAGCGATTGTATCACCATCTTGCACCGTCTGGTGTAAGAAAGCAGCAGCCGCTTCGCCCACTACCTTCTTTACCATATAATCCTCATATTTAGGAACGGAAGCAACGACTACCTGTTTCAGACCGAATTTATCCTTGAGCTGCTGTGCCCGGCCATCGTTGTCAGCTATAGGATCTACTATTTTAATTTGCACGATTCCATCCTGTTTCGCTTGATGTAGAAATCGGGAAACTGTCGGACGAGAAACACCTAGCTTCTTGGCAATTTCCTGCTGATTATAGTCGAGCTCATAATACATGCGTGCTGCTTCAATCATCTTCGTTCGTTTATCCGTATGCTCTTCCATCAATGATCCCCCTTTCGAGTAGATTCAGACAATTGAAAATATGTTCATATTAACTTGTCATTATTTCATTTTATTATACGACTTAATCAAAAAAACAACAATATGGAGGCTATAAGCCCTCCAATCTCTTCTAATGATGTACTTCATTTACATTTGTTCACTCCATACGGTATGATTGAAGTCAATGCAATCATCCTGTTAGGAGGTTCAACATCGATGGAAAACCTATTAACCAAAATAGACGAAGCGGCGGCTTACATACGCAGCCGTATCGGCGAGAATCCGCAAATTGGATTAATTCTTGGCTCCGGATTGGGTGTTATGGCTGATGAAGTGACGGATGAGGTAGTCATTCCTTATGGCGATATCCCACATTTCCCTGTCTCTACTGTAGCGGGCCATGCCGGAGAACTCGTTATTGGACAATTAGAGAATAAAACGGTGCTCGTCATGAAAGGTCGTTTTCATTACTATGAAGGTTATTCGATGAAGGAAGTTGTCTTTCCCGTCTATGTTATGAAACGTCTTGGCATCGATACGCTGCTCGTAACCAATGCGGCTGGAGGGTTGAATCGCTCCTTTGCTGCTGGCGACTTAATGCTAATTACAGACCATATTAATCATACAGGGAGCAATCCTCTTATCGGAGCCAATATCGACGAGTTAGGACCGCGGTTCCCAGATATGTCCCAGGCTTACCATCCAACACTCCGTACGCTTGCAGCGAACAAAGCTGAAGAGCTTAATATTAAGCTGCAGCAAGGCGTCTATGTAGGCATCACCGGACCAACTTACTGTACTCCGGCGGAGCTAACCATGCTTGCTTCATGGGGTGCAGATGCGATTGGCATGTCCACTGTTCCTGAAGTAACAGCAGCCAATTATTGCGGTATGAACTCCGTTGGCATTACTTGTATTACCGACATGGCAATCGGCGATGAACTTGAGCCGCTAACCCATGAGCAGGTCGTACGTGTTGCTGAACAAGCAAGACCGAAATTTATTACATTAGTACGTGCAATAGTTAATGCCATGAATGTATAGGACAAGCAGAACCGCTCCACCACCCTTTATAATCTTTTAATAAATGCGTTGCATCTTAGCGTTTCCCAGCTTTTTTGATGTGGGGACGCTTTTTTAGTTCCTTACTCCTAGCTTCCTTTACAGGATTTATTTGGCAACGTGTAGAATAGTTATCATCGGTGACAAAATACAAGTATTCGGAGGGATGAGCAATCTATGTTCAAAAAGTCTAAATGGTTTACTTCCGTCTTGTTGGCCGTCTCATTGATCACAGCATCAATCGGTACGGCCGCTGCAGCTGAAACGACAACACCCGCTACTGCCAAACAGATTACACTTCTACACACGAATGACATGCATGCTCGAGCAGTTGCAGGAACTAGTGGTGAACAGGGATTCGCTAAGCTTGCAGGTATTATCGACACCTATAGAACTGACAATCCGAATACACTCGTTCTCGATGGCGGAGATGCTGTGCATGGCACTACATTCGCTACCCTCGTAACAGGAGAAAGTGTTGTTCAGGTCATGAACAAGATCGGTTACGATGCAGCGGTACCTGGCAATCATGAATTCAACTATGGTTATGAGCGGCTTCTAGAGCTGGAGACTGTAATGGATTACCCGCTTCTCAGCGCGAACATAAAGATAACGAAAGACGATAAGCATCTGTTCGAGCCTTATTTAATTAAAGAAGTCGACGGTGTGAAAATCGGCATATTTGGTTTAACAACACCTGAGACAGCTTACAAGACTCATCCGAATAATGTGAAGGGATTAAATTTCACAGACCCTGCTAAAGAAGCGCAGCTAATCGTAGATGAGCTTAAGGGCAAGGTTGATATCATCGTAGCACTTGGACATATCGGGCAGGACTCATCAAGCGTTGATACGAGTCTTAAAGTCGTGAAGGAAGTGGCCGGTATCGATGTATTTATCGACGGACACAGCCATACCGTATTGCAAGATGGCCTTGTTGCAGACAACGGTACACTTGTCGCAAGTGCTGGCGAATATACGAAATATCTAGGCGTTGTTAACCTTTGGGTAGACAACGGCAAAGTCATTAAGAAAGAAGCGACACTTATTGATGAGAAGGAATCAGCTGATGTTAAACCAAATGCGGCAGTCGCTGATCTAGTCGCCTCCATTCAGAAGAGCCAAGAAGCTATTCTAGCGGAAGAGGTTGGAACAACTGCCGTTAAGCTTGAGGGTGAGCGCGAAAAGGTGCGGGCTGGCGAGACGAATCTAGGCAATCTCATTGCCGACGCCTTGCGGGATATCTCAGGCGCTGATGTAGCTCTTACGAACGGCGGCGGTATCCGTACCTCCATTGATGAAGGAACGATCACGAAAGGCGAAGTCATCACCGTGCTTCCGTTCGGCAATCAGATCGTTACACTTAAAGTGACCGGAGCAGCGATCAAAGCAGCGTTAGAGAATGGCGTCTCTGACTATCCGAATACGAAGGGTGCATTCCCTCAAGTATCCGGTATTGCCTTCAAAATCGATGTGGCAAAACCGAAAGACGAGCGTGTCCATTCGATCACCATTGGCGACAAGACATTGGATGACAAAGCGGAATACATGCTAGCGACGAATGATTTCATCGCAGCAGGCGGTGACGAATATACGATGTTCAGCGCAATCCCGCAAGCCGGATTATACGGTTCATTGGACGAAGCGTTGATCACCTATATCGAAAAGCTTGGCAGTGCTAATCCGCAAGTTGAAGGCCGTATTACGGCTGCCTCCACTCCTGTCACTCCAGTCGTGCAGCCAGAGCCTAAGCCAGAGCCCAAACCAGAACCAAAACCGGAACCTAAGCCAGAACCTAAGCCAGAACCAAAACCAGAGCCTAAGCCCGAAGCCGTCATTTACATTGTGAAGAAGGGCGATACTTTGTGGGCGATAGCCGGCAAGCATCATACAACTTGGCAAATACTAAGCAAGTTGAACAACATCAAGAACCCGAATCTTATTTATCCGGGACAACAAATAAAACTGCCAGCCTAATGCCAGCAGCCTGATCGGTCGGAGCATCTCGCTCCGGCCTTTTTATTTGGTTCTATGGATTCATTTACACGTTAGCATTCGTCTTGCCTATCCCTTTTTTAGCCTTCAACTCGTAGAAGGAATAAATAATGAGATAAAGAATGAAGAACCCTCCCGAATATAAGAACATGGTCGCGTAGTCAGTTAATGTGGCAACGAATCCGAGTATAATCGCACCGCATCCAATTCCGATATCAAAGGCATTGTAATAGGTTGCTGTAGCAACGCCTCGCCTTTCAGGCTCAACCCGATTGATAACCCATGCTTGCAGAGCTGGGAATAGAGCGCCGAATCCAGCACCGTAGAAGACACCTGCAAGCAGAAGCATCGCAGTCGTCTCAGTTAAATACAGCAGCACACAGGCAATCAGACATAATATAGCCGCAGGAAAGAGTACCCAGAACCGTCCTTTCTTATCGAACAATGGACCACTTATGAAACGAATCAACACTTCACTAATGGCAACCACGAGAAAGAAATAACCGATATTTTGAATACCTGTTTCCATTCCGAATAACGTTATAAAACTTAGCAAGCCCCCGAATGCAAGACCAATCATCATGCCCAATACTGAAGGAAGTACCGCTTTCCTCTCCACAACATTGGAGAGAATAGGCTGCTTCGTCTCCACCGCATGCACCTGCACCTTCGCAGGCTCAGCAGCCCGATGCCGGACAAGTGCAGTAAACACCAAGCTTACTACTAAAATGATAGCTCCTGCTCCGAACAGTCCAATGAAGCCGTATTGCTCCATTAACCAAATGCCGAGAAACGGTCCCAGAGAAAAGGAAATCGCATTGCCCGTTGCAAAATACCCCATCCCCTCGCCTCTGCGTGAGGCAGGAATCATATCGGATACGACTGTGCCATACAGGGTCGTTGATATGCCGAACCCAAATCCATGCAAAACACGAACGAGGAGCAATAACGTCAGCGTTGCCGCAGCATAGTAGCTCACCATCCCAATGACGCAAATGGAAACACTGATGAGCAATAATCCCTTTTTCCCGAATTTCTTAATGCCGATACTAGCAAGAGGTCGTGAAATAACGGCGGCAAAGGTGAAAAAACCTAAAATTAGACCAATCTGTGACTCACTGCTACCTTGCTCTGCCGCAAAAACCGGAAGAGTCGGCAATAACATTTCAATCGCAAGAAACAGAAATAAATTGGAGCATGACAGCAGAATGAAGTTTCTCGTCCACAAGGACTCGCGCATAACTATAATCCCTTCAACTTTCTCTATAAAATTTGGAAAGCAATATCCATGTATTGTTCCATCTTATAGCAGCCTTCACCACGTGTCTACGTGAATATTTATGTCGCGACTGTCCTGGTAGGCGAGCATCAACCTGTCTCTCATTATCATGACATCAAGCTATTCATTCGTTCCTTACGCAATCAGGCTGGCTAACAACGAAACGCACGCACGAGGAAAGTCGTGAGTGCGTTTTTTTCTGATGAATGAGGTTAAATCAGTAAAGGCGTACAAGAAGAATGTTCAGTTGTATCCGTAGAATCGGTATACTGCTCACTGCCAGGCAAATCATCAAACCATGCTGCCTCGTCTGGGCAATCGAGCATCATGAAGTGACCATAAAGTCCCGCTTTGGATTGATGGTATTTCAAATACGCTTTCCCTTTATCAATCGCTAATATTTCGATTTTGCCTGTGGAATGGCTCATGGACAGTCTTACCCGCTTGCCAAGTCCGGATGTGCGAGATTTCGCTTCCTCAACAAGCTCATAAGCTCGCTTCAGCGAAACAACAAAATCACTATTGCCTGCTACAGGGCGGTTAATAAAGAAGTAATACGGCGTAACTCCTGCCCAAGACAATTGATCCAGCAAATCTGCTAATACTTTTGGATCATCATTAATGCCTTTAATAATGGGTGTCTGATTCACAACAATAGCTCCTGCTCGGTGGAGAGCTTCAAAACCTTTTCTTGCCTGATCCGTTATTTCTCTTGGATGATTAATATGAGCCATCACATAAATTCGTTTGTCTGTTGTGGAATAAGTGCGAATGAGATCAAGCAGCTGTTCATCCTCATAGATGCGCATAGGATTAAATACGGGGATTTTGGAGCCTAAACGAATGATTTTCACATGATCGATTGACCTTAACTGTTCAATAATCGTACGCAGCTTAGGTGTGCCTAATATGAGACTGTCTCCCCCGGTTAGCAGGACATTGTTGATTTCCGGATGTTCTCTAATATAAGCAATACCTGGCTCGATATTAGAGACGGCCTCCTTCACATCATTGCGGAATAGCCGTTTCCGGAAACAATACCTGCAATACGCCCCGCACACCTCTGAAACAATGAGCAATGCCGTTGTAGCATACTTGTGTTGGCAGCCAGGTACTACATAGTTGGCCTCTTCATCCGAGGCATCCCATTTGCCATACTCCAGCAGCTCACCTTCATTCGGAATAACCAATCTACGAATCGGATCATCCGGGTCATCCCAATTAATGAGACTTAAATAGTAGTCATTTACGCGAAAAGCATACTTTTCCGTAATCGGCTTAAGCTTCTTTCTCTCTTCTTCATGAAGTGAAGAAATGTTGTCGAGGTTGACAATATACTTTGGCTGCGGCATACAAACTCCTCCTAAAATAGAATTTGTGCACGCTTCACCAGTGGGGGGGGTCGAAAAACGCAAAAAGACCCTTACGGAGTAAGACTGTAAGGGTCATGACACGCATAAAATATATAAGATGACCCATCCACTGCTGACGAGGTTAGCTGACGGACTCGGGTAAGATGGTACCCTAAGATCATTCGATCTATTCGCCCCAGAAAATTGGTTCCCCCGCTTCTCGGATAGATACCCGAAAATTAAGCGTAGTATAAGTTTACGTTTTAACAATGCCATCTGTCAAATAAAACAGAAAATTCTGATTTTATTCTCATAAAACTCGAATGATCTTAAAGGACATTAACGCTTAATTAGCTTGAAATCATCATAGTGAAAACCGGGAGCAACAACACAGGATACAAGAACAGGCTCATCTCCGAGCGGGCGTGCCATTTGCCATTCCGTCGCAGGCACTAAAGCTTGAGGAAGCTGACCGTTCAAGACATCGCCGCCAATAATAATTTCTTGTCTTGTATGCGGCTTGTCTTCCGTACCGCCTAATGTCAGCAGTAAAGGACTTCCAGAATGCCACATCCATAGCTCGTCCGAATAAACGGTATGCCAGTCGGAGAACTCATCTGGATGGAGCAGGAAATAAATGGAGCTTGCCGCGAAGCGTGGTCCGCTATAAGGGGCTCCAAGAACCTCCTGTGGAATTTCAAAGGAAGCCTTCCATAGCTCCTTATACCAGCCGCCCTCTACATGCGGTTTCAATCCTAGTTGTTCTACGATGGGCGATAATTGTTTTACATTGGTGCTCATATCGTTTCTCCTCTCTCTATCAACACAATCTTTTCCTACGATTCTATACTGCCCAATTAGAGACAGTCAATGTTGCTCGCAGCGGATGGAAGAATTTTTGTCACATTAATTTCCCCCTCCGTTGAGACTTCGTCCCTAAATTCCTTTATAATAGAACATAGACAGGAGGTGATACGATGACTCAAAGAACATTTATACATACTTCAGAAAAGTACGTGCGTTTGTTCAAACTACTTATTATTAGCGCTTTAATGCTATCAGCTACTTTATTTGCATACAAAGCTGAAGGTCCTGCTGATTTGCATGCCCATGCAGAAATAACCAATGTTACAGACAATCATTTTGGAACGGCAAGCAGACATCATGCTGCGGTAAAAACACCTTGCTTCTTCGAGCATTTTTTACTCGCAACCGTGTTATCCCTCTTATTCATTAGTGCAGTCAGAACGATCCCCTTATCTATACTACGAGCTTTTATTCCGCAAAAATTAAAAGATTTATTTCTTATGCCCGTTAAATACACCTCCAATTATTTAATTCGATTCCCTAACTAATTCATTTCCCTGACACTTCTAGCCTATGAAAACCGCCGATAGGTGACGGTCTATTTGTTCATGTCTATTATCGGCGTGAGATTGTAATAACTCGCAAATAATCGATGAGATGGAGTGTTCATATGAATATTAGAGAATCAGATTTACCGGGCATTGGACGTAAATATCAACTGCAGACGAGGGGCGGCGACAAGCTCGTTATCGTCATTCATGATGACGGCAGACGCGAGATGTATCACTTCGACTACGAAGATCCAGATGATAGTGTATCGATGGTTTCCATGGATGATGAGGAATCTCGTCAGAT
The DNA here is from genome assembly GCA_048976605.1 of Pristimantibacillus sp. Taxonomy (GTDB): domain Bacteria; phylum Bacillota; class Bacilli; order Paenibacillales; family Paenibacillaceae; genus Pristimantibacillus. Next base: position 32,263 of record JBHGUX010000022.1, on the reverse strand, counting down.
CGCAGCCATAATAGGCGGTATGACATACAAGCCAAAAGCGCTAGAAACCATTGAAGTCGCACTCGACGATCTAACGATTGAATGGTACAAAATCGAGAACGGCTCCAGCTGCATCGGTAAAACGATCGGCCAAGTCGATATTCGCAAGCGTACAGGAACAACAATTATTGCCGCTGTTGAAAAAGAAACCAAACATATTAACCCTGGACCCGACTATGTTTTCAAAGCAGATACGATGCTAATTGTAGCTGGCGAACGCCAGTTTCTGAAGCAACTTAAGCAACTACTCTCTAGCGGGAGCCAATAAGTATGGACCATCTAATACTGGAGATTGGTCTTGCTGTCCTCCTTATCGCCTTAGTCGGGCTGCTGTCTGCTAAACTTCGGTTCTCGGTTATCCCGTTTTATATTCTGATTGGGATGGCCGTTGGGCCTCATGCACTGAAAATTGGTGTATTCGATTTCCGCTTCATCGAAAGCGAGCCGTTCATTTCCTTTCTAGGAAGGCTTGGTGTCTTATTCCTGTTGTTCTACCTCGGATTAGAGTTCTCCGTAGGTCGATTAATGAAGTCGGGCCGCTCTATTGCGGTCGGCGGTACGATTTATATTATAATCAACTTCTCACTCGGTTTGGGATATGGCTGGGTAACTGGATTCCCGTTGGAAGAGATGCTTGTCATGGCCGGCATCACCACCATCTCGTCCAGTGCTATAGTCGCCAAGGTGCTCGTTGATCTCAAACGAACGGCAAATCCAGAGACTGAGATGATATTAGGCATTATTATGTTTGAAGATATTTTTCTCGCCGTCTATATCTCCATCCTATCCGGACTCGTTCTTAGTGGAGCAAGCTCCTTGGGCGGCGTCATGTTGTCAGCGTTATATGCGCTTGGCTTCATGCTGTTATTCCTCATTATTGGACGCAAAGCCGTCCCTCTCTTAAACAAAATATTCAATATCCGCTCCAATGAATTGTTTCTGCTGCTCGTCTTCGGCTTCTTATTCGTTGTTGCTGGCTTCGCGGAAACCATCCATGTTGCAGAAGCAATTGGCGCGCTGCTTGTTGGTCTAGTGCTTGCTGAAACGGAGCATATGAAACGGATTGAGCATTTAATCTTGCCGTTCCGAGATTTCTTCGGCGCCATCTTCTTCTTCAGCTTCGGCTTGACGATCGATCCATTCGCTCTTGGCGGAGCGGTGTGGCTGTCTCTGGGAGCCGTCGCCATTACGCTGTTCGGCAATTTCTTAGCTGGTATGTTAGCGGGCAAAAGCGCCGGACTTTCGCCTAAGGCATCGTCCAATATCGGTCTGACCATCGTATCTCGCGGTGAATTCTCGATCATAATGGCAAACCTCGGCAAAACCGGCGGACTGTTAGAGCTATTGCAGCCATTTGCTGCACTATACGTGCTTATTTTAGCGATCTTAGGACCGTTGTTAACGAAAGAATCCAAGCTGGTCTTTATGGGGTTAAACAAAATATTCAAATTTGACCGTAATGTGAAAAAGCCTGACAAAAAGGTGGCCGTAAAAGACGTCACCTAAGGAATAATAAAGCAAAACAGCCTGCTCTCTTCTGCCATTCTGGCAATTGAGAGCAGGCTGTTAGTGCATCTGCATCAACTTGCGGACCCGCACCTTGAAGCAGCAAACCCGTCTAACTAAATAAACTAATCTAAATAAACGTAACCTTATGGTCACCGTAACTGTAAAAGTACACTTAGTAACTCCCACCTACTGGCGGGCAGCTCTACTAAGTGCATATATACACTTAAAAATGACCTTTCCGGCAAATATGGGCTGAAACCTCTGATTTAACTGTATGATCGCAGTTAGCGAACAGATTTCGGTTATTACCACAAGAAATAACTGTATGATAGCCGTTACGCATAGTATGAGACTAGTTAGTCGACTTAGCTCAGTTAGTCCGGTATTACACGATTGCGCACACATATATACTAAATAGGATTCACCTGAACAGCTGCTTGTTTCCCGCTGACCTGGATACCTGATTGCTTTTTCCCATGAGGTGCAAGATCGACAAGGAGCCTTTCAAGCAACGCCTTCGCCTTGGGGCCTTCCTTGCCTTGAATACGAACGACTAGCTGAACGGCATTGCCTGACGACAGCAGCTTCGCTGCCTGGCGTTCCTTCGTCTCGTAATCATGCTGCTCGATATCAACCGTCAGACGAAGCTCCTTCACTTTCACACTGGCAGGCCGATCCTTCAGCTTAGCCTCACGTTTCTCCTGACTTGCTTGCTGCTTCGCCATTCCCCGTACGACAAGTCTGCAAGGCGGAGGACTGCTCATTAAGGAATCGCACACAAGGTCAGCTTTCCGCTCTTTTGCCAGAGCAAGCGCTTCTGCTCGTGACACGACACCTAAATCCTCTCCGTTGATACCAGTAAGCTGTACCTCGGCAGCTTTTATCTTTTCATTCATAATCATAGCTAATCTTCCCCCATCCAACTCCATAATGATTTACTGTTGTTGATGTGACTTAATCAAATCCATCTTCAACTGCCAAGCCCTCTCGCTTAAATGAACAGGATACCCCTCAGGATTCAGCTTGCGCAACACCTCTGGTCGGAAACTATTCAGCTGTTGCTGATGATACGCACGAATTTGATCTAGACTAGGCAAATCATAGACAAGCTTCCCTTGTTCAAATACTAATTTAAGCAAAGGAACAGCCTCATAGTCGCTAACATATCGGTTAATATACGGATGAAGCGGATCGAATAATTTCAACCGGCACCCTTGATGCACTTCTTCTTCATCACGGAGCGCTATGTAATCAGCCTCGGCTTTCCCTGTTTGCCGATTCACAATCCGATAAATATCTTTAACACCAGGATTGGATACCTTCTCCACGTTGCCGGAAATTTTAATAACAGGCTCGTACGACCCATTTTTCTCTTTGGCAACCAGCTTATAGATGCCGCCCAATGACGGCTGATCCGCAGCGGTTATTAATTGCGTGCCTATTCCCCACACATCTATTTTAGCTTCTTGTGCCTTCAGGTTCATAATAATATTCTCATCAATATCGTTGGATGCGATAATTTTCACATAGGACAAGCCCGCTTCATCAAGCATTTCTCTTGCCCGCTTAGAGGTGTAGGCCAGATCTCCGCTGTCGATGCGGATCGACTGGAGCTTTTGTCCCTTTTCCTCTAGACGCTTCCCTGTTTTAATGGCATTAGGAACTCCGCTTCTCAGCGTATCATAAGTATCAACCAGTAAAGAAACCTGATCAGGGAGAGCTTCAGCATATTTGATGAATGCTTCTTCTTCACTATCATGATCTTGGATCCATGCATGAGCATGTGTTCCTTTAGTAGGTATGCCGAATAACATCCCTGCTCTCAAATTAGAGGTCGCATGGAATCCAGCAATATAGGAGGCTCTAGCTCCCCATACAGCGGCATCTGCTTCTTGTGCTCTTCTCGTTCCGAACTCCAGCAAAGTGTCGTTAGGTGCCACTCGCTTAATTCTTGACGCTTTGGTCGCAATCAAGGTCTGGTAATTCATAAAGTTAAGCAGCGCTGTCTCAATTAATTGAGCTTCGAATATTCTTGCCTCTACTCGGATCAGAGGCTCATTAGCGAACACTAACGTCCCCTCCGGCACCGCGCTAATATTACCCGTGAACTTAAAGCTTCTTAATTCATCCAGAAATTCTTCTTTATATTGTTCTTCCTGTTCTCGAAGGTAATTAATATCCTCATCGTTAAAGGTTAAATGCTGTATATAATCAACAATTCGCTCCAAGCCTGCGAACACCGCGTAGCCGTTGCCAAATGGCAGCTTGCGGAAATAAGCTTCGAATACCGCTTTCTTGTTCAGAGAACCCTGCACCCAATGTGCATACATCATATTCACCTGATACTTGTCCGTATGAAGCGTTAAATTTGAATAATTCATTTCTGTCACTCCTTCAATTCCATCCTGTTATCCCCATTGCTGTCATACCGCTCTATCTCTAAGCCTTTCCTAATTGACGCTATTATTATTAATAATAACCTCGATTAGCGAATCAGGGAAATGGATATACATTTCCTTCCTAATGATCTCATTTAAACAGCATAATTTATGAGAAACATCTCGTATTGCGAGCACTGTTAAGCCAGGAAATCAACTATAATATAAGTATTAAGAAATTATGTATCCAGCAAGGAGCCACCATGACTATATTGCTTATGTTTCTAATCATTGCCGCGGTTACGCTGTTCATTACGAAAGCACGTAATCCTTCTGCCTACTGGATGGGTTTTGTTCTTGTAGGTTGGTTTCTAAGCATATTCGGTCTTATTCTATTCATCGCAAAATACGGCGGATTTTACTATCGCGTGAACATCGTTCTGTTCTTCAATGATTCGATACGCAACATGCTGCTGAATCTCCCGATTAAAATCGAAGGAATTAGCCGCATCATTACCGTTGGACGATCGCTGTTTATTTTCAGCTTAATCGGTCTGTCCGTTTCATTGATGTCCTACCGTCCCTTTTGGCGGAACTGGAAAATACATTTGATCAGCTTCATACCCGCACTAGCCAATCTGATTTTCTACGACCCTATTATTTATAAAAGAGCGCTGACCGTCATGGAACGTCATGATACGTTCGTAATCGGTTGGATAACACGTGCCTGGTTGGTCATCTCCGCATCGACTGCGGTTGCCATTATGATCTGGAAATACCGCACCATAACGATACCTTGGGTCAAACGGCAAAGCGGATTTATTATTATGGGCGTACTCTCACTCGCTTTATTTTATTTTTATTTAGGTTTTATGGGACCGCTTCAAGTGTTTGATGTTCGTACCTTCTACGTGCTTTATTCGGACTTCTCCAACTTCAATCCGCCTCTGACACTGTTCGGCTGGTATATGAGCATTGGACTTACAGGTGTGCTGTCGCTCGTTAGTATTTACGCGATTTGGCGGTATACCGAGATCGAGAAGAAGATGGGCAAGGATGATCTCCTGCTTAAGCGGAAGCTTGATACCGCTAATATGGGGGCGCAAGTATTTACTCATGCTGTCAAGAACCAGCTTATTATGATTCAACTTCTGGTCAGACAAGCTAATGAGGCGCTTCAAGCCTCTGACAGCAGTAATCCTCAGTCTGTCGGAGCGCCGCTTGATAAAGCTGATGAGATTGTCAATTCCACATTGGGGAGACTTGACCAGCTGTATAAATCTTTCAAAACCAATCAGCTGCAGCTTAAACCCCAATTGATTCATACCATAATTGAACATTCGTTAGATCGTGTTAAACCTGTTCAAAAACATGTTAAAATTAAAACGGTATTACCTGATCCATCAACCATGATATTAGCCGACTTCATTCCGATGACCGAAGCTATTTATAACTTACTCATTAATGCAGTTGAAGCTATCGACTCCGATTACGGCGGATATATTGAACTGCTGGTTTATACAGAAGATCACTGGGTCATCATCAAAATCATCGATAATGGACCTGGTATTCCTGCTCATATGATCGACCAGGTATTCGACCCCTTCGTAACCAATAAGAATACGACAAGGAACTGGGGCGTCGGCTTATCGTATGTGAAGCATATTATATTGGCCCACTACGGAAGAATCCATGTGGAAAGCAAACCCGAGATCGGCAGCTCGTTCCAGCTTATTATTCCTTTATATGAATTAAATAATGATATAAAGAAAAGGTGAGGATCATTACACAGCTCATTCGCATCATAGTCGCTGAGGATATGGACGTATTACGTGAACATTTCTGCAAATTAATCAATAACGAGTCCGATATGTCCCTCATTGGAGTCGCTTCTAGCGGCAAGGAAGTGCTTAGGTTAGTGTCTGAACTTACAAGTCCTCCAGACATAATCCTTATGGACATCGAAATGGACGTCAAGCATGATGGAATTATGACGGCGCAGAAGGTGCTGGAGCTGTATCCGAATATCCGTATTATTTTCTTAACTGTTCATGAGGATGAAGAAACGATATTCAGCGCTTTCGACACAGGAGCGGTGGATTATGTACTGAAGACGAGCACTAGTGAAGCGATTATACAAAGTATTCGTTCTGCCCAAACCGGGCTCGTTCAGGTTCGCCCAGAGGTTGCCTACAAAATCAAAAATGAATTTTCCCGGATTAGACGCAATCAAGAAGCGCTGATGGCGGCGACTCTATTGCTGTCACAGATGACTCCGTCTGAGCTTGCCGTCTTAAACCTGCTTCTGAAGGATATGAAGATTGCCCAAATCGCCAAAGAACGACAAGTGGAGCTGTCTACGATAAAAACACAGATCAACATGATATTGAAAAAGTTCGATAAGAAACGGACGAAGGAGGTTACCGCTCTGCTTCGCGAGCTGAATGTAACCTCCTTCATCCAAAGCCGGCTTGGCGGCGGTAGTTAAGCTATACAAACGAAGAAGCTGTCCACGGGTCGTTAGACCACTTGGACAGCTTCTTCTTGTTTATTCCGAATAGATTAAGTTATTATTTCGCTTCTGCTGCTTTAAGAACAGGTTCTGTAGTTAGGAAGTCAGCGGATGGTACTGCTTTATCCAATTTCTCATTAGCTACGAACAGCTTTTGCAAATTATCGAACCATTGAACAGCTTGACCGTTACTGAATACTTCAACCATCTTCGCGTTGTCAATCCAGTCAATGGAATCAAGCTCCTGCTTCAAGCTATCTTCAGGAACTTGTGTATATTCTGCTGTCAGCTTAACGGCTTCATCAATGTTGTTGATTTTGTAATCTGTAATTTTTGCCATAGCCTTCATGAATTTTTCAACCAATTCTGGTTTTTCTTTCAGGAATTTCGGGCTTACAACCCAGCTGGCTGGGAAGCTGTATTCTGGGAAGAAGCTTGCGTTGTCGCCCAGTTTGATCATGTTCTCTGCACCGACTTGTTTCTCAATTTCAGTCGTGTATGGAGACCAGATCGCAACTGCATCAACTTTGTCAGCTACATAAGCCGTAACTGCTCCGGCAACATCCATGTTGATGATGTTAACATCGCTAGCCTTCAGACCAGCTTCTTCAAGCCCAAGGTTTAGAACCATTTCACCGGAAGTACCTTTAGGAACACCAACCGTTTTACCTTTTAGATCCTTCCATTCTTTAATACCGGATTTCTTCGTTGCAAATACCATGTCGCTCTTGCCAAGGCTAACGAGACCAATAATGTTGCCTTGTCCTTGAGCAGATAAGAAGGTTGCTCCTGGTCCGATATAGGCAATATCGATGTCGCCTGATGCCATAGCCTGGAATTCAGGAGGACCGCTCAAAAATTTAACAGCATTCAGTTCAATGCCTTCTTCTTTAAAAAAGCCCTTTTCTTCGCCAATCGCGATTGGTGCAGCTCCGCCCATGTTCGGCATGTAAGCGAAGTTAATCTTCTCTGCTTTAGCTTCTGGACTTTTCGTAGGTTCCCCTGCGCTCGGTGCTGCTGCATTGTTGTTGCTGCCTCCTGCTCCACAAGCACTGAGGAGAAGTGTCATACTTAATAGTACTGCTGCTACGGAACGTTTCGGTAATGATCTGAAGCTGTTAATCATAGATAAAGACCTCCCTAATCATGTATGTGGTTCCAGCTTTCGCTAGGTTAAACCCGATTATTTGGATACTTCAAGATACTCGCGATACACTTTCGACCAAATTTCGTTCTTGATCTCAATGAATCTTTTATCCAGCTTCGTTGACTGATCTCTTGGGTATGGGATGTCTACATCAATGATCTCTTTAATACGGCCTGGACGAGCACTCATAATAATAACACGCTGTGCCAAGATGACCGCTTCCTCCACGTCATGCGTAATAAAGAAGCAGGTTTTCTTTTCCTTTTGCCAGGTTTTAAGCAATTCTTCTTGAAGCTGTGCTCTCGTCTGGGCATCTAATGCACCGAAGGGTTCATCCATCAGCAGTACTTCAGGCTCAACCGCATACGCTCTTGCAATCGCTACACGTTGCTTCATACCGCCTGAAAGCTCTTTCGGATAAGCATTAGCGAAATCTTTCAGACCAACAAGATCCAAGTAATGCTCAGCCTTTTTCCGACGTTCTTCTTTGTTTAAGCCACGCAGCTTAAGACCGAACTCGACGTTTTTAATAACTGTTTTCCAAGGAAACAGCGCATATTGCTGGAAAACAACACCGCGTTCTTTGCCGGGTCCCTTCACTTCAACGCCTTCGACCTTGACGGAGCCGGAAGTTGATTCTTCCAGCCCGCCTATAATGTTCAGCAGCGTTGTTTTACCGCAGCCGCTTGGTCCTACTACACAGACAAACTCATTATTTTTTATCGTTAAATCCGTATTTTGAAGCGCGATTGTTTCGCCATTACGGGTTTTATAAATCTTCGTGAGACCTTTAATTTCGATTTTCACATTCTCGTTCATCGACTGTTGTCTGCTGACGTTGTGATCTAGCTTTGCCGTATTTCCTGCCATCCTGTTAGTCTCCTCTCCAGAAACAGTATGAATTTATCCATTGCAAGGCCAATGACACCAATAACTACGATACCTAGAATAACGACATCCATACGGAAGTATAAGCTAGCTTCCATAATCATGTTGCCGAGACCTTTGTTGGCTCCAGTAAGTTCTGCCGCTACAAGTGTTGTCCAAGCTGCAGCAAGACCTAGTCTTACACCAACAAGAATATAAGGGAAGGATGCGGGAACGATAACCTCTAAGAAAATATCTTTATCTTTGGCGCCTAGTACTCTTGCTGCACGAATCAATGTTGGGTCAACGTTACGAACCCCTTGGAAGATCGAGATAACCATAACGAGGAATGTTGCTACGAAAATGATAGAGATTTTAGCTGATTCACCAACACCCTGCGATACAATGACTAGCGGTGTTAAAGCAATCGGCGGGATTGTCCGGAAGAACTGAATCCACGGATCAACGACTGCACGAACAATTCCGTACCAAGCCATCAGGAAAGCAACTGGAATGGCTACTAATAAGCCAAGCGAGAAACCTCCAAGGACACGAAGGAGACTTGCCGATATATTGGTCCACAAGCGACCGTTGCTAGCTTCTTTAACAAGAGCACTGATTACCTTACCTGGTGTAGTTAGTATCGCTCCAATTGAAGGAATGGACGATAACAAATACCATATTCCAATACCCACTACAATGGATATAACGGTAAGTAGCCAGCCTGGGATCTTTTTCATAACATTAATCTCCTTCTGAGTTGCTGATTTCTGATCCTAACCGTCATACGCTGGTTGCAGCGCTTCCGATTTGTATTTACTGCGCAGTACGGCTGCTTCTTCTGTCGCACCATTACGCTCAAGCTTGCGAATCCAATCATCGGCACTCAAATATTTCCAAGGTCCGGTTTCTACTACTTTTTGCAGAGGATCAACCTTATAGCCCGGTTTGCTTGATTGCTCATGCATCCATTCCATTAGGCGGTGGTCCATTTCCTTCACAATTTCCGGATACTGGTCAGCCACGTTATGAAGCTGATTCGGATCATTCACCATATCGTATAGCGTAACTGGTTCGAAATTCAGATACAGACCTTGATGGTACGTGCGAATGAAATACCATTGCTCATCACGTACAGCACGTTGACATACATACAGCGCATGATCCATCACCAAGTAATCTCGGCCTTGCCAATGCTCGCCTTTGAGTGCTGGCAAGAATGATTTGCCATCCCAGCCGGACGGTACATCAAGTCCTAACATATCGGTAATAGTCGCAATAACGTCGACGTTGTATACGAAGCCATCAACCTTCGTTCCCGGTTGCGTAATGCCTGGCGCTTTGAAGATTAGCGGAATATGATGAACGGCTTCCGTTGCACTTGGATGTTCAATGTAGATCCCTTGCTCACCCATCGATTCTGCGTGGTCTGCACTAATAATGAAGCATACCTCATCCTCGATACCAAGCTCGCGAAGCGTCTCTAGCAACTCACCTACATACTTATCCATGTAGTTGACGCCGCCGTCATAACCGTCAATAACATGTTTGTAATCTGTACGGTTAGCAATTTGTCCTGGCATCGTGGCTGGGTACTTGTCTCCCCAGTGTAGAAACTTAGCTGAACGCGGGAAGCTGTCACTCTGTTGGGCCGAAATCGTCGCTTCATCAGGGAAAGCCTTAACCGGCGAGTCTTTCCATTGCTCCATGTATTCAATTGGGTAGGTGTAGAAGGAATGCGGATCCCAATATTGGATGTGCAAGAAGTAGTCTTCTTCTTTACCATGCTCTTTCAGCCAAGGTATGACCGCTGCGTTGACTTCGTCTGCATTTTCATTGCCTTCTTTAAGTGAATGCGTGTGGACTTCACTCCAGCCTGCGAAATACCACCATGCATGGTGACGATCTCCGAAGGATGAGAACGTTACTGATTTATAACCAGCCTTGCGTATATGTCTTGTGAAGAAAGGAATTTCCTCGCTATGTCCATCACCCTCTGGGTAGAAGAACTCGCCGCCTGGTCCCCAGTGAGTAAGAGCTCCGTGATGAATGCCGAATCGGCCTGACATGAAGCTTGCTCTTGAAGGAACACATGGTGAGGAAGCTGTATAGCAGCTATTGAATACCATACCTTCAGCTGCAATTTTATCGATATTAGGAGTTGTTGGTCGATTATATCCGTAGCAGCTCATATGATCTGGGCGAAGTGAGTCGATGTCTAAGTATATGATTCTCATGTGATGTTTCCTCCCGTCGTAGTACTTGTGTGGTGTGAATATAAACCTATTGTAGGATTAAACGTGACAAAAAATAAGGTTGAACATTCTTCAACCTTTTTTTGGTTTCGCTATCATTGGATATTGAAACGGTTACAATTTTATAGAGCGTTTTCATGGAAATGTATTGCGTTAACTTACATTACATAGCGATACGTTAATTGAAAGTGATTAACTGTGGGGGGTGTTGCATATGCCATATGCGTACTGTTCTTCGTCACCTGCTATCGTGCATTGAATGCTCTCACAACTGGGCGGTGTTCATCCAATATAAAAAGGCCAACCAGTTCGGAACTCAGAACTGGTTGACCTTTTATTCTGGAATAGGGGAAGTCTCTTAAGTAGATACAACTGGCTGCAGCTAATTTGATGGAATAACGGAACCCAGTTCCTTTATTCTAACCACATTTCACCAACTGCCCATATTAGCGGATGCCCGTTCCCCTATTTCACCGAGAAGTAACTTTCTCACTACTTTACTCGAATATTGCGGAACCCAGTTCCTTTATTCTAACCACATTTCACCAACTGCCCATATTAGCGGACGCCCGTTCCCCTATTTCACCGTGCAAGTAACTTTGTCCTATTTTACTCGAATATATCGGAACCCTGTTGTCTAGTTTAAAAGGATCGCTTTACGACATTTTATCAGCTATTAGCAGGTCGTTTGCTATTGCATATACAAGCTTAAGTTGGCTAAAGCTTTTTCTCATAACAGAGACTTGATTCACAATTCACATATTCACCATAGCGATCAATAGCATAATAGCCATGCTTCATATAGAAACGAAGTGCCTCTGGTTGTGGTGCGCCAGCCTCCAAGCGGATATACTTGAACTTCCTGTCATTCGCTGTAGTTTCTAGATTTGTTAATATGGCAGCCGCTATCCCCTGTCGTCTGAATGTGGGATCCACATAAAAACGTTTTAACTCAACATAGGTATCATCCAGTGGTCTAATCGCCCCGCACCCAACCGGTACTCCAGCGAAGTAAGCAACTAGAAATACGATATCTTTGATATCAGGGTCATTGAAATCCAATGCAAACACTTCATCCTCTGGGTATCGCTGAAATAGATCTTCATCCAGCTTATTGATTAGGGCATGCAGGTCCGTATCATTATGAGTCACTTGAACAATTTCCGTCTCCATTGCTGTTCCTTCCTCTCTAGTTGTTTTCATTATTTTAAGTCATCCTTCAACGCTTCACTAGAGTTTTTATTCTGACGTTGTTTATTCTTATTAATCATTAACAGCCCTGCTATGAGGTAAAGCAGACATGTAAGTCCGAACCATTTAAATATACTTGGTGTCATAGCGGTGTACAGACTTATTGGAAGTGACCAGACAAATGCGATCAGCATAAACCGTGCTCGTCTTATAATAGTCGCTAACAATGCCAAGCATGCTGGCAAGCAGAGAGTGAGCAGTGTATTCAACAAAACATCTCTAGCTACAGGCTCATGTGTATAGGGATTGAGAAAAGCAAATAGTATCCATAGAATAATTGAACCAATTGAAGCCAGCAATCCGATACTATACGAAATGCTTTTTTTGTTCATTAGCACTCCCCCCTTTCCTTAGTTACCTTGCTCATTCTCCTCGTGCACGACACTGCCATCCGCAGCGTAACCGGTAATATCGAACTTCTCTCCCTGAGACTCATCAACAAATACATAAAATAATTTGAAGTTCCGCTCTACTTCGATCATTTGAGCTTGCCTCTCTAATCCAGTCTTCTTATCTTCGACCGTAATTCTAGTAATATCAGGGTGGAGAGCAACCCCATAAATCATTGGGAATGGAGATGATCCGAACTCACTGCCTTCCGTGCTAGGGACATGTATAGCATGAAAATCCTCCTGTCTCGCTTCCCCATCAGTTAACCCTAACCGATAGTTAGATGCTCCAAAGGCACCTCCATATCCGGATTTCCAGCCTCTTGATGTCTTCCTAATGTATTCAAATCCAATGACTATTTGTCCATCATTAATTTCTCGATTGAAAAAAGCCACTTCCCCGTCTCGGACGGGATGCTCGTGAATCAAATAAGATATGAACCCTGAACCATGTTGCTTCTCAATTGCAGCTATTGCAGTTGGACTCGAATCGTCATTGGAGCTTACCCTAACATAGCTTATATATCCACCAATCAACACCAATGCTGTGAACAAGGCCAACAGCCATTTGCTCCTTCGTTTCATCTAACCACCACTTTTCCACTATCTAATTCTAACCATACTGAAAGTTACAGCATAAAACAGTTCAGATTTAGTTTGAGGTTTTTAAAGAACCCACCCATACATCTCCTACTTTAATGCTATATGTCTTATCTTTCGTTCCATCTCCAAGATTAATCGTTTCTGTACGATATGCCTTTTTCTGAATCTGTTCTAATTCACTCACTGTAGACCAGCCTAATCGAACATTATCAATCAGGTCACTTTCTGTATACACATCGGAATCGATATGCAGTTTCCAATCAAATTGGAGCAACTTATCTTTTAAAGATATAAATTTTTCGAATGGAAATCCTTTGCTTGCAAGAGAGTCATCAAATGTATGATCATAAAAATGAAGATTTTCTTTATTAGCAACTACAATCTGAGAATTAATAAAATGCGGGTCATAAAGCCAGATTTTTAAATAAAAGGGTTCATTGTCTTGGATCATGGTTTGATGCCAACTAGCATGAACGTCCAACATTGCTTCAAGAAGCTTACGATTATACCAGATTGGAGGATTTCGTCTTGGAATGCTATAAAACGGATGTATCCACAGTTTCACGTAATCCCGTTGATGTTTCTCTAGACTTTCTTTATCCAGTACAATAGCATTTTGTCTCCACCTATCTATTTTCCCAATACGCCTTTTCCATCCTCTTATCTTTCTTTTGCTATTATCGTACATCCAATTCCCTCTCTCCCGTTAACCCAACGGTATAAATTGGTATTCACTACCTTAATTTTACTATCATCCTAGAAAAGCCGCCAACAATAGTCGAATTTATAATCATATTAAGCTATATGACAAAACTCCATCCTGCAGAGGATGGAGTTTTGTCGTATTGACCGCTATTATTTTATGCCAGCATGCATGAAGCTTTCAACGAATTGCTTTTGGAAAAAGAAAAAAGTAACGAGCAACGGTGATATGACCAGTAAGGTCGCAGCTGTAACCGTCCCCCATTGTGCTCCGGTTTCAAATGATTGGGCAAAGATTGCAATTCCAACGGTTAGCGGTCGGTTCTCAATAGAATCTGTTATGATAAGCGGCCACATAAAGTTACTCCAATGTGTGCTTATCGAGATGAGTGCAAAGGCCACATACGTTGATTTGGCTGAGGGCAAATAGATGTGCCAGAGCGTCTGCCACCATCTGCAGCCATCGACCCTAGATGCCTCATCAAGCTCGAACGGAATTTGCTTGAACGTCTGCCGCAGCAGGAAGACTCCAAACGAAGAAGCCCAGTAAGGAAGCATGACGGCTAGCTTTGTGTTTATGAGACCCAGCTCTTTCATAATCATGTAGTTAGGAAAGATCAGAATATCAGGCGGAATCATAATTTGGATCAGAAAGAGTACGAAAATAATACTTTGAGCAAAAAAACGTAATCTAGCAAAAGCATAAGCTGCCAAGGTCGCTGTTAATAATTGTACTGCCAATATGCCAACGACAATGAGGATAGTATTCCAATAGTAAATTGGGAAGGGAATCGTTGCCCATGCCTCGGTATAATTGCCGAAGGTCGGATTAGACACAGCAAAAGGATTATGTCTTGTCAGCATTTCGCTTGACGGTGTTATCGAAGTAATTGCTGCCCATAGGAAAGGGACGGAAAAAGCGATAGCCAGAATAGCTATCCCTATGCGGTTCATAACGCGATGCATAACTTGACTCCTCTCTAATAATGAATCCGCTTATCCAAGAAACCATAATAAACAATGGAAACGGACAGCAGAATAATGAGCAGAACCACAGTTAGCACAGATGCTTTGCCCATATCCCAGAAACTGAATGCTGTCTCGTAAATATGGTACAACAAAAGATTGCTCGCATTGTTCGGACCGCCCTTAGTCATGATGTATAAGTGATCAACTAGCTTGAAAGAATTTGTCGTTGCAATGACCAGAACGAACATGGTAGTCGGCATGACAAGAGGAAATGTAATGCTTCTGAACTTGCGAATCGGACCAGCCCCATCGATCTCAGCCGCTTCGTAGACATCCTTTGGCATATTTTGCAGACCAGCCAGATAAAAGATCATGAAGTATCCCGCTTCTTTCCAAATGACCATAGCCATCATAGAAACGAGTACCCATGTTGGATCCCCAAGCCAGCTCTGTCCCTCTAAGCCGAATAACCCTAGAAATTTATCAAGAAGCCCATAATCAGGCGTATATATGAACAGCCAGATGTTAGCTATTGCAATCATAGGTATTAGGGTTGGATAGAAGAAGGCGGCTCTCAAAAAGCTAGTTCCACGAAACTTATTATTGACCCAAATTGCCATGTATAAAGCAAGCAGCAGACTAACCGGTACAGTTACCAGCGCAAGCAACATATTATTTCGAAGAACCTTCAAGAACACTTCATCCTGGAGCACCTGCCCGTATAGTTCGAGACCGACAAAATGCTTGATAGACATAGCAGAGGTATAAAAACTCCAATCAACGACTTTTATAATGGGATAAAAGGTGAATACACCTAGAAAAATAAGCGAAGGAAGCAGCAATGCATAGGCAAGAATATTACTCTTCCAATTGACCCTTCTTAAAGCTTGCATCGTTTGCCTTGCCAACATAACTCCCCATTTCCTACTGAAAGCCCATGAGGAAGACTACCAAGCCATCCAAGCCTTGATAGTCTTGCCAGGACTTAAGTCTTCTTATTTGCGGTACTTCTTCAGAATGTCATCTGCTTGCTGCTGTGATTTATCCAAGGCCTCATCCGGCGTCATATTGCCAAGCAATGCGGCTTGAATGTTGTCGTTAAACAGCTTCGTTATTTGCCCGTTCTGATAAGTGGACAATTCACTATCGGCATAATCCATTTGATCACGCGCTACTGCAGCCTGAGGGAACTCCGTCACATATTTTTTCAGAATATCGGTCTCATAGGCTGCTTTAGTCGTCCCTACATAACCAGTATCCATCGACCATTGCGCTACCCGCTCTGGTTGAGTTAGGAATTCAATGAATTTGGCTGCTGCTGCTTTATTTTCTTCAGGAATATTCTTAAACACATACAAATTTCCTCCACCTGTCGGCGAGCCAAAGCTTTTGTTAGCAGGCAGGAACGATACACCGAAATTAAATTGTGCGTCCTTCTTCACCTTCGTCAAATTGCCCGTCGTATGGAACATCATAGCTGTCTTGCCGCTAATAAAATCAGAAGGTACAGTTGCCCATTCCAACACGCCTTCAGGCATGACTTTGTCTGAACGGCCTAGATCCGTATAGAACTTCAATGCTTCTTTCACTTCCGGCTTGTTAAAGAACACCTCAGTTCCATCTTTGGATACAATATTGGTACCTGATTGGAGAGAGAGCGCTTGAAGCATCCAATATTGATAGCCTGTACTAGGAATTTCTAATCCCCACTGGGACACAGCTCCTGCTCCATCCTTGAGAGTAAGCTTGCTTGCGTAATCTTTTAATTCGCTCCAATTCGCCGGTGCTTTCTCTGGATCAAGATTAGCCGCTTTGAACATGTCCTTGTTATAGTAGAGAACGATTGTACTCCGTTGGAAAGGTACACTCCAGACCGTGTCACCGGATCTGGTATTACCCATAAATGCATCATAAAAGCCATTAAAATATTCCGTATTAAAACGTGGAGTCAGATCCTCGATCGCATTCATCTCTAGAAGACTGTAAAGCTCCGTCGATAGCAGCACGGCAAGATCTGGTGAGTTGCCCCCTTGCACCGCCGTGACAACCTTTGTCATGGTGTCCTGATAGCTTCCCGCGTAGGTAGGCTTAATCGTTATAGCTGGGTTTTCCTTATGAAAATCCTCTGCCAGCTTGTCTATTAAACTAGTAATTGGACCGCCGACTGCTACTGGGAAATAGAAGCTTAGCTCTACCGACTTCTCTTGCTCATCTTTAACAGCATCAGTTGGTGCCGCTGTTGGTGCTCCACTGCTGCTGTTTCCGTTATTTTCTTTGTTGCCGCCATTACTGCCGCAGGCTGAAATAACCAGCATCATTGCCACCAATAGAAAACCTAACTTTTTCATCTTCTTTTCCTCCCAAATGTGTGAATCATCTATCTATTCCTCCATCGTTAGATGAAGGTTACTGCCTAGTTTTATACTCCGCCTATGTAAGAGGCTCATCCTTAATAAGTGCGTCAATAGAAGACCATAAATAGTCAGGCTCAATGCCTGTCCGCACAATCCCCTCACGAGAATCGCTTCCAGATAAGACCAGGGCGGTATACATGCCATGAACATTCCCTAGAAGAATATCCGTATCCAGTCTGTCGCCTACCATCAAGCACTGCTCCGGGCTGCATTGTAATTTCTCAAAAGCATAATCAGCAAAGTACTTCGACGGCTTCCCTAAGATTTCGAATGCAGGCAGCATACTTGCTGTCTCAAGCGCCTTAACCAATGATCCCGTATCCGGAATTACACCTTTATCTGTTGGACAAAACGGATCTGAGTTAGCAGCAATGAGAAGCGCACCATTCCGCATGGCAGTCATACCAGCTGTCAGCTTTCCATAGTCAAAATGCTTATCCAAGCCGACAAGAATATGCGTGGCCTTCATCGGATCAGTTACACAAGCAATACCATACCTGTCCATCTCCTCTTGCATAGCAGGCCCGCCAATTAGGAGCACTTGGGCATCAGGAGCGTGATCTTGAAAATACTTCCCCGCTACCGTTAAAGCAGTCATAATCTCATCGAGTGAGCAGCCTATCCCCATACCCATAAGCTTGTCTCGTGCTGTTTCTCTCGTATAGACCGTCGTGTTCGTAGCAAACAATATTGTCTTTGACCGTTCCCGTAAAGCTTGAATGGTGGAAACAGCACCAGGCAATACCCCTTCTCCGACATAAATGGTGCCATCGAGATCGAATAAATAACTGTCGAAGTCCATTGCCTTTTTCAACACTTTGCTTTTCCTGCTATCTTGTAATCTAATACCTGCCTCTTGACCTTCCATGATGTTTTGTTTGTCCACTGAATATCCTCTTTCCAAATAAAATAACCCTTGTTCAGTAAATGAGGACAGGAAAGAGCACCTTAAAAAGGGTGTCAGCCATATCCTCATTACCGAACAAAGGTTTTCTCCTAGTCTCAACCCCATATTCGAAGTAATCATTTATATAAATCAACTATACGTTTAGTTTGTTAACAGATCATCATTGGGGTTATAATCTTTTGTAAAAGAGTATGAATGATGTTCAACCGCTAATTCTCGTTTGTAGATTCCGCCACATAAGAGGATCACCGCTGGAGATATAATCCGCTCCGCTTGCCAAAGCTTCAATAATCTCTTGCTCGTGTCGGATCAATCCGCCAACAATTAATGGCTGCTTGATCGTCATCTTCAGTTCTTTGACCACTCTCGGCATTAGTCCTGGCATCAACTCCACTTCATCCGGATTTGTGTTGCTAATCATCCGGATAGCTGTATTGATAGCAGCAGTATCAATAGCAAAAATCCGCTGGATACTCCTCATGCCTACCTGTTTCGCTGCTGCTACTGCATTGGACTTTGTCGTAAGGATACCATCGGCTTTGAACTTACTGCGCAGATAAGCAATGGCATGCGCATCTTTACCTAGACCCGATATCATCTCCATATGAACATAGACCTGCTTACCAGCCTCATGCAGTTGATCGATGAACGCCTCCAAATTACCAATATGGCCTGCCATCAGATTGATTCTCTGTACATCACTTTGAAGGACATGTACGAGTTGCTCTTCCTTTGTTACAGAAGCAATAATTGGATAGCTATTCAAGTTTCCCCACCACCATCTATTTAATATCAATAGTTTAGCAGGAGATTGTTTCTACAGTATTAATTCAATTCCCCCATCGAAACAAGTTAATTAATAAAACCCGCCATACTCAAAAAACGCTTCAACATTACCGCTGCTTGAGCACGAGTAGCGTGTTCGCTAGAGCCTAGTGTATCCGAGGTTACACCATTCATTAGACCGCCGTTGATCGCTGCGGCCATTTCTGCTTTCGCCCACACAATGCTGCTTGAATCCTTAAACTTATTCAGCAGATTTCCTTGTTCCTCTGCCGAAACCGTCATGTCTATCCCGATATACGTGAGCGCACGAATGATCATAGCGGCTAATTCCTCGCGTGTAATCTCCTCGTTAGGACGGAAGGTTCCATCCTTATATCCACTGATCAAGCCCGCAGAAGCAGCAGTCGCTACATCTTCGGCATACCAAGCTGCGGCTTCTATATCACTAAAGCTTGTTGATGCAATTGCTGCATCCATACCTAATGCACGGACAAGCAATGTTGCGAATTCTGCTCGACTAATATTGCGATCACCGTCGAACCTATCCTTACTGACTCCTGTAACTACAAGCTTGTTAGCCAACAGCTCTACATCTGTCCTAGCCCAGTGCTGAGTCATATCTGCAAAACTCTTATTGTTCTCAATAACGGTATAGATACCATTGCCATTTCGTTTGATCTCAGCTGTCGTTATACCGTCTTTAGTGAAGAACAATGTTGGGACAAAACGAAGCTGATTCGTCTCAGGTATGAACTGTACGCCTGTAGCACGACTCGGATTTACAGCCCTATTCAGCACCAAATTCTGAGATACATAAGTAGAACCAAACGGTATACGTACCGATTGTCCATCTGTGCTGACCGCCGCGACTTCAAAGCCGACAATCTCAGCCGCTTTCGTTGCCCCTGCTGCCGTTACGGCATGCTCCACAGCTGCTGCATCGCTGCCACTAAATTTTCGAACAGTAAACCGAATAGACATACCCTCTACATTTACGTTTAGCTGCTTAGCTAATGCTTCTAAGCTCACAACAGATAAAGGCAATGTATAGGATGCGCTATCGCCTGCGATAACTAATGTTTGTCTCTTCTTACGACTTGCCTCTAGAAGACCAGCCGCTCCAAGCTCCAGCTTATCGCCCGTAAATATCACAGTTACTTGGGAGAAAGCGCTGAAAGCCTTCTTCAATGCATCAGCATCCACTTTGCCCGCTTCCGCATGAATGACATCCGCAGGCTGCTCCGGTTTAACGCTACCTCCAGTACCTCCAGTATTTCCAGTATCTCCACCGCCGCCTGTGCTGCTATCTGCTAGTGTCTTTATCCCAATAGCAGGGCCGTCATTGCTCCATTTATCCTCTTGATTGCCGGCTTGCACGATGAAGCTGTATTCCGTACCAGCTGTCAGTCCGGATACCATAAAGTAGTTCACATTGCCGTCTACCCTGCCGATTTCTTTATTATTCTGATATACCTTATAACTAGTAACGCCAACTTGATCAATTGCTCCAGACCATGTCAAAGTTAATCCGTTCTGAGTGACATCTGAGGCTTCCAACTTGCCGTCTACCCAGACTGGCGATTCAACATCCGGCACATCTGTTGGCAAAACTTCAATGGTAATGGGCTTCGTGTAAATATCATACTTATTGCTGCTGTCCATTTCATTGGTATATCTCAAAAGCGCATGAGCGGTTCCCGACTTTTTCGCCATTATCTTCGATCCCGTTACCTCAATGACATCTTCACCGTCCAGCAAAATGAGTTCTGGCTGTACAGTCGTTTTCTTTCGGTTATACGTTTCAACTTCAGCTGATACCTCAACAGTCTCATCTTTATTCAAAGTATATGTTTCCTTATCTGCCTCTATTGAAGCTGCCCATTCCGAAGCATAATACGAATAATCTGTCGTAATGCCGAAGACACCCAAGCCCATATAATAAATAAAATTGTTCTTATCATTGATGGTCCACGGCGACACGATCATTCCACGATGCTTCGATGCTTCCAAATATTTTTTCCCGATACCCGAATAACTAGTGTTATAGGAAGCATTCAGATCTTGTAGAAGCTTCAACGTATCCCGTAATGATTTCTTAACATTCGATTCATTCACTTGCCCGCCTGTCAACAAGCCAAGAGGCATTTCCGGCATCAACTTCGCCATAAGCTTTAATTGATTCTGGTGAAATGACATCGTATTGATGGTTGCCTCTGCGTCCTTGTCCTTAATGAGCTTGACATATGCCGCTATAATATCCGGATTGGCGGTTTTAATTTCCGCCATAACCATCGCGCCTCTTTCTTTAGCGAGGTCAATCTGCTCATCCAATGTAGGGATTTTCACATCAGGGAATCCTTCTGGATGCGGCTTGTTAGCATTCAGCTGCTTTAATTGCTCAAGTGTATAGTTCTCAATAAAACCTGTCCCATTCGTTGTACCGCTTAATGTTCCATCATGATGAATCATAATATGTCCGTCTTTAGATAGGTACATATCGTTCTCAATGAAGTCTGCACCCGCATCCAATCCTTCTCTATTACTTTCAATCGTATTCTCGGGAGACGTTGACGGCATGCCCCGATGAGCAATAATATACGGCTTGCGAACTAAAGTCGTATTGTTGTTATACACCTTTAAAGCATCCCATTGTGCACTAGGAGAATCCGTAATAATACCATTTACACCTGCCGCTATGAGTTGATGGATCGTTATTGTTTTATCCTTTTGCGCGGAAGTTTCTTTGGCCCATACCGTAAGCATCCGTTCCTGAAGATAAGCAACATTCTCCTTGGCAGATAAATATTGCGGTAAAATAACAATTCTTGATGAGCTTAAAACCGTTTGTCTTCGAATATCCAGCAGACTTTCTTTAGACAAATTGTTCTCTTGGCTTAAATCTAATATCCCACGAATAATAGGATACGCCGTTCTTGCTCGCTTAATGAGATCCCCTTGATCCGAAATCACATCGGCATCTTCCCAGCCATTCTTGCTTAAATATTCAACAAGCTGATCTACCGTAGACTCGTCCTTCACGTAAAAGGCAGGTATGATTCGTTCACCTGTCTTCTCCAGTAATGACTCTAGACTAGTTATTTCCTGCTTCCCTGTTGAGTCTATTACCTTCAAGCCCTCGTCTACATGAATAATAACGGTTGAAGGCAATTGTGAAGCATCCAACTTCTCTAGATCCTTCACGCTTTGAATTTCTGTGACAACAGAAGCTGCCATAGCAATACGAGTATCAGGCTCTGTTACTTCAACGAAACGGCCATTCGGTATCGCCGGTAATTCTTCCTGTTGCAGCGTAATGCGAATATTGTCCACCTTCATTAGGCTTCCATTGGCTTGGAGACCAATTCCTCCCTTTGTATAAGCAACAGCCGAGTCTGCATCCACGACCAATTGATCATTAATCCATTGCTGAACACGGTTTCCATAAGCTTTTACCGTATAATGATACATTTTGGCAGGATCAATAGCTTCCGCATTAGAACCAGTGGACAGTATGCTCCATGCATTGGCAGGCGTTCTCTCTGCGAACTCGACTCCGTTCGTTGCCGTTGCGTCCTTCCTTACAGCCATTTGGTAATACGGGAAATTATTATTCTGAATGCGATACATGATGGAATGCCATCGTGCATGATCATTGGCCTGCAAGTGAGTAACATCTGCTTCGATCTTATAATTGCCAAATCTATCAAGATAAGAAGGCAATACAACTCTAGAAGGATTATCTGGAGCGCCGAGTGCATTGAGCTCAAATGCCCCCGATTTCACTACAGCTTTAGAAGCAGTCGTGCCTTCTAATCGAGACCAGCCAGTTGGAAGCAAACCCTCAGCCTGGTTATCAAAATTCTCCTCATACAGAACATAATCAGAATCCTCTTTATTTTTCGCAACAACTAGCAAACCAACAGACACACCGTCTATTGTGCCTGTAATCGCAAAAACACCCTTTTGCTGCGCTTTAAGTTTACCATCCTCAAACAGAATATCAGGACTCATCGACGACCAAGTCAACTCATTACCCATCACAATGCCGGTTGATAGATCATTAAAGTCAGCTTGAAACTGTAGATTGCTAAGATCTAATGATGTACCGACATTCGCTAGAGCATACCCTTTCTCATCACCTTTAAGGGAGACTACCTTAACTCCTGTCTGAGAAGGATTTACTATCACTTCTTTTACAGACTCAATATTTGCATAGACAGCTGTAATGTTTGCTGTCCCAGACTTAAGCGGATAAAGCTGATTGTTGCTAATTTTGACGATACTTTCATCAGAGGAATACAGCTTCACGCGACTCGCATCCAGCGCCTCGGTAATCCCATCCGAATAGTAAACACTGCTAGTTACACTTGCCGCACCGCTTAACGCCTCCAGCGCAGCAGGAACAGTGCTATCAAGACGGTCTGCCGTTATGCGAGTTACTTTCAGATTGTCGAAAGAAACCTTGCTCTGGTCTCCTTGGAAGCCGACAGCTCCTCTTGCTGGAAGCACATTATCCGGCAAGTCTTTGTCTCCATAAAGTGTAAAATCAGTGTCGGTCTTCGCTTTCAAATATTGCTTAACATTGTTTCCGAACACTCTAATTTTCATTGTATAATCCTCATTCACGGATAGCTGAGGCCCATTCGCAGGAATAGGTGTGGGAGAATACCAACTGCCATCGGGGTTCCGATAGGCTGTCTCAATTGTGCCCTTCTGTTTAATTGCCATTTGCGTATACGGCGTCTTACCCGTAGCTGGAGCTCTAAACATAATAGAAGCCCATCTGCCATCATTCAAAAATTGATCAAATCGCACATCCGCTTCAATCGTATAGTTATCCCATTGCACTGGTGCCATAATGCGGCTCTGCTTACCAGCAGCATTGCCGTCAAAACTTATTCGACCGTTGCCATCGCTATCCTTTACAACTGTGAAAGGAGGGCTTCCTGCACTGACATCAGATATCCAATTCAGCGGTGTCATTCCGTCTGCATATCCGTCAAAATTCTCTTCCAATAGAACAGGATCAACCATACCGCTTACTGGGTTACTGTCTACTAGCTTGATCGTGCCGAAGCCGGATGTATCATTAAAGAAATTATCCGTCTGATATTTACTCCAGTAGGTCCATCTTTGTTCTGCAACAGATGGTCCATACCGATCGGTCATGCCAACGTCCATCCCCAATTGCTTTTGGAGGTTCGGATCAAATTTCAGCATATCCCAAGGCACTGCTATTTCCGCTGTCCAGCCTGTACTTGTAGTGTTAATCGCTCTTAGAATCTTATTCTGATCCTTGCCCTTGTGGCCGTCCAAAGCATTGCCAAAATGGAATTCCGGCGTGGTCGTATTGGGTTGATACACGATACCAATCTGCATATCATCAGATGTATAAGGACTCGATTGATGAGAGGTTGGATCAAAAGCAATCTCAATATCATTTTGCTCCCACCAGTTACCTGGTTGATTAGCTAGCAGATTATTGTTGTTTCCCTCCACACCGATATATAAGTATTGATTGTCCCACAGCACGCCAAATTTCGAATCATTAAAAGGACCCTCCCCAACCTGTACAGACAATGATTCATTGATACTCCAGAAGGATTCATCCAATTTGCCGTCGATATTCGGAGGCGTTAACGTCTTACTGACCTCCAAAGCTTTTCTTCCCGCCGATTCCTCCGCATGAGCCTGAGGGAGGGGCTGAAGTACCCCGCCGATTAAAGTAGTTATCGTTATCAAACCTACAATTTTTGTAAATACCTTTTTCATACCGGTCTCACGATCCTCTCAATAGTTTGATCATTCAAGCAGAAAAAGTCCCTGTTCGTTAACTAAGTCGCCCCCTTCCATCTTTGAAAACAACAAAAAACCCTCTATCCATCAAATGAATGCGACACACCTAAATAGGTGCACAAACATTTGTTGCATAAAGGGTTCTCTCTTGGACTCATACCCAGCGTATTTAGTTATTAGATGCATTCCTACTCTACCAATATTATGTAATGGCTGTATCAATTAGAAGTCAAGAATTTGTAATGCATTTGATAGTGGCCATTCTCCATGCTTATTTGCTTTCGTTGCGCTTGTTTGCCAAGTCAGTTGAGAGCTGCAGCATCCGCTGTTTATTCAACGGATAGACAAAGACCAGGAGTAGGAAAATCACAAGGAACACGATGCCGGGCTCTAATGTGCCTAAGCTATAGAGGCTTTATTTCCTGTTAGAACAGAGAAAAGGCAACCAATTAAATTGGCTGCCTTTTCTCTGTTGGTGAATACTTTAAAGTTCCCTATTAGTTTAGCAAGATATGTTATTCTCCTCTATCTGCTTTATACTCGACGCTTGCAAGAAGATCGACAAAAGAGCCTGTCGGCAAGCCTGCTTCGACGATTTGAAACAGCTCATCGTTTATGGCTCCATAAGGCGAATCATTACCATACAGGAGGATGATCGAATTATAAGCTCGGATGGTTTCATCGATCGTTGCCGGCAGTTGTTCAACGAACGACTCGTGCTCCGAATATTCCAACCGCAAATACTGGATGAATTCCATACGGTCATCCTCATTGTTGAAAAAATGCATCTCTTGAAAATCTTCATCGATCCTGGGACACCCTATGCTTGCTAGAAAAGCGGAAGGCAACACTTCTCCTTCATCGTCATCAACCATCTCGACAAAAGCTTCCAGTTCTTCTTCGGAGGAGAAGTTAGCCCCCCATATCATTACGATATGTTTCATCTTGACTCACCTATCCTTTTGTTCAGTTTCACTTCTGATTAGCCATCTATCCAACACATTGCCGGCGGCATCCGCAGTCTCAATCACATACTTCTACCATTCATAGAAGTTATCCTCAATGAGCTCGACCCAATTATTCTTTTGTAGCTTGTAACAATGATATCTCTCGTCCCCGATCTCAAGATCGTTTATCCATTCAAATCCGCATTTCTGCAATACTCGGTTCGAGGGCATGTTTCGTATGAGTGCAATAGCGTTTAGTTCTTCTACATCTGTGTTCTCGAATAAATAGGTGAGGAGTCCTTGTGACGCTTGAGTCGTATAACCCTTATTACTATGTTTATTTGATATGGCAAACATAATTTCTCTGTTCGGGGGCGGTAATTCATCTTTGATCCCGGTACAGCACCATCCAATAAACTCATCGCTTTCCTTCAATACAATTGCTAATCGTAGACGGAGTTCACCGACGTTGCCGCCTTCGGATACTACTTTCAAAAATTGATTATTATCGACTGTCTCGTAATTAATTAACCAATCCCGCCGCTGCTCCTTAGGTACATTCCAATCCGGCAAAAATTCAATTATTTCATCTTGTTGTGTAATCTCATAAAGCGAGTCCAAATCCTCAATTCTATATTCTCGTAAAATAATATCTCTACATTCTATAGTAACGCTGTTCGTACTCATAGCGATAATCCACCTTCCAAATATAACCTATTAAGAATAGTAGCAAAATCCTATTTTTAATTCAATAAAATACATAATGCTATTAATGACATGCAAAAAGGAGCTGCCATAGCAGCTCCCTAAGGATGATACAAAAATGTTGTGAATATCATTAATCTGCTCCTCTGTCTTGCCGACAGTGAACAGTTCCGTGTTAATCGGACCTGGTGCAATCGCGTTGATCGTAATTATTCAATTTTTGGAAGCGAAGCTCGTCACCAGATCGTAAGATCTTTGATCTATCATTCAGGTATAAGCAAGCTTGCTTTGCCTATCCTGAATATCATAATGGAGATGATCATAATGAGCATATTAAGAACAGAAGGATTAACCAAGCACTATGGCAATGAGTCCAATAAAGTGAGGGCGTTGGATGGAATTGATTTGGAGATCAAAGAGGGTGAATTCGTCGCTATTGTCGGCACCTCAGGCAGCGGTAAATCTACCCTGCTCCATATGCTCGGGGGTCTAGATCGGGCAACGAATGGCAAAGTATATGTTGGCGGCAAAGACATCTTTTCGATGAATGACGAGCAGTTGACGGTATTCCGCCGTCGTAATATTGGCTTTGTATTCCAGAACTATAATCTTGTTCCCGTGTTAAATATTTATGAGAATATGACTCTTCCTCTTGAGCTCGATGGCGCATCCCTCGACAAGTCATTCCTTGACAACATTGTTTCTGTGCTGGGCTTAAACAGCAAGTTAGATAACTTGCCGAGCAATTTGTCAGGAGGACAGCAGCAGCGTGTCGCCATCGCCAGAGCACTCGTCGCGAAGCCCTCCATTATATTAGCGGACGAGCCTACCGGCAACTTAGATAGCAAGACTAGTATGGAGGTCATTGGCCTGTTGAAAATGACGAGTCAAAAGTTCAATCAGACGATCGTGATGATTACTCATAATGAAGAAATCGCTCAATTGGCTGACCGTATTATCCGTATTGAGGATGGCAAGAAGGTTGAGGGGGCCAGGCAATGATGTTCCCGAACAATAATAAAGTAATCATTAATAAGCTCACTAACCGTACTTTACGTGCCAATAAGAATCGTAATTTATATGTGATTCTCGCCATTGCATTAACCACATTTTTAATATCAGCTATATTCAGTGTTGGGATGAGCTACTTCAAATCGTATAAGCTTGAACAGACTCGCGTTATGGGCACAACAGCTCATGCAGCCTTAACGCTGCCTACGAACGAACAGATTGAACAGATGAGGTCACTTCCTTATTTGGATACAGTGGGCGTTCAAGCTTTTGCCGGAAATGTCGTCAACACAGCAAAGATGGGCAATCTATCAATCGATCTGTTCTGGTTCGATACAACAGAATGGCAATATCACCGCTCTCCGTCGATGACTGATATTGTCGGCAACTACCCTGTCCAAGCAAATGAGATCATGATTTCGAGATGGCTCCTAGAACGAATGGGCATTGATAATCCGGAGCTAGGCATGGAAGTTGATTTAACCTACAACCTCAATCACGATGATGTCGTAACGGAAGATAAGCATGCAACCTTCATACTATCAGGCTACTACACCGAATATATGCATATACGAGCAGGCAATACGGGCATCATGCTTGTTTCACAGTCCTTTATTGAACAAACAGGTATGAAGGCTGATGTAGCTGGCAGTGCAACCGTTCGTTTCATAAAAGGTGCTGACATTGTAGATAGCGCTGAAAAGCTGGAGCAAGACACTGGAATTAGCGATCGGCAAAATGTGAAGGTTGTTCCTCTCTACGAAACAACTGCTCCTGCCAACACAGCTATGGTCATTGGATTCGCTGCCATTATTTTGTTTATTATGCTTAGCGGCTATTTACTCATTTATAATGTACTGTATATTTCAGTATCCAAAGACATCCGGTACTATGGACTATTGAAGACAATCGGCACAACAGCCAAACAAATTCGCAGCATTGTCATCGGTCAAGTGTCGCGCCTATCCTTAATCGGTATCCCATTAGGTTTAATCGTCGGGGCGCTTGCTTCTCTTGTCATCGTTCCATTGGCATTAAATTTGCTTACCTTACCGACAGGAATCGAGGTTTCCTTCAATCCATGGATATTCATTGGTGCCAGCTTCTTCGCTCTGATCACAACATGGATAAGCTGCATTAAACCAGCTCGTAAGGCAGGCTCCATCTCGCCGATTGAGGCAGTTCGATATAATGGCGTTACGATTAAAAGCAAGAGAAAAAAGGGTACCAATGGCGGTAAACTGTACAATATGGCATTGCGGAATGTATTCCGCGATAGGAAGCGTGCTGCGATTGTGTTCCTCTCTCTATTCATGGGAATAACAACGTTTATGTCGGTTAATACAATCGTACTGAGTCTGAACTTCAACAATTATATAGACAGCTATATTGAGAATGATTTTACCCTGTACAACAACACGGTTGCGGATGTAACTAGTGAGGATAAGAGACAGAAGTTTACCGATGAACTTTTAACCTCCATTAAATCCATTCCAGGAATAACCGATGTAAGATCAACATTCACGGAGCCTGTCCATCTCAAATATGATCCTGTACTGTACGAACAACATCTGAACCATTTTGCTAAAAGCCATAACATCACTCCTCCGACTAACGAGATGCTGATGCAACAACCGAATTCATTTTTCTCCTATGCAGTCGGTATTAATTCTAAGTATGTTGAAGAGTTAAATAAAACAATGGCCAACCCGATTGATGTACAGGCTTTTGAACGAGGAGACATCGCTCTCATCGCAACCGATTCGCCGGAGCTGTATCAACTCGGATCAGAAATCTCTCTGCAACAGGTAGATAGTAATAAACAAGTCACAAGTAAGTTAGGCGGATTTCTGCCCAAGAATTTTCAAATCAGCAAAGGCGGGATGGCTCCTAACCTCTATTTTAGTGAGCAAGCGATGAAACAGCTCGTTAAAGAGCCTCTAATAGAACGTATTAATATACAATCGGATGATGAACAAGCTGCAACTATACTCGCCAAGTTAAAAGCTCTTATTGGAGGGGACTATGACATCACGCTGAACTCCAAGCTAGAAGAATCGGAAGCATTCGCCGGAATGAAGCTAATGCTTCTTATTCTGGGCGGCGGGATGGCCGTCATATTGGCAATCATCGGAATCCTCAACTTTGTCAACGTCATGGTGACCGGTGTTACCGTTAGACGACAGGAGTTTGCTGTGATGGAAAGTATCGGAATGACGAAAAAGCAGCTTATAACCATGTTGATCTACGAAGGTCTGAATTACGCGATTATCGCTTCTGCTTTAGTCGTTTCCTTCGGCAGTCTAATCACATATGGACTGTTCACTTTATTTCAAATACAAGCAAACTATGCGGTGTTCACTTACCCCGTACTTCCGATGTCACTGGCATTGGTCTTCATCTTTGTGATATGCATGGTTGTACCTGTCTTATCATATAAATCTGCTTCACAACAGTCGGTAACAGAACGCCTTCGCAGCACCGAAGGTTAATCGACAGCCGGGTACACAACTTGTGTGCCCGGATTTTGTAATTAAAGTGGTAACTATACTCAAGTAGAGGAGGATTGAAGTTTAGATGGCACATATCCTTATCATCGAAGACGATCAACTGCTAAACGATGGACTTGCCTACGCTTTAAACAAAGATGATTATGAAGTAAGCAGCGCTTATTCCTACGCGGAGGGAGTTTCTGTCTTCGATCAAAAGCAATCCTCCATCAGCTTAATTCTGCTAGACATTCATCTGCCTGACGGCAACGGTACACAGCTATGTTCGTCAATACGTGAAGTGTCGAATGTGCCGATCATTTTCTTGACGGCTAACGACACGGAGCAAGATATGATTCTCGGTTTCCAAACCGGATGTGATGATTACATGGCGAAGCCATTTTCCATACAATTGCTGAAGCAACGCATACAAGCAGTGCTTCGGCGGGTAGACAAGGATGCCGATAAACATTTATGCATCAGCGGGGATCTGATCATCGATTATCGTCAGATGACTGTTGCCAAGTCGGGACAAGCGGTTAAGTTAACTTCTACCGAATACAAGCTATTGGAGCTTCTCGCTCAGCATCAGGGACAGGTTCTAACTCGTGAAAGTATTGTAGGCAAGCTATGGGATATTAACGGCAATTTCGTAGAGGAAAATGCCCTCAGCGTCAACATCCGTCGTCTAAGGCAAAAAATCGAGGATGACCCCAAACAACCTGTCTTCATTAAGACCGTGTTCGGCATCGGGTATACCTGGGGGGATGGCAAGTGACCGTGAACAAGAGTTTGAATCAGAAGCTCACCCTCTTCTTTGCGCTGCTCACCGCCGTTTGCTTTGCTTTTACGGGATATGGAATATGGATGGTTAGAATACCTATAGTCTCTTGGATACTTGTTTTGTTCTCTGTATTCATATTGCTGATGTTTATGGTCCTAGTGTGGGTCATCCGCAACCATATGACAGATTTGCTGGCTCAACTGTCCCAGATGATTGCCACACTTATTGATAGGCGTGAAGATGAAGTGTTCTCCGTATTAGATGATAATATGTTATCTAAGCTTCAATCACAGGTCATTAAGTTGGCGGGTATATTGCGAATGCAGAATACGAAATTCCAGACAGAGCGGGATGAGATCAAATCGCTTATCTCAGATATTTCACATCAGTTGAAGACACCGCTGGCAAACCTTCAGATGTATTCTACCTTCATACAGGATAAAGATCTTGATGTTCAGCAGCGGCAAGCCTTTTCCGAGAATATTCAAAGTCAGGTTGAGAAGCTCAGTTGGCTTATGGAAAGCTTGATCAAAATGTCTCGCTTAGAGAGTGGTATTATGCAAGTAAAACCGGAGCAGGGTGATGTGAACGATACGATACTGACTGCGATCAAGCAAGTGTTCGAACTAGCGCAGCAGCATTCTATAGAGATTAGCTTTCTTGCATCTGAACAGGAGCTGAGGCTCCCCCATGATCCTCGATGGACGGCGGAAGCCCTCTTCAACCTGCTCGATAACGCTGTAAAATATACAGAGGGCCCTGGGCAGATCACTATTCAAACGCATCGCTATGAATTATTTGCCCGTATCGATATCGAAGACACGGGAGTCGGCATAGCCGAAGCCGAAATTCCGCGAATCTTTGGACGCTTCTATCGCAGTCATCCTAATCGACAGGATCATGAAGGTGTTGGCATAGGGCTATATCTCGCTCGAAAAATCATTATGATGCAAGGCGGCTATATTAAAGTTAGCTCCACTCTTGGGAAAGGCAGCGTGTTCTCGGTGTTTCTGCCGTTGAATGCTTAATACTCAGTTGCTCCATTTAGCTATCCTCCGAAAATAATGTCCAACGCCGTTCCTGCGCTACCTGCTCGTTTGCCGGTCAGAACGTTCGGGTTATATACCTCCACGAACCCGCAATCCAAACAGGATACGAATAAATAATGATTATATTGAACATCGAATAATTTACTAAGTCCTGTTCCGGTCATGGCTACCTCATTCACTTCACAGCTGTCACCCTTGCATTTGGCACAATGGAATCTGTTCTCAATCATCTGGGAAAGGTCTTGTACATTCACATATGATCGGTCATCTGTTGATGAAGATTCACTTGGGTGCTGATCGTCTGGGCTAATGTTATTTTTACATTCTGGGCAAGTACCGTCATCACGTATTTCAATCGATTCATGACACCATGGACAATTCATCATTCCATTCACTCCCTTCTATCGTTTATTAATAAACGTCAGCTTCCAATAAATGTTTCGTTCAGATTGAAATATACAGGC
Source organism: Pristimantibacillus sp. (assembly GCA_048976605.1). Classification (GTDB taxonomy): domain Bacteria; phylum Bacillota; class Bacilli; order Paenibacillales; family Paenibacillaceae; genus Pristimantibacillus. The sequence goes on along the minus strand of JBHGUX010000022.1, from coordinate 290 downwards.
GGCTTAGCACATGGTGACTTGTGGCTCGTAGTGTAACATTGGCGCATGGCACTCCCCTTCCCATTGAGCCGCTGGATGACAACAATAAAGGAACCAGCATCCGCTATTCCGAATGTCCTGGCACATCCTCTTGAAATAGCGGAAGCTGGCTATATAGCCCCCTAATCCATTTGGACACTTCTAACCACATCAGATAAACTAAGATAAGTGGAGGAATGAATCCATGAAAAGACGGTTTAGGTGTCCTGTTGAAGCAAAAAAGGAGCTTGTCGTAGAGGTGCTATCTGGTT
>JBHGUX010000021.1:0-11834 GCA_048976605.1 Pristimantibacillus sp. | reverse complement strand
TTTTGATAAGGATATCTCCAGCGAGCCTCCTTTTTAATTCCCATTATAACAGTCACTGTAAATATTGGGAATTAAAAAGGAGGCTCACAAGGCCTTTAAAGACTTTGCACTAATCCGATGCTTTCGGCTCTAATGAAGTTGTAAAAGATAATTAATCATATCATTAGGACTACATGTCCTAAAAAGATGTTTGTAATGATTCCATAAAAACTGTTGATAAAAATTGATGGATCTGTATAAAGAACTACATGCTACTCGCGTATGTGCATTAATTAATAATTGGAAATATGATGTGGAGGACGTAGTCCCAAGCGAATGCGCGGGAGCGTTCTTTTTTATGAACTAGCAGGGCAGTTTCGACAAGTTCTGCTATAAGCGCTGCGGCGTGAAAAGCCGGAGATTACATGACTATTCTTATCATTACAATCGAGGATGGGAATGACAGATCTGAGTTCCCTGAAACCATCCCGCCAATACTCCTGTGTGCGTCATGGCTGACAGGCTATGGGGTAAGTGAAATGATTGACAAGTTTGTATACGGTGCAGAATTGCTCGACAAGTTCGACAATTTTGCAGCCAAGATTAACAAGATGGATGTTGTCAAGGTGCAGCAGGCTGCACAGAACCGGTATTATGAAGCGGTAATGTCCCGCTAAAGTTAAAAGCAGCATGAACACAGCAAAGCCCGCATTCAATTGGATGCGGGCTTTGCTGTGTTCTAAGGCAGGAACAGCCTCCGAAAGGACGCTCCTACTTTCGATTCAACAATCTTGTTAGGATGACGACGGCTTCAGCTCGTGTTGCCGTACCGTTTGGCTCGAAACGGTTATTTTCCAGCCCGTTGACGAGGCCGCGTTTGGCCGCTTCGGCAATATAAGGCAGCGACCATGGCGGAATACTGGAATTGTCGGCGAATGAGGTGGATTGATCCATTTCAACGGGCAAGCCAAGCGTTCTGATGATCAGCATGGTCATTTCCGCACGCGTCAGCGGCCGGGCCGGACGGAAGCTGCCATCCTCGTAGCCGTTAATAATGCCCTGCTGAACAGCCATAGAAATTGCCGGTCGCGCCCACAGCCCTATATCGTCTATGTCGGCATAAACAGGCATATTCCATACTTCCGGTTCCTTCCATCCAAGGGATCTTCCCAACAGCTGCACGAACTCGGCTCTTGTCACTTCACGTTCAGGATGGAACGAGCCGTCCGGATAGCCGGCAACCCATCCTTCCGCCACGGCTTTGCGTATTTCTGCTTCCGCCCAATTTCCGGCAATATCGTTCGTCGGCATTGCAGTCCCGCTATCTCCTGAAGGCTGTTCCGGCAGCAGCCCGGCAGTTGAACGGTGAATCGTTATGGTATAAGTCCGTAACGGTCCGCTTGGATGTGTCACCTGCAGCTCAATGGTATTGTCTCCAGGAAGTAATTCAAGAGCAACCTCTTCTTGAAGCTTGTTTCCTAGCAGGCTAACACTGGCATCCTTGTAGAGTGTCTTTGCGGTAAGCTGTACCTTCTTAGCGGTTGTTTCTGCCGTATAAGAGAGTGTGTCGCCTTTGAATGCCGGGCTCAAAGTGAGTGTTTTCTCATAGGCCAGCAAGCTCAGTGAGATTAAATCTGCCGCATTAACCGCAGGTCCGGATGATTTGTTGAGAGCCGTTCTAAAAATGTCAAGACGGTAAGACCTCAGAGTGACGCCATCCTGCGCGGTGACGATGACCGTAACGGTGTTTGAACCCGTGTTGAGCGCTATTGGACCAAAGTCACTTCCATTTGCCGCAGGGACGCCATTGATTGTGAGCGTCGCATGACTCTCGGCGATGACCATCGGCGTCACGTTGATTGATGAGACATTGTGCTCCACACTTGCCGTATAGGCAAGCATTTCGGAAGTGAACGGTTCATTCAGCATTCCGGGGCTAATCTTCAGAGCGCTTAGCATGGCAGCAGATGACGGAGCCCGCATGACGACGATGCTGTATGGGGTAGTCGTGCCGTCCTGTGCGGTAACGACAACAGTAACCGTGTTCGCGCCGATAGATAACGGGATCGGGCCGTACACTGCGCCGCTAACCGCCGCCGCGCCATTAACCTTTAGCGATGACGTACTGTCCGTTACGGTTGGGGTCACGCTGATCGCAGCAACATTGTTCGCCACATTAGCCGTATAGGAGGTCGTACCGGAAGCAAACGATTCGTTGAACAATCCCGGGCTGATGGTGAGCGCGCTTAGCATGGCGGTAGATGAAGGTGCCCTTGTGACGACGATTGTGTACGGCTTAGTCGTCACGCCGTCCTGTGCGGTAACGACAACAGTAACCGTGTTCGCGCCGATAGATAACGGGATCGGGCCGTACACTGCGCCGCTGACCGATGAATGGCCATTAACCGTCAACGTAGCGGCACTGTCCGATACGGTCGGCGTTACGCTGACCGCAGCGACGCCGTTCGCGACACTTGCGGTATACGAGGTCGCAGCGGAAGCGAATGTCTCGTTGAGTGACCCCGTGCTGACCGTAAGAGAGACTAATGTTGCGACCGACGAAGAAGCTCGCGTGACAACGATGCTGTACGGGGTAGTCGTGGTGCCGTCCTGTGCGGTAACGGCAACCGTAATCGTATTTGCACCGACAGCTAGAGGAACAGGTCCGTACACCGAGCCGCTAACCGCCACCGTGCCATTAACCTTTAGCGATGCCGTGCTGTCCGATATGGTTGGGGTCACGCTGATCGCAGCGACATTGTTCGCCACACTAGCCGTATAGGACGTCGTGCCGGAAGCGAATGATTCGTTGAACGACCCCGGGCTGATGGTGAGCGCGCTTAGCATGGCGGTAGATGAAGGTGCCCTTGTGACGACGATTGTGTACGGCTTAGTCGTCACGCCGTCCTGTGCGGTAACAACAACCGTAATCGTATTCGCACCGACAACAAGAGAAATCGGTCCATACACACTGCCGCTTACCGATGAAGTGCCATTAACCGTCAAAGTCGCTATGCTGTCCGAAACGGTTGGCGTTACGCTGATCGAACCGACGCTGTTCGCGACATTAGTCGTATAGGACAGTGTACCGGAGGCGAACGTTTCGTTGAGTGCACCCGGGCTAACCGTAAGCGAGCCAAGCGTAGCAACCGACGAAGGAGCCCGCATGACGGTAATGGTGTAATCGTTCGATGTGGTACCGTCCTCGGCCGTGACGCTGACGGTAATTGGGTTCGGTCCGACGGAAAGCGATGAAACAGTGGACGCGCTGCCGCTCGTCGCCGTCGCGTTGTTCACTTTCACCGTTGCCCGACTGTTATTGACAGTCGGCGTGACGTCAATCGATGAGACGCTATTCGCGACGTTAGCCGTATACGCAAGCGTGCCTGCAGCGAACGTCTCGTTGAGCGACCCGGGGCTAGCCGTAAGCCCGCTTAACGTCGCATCGGTATAGGGCGCTCGGGTTACCTTGATCGTGTAGGTCCGCGATGCACCGTTGATGGCCGTCACGACGACTGGAATCGTATTATCGCCTTTACTTAATTCGATGGGAGAAGAGGCGCTTCCGCTGGTTACGCTCACCCCTTTGACGGTAACGCTTGCCGTACTGTCGCTTAGCACCGGCGTAACCGTCCTTAAGGTGACGCTGCTTGCCACGCTTGCCGTGTAGTCTTGCGTATTCGATGAGAATGGCGACGGGCTGAGCGTAATTCCGCTTGCCGTTAGTCCGGACAGCCGGTTGTCGGGCGACCCAAGCGACTGCTTCCAAACGGTATCGTATATAATATCGTATCCCGCTGCTTGTGCATAAGTGCTCAAATACAGCGCACCCGTATGATCAAACCCGATATTTGTAGGGGCAATTGCGATCGAGTTGCCTGTAAAATATACCGAGTCTTCGTTCAAGCTCGAATCGAACCGGGTCACAAGGCTGCTGCTGTTGCCGTTGACCGCCACATACAAATAGCCGTCGGAGTGCAGACCGAACCCTCTAGGAGAAGTGATCGTTTTGATCAACGCGCTCCCGTCCGTCTTCAATTTGATAATTTTTCCGTATGTGCTTGAGTTCGCATTATTACCGATGTAGACGCCGGAGCTGTCCGCGGCTATACCAAAAGGGCGATTGATTGTCGCGTCTACGGCCGTATCCGGGTCCAGATCGCCCGACCATACCACCGGATTGCTCATTGCACTGAAGGTGGACGCATCGAATTTGAGTACGCGGTTGGCATTCGTATCCGCGATGTACAGATCGTTGCCGTACACGGCAATTCCCTGAGGGAAACTAAGTCTGCCTACCGAAGGGGAGGCGCTATTGCCGTCCCATTTGATCATATTGCTAAACGTGTAGGCACCGCTCAAGAAGGTGACGTCAAATCGGTAAAAGTACCACTTATCCGTTACATAGATATGCCCTGCGCCGTCGAATTTAACGGTTAGGAGACTCGTGAAACCACCTGAGGCAGTTAACGTCATCCCTGTAGCGTTCCCATCCAAGTCAAATATTTTTACAGCGTTATTGACTGCATCCGTTACGAACAAGTAGCCGTTTACGGGATCGACGTCCATCCCGAACGGTTCAAAGCCGAGAGCCGCCGGATCGTCGACCCCGCCAGCGCCCATCCTCCAGCTGGACGCGGCCAATACAGTTGGACTGTATATGGACAATGCCGTTAATATCACTGCTGTAAATAACACGACTGCAAGAAAAGCCCGTACAGTTTGCCGCATGCCAGGCGAACTCCGAATGATGTCCATTAATATCTCTCCTCTAATAATGTTCATTTGGAATTTCGTTCGTAAAAGCTCGGACGATGCGGAGATTGCAGGACTGACTCCCGAAAAACATTTGTCGAATTCTATTTAAATACATTCCATGTAGTATATATTATGTGTCGTGTGGACAATCCGTCAAGGAAATAGTTGTAACCCGGGTATACGGATGTGCTTACGACGGCGTCGCTTCAAGACATCAGCTTGACCAAGCCTTTGATATGTGCTTGCGGGTCGGTACCTCCAAATAGAAGCGAAAAGACGGCATACCCTTCGTTAAATGCAATCACTTGCATGGCGATCAGACGGGCATCCTTATCCGGCGGGATCCACCCTTGCTCTTGCAAGGTGATCACTAAAGCCTCTATTCCTGCAATCCACTTACGATACTTCTCCTTAAGCATACCGTGGACCTCGGGATCGTGTTTGGTTTGCTGGTAGAAATCGATCAGCACCACGATCCACTTATCGCCACCCTTTAACATTTGCTCAAGGCGTGTAAGTGTAATTGAAATCATTTCCTCGAGTGTTGTATCCGCAGGATTAAATTGTTTGGGAATATCGGTCCATCCGTTCGTTAATTGAAGTTGATAATCAAGCACATGCATGAATAACTGTTCTTTGCTTGTGAAATGACCGTAAAACGCACCCTTCGTATGCCCCGTTCGCGCGACGATATCTCCGAGCGTTGTAGCCGCATATCCTTTTTCCGAAAAACACTTCATACCTGCTTCGAGGAGCAACTGATAGGTAGCTTCTCTTTTCAACTGAAATTTATTTTTTGTCAACATGGCCACCTCGCTAGTATCAGGACTTAAAAAGAATCCCATCTATTATTGCCCAAAGATTATTATAACAATGGATCACGATTCCGTTAAGATCTGAATTCAGATCACTCAGAATCTCTCAATATATCACGAAGAATGATCTGCAAAGGGAACATTTTACTAATCGAAGAGTTTTAATAAAAAAGCGAAACAAGGAGCAGTTGCCACGGGCATACTGCTCCTTGTTTCACATAGATCACCATCAATTTATTAAGCTATCCTGCTTATTTTGCAAGCATCTTCTTATTGCTACACGGTCCGTTGCATCGCATCATCACAATTACTGAAAGCCAATTATCAGATGAGGCACATACGGCTCCTCTAACGACGCAATTTCATCGGATGTTAACGTAATCGAAAGAGCAGCTACCCCATCTTCGAGATGAGACATTTTCGTAGCGCCGATGATAGGAGCTGTTACCGGTTCTTTCTGCAGCAACCAGGCAAGCGCAATTTGCGCGCGGGGAACGCCGCGCTTTTCTGCAATTGCCGCAACCCGTTCTACGACCAGTCGATCGGTATTTGCAGTCGCATCGTATTGGGATTTCTGAATTTGATCGGTTTCGGAGCGATGGGTCGTTTCCTCCCAATCACGCGTCAATCTTCCTTTTGCAAGCGGGCTATACGGAATCACACCGATTTTTTCTACCTTGCAAAGCGGCAGCATCTCCCTCTCCTCTTCACGATATATGAGGTTCAAATGATTCTGCATGGATACAAACCGGGTCCACCCGTTTTTTTCAGCTACATGTAACGCCTTCAGAAACTGCCATGCGTACATGGCAGAAGCACCAATGTATCTTGCCTTACCGGCCTTCACAACATCATGCAAGGCTTCCATCGTTTCTTCAATAGGAGTATTGTAATCCCAACGGTGAATTTGGTACAGATCCACATAATCTGTTCCCAGTCGCTTCAGACTTTTATCAATTTCACTCATGATTGCCTTTCGGGAAAGTCCGGCACCGTTTGGACCTTCATGCATGCGGCCATGAACTTTTGTTGCGATAACAATTTCATCACGATTAGCATAATCTTTTAAAACCCGTCCAGTAATCTCCTCACTTGTTCCGTCAGCATACACATTTGCCGTATCAAAAAAATTGATACCAAGCTCTAGGGCTTTTTTAATAATCGGGCGACTGTGCTCTTCATCAAGAACCCAAGGATGATGCCACCGCTCTGCTACACCAAAGCTCATACAGCCAAGACAAAGCCTGGATACATCCAAGCCGGTATTTCCAAGTTTTACATATTGCATTTGATTGCTCCTCACTTTTCCATAGATTTAGTTTCATTCAAATAAGAACATTACATGTATGTCACTGTTATTAACTAAACTCTTGACGACGAGGCAATGAGAACCATAGCCCATCAAGCCATGCCAGCTCCTGTTCCGTTAACTCATTCATGTCGGCAGTGCGCAAGCTCGCGTCCAATTGCTCTGGGCGACTTGCACCAATGATCGCGGAGGTGATTCCTGGTTGTTGTGTGACCCAACGGACGGCCGTCGTGACCGGATCATGATTGTGCTCTCGGCACCAAGATTGGTAGCGTTCAACAGCGTCAAATGACGCCTCTTGCCAATAACGCTCCCGATACAATAAACCTGCATTGTTCCCGAGCCCAAAACGAGTCCCCTCTTGGATACTCTCGTTTTTCCCGTAGCGGCCAGTTAACATCCCACCCGCGAGGGGGTTGTAACTGATAATTCCAACACCCTCGTCAAGTGCCATCGGAACCAAATCATTCTCAATCATCCGAAACAAAAGATTATAGCGCGGCTGAACACTCACAATACGAGTGTAATTTTTTCTATCCGCAATTCCGTTTGCCTTTGCCACTTGCCAAGCACGCCAATTCGATACACCAATGTAACGAACTTTGCCTTGACCAACGAGATCATCAAACGCACGCAAAGATTCATCCATGGGTGTGATTGGGTCAAATTGGTGCGTTTGATAGAGGTCAAGATAGTCCGTTTTTAGGCGGCGAAGACTATCCTCTACAGCGGTCATGATATGTTTCCGACTCAACCCCTTATCATTTGCCTCAGGTCCCATCGCGCCAAAACATTTTGTTGCGAGAACCACTTTATCTCGTTTGCCCTGCAGCCATTCTCCGATAATCGACTCCGTTGCACCCGCGATTGCATACGATGCCCGCCCAATTGGATACACATCGGCTGTGTCGATAAAATTCACTCCATGAGCAAAGGTTTTGTCGAGAATTTCGAAACAGGTCTTTTTGTCCGCCTGATTGCCAAACGTCATCGTTCCCAAACAAAGATTTGTCACTTGTAAACCCGTTCTTCCAAGCGGATGAATTTTCATCACAACTTCCCTCTCTCAAGCATTGTTTAATAGCCTTTCCATAACTCATGTTAGTGTTAAAGGGTGTAACCTTATTATGCAATAAATGAATAAACGACCGTTATCTCATTTGTCTTAATTGATTGCCTAATCCTCTCAATACCTTAGTACGGATACAAATATAAGAACCTTGAGTTTAAATTCAAGGTTCTTTGAGAAGGTGATATGCTTTTAATAAATAGTCGGTACCATTCCCCCATCCATACGGATTGGAGAACCTTTAAATGCGGATGCATAAGGACTGCATACAAATGTAGTTAGTCTACCTATTTCAACAGGCTTGATAAATCGCTGTATTTCAGATTGAGGTAGGTTTGTAGTCATAAATTTTTTCTCTTTTTCTGAAAAAGTCATCTCTTCATTAGGGTACATACTCTCTATTATTTGATGCACATTTTCAGAGAGAGTTGGTCCTGGCATGATCGTATTGATTGTAACTTCTGTTCCTATTGTTAATTTAGATAAGCTTTTTGACAATGATAATAGCATTGATTTTGTCATACAATACTGAGGCATCAGTCCTGAAGGCATTATTGCTTCTTCACTCGCAATAAAAATAATGCGGCCATAATCATTTTTCAACATTTTAGGTAAATAAAATTTAGATAATCTATTTGCAGCAAGAACATTAGTACGGAAGTATTTGATCCATACTTCATCATCAACGTCCTCATATTGCATAATTTCATAAATACCCATGTTGTTTACTAAAATATCAATATTGGGGTATTTTTCAAATAAAGCTTCTCTTTGCCCAATATCCACAATATCTGCTGTAGCATTTTGAGGTGACGTAGCCGGGAACTCTGACTTAATTTCATTTACAGTTCGTTCTACCTCTTCATTATTTCGTCCATTAATGAGTACATTAACACCTTCTTTGGCAAGTTCAATGGCAATTGCTTTACCTATACCTTTCGTTGATCCTGTAACTAAAGCTGTTTTATTGTTTAATCCCATATCCATCCTACAGTTCTCCTTATCATTCACTTATAATGGCTATAAATAGTTAATATAAGAAAAGCTTCTGATCGAAGCCTATTCGGTGAAGATACATTCGTGTTTTACATGTAGCTTTTCTTGCGAGATAAGAATCGTTCAGCTTCGCTGAAAACTTATACATTCTTATCTCTTAAAAAACGTTCCTATTCTATTATCTTGTGCTCCGGGTAGTGATTATATTACCTTGTCTGGATGGATCCGTAACTAGCATATTACGCCAAAGTTCTTGTTGAACACGCCAAATGATAAAACTCAGTAAATAGTCGGCATCCCTAGCCATTTTCTGATGTCGAGTTTGCACCTAAATGTTCAGTACGCCAATTTGAAGGCGTATCACCTTCCCAAAGGCGGAAGGCGCGGTAGAACGAGTTCTGGTCTTCATATCCAATCAAGAAAGCCACTTCTTTAATATCGAGCAAGGGGTCAGCCAAGTACTCTCGTGCTTGCTCATGTCTAGCTTGTGCCAACAGCTGCTTGAAGCTCGTGTTTTCATCAGTAAGCCGGCGCTGCAAGGTACGATCGCTCATCCCCAACTCCTTCGCGACAGCCTGTATGTCGGGGCGCCCTCCTGTGAGGCTGCGTTTCATGATCCATTTGACCGTCTCGCTAATTGATCGGCTGCGCTGTTGTTCATTGAGCGATTGGTCCAGAACGGGAGTCAGTATCTCCAGCAACTCTTCGTTGTAGGAGACAAACGGGCGGTCCAGATCACTTCGATGTAGCGTCAATCGGTTACATGTTGCACCGATCCGGATAGGGCAGCCGAAGTAAGCTTCAAGGACTTGTACATCGCCCATTGATTGCGAAAATTCGACAAACCGTGCCGTCAAAGGTTGACCTGTGCCCCGGCGCCCAAGCTCCAGAAGACATGCCAGCGTAATACCAACCAGCATCGGCGGACCCGGTTGCTCCGCATGCAGCCATTCCAGTTCGATTGTACAGTGCTCGCCCTCCTCGGTAATACGTAAGCCTTCTGGGGGACACAGTTGTTTGTACCGAGCCATTCGGTTTAGAGCATCGCGGTAGTCACGAGCGTGGTAAGTCGCCAAGACGGTCGGTGGGTACTTCGCTGTTTCAAAGACGGTCGCAAGCTGGATAATTCCTTGGGAAGTGTCACCAATGAGATCGGAATATGCTTGCCAGATCGCAAAATATTGCGCGGTGGTGACTACTGGTTCAGTAATAATGGTGAGCGGCAGTCGTGCTTTGCGAGCTACGTCGTGGGCGGCAATCCCTAACTGACTTAATCCTGCCCAAAATCCTGCCGGGATTTTAATACGGTCAGAGGTATGAGAATTCATACATAAGATCCTCCTTTAGCTGCTTACATATTCATTATTTTGGTTACGATTGGTTCTTATGGGACAGTTATTTAAATACCTTCATAACCGATAGAATGGCTTAGCAGATCTGCTTGTATACTGGGCAAGCTCCAGTTCTTCGGCAATGATGTGAATGCCTTCTTCAATATCTTGCTCATCGGTCCGAATGATGCTAAGGCGCAGCAAGTTAAGCTTGGGGAAAGATGAAAGGAACTGCTTATCGGTCGCCAGTACATCAACGCCACGATTCTCCAACCGCTTGACCAAATCTTCTGTAGGAATGGAATCCGGAAGGTGTATTGAAGCGAAGAGCCCTCCGCAAGATTGAATGGTATATAAATACTCTTTGGGCAATAATCGTTGTGAAATTTCCCTAAGATGTTTAATGCGATGATTGTACAAAGATTTCATTTGCTTTGCATGATGGGCATACATTCCAGACTTCATATAAATCTCAAGCACACCTTGAGAAAGCACTGAGGTGCTCAGATCCGCCGTATGTTTATGCCATTGGAGTAAAGGAATAAACGCATCTGGTACTGCGGCCGCGCCAACCCTTATTCCGGGCAGCATCACTTTGGAAAAACTTCTGAGATAAATGACATGACTGGCTCCATTATAAGCGTGAACAGGATCTGCTTTACTGTTGGTTTCCAAATCTGCAAGATAATCATCCTCGACGATGTACACATCATTGGCTATGGCGAGTTCTGCCAGTCGCTGCTTGTCTTCCGCTGTGAAAGAAGTGCCTAACGGATTATGGAAGCGCGGGATTGTATAAAAAAACTTTATATTATTACTTTGAAAATGGCGCTCCAAAGTTACCCAATCAATCCCGTCAGGAGTTCTTTCGATGCCGATTACGGTTTGCCTTTGTGTTTTAAGTGCAGCAAGCATTCCCCCAGTAGGTTGGTTGCTCAACCAAAATGTTGATTTTTCCATTTGGAAAAGGCATCCCGGCTAGAAGATGAAGAGCTTGCTGAGCGCCTGAAAATATAAAAACTTGCTGTGCCGAAGGGAAAACCTGTTGCTGTTGAAAAAGCTTTACGATCTCCTGGCGCAAAGAAAGCAAACCCTGTGGATCGGGATAAGTGAATATGGACGCTTCAAATAATTCCATCGCTTTGTTCAAGCATTGACGAAAGTCGATTTGTGGTATCGACGCGGGATCGGGAGCCGCTGATGCAAAATCGATTCGTTTTGTTTGCAGCAAGGGAAGAAGCGCTTCTTTGGCTACAACAAAATAACCACTCTTCGGACGTGAATAAATAAGATATTGATTTTCAAGTTCCTGATAAACACCAATAATTGTGTTGAGACTGCATCCGAATCTTTGGCTCTGCATACGGATGGAGGGCAGCTTCTGACCGGGTTTGATGAGACCATTGACTATGTCCGAACGGATGATTTGCTGAATGGTTTCCTTTTTATTTTTCATAAAAATGCCTCCAGTTTGAGTAGGTTGATCTACTATCTGTACCCTTACAGATGGATAAATGTTTAATATACATCGTATTTTGTATCTACTATAATACAAATAATCATACAGAAGTGTATTT
>JBHGUX010000020.1:0-97132 GCA_048976605.1 Pristimantibacillus sp. | reverse complement strand
GACCATAGCAGCTTATTATTCAAGCATTAACTTCCATTTGATAATTCAATAATTTCTTGAAATTTCCTATATTCTCTGACGCAAGTTGCGCATAACCACCCTGCTGCACAATTTCCCCATTGTCCAGCACAATAACCTGATCGGCATTACGAATAGTGGATAGTCGATGTGCAATAACGATGATGGTCATCGTTCCCTTTAGTCTATCTAGAGCCTCTTTAATCTTCACTTCATTCTCACTGTCCAGCGCACTCGTTGCTTCATCCAGCACAAGAATTGACGGCTTTCGCAATATCGCCCTTGCGAGCACAATTCGCTGGCGTTCCCCGCCAGATAACCGGATTCCTCTATCCCCTATAATCGTATCGAGACCCTGAGGCAGCTTCCTAACAAAATCATCTGATGCAGAAAATCTGAGCGCTTCCCACATCTCGGACTCCGTGGCATCAGCTACAACTAGGCTCAAATTTTCCCGCAGACTTCCATGAAACAGAAACGGATCTTGAGCTACATAACCTATCGCACTGCGAAGTCCATATAATTGTTCAGCTGACAGCTCTACACCGTCGATAAGCACCTTACCTTTATCCGGTTGAATAAGACCCATTAGCATATCCACTAATGTACTCTTCCCCGCACCTGATTTACCTACAATTGCTGTCATATGATTAACTGGTATACGCAAATTAATGTCCTGCAGCGCATACTCAGATTGATTCCCTTCATAGCTGTAGTGAACATTACTGCATGTAATACTTTCCTTCATTTGAATTGGGGCAATCACTACATCATCCTGCTGTTCATCCATTTCCCTCGCCGCATCGCTCTCTATTTGTAAATTCGTCAACGCCTCGAATGCAGATAGCTTCGATACGATCCTTTCCATACTTGATTGTATGGTAATGAACCGCGGCCATAAGCGTGTGAAAATAAGTACGATTAGGAGCAGCTGCTCTGCTGCGACATGTAATATCGTTATCGAGAAATAGACAAATACGGCAATAAGTACAACGGAAGACAAACGATATAATAATTGTGAATTGGCGTATACTCTATAAAACCTAACATAGTTATTCTCAATCTTGTCACATAGAGAAGAGAACCATCCTATATGCGACTGCTCCAGCATATTGCTCTTAACATCCTTCATCCCATTGAAATGATCATTCAATCCCGCGAAATAGCTCTTAAATAAGGTCGAGGATTCATACCCCAGCTTCGCTGATTTTCGAATAAATCTGCGCGAGACCAAGGAAAGGAGCAGACCGCTTACAATGATAATGGTGGTGAGCTCGACAGAAAGCCATAGCGCAAATCCGATTTGTATGATCGTGAATACAACAGCAGATGTCATTCTTAAGAACGTATCAATACCATCACTAACACGGTTCAGCTCAGTTGTCAGCATTTGATTAAAATCTGAATTTCTCTTCTTCAAGAAAAAATTCCATTTGGCACGCAGCAAGGATCTATGCGTCTCCACTCGCAGATGCTTAATATATTGTTGCAGGATCTTCTCGGAAAGAATGGTCTGATTTCTTTGCAACAGCGCCTGTCCGCCAACGAGAATAACATAGATACCTAATACAACCGGAAGATTAAGCGGCATATTCGACTTCTGCAAGGACTCCATTGCGGTAGATAGAAGGGGAATCGTATTCACATCCATATTGAATGCGCCTATAATACTTAGCAATGGAATGATGAGAAATATACCTATACCTTCGATACAGCTAACTAAAAGCATAAATAAAACATGGAGATATACGCCGCTACCGGCTACTTCATGAAGTTTTTTCAACAGAATAAAAGTGGCTTTCACGGTGAATAACCTCCTTATGTAGATTGTCGTTTCACTTGCCGCCAGAACCATAGGAATGGCCGAAGAGGGAAGTAGAGGAAATGCAATGCTTTGGGAAGCGGAAGCAGCAAGGCATCCCATGAGCTGGGATACAATTTATTGAGCACATACAATCTCTTCTGTCTCAACGTCATGGTGGAAAGCAGATATTTGTTGAAGTAGATCGCTATATCCTTGCGTTCAGGCTTCGGATAAAGAATGACTTGCTCCCGCATGAAGGGTAGTGTTTGCTGTGCCAATCGGTAAGATCGGCTGTTCAACGTCATTTGCTTCGCTGCCTTAGGGAGTCGTGTTCCGAATAAATGCGAGGTTAGCACCGCAGCCTGACCACCCAAATGGATCACTTTGTAGGTGCGAAACATATCCGTAAGCTTATGCCAGTTCAGCTCCTTAGTGAGCAGGCGGTCCATATCAAGCACCCACCGCAGACAAGACCAAGCATGCCTAGCCCCATGCAGAACCAGATAGACATACAAGTCTTCATCCCCAAGGGTGTAGACCTCTTGGTTTAATGAGCTCGCTTGTCTATTTCCCCATAGTTCATCGAATGAAGGCTCTTTTACCGTGTCGGGATTCAAGCTCCAGTGAAGTTCGACTTCTACACCTTTGTCATAATGGAAGTAAGACAAGTGATGCGTTTTCCGTTCTGTATTATTGAGAAGCTCTGGCGCCTCTTCACTCAATTGATAGCCTAGATCGATAAGCAGCTTCTCTGTTCTCTCAACATCATCCTTAGGAACAAGAATATCTAGATCCTTGGACGTGCGACCAGACACATCTCCGTACAAATGATCCGCAAGCACCGGTCCTTTCAACATCAGTGCACGAATGCCTTTCTCAATTAAAGCGCTGTTGACTCGTTCCAATTCCCCACGTAAATGAAGCATTTCGAATGTATTGCTTGTGAAGTAGGAATTGAGTTTCATCATGACAAAAGACGGCACCCATTGCTTATCCTTATTCAATCGAGCCAATACCTGTTGGATTGTCGGGAATACATGATGATATCTTACAAAGGCAAGAAACTGTTTCCAGTCCATCTCTCGTGACTGTTCTATCGCTTCTTCAGTCGTCAATTGACGATCCGTACGAAGAAGCAGCAGCATAAAGTTCAGTTCTTTAGAAAACGAGCTCACATCAAGGACATTCGGGCTGCTCATCCAATTTCTCCCCTTGCTTGTTTATTGCTTCAGCTCTTTGCCAAATATACCGACAACGGTGTAACGACTCCTAATGTCTCCTCCCGTTAGGAAGAGAGAGCCGCTCCTCAGCCAGGCATGCGCCGTCATTTTACCTGATTCATCCCTAGCTGTCCCTAAATACAATGTACTCTCAATACGTCGCTTCTCCAGCATTTTCATACAGGCGATCGCCATGACAAGACATTTGCTTTCCCATAGCGTATATCGGCTCATGATATGAAGCGTACGGGCAATTGTATCAATAAGCTCAAGATGCTCCACATCACTGACATAAGGCGTTTCTTTCATTCGAATGCCTAGTGAGGGAGCAACCTTCGAGAAAGGAATCGCTTTAAGAATTCTTGCCCAGCCTAAATAGAAATAGGATTCTAGCAGCAACAGCTTAAAGCTTCTGTCGGAAGCTATAAACTTTCGAAGCTTTCCCACAGCCTAATTACCCCTCGCTGCTCAGAATTAGACCTTGCTCTGCCAATTGCTCTAGAAAAGCCGATACCTGCTGCTGACATTCGGATTTCTCGATCTCATATTCGGAGCACAGTTGCTCTACAATTTGATTACAAGTAGTCGGTTCAGCTAACAGTTCCCATATCCGTCCTCCGGATTGGCCTAGATTGAAGTACTTACCATCCTTAACGCTCATCATCACCTTATCGCCACCCATATCACTTACGAGAAAACCCTCAGCACGGACTACCAATTGATCTTCAACAATATGTTGAATGTTCATCTACTTACCACTTCTCCTTTGCTCACTGTATGTAATATTTCATTCACTAACGAGGGGGCCGAGAATCCAATTGCAGGGCGTCTTAATTGATAAAAGGGAACGACGAATGCTGTATTAGCGGCGAATGAGAAATGCCATTGCTCCAAGCCCATATTAGACAGCAGCTCAACACTGTAGGTGTGGTACTGGAACAATTGAATTCGCTCAAGATGGGTTAAAGGCTTGATAGAAACAGACACTATATCCGCTTTATCTAATTCAAATATGCCGGCTAACGGTAATGATTCCTTATGAAATTGCTCCATAACAGGAATCGAGTATTTGTCCATATCAACCATAACTTGCTTGTACTGATCCGACTCCATGCTAAAATAATTCAGGCTTTGCTGCCACAGCTTCTGCTGCGGGAAGCCGGGGTGAGCAATCGGAGTTCCAGTTTTCTCATCTATAGTGACTGCAACTATATCGTCACTTAATAGCTTGTAGCCTTCACGCAAGAAAGCTGCTGCAAGCGTCGATTTGCCTGCTCCGCAATCACCGACAATCGCGTAGGCTTTGCCGTCAATGATGACCGAGCTTCCATGTAAAGGAACCGTTCTTCTCTGGAATAGCAGAATCGCTGCACAGACTCCAAGCAAGTAGATTCGATAATCCCTTGCATCTACGCCAGCAACAGGCATAACTTGAATACGCTGGCCGTTCACAATGCGGTAGCTCGCAGTATCAGGAAGTACAATCAGCACGTAATCATCCTTGTAATAATAGTACTTTCCCGGCTCGAATTCGTTGATAATATCCGTCAAATCAGCAAGCTCAATCACAGCATCTACAGTCTCGTTATGGCTGTGTTCCCCCATAAACAGCAATTCAGGCAACTCTATGTCACTTGAGATTCTTAACCCAAATGCGGAGTAAAGCTTTTTATTGGCGATAGAACTAGCGTTAATTTCACTCACCCTCCTCGATTAATGATACTAAATGTAGCAATTATAGCATAATCATTTACCGTTTTGTATCATTTTTTCGCTTTTTTATTGTAAAATTTACAAAGTGTAGCAATCGTGTACTAAAGAGAGATTCATTGAATTGCTCCGCATGCATCCTGATCCATTCGGGCTTCCACTCCATGCCTTGGAATCTAATCAAAGCATCCATTAACGAATCAACGGTCTGCTCGTTGAAGAACATCCCGTTCAGCTCCGAAATAACGGTATCGAGAGCACCGCCTCCACGAAAAGCGACAACTGGCCTGCCACAGGCATTTACTTCAAGCGGTGTTATACCGAAATCTTCGAGTCCAGGAAATAGCAATGCTTTGCAGCGTTGCATATGTCTAACCACTTCCTCATCATCTAGTCTGCCTAAGAAGCTAATCGACGGCCCTGCAAGCTTTTCCAATCTAGCTCGATCATCGCCATCTCCAATCACAATGAGCTTCATCCCCAATTTGGTGCATGCTTCCACTGCAAGATCAATTTTTTTATAGGATACAAGCCTCGATACAATTAAAAAGTAATCATCAGGCAATTCATCGCCAACCGAGAACCGGCTAATTTCTACTGGAGGGAAGACGACTGATGCGTCCAATCCGTAATAAGCTTTGATCCGCTCTCGGACAATGGTTGAATTCGCGATCACTTGATCAACCTTTTTGGAGTTGGATTTATCCCATATCCTTAATGGCAAGGTAAATGCCTTAGCTATCATTTTGATGGGCATTGGAAGTCGTATATGGTTCATGTAGTTGTCAAAGTCCCAAGCGAACCGCATCGGAGCATGGCAATAGCATAAATGCACACTTTCCTTGGAGGAGCGAACACCTTTAGCATAAGCACTGCTAGAGCTGAGAATGACATCATAACCCTTCAGATTCATTGATTTTACTGCAAATGGGAATAACCAGAAGTACAGCTTAAAGTTTTTCGTAATATGCGGAATTTGTTGCATCCATGTTGTCTTAATCGATGCATTCTGCAATTCAGGAAGAAGCTTAGCTTTGTCAACAATCGTCGTATAGATCGGAGCTTCTGGAAACATTTTATGAAGAACGCCAACGACCCTTTCCGCACCGCCCATTTGGTTCAAATAATCATGCACGATAGCTACCTTCAAATTGCTCATTCTGTCATCCTCCTAGCAGGTTGGGCTTGTGAATGCTCCGTCTTATACTTGCTGCCGCTTCGCATCATTTGTTCATAGACCAGCTCGATCTTTGCAGCAGCCCGCTCAATGGAGAAATGCTCTCTCACTCGTTGTTGTCCATTCCTACTAAGCTTCATCCACAAGCGCTTATCTTCAAGCACAGTCTGTATGCATTGAACAAGAAATTCGATATCTGCTGTCTTATACATCAGCCCGCTCTCCCCATGCTCAATAATTTCCGGCACACCTCCGCCCCGAGTTGCAATAACCGGTGTTCCTTGTGCCATCGCTTCAATAATTACACGGCCAAACGGTTCATTATCGGAGCATAATAAGAGAAGATCTGCCGCACAACAGATCTCCTCGATATGATCTCTAAAGCCTGTAAAACGAATGCGATCTTCTAGTTTTAATTCAATCGCTAGCTGCTGCAGCTTGTTCCAATACAGCTCATTTTCTTCACGGAATTTCGGTTCGCCTACGATCCACAGATATACATCTTTACCTTGCTCAAGCAGTGCACGTAATGCCGTAATCGCATCCTCTTGCCTCTTCCACGGCGTAATTTGACCTATGATGGTCATTACGCTGCTGTCCATCGGAGTCTGCAGCTCTTGCCGGATGTTTTTTCTCATTCTATATCTATCCATTTCGGAGATGGGGATAAGCTCTGTGCCGTTATGAACAAGGTGAAACCGCATCGCATGCGATGGATGGTACATCCCATATAAAACCGGTTTGGAGATCGCTATAAATGAATGAGCCGACATCATTGCGAAAGCTCTTATTAATTTGCCGATGATGCCTTTGGGAGGAATATCATGCAAATGCCAAGCCACCGGAATGTGATGATACCAGCCAAACAAAGCAGCCATTATACCCGCTCGCATAGAGTTAGCATGGATCAGATCGATATGATTTCGCTTGATCGCTGTCGCAAACTTCCAACCCGCACGCATCATCCCCAACATACCCTTTGCTAATAAGAATGGGTTGGTAGACAAACGTGCACTATACCCTGGCAACGCAATTGCCTCGATTCCTTGATCCCTCGCCCGCTGAAGCAAATCTCCTTCCGGTGCGAATAGAATCGGATGAGCTTTATCCAAATGAGCTGCTGTCATCAGCAAATTGATTTCTGCTCCGCTTACACTGCTTGTGTGATTGTATAGGGCAACTCTCATCAGCGGTAGATCCTCCTCTTCTCTACTTCCTCTTGGAATACGTCAGTGACCGAATCAATGACACGTCCCCAAGTGTAATGGCGAAGCACATGCTCTCTGCATTGTTCACGAGATGGAATCATTAGTCGATTATTCAACACAGCAAGAATAGAGTCACTCATCGCTTCAGCAGTACCATCTTTGAATAATAAAGCTTCCGAGAATTTCTGGAGAATTTCTTTCGTTCCACCGTATGGTGTCCCTAGTACTGGAGTGCCGCAGGCAAGTGACTCCACCGTCACAAGGCCAAAGCCCTCCAACGTTATCGTCGGTACAATGCTCATATCTGCCGCTTGATACCATTGCACAAGCTCCTCATTAGACACTCTGCCCAGCAGCTTCACCTGTTCCGTTAATTCAAGATCTTCAATAAGACGCTCATACTCCAATCGCATGGGACCATCACCCGCGATCATCAATCGCACATTCGGGTCACTGTTCACTACTGCTCTCATCGCTTCGATCAGACGATCAATCCCCATCCGCCTGACGATTCTTCTAGCGCAGAACAGAAGTTTCTGTTCAGGCCCAATACCTAATTGCCTGCGCAGACCTTCGCGATCTGGATGCGGAATGAATCGTTCATGCTCCACCGCTCCCGGTATGATCTTTATTTTCTCTTGATCGATGCCATATTGCTCCGTCAATATACCTCTGAAATATTCACTCAGAACAATTAATCGATCAGAACGCCGATAGTTCATTTGCTCGATTTGTTTCTTGATCAGATAACGAGACTGACGAATAGCCCCGTGTCGTTGACTCTCTTCAAGCTTTGATTCTAATGCCCAAGGACCATGGAAATGAGTAACGATAGGAATGTGAGCTGGTATCATTTTTCTAGAGACTAGTGTAGCGTACAGGGCAAAATGAGGATTAAATACATCAGCATGAAAGGAATGAAGGGCGTGAAGTGTATGCTGCCGGACTGATTTCATCCGGGAGATCAGATGGGGCTGCGATAATCCTGCTGCCGTATTGGTGATGTTCAGGTCGGTATTTAGGTTATTGCCTCGCTCTGCGATAATGAAACCCTGTCCTGAATGCCCGTAACTAGCCAGAGCGGTATGATAATCAACGAAATAGCGATTTAATCCTCCTGGCTGCTGGTCGTTCCATCCAAGACCAGTCGTTAATATATTCATAGTCTCTCTCTCTTTTCTATATCATGATTTAGGCTTGCATTAACACTTTAGAATCGGTATATAGCTGCTTATAATACTCAATGGTATCGCAAGCGATTTGACTCCATTTGTACTCTTGAGCGGTTTCATACGCATTCACTTGTAGTTTGAATAAGAGATCTGGGTTATTTATCAAAGTTTCTACTTTTTCTTCAATGGCTGGGGAACTACGTGGTGGAATGATTAAAGCGTCCCAGCCATCTTGTATAAAAGTGGCCGGTCCGTATGAGGTGATTGGAGCTAATCCGCAAGCCATGGCTTCTATAAGCCCTAATGGAAAGCCTTCTGACAAGGTAGCAAATAATTTAATATGGTGATTTTGTAAAAGGGACGGAAGCTCTTCATGATCATATTGACTAATGACATGTATTCTTTCATGGACAGCAGAATGATAATCTGCAAGCACCTTTTCTCTTGAACATCCAGTTCCAATGAAGGACAGTTCAACGTTTGGATATTTCTCTAATATGTTATTCATCGCCCTCGCCGTATAAAGAATCCCTTTTCTCTGAATATAACTTCCCACCTGTGCGATTCTAATGGTATGTATCTTACTATTTAAGTGATTAATTACAGGCAGATTAAGAAAATAATCTGGAAGTCCATTCCCGATTACCTGCGAAGACGCTTCTTTAACTTGCAATTGCTCTACCGCATATTTCATATCATGATTATTAAGAAATAGAGAACCATCCGCTCTGCGTAATGAAACAGCAACTTCCCATAAGCGGATTCCCCCATGATAAAAAGGATATTTCCAAGAAAGTTTTACATTCCCAAGCCTTTTCTCCTCGAGTAAGTTCTCGTGTACAGAATGTTCAAGACCATGACTTCTTGTCACTAGTACAGTTCGAATCTTTTTTCTTCTCAATATACTCCAAATCCATGCATCTCCAGTTGAAGCATCGATGACATCAAGTGTATTTGCTTTAATCAATCGATTAATTTGGCGAGATAAATAGAAAGGGAATAACAGCATTTTAAATTTCTCTGGCACATATGACGGGAGGCTATCGAATGAAAAAAGCATGACATTATGTCCAAGCTGCTCATACTCTTTGAACAACTGATAGGTTACACCCGGTGCACCTGCATTTTTGCTCATCTTATGATGTATGGACAATAGAATATTCACGTATTCACCTCGGTTTCTCGAAACTTGCGGATGTACTCCAATGAAAGATTCATTGTTTTTGTCGCATCCTTTAAACCAGAAAACCCCTTATTCTTCAAATCACTTAATAGCATATGACCGCAAGCTGTTATGAAAAACAGATACCCTTTAACCATTAACTTTTCTGTGAACGCATATCGCTTGAAAGTGACGTAAAATCTAGAAGCCTCTAGTACAGGCTTATAGAAATCTCGATTTACTGGAGAGCTATAATGATTATTAAATGCTTCTTCGCACAATAATATTTCATAGCCGTATTTCACTGCTCGTGTTGAGATATCGACTTCATCATATCCATACACCAATTGCTCATCAAAATGTATTAGATCAAATAAAGTTTTCGGAAATATCGCACTTCCAAGAACGACAGTATTTAATTTATCTGTCCCTTTATATACTTTAGTTTGATAACCTAAAAACGATTGGTCTTTTGGATATACTTTTGTAACTCCATGCCCGTACTCAATTCCTGTTAAAATAACTTTCTCTCTGTGTAACTTGTCGATTTGATTCATTTTCAAGGTAAGCATTTCGATAAATTGCTCATCCATTACTTCATCATCATCCATAAATAATAAATGCGTACCACTAGCTTGTTTTAGAATATGATTCCGATTTGGGCATAGACCTTTTCGTGGTCCTTCAGTAAATATGACATTATCAAACCTATGTTGTATCATTTCTCTCGTTCGAGCATCTGTGCTGTCATCCGATACAATAATTTCATAAGCCGGAATGGACGACTTATATATGGAATTCAATGCTTTCTCCAAATCCTCAGGACGATTTCTCGTACAAATACAAACACTAAGTTGAATAATCATATTAACCTCCTATTGGTCAACACTTGTATATTTTTTAGTTTTGGCTAGCTTGTTCCACATCCATATCATTTCAGATTTATCCAAGTAGAACTGAGAAAATGATAAATTATTCTCAATCTTGTATATAACCATGATTGCTAAAAAATTAATTAGGTTGGTTATTAATAAAGATAGGGCTGCCCCCATAATACCCATATTGGGAACAAGTACAACTAATAAAGCAGCATTCAGTCCCAATGACATGAATTGAAGGATAGTAACCCTCCCTGGTTTTCCAGTCGCCATAAAGCCCTGAGCAAGCGTCCCCGCACTGCTTGATATAATGACTTGAATAATCAATATCTTAAGAACATTAACTGCACTTATGAACTCACCGCCATAGAGCAACGGCAGTAAATAAGGCGCCAGAAGCAAGGCAACTAAACCTAATAATAAAGTAAGAGCAAAACTAATCCGGAACACTCTCAACGTAAACATGATGGCATCTCGCTTCTCAAGCCCTGAAGCTTCAGGGAAAAGCACAGAAACAACTGCAGACTGAATCATGTTCAACATCTTGGATAAACTCAACGCGACAACATACAAACCCAAGCTACTTGGAGACAATAAACTCACAACCAATACTTGATCAATATAAGAGGATAATGTTCCCGCTAAATCGGTTCCATAAGAACGAATCCCGTAACCTGTTAATCCTTTTGCAGAACGGTAATCAACTTTCCATTTTTTTTTATAAATCAACAACATACGGTACATCGTCCACAAGGTAATTGGAACTTGTGGAAGTAAATACGCCATGGAAGTATAAAAAGGATTAATTTGGTCTGACAATACAAGTCCCAACAATAAAATTAACGTTATAATGTTTGGTATGTATCTGATTCTATTAAAGAGACTATATTCATCTCTTGCTTGAAGAACTGCATTGTTAATGAGGCCAAATAAACTGAAAGGTGCAAGCAGCAAAGCCCATTTGGCAAAATCCACAACTTCTTCCGAGTATCCATCCATTCGTCCCGGGATAATAAACAGCCCGCAAAGTATAGCGATACTTCCCAAGATCGAGCTCATGATCATCGCAGTCATATAAATAGAGCCTTCATTTTCCTCCCTCTTTTTTATGTAATAAACGATGGATGAAGGAAGACCTAAAGTTAACATGTAGGCTAAAAACTGCGGCCACATAATCATGACTGCTTGCTCTCCACGCCCTGAAGGACCTAAATATCTTGCTATGATAATCCCAGTCAGCGTATTTAGTCCTAGAATAAAGACATTCGATGCAAAAATTCGCATTATATTACCCAAGCTATCTTTGCGTCTTATAAGTTGAACGACTGCCATGTGGTTTACGTTCCTTTCATACACTCTCTGTTGGATTTGCTTGAGGGCTCCGTTGCTGATAAAAACCCACAGAAATGATAAACCACAATATTACTCCACTAACTCCAGTCAATACGTTTACGCTCAACATTAAAAACAAAAGAGCACCTAGCCCCGCAAATGAAAGATCAGCATAATCATTGCCCTTTCGTCTTTCCCTCATTAAGGGTACAAGCAACGCGAAGAGCGAACCAATTACAGCTAATCCACCTATTAAACCGAATGTATAAAATAAATTTAAGTACCCATTATCGAATGATTGATAGGAGCTGGCGTTTGAATAAAGCTTTGTACCTAACCCCGTCGCACCTAGCCCTCTGCCTATCGGATTGGATAATATGGTAGTAACGATATTGGTAGAAAAAGAAAGTCTCTCATTGAATGAGACATCCTCATTCATAGTTGTAAAGGTCGACATCCGATTCGTAATATTCTGTGCCCCTGATAAATTGGGAAGTATAAATAAATACAAAAGAATACCCGCTCCAAACAAGAAAAACAGTTTAATCTTGTCAATAGATTTAGCTCTATAGAGATAGGCAAGCAGCATGACGACCAGACCTATCCACGCACTTCTAACCAATGTGAGTAATACAGCTAAGAGCACAATAAGTACGCCTATTATTCCAAATGAGCGCCATTTTTTTTGTACGATCATAAATCCCAAAACCATAGTTAGAAAAACACCAGCTGGACCAGGAGAATTCAGGGTGGAGAAAACACGGACACTTAATGGTTCCGGGGCTCCAATAGATAGCATTTCCGAATTAATCATCCAGAATTGATCCCAGGGAGGTAAGTAGAAATATTGATAAATGCCATACATCGCTATTCCTACTCCAATGAAGGAGAGTGATCTTAACCACCTTTCCCTTGTTTCGTTACCCAAATCACAAATATTGATGTAAATAAATAATAATAGACCTGTTGCATAGTTAGTGAATTCATATAATGCTGCAATACCGTAATTGATAAATCCTATAGCTAGCCCGTAAATTAGAGCTAGAGCAAACACAATAACTATTTTTTTAACATTGGTGCTTATTCTATGAAAATTTCGAGAAATAGGAATAAGGAGTGTTAAATTCACAATTAGAGGTGCCAATGCAAGCAATGGAGTATTACTATACTCTTGAAACAAATAGTCCAATATACGCCTAATTTCGGGGAAAACCGCCCAAACGAAGATGATGTAGGGAACTAAGAAAACGGGGTTACTCGCTTGAATGAATAAAGCTATAAAAATAGAGAGCATGACAAATGCTAAATGCCACAGCTCCGCATGCAGTAATTGATTAGTTGCACTCATTCCTACTCCAAATGCAAGCAGAATGCACCCTAGAACAACTAACATTTTCATAGGCAGTATTCGTTTGAACGAATATCCCAAGTTATCCCTCCCCCTTAATCAAGACTTTGTATGAATATAAGATAAGTATTTGGCAGTTACATTTTCCCATGAATGACTTGAAGCCCAACCCAATCCTTTATTGATAAGGTCATCATGTTCATCTACACGTAACAGTACATCAGAAAGAGTGTCTGCTAATTGTTCATCCTTAACAAGGATACCGAACTGTCCATCGTTCAGCACTTCATTGGCACCGGGATTAGGGGTACTAACAACTAAGGTACCGCTCGCCAATGCTTCCAAATAAGGCAGACCAAACCCTTCATAAGTAGAAGGCATGCAATACACATGAGCCTTCCTATAAAGGCTTGCCAGCTCTTCATTAGAAACATGTTGAAAATAGGTTACTCCTTCCATTGGCTCATCAGGATTGCAAACCATCCATAGCTTTGCATTTGGCACCCTTTTTTTTATTGACGATACATATAGTTCTCTTAGCCATCTTCCTCGTTTTCTATTATCGAGTGCTCCTACAAATAAAATAGTGGGATCACTTTCTTTCTCTCCTGGATGAAACAGTTGATTGTCAACAGGTAAATAAACGACTTTATCCTGCTTTCTGGAAAAATAAAATTTCCCCGTATCTTTGGAATTGAATAAGGTTACTGAGGATTTCCCAAATGAAATTAATTCGAATAAGTATTGAAGAGACAAGTTCATTTTTCGCAACAGTTTCTTATTGTGCTGAACTTCTCTAAATGCACTCCCATGCATAATTCTGACCCAGGTTTTCCCTCTGCGAATCATAGCCCAATCATCACCGCTAGAAATGACTAAATCATAGCTGCTAAAGTCGATCTTTCTCGCTCTTAACGGAGCCCAGTAGAATCGATTAAACCGATTATTTAAATTCTTATCTTTGAATAATGAGATTACTCTGTAATTGATGCCATCTAAGGAAGTATTCATTGTTACTGCTGTTACGTCATGGCCTGCATCTGACAGCTTCGTACATAATCGATGGTTAAAATGACTCACCCCCCCCGTTCTCTGATTAGGAGTAATAAGCTCAAAAGCAATAACAGCTATTCGTAATGGCCCGATTTGTTGTACAGTCTCCAAGTTTTCCATCCCTCAATTCTTCCTTTAAATGAGATTAGTAACTTCTTGAACCCCAACTTATTCCCTATTGATGGCACCATTCTTACATATTGAACTATGCCAGGCGATGGCTTGCTTCCGACAACAAAAATCCAAAATAAAAATAATATTCTCCTAACCAAGCCTAAGTGTCTAAGAATAGAATAGGTTTCGTTATGGGCGTTATTAAAAGCTGCAGTTTCGTTAAAACCGTTTCTCTTGTCTTCATCATGCCTTTCGGCAGGAAAGTGATTGACGCATACAGTAGGGTCATAAATGAGCTTCCAACCCTTCTCTTTAATAGAAAGACTGAATCCAACCTCAAGATGAACTTGAGCTCCGCTACCCTTTAAATAGGAATCAAACCATAATCCTTCAATAGCTTCTTTTCTAAAGCTCATGTTGGCACCCTTCATAATATCGACTTCCCTTATGCCTCCCGCTCCTATATGGTGGTTGCCAATCATCCTTCCAAACCATAATAACTTACCAACCCTTTTATTATTCCCTGCTTCCAAAACACCTGAATGATAGACATAGTCCTTTCCAGCTAATCCACCCAACTTGAAGTCCTGATTAAAATGAGCCTCTATTTTTTCGATCCAATTAGAAAAAGGAACGGTATCATCATCTGTCACAACAATGACGTCCCCTATTGCATTCATTATTCCCAGATTTAATGCAGCAACAGTTCCAGATGTATTTATCAATACGCATCTAACAATAGTATTTTCGAGCTCCGCCACATAGCTAAGCGACTCTATGTCTGTATCTCTTATAACGACAATGACCTCATCAGGTAAGCGGCTCTGATTATTAATCCCGTCTATACAGCTCGATAAGCTCTTAACTCTTTTATATGTAGGAATTATTACGCTGATATACATACACATTCATTCCTTTGTTATACAGATAAATGGACCTACGCAACATCTGATACGATATGTATCTTAACTTCCTCTACTTTATGATACATTTAGTAGCATGTCAATAGTAACAATTGTTGAAAATAAAAAAACTCGCTTTCACTTCTCGTGAAAGCGAGCTCATTATTAATTCAGTGTGGTTACTTGCAGTTTTCCGGCAATCAATTCAATTTTGCATCTACTTCCTGTTGTCTTATCCGTTAGAATAAAGGAGTCTCCACTTTCGATTGCTTCCTTCGAATAAGGATGATTATGCGGGGAATATGCTCCATTATAATCATAACTGACCATAACAGCAGCTAAATACGTAGGCTGTGTAGCTGATAATTCGAAGAAGCTTGCACCACTTGAACTACTATTAGGTGCTTTAATATCTTTACATGAAATTTTAGTCCATTTATTAGCTGTTACTTCAAATGTCTCATCATACAAAGTTGCACCGCTTCCAAATTCAAGTCGACTACGAAATCTTGGCGAAGGCGAAAGAATAAAATATTCAAAGCCAATGAAACGATTCGTATCCATAACAAATGGAGATGAGAGAAATGGTATTTTTAAAAATGGTTTATTAACCCCATCAGGTGTAACCTTCAGAATGTTTCCTAATGTTTTATCTACATAAAGCTTCATTTCTTGTGTTAGCGGTACCGGTAAATCTGTTAGATTAGCAACTAAAGACCCTGTACCTGAGATAATGCTCCATTTGTTTAATTGCTCTGGGTTTTCAAGTAAATTCCCATGACTTAAGGCGTTATGTGCCTTAGCATGTAAAGCGCTTCCTACAGACAATGGGGTTGTAAATAACAGTGAGGTCCGGATATTTTTACTTTTAATAATCGTATACTCAGGGTTAAGTCCCGTTAGCACGACATCTGCCTCAAGAAATTCTATATAGGCTGAGCCTTTTGCTCCTACAGCCGGAGACTGATAAGCAACTCCTTCTAATGCTTCAAAGGTTGAATTCAATACTCTGCCTAGTACAATCGCATATTTTTGTTTGTCGACTGGAGACTTCAAATCATCAGGCAGTGCATATTGCCAATCTGTAGGATCCGCATAATCGATGCGAGACCAGGACATAGCAAACCCTGAAATAAACAAGCCTGTTGAAAGGGAATTCGGCAATAATTTAATTGCTGCTTCTCCAGCTTGTTCCATTCGAACCGTCTCTAACATCCCAGTAAGTCCATTTACTTGAATGTTACCATTATAATCACTAGAATCTATTACTTGATAAATGCTGTACGGTGCAAAACCTAAATGAACTCGCTTCATAGTTACAGCGAACCCCCCATAATGATTCGCATACATTGTAACTCCGAACATTATTCCACAGAATGCGCCAGTAATATTACCGCCTTGAATGAAATAATCCTCACTATTTTTACGGCAATAAAGACCTATCAGACCTCTCCAGTTACAATCATACGAAGTTACATGTCCTTCCGTGCTGTCAAGTAACAGACCTACTTTGACTCGATCTGTTCTAATATTACGAAACACTGGTTTCGCCGCACCTTCAACCATTATTGCAGCAGCTCCAGTTGCGAACATTCCATACGAATCTTTCTCGAACAGGCTCTTGTTTATCCATTTTGATAAATATTGAGAATTATAGTCTACTCTTCCTTGAATAGAGAAGTTCTCGAATAATGCATCGATTCCAGCCGTTTCTATTTTTATACATGGGAGTAGATCCTTTGTAATATCAACTGGATCCCATATTAGGATGGAACCCTCTTGTTGATCGTCTACATATGCTGCCACACCATACATGCCTCGGGAATTATTATCTATCGTTTGTCTGATTCTGTAGTGACCCTGAGGAATAAATAAACGATACTTTTTATTGCAAATTGCCATTGCCGCTCGAAAAGCAGCTGTATCGTCTGTGGTAGCATCACCTTTTGCCCCAAACCAATGTGGACAGACATTCCCCACTAATGGCAAACCTTGAATGAATCCACCCAATGAAATATCAAATATCCAATCATAAATTCCAGCATCGATCGTTCCATTTACAATGATAGTAACCCCTTGAGCAGGTCTTAGCCTGGCGTTGCGATCAAAGACTAATCTCTTTGTACTTGGAATTGTTATATTTCTCTCTATTAAATAAATCCCCTTGGGAATATAAATAGCATCCGATTCATCGCTCACCGCACTTAGCAGAGCAGAGTAACTACCTGAAGTTCCGGCAGCATTTGCCCCCTTCCACCGAATATTCACTCCACGTTGTCCAAATTCACTATCAAGCAATTGAAAATTTTCATTTTGTTCTTCTTTTCTGACTACATCGTTAGCTGCCCAACTATGCATTTTCATATTTTTCGTTTTATTTGTTGACAATACAACCCCTCCTTTCATCTTACTACTATTATAAGTTTCATAATTTAATGTGTTCCTAGCAGTCAGCCCCATTTTAATTGAATTCTATTCCCGTCAATAGCTTCTATAAATAAAAAATGGATCGGTATAGAGAAGTTAATTCATTCCCCTACCGATCCCATATTCAAATTTATTTTCCTGTTCCGTAATATTTCACGTAGTCTATTTCTCGCCGTTGCATTCGATTGAATACCGCACCAATAATGTTAGCCTGAACATAATCCAATTTCTCTTTCGCTTTGCGAACGTGAACCTTTTTCACTTTACCTGAGTGTATAACGATAACCACACCATCGCATAAAGAACTGACAATAAGCCCATCTGTAACAGCTAATATTGGCGGCGTGTCAAATAATACCATATCATAGGATTCTCTCAATTCTTCAAGTAATGATTTCATTTTCATAGATCCTAACATCTCAGCTGGATGTGGAGGAGTCGGACCAGAAGTAATCAAATCCAAGTTTTCTACAAATGTTTCTTTAACAACTTCTTGCAGACTGTTTTGGCTGGATAATATATTGGATAAACCTAAACGATTAGTTTGGTTGAAAATTCGATGGATAGACGGCTTGCGGAGGTCTGCATCAATAAGAAGCACCCTCTTACCTTCTTGGGCATATGCAATAGCTAAGTTGCATATAACTGTTGATTTCCCTTCACCCGCTTGAGCTGACGCCACCATTAATACCTTTATTGCAACATCTACCGAAGAGAATTGAATGTTCGTTCGAAGCATCCGATATGCTTCTGATACCGGAGAATCTGAATTTACGGAAACCACTAAACGATTATCATTGGTTAACCGACGCATATTTCCCTTCACCCACTTCATGTTTATGAGTCGTTGCTATACTATTCTTGGAACGCATATCCTCTCTGCTTATTTTACCGATTGCTGCCAACAATGGAATTCCAAGCAGTTCCTTTAATTCATCTTCAGACTTCAGCGTATCATCCATGTAATATAGTAAGAGTACTAGACCAATCGCCAACATCAGTGAAATAACAAATGCAATAAGGATACTCATTGTAAGATTAATATTAATTGGCTCTTGTGGTACAGAATTATCCATCTTAGCTTCACTTAATATGGTTATATTATCAACATTCATAATAAGCGGAATTTGTTCTTTGAACACTTTTGCAATAGCATTGACGGTTGCTGCAGCATTGTCAAATGAAGTACTCCAATAGGTTAGATTCATAACTTGTGAATTATTAGTGGAATAAACGGAGAGTGTTTGACCCATCTCATACGAAGTGTCATCCAGTTGAGGATACTGAACAGTCACTTGATCTAATATTGCCGATGAACTGATGATTTCTTTATAAGAGTCAATTAGCATGAGATTTGTTTGTAAGAGTCCTATATCAGGAAAATTTTCCCCCTCGATAGGGGAGGATTGATTAACTATAAGTTTTGCACTAGCTTCATATATCGGTACTGTGAAAAAGTAGCTTTTTATTCCTGAGGCAGCACATGCGACAATGACTACGGCAAGCACCAACCACCATTTGCGACGAATCATTCTTATGTACTGTGTTAATTCCACTACTGCACCTCCGACGTTACACTTTGTATATTATCAACTTTATGATACAATTAGTAGCATGTCAAGAAAAAAAAAGAAACCTACAAACAACATCCTCTTTACAGATAATAGGAAAATATTATTTAGTGTAATTCAATAGTGCTGCATCAGATTAGCCGAATCTTCACTGTTTTCGTATCCATTAGGATTATTCAATTGCCACCGCCATGCATCACTGCACATTTCTTCAATTCCTCTGGTTGCAATCCAGTTTAGTTCTCTTTTTGCTTTGGAGGGATCAGAATAACAAACACCGAGATCTCCTGGCCTCCGATCTACAATGGTATATGGAATAACTCTTCTTGATACTTTCTCAAATGTACGAACCATCTCCAGCACACTATAACCTCTGCCTGTACCAAGGTTATACGCTTCTACACCAGTAGTTGACACCACTTTCTCGATCGCTTTTACATGTCCGCAAGCAAGGTCTAACACATGGATATAATCTCTAACCCCTGTCCCATCTAGCGTAGGATAATCACCGCCATAGATTTTCAAGCTTCTCAGCTTACCCACTGCTACTTGTGTAATATATGGAGTGAGATTATTTGGAACCCCGTTAGGATCTTCACCTATTCGTCCACTTGAGTGGGCTCCTACCGGATTAAAGTAACGTAATAGTGAAATACTCCAACTATGATCCGACGTATAAAGATCTCGTAGAATTTCTTCTATCATCAATTTAGTTCGCCCATAAGGATTAGAGGCTCCTGTAGGAAATTCCTCAGTAATAGCGCCTAGATTTGTTGGTGAATATACAGTTGCGGAAGAACTAAACACCAATTTTTTCACTCTGAACTTTTGCATCACCTGACATAGGGTAAGTGTTCCAGCTATATTATTATGATAATAACTAAGTGGAAAATGAAGAGATTCACCAACCGCCTTGTACCCAGCAAAATGGATAACTGCATCTATTTTATTCTCCACAAAAATAGTTTCCAAACCAGCTTTATTCAATAAGTCCATATTATAAAATTTGATATCTTTTCTTGTTAGTTCGTGCAAGCGGGATAAAGATATTATCTTGCTATTACATAGATTATCAACAACGACTATTTCATAACCCGTATTTAACAACTCCAAGCAGGTATGACTTCCGATATAACCCGCCCCGCCAGTTACTAGAATTGCCATCGACTAATTCGTCCCCCTAGGGATTATATTTTCACACAATGCTCAGCAACTTCCTCCCAGCTGTTGTACAGCTCCATGATCTGGCTGCTCTCTGCTGTTTTCCCCGTCTGAACAATGATGATCTCGAGCTCCTTAATCGCTCTAATGCTATGTAATGACTTCATCGGAATATGAAGCACATTGCCTGCTTTTACTTTCATGTAGTTGCCGTTTTGTACAAATTCACCTTCACCCTTGACGATCGTCCATACTTCTTCTCGGTGCAAATGCAATTGATAGCTGAGGTTTCTGCCTTCAACAATCAAAGTCCGTTTCGTCACGACACAGCGTCCATCGTCATACTGCTGATTATCCAAAATCCGCGTCCAACCCCATTGTCGTTCCTCGAACATTGGACCTTGACCATAATTAATAAAATCTTTAATTCTTGGACTAGCACTCTTATCGGTTACTAATATGCCATCCGGACTAACAGCAACAACGATATTGGACACACCAAGAATCGATACCGGTATATCAATCTCATTAATAAGATGTGTATTCAGACTGTCCTCACTAATGATCCCTTTGCCTATCTGTCTGTTCTTCATCTCGTCCGTCAACGTATTCCACGTTCCAAGATCCTTCCAGTAACCGTCATAGGGCAATACGATAATATGATCTGCTTGCTCTACCACTTCATAATCGAAGCTTATCTTCGGTAAAGTATGATATTGCTTCGCTAGTTCTTCATACTGAATGGGATAACCTCTTCGCTCCAGCAATTGAATGATATACCCTAGCTTGAATGCAAATACACCACAGTTCCAAAGCGCCTGCTTCTCTATGAGCTGCGCTGCTGTTTCTTCTGAAGGCTTCTCAACGAAATAGTTTACTTGCTGCGGTTGAGAAGGGCTGAAGGTCTTATTCTCATCGAATGGAATAATATAACCATATTTGGAGGAGGCATAGGTCGGTTTAACACCAATAAGTGCTAATTCTGAATTGGATGCTTGGATTGCTAATTCAAGCTGTTTGACCACATCAAAAAAATGCGGCTCTACATAAGGGTCGACCGGCAGAACGGCTATTATCTCATTCAGACCTGTTCCCTTAATGGAATATAAGTAAGCGGCAGTTAAAGCGATCGCTGCAAAGGTATCTCTTCGTTCGGGCTCAATGATAAGAGGCACCTGTTGTCCAATCTGTTTTTGCATCATTTCAACCTGTGATTGGCTAGTTGCAATATAGCTGGAATCCGCAAGACCACTAGCCGTAATTTGCCCCCATACTCGTTGTACCATGGATACGAGTTGAGATTGGTCGTCTTCAAGCACCTTAAGAAATTGCTTTGACCTTGCGTCATTGGATAAGGGCCATAGACGTTTGCCCGATCCGCCAGATAGTAATACGAGCTTCATATCGCTACCTCCTAATAGGCATCTTTGGAACCGAACATGACTCGAACAGTCAGTATAACAAGCTTGATATCGAGCAGGATTCCTCGTTGTTCAATGTACTTCAAATCCAGGGCGACCATCTCATTAAAGCTCAACTCATTGCGCCCACTAACCTGCCATAAACCTGTGCAGCCTGGAGTCACCTTTAAGCGAAGCTTATCGTAGCTGCTGTATTCCAATACTTCTCTGTGCAGTGGCGGTCTCGGACCAACCAGCGACATCTCTCCACGGATAACATTCCATAGCTGAGGAAGCTCATCAATGCTTGTTTTGCGGATAAACCTGCCCACCTTCGTTATTCGCGGGTCTTGCTTTATTTTGAACATAGCTCCTTCAATCTCGTTCTGAACCAATAGATTCTCCAATAAATCCTCTGCATTAGTCACCATCGAACGGAACTTGAACATATTAAAGTGCCGTTCATTCCTACCTATTCGTTCCTGATAAAAAAAAACAGATCCTTTAGGATCTTCAATTTTGATACACAAAGCGACGATGATGAAGATAGGGGCTAACAGAATTAATCCAATAGCCGCCCCCATAATATCCATCCCTCGTTTGATCATCAAATACAATCTCAGAGATCGACGACTTTCGTATCTGGTATAGATTGAACTAGAA
This sequence comes from Pristimantibacillus sp., assembly GCA_048976605.1. GTDB lineage: Bacteria > Bacillota > Bacilli > Paenibacillales > Paenibacillaceae > Pristimantibacillus. Next base: position 74,812 of record JBHGUX010000020.1, on the reverse strand, counting down.
TCGAACAGAACTTCCAGTTCATTCTGCTGCGGAATTGGGGCCATTCCTTGTCACCTCTATTATTTAATCTTATTCAAATGTTCCCGTTGTAGAATTTCTTCCATGGCAGCGAGCAGTGGATGTCTTAATTCATCGTTCTGAAGCGCAAAATCCAAAGTTGTCGTAATAAAGCCTAGCTTCTCCCCCACATCATAGCGAACCCCTTCAAAGTCATAGGCGTATACACCCTGTTGCAAGTTTAATTTCTGAATTGCGTCAGTCAGTTGGATCTCACCGCCTGCACCCTGTTCTTGCTGACCTAGAAACTGAAATATTTCTGGCATCAATATGTATCTTCCCATGATCGCGAGATTAGAAGGTGCTTTGCCAATCGGCGGTTTCTCAACAACGTTTCTCACTTGATACAGTCGATCATTGCTCGCGAAGGATGGATCCACAATTCCATACCGATAGGTCTGATCAGCTGGTACGGTCTGAACACCGATGACTGACCGCTCAGTCGCCTCATATTGCTGCATGAGTTGTTTCACACATGGAACCTTAGCCTGCACAATATCGTCTCCTAGCAGGACAGCGAATGGTTCATCTCCGATAAAATTACGCGCACACCATACCGCATGCCCAAGGCCTTTCGCTTCCTTTTGCCGGATATAATGGATATCTACGTTGGACGAACGTCTTACTTCATCCAATAAATCGAATTTCCCTTTGCTGAACAAATTATTCTCAAGCTCAAAGGCATGATCAAAGTGGTCCTCAATTGCACGCTTCCCTTTGCCTGTGACGATAATGATATCTTCAATTCCAGATGCAATAGCCTCTTCAACGATGTATTGGATGGTAGGCTTGTCAACAATGGGCAGCATCTCTTTGGGCATCGCCTTCGTGGCTGGCAGAAACCTCGTTCCTAATCCAGCTGCAGGAATAATCGCTTTTGTTACTTTTTTCATTGTTTGACCACCTATCCGAATTAATGATCTCATCTCTAATTAAGGTCTGTTTCACAATATATAAACAGGTCTGTTAGATACATTTTGTATCTAATCATCTCTTACTTTAAGATACAAAATGTATCATGTCAATGAAATTAAATCTTTATACGCAAAAAATCCCCGTACGGCGGTTGCCCGCTGCACGAGGATTTTTCTAATTTCATTATTGTTTTGGTTGCATTTTACCCCAATCGCTAAGAAACATGAGCCTGATAAGGTATTCGAAGCAAAAACCAACCCCATTTAATTGATGTGATTGTTGTCCTATGCAAAGAACAATTTAATTTCACGTGCAGCGCTCTCATTGGAATCGGAACCGTGAATGATGTTATGACTAGTTATGAGCGCATAATCACCACGAATAGTACCTGGCTCTGAATCTGACGGGTTCGTTTTACCGATCATCATACGTGCGTTTTTCACTGCATCTGGACCTTCCCATACCATTGCGAACGATGGACCAGAAGTAATGAAGTCAACCAAATCACCGAAGAAAGGTCTTTCAGCATGCTCACCATAGTGAGTTTCTGCAAGCTTTTTGTCGATTGTAATCAGCTTAGCTTGAGCAAGCTTGAATCCTTTAGCTTCGAATCTTGCTACGATATTACCAATCAATCCACGTTTAACTCCATCGGGTTTTACCATAATAAATGTTTGTTCCATTCTAAATTCCTTCTCTCATTATTATTTGATATTGCGTAATAGCGGTTTATTCGGCAAGTAGTGTAATGTTTTCACAAAACGAATCGTACGAGTTTGGGCACGCATTACAATTGAATGCGTCTCCGCTCTTTGATCTGGCAAATAACGAACCCCGCCCATAAACTCTCCAGGCGTGACTCCAGTCGCAGCGAAAATAACGTCGTCTGTACCAACCATATCATTTACAAATAAAATTTTACGGGGATCACTCAAGCCCATCGATATACAACGCTCGTATTGCTCTTCATTTTCCGGCATGAGACGACCTTGAATTTCGCCGCCGAGGCATTTCAATGCCGCTGCAGCCAGTACACCTTCCGGAGCTCCGCCCGACCCTACATACAGATCAATACCAGCCTCTGGGAATGAAGGGGCCATTGCTCCAGCAACATCGCCATCGGATAGAAACTTAATACGTACGCCAGCTTCTCTCAACTCTTTAATCATCTCCGCATGACGCTCTCTATCCAATATCATGACTGTTAAGTCAGATACAGGCTTATCTAGCGCTAGCGCAGCTTTCTCTAAAGTTGTACGAATGGGATCTTTAAGCGATAGCTTGCCAGCAAGCTCCGGGCCAACCGCCAATTTCTCCATATACATATCAGGAGCGTGAAGCAGTTGTCCTTTGCCCGCCACAGCAAGCACAGCCATCGCATTATTCAAACCCTTAGCGACGATCTCTGTTCCTTCAAGCGGATCAACAGCTACGTCCACTTCTGGACCAACCATGCTGCCAACTTGTTCGCCGATATAGAGCATTGGAGCCTCGTCCATTTCTCCTTCGCCAATGACGACAGTTCCCCGAATGGATACCGTGTCGAACATGCTACGCATAGCTTCAGTAGCTGCACCGTCTGCACTATTCTTATCTCCTCGCCCCATCCATGGTGCTGATGCTAATGCAGCAAGTTCAGTTACCCTAATAAGCTCTAACGACAATTCACGTTCTAACATATCCAGACTCCCTCTCTCATTCGTATTACCATTTTTGTGATATCCATACCTACTAACTTTACATTCCCCAAAAGTTCAATCTCTATCAGTGCTCCATGCTATTATTGCCAATTAGCGTTTACCGAGGGCATGATCCAATGCTTCTGATTGATGATAAAGCCAATTCGTTATAATACCGGCTGTTTCCTCAATCGCCCGATTTGTAACATCAATGACCGGACATCCGAATGACTCCATTACGCTATTGGCGAAATTCAATTCTTCCATAATCCGTTCCATCGAGGCGTATTGAGCAGATTCAGGAAGCCCTAAAGTCTTCAACCGTTCCGTTCGAATATGCAACAGATGCTCAGGCTGCATAGTTAAGCCAACGATTAATCTTCCTGCTGCAGGCACGAGCTCTTTGGGAGGTCGTACCTCAGGCATAAGAGGCAGATTAGCCGTCTTAATCCCTTTATGCGATAAAAATACACTAAGCGGTGTTTTCGATGTTCGAGATACGCCAATGAGTACGACCTGTGCTTGCACAAATCCTCTTGCGTCTTTTCCATCATCATACTTAACTGCGAATTCAATCGCTTCCATACGCTTGTAATACTCGTCATCTAATGAATGCAGCAATCCTGGCTTTCGCTTCGGAAAGCTGCCAAAGGTGTCGACATAAGCTTGCATCATCGGTCCCATGACATCTACCGCTCTGACTCCCCATCGGAATGCTTCTTCCTTCATAAGTTCACGCAGTTCCGGTTGTACGAGAGTGTAACTGATAAAGCCGCCCGTTCGAGCCGCTTCCGCGACGATCTGAACCACTTCATCTTCCGACTTAATATGTCCGTACCGCTTAATCTTTACATGATCCGATGCGAACTGTCGGAGTGTCGCTTTAGCTACCGCTTCAGCGGTTTCACCTACAGCATCTGAGCATACATAGATGATTTCCTCTGTCATAGGTCTTGCTCCCCCAGTTCATCTGCTGTTGCGATATCCGATATTAGTCGAACAATATTCGACTTGGATACCCATCCTGTAACAACTGGACCTTGACCTTGTTCATCTACCGGTATAACTACCGGCAAACAATCTACCTGATGGAGCAACATTTTACGTACCGCATCAGATACAGAATCGTCAGGCGAGAGCGATACAATGTTCGGAAGACGGGTCATGACCATGCTTACAGGAATTGATGCAGCGCCTGCATTGCCAAGCGTAATCTTCAACATATCTTTCGGAGTAACTATGCCTACAAATTTCTTCTGTTCATTAATGATGAGCAACGTATCCGCATTTTCTGTGAACAATGTAATTACTGCATCATGGACGGACAGAACATCATTAACAATAACCGGTACTCCTTGTATTTCATGCACTTTAATATTATCGAAACGCTGCCTTACGGCAGAATTATCTGTTCTTCGATAAGCATTCCCAAGAAAGTAGCCGACTTTCGGCTTCGCATCAAGCAAACCGAGCATGACCAACAGCGCCAAATCCGAGCGTAACGTAGGACGACTAACACCTAGATATTCTGCCAGCTGTTCGCCTGTAATAGGTGCTTGCTTCTTCACTTGTTCAAGAAGCTGAAGCTGACGGTTGGATAGCTGAATACTCTTCTCCTCCAATCTGTTTATTACACATATATTGGATTAAAATCGTCTTTATCAGGAATTAATATAACACATATATATATGATGCACAATATATACGTTTATTTAGGTCATAATGTGCATGAACTGTTTTATTACCAGCTTGATTTTGGTTAAATGGTAGGTTATGATCCTGCTTCAGTTGTACAATACATAGAGTAGTATTGGACAATACTGAACTCTGTAGGGTTCAGTACTAGGCACATCAATGAACCTATTTCCTAATTTTGCGAAGCCATTTTCCTTATAGTCAGCGATTATGTGCTCCTCTCATCAAATAGCGAAGCATGTTTCCTAACTGTGGAAAGAAATTTCCGCTGTTAGGAAACTTGCTTCGCTATTTGCCCGATCTAGGATTGAGAGACATCAAACTAGGAAATTACATTCACAATTTAAGGAAACTCCTTCGTTAATGGCTTACAGACTCTGCTATCTCAATAGCGAGCAGACTAATCGTCCTCAACCACAATAACCACCCTTAACCAAACCCCACTTTACTCAGCCATCAGCTAGCTCAACAACCAAACGCCCTCTCCTTCTCCAACTAACCTTAGTTCTCTTCTAAACCAGCTCTTGCTACAGTTTTCAGTTAGTGCTCCCAAACCCCACTCTGCTCAGCCAACAGCTAGCTCAACAACCAAACGTCCTCTCCTTCTCCAACTAACCTTAGTTTTCTCCTAAGCCAGCTTATACTACAGTTCAGTTAGTGCTCCCAACCCCCACTTTACTCAGGACAACAGCTAGTTAAACAACCAAACGTCCTCGCCTTCTCCAGCTACACTCCAATCTCTTCCTCCACTCCCCTTCTCCAACATAAATCAACACAAAAAAACACAGTTAGAGATTACCCTAACTGTGTCTCTTCGCCTTTAATCATTCGTCAGCTCTAAGAATAAATGAATATCTTCTAGCGTCAACGCAACCGCATCCCGCCAGAAATCAGCTTCATCAAGCTTGACGCCCAAATGCTTCAGAGCCAAATCTTCAACGGTCATTCGGCCGGTATCTCTCAACAACGCTACATAACGCTCGGCAAAAGCAGGACCCTCCTGCTGAGCTCTCGCATAAATACCTGCGCTGAATAAATAACCAAACGTGTACGGGAAGTTATAGAACGGCACATCTGTTAAGTAAAAATGAAGCTTAGATGCCCAGAAATGCGGATGTGCTTCACCAAGAGCACCACTGAAAGCTTCCCGCTGAGCCGCTTCCATTAGCTCATTGAGCTGTTCAGTCGTTACCATGCCCTGTTCACGCTTCTCATAGAATCGTTTCTCAAACAGGAATCTGGCATGTATGTTCATATAAAAAGCAACCGAGTTTTGTATCTTAGTCTCCAATAGGCTAAGTTTCTCTTCGGGATCACTAGCTGCTTTCATCGCAGAGTCCGCAACGATCAGTTCAGCGAACGTCGACGCTGTTTCAGCTACATTCATCGCATATTCCTGCGACATCGCAGGCAAATCATTCATGACATGCTGATGATACGCATGACCAAGCTCATGAGCTAGTGTCGATACATTATCAGCTGTACCAGAGTACGTCATAAAGATCCTAGTTTGACCGGTCTTAGGAAAAGCGGTACAGAAGCCTCCCGGACGTTTGCCGGAGCGATCCTCCGCCTCAATCCAACCATCTCGGAATGCCATTTCTGTAAACGTCGCAAGATCAGGGCTGAATTTCCGGAATTGCTCCACAATAAATTCGGCCGCTTCATCAAAGCTAACTGTCTTAACAGTAGAACCTAGTGGCGCTCCAACATCATGCCAATCCAGCTTTTCAACGCCGAGCAGTTTCGCTTTCCGCTCCAAGTAGCGTACAAGCTCAGGCTTGCCTTCTTCGATTGCCGACCACATTGCATCAAGCGTCGCTTCGCTCATTCGGTTTATTTGCAGAGGTTCTTTCAGTATAGATTTCCATCCACGCTTATCGTAGAGCTTGAGTCGGAATCCAGCAATCCGATTCAGTGCGCCCGCACATAGATCAGCTTGCTCTCCCCATTCACGTTCCCATTCAGCGAAAGCCGTCTGACGAACAGAACGATCCGCATCTGACAGCCGATTATGCATTTGTCCCGCAGACAGAACTTTCTGCTCTCCATTAGCTTCAGTTATATTAAATCTCGCTTTCGATACGATTAAATTATAGAAGTCTCCCCAAGCATGGTAACCGTCTACAGCCAGTTCACCCGCTAGAGCCTCCAGTTCGGGCGCTAGCTTCTCTTGCGCAAGCTCCCGTCTCTCAGATAGTCTGAACGCTACATCCGAAACAGCGCCGTTGCTGAGCCACTGCTCCCAATCCTTATCATCAATCTGACGAAGTTCATTATCATAGCGGGTTAATGCACCGAGGAATTTCGCATCAACCGTTTTAACCCGATCATTTAATCCACTTGCTGCTGAATCCCTCATATCTTGTGCTAATAAACAGCTTACGAAAGATTCCGACTCTCTAAGGCGAATTAGAATGGATTGAGCAAGCTCTGTTGTTACCGTGAGTTTGGACAAAGCATCACTGCTCGCATCTGACAGCAGCCGATCTAGCTGAACAACATCACCTTCGAGCTCCTTCAGCTCCTGTGCAAACGCAGTAGAGCTCGAGCCTCCTGCATAAAAATTTTCCAAATTCCATTTCATCGGATAATTCACTTGGGTCATTCCGTCGTCTCCTCTCCATTGCTAGTAAAAAATAAAAACCACTGCAAAGATCCGCGTTTTATTTGCGCAATCTTAGTCAGCGGTGTATAACTTAATTATATCTAGATTGGAGGAATTCCACCATGTCCAAACCATTACAAATTTCAGCAGAGACAGCAATCGCTTTATCCAAGCAGCTTGGCGTGCCTATCGAGCACATCATGCACATGCCTCGCCATATATTATTGCAGAAGCTTGCCGAGATAGCAAAAACAGAAGCCGAAGCGAAAGATAATTCGGAAGAGACGTCCTCATGATTCCTTTTGAGCGCACTTGGCCCTACGATATTGTGATAAACGACATCTACGTTCCAAGCTGTCCCTTCTGCAGCAGCGACAATGTGCTCATTCCGCTTCGAGTTAAAGAGGTTGCTGAAATACAGCATGGCAAAAAGAAATTACTAGTGTTCCCTTGCTGCCATAACAGAGTAACCATCGTCGATATGGATCGAGATTATATGCTCGCCACTGAACCACTGCGCCAGTTGAATCGCTAAATTCAAACATTCATTTATACATTAAGTTCACTTACTCTATATGGTTGAGCTTGTTGCTTGTTTTGAACCTCCATCGGACAACCCTTGTTGTTCGATGGTCATCTCTTCGCGTATTAGCTGCCACTGCTCCCGGCTAGCCCGAATCATCGCAGCATCCATAATCCGCTTATCATTGACGATACGCGAGAACCATCTCACAGCCTCGTTTCTTTCTCCAATTCGTCTATGCAACTCACCAATCATATACATGAGTTTAGCATTATTAACCTCTTCGCCTTCTTCTTCATACACTTTGATGTATGATTGAAGCGCAAACCGCAAAAACCTTTGTTCTTCATCATTGTTACTAACATATCGATAGAGCCAAGCAAGATGGTGGAGCACACCTGCCACGACTCGTTCTTTCTCGCCCATGGTCTGTCCGATTATTAACGCCAGCTTATAACATACGATTGCTTCCTGCACATCCCGGGCTCCGCCATAATCTCTGCTAACCCAGCGTGACCCAATTGAATCGAGATAAGTACGTTTTTGCTCATCACTTAATCGATTAATCCCATTCTCTGTAGAGGCGAATCCGCAACTTGGGCAAACCCTGACTACATAGTAATCTGGATTGATATCATCCTTGAAATAACCGCAAAAATCAGTATCCGTCTTCATCGCTTTCTTGAAACTTGGGCGAACACGTGATGTCATAAAGATTGTTTCACAGCAAATGCATTGAATCTTAGTCTGATAGAGCGGCTCCATTTGATTCACTTCTCCTATTCCGGTGTACTCACATACTTACTTTCTTATTTATCGTCAAATCACATGTCATTATGTAGGTATATCGTTGGATAATCATTTGGCCCTGTACGAAAAATAGACCCGCATTGCCAGCAACAGCAACGCGGGTTGATAATGGGATCATATCAATACTTAACCTTCGTAGTCCTCTTCTCCAGGCGCTGTAAGGGATTCACGGATGACATACACAAAAGCGCAGACGAGGATGCCAGCGATTATACTCATTCTCATCACTCCAAGCTTTAAAGGTATTACCATTGTATCATGGCAGTCACCCTGTTTTGCAAGCGTTTTCTTTCAACCTTTACAAACTATTTTTTACAATAAATATTTCATGCAAGTGATGGATTCGCCTCCTCCAACATATACCTGATTAGAGGTTGTACAACAAATTTCAAGGAGGACTAAGCTATGCTTCGCGTACTAGTTCATCCTGCCTCAATGACTGGCCTCGGTGCCCTCCTCATCGTTTTGTTGATGGCAATATTCCCAACTCAAACATTAGACTCGGCTTTACGAGGCTTATCGATATGGTGGCAGGTGCTCTTTCCTGCATTATTCCCTTTTTTCGTTATCTCAGAACTATTGCTTGGTGTAGGAATCGTTCATTTTTTCGGAAAACTGCTTGATCCGTTCATGCGCCCGTTATTTCGATTGCCTGGCATTGGCAGCTTCGTCGTCGCGATGGGCTATGTTTCCGGTTACCCCGTCGGTGCTAGGCTTACTGCGCAGTTATGGGAACAACGACTGATCAACAGAGCCGAAGGAGAGCGACTCGTCGCCTTCACTACCACATCCGATCCCATCTTTCTGATCGGCGCGGTATCCGTCGGTTTTTTCCATAACGTTGCGCTAGCCCCGTTGCTTGCTGTAGCCCATTATGGCGGCGCATTTATTGTAGGCTTGCTCATGCGTTTCCATGACCGACATGCCCCCGCATCCACAGCTCTAGCTGAGACACGCACACAGCAGCGCCGTACGCCCAAGCTTGTAGCTGCCGTGAAAGCGATGCATGAAGCAAGACTTCTAGATGGGAGAAGCCTAGGAAGGCTATTACAGGATTCCATTCAGTCAGCGTTGCGACTGATGATTGTCGTAGGCGGTCTTGTCGTCTTCTTCTCGGTCATCATGGAGATGCTCTCTCGTGCAGGCATAGTTGAAATACTGGCAGAGATTCTTAGACTATTGTTTGGACTGGTCGGCTTGCCTGCGCAACTTGCGGATGCTGCCGTATTCGGCCTGTTCGAAGTAACTCTTGGCGCAAGAGAAGCAGGAGGCACAGGTACCGGATTGCTGCATCAAGCTGCGATCGCCGCATGGATCCTCTCTTGGGGAGGACTTTCTGTCCATGCGCAAGTGATCAGTCTTTTAAGCCATACTAATCTGCGATATTATCCGTTATTTATAGCTCGACTTATACATGGATTTATTGCTGTAGCGCTTGTATATGTGCTCTGGGGATGGCTTGCTCCTTAAACATTGTTTTCCCTCATTGAATTTGCCCTCATATTCCGATATCATTTAGATAATAAGGAGATTGGAAGGGGTTTGCTTTCTTGAAATATGCGGTTATCGACCGGGGTGATACGTTATCACAATCACTAGCGGAACAATTTCATCAGTTGGCTTCAGAGCAGGGCTTCACACGTAACGACGAAATGCCTGAAATCGTCGTCTCAATCGGCGGAGATGGTACGATGCTGCAAGCTTTTCACAAGTATGTGGATCGTGTCATGGATGTTGCATTTGTTGGTATTCATACGGGTCACTTAGGCTTCTATGCGGATTGGCAAGCCAATGAGCTGAATGAGCTTGTTAAGATGATGGCTCAAGAATCACCAAAGATCGTCCGTTACCCACTGGCCGAGATAGAAGTCGTAACACCAACTGGCAGCTCACATTACTTATCAGTGAATGAATTCACGCTTAAGGGTGTCGATGCTACACTAGTTGTTCAGCTTAACGTCAATGATGAGCCATTCGAGATGTTCCGTGGGGATGGTATCGTCATCTCTACGCCTTCAGGCAGTACCGCTTATAACAAAAGCGTAGGCGGCGCTATTGTGCATCCAACTATTGAATCGCTGCAAATCGCAGAGATTGCTTCCATTAACAATCGCGTATATCGTACGTTGGGATCATCGTTCTTGATTCCGCAGCATCACCATATTGATATTATTTCGAAAAAAGAGCAGCGGCTGCAGTTAGCCATTGATCATCACAGCATTCAACGTACTGACATTTGTTCCATCAGATGCAAAGTCAGTACCCGCAAAGTCAGCTTTGCTCGTTATCGGCCGTTCCCCTTCTGGAACCGTGTTCGAGACGCCTTTCTTGATATGTAGCAGCAAACATTAAGGGCTGTTCATAATGGTAGAACACTACCATTATGAACAGCCCTTTCTCTAGTGCAAAAAAAGAGAACCAATCATCATCCGATGATTGGTTCTCTTCTAACTGCATATGAATAAAGATTAATTCCGGCCTTTTTCCTTCGTCCCTACAGGAGAATGAGCCTTATCCGTAGAAGCTCCAGCTCCAGCATCTCGGTTCGATGATGAGCGGAACGGCTTTTTGCTGCGATCTCCTCCGTTTGAACGGTGGTTGCGGCGATAGTCCTGACGTGGACTACGCTGTGGTGATTGCTGATCTTCACTCCGTGCTCCCGTCGAATTGTTCGGTTTGGAGGCAGGAGCTGCAGCGTCAACAGCGGGTTCATTAACAATATCTGTAGAAACCGCAGCTGCGGCAGCCTCAGCAATTGCCGAAATCAGAGAATCATCCGATGAATAACGCCGATATTCGGAATTGGATTCCGCCTTCAGCCCGCCATCCTCTTCTTCAATACCTTCTTCTTCTGGAGACTTCTTCACACTGCCTGTTTTCTCAAGCACGAAATAAGCGCATCCAAAATTGCAATATTCGTTAATATAATCAGACGAGCTGGAAAAGATACTATCCTTCGTCGCCTTCATATGATTGTCCTTATAAAAGCCTTTCAGTCGCAGTTGGTTGTAGCCCCAGTCCCCGACGATATAATCGTATCGTTCCAATACTTCACTGTAACGTTCCTTGAATGCATCTGCATTCCAACCGTTACGATTCTCATAAAAAAGCTCATAAACTTTCCCGCCGATTTGAATCAACGCCGTTTCCCACCTCTCGGAGCTTCAACTACAACTTATACGTTGCTTAGCTCGCGCTCTTGCGCTGCTTCTGCGGAATCTGTCTGTTCATGCGCATGATAAGAGCTGCGAACAAGCGGACCTGATTCAACGTGACGGAAGCCCCGCTTAAGCCCTTCTTCTTTGAGCTTAGCGAACTCATCAGGATGAACATAACGTTCAATCTGAATATGGTTAGCTGTCGGCTGCAAATATTGACCTAGCGTCAATATATTACAGTCTACAGAGCGCAAATCATCCATCGCCTGCAGAATCTCTTCATATTGTTCCCCAAGACCTAACATGATGCTCGACTTGGTTGGAATTTTCGGATTCATTTCTTTCGCCTGTCTAAGCAGCTCTAGCGAACGACTATACTTAGCTTTTGCACGTACGCGATCGGATAACCGTTCTACTGTCTCAATATTATGATTCAGTATGTCTGGTTTAGCATCCATAACGATTTGCAACGCATCCCGATTGCCAAGGAAGTCCGGAATAAGCACCTCAACACGGCATAATGGCATACGTTCACGAATAGCTCGTACAGAACCAGCAAAGATAGAAGCGCCTCCATCAGCAAGATCATCCCTTGCTACTGAGGTAATAACGCAATGTCTCAATCCCATTTGTTCCGCAGCTTCAGCAACCCGTTCCGGCTCCTGCAGATCAAGCTCTGTAGGCAATCCGGTCTTAACTGCACAGAATCGGCAAGCACGTGTACAAATGTCACCTAATATCATAAAGGTCGCTGTTCGGTTCGACCAGCATTCATATATATTGGGACAGCGAGCTTCTTCGCACACGCTATGCAATGTCTTAGAACGCATCATATCTTTAATTTCGGCAAAGTTGCCATCTGTAGCTAATTTAATTTTCAACCATTCAGGTTTTGGCAATTTTTCTCGTTGGTTTGATTTCATCATGCATTCCCCTGCCTTCACTTTCAAATATTAAGAAGGTTTCCATTCTGTTTATTATATCATGTTTCGAATAAAATCCAATGATTTGTAAAACATAACGATTATGCTTTGAGCTCTCGAAAGGGTGGAACGATTGAAACTGACCATTTCCCTAGTCGCGGCAATGACTGTCGCTTCCATGCTCATGACAAGTCAACTTTGCCATGCCGAAGTAAACAATCCGCAAGAACAGACAAAGTCCATGAAAGTCAATCAACAGACTGAGGTCGATTCTCTGCAATCTAGACAAATGCTTTACGAAAAAATAAGTATACTTACCAACATTCCATGGCACCGAATTGCTGCAATCGATCAATATGAACGAACATTGTCCAAGGCAAGACCAAAAGCTCGACCTCAGCTTGGCAGCACTGTCGGAATATTCATTGATGAGGAATATTGGTCAGGAGCGTTAAACCCCGATTCAGAAGATACTACTCCTTCCACTATCGTATGGTTCAATGGCATTGGGCGCGATGGGGATGGTGATGGCTATGCCGAGCGTACGAACGACGTCGATTTATTGTATTCAGTAGCAAGCAGGCTTCTGCAGTACGGCACCACGGAAGATGATTTCTCTATTGGGTTATGGGAATATTACCATAACAGCCGCGCCGTGCAACGTATACAACAGTTTTCTCAAATCTACGCCGCTTTTGACCGACTCGATTTATTTGAACACGCCTTTCCTGTTCCAGTGGGCAACTCTTACTCCTATAAAAGCACTTGGGGTACAGCAAGAAGCTGGGGCGGCAGGCGCAGTCATGAGGGAACGGATATCTTCGCCCACTATGGACTTCCCGTAAGAAGCACCTGTTACGGTATTATAGAAGTAAAAGGCTGGAATCCTTACGGCGGCTGGAGAATAGGCATTCGCGATTTGCACAATTATTATCATTACTACGCTCATTTATCCGGGTTTGATAAATCAATTGGCATTGGTACGCTCGTGAAACCCGGTCAAGTGATCGGATGGGTAGGGAATTCAGGTTACGGCAAACCTGGAACACAGGGTAAATTCCCTCCTCATTTGCATTACGGCGTATATAGTGATCGCGGCTTGATCGAGTGGTCATTTGATCCTTATCCCTTGTTAAGAAAATGGGAGCAGGACGAACGACGTCGAATGAAAACAAAAGGCTAGCGCAAGCAGTATTGCTTGCGCTAGTCTTTTGTCTATCTCAAACTAAACCATCTAATCTAATCCATATTACCTAACCCAGCCCCATTTAGTCCAGACTAGACTGCTCTCCAGAATTACCCAATGAATTAGTTGAATTCCCGGAATCAATTTGCCCCTCTTGAGGCAGAGGATTCTCAGAAGAATCCAGATGCTCTTCAATCATGCTTCCATCCGATGACTTGGATACCCCTTCACCGTCAGATAAAGGAACCGATATATTAGGAGCATTATCGGCAGAGTCTCCAACGGGATTGCCCTTATTATCGTAATAATACATAGGCACATCGCCTACTACAAGCAAATAAGATATAGGAATTTCGGTCTCTACAAGCTGCGGCTCTGTCTCAAATGGAACAATAATAGCTACCTCTGCGACTATTTTTATGTAAACCTCAATTAGGATCATATTAATACCCGCATCTTTTTGCCTTGTATTCAAGTCCACCTTGACTGCGCCGACCGGTTCAAATTTAACCGGAACTCTTGGACCATAGGATGAAATAATCGCACTGCCAAGCGCATTGCCAATTGGAATATGCTCAGGGATTTCCTTCAACTCATTCAACGTTGATTGTACGATGTTAATCGTTTGTGCACGGATTTTCGTATGCTCCGCGTAATTCAGCATAAAGCCTGACACTTTACCGCCGCTGTTCATTTTCCAATCAATTAGCTTCTCAAATTCGGAATTGCTCACAACCTCCTCCGTCGTTGCTTTATTGATCGCCTGTGTTGCCACTTGTTTAATTCTAATCTGAGCGACCTTCATAAGCGGTGGACGCAAATGCTTCTCTATGTATATAAACGATTGAATAGATCCAATGATAGCCACCAGCAAAATAATGCCAACCCACATCTTCCATCTCGATCTCGGCACAGTCGGTCGTGATCCCCAGCCTCCTGTTAAGCCTGGCTTGCTTGGAGAGGCCTTGACCGCTCTGCTTCGCTGCGGCTTCATACTGCTCCATGTTCGCGATCCGGTGCTAGCTGCCGGCCGCGGCTGCCATTTGCCGCCCCAAGCTTTTGCCTTATTACTGCTGCTTGATGCTGTTCGCCCGCTTCCCCAAGCTTTTACCTTATTGCTGCTTGATGCCGCTCGACCGCCGCTGCCCCAGAGTTTTACTTTATTGCTGCTCGGAGTCGTTCGATTGCTGCCCCAGCTTACTGTCTTGACCCGCTTGAAGGGACTGCTTGACCACGTCTGCCGATTGCGACCAACTGTCCGAAACAGCCATCCCTTTCTTCCCCATTTGGCCATGCTTGCGCCTCCCCCATCCGGTTGTCCAGTTCTTCCTACATGCTTATGCGAAAATGGGACAAAAAAGAAGAAAGAGACGATGCGATAATCGCACAGTCTCTTTCTATATAATCGCCAACTGGCTTATGGGGTCGGTAGAAACTCTGTAGTGAAAGCTGACTTAACATCTACTTCACCTTTGAGTACATCAATCTCAACCAGCTGCTTCATCAAGGTAGACCAACGTTCTTCCGTCATATAACCAACACCATGCTCAGCAGCATCATAGCCGAAAATAAACTCCGTTTGCATTTTCTCAGCAAATTCCATCTCACCTGGTGTAAGCGCCGTGTTGATCGTACGGATGTAAGGATCAAGATCAGCGAAGGTTTCTTTGTAATCCGCCCACCCTTTCACCGTGCCTCCAACAAATGCTTTAACCGTATCTGGATTGTCTTTGAGGAATTTCTCCGTCGTATAAATAACTGCCGCATATGGCTTATAGCCTGAATCCGCAACAAGCAGCGTATCTACCGGAATCCCTTGCTCTTCAACCGCATAAGGCTCGCCCGTCACAAACGATTGGCTTGCTGAAGTTTTGTCGCTAATGAAATTGGCATGTTGTCCTGTGTATGCGACCTCTTTAGCTTTATCCAACTTATAAGTATATTTCAGATATTCCCAATATGGCTGTCCTTGTTGGATATACACGGTTCTTCCATTCAAATCAGCGAAATCCTTAACTGCCCCTTCATGAAACATAATACTTTGCGGGCTAATTTGGAAAGTCGTTGCCACTGCAACGATAGGGATTCCTTGCTCTCGTGCCAGTAAAATTTGATCGGCATGTGCAAGTCCGAACTGTGCTTTGCCTGATGCAACAATTTGAATCGATGATACTTGAGGACCACCTTGCTCAATCGTTACATTTAGCCCTGCCTCTTTGTAAATACCATGCTGTTCAGCAGCGAATAACCCGCCATGCTCTGTTTTGGCGAACCAGTTAAGTACTACTTTTACATCCACAGGTTCTTTAGGCTTGTCAGTCGGCGCTACAGCAGCCTCAGCAGTAGGAGTTGTCGTTTCAGCAGCAGCCGGCGAATTATTATTCGTTCCTCCGCAACCCGCAATAGCAACCGTAAGAACCAGCGACAACAGCAACATCATCTTCATTCCCAATTTTCGACCCAGCATTCTCCATCCCACTCCTCTTATCTGTATATGGTACGACCTATTCCAGTGAAAATAAGCCGTTAAACCCAGAACCCCTCATGCACAGCCACAACTTCCTTTTCTATTTCTGGGAAGGGACCAATCACCGTAATAGACTTCTGCCCCCTGGAAAATATATCTCTGCAAGGAAGGTCAAACGTAGGATTTTGTTCATGGTCGCCAGTCAGCTTAAGCAATACTTCCTCCGTTGTTGCATATATAACCGTACCGACATTGCCCCAATACATGGCCCCCGCACACATAGCACAAGGCTCGAAAGTCGTATACAACGTGCAGTTCCATAGAAATTCATGCGAGTATATATGGGAAGCTTTCTCCATTAGCGCAGTTTCGGCATGTCCTGTACATCTCTTTTCCGTAATCTCTACATTTTCTTGTTCCAGAAGAATGTCGCCTTTTTCATCCACCAAAATCGCTCCGAATGGGGTATTGCCATTATCCCTTGAGCTCTGTGATACCTCTATGCACCGTTGTAGATAATACAAATGATCCTTCTTCATATTGTCCATCTCCTTCATCGTTGTCAGCCTTCTGATTTCATTTCCGATTCATGCCATGAGCTTAGCATCCACTTGGAGAAAGCATTCACGAGCAGGAAAAACACAATGCCGAGTACTGAAGCCGCTAAACCGCATGCGAACAAGTAAGGGGTGTCTAATCTAGACGAAGCCATCGTAATCGCATACCCTAGTCCGCCTTTGCCGCCGCCAATGCCTGCGATATATTCTCCAACGATGGCTCCGATCACGGCTAGTGTACAAGATACTTTCAATCCCGCTACGATATAAGGCAATGCTGCCGGAAGACGCAATCTCCACATCGTTTGAAGCTTGTTGGCATTGTAGAGGTAAAATAAGTTCTTCATATTGCTTTCTGTCGAATTTAATCCAATCAATGTATTGGACAACATTGGGAAAAAAGCAATTAGAAAGGCAATAATAATGATTGCGTTCATCCCCGCTCCGAACCATATGACGATAATTGGAGCGATTGCTACGATTGGAATTGTTTGCAGAATAACCGCATACGGATAGACGCTCTTCTCAATTAGCTTAGAGAGTGCCAATACGACAGCTCCTCCAATACCAAGTACGATGCTCAGCAGAAAGCCTAATACGGCTTCTCCAATCGTCGTCCATACCGATACCATGAGCTTGCTCCAATTGTCTGAGGCAGACATAACGATATCAGAGGGTTTAGGAAAAATGTAGCTTGGTGTTCCAATCAATGCGACAATGGCTTGCCAGCCTCCAATGAACACAATAAATGCGATAAGCGGCGGTGTGAAAGAACGGAGCATAGCACCTAACTTGCTCGGCTTTTTCTCCATTGCTTCTAACTCACCATAATGAACAGAATTTATTGCAGATACTTGATTGATATCAGACATTTCAGCATCTCCTCTCTTTAAGGTTTTTGCGTAGCAAAAATCCACTTCGTAAGCTTTGCTTAGGTTTTTGCGTAGCAAAAATCCACTTCGTAAGCTTTTGCTTAGGTTTTTGCGTAGCAAAAATCCACTTCGTAAGCTTTTGCTTAATGATCAAGTGCAGCCGATACTTTTCTCACCAATTCACCAAACTCTGGTGTGGTACGGAATTGCTCCGTACGAGGAAATGGTATCGGCACAATGATGTCATCGGATACTTTGCCGGGCCTTGCTGTCATGACTACCACTCGTGTCGATAGGAAGACAGCTTCAAATACGTTATGAGTAATGAACAGCACAGTCATGCTTTTATCCTGCTGCCAAATATTTAATAATTCGTCTTGCAGTGTTTGTCGTGTTATTTCATCAAGCGCCCCGAATGGTTCATCCATCAATAGCAGCTTGGGTCTAGTGATTAGCGCCCTTGCTATGGATACCCTCATCTTCATACCGCCTGATAGCTGCCTTGGCATTGCTGTCATATAATCCTTCAGTCCAACGAGTTCTAGTACTCGTTCCGCTTCCTGAAGCATTTGGTTCTTCGGCATTCCACGCAGTTTAAGCGGTAAAATCACGTTATCCAGCACAGAGTTCCAAGGCAAGAGAGTGTGGTCCTGAAATACGAAGGCTGTGTCGCTATGCTTACGCGCTTCCTCTGCTGTAGTCCCTAATATTTCTAGATTGCCGTGAGTTGGCTTTGTCAGCCCAGTAATCATTTTGAAAATCGTAGATTTCCCGCAGCCAGATGGTCCGACAAAACAGACAAACTCCCCTTCAGGAATACTCAGCTCCACATTACTTACAGCAACAATTCCGCCGGGATATATTTTACCAAGACCATTCATCTTCACTAGTTCAGGGAATCGTTCCAATGTCTTAATCGCTTCGCTCATCGTTTCCCTCCTCAATTATCTTATCGTTTCTACTGTAATCTCCCTCTAATCATAGTTTGGTGGTTATTGAACGTCAATTAACCTAACACTAATTTTGGTTGAGTCAACAGTTTAAAGCAGGATTATTGGTTTTCATGCACATTTCTAATGGATTAAAGTTAGATTACATGACATAAATACCTTTTGGATCATCGAAATCCGAATCTTAACATCACATCCATCGCTTTGGTAGCCGTAACCCTTGAAATGGTTTATTATAGGGTGAAAAGCGTCCAGAATTGGAGTTGGTTACGGTGTTCTCCTATAAGGAAAAGCTATATTTGCTTGAGCTGTTAAAACAGCAAAAGCGACGCTCTCTGTTCGGTCTGAAAAAGAGAGCGCCTGAGCATGATAAGCTTGTTGAGAAGCTCGAACAAATGGTGCGGAATGAGCAGGTTAATCGGGAGCACCTTAAAAAAGACTTTTAATCCAGCAGTTACGTGATCGCTATGCCTGCGGATCTTACTTCCGATCGCTGTTGTCCCCGAATTTCTTCATTTCAGACCGCTTTAGCGGTTGAAATTCGGGGACAAAGGCGAACGCTTCGCTTCTACAGTAAGATTCCGCCCGCTCCGCTCAGTAACTAAAGCTTTTGTAAGGCCTCGCGCTTCCCTGCTCGGGTAGGGGAGAATGGAATGGTGTGGTATAATGGCAAGCACCACACCATTCCGGATGGATTTAGACATGATGACAAGACTAGAAGAACAAGGACAAGAGCAAGACAAAGACAAAGACAAAATGACAAATACTACAGAACAATTTTTGGAGGAAATGATGTTAAACTTTGAAGATAAGCTTGCTATAATTGAATCTTTTACCGAGCTGCAAAGAAATGATGTGTCGCTTGGACGTGTTAACTTCCAATTCGAAGACAGCTTGTACGATCGTAAAAATGTCGTTTATCATCTTCACCCTAACGGCAACGGCTTCGTATACGCAGGACTTTTGAGAAACTTCTCGCAGGATGAGAAGGGGATGATTAATATCCGGGATTACGGTGCAGAACAGCTCCGCACTTTGATTAGGGATTCCATTGACTCGCTGTCCACTCGTCCGGAAGAGCCGGTCGCTAAACCTTCGCGGAATAGAAAGAAATACAAGGAAGAAACTTGGGTTGGAGAGAATGACGAAACTTTGTTGTTGAAGCTTGAAGACGATATGTGGTATGTCTACTCCGGATTAAGCTTGGAGATGGCATTCGAGACTCATGAAGAAGCAGAGCTTTATATGGAAGAGGAAGGTTTCACGAAGCAAGTAAAGTAACGAGGCAAGTAATCTAAATCATATAAAACAAACGGCTGTCCGCTATTAGGTTATGAATAACCTAGCAACGACAGCCGTTTTTAATGCTTGAAGCTCAAAGTACTGAAACATATACGGGCTTGATCATGATTAGCGGAACTGCAGGGTCCTATCTGTTTCAATCAGCCCATTTCGTTATGCTTAACGGACCTCAGGTCTGTTATTTACTATAAAATGATCGAAGACCTTCATAACAAAGAAAATAGCGGACCTCGGGTCAACTATTTTCCCCTCTGTGCATCAAACTTTACTAATAACGGAACCAGTGTCCGCTAAAACTACCGCAAAAGAACACTTCGGTTTAATTCAGCTATTGAGGTTTTTAAAATGGTTGAGAGTGTTCATATTCCTCGAGATTCCTTCGAGATTCCTGTTAAGGTTCTCGCTTCGGCAATAGCCGGACGTAATCGTCGGAGAGACTCATCAGCTTCATTATATAATCATAGTCACTGCGATATTGCTCGAAATCTTCTACTGGCTCATGCGTCTTAATGGATATTGCCGTACCATCCTCGAACCCTTTGCCGGGGACAAACAATATATCATTATTGAAGAATGATCCCGTTGGCAAATAATATCGCATTCCGAATACATTGCGATCGACATTGAGCAAATCTTGACCGAATGCCGTAACACCTTCATCCTCTAACGTAATGCCAAGCAGATTAGCTACAGTCGGCATCATATCAAGCTGACCTCCCGGTTGTTCAATAACTTGGCCAGCCTCTTGTCCTGGATCATGAACAATGAACGGGATGTTGAAGCGGCTAAGTCTGTTGTCATAAGGAATATCCAGCAATGAACTAATCGTCTTCGCATCCGCTTTATCCGGCTGAAGACCAAAATGATCCCCATAGACCACTAATACGGTATTATCCCACATTCCATTCGCCTTCAATTGGTCGATGAACGTTCCAAGAGCGTAATCAGCATAATGGACAGCTTTCAAGTAATCGCCTAGATGCGTGCCCTCCAATGGACCTGGCAGCTTCAACTGAACACGGTCTTCAGGAACCTTGAATGGGTGATGGCTTGAAACCGAAATGAACTGGGCATAGAATGGTTGCTCATGCAATCCCTTAAGCTCCTCGATCCCGAATTCATATAAATTCTCATCAGAAGGTCCAAATTCATTGAAATGATCGTTCTCATAGAACGGTTTATCGTAATAATGATCAAAATTGATTGCGGAATACAGTTTATTGCGATCCCAGAAGGATACATCATTCACATGAAAGGTATCCGCTTCGTAGCCCTTATTTTGCAGCACCCGGGGTAAACTTGGCAGTACTCTATTGCCGTATCCTGTTGACATCGCAATATCTCCAACGGGATAGATGGATGTGTTGGATATAAATTCAGCATCTGACGTGTTGCCTTGACCAATTTGCTGATAGACATTCGGGAAGTAATAGCTGTCATCCGCAAGTTTATTCAATACTGGAGTTAATTCTTCTCCTCCAACCGATAGATGGATTGGGAAGTTCTGAAAGGCCTCGAGCTGCACGACAATAACATTCTTTCCTTTAGCCGATCCAAAGCCTGCCTTGGGCGTTGTCACCGCAGCTTGCGAATCATCCGCAGGGGCATCCTGATAAGGATAGGAAGCTTGCAGTTCCTTGATTGCTGCAGTTGTCTCCTCAAGATTACCGGTTTTAGCAGCAAGTGAATCACTGCCTGCTTGCCATGCAGCAGAAGCTTGATAGCCTATAAACCCAAGGCTTTCCGCTTGCTTTATTTCATTGGGTATTGCAGCTGCGACATAGAGAGACCGACTAGTTAAAGCTAAGCAAATGATAGCCGCACCTAGCAATAATCTCGCACTTCCCAGACGTCTGCGGCCTCGAATGCGAATACCTCTTATTTTATTCACAATAAATAGAATCGCAAGAATAGCCACGTCAATAAAATAGATCAAATAAACAACTTTGAACAATGAATTGACGCTCGATTTAATTTGTCCAACTTGATCCAACGCCTTAAGCGCTGTATAAGTTGGTATTGAACCATAATAGTCATAATAAATCGTCGAAGCGAACAGCAATAACGAGAATATGACATTCAGAACCCAATAAGCTGGTCCCTTCCATCTAGCATGTGTTATGAGTTCATAGACTAGCAATATAACAAGCAGGGAAACGGCATCCGTCAGTGTACCCGTAATCTTCCATTCCCCGAATATGAATAATCGAAAGAGAGTCAGCTTTGCTAGAAACAACAAGAACATGACAATAACCGGCGACCGCCGATACTCATCCTCTTTATAAAAGTGTAAATTCACTGTGCTCCACCCCCATGCGAAAAAAAAGAGGCCATCAACGTTGACGGCCATCATTATTTATTATCTATTTATCTATTAATAGTAACATAAATTCACATTTTCTTAAAGATACAACGACTAGACTGTTGCTTCCTTATGCTGTTAATTCCTTTGTTGTCGATTTAGATTCAGCTCTCTGTTTGTAATGCTGACGCAAGAAGTAACCGAATGTCAACGCTAAGAATATAACGGCATAAATGGCAAGATACACAATCTGCTCTCTCATCAACGCATAGTCTCCGCTGGCAATAATCGTTTTAAGACCAACGATGCTATGTGTCATTGGAAGCCATGGATTCACCTTCTGCATCCATTCCGGCAACAACTCAAGCGGGAATGTCCCCGCACTCGATGTTAGCTGGAATATCATAAGCACGATCGCTGCAAAACGACCTGGATTATCAAGCCAAGTAACCAGTGCTTGTATGATCCATGTGAACGTTATGCTTGCGATGAAGGTGAAGAGGAAGAAGAGTGGAACACTTTGCACATCTATCTTCAATACATACAACAAGACAACATCGGCCAAGATAGATTGAATAAGACTAATGATTGAGTAGGTCAACGTACGACTTACAAAACGCCCCATCGGTGATGCGCCTGGTACGTTTGATTCTCTTAGAGAGAATACAGTCGTAAAGACGAGAGCACCCATAAACAAAGCAAGCGATAAGAAATATGGCGCTATGCCAAGACCATAACGATCAAGCTTATGATCGGTATTTTCTGTTATTTTCACTGGCTCCGCGAACATATTAACGATATCGTCGCCAGACTTCACTTCAGATGTCTCTGTAGCCGCTTCGTTTAATTTATCAGCTAATTCCCCAGACCCGTCAACCAGTTTTCCGGAACCATCTTTAAGCTCTCCTGCTCCGTCATCCAGCTTATGAGATCCGTCAGCTATACCATCAACACCGCCAGCCAACTTAGTAAGACCATCCTTCAGCTTCGAGGCTCCCTCATTCAATGCGGTTGCGCCAGTTGTAAGCTTCTGACTTCCAGTGGTTGCTTCATTCAGCTTCGTGCCAAATGTAGTCATACCTTCAACAAGCTGCTTCTGACCATCGTTTAACTGTGCAGCACCTTTGGATAACTCTTGCTGCCCTTGATCAAGCTTTTCACTTCCTGCAAGAAGCTGTTGCTGACCCTTATGAAGCTGCTCACTGCCTTGTGCTACCTGCTGACTAGCTGCAAGTAATTGCTTAAGCTGTTCGTTCTCCCCGAGCTCAGGTGATGACGCTAATAATTGTTCAAGCCCTTTCGCCACCTGTTCGGCTCCTTCATTCAGCTTGCCGCTTGCAGCCGTTGAAGAAGACAGCCCCTCTTTCAGCTGTGAGCTTCCTTCCTTGGAGGATTTCAAACCTTGCTCCAATTGTGCGGCTCCGTTCTGCGACTTAACTGCACCATCTTCCAATTGCTTCTGTGCTGCAGTCAGTTGTCCTAAACCGCTAGCCAGATCTTTCGTTCCATTTGTTAAAGTGCCTGATCCTTCATGAAGGCTCTCGGCTCCTGTATAGACAAGATCTAGTCCACTTCTAAGCTCCGTCGTTCCTGCTGCCAGCTTATTCAGATTAGTCTTCAGCGTATTCAAGCCATCCTCCAGCTTGGTCGCCCCATCCTTCAGCTCATTCGCACCTTCACCTGCCGTACCGAGCCCTTCAGAAATGGTATCTACCTGCTCAAACATACTGCGCGTATAAGCTTCCGTAATCTGAACCGAGAGCTTCGATTTCAATTCCTTCATCGCACTGCTTCCTAGTTGTCCAGCGACGAAGTTATAATTGCTATTCGGTTCGAAAATGATTTCCGCTTGTACCGGTTTCTCCTGTGTAAGGGTTGTCGCATTCTCCGAGAAATTCTCGGGAATGGTAATCGTCATATAATATTTATTATGAGTCATGCCATCTTGGGCAGCTTCCTTATCTACAAAATTCCATTTGAAATCGTCATTACTCTTTAATTCATCAACAAAATCGGCGCCTACATCCATCTTTTCTCCTTCGTAATCGGCGCCTTTGTCCAGATTAACGACTGCTACCGGCAGCTTGCCTGTGTTTCCATAGGGATCCCATGAGCCTTGCACGAGAAAGCCACTGTATAACATCGGCAGTATAGCTACACCGAGAAAAGTAAGCAACAGCATCGGCTTGCTTACGAGTATCTTCATATCTTTCAAAAAAACTTGTATGGCTTTCATCGTCTCACACGACCTTTTCTAGTTGAATGAATGTTTGACCATTAATGTATTTCGGTCATAAATTTCGAAAAAAATTCTCGTTAGGTCAACTCTAAATGAGAATCCCATTCGAGATAAATAAAGTGATGTTTTCTTTAATTTGCTCCTTATTAAGCGGTTCATGCTCTTTATTCCACTCCATGGTGAGAGCTAGGTAAAGTCGCAGGATCATAAATGAGGCTATCGTTGAATCACAACGTCTCACTTCACCCTTCTCAATCGCCTGATCGATCTGGTTCTTCAGAAACTCAAGCGCATACTCCTCCATTTGCCGAATACCATGCAGCGCTTGAAGAGTACCAATGTCTCGCACCTCTTGTGCAAGCTTGACGAATAATTCGTGATCAGAGCGGAATTCTAAGATAGAATCCAACAAATTAAACAGGTTATGAATGAATGTATCGTCCTGTTTAACCCCGCGATTCATCGCTTCTGTTAGTTCCAAGAATGCTTTGTTCAATATGTCCTCAAACAGCTCTTCCTTGGTTTTAAAAAAGGTATATATCGTACCTTTGCCAACGTTAGCGATCTTAGACACCAAATCCATTGTCGTCGCCTTGTAGCCGAATTGGACAAACGATTGTGTCGCCGCCTTTAATATTAAAGATTTACGGTCTACAGACATCCACACACCCTCCTTTGCAAGTAATGAATGAACCATGTTAATATGACTGAATCTCAATTACGGTCATTCGGTCACAACAATAATTTTAATTTAACACATCAATGACAAGAATACAAATGTTCTTTTCTCACCCTGTCATATTCTGTTGCTTTCTATCCACCGAACACCATAGTCTACAAGCTGTCTCTGCGGCATCAGTCGAACGACTGCATTCCCAATTTTACTTATTTGAACGAGCTCCGTACTCTGCTCGAATGATTGTCCGATCTGTATGAAATCCTCCGTACTATAATTAATATCTTCAAATTCTATCCATTCCCGATACTCATCCACCATACAAGGCGCACCATATTTAACCCTTTGCTTGCCTGCATAAGCCGCTCTATGCTCAGATAAATGAAGCGAAGTATTCTTATCATAGTCCACGCCGATTAGCAGCACCCAGCCGTTGCGATCATACATTCGAGCGAGTGGAGAACATTCACCTAGTCCGTCTGCAAGTGAATGGTTGTCTGTAATGAAAGCAGCTTCCGGTCCTCTAGCCGCAAATGAAAGCTGTGGATGATCGCTGCGCAGCGCTCCTTCTTGTTTACGGAAATTTTCTGCAATAACGCCCATTGCGTTGGTTGGCGTTAAGCTTTTATCATAGGCAGGCATTTCCTCCCTAATTGTATTCCACCATGATTCTGGTACAGGTGGATTCATCCAAGAGGCCGGGTCCGACAATTCACTGCTATGGGTGGGCATAACAAGTGTCCCCTCATCACCGATCACTTCTTCTAATGCCTGAATAACAGCCGCTACTCCGCCTACCACCCAGCATTCTAACGACTTAAACGAGGCATGGACGATTATATTCATTCCTTTAACTATGCCGCAATCACCGAGTTCACTTGTAAGAGAAGATACAGTAACCGGCCAATCGCTTTCATTGATGTTCATGGTCTAAACTCCCTTTACTTCTTCATTGATTAATACAGGAAAAGGATTAGAAATTCGTCTTCAACTACTAAGACGAGTTTCCAATCCTTGTTCTTTACGCGATTATGATTTACTATACTTTGAATACTCTTCCCGCTTCATCAACTGCAAATTTTTCTTTTCTTATTTGTTTTTCAACAGGTTTTTCTGTCGGTTCAGCTGGTTTCTTCTTCACTTCATTCTCTTCTACATCATCAGCTTCATCGATTTGTGGTTTCGGTTGCTCTGTATGATAAAGTTCTACTATTCGGTTAGGTGCAGCCGAATCATCAATATTGACTCTATAGCCATTTGTATTTAACAAAGCAAAAACTTCTTCAAAGCTCATTGCTTTGTAACCATAAAATCCGCTTAAACCTGCCCATTTCTTCAATAAAACCGTAGTTGTATGATTGAGTTTCTCAGACACGGACTCGAAACTGCTTTTTTTCACACTCATCTTCTATTTCTCCCCTGCTAATTAAATTGCATTAACGCATGTTGATTAAGCATATCCTATACCGATTTTAATTGCAAAAAATAAAATATCAGACGCTTTTCTCCTTAATATTGTGCTGATCTTTTTACCCACGAGAAAAACCCCTATTCCACCAAAGTGAGATAGAGGTTTCTCCTACAATCGAACAGCATATTCGCATTAATATAGCTCAGACACTCTTATATCCGCTATTCGTCCTTTCCCCTTCTACAGCTCAAGAATCATCCCATCATAGGCAGTTATAATGGCATGTGGCTCGAAGATCGCCGTTAGATCCTCGTGCATCAGCTGCATATTATGCGAGAAATGGGTAACGACAATACGAGAGCCAGCATTCATCATCTCGTATTTCTCGAATTGCTGCTTCGTTTCCAGCACGGCATCAATATTCATATGGGTTGCCCGATAGCTGTTATTGCCCATTGTACATTCTAAGATCGCCAGGTCGAGCTTCTTATCCTTCAGCCATTCCCAGGTTTCTTCCGGGAAGTCTCCAGTATCATGGCCGTATAGAATGGATTTTCCATCCTTCTCGATATAATACAATAAACAAGTTTCGAGGGGATCATGACTGGCTACCAACGGAATAATGGTCGCTGTCTGCATCTCAACCCGTTGGAATGGTTTAACGAGATGCCAGTTAAATCTCCCTTGCACTCCCCCATTGAAATTAATAATCGCCATGCATTTGGATATCGTTAATTCATTACCGTATACCTGAATGGTATGATCACCTGATTGGGCATAGCCTGGCAATCTTGCAGCGAGATCCTCCGCATAGAGATGATCGGAATGTGAATGGGTGAATATCAAATCCTTCATTTGATCCAGATCCAATCCATCACGCAGCATATGCATATACGTATCTGGCGGGAAATCAATCTTTAATTCATTATCCACCATAACCGATGTTCGAGTTCGTATATTGTGCCCGCCCAGCTCTTTTGACTTTTTACAACCATCACAGCTGCAAAACATAGCGGGCATACCTTCAAATGCTGCCGTCCCCAAAAAATGAATCTTCATCTTCAATCATCCCTTTCACTGTTATTGCCTTTGCAGCTTCATCACACCAGAGCTCGGAACCTCGAGCTTATGAATTCCCCTTTGCCATCGAACGACTTGATCTCTGACCATGATACCCGCGCCATTCATAACGACCAATCTAGCTTGGATGTCCTCATTCAGCTCCACAATTATATATTCCTTTGCAGTACCATTAAGAAGCAAATATCCTTCTTCCTTGATCGCTTCCAAAGTAATAATTCCTTCACCATAAACAGCAGCCAACGACTTATGCTCATTATGAGCATAGACAATTGGATACATAAAGTCCGGTGACTCCGGTCTTAGACTGCCATCTAGCAGCAATTCGCGATGTTCACGCCAGAAGCCTAACCAAAAGCTGATTACTTGCTGATGCTCCTCAGGTATCTGATCAATGAGTACGGAAATCTGCGGTACAGAAAAGATCGAATGAATGAACTGCATCGCTACATTCTCCACTGAATCCTGCCAATTCCACATCATCATGTCCGAATGAACCGCTGTATTGCCGCTCAGCATTCGGATATCCAATGATCCAATCCGATTCTGGCTGAAATTGTTGGGACAATCCGCCACACGGAACATATTGCCGTACTTGCGCATTAAAGGACCGATATAATTTTGCCTGAACTCAATCATCACATCAGATTTAATCGCTTGAAGCCGGGTCATGACATCAGAGAGCAATCGATCCACGGCTTCAGGAACCGAATCGTAATCTCTGCCCTCTCCCAGCGAGTATCTCATCTCTTCCGATAGATTGAATGAATCGACAAAATCCAGCTTGAACCCGTCAATATCCCACTCCAACAGTGCCTTCTCATAAATTCCGATTAAGTATTCCCTAACCTCCGGGAACCGGGGATCAAATACAGCTGTATCTGGACCATCATAGGTATTGATAAACTTACCCTCGAATCGGCTCCAAGCCTTCGAATAACGTCCTACGAATGGAACCGAGTACCAGAGAATAAACTTCATGCCAAGTGCATGAATATCATCAACAAAACCTCGCATATCCGGTATTCGATCCGGAGAAGCTTCCCAATCCCCGCAATAGGCATATCCGCGCTCATCATTAGCTGTTTGCCAGCCATCATCCACGATGACCGTCTCGCAACCGAGCTCCTTAGCGAGAATGCATTGTTTCACCACTTCCATATGCACGAGCTGCTGATGGAAGCTATACCAAGTCGAATACATCGGCAAGCGAGCCATCTCCGGTACTGTTGCAGGTTCGTACCCTGGTAATGAGGACCACCATTCTCCAACCTCTCGCAAACAATCCCCATAAAAACGATCTCTAGTATCGATCCGAATGACCGCTTCATAATGAGTAATTGGAGGACAAGCCTCATTAAACAGTTCCAGCCATACAGTGAACTGTGCTGTTTCCTCATGAATACCCGCCCGCATTCGAATCGGATGCATCGCATCGGACAAGGCCACTGTCATTCGGTTCTGACCAGCCAAATTATAGAGTGCAAATACGGGAGCCAGCGATGTCGCCTTAGAATAGAAAGGAGTGCTGAAATCAATCCTAATCCCTTTCTCCCGATTTGCGCCAGGTTCCCAATAACCCGCAATATCTATGGCAGGCTGTTGCCAGGATAAGCGAATGGCTTCAGGTATTACCGGGGTATCCGTATCCATTACAAACCGTATCAGCTCGATCCCATCCGATTCCCGTTGAAGCTCCCATGTTATGCGAAAGGAATCTTGGCCTCCTGTTACTACAATCTCTCTGTTGCCTGCTTGATACAGCATGTTGTATCCTCCCACACTCTAATTCACTATTATCCTTTAACTGCTGAACTGACCGTCAATGCTCTCTCTACTTGCTCAGAGAATATGAGATAGACCGCGATGGTAGGCAATGTCGACAGAACCATGACAGCCCCCATTGCTCCCCAATCAGAGCTGAACTGCGTCTGGAAGTACAATAATCCCAGCGGCAGCGTTTTTAACGCATTATCACTAATCATAACGAGTGCGACGAGGAATTCATTCCAAGCAAATAAGAAGACGAATATACTAACCGAAGCAATCGCCGGAGTAACAAGCGGCAGCATGATTCGGAAGAAAGTCGTATATACACTAGCGCCGTCAATCGACGCTGATTCTTCAATCTCAAAGGGCAATGAACGAAAGAATGCATAAAAAATAATCGATGCAAAAGAAAGCTGAAACGCCACATACGGTACGATTACCGCAAAATAACTATTTTGCAAATGTAGATCCCGGCTTAAGATAAGCAATGGAATCAATATGATTTGCATAGGGATAAACATCCCTGCTGTCATATAAATTCGACTAATATTAGATAGCTTCCATTTCATTCGAGCAGTTGCATAGGAGAACATGAGTGCAAGAAATACCGTAATGACAACCGTACCTGCAGAAACAATAAAGCTATTCTTGAAGTGGAGCACGAGGTCAAAGGCATCGAAGGCATTGCGATAGTTCTCGAATCGCCAATGCTCCGGTATGCCAAATACATTCGTAGAAAATATCTCTTCATTATTTTTGAAAGAATAGAACAATAGCCACATTAATGGATATAAACTGACTAATACGTAGAACAACAATGGACCGTAGGTCAGCGCTCTCTTTGATACTCGCAATAACATAGGATCCTCCCCATCTAGTAACTGATTTTTTCCCGCGCCACCAATTTGTTAATGAGGATGGTGATCAACAAGCATTGGATAACTAAGACCGCTGCAGCCGCAGAACCGTAGCCATATTCTCCGGATCGGAAAGCTGCCTTATACATCATAAAGGTGAACGTGTAGGAGATGTTGCCAGGACCGCCGTTCGTCATTACAAACATGTTCTGGAAAGCATTCAAACCGCCCGTAATTGCAATAATAAGGCAGAATTTATACGTTTCACCGAGGAGCGGAATCGTAATTCCCCAATGTGTACGCCAGAAAGAAGCGCCATCAATTGTTGCAGCCTCATAGAGTTGCTCGGGAATGGATTTGATCGCTGCATAAATGAGTACAAGATGAACACCCATGTTCTGCCATGCATTCGTGAAGGAAATCGCCCAGATCGACGTATTTTCCCCGCTAAGCCAAGACTGCTCATAATTCATGCCTAGACTCGCAAATATGCTATTTAACAATCCGCCGTCCGTGTTATAGATTGCAATCCATAGCTGAGATACAACAACACCAGATAGAACGACAGGAATAAAGTAGCTTGTCTTGAAGAACTTACGTCCTCTAAGTGACTTTGTACTCATTGAAATAGCTAATATCGTTCCAAGACCGATCTGATACACAACAAGGACAAAGGCGGAGATCAAGCCGTTTCGGAGTGATACCCAAAAATCATCATCTTCCAATAAACGCAAATAATTATCAAATCCGATAAATGCCGGCGTATTCAAACCATTCCAATCAAAGAAGCTCTTCTGAAACGTCTGTATTATCGGATAGACGACCATGACGGTGAAAAAAAGCAATGTCGGAACAGTAAATACGAGTACAGCCAATTTGTATTTCTGTTTAGAAGTCATATGTCCTCCTCGATTAAACAGGTTGTCCCTAAGAGACCAGGACAACCTGTTGTTTGGAAATCTTATTATTTTCTAGCTTGTTCTAGTGCTTTATCTGTTTCTTTAATAAAATCTTCTACCGATTGTCCTGCAAGCAATTTCTGTGCATTATCTTCAATCGATGTCTTGAACTTGGGATTCTCATAACCCCATGCGAATGCAGTCATCGTCTTGAAGTTCATCGAATCCGAAGCGTACTGCTTCTGAACAGAAGTAAAACCATTAGTCGGTTGAACATCTTCTACCAGAATCGAGTTAGGATCGCCGATTTGAATAATACGTTGTTT
The DNA here is from genome assembly GCA_048976605.1 of Pristimantibacillus sp. GTDB lineage: Bacteria > Bacillota > Bacilli > Paenibacillales > Paenibacillaceae > Pristimantibacillus. The sequence continues at coordinate 43,550 of JBHGUX010000020.1, read as the reverse complement.
TGCGAATTCAATGGAGAATAGGGCAGCGTATTTAGCAGCAAGCTCTTTATTCTTCGAGTTCTTAGATACGGCAAAGCCTTGATTAAAGCCGCCGCCGCTCACATTCCATTTCACTTGCTCAACCTTATCTGCATCAGCGAACGGTGCGAACAGAATGCCTAGCTTGTCACCCATTTCGCTCTCAATATCGCCCATGGCCCATGCGCCATTCAGGTACATAGCCGCTTTGCCAGAAGTGAATTGTGCCTTCGCATCATCAGCCGTTGTGTTGAAAGCATTCTTAGACAAAAGTCCTGCTGCCGCTAGCTCAGACAGTTTACGAACACCTTGTTCATAAGCTGCTTCTGAGAAGTTGCCTTCACCTTGATCCAGTTTTTTCAGACCAGCAGGCTCAGACCCAACGATTGCCATATCAAGCAGCAATACGCCTGGCCATTTCTCTTTGGCGAACAATGCTAGCGGAACAATGTCTGTCTTAGCGAAAGCTTTTACAGCTTCCAAATATTCCGTATAGTTCGTCGGTACTTTCACATTATGTTGGGAGAACAATTCTTTGTTGTAGTAAATAATTCCCGCCCACTGTCCAACGTTCGGAACGGAGTAGGAATGTCCATCTTTGTTCCATAACATCGGTTTGGAAGAATCATTCAGCAATGCTTCAATATTATTTTCCTTCACAACATCGTCCATCATCATCAGATGATCGGATTTCTTAAGCGTCTCGATCAAGCCGCTGGATGCGAAGAAGATGTCAGGCAAGCTGCCCGCTGCTGCATAGGTTTTGATTTTTTGCTCATCATCTTGTGCAGCTACTTCAAATTCAATCTCAACCTCAGGCATAATCTCTTTCATCTTATCTCTTGCCGCATCATATACCGTTTTTTCTGCACCGCTGTATTGTGCATAGAAGTTCAACTTCACCGTTTCAACCTTTGCAGGATCTGTTGCACCAGACGTCTCATTCTTGTTGCCCGCTGGTTCATTTGACCCTTTAGCATTGTTAGATCCGCATGCCGAAAGCGCTGTCACAACAAGCATAAGAATAACAAGCATTAACGCTGGTTTTTTCATTGTAGTCTTCATTTGTACTCCCCCTTTGTTTGATATGAGTTAATTGTACTGAATCGCCTTCTAACCGATAAGGGAAAATTCGGAACAACTATGTGCAATTTCACTCATTTCGATCGTAAAATTTCATATTCACTAGGGGAACGACCCGTAAATTTTTTGAAGCTTTTACTGAAATGACTTGCGTCGCTATAACCAACCATCTCCGCAATATCCGTCAATCGCAAATTTTTACCCGAGATGAGCAGCTCCTTCGCCCTCTGCATTCTTGTTTCTACTATATAATCACTTACACTCATCCCAAGCTCCTGCTTGAATATACGCAATAGGTAGCGAGACTGAATATAGAGTTGCTTCGACACATCTTCCACCTTCAGTTGGTTGTTGGAATAATTGGATTCGATATATTCCCTCGCAAGCAATAAGGTCTTACTTGATTTGGAGTGCTTCGTTGATTTGGAATGAACGACTACCGTTACGTACAGCTCGCTTATCCACTCAAACGCGGCTTCCAAGGAGGATTTATTCATCATTTCATTAAACGGAGAGAATTCACCTGGCATAATATCTTCAACCCGCTTGCCGATTTCATAAATATAAGTCAGACATAGTGAGACTAGCCCTGCCATAATCATATGGATGTAATCACTTGAGAGCTTATTCATTAGGATGTAATCCCGAATAGCATGCAAGTTTTTAATAATACCTTCCTCATCCTGCAGCCTCAATTGAATAAGCAAATTCTCATTGATTTCACTAGGGTAAAAGCCGACATTGCTAGATCTCGATTGAATATCCTTGTAATACAGAACATCCGTCAAATTCATCGCAATCTTATTGCGCAAGGCGATGACGGATTCTTTATAGGACTGCCGAATATAAGCCATTCCACTGCCTGAAGAGCCTACTCCAACCGTTACACTAAATCCGAAATGACGTTTGATCAATGCACAGAGCTTGACCAAGGAATCTGTATCGAACCGCTCTTCACTGCTTTCCTCCTTATATTGCAACAATAGGATGACGCGATTCTCCGAGCCGTTAAATGTATAATACTGACCCTCTATCTGGATTAAATCATTCAAGAGATTCGCGATAATATGGGTGTAGAGTCGAATTTCACTGGATCCCGGCCAATGCTCATGAAGTCCATCAATCTCAATAGCTATTACTTGGAAGAGCATGCTGTCTTCCAACAGCAGACTATCCAACTGATCTCTAACCGTCTCATTATCATCGCTATACTCATTGCTTATAAGCAGATTGAGAATGCTCTCCTTCCACATGAGCCGCTCCTTCTGCGTCTTGTCTTTCTCCATTCTGATCTTCTCTCTAGTCCCCTTCACTTTCGTAAGTGCCATTAACAGCTCTTCTTCATCAAAGGGCTTGAGAATATAATCATCTACGCCGAGCTTAAGTGCCTGTCTTGCATATTCGAACTCACTGTGGCCGGTTACGAGTAGAACGGAGGTTGTAGGAAAACGTTCCTTCACTTGTGCAGCAAGGTCCATACCGTTCATAAAGGGCATATTGATATCGACAAAGGCAATATCCGGCCGCTCCCGTTCGACTAATTCCAGCGCCTCCATACCATTCTTCGCTTCTCCGCATACTCGGAATCCGTTCGCTTCCCAATCAATAATATTGCGAATATACTTCCGGAACACCGCTTCATCATCGGCAAAAATAACCTTAAACATCTTGTATCTCTCCTGACATAGGGATCTCTACTGTAATTTGTGTGCCTTCTCCCTCTACACTATGAATATCAATACCATATCTATCGCCAAAGTAGAGCTTAATTCGTTCATCAACACTTCTCATTCCGAAGGATACGCGCTCCGTTCTCGTTCCACGCAATCGCTTGATCTGCTCTTCTGACAATCCAATTCCATCATCCTTCACCTTCAAGCACAACGTATCGATTTGTTTGAAGCCTTCAATGGTAATATGTCCGAAGCTGCCTTTTTCTTTTAACCCATGATAAATCGCATTCTCTACTAGAGGCTGCAGCGTAAGCTTAGGGATATAATAATTGAGCAATTCATTCTGAACATGAATCTGGAAGTCGAATAGATCTGAATATCGCGCGCTCTGGATGTAGAGATAATTCTGCACATTGCGAATCTCTTCACGAATCGTAATAATCTCCTGACCATTGCTTAAGCCTACTCGATAATAATCTGCAAGCGCTTTGGTCGCTTTACCCGCTTCTTCGCTTTCTCCTGATTTACATAGGACATAAATCAAATCCAGCGTGTTGTAAAAGAAATGCGGCTTAATCTGTTCTTGAATAAGCGCGAGCTCATACTCCCGCTTCAGCTGCTGCTCCTCTTTCACTTTGACCAGCAAATCATTCACCCTGCCCAGCATCATGTTCAGACCGGCTCCAAGTATACCAATCTCATCTTGACTCTTCACTTGAACCGGACGGTCAATGTTCTCATCGCGTATTCGATTCATATGCTTCGCAAGAAATATGATCGGATTCGCGATGGACTGAGAGAGAATAATAGCCCCAATTAGAGCAAACAACAAACAAATGCTGCCAACAATGAGTATGACATTGGATACTTGCCGTGATTCTCTCGTTAGATCTTTAAGCGGTATTTCATTAATCAGCTTCCAATCTGGCTTGCCGAAGCTCATCGCAGTCAATAAGTTTTTCTCGCCATGAGCATCCTTTGTTTCCTTAAGCACTGTTTCTTTTGCAAGAATCTCCGTCTTCTTATCCTCTTCAAGCGGCTGCAAGATCCGTTCTTCATCCGAAGAGGAAATGATGAGACCACGGTTATCTACAATGTAGTATCCACCGGATTGAACAGGTCCAATTGGATCATAGATCGAAGATAAAGCCTTCTCGCTAATGTTCAGAAACAGGAAGCCTAGCGTATCCATTGTCTCGGTATCTAATATTTTTTTGCCAACCGTAAGTACGACCTTATCGGGATCTAACACCCAGAAACTCCGATATTGCATAGGAAACCATAGATTAATACCGTTGCTCTCTCCCACTTCGCTAAGCATCGTGCTGGAATAGCCGTCTAGAGCGCCTTCAAGCAATCTAACGTCAGTCGTGTAGATATTGTAGTTGCGATCAATAAAAACAGCCGATTCCACATCGGGGAATATCAGCTTTGCAATATCAAGCTTTGTTTCAATATGCGAGCGCAGCACATAGTCTTCATTTATTGGAACTTTTCCGTAAGGTCTATCTACTAGTGTCTGCGTCTTTAACTCTAATTCCTTATTGATATCCAACATGGCAATATTGGCGAAGCTTTCGGCATTCTCTAATATCGTGTCAATTCGCGTTGTAATCAATAAAGACTCATCCAGCATATTTTTCTTCGTTTTCTTAATAATAGCTTCCGTATTAATCGTATAAGAAATGATGCTTATTAATAAAAGCGGGATAAGAACGAGCGGGAAATAGATGATAATAATTTTGTATTGAATGCGTTGTCGTCTAAACCAGCTAATAATAGCCATATTCATGCCGCCCTCTCGGTGAGATACTTTTTGCTAGGTAGGTTAGTACGTTGTAAGTATACATGCATTGTAAACACTTCGTAAAACGCTTACAAGTTGTAATAAATGTTCGTCATCCCAGCTATACAAATAAAGAGTAACCACGCTGTTAACGAGGCTACTCTTACGAGATGTGATTCTTTCCAATAAGCTATGTAGATTCTTAGTTAGTTGGCAATGAGCAGTTCAATGCCTTTATCCTTCAAAAAGTTAATCCATTCCTTCGTGCAACCTTGATCCGTAATGATCATGGATACGTCATCGAGCTTGCCCACCTTAGCAAACGTCGTTACACCAAATTTGGAATGATCGGTAAGCACAATAACTTCTTCTGCCTGCTTGATCATTTTCTTCGACATATAGGTTTCAGTCAAGTCGCAGTCTGTCAGACCATCTATCATCGAAATTCCGCTTATCGATATAAAAGCCTTATTCACTTTGAACTGATCCAGAATGGATTCAGTCATAATGCCGGCAGACGACTGCTTGTCTATATCCACTTCACCGCCAACAAATATAAACTTTCCTTTGAACCCTTCCATAGCCATCATAAGTGCGGACACCGAATGAGTAATGACAGTGACGCCAGCCCGGTCCATTAAATGCCGCATCACCTCCAGCGTAGTAGTCCCATGATCCAGCATGACCGTCTCTCCATCGTTAACTAACGCTGCCGCAAGCTTGCCGATCGCTGATTTCTCATGCTTGTGGATTTCAGCACGTTTCTGGAATGGGGGCTCGTACATATCAGATCTGACCTTCACAGCACCGCCATATACCTTCCGCAGTCTTCCTTCCTTCTCCAGCCGATCCAGATCTCTGCGAATCGTTTCCGTCGACACACTTAATTGCTCTGCTAATTGAACAACTTGAACTTTCCCTTCCTGCTCCAAACGATCTAGAATCGTCGTCCTTCGTTCTTCATAAGTCAACGACATCTCGTTCACCTCCGATTCCTATTCGAATTCCCTGCATAACTGCTATCTATATCCCGCCCCAAATCCCTAATGTAATCACACCTGAAGTAATGACACCGGCATACAGCAATCGACGAATGCCATTCGCCTCCTTTAACAGCAGCACCCCTAGTAATGTACCGAATACAGTACTTATTTCACGTATAGGTGCGAGATGCGAGACTGGGCCTAACCTAACTGCAAAGAGAAACAGCAAATAAGAGCCTGGAGACAATAACGTACCTATCGCAATCTTCTTCCAATTGATCTTCCACTCTTCCTTCATTTTACCCGAAGCCATTACTATGGGTGACAGCACGAGCATCGTGCCGATATTTCCAACCACGATAAGTGAAAATGGAGATAGGTCTTGAACCAGTATTTTATCATTTAAAGTATAACCTGTAATACATAATCCTACGGCGAATGCAGGCCACAACTGATAAAGCAATTGCTTCTTATTAGTTCCTGCTAGACTCGTACTGTTGATAGCGAATAGCCCCGTTACAATTACGATAATACCAAGCCATCCCATCCAAGATACATATTCCCCTAGAACAAGCACGCTGATAATAGGAACAAGCAATGCCCCTATTCCACGCATGATCGGATAAGTCTGAGACATATCTCCACGCTGATAAGCGATTGGCAGAAGATATCCATAACCCATTTGGAACAGCAACGTCATCAATAAGAAGAAATAATTCCCTGCCGGAATCCCGTTAATAATATCATGAATTAAAAAAGGGAGAAATACAATCGTTCCGCCTACCGTAATCAACCATAAAAAAACACTTTTATTGCTGCTCGACTTAGTGAACAAATTCCAGACGGAATGAGCCAATCCTGAGCAAATAACTAACGCAATAGCAGCCGCCATAATCACAACCTCTTTTCTGTATACTCGCTCCCTACGTTCCACTTTGATTGTGGTTTGTTGATTATTATTGTTGATTTGTTGATTTACCTCTAATTTAGATTGATAATACCACATGAATACGCATTGGTATAGATGTTTTCAAAATGAAACCACGATAAACCACAAAAAACCTCAACCATACAGCTAGAACTGCTGGGTTGAGGTTTTGTCCGATGATGCATGCTAATGTACTTCAACAAATATGCTAAAATGAATATAACTTAATCAAAAAAAAGAGAGAGCGCTATATTGCTCGCTCACTTCTTAAGTGTCTTCCTTATTATCATTGCTTATCTATTTAAACCGTACATTGGAGAGCTTTGGCTTTGGTAAGCAATGATTGCTTCATAACTACTTTCTTCGTCATTTGTCGTTGAACGGTCTGTGATTGAAGAAAGAACTGTTCATCCTGCACTAATTCCATCAGCGATTGAGTCGCGGCTTGCATAGCTAATGCTTCCTTTTCAAGGATAAAGTAAGCGATCTGATAACAGTAGACTTCGTATTGCTTTAATACTTCAGCTTTCTGATGAAGTTCATGTTTACACTCTGTAGCTGGCTTCACCTATACTCACCTTCTTAGCATATCCGATAAGCCAACTATACCTTAGAACATCAACCTCAAGTAGTACTATATTTTCATAGTACCCCCTGGGAATATGCGTGGAACCCCTTAAGAAACCATAATCTCTTTAATATGTAGACTCATTTCCTGACTCAAATCCACAAATTCATCCTCCACTTTGATTAAAGGCCTTTCCAGCAGATGAGGGTTCAAGTACAAGACCAGTCCTTCTCTCCCATCGGTCAGAAAAACTCGCTTCCCGATTAATCTCTTCATAATATTCTCGATAAATAGCGATACAATTTGTGGATTCAGCTCGCCGAACTTCCCTTGCGTCATTTGACTGACAATTTCATAAAAAGGAATCGGGTCATGATAAGGCCGTTTGGAAGACATCGCATGAAAAATATCTGCAACTGCAACGATGGAGCTATATAGATCTATGTTTTCTTTTTTCAAGCCTAGCGGATATCCTCTGCCATCTTCACGTTCATGATGCTGCAGAGCAACACGAGCTATTTTCATATTTGATCCTGTTGTAGCTTTCAGCAGCTCATATCCATGGATGGTATGCTTCTTCACGATTTCAAACTCTTCATTCGTTAGTTTACCTGGTTTATTTAAGATCTCTATTGGAATATTCACTTTCCCAATATCATGCAGCGTTGCCGCTAATGACAAAATAGAAAGCTCCGTTTCGTCTAAGTTCAGCCATCTGCCAATTAGCGTGGAGAGTATACCAACACCTATATTATGCTCAAAAGTGTAGTCATCCTTCGCTTTTACTGCCTCAAACAGATCGAAAATATTGGGATTATTCGACAACTCCAATACAGCAGGAATAATTTCATTGCGAATTTCCATTAATGGAACTTTACGAACTGTCTTTATAGATTCAAACAGCTCCTTAGATCTAGATACAGTCTGTCGAATAAGCTTATTTGATTGATTCTTTATAATTGCATTTTCATTTATTTCAGAAGAGAAAAGTATCAAATCGGTATCTATCTTGTGACTAATTAATAGCTTAATAGCTTCAGGATTAATAATCGTTTGAGCTGGTACAATTGTAATTCCGTATGAATTAATAATATCTCTTTCTACTTTCTTGCCGATAAGATGATTCATTGCCCCACCCCCTCTGATGTCGCAGTTCTATTGAATCATATTACCATAAATTCCAATGAATAATGGTCTTTTCGTATGATTTAATTTCCATATTGACGAATTAATGGAGTTTAATTGGGATAATTGAGCTGCTTACCGAAAAATAACATATTACTTATTTTGAAAACCATTCTTCGGCTTGTCTTCTATGTGTGTCCGTTATATGGATATGAATGGCTTTGTATGCCGCCCAGAAGGCTGCAGCATCATCTGTGTATCCCACAACTAATAATATGTCAGGTATAAAATCCAATGGAAGTACAATGTAGGCAAGTGCGCCAAACGCCGTTAGTTTGGCAGATAACGGTGTTTTACTATCGATTGCACAGAAGTACATCGCTAATGCCTCTTTGGCGAATGGAATTTTGGATGCATGTTTTTTCAGCTTCGTTAGAAATCCTTTTTTCACATACTCTTCTTGCTTTTCCACCCCGCCAATTTTGGAGGTCCAAGAGTTAACATCCACATTCGCAGTATCAGAAAATTCTCTATTCCTCTCAAGAGCTTCAGCTAATTCATTATTATCCTCATACACTCCGAAATCATCTTCACTAGTAAATGGAGCCTTACAGAATTCACATTTTGCCTCTGAGATTTTTTGAGTATCAACCTTATTTATTTGAGCACAACTTGGGCATTCCAATGTTGTTATCATTAGTTTACTCCCTTCACATAAATTCTGGATTCAATAAAGATAGCCTAGAAGGTCTAGATCTCCCTCGCTCCAATCCTTCTTTCCTACTTTCTTAATCATTAATTCATCTATTTCCTCAAAACCTATACCATTCGTAAACTGAGCTTCATTATTAATTTTAACCCATTTACACTTATTCTTTACACGCTTATATCCATTCTTCGAATACAAGATCATGTTATCTGCAAATAAAAGTATAAAATCAATATTTTTCCCTGCTGTGAACTTATCAATCTCGGCAAGAAGCAGTGAACCTACTCCCTGTGAGCGAGAGCTTAGTGACACACATAAATCAATTACGCCTAGTATTCTAATTGGTTTCCCATTAAGATTCATTACCCTGTAATCTAAGCCAACTTGCCCTACGAGTTTATTTTCTAGGTCATACGCTAGAAATCTAATATGCGGTAATTGCTTGAAATAAATTCGATCCCGGGGATAGATAGCTGGGAAACTTTCGTTTAATAATTGTTGTATACCCGCTTCTAATTCATGGTTTATATCACATTCCATTACTCTATCTATCTTCAGAATGACCTCTCCAATACGAATAAATTTGATCGTTAACCCTTTTCTACATTAAGATGCTGCATCCCTTCTTGGACAAGGAAAAGGGAGAGAGCTGTGTTGCTTGCTCTCTCCCTTTCGTGATGCGCTTGGATGGATACTTGTTATTGCTGAGGATACCGCCGCTGCCGCAGCGCCTCATACAACAACACCGTTGCAGCCATCGCCACATTAAGCGATTCAGCTTGTCCCTGCATCGGAATAATAACGGCCTCATCTGCGACTTCGAGCACAGTCTCAGACAATCCTTCTGATTCATTGCCGAACAGCAGCCATGATGCTGACGTCCAATCATAGGAATAACAAGTATGCGAAGCCTGAAGGCTAGTCCCAACAAGCTTGATGCCGCGCTCCTTCGCCGCAGGCAGCAATTCGGCTAGATCAGCTTCAATAATAGGCAAATGAAACAGTGAACCCATCGTCGAGCGAACCGTCTTCGGATTGTATAGATCGACACAGCCTTTGCCGAGCACGACTGCATCGGCGCCGACTGCGTCCGCGCTGCGGATTATCGTTCCGACATTACCCGGATCACGAACACCGTCGAGGACGACGACGAGACTGTTATTACGGAACAAGGATTCTTCGTCCCGCTTCAGCTTCGATACGATTGCAAAAACAGGCGGCGGTGTGTCCGTACCTGTGCATTTGGACATGACTTGATTGGATGCCATATACCAATCAACATCATCGTTGCTCTCTTCCGCAAGCACTTCAAGCTCTTCTGGAACACCACGATCACCATCATATACGACTGCTTCAATAGAGGCAGAAGCTCGAAAAGCTTCCTGCACAAGATGAACGCCTTCAATTAGAAAAAGACCCGTTCGGTCACGGTATTTTTTATCGAGTAAGGAAGCCCATTGCTTCACCCGATCATTTTGAATAGAGGATATTGTATAATGATTCATCGATTTCACGATCAGCCTTCCGAATATGCAATTTCCAAACTAGTTAAATCTTTATTCTTACCTACAATAACCAGTACATCGCCTGGCTTAATCAAATCATCTGCATAGGGAGCAATGTTCATGGATGTTCCTGTTTTTATCGCCATTACATTGCATTTGAACTTCGCTCGAACATCGAGCTGCTTCAAGCTTTTTCCGATCAATGCATCTGATGCTTTGATTTCTATAATACTGTAATCATCGGATATTTCAATATAATCCAAGATATTCGGGGATATTAGAAAATGAGCAACCCGTTGCCCCATATCACGTTCTGGGTACACGACCTTATCCGCGCCAATTTTCGTTAACACTTTACCGTGAAGCTCATTTTGGGCTTTTACAATGATTGTACCTACACCTAGATCCTTTAAGATCAAGGTTGTTAGAATGCTGGATTGAATATCTTCTCCAATTGCTACAACTACGACATCAATATTCCGAATGCCCAGCGAGCGCAACGCTTCTTCATCTGTAGAATCGGCAGACACCGCATGTGTCACTTTGTTGACCGACTCTTGAATACGTTGTTCGCTCGAATCGATCGCAAGGACTTCGAAGCCCATCCCGGTTAATGTGGCAGCCACGCTTGAACCAAACCTGCCCATACCGATAACGGCATATTGTTTTTTTGCCATTCGATTCGGTCTCCCTTCCCATTTTGGCTGAGTTACTTGATCACGTCACATTAAGCCTTATTATAGCATATCCATTGTGCTCGGATGAAAATCACGCCACAGGGACATAGTAATCAAGTACAAAGAAATTACAGCCATCCTTCGCAAGGATGAGCATTAATAAAACTATGACTTGGAGGGAATCCGGTTGAACAACTTGGATTTACGTCAAGCAATTATCGCTAATGTGCACGCTAATACAACTGCAGAATTAAAGGAAGTTATTGAAGGCTCGGTCGGCAATGATGAAAGAACTCTGCCTGGCCTAGGCGTCCTATTCGAAATGATCTGGAAGCAGATTAATGTGCAGGAACAGGATCAGTTAGTTCAAGCGTTGCACAGTCACCTTCAGCAAGTAGAAGTGAAGCAGCCTATTGTTTAATAACTAACGGAAATTAGCCGTATAGACTGTTCGGCCTCCTACCATCGTCCGTGTTATCCAAGGATGTCCTAGATTATGCTCCACAACAATAAGATCAGCCGCTTTGCCCAGCTCAATGGAACCGACTTCATCCCCTATACCCAGAGCCACTGCTGGATGAAGTGTAGCCATTCGAACAGCTGCAGGCAAAGCGGCTATTCCATCATCCACAAGCTTAAACATCGATCTTAGCAACGATGATGAATGATAATCAGAGCAAATGATAGTAGCAGCCCCGGCTTTTATCGCTTCGGCGGCACTCAAGTTTTTGTCATGAGAGCCTCCCCTTACAAGGTTCGGCGCTCCTACACAGACTGCTAATCCTTGCTCTGCGGCATATTTGGCCGTCTCCATATTGATTGGAAATTCCGATACCGAAATACCATAAAGCTTCGACTCATCCACCCGTTCAGGAGAATCATCATCATGCGATGCCAATCTTATTCCTTGCTCTGAAGCCAGTTCCCCAAGCTTATGTAATTGTGTCCAATTGATTTGTTTCTTACGAAAAAGAACTCTCTCGACGATCGTCTGAACCTCATCTAGTCCTACGCCTTGATTCTTCATTACGTATCGTTCGAATGAACCTGGCTCTCTATATTGTCCTTGTCCTGGTGAATGGTCCATGAAAGATAAATAATCAATCATTCGTTCCTTCAGATACCTCTCTACAATGGGGAGTCCTTCTAAATAAGTTACTTCATATCTAAGGTGAATTCGATTCCGAATAACGGAACGAGATTGGCGATAGCGATTAATCAGTTCAATCATATCGGTTAATAAATGATCACCGCGCAGGCTAAGACCGACTCCGAGCGACAAAGAATGATACATCGTCGTTATACCATGGAGCGGCAGCTTACGTTCAAATTCGATTAAGGACATTTCGAGAGGAAATAGGGTGTTTGGCCGAGGCTGTACCTCCTTCTCAATCGAATCATTATGAATATCCACTAATCCGGGCAGGACATAACTTCCCTGTGCATCGATGATTTCTGCTCCGATATGACTACTCATCCACCCATTTATGGATGCAGCATCGGTTATAATAGCTTCGATTACGCCATCTTTTACAGATATTGCTGCTTGGACGGTCTGATCAGGCAGAACAACGATTCCATTTTTAATGAGTGTCGTTTGTGAGGCTTGTATGTCCATAGTCCTCTATTCTCCTTTTGGTAAATAGTTCGATCTCTCTCTACGATATCATGAAATCATTATGAGAACAAAAGCAGCGCCCTCAGACAGTATTACTCTACAGCCTCCAGAAGAACAATTTCTTTTGCATCGAATGTTCTGTTGGTTTCACTAATATTTTGCGGTTTGGCGAGCGTGATTCGAATGAAATCTCCTTGTACAAAATCTTCGTATTGCAAAGCATTACCTTGATCATCCTCAAATGATGTTGTGTTAGTTATGTCTACATTACAAAGATATCCGATAGCGTTTATATTTCCGGTCTTTCCTCTATTCACTTCTTCCGAACAATTCACAAGAAATCCGTTATCATTCATACTGTCAATGGTATCCTCAAAGGTTTCGACCGGGCTGCCGCATGCGGTCACAGTCATTAAGAAACATACAACAATCAATAATAGTGTTATTTTATTCATGAGAACACCTCCTGTTCATATGTATGCTGAGGGTAGAATACTTCCTAACCAATCAACGTTTCCGATTCGATTAATGTTACACAACTTCTCGAGCAAACAATAACAATAAAAAAATAGCAGCTTAGCGAATTTACGCTAAGCTGCTATTTCAATTTCTAATCGGACAACCCTCTAATCCAAGCTAAATGATGCCAAACCAAGCGGGAACGGCTCAGGTTTCTCGCATGTACTCTTCATCACATAATGGATACCTTGCTCGGCAGCATCATGAAATCCATGCATAGCTTCAAGTACATGGTACGCCAGCTCGCCATTCGCACGATGCTTACGCCCGGTTAGGATCGCTTTGGCCATATCGGCAGCACCGATACCGCGGGCATTCTCTATGTAGCCATAAGCTAGAGGAATTTCAGACCATTCCTTCGATCCCGCGCGGCAAATGCTTACTGGTCCGCCGAATATATTCGGATTAGGCACTTTCAGTGTTCCCTCACTGCCGTACACCTCAATATGAGGAAGCATGGATCCTCCCTTGATATCAAAGCTCGTTAACAATGTACCTATAGGCCCAGATACAAAATCAATCACCCCAGCAATATGAGTGGGAACCTCGACCTTCACCTGCTGACCATATTTCGGCTGGCTTCTGATGGTCCGTTCCGGGAATGATGCGCGTGCCGAACCTGTCACACGGCTAATCGGACCGAGCAAAGCCACGAGTGCTGTTAAATAGTAAGGCCCCATATCGAACATCGGACCGCCGCCCTTTTGATAATAAAACTCTGGTGACGGATGCCATGATTCATGACCCCCAGACATCATGAAGGCTGTTGCGCCAATCGGTGTACCGATCCAACCGTCTTCAATCAGTTTAATGCTCGTTTGGATGCCCCCACCGAGAAAAGTATCAGGTGCGCTGCCGACGAGCAGCCCCTTCCGCTTAGCTAAGGCCAGCACTTCATATGCTTCTTCACGCGTTACCGCGAATGGCTTCTCCACATAGACATGCTTGCCTGCTTCAAGAGCCTGCAAACAGACTGAAGCATGAGCCTGCGGAATCGTTAAATTAATAATCATTTGAATAGCTGGATCAGCAAGCAATTCTTCAACCGAACAACCATGTATGCCATACTCTTCTGCTTTAGCCTTCGCTCGTTCAACATCGAGATCTGCGCAAGCGACAACCTCCAGCGCATCGAATTGTGAGCCATTCTTGAAATAAGCACCGCTAATATTACCCGTACCAATAATGCCTGCTTTTATTTTATTCAACCGAAGTCCCTCCACTCATAGCTGCTGATTTGCCTGCTGCACACCATAACATTCCTCTTCGCAGCATTTCTTTCACAACAGCAATTTCTACAATATTGGCTTGATGGCCTAGTGAATTATAATACACTCGACCAACACCCCAACGCTTCGTCCAAGCAACCGGCATATCCACTGCTTTATTCAAGGAATGCGGGCCTTCCGCTACAGGGAATCTCGTCGTTGCCAGCACCTCAACCGCTGGATCAACATGCATATAATATTGCTCGCTGCTCACCGTGAAATCTTCGATTCCTTCGGTCAGTGCACTCGAGCTATGTTTCACATTCACGCTGTACTCAACTCCATCATTGCCCGGATGGGAGACCCATTGTCCACCTGTCATGAATTGCCACTCCACACTGTCACGGAAGGAATCACACATCCCGCCATGGCAGCCTGCTAATCCTACACCGCTTTGAACAGCAGCGGAGACATTCTCGACATACTCCTTCTTGATCTCACCCATTGTCCAGACCGGAATGATCAGATCAAGCGACTTCAGCTTCTCCCCGTCAGCGAATGCATCCAACGTATCCGATACCTCAACCTCGAAGCCTTCCTTGACCAACATATCTTGAAAAATAGCTGCTACTTCCTCGGGCTGGTGTCCAGCCCAGCCACCCCATACGATTAATGCTTGTTTCATCTTTTATGATCTCTCCTTTTGAATGAATAAGTGCTGTTTCGATTCCAATTGATCCTATTGCAACTCCTGTAAAGAAACCCAGCGGCGCTCATCTATTGATCTCTCTACCGCTTCCAGTACCTCTTGGCATTTAACCCCATCATAGAAGTTCGGAATCGGTTGGCGATCCTCAGCTATCGCAAGCATCAATTCATGCACCTCATGAGTGAAGGTATGCTCATATCCGATCGTATGGCCTGCAGGCCACCAAGCATCCATGTAAGCATGTGACGGATCTGTTGCAAGCACACGGCGAAAGCCCTGAACATCTTCAGCATCATCCGTAAAATATACCTGGAGCTCATTCATTCGCTCGAAATCAAATTTTATACTGCCTTTGCTTCCGTTGATCTCGAATGCGTTCGTACAACGATGTCCAGCGGCGAACCGGGTCGCTTCGAAGCTTCCCAGCGTTCCATTCTCAAAACGAGTCATAAATAAAGTTGCATCATCAACCGTTACTTCGCCGCGAGGACCATTGTTTCCACCCTTGGCACTAAGTCCTGTCATCGAGGTCGGCATTGGACGTTCCTTAATGAACGTCTCTCCCATACCGATTACCTCTTGAAATTCACCAACGAGATATCTTGCCATATCAATAAGATGAGCACCTAGATCACCATGTGAGCCTGAACCTGCTATCTCCTTCTGTAGACGCCACACAAGCGGGAATTCGGGATCAATAATCCAATCCTGAAGAAACACAGCACGGAAGTGATAGATATCTCCGATTCTTCCTTCATCAATCAGCTTCTTTGCCAGCTGTACAGCTGGTGCGAACCGATAATTGAATCCGACCATATGCTTCACACCAGCGTTTTCCGCTGCCTTGAGCATTTCCTTAGAATCTTCCAATGTAAGCGCTAACGGCTTCTCGCAAAAGAGGTGTTTGCCAGCAGCCGCGGCTGCAATTGCAATTTCCATATGAGCATTGCTCGGTGCGTTAATATCGATGAGATCGATATCTTCACGTGATATGAGCTCTCGCCAATCGGTCTCTCCGCTCTCCCACCCGAACTGAACCCTTGCTTGTTCTAACGCTACAGGATCCCGACCGCATATCGCTTTCATCTCTGGTTTCACAGCTGTTTCCGGGAAAAACATAGATAATGCTCGGTATGCATTGCTATGTGCTTTCCCCATAAATTTATAGCCAACCATTCCAACTCGAACCTTGTTATTCATACGCCACTACCACCTCTCGATCTAATTTGGGATTTCAGATGACTCACGTTGTGCGAAATGTACAGGAAGCAGCCATGTTTGCTGCTCTACATTCTCATCCTTACTTTGCATAGCAGTAATGTTCGAGTTATTCTCCTGATCTGGAGCAAGCAGTCTTAACGCTGCTATACGGCCCATTTCATAGAATGGTACAGCTACTGTAGACAACTTCGGACTAACAATTCTCGATCCGTCCGAGTCATCATAGCCGACAAGCCCAACATCTCTTCCCGCTTCAATTCCCTGCTCGCGCAGTCCATCCATTAAGCCAATCGCCATTCGATCATTCGCTGCGAATATCGCATCAATATCCCCATTCTTCACTAGTTCAGAAATAGCCGCTGAAGCTTGATAACCGCTTTTCCTGCTGTAATTCCCCTCATAGATAAGTCTCTTATCATAAACAATACCCGCATCGTTCAGCGCTCGTTGGTAGCCTTCCAATCGGTCGATACTGCTAGAGAACACATCTGGTCCATTTAAAAAGGCGATACGACGGCGGCCTTGAAGCAACAGATGCTGCATGACTGCGAGACTACCTTCTCTATGATCGGCATCAACGACCATATAATCTTCCTCAATGAACTGTTGATTAACTAGACAAAACGGGTAACCGCCCTGCTTGAGAGCTGCAAGCGCTTGTCGTTCTTCTGGAATGTTTTGCGAACCTAGAATGATACATGCATCAATCTTTTGCGTTCGGAACAGCTTCGCATAATCACGTGGATCATCCTGTTCCTGGAAGATCAGCAGCAAATTATAATCATATCGTTTGGCCACTTCTCCAATACCACTCAATATTTCTGCAAAATAATACGTAGAGAACAAATGCACCTTAGGCATGAACGGTACAATCACCCCAATATTACCGCTCTTCTTTCTTGCGAACTGCTGTGCCAGCGCATTTGGTTCATAACCAAGCTGCTCAGCTGCCGCCAATACTCGTACTCGAGTCTCTTCTTTAATCGGGCCGACCTTATTCATGACACGAGACACGGTCGCTTCAGATACACCCGCAAGCTTCGCCACTTCTTTTCTGCTAATGATGGGCAGCCTCCTGTTTATAAGTAACAATCCAACTATGTTTGTGCTTCTGCAAGTTATTTATGTACACGCGTACATTATGTCATGAAACCAATTCTTCGTCAATAACACATTAAAGTTTCAATACTCTAGCCGTCCCAGATTTTCATTAAAAAAACATCCCCTTACTGAAGACGCTTATCGCATCTAAAGTCAGGGGATGTTTGGTTAAACCGTCGATTAAGGAGCTGTTTCCAGAAACTTCATCGTCGGGTTTTTGTCCATTGCTGTACGCATTGCATATTCATTCTCGAACAGAACAACATAATTGCCCTTCTTATCCTTCACGAGTGTTGAGTTAATTCGGAATTTTGCAGGATCAATCTTATTTTCACCATCAACAATCCAACGTGCAAATTGGAACTGCATCCGATGCAATTGAATTTCTACGCCGTACTCGCCACGCATCCGGTATTCGAATACTTCAAATTGCAGATGCCCGACAACGCCGAGTATTGTCTCTTCAAAGCCGCCTGCTGAATGGAACACTTGAATCGTTCCTTCTTCTGTGAGCTGGTCGATTCCCTTTTGATACTGCTTATGCTTCAGGGCATTCTTGACCGTGACCTTTGCGAATATTTCAGGTGAGAACGTTGGCAATTCATCAAAGACAACTTCCCCGCCTTGTGACAAAGAGTCACCAATCCGGAATATACCTGGATCAAACAAGCCGATAATATCTCCTGGATACGCTGTCTCGACAATATCCCGATCCTGAGCAAGGAATTGCTGTGGTTGGGACAGCTTAATATCTTTGCCTGCACGCACGTGACGAACGCTCATGCCACGCTCGAATCGTCCCGAACAAATACGTAGGAAAGCAATACGGTCACGATGGGCTGGATTCATATTAGCTTGAATTTTGAATACATAGCCTGTAAATTTCTCATTCGTCGGCTCAATTGGACCATCCGTCGTATTCCGCTGAGCCGGCTTTGGAGCTAGCTCTAGGAAGTTCTCAAGAAACGTCTGAACGCCAAAGTTGTTAACTGCACTTCCGAAAAATATCGGAGTTATTTCTCCACGCTGCACTTTTTCGAAATCGAATGGATCGCCAGCTACATCAAGCAACTCGAGATCTTGAATCAGTTGATCATGAAGATATTCTCCAGCCATCTCCCGAATAATCGGATCTCTGTAGTCCTTAACTTTGCGAACCTCGATCGTATTATGATCATTGCCTCGGAACAGCTCAACCTGGTTTTTCATCCGATCATAGACACCGCATAACTCACGACCCATGCCTATCGGCCAGTTCATAGGAACAGAACGAATACCAAGCACACGCTCAAGCTCTTCCATAAGCTCAAACGGACTTTGACCCTCACGGTCTAGCTTGTTAATAAAGGTAAAGATCGGAATGCCGCGTTTACTGCACACTTGAAACAATTTAATCGTCTGTGCCTCGACACCTTTGGCGACGTCAATTAGCATGACCGCACTATCGGCCGCTGTCAGTGTGCGATACGTATCTTCACTGAAATCTTGGTGACCAGGAGTATCCAGAATGTTAACTCGATGTCCTAAATAATCGAACTGCATCACACTGGAGGTTACCGAGATACCACGTTGTTTCTCGATCTCCATCCAGTCAGACGTAGCATGACGACTAGCTTTACGTGCTTTAACTGAACCTGCAAGACGAATTGCTCCTCCGAACAGGAGAAGCTTCTCTGTTAATGTCGTTTTACCTGCATCCGGGTGAGAAATGATTGCAAACGTACGTCGCTTCTCAACTTCTTCTGTAATTTCTTTAATTAAATTTTGATTCATACTTGCCTTCCCTTCATCTTGAAACGTTTCATTGGAAGAAACGTCTTTTATCCATACACGAGCAATCCCTCCATATCAAATTCGAAATGAGGGATCGCTCGACATGCTTTATTATTTTCCTTGATTAGATATCCAAACTACATTGTCTTCCTCTTGACCGTTAACCGGCCACCAGTGGAATCCATCTTGCTTTAACAGACGATCTGCGGCTTCTGGTCCCCATGAGCCTGCTGGATAATGCTGCAGATCTCCTTTTTCTTCACGCCATGCGGCTGCAATACGGTCAACAAATTCCCATGCTTGTGCCACTTCATCCCAACGTGTGAAGTAAGTAGAATCACCGCGAACAGCGTCATGAATGAGACGCTCGTAAGCTTCTGGTGTATTGATACCGATTTGGCAGCTTTGGCAGAATTCCATTGCTACTGGCTGTACCGAATTATCAGCACCTGGTGTTTTGGCATTTACTTTAATATAAATACCCTCGATCGGGTTAACACGAATGACTAGCAAATTCGGCGCTAGATCATGACGCTGTCCGAATAAAACATTTTGAGCCATCGATTTGAATTCAATGACAACCTCAGTTGTTTTAACGGGCAATCGTTTTCCTGTACGAATATAGAAAGGTACACCCGCCCAGCGGAAGTTGTCGACTGAGATTTTCGCTGCAAAGTAAGTTTCTGTAGTGGATTGTTCAGCTACAGACTCTTCTTGACGGTAACCTAGCAATGGTTTGTCTTTGAATGCTCCTTCGCTGTATTGTCCGCGAACGACATTCTCCCGAACAACATCGCTTGTGGAATAATTACGCAAGGAACGAAGAACTTTTACCTTCTCGTCGCGAATATCTTCACCGTGTAGACGACTTGGCGGCTCCATAGCAATCATCGTGAGCATTTGCAGCATATGGTTTTGACCCATATCCCTTAGCGCGCCTGATTTATCGTAGTAACCACCGCGCTCTTCTACACCAACGGTTTCCGAAAGTGTAATCTGCACGTTAGCAATATGGTTATTGTTCCAAAGCGGTTCAAAAAACTGGTTAGCAAAACGAATGACTTGAATATTTTGCACCATTTCTTTGCCGAGATAGTGGTCAATACGGTATATTTCTTCTTCCTTAAAGACCTGACTCAATTGATCGTTAAGCTCGCATGCTGATGCATGATCATATCCGAATGGCTTCTCAATTACAACACGATGCCATCCTTTTGATTCAAGCAACCCGCCATTACGCAAGTTGAAAGATACGGGTCCGAATAGTTCTGGTGCAAGTGCCAAATAGAATAAACGATTTCCTGTAATGTCGAATTTCACATCCAATTGCTCGGATAGCTTATTCAACTCACGGAAAGCATCTACATTATTAATGTCGAGCGGCATATATTCGAAATGCTCAGCAAAACGTTTCCAAAGCTCCGCATCATCTGCTTTATAACGGCAAAACTCAACGATGGAATCATATACATCCGAACGAAATTGTTCATTGGTCCGACTTCTGCGTGCAAGACCGATTACAGCAAACTTTTCAGATAATTTGCCTTCTTTATATAAGCTGAACAGAGCAGGGAACAATTTACGTTTTGCTAAATCGCCTGTTGCCCCAAAAAGATAATAAACAGCGCTCTGTGCGGAAATTGTATCGAGGTTCGTTGTTTGCTCCATATTCCTCATTCTTCCCTATCATTTTATAGTTTTACTTGTTATGTAGTTTAGCATATTAATCCTTAGTTCGCTATTCAAAAGACCATAAAAAAAACTAATGACAAATGTTATTTATTCTGATTGTTCATTCATTTGAGACGGTGTAATCGCCCGTTATTAATGGTGTTGCAATTATTAGTGATACTTTTCCATTATCGGTTTCTTGATGTACAGCGATCTGCAAATTAGCCTTTTTCCCGTTGCCAGCCTGAATAGCCCCATACAGCCGCTCTGTATTCAACGTCTCGCTTATCGTCCCATCATCCTCATAAACGTCAACAATTTGTGCATCAGCAAGTGAAGCGACTCTCTCTGCTGCATTATTATATACCGAATAACCACGAACGGTTATTCCACCATTAAACGAGGTGTCGCCCCCCTTTAGATTATCTTCAATCATCGCAATTAGAGCAAGCAGCTTCAGCTTTTCTGTGGATCCTCGAGACTGGAATAGAAGCATCACAACAGACTGCTGACTTGAAGGAATCCTATGAATAGACAGCATTCCTCCATATTGGGGAAGCTCCTTATTCAACTGATCCGCTCCGTTAGCTATTATTCTGCCCATATCATTATCTTTTCCATCGTTAAAAAGCGTTTTGCTCAACTGCTCCAGCGAAGCACCGCTGCCTCGCACATCCCAGCGAAGAGACCATTCCGCTTCAGACGATCCACCTGCATACACGGTATCATTCCATTCCCATAATACATCCAAATCATGCTGAAGAATGCTTTTACCAGCCGGGTTAGTATGAATATCTCTCATCTGCTCTTTGTTTCCGATTGCCCATATCGCTCCAATGACAAGGATTAGTATAGCTATCAGTACTCCGGTGAGCTTGCGACGAGAATGGTTCTTCTTATTCGACTCCAGTGAAGTGGGCATATGACTATCTCCCTTCGAACAATTCGGATTATTGTTTCTTTCCTTATTCTTCTGGGTATATATCTATACCTTTTGGACTCTAGGTGAATATGCTGGTTGAAAAGCGGAGACTTTCAAGCAATAGGAAGCTTTGCACACTAACGGGGTCATGTCGAAAGGAGTAATGGAAATGGAACAAATTTATCCCCTCAATGAAGAAGTGATTCAACAATTTTGCGGGATGCCGGTTTGTGCAATCATGCAGGATGGTTCACGACATGTGGGCATTCTCAGCTATTGTCGCAACGGCCGAATCATGCTTAATGACGAAGGTAAAGGGCCTGAAGCAGAGATGTTGAAGACCGAAACTAAACCGAAGAAGAACAAAGCTGGCAAAAAAGGCAAAGGGAAACTTGAAAAGGAGCCTGCCGTTCAAACGCAAGCCTACCCTTACGATCCCTATTACTATAATCCAAACCTGCCTTTCGGCGGTGCACTCGCTTTAGACTTGGCGCCTGTTGCCTATCTGTTCCTTATCACATAAATTATTGCGCCAAGACATCATTCGTCAGTCTTCGCCGATCAATTCAATTATGGTAGTAATAGTACGCAAACAGAAGGAGGCAGATTTATGTCAATCCGACCTATCCAGCGAACAGAACGAGCCATCCAACTAGCTCCTGTTCAAGCTGTCAGCCCGTATACCTCATACCCGTACCGCGAGGGGGAGCCCCAACTGCCTCCTGAACGGAACTTTAACTGGAACTCAACCTACCGCCAAGCTGCCGCAAGTGCGGCGGAATGGCTCATGCAATGTAGACAAGCCTTAACGAAATCTACCCAAATAGCACGCAGACTGCGTCATAACTTCTCCGAAAGCAATTTGATCGAGCAGCTACAGGAGCTGACAGCAACTATTAATCATCTGCAGCAAAGCTACAACGAGTTATCCGCCTATATTAAACCTGATCAATGGCGAACAATCCTGCAATCCATGAAGCATCCAGCTGCAGAGAAGCTTGGCCTAATTTGGGATACGACTGGCACTTTAACCTTTGAAGAAGTTGAAGCTTCCTCTGCATTCCAACAACAGCCCAGCTCCGAACAAACATTATTTAGGGAAATACTCGGGAGGTCTGGTCTACTGACCTTGCTTCAACGGGCTCTGTCTACTCCGACGGAAATACGAGCTATCGATGTTCTCCGTCCCGACATTACAGTGCTCCAGCCTTACACAGCTTACTATAACTCCATGCAAACCTATTGGCCGTTCCCTTCCAATGGTTATCTTCTCAACCAATTAATATAACTCATTTTACCAAATATATTATATAAATTCCATATCAATATCCTTGAGATCAATTTTCTATTTCCAATCTTTATTAATCTTAATGCTAATCTAATGCTTCCTTTTCTTTGATGTGGTGTGAGTAGACATGCTTAACATAACGGACAGGAGATCCTTTATTTGTGCAAATATCCTAATTGGGCATAGTTAACGGAACGCAGGTACGTTATTCCATAAAAATACATTCAAAAGGGCATTCCTAAGAAAAATAGAGGATCTCAGCTCCGCTAAATTAATCAAAAGCAACAATTCATCAGAATAGCGGACCCTGAGTCCGTTAAACTATCATCTATAGTTCAATTCCCTGGTCTGAATGCATTCTGTGAGCGTCGAGCAGAATCCTATCCTTATTATAAAAAAACACCGGCACCCCTAAGGGCACCGGTGTTTATCACTCCCATCTTAAGATTGCGAGTGGGGAGCAGGCAGATAAGGGGTAAGGGGTATCTCTCGGAGGAGCGAAGCGACCGCCTTTGTCCGGACTTTGCAACCTTTGAGAAATAGTTCATGGCAAAGTACCGGACAACAGCGGCCGCAGAGAGATCCCCGTCCCTGTTCTGCCTGTGCTCTTTACTCTCTGCTCTCTGCTCTCTGCTCTCTGCTCTCTGCCCTCTTTACTCTGTGGTCTGCTCTGTTCTCTATACTCTCCGCTCTGTTCACTATGCTCTATGCCCGTGTACTCCATGCTCAGTTCTACTCCAATAAACCCCGTCCCCTTATCTACCTGCTCCCCTACTCCGCAATCCCCTGCTTATGTGCATAAATAGCCGCTTGCGTCCGATCATCCACGCCAAGCTTATTAAAAATATTCGTAATATGGAACTTAACCGTCTTCACGCCGATGAATAGTTCATCCGCAATTTCTTGATTCGACATCCCTTGCGCAACCCGCTTCAGTACATCCATCTCACGTTCCGTCAAATCATCATGCAACGGTGCCTGCAATGGTTGTTTGGGCTGGCGCAGCCGGTTCATCATTTTTGCCGCTACTTGAGATTCAAGTACCGATTGTCCACGAGCCGCTGCTCTTATCGCTTCTGCGATTTCAGTTGCGCGCGATGTCTTCATCAAGTAACTGAATGCTCCCGCTTCGATAACAGGATACAGCTTGCTGTCATCCAAATAGCTTGTAAGTACGATCACTTTACAATCCGGATAAAGCTCCAGCAGCTTAGCAGTCGTTTCTACGCCGTCCATACCCTCCATGACGAGATCCATCAGAACTACATCAGGCTTATAGGCTTGTGCCAACCGAATGCCCTCATACCCGTTACTGGCTTCTCCAACGACCTCAATTCCATCCTCCGTATCTAACACAGCAGCTAGACCAATCCGGACCATCTCGTGATCATCTACTAGCAGCACTTTTATTGATTCATTTAATTGCTCTTCTGGCTCCACGATTTTCCCCGCTCCCATCGCCATTGTACGATTCTTCAATTATTTTTATTCTTCAAAAGGTACTCTTATATCAATTATCGTTCCCTCTCCAAGCTTAGATTCCATATGTAAAGTGCCGCCTAACTCATTGACCCTCTCTGCCATAGTTAACAGCCCATAGGAAGTCTGTTTCTTTGCTTCAAGATCGAACCCAACTCCACTGTCTTTTAGCAGCATGCGAGCTTCATTCCCGATACGTTGAAACTTGATCTCCATCATATCCGCTTTCGAATGCCGCAATGTATTAGATAGAGCTTCCTGAGCAATCCGGAACAAATGATCCTCCGTGTCTGGCTTCAACACAATAGTTTCATCGACTTCAAGCTGAATCGTCATTGGAACTTTTTGCTTCAGTTCTTCGACTAGAGTACTTAGCGCTAACGCCAAGTTCTTACCGTCCAAGTGTACCGGCCGCAAATGAAGCAGCAATGCTCTCATCTCAGATTGAGCGACTGCAGCCATTTCTTCTATAAGCTGCACTTGCCTGCGTGCTCTTTCCCAATCTCGTTCAATCGTCCTGCTTACAGCTGTAGCAGTCATTGATATAGCGAACAGCTGCTGACTAACGGCGTCATGCAGTTCCCTTGCTAGACGTTGGCGTTCCTCAATAACAGCAGAGAATTTCACCTTCTCTGTCCATTTCGCATCGCTTTCCTCTTGCTCGGTTTTCACATCTTCTGATGATTCAACCGTATCGAATGTTACCGGATAATTCCGTTTACGTTGCTGCTCACTCAGTCGCTTAACCATCTCTTTCAGCTTTGAGTTTTGCAAATAGCCATTTAAAGCAGCTGCAGCCATCGCAGCTCCTATTATCGTTAGACCAAGTACTGCCCACTTCCCTTGAAGGGTGAACAGCTTTACATACCCGACACCCTGCAGCACGATGATGACCAAGCTTACAATAATCAATAACCACAATACCGTCTCTGTCACGTTTTTGCGGCGAGCCACTTGATTCGGCTGATGCTCGGGCGGCTTCCCACCTGCCATCCAGTTCACTCCTTCACCTGCAAGCAGGGAAGAGCAGACCGGGAAACCCGGTCCGCTCTATCTCTGTTGCCGCATAATTATTCCGCTTCAACCGTTGATTTATTCAGCTTGCTCTTCAAAGCTTCCAACTGCTCATCCACTTTCAGCTTTTTCTCCATGTCCGCAGCGTTGAAGCTGCTAGCTGCTCCGCTTCCGCTGTATGCATATGGCGTACGTAGAACATCTGCTTCTGCTTCTAGTTGAATGATTTTTTCTTCCATACGGTGGAAGCCTCTTGATGCTGAACCATTGTCAATGGTATGATTCGAAGTTATTTGTGCCATTTGTTTTTGAGCTTTGGCCATTTGAGCACGTGATGCAAGCTCATTCCGTTTATTACGGAGCTGGTAGAACTCATCCTTCATCGTGTGAAGCTGTTGAGTAAGCTCTTCTGCTTGTGCCTTCGCTTGTGTATAAAGCTCTGTATATTCAACTGTCTTCTGGTCAAAGTACAACTTCTCTTCCAACAGCTTGCGAGCAAGCTCCTCTTGCCCAGCACGAAGGGCAGCTTCTGCTTTCGATTCACGATCTCCTGTGTTGCGTACTGCTTCTTCCAAACGTTGCTTCATACGGCGCTCATTCGCAATTTGTTTGGCTACAGTAACTTCTGCTTGATGAATCTCCGATTCCATATCACGTAGATATTGATTAAGCATAATTACCGGATCTTCCATTTTATCAAGCACCTCATTCATCGAGGCTTTCGTCATATCCTTCATTCTTTTGAAAATTCCCATATTAAAACTCTCCCTTCTCATTCTCAAGTTTAGTTATTTTTGTACGAAGCTCTTCAATTTCCTTGCGGAGTGCTTTCTTCTCCAGGTCATCCATCATATTATCGAACTGTGAGGAGGCTGCTTGTTGGTTCGGCGCAGCTGGTCCAGGGTTGCTCCACTGTCCTTGCGGCGGGTTCTTGTATGGTCCGCCTTGATGTGTCCCGAATCCTTGACTGTTGCCAAAGCTATTGTTGCTGCCGAAGTCTCTTCCGAAGTTGCCATTGCCGTAGCTGTCGCCATATCCAGGTCCAGGTCCAGGCCCGAAATTGCTATATATAGGCGGCTCCTTCGGTACGACGAATCCTGCAATGATATAGACTGGAATGACAAAGCCGCTTGTGAAGATCGCTGCGACGATAAGCAGGATACGAAGAAGTGTCGCGTCCACATTGATCATTTCCGCTAAACCGCCGCACAGGCCGAACAGCTTTTTGTCGCGTGTTGAACGGTATAGTTTTTTCAAGACGACCATCCTTCCTTCTGAAGTTTCCTTTTCAATTGATCCAGTTCACGTTCGATGACCGATTGAACCGTATTGCCTGTTTCAGTAGCGAATTCCCTTCCCATTCTGCGAAGGTCATGTAAGCTCTTCGCTTCTAGCTCCATATCACTGATTCGATCTTCAAGCCGTCTGAACATCGTTCCCGGCTTAGCACCTTGCTCGCCAGTATATCGGGAATTCATTTTTTGCTGCAATCGAAGTGATTCCATTCTAGCTGCATAGTATTCGCGCTTATCATATACCGATTGATACTCACTGCGCATAGTCCGTAGCTGTTCTTCAAGATCAAGCGTATTTTGTTTACTTTGTTCGTATAGCTCGCGATATTGAATCGACCGTTCCTCGCTGCTCGCCTTCTCATGTAAAGCGATTCTTGCTAGCTGCTCTTCGCCAGCCTTTAATGCGGTCATCGCTTGCTGCTCACGTTTCTCTTTGAGCTGTTCCGCTTGCAACCACTGTACTTTCAGATGATTGCTATGTCCCGAGTATTGTTGGTACAAGCGTTCCGCTTGTATAATATCTTCTCTTGTCGACCATAGAAACTGATCAATCAACCGAACTGGATCTTCAGCCTTTTCCAGGTTCTCATTTAATGTAGCCACTGTAATGTCTCGTACTCGACGCATAATACTCATTCAATACCCTCCCAACTATATTTTGCATTAGTAGCTGCGATTATTGCTTTTCTTTAACAGCGATACTACGTACACGATTATTCCGATAACAACCGCCCACATGATGATGTAAGACAATTTGCCGAGCAGCATTAACGCTCCGATGACTACTAGAATACCGCCGAGCCATTTTTTATTGTTCTTCCAACCAACCACCCCTAGTCCGATCAAGATGAACGGGAACAAGAAGCCCAATATACTGCCAAGATGAACACCAATGAAGTTAAGTACCACGATACCGCCAACAATTGCTAGTATTACGCCAAGTGCCTTTTTACCTTCCATTTTCTCTCAACACCGCCTTCCGAGTCAATCTACTTTGTTCTATGTTTCATGTGATGCGTTGTTCTCTTGCTTATGTTTCTATTCTAGAGCGAAATGACGTTTTCTAAAACGGACCTACGGCGGTTTTTGCACTAGACCTTGGTCGAGGTTATTCCCCATCCTTAGGGATTACCTGCTTTTTTTCACCAATCATCAGCATTATTCATTTATAACAACAAAGAGAAGGCCATCCCTCAAACGCGGGATGGCCTTCTCTTCTATTACATTAGATTCAATTACTTGCTTGCAAGAAACTTATCAAACTGTGCTTGTTTCTCAGTAATAACTTTCTCAACGCCAGCTGATTTCAATTTCGTCGTATATTCAGCCAGCACTTTATCAACATCAACGGATCCTGTTTCCAAAGCTGTACGGTATTGTTTGTCAACGTTTACGATAGCGCCGATCTCAGCTTTAACAGACTCTCCATCAAATACGAAGCCAAGTCCTGGTGATATTTTACCGCCTTCGTTGAACGCTTTGTAATTAGCCCATTTATTTGGATCTTCTGTATCCCATACATAGTTCAGGAATTGGCTTCCTAGCATCCATGCAGCACCAGGGTTATAATTTTTCGTATTGTCATTTGCTTTGATGATTTCATCGCTTACTTTCGTAAAGTGCTCGCCCTCGATACCGAAGTTAAGCAGGTTGTTAAGGTATTTATCTGTGTGAAGCAAGTTAATTAACATCATTGCACGATCTGGATCTTTGGAAGTAGTAGAGATCGCAAGCATCGCTCCAGATGTTTCTGAAGTAGCAATCGTTTTTTCGTTCAGCTCTAATTGTGCAAGTTTGCCAATCAAGCCAGTTTGAATCTCCAACTCAGCATCTTTGCCTGGTTTAAGAGAAGATGTCATTGCAAATACATTTCCTGCTTTAAGAGCATCATAGTTCATCGTTTTGTTTACTGCTGCATCGCTATTAATGTAACCTTTTTTGAAGAAATCACGAGTGATTTTCAAAGTTTCTACGTAGCGAGGCTCATCATAAGGAGCAACTACTGTTGTGCTGTCCCCATCCTTCAAGATCGTACCAGGTATTGAAGTGTCACCTAGTGCATCATAGTTGCCGAAGTAATGTGAGTTGAAAGTTTCGCCTTCTTTAAGATACAAAGGAGTCATCTCAGGTTTCTTTTCTTTGACCACTTTGAATACTGCATCAAGATCAGCGATCGTTTTCACAGCTGTCATATCGATGCCAAGCTCTTGTGCGATATCTTTACGGTAAACGATACCGCCTTGCGATGCCAATTCTTTATTAGTTGGCACGCCATAGTTTTTCCCATTGATCTTAGAGCCTTCAAGGAATGCAGGGTCTAGGGATGACACGATACCTTGACCGTTTTTCTGAAGCTGCTCACCGATATCGATGAAAGCGCCTTTACCCACGTTTACTGCATACTTTTGCCATTGTGCCGTGAAAATAACATCAGCCTCTTCACGAGATGCGATCATAAGGTTGAGTTTATCTTCCCAAGGACCCCAGTCAATCGCAACGATATCAAGGGA
Source organism: Pristimantibacillus sp. (assembly GCA_048976605.1). GTDB lineage: Bacteria > Bacillota > Bacilli > Paenibacillales > Paenibacillaceae > Pristimantibacillus. The sequence goes on along the minus strand of JBHGUX010000020.1, from coordinate 14,167 downwards.
TGCATTGATTTTTTCTTTCAAATATTCATTAATTTTTGCTTCTACTTTCTGTTCATCTGCTTGCGGTAATCCGGTGTAAACCAATTTAAGCGTGTAAGGCTTCAACTCAGATGCTGGAGAAGCACTTTCCTTAGCCGGTTCTTTCGTTGCTTCTGCGGCTGGTGAAGCAGTTTCTTTCGTGTTTTCTTCTTTGTTGCCATTGCCCGAACAAGCGCTAAGTACCAATACTGTGATAATCATAAGAATTACTGCGCTGAGCAAACTCTTTTTTGTTCTTACCATATACGGAATGACCTCCCAAAAATATGATTTATATGCTAAACCGGTAGATACCGATTAAAGCCAGACAAAAGATTAACCTTTAACTGCACCAACGGTAAGGCCTTTGACAAAATACTTTTGAAAGAACGGATAAGCGAACACGATCGGACCAATTCCCATGATAGCCATAGCCATCCGTACGGTTTCATTCGGGAAGCTGACGTTACCGCCTGCTTGAGCTATCGCCGAAGCGGCATTACTGTTGCTTGCCAGGAATTGAATGTTAAGGAGCATCTTGTACATTAAATACTGTATGCTAAGCGTCTTATCATCCGAGATGAACACAAGACTCAGGAACCAATCATTCCAATAGTTAACCGTGCTGAATAGTGCAACGGTTGCAATAACCGGCAATGACAGCGGCATGACAATTTGGAAAAATATTCGCATCTCTCCAGCCCCATCGATTTTCGCTGACTCTAGCACGGCGACAGGTATTGTCGTTTGAAAGAATGTGCGAATAATGAGTACGAAAAAAGCGGATACGAGCAACGGCAGTACGAGTGCCCATATATTATTTCTGAGATGCAATACGTTAACGTACACTAGAAACCAAGGTACCAACCCACCATTAAACAACATCGTGAAGAATACAAAGAAAGTGAAAAACTTACGATGCGGGAAATCGGTTCTCGATATAGGATAGGCGTACATCGCCATTAAAACTACGCTTAAGACGGTCCCAACAACCGTTACGAACAGTGTAACGCCGTATGAACGAATGATTTGCTGCCAATCTTTGAATAGAAATTCATAGGCAGTCAAATCAAAGTGCAAAGGGATAAAGCTGTACCCTGCGGTCACAACATCTTGCTCATTCGAGACTGACACCATAACGATTAATAGTAATGGAAGTATACAACAAAGTGAATATATGCTGAAGAATATATTAATTAAAACGTTCGCCGTTGGCGAAATGGTGTTATACGGGTTTGAGCCTAACTTGCTTACTTTTTCTTCCATTGTTATCCATTCCTCCTACTACACTCGCACTTGTATTTTACCGTCTTTAGTCTAAAATAAGGCACTGTCTTTATCGACCTTTCTCACAACCCAGTTCGATATGAAGACAAGAACAAATCCGACTACCGACTGATACAAGCCTGCGGCTGATGAAAGTCCCACATCTCCAAGGGCGGTAAACGTTCGATATACGTACGTATCAATAACGTTCGTAACCGGAAACAATGGTCCCGATTCCTTTGGAACTTGGAAGAACAAGCCGAAATCTGCGTAGAAGATCTTTCCGATCTGCAGCAAAGTAAGAATAATCATCGTTGGAATAAGCAACGGGATCGTAACTCTCATTATCTGCTGGAATTTAGTTGCCCCATCAATCGTCGCTGCCTCATAGTACTCATCATCAAAGCCGATTACTGCGGCTAAGTAGAGGACCGTGTAATAACCAACATTTTTCCAAGTGTTAACCAGCGGTAGAAGATAAGGCCATATTTTCGTTTCAAAATACCATTGCACAGGCTCTAGACCCAACCACTTCATTACTGAAGTATTAATAAAGCCATGTGAATCATGCAGGAACCCATAAACGAGATAACTGACTACAACCATCGAAAGGAAGTATGCCAGAAAAATAATAGATTGATGGAACTTCGCCAACAGCTTATTTTTCATCTCATTGAGAAAGATAGCGAACGCTACTGGAACGATCAGGTTCAATATGATAAAGGCTACATTGTACAAGATCGTATTTCGGGTAATGATCCAAGCATCTTCCGTTCTAAACAGATACTTGAAATTGTCGAACCCTGCCCAAGGACTATTGAAGATCCCTACCTCATAGTTGACGTTTTTGAATGCAATAACGGTCCCGAGCATTGGAATGTAATTGTTGAAAATTAAGAATAGGACTCCGGGTAGCATCATCATGTAAAAGACCCAGTATTTTCTCATGTTACGGACGAGCGTCATACGTTTCCTCCTGTCTCTTTCTCTATGTCTGTTTTATCTCCTCTTTCATACTTTTATTGTAAAAAATAAACGGTCCTGCATCTATCGGCGCCGTGACCTTATTAACGCTGAAATGACTTCTTATGTACTTCTATTGTCATTGAGGATAGTTCGCTCACACTTATATGAATAGAAAAAGGATTATCTAGAAGGTATAAACCTTAAAGATAATCCTTTTTTATTACGTTATAGACTTATTAATGGTGATTATTAAGCATGAGCTGGTTGTTGGAGTAAAGGATTCTGCTGCTTAACGAATGACAAACGCAGAATCGTAATACCCCAAGTCACGATAGAAATAAGCAATAAATGAATCACATACTGCGTAACCGGTTCCCCATTGTAGATTAATTTGAGATAACCATGAATCGCATTAGGGACGGGAAAAAAGTTATCCAAATGTCTGTAAAATGGAGTCAGCATCATCGCTGGTATAATACTACCCGCAGTCATCAGTTGAATCGGTACTAGTGCTACATTAAATAATGGTCCTGCGTTACCGAACAAAGTAAAGCTCATTTGTGTGAGACAGATACAGGACAGGAATACGAGTACTTGAAAGCCCCACATTGCTACAAAGGAACTAGCAATTTCACCACTGAATATCATCGCAACACCAGTTATAATCAGTGGGACTATTATAGCTATGCAGAGTAGCAATATCTGTCTACTCCAAAAAATCGACCATTTGGAATGATTGCGCTTCAATATCTGGGATGTAATATTGAACTGAATATTCATTGTCATCATTGCAATATACGTTACAAAGCCCAGAATCATCGGAAGCATGGATGTCGAAAAATCACCGACATTATGGCTTTTGATAATATTCGCTTGAACGGCGTTACTCTGCACATGCTGTCCAATTTCTGCTGATATTTGTAATGCTGATTGTTCCAACATAGATTTGGCTACATCTGAAGCAGCTTGGTTAATATAAAAAACAAGTTCTGATTGACCGTTGTTCATCTCTTCAGTGAAATGGGGAGGTATAACGATTACCATTGAATAATCGCCTTTATCCATTTGGGATTGTGCTTCCTCTACATCAGCGGATACTTCAGAATGAAAGGGTACATTATTTATTAATTGCTGTTGAACCTGTTCTCCTTGCGAGCCATCCTCATTCACAATAACCACATTTAGTTGATCGATTCGATCTGTCGCACCTTGATAGCCAGTCATCCAGACAATAATAAAAAGCAAAGGAACAAAAATAGCAAAAACCAGTCCGATTTTAGTCTGAGTCAGTTTCATTAAATCTTTCAATGTTTGTAGTAAATTCAAAAAATACTCCCCCAATATTAGATGCACTACACATAGTTGCACATGCATGTATTATACTAAAAAAATTTAGTCAGACATATTTCTATATATTTTATTTAATACATGGACAAAGTTCGTAAGCTCTTCATCCGATATTTCTACAGTGGCTTGCTCATGAATTTGTTGTGTAATGGAATCAGTATCCGATAAGATTGCTCGTCCTTCAGGAGTCAAATATAGTAATACAGCCCTGCGATCCGTCGGATCCGCTGAACGTAAGACTAACTTCTTATGCTCCAGCTTGTCGATTATTTTACCCGTTGTTGTCTGATCACGAACAGTCAATTCTGCCAGCTTCTTTTGTGAAATGCCTTCTTCTTGTTGACCTAACCTATGAAGGATGCCATATTGCTCGGGTGTTATATCATAGGAGCCCATAGCTCGACTTGCCGTTTTCTTAAAAGCAAGATAGGTCCTAGAAAGGATATATCCTAGAGGATTCTGATCAAAGTGATCCGGCATCGTTGTTAGAATCTCCTTCCTCAATATATTAGCACATAACATAGTTGCATATGCTATTATATTTAAATCTATGCAATCTGTCAAACCATCAGTATTCATCCGAGTTAGATGAATACTGATATCAGAACAATTAATGTCTGCTAGTCCTCTTTCTTAATGATTTCTTTCTCTGCCAATTAACTAGAACTATCCCTACGCAAATGAGGGCTCCACCAGCACCAACGTACCATTCCACTTTCTCTTCGAGCAATAACCAGCTGGTTAAGACGCCGAACATCGGAGCTAGAAATAGAAATGTGCTTGTTTTAGCAGGATCACCGTTATTGAGTAAATAAAACCATAGGCAGAACTGGACAATTGAACATAGCAGGACTAAGCATAACACGACCATTACTGACGTAATTGTGAAGGTGAAACGAAGCTGCTCCGTACAAGCACTAAGGATTAGTAATGCAATTCCTCCAGCAAGCATCTGATAAGCAGCAAGGACGGTCATATCGAAAACGGATCCCCATTGCTTTATAAGCAATGTTGCAGCAGCAAAGCAAAACGCACCTGCTAAGCATATGAAGGTACCCGGCTGAATGCTCATCTGGAACCCGAAAGTGAACACCACTCCAACAAAACCAATTGTCACTCCCGACCATTGGCGGCCGCTATAAACAGCACCAGTAAATAGAGTGCCTATCACGATCACCAATAAAGGGTTGATAAAAGTTATAATGGCCGCTTCACTCGATGTAATCCAATACATACTGAAATAGACACAGCCCATGACACCGGCAGATTGCAACAATCCAATCGTTGCAACCTGGAGCCACTGCTTCCTCCCACGAGGTCTAGGTCTCTTCCACACGATTAATGCCAGCAACCCGCCTGCCAGCACATAGCGGATTCCCATTAGAAAGAATGGAGGGGCATAGAACATCCCGATTTTCCCAATTGGGAATGAGATCCCCATCAACAATGTTGTTATTATAATAAGACTGATATATTTATTTTGGCTCATGACAAATTCCCTCTCTAGATGAATAACCCCAAGCTTACAGCGTTTGTCCGCAATCAACGGTTATGATTTGACCTGTCATTGATTCTTGCTCCAATAGCGAACAGATAAGTTTAGCTATATCCTCAGGAGTTGAAATACGCTGCAACAATAATTGTCCGATTAATGCATTCATTGTTTCCTCTCTTCCCGCCCACCATCTAGTTGCGACTGCGCCTGGTGCTACACAACATACTCTAATCTCCGGTGCTAAAGCTCGAGCTAGTGATTTGGTTAGGCCATGTACAGCCGCTTTAGATACTGCATAGGGAAGTGAAGAGCCTGAACCGGTTGATCCAGCTATGCTGCCAACATTCACGATTGCTCCTTGCTTATTGTTCTTCATATATGGAGCCACAGCACGAGCACAATAAAACATGCCTTTGACATTAACGGCGTAAAGTTCATCCCATACTTCCTCCGTCACCGCTTCCAAGTCATCTAGAGCAATATACTTAGTAATGCTGGCATTATTAACGAGTAAATCCACTGTCCCAAATTGCCCGACAATCTTATTAACCATTGCTTTTACTTCATTATCTTTAGCAACATTGGCATGAACGGCCATCGCATGACCACCATTATTAATGATCAATTGTACCGTTTCCTCAGCTTCAGCTCGAGATCTTGAGTAATTCACTGCGACGGTCGCACCTGATTGAGCAAGAGCTAGACAAGTTGCACGACCAATTCCCGTACCGCCACCAGTCACGAGAGCTACTTTATTGTTCAAATCCATCGTTACCACTCCTTAGATTGTCTTAGTGAAATAGGCTATATATATAATTAATAAGTAATGAGATTACACCAATTGTAATAGCAACTTGGTTTTATGTATAATGATTGTTACTGATATTGCATATCACAAAATGTGATAGACGAAATAGATAGATACAGTAATGGAGGTTTTACAGGATGGAAAGCTCAGAATTGCGCGTTTTTCAAATGGTCGCCCGTGAAGGCTCGATAACTAAAGCTGCTTTGCAGCTTGGATATGTTCAATCCAACGTAACTGCCAGAATTCGACGCTTGGAATCCGACTTGGGGACAGATCTTTTCCTCCGCCACAACAGAGGCATGACGCTTTCTACTAGCGGGAAGGTTCTGCTTGCTTATGCGGATAAAATCATTGGTCTCTTGGATGAAGCGACCAAAGCTCTCACCTCCAACAACGAGCCAAGCGGACCACTACTAATTGGATCTACACAGACAGCTGCAGCAGTTCGACTGCCTAATTTATTGGCTTCCTATTATAGCAAATACCCTAAAGTATTACTTTCATTGACGACAGGACATACCCAATATTTAATTGATAAAGTACTGCAATATGAATTGGATGGTGCCTTTATAGGAAAACAATGCGATCATCCAGAGCTTCAATCCTTCTCCGTATTTGATGAAGAGCTCGTCATTGTATCCAGTCCTTACTTAACGGAATTAGATGAAGCCGTATTGAAGCCGATTCTCGTCTATACGATGGGCTGTTCTTATCGAGCTATTCTTGAGCAATTTCTTTCAACCCGCTCATCGCAACCAATCATTATGGAATTTGGTACACTTGAGGCGATTATTGGCGGCGTATCAGCAGGCTTAGGCATCTCTTTACTGCCCCGAATAGTCATCCAAAACCATGAGGCGCAAGGCTCGATACGCTCACATGCGATTCCTGAGTCTATTAACCATATGAAGACGGAATTCATTACGCGCAAAGATTCCTTCGTTAGCAGTGCCTTGCATGCTTTTATCGAAACATTACCCGTGCTGTAGCTAAGAGTTATCATGCAGCTATTTCCTTACAACGCAAAAAAGCAGCCTTCTTGGCTGCTTTTTTGCATTCTTTTACACTTATTACTTACACCACTACAACTTTGTTAAACAGCTTCAACTAATTTCCCGTTCTTCAAATATAGCACGCGGTCACATAATCCAAGCACACGTTCATCATGGGTGACCATTACCGCTGCCTTACCCTCCGCCTTAACTTCATCCGCGATCATTTGCACGACATCCTGACCACGAGCTGCATCAAGACTAGCTGTTGGCTCATCTGCGAACAATACGGCCGGTTGATTCATCCATGCACGCGCAATTGCGACCCGTTGTCTTTCACCGCCTGACAGCTTATCGGGATAATAATTCCTTCTTTGTTGCAATCCCATTCGTTCTAGAATAGCTGCCGAACGTTTGCGGGCAACACCCTTGTCCATTCCAGCCAGCTTGGCCACTAGCAGCAATTGCTCTTCAACCTTAAGATAAGGAATCAGATTAGCACTCTGAAAAATAAACCCAATTCGGTTAAGCCTTAGCTCTGCTAATTGCTGTGATTTCATACCAGAAAGCGAGAACCCATCGATGGCTACATCACCGCTTGAAGGTGTCAGCAATGCACCAGCGATCGAGAGAAACGTGCTTTTCCCAGATCCCGAAGGACCCATTACTGCGACTAGCTCACCCTCATTTACCTGCAGTGAAAGTTTATCTAGTACCTTCAATTCTGAATCTCCATCGTGAAAACTACGTGTTACATTATTCAAACTTAATTTCATCTTCATGCTGAAGCCCTCCCTATTGCATCTAATGCATCTGTTCTGGCAACTTTAACTACTGACAGAAGCGATCCGATTAACGACATCGCAATAAACAGTACACAGACGAGGATCATCGTAGATAGATCCAACTGGAATGGCATCGATGCCGGCAAGATCGAAATAATAATTTGAATGAGTATCAGACTGATAATTAAACTACCTACTGAGAGCAATAGCACTTGCCCCATCACATTGCGAACGAGATAGCTTGTCTTCGTTCCAATTGCTTTCAGCACCCCAAATTGGCTTGTTTTCTGTATCGTAATGACATAAAAGAAAACAGCGAGCACTAATGCGGATATTACGAATAGAAAGGCAATCATCATAAGAAGAGAACCTTGCTCCTCTTTGTAGCCTGGAACCGCTGATACGGCATCTGATTTGGAGATTACTTCGGTATTCGGCATTTCACTTTGCAGTTGTGCTGCTTGACTTGAATCAGCCTTGACTGCAATCGTATTGTACAATTGTCCATCGGAATCAGTCCCGCTAGCAGGCATTAGTGCTTGAAGCTGCAGCCAATCCTTTTCATTCATAAATATTGTCGGTGTGTGACTGTAGGATTCATTATCAACGAACCCACTGACCTTCCAAGTGCTCCCGGTCATTTGATCAGTAACTATACTGCCTAATTCAATGCCTGACTCCTTAAGCTTCATATCGACTAGTACTTGACCTGAGCTTTCATTCGTAATCGTTTGTCCTTCTACAACATTCGGAGCAAGCCAATCCTTCATATCTATAGCGAACAAGGTCACATCCGACTTAAGGCTTTCACTATCTTCCGTAATTGTCGCCATGCGAATGTTAAGTGCTGTTGCGTTGGATTTACCTACAACCGAGCGTGATGCTTGCAGTTCAGTATCCGATACTTGTGAACGACCAAAACGATGGTCTGAATCCTGTTGTAAAACAAAGTAATTCGCGTCCATATTTTTAATTGACGCTGCATTCGCATAGGATAATCCTTGTGCTAAGCCTGTCACGAATAACACGAGAAAAGAAACTAATAACATAATGATGACTATCATCGAGTAGCGTGTTTTTGCAAATCTCATTTCCCTTAGTGCCAGATACATCTCTCATTCCTCCCTCTTACTGAGTTCAGTATAGGAAGCCAAGATGAACGGCGTGTGAATAGCAGATTACATAACTAAATAATCTGTACTTTTTTTCGATACTCTTGAGGCGTAAAACCTGTTTCCTTCTTAAATAGCTTTGAGAAGTGTGAAAAGTTGGAATAACCTACCATTGACGCAATATCACTAATACGATTATTCGTCTTCTCTAACTCAATTCGAGCTTTCGTCAGACGAAGCTTGACCAAATAGTCCGTCAATGAATAACCCGTTTCCCTACGAAATAAACGAGACAGGTAGGCAGGGTTTAAATACACTTCTTCCGCTGCTTGCTCTCTGCTAAATTCTTCATCAATATGCTCTTCCATATAACGTCGAATCTTATCTACAACCTGAGAAACATCCTTCCCATTGGTATGCGAATAATCGGCAAGCTGCATACTCAACTGATGAGTCCAAGCACGCATTCTCGGCAGCGACTTTAATGCTTGTTCGCCTTCCTCCCACTCTCTTTTGACGAAGACATCAGCAAGAGCGATCGATTTCTTATTCATCCACTGGAATAACATATTCATGAACCCGTAATAATAAGTAGCGATGAAGGTATAGTCCACTTGCATTTCCTGCATCTGGTCAAAGCATTCATCGATACGCATCGATAATTCCGTCCGTTTACCGGATTCCAGCAACAACGCCCAATCAGCGAACGGCAATTGAGGAGAAGTGCTGCTATTTGATTTTCTTGTATAATCACGCTCCATAATGACCGTACATGTTGTACTTACATTACTTTTCTCCATTTCCAACAGAAGCTCGATATTCGATCTAAGCTGCTCTACAGTAACCGGTTGACCAATATAACAGGATAACTGGCAATGTAATACGCTACTGCACTGTTCAATGAAGGTTTGGCATCTTGCTGCCAACGCTGACTCTAATTCTTCCTCTGTACCGTAAAATAGAGCGAACAGAATACCATTTGCATCCTGGACAATATGTCCCTCTTCTCCGTTCAGAATCATTTCTTCAGCTGCATTCTTCACGCCATAAGTCATAATTTCTTCATCACGTGCGGACCATTCCTCGCGCCATTGTTCAATACTAATCAGTACTGCACGCATGGTACTGTTTGCTTGCAATCCTATTCCGTAAGTATGCAATGCCGATTCCAATTGCGCTGGAGCAGCAGAGACACGATAATGCAGCATATCCTGCCAGAACCGCTCAATTAGGACTGGTCTCTGTTTATTCCACTGCTCATAGTAATGATTAAACGTTAATCTCACTTCAGCTGCCTTCTCATTCTCACGTACCCTATTCAAGGCACCGCTGACACATTCTTTCAGTAAGGAATGATCAATCGGCTTCAGCAAATATTCGTAGCAACCAAGCTGAACGGCCTGCTGTGCATATTTGAAATCAGCATGTCCCGTTAGAAATATAGTCACGCATTGTGGCAATTGCTCATTAACCCATTCCAATAGCTCAATTCCGCTTTGATTTGGCATATCAATATCAGAGATCACGATATGAACGGTATTAGTAAGCAATATTTCACGCGCTTCTTCAGCATCATAAGCCGTCAATATATTCGAGAACGGCATATCAGACCAATCAATTCCATTAACAATACCGCGAATTGCTATTTCTTCATCATCGACAACTAGTAAGGTGTACATGGTCTATATCTCCTCTTCCAGCTTAGGAAATTCAATTATTATGACTGCGCCGCTCTTATCTGTTCGATTACTGAAGGTAATCGAAGCACGATCACCATAAATAAGATTAAGTCTATCTATGACATTCATTATGCCAAGCCTGCTCGTTTCAGCTTCTTGCAGAGGTATGCCCTTCTGAAGGTTCGAGAGCACTTCCTCTGAGAATCCTACTCCATTATCTTCAATCTTCAGTAAAAACCCTTTATCATTATTTAATTCAGTTGTAGTAATTCTAATATCAAAGAGTTGTCTCCGGTTTTTAAAACCGTGAATGATTGCATTTTCCACAAAAGGTTGAATCGTCAAAGCTGTTATTGAATAATTCTTAATGGCTTCCGGCACATCATAAGTAAATTGCAGCTTGTCAGGAAACCTCATTTGTTGAATTGTGATATACGTATCAATGTGAGCAAGCTCCTCGCCAAGCTTAAGCGTGTCCCGATTCGCGCGCATAATGAATCTAAAGTAATCAGCTAAATGCAGGGACATCTTTTTCACAGACTCTGTGTCGTTTAGTGCGGCAAAGTTATATATGATGTTCAAGCTATTCATATAGAAGTGAGGGCTAATCTGCGCTTGCAGTTGTTTTAATTCTCCTTGCTTTACTCGCAATTGCTCTTCATACACATCAATTTTTAATGTCTTGATTTGAGTAGCCATCTTATTAAATGTGTTCCCGAGAAATATAAACTCTTGTGACTTTCCTGTCTTCAGTCGTACATCCAACATTCCTAACGAGATCTTCTTCATGCCTAAAATGAGTTCTTGCAGTGGTTTAAACAACATATTGCGCATCAATACGAGATAAATAAACAATATAGCGACAAAACCAAATGGAACGAATAACGCTACCTTTTGAAAAAACAATAAACTCCGCAGCAGCGTTTTCTCTGGAATAACGACCCGATAAGCGATGTTAGCCTTTTCACTCTTACGATCCATGACTAAGTAATCTGCTCCAGATGCAGAATCCTTTAATGATATATAGGGCTTAGATGATAATGAATTAGTGAGTGAGATTGGTGCTTGTTCATCTGACATCGATTGAAGCAGCTGATCATCATCCCGCAAATAAATACCGCTATGACCAATATCACCATCACTCCATTGCGTAGTTAATTGACCAGAGATATCTTTAACATTAATAATAGCACCAACGTAAAGGTCCTCATTTACTTGTATGAAATTGATTAAAAAATATTTACCCGGTATTCGCTCATCATATCTGACATCCCATGTTTCTCGATTATCTCTCAGCAGCACTTCTTTTTGTGTGAGTTCCTCCATAGAAGTCTTAATGATACTATTCACATCATTGTATACGCTCTCAGTTCCAAATATAATATCATTCTCATGATAGAGAAATACACTGTCAAGTAAGCTGTACACCCCTACATCTCTATTCAATTTGGAGTTCAATCTAACTTTAGTTAATGTGTACCAATCACTATCCATCGGGAATGACATGAGCAGCCCTACGTCACTGTCCAGCACAGACATTTGATATAAGTATTCATTAAGCTCCGACAGATTCTGATCCATTTGACCAACGAATATATCCATTGTATTGCGGTAGGTTTCCGATACTTTTTCCCGTACAAGATCACTAGCATAGATATTATTGATAAGCATAAAACCTACGATTGGAATCATTACTCCCATAAAACCAATGATAAGACGTGTCCTAATGGATGCTCCAAAGCTCACTTTGGTCTTCCTCCCATAGCTCTACTAATATATACCATACTACCATTTAAATCCTTTCAAATAAATGAAAATAAAAAAAGCCCCTAAGATCATTATTGATCTTAAGAGCTGATTATGTTTGGTATGGTGCCGGCGAGAGGACTCGAACCTCCACGGTTTCCCTCACGATTTTGAGTCGCGCGCGTCTGCCATTCCGCCACGCCGGCACGGGTAAATCTTTTTGTAAAAATGGCGCGCCCTAAGAGATTCGAACTCCTGACCTTTTGATTCGTAGTCAAACGCTCTATCCAGCTGAGCTAAGGGCGCATCATATGAAATTTTGTGGAGGCGCCACCCAGACTCGAACTGGGGGTAGAGCTTTTGCAGAGCTCTGCCTTACCACTTGGCTATGGCGCCAACATAATGGAGCGGAAGACGGGAATCGAACCCGCGACCCTCGCCTTGGCAAGGCGATGCTCTACCGCTGAGCCACTTCCGCATGCAATGGCTGGGGATTCAGGGATCGAACCTGAGAATGACGGAGTCAAAGTCCGTTGCCTTACCGCTTGGCTAATCCCCAACAATTTATTACTCTAATTTGTAGTGTTAATGGGGCGATCGAGGGGAATTGAACCCCCGAGTGTCGGATCCACAAACCGATGCGTTAACCACTTCGCCACGACCGCCATCATACTTATAAAGATTTCATTTTAAATCTGGCAGGGGCAGCAGGAATTGAACCCACACCAAAGGTTTTGGAGACCTTTGTTCTACCTTTAAACTATGCCCCTAAGGTAAAATGGTGGAGGGCGATGGATTCGAACCACCGAACCCGAAGGAGCAGATTTACAGTCTGCCGTGTTTAGCCACTTCACTAGCCCTCCACATGTGGTGCCGGCGAGAGGATTCGAACCCCCGACCTACTGATTACAAGTCAGTTGCTCTACCAACTGAGCTACACCGGCATATTCACTTTACTTTGTTGCTTGGAATGGTGGCTCGGGACGGAATCGAACCGCCGACACGAGGATTTTCAGTCCTCTGCTCTACCGACTGAGCTACCGAGCCCGATTTTTTTGATTAAATGGCGGAGCTGACGGGATTCGAACCCGCGGTCTCCTGCGTGACAGGCAGGCATGTTGGGCCACTACACCACAGCTCCACATAAGTATCGGATAATAATTCCGAAGTTGAAAATTGGTTGCGGGGGCAGGATTTGAACCTGCGGCCTTCGGGTTATGAGCCCGACGAGCTACCGGGCTGCTCCACCCCGCGTCATCATTAAAAGCTATATGGTGGAGGCTGACGGGATCGAACCGCCGACCCTCTGCTTGTAAGGCAGATGCTCTCCCAGCTGAGCTAAGCCTCCATATTGTTAAGCGACTTTTATAATATATCACTTATTTAGGTACTCTGCAAGCTTTTTTCGAATCTTTTTTAAAGAAAATGGTGACCCGTAGGGGACTCGAACCCCTGTTACCTCCGTGAAAGGGAGGTGTCTTAACCACTTGACCAACGGGCCAAACTTTTAATTGTGCCGCCATTCCACTCAATAAAGGTGATATGGCGGAGAAGGAGGGATTCGAACCCTCGAGACCCGGTTAGAGCCTACACGATTTCCAATCGTGCTCCTTCGACCACTCGGACACTTCTCCATATGGCTCCCCGAACAGGACTCGAACCTGTGACAACTCGATTAACAGTCGAGTGCTCTACCAACTGAGCTATCAGGGAATAGGATAAATCAATCATTCAAAGCGAATTGCACTTTGAAAACTGGATGCGAAAGTTTAGAATAAGACTCTTTAGCTGAGTCGTTTGCATGAAGCAAACTATTAGGATAAGCCCTCGACCGATTAGTATTCGTCAGCTGCACGCATTGCTGCGCTTCCACCCCGAACCTATCAACCTCGTCGTCTTCAAGGGGTCTTACTAATTGGGAAATCTCATCTTGAGGGGGGCTTCGCGCTTAGA
>JBHGUX010000019.1:0-8595 GCA_048976605.1 Pristimantibacillus sp. | reverse complement strand
TCGAGACTACATCACTTACTATAACGCAATTCGTATTCAAACGAAACTAAACAACCAGTCGCCGATTGATTTCCGACGCCTGGCCGCTTAAACTTGAAAGGTGTTTTGATCCCTGTCTCACAAATGGGGGTCAGTCCCGATGAAGATACGAGGGCTTCTTTTCATCTTTATATTATGATTCCAGCAAGAGCATCAGCTCTTCAAGATTAGTAATTTCATGAGCCGGAATAATTTCATCTGAACGAACCGTTCCATGACGATTAATCCACACCGAGGTCATTCCAATTGTATTCGCACCGAGAATATCCGTCGTAAGCTTGTCGCCAACCATAATACCGTGATCAGGTTCGATCTCTAATCGCTCAAGTGCATGCTTGAAAATAGAAGCAGCTGGCTTGCCTTCACCGAATTCACCTGAAATAATGATATGATCAAAATACGGCGCTAGTTCTGGCACTCCCTTCAGCTTCTCCCTTTGAAGATCTGGAGAACCATTCGTCAATAAAAGCAGCTTATACTTTCCTTTCAACACATCCAGCACTCGGAACGTTTCTTCATACACAATCGGACGAAGTCGGCGTTCTGCCGGGAATCGCTCAGCTAGCTTGGCACCCAGCTCATCATCATTAACACCAAGGGAACGAAGTGCATTCGTCCAAGCATCCTTCCGGTATGTTGGCGCAAGCTGTTCAAGCTTGCGGAACTGTTCCTGCTCACCTTCTCGGAAGTTGGCCCACAATCCCTCGAATGGGTTAATCCCAATCATCTTCGTAAAGGCAAAAGTTTCATATGATTCATATAGAGCACGAGCCTCGCGGCGAACGGCTTCCAATAGTTGAATAGGATCAACGCCAGCAGCGTCTGCTCCAGCCTTGCAGGTTACTTCAAAAGCTTCCTGTACACTGCGGTCATCCCACAGCAACGTGTCATCAAGATCGAATAGCACCGCTTTTTTAGCCATAGTCGCTTAACTCTCCCACTATCTGTCTATTTTTGTTGAAAAGATACTCCATTAACCTTAGCAAATTCTTTCAAGCATTCACCAATTTCATCTGTTGGGTAACGATAGAGCAAGCGTGAAAAGACCCAGTTAGAACCTTTTTGTTGCTCAATGACTACATAACCTGCTTGTACACTTATACCCTTAATAGTGGAAGCTGTTAGTCGCTTATCCCCAGTAAACTTGCGTGTCTGTACATAATCTTTGCCCACAGCAATATACGGACGACGCAAGAAGAAAATCAATGCAAGGAAAATATAACAGCCAACAGTAACCCAGAACATCGTAGTCATTTTAAAAGTTGGATCTCCCGAAACCATGAAGACGTACATGCCGATAAATAAAATCAGCAGAATAGGTGCTATGTAGCTTCTGCCCTTGAATCTCTGTACTTGCTCTGCTCCAGGGGTCAACCGTGTAATACCTTGTTTTTTACGTTGTTTATTTATTACATTAGTATTTTTGCGGACCTTGCGTTCCCACGTTCGTGACAATTGGGTTTCCTCCTCAAATGGTTACGAGATTGTAAAATCCTCGCAATTAAAACGGTCTCTTAAATTTAGTAATAAATCGGTTCGGATAGTCATCAGTCAATGCGCTAACTTCATCTAACCGGTTCCATGCTTCTTCTGGTATCGACCAACCCACTGCACCTATGTTATCTTCATATTGCTCTAAAGTACTAGCACCAAATATCGGGGAAGTTATCCCTTCCCTCTGAATAAGCCAGTTCAAGGCAACTTGTGCCGGTGACTTGTCCAGTTCTGATGCAACTGAGCGCAATACTTCGAGTACTGCAAAATTATGTTCATTCGCACGTAAATGCCATGAGCTTTCTCCTACTTTAGAAGTCAGCCTGCCTTCAGTCGGTTCATTGCGGTTGTATCGACCCGTTAGAAATCCTCCACCAAGCGGTGCCCATGGAATTACACCAACATTCTCTTCTTTGCAAAGCGACATTACTTCGAGATCCATTTGTCTGCTTACAAGACTATATTGGGGTTGAATAGAGATGAACCGTACATAACGATTCACATCACTCCATGCCAGTGATTTCATTAACTGCCAAGCTAAGAAGTTAGAACAACCAATATAACGAACTTTGCCTGATGTGACGAGATCGTCTAATGTTCTTAATGTTTCTTCAATAGGAGTAGCATGATCCCATACATGCACTTGATACAAATCAATATAATCGGTTTGCAGACGTTTCAGGCTGGCATGAACGCCATCCATAATATGTTTGCGAGATAAGCCTCCGCCGTTTACATCGGGTGCAGTCGTCATTCGAACCTTTGTCGCAAGAACGACCTCGGAGCGACGATCTTTAATAGCTTGACCCACTATTTCTTCAGACCGCCCACTTACATAGACATCTGCCGTGTCTATAAAATTGCCTCCATGATCAAGAAATCGATTGATCATCTCTATTGAATCCCGTTCATTCGTCGTATTGCCAAACGTCATGGCACCCAAACATAGTTCAGAAACGGCAAGGCCGCTTCTCCCAAGCAAATTATAGCGCATTAATCTCGTCCACTCCTCGGCGTTGCACATTTTCATTGCTTAATGCTGTATCTTATTTCCGTCCTCATCCTCGGCCCATTTAATGTTATCCATCTGTTGGCGGAAATTGCTTCTGAAATTGTCCATATATTGTTTGCGCAGCACTTCACGCTCCGCAATCTCTTCTTCAGTTAAGCCTATTGTTTTGTTCTTTTTCGACAATTCATTGATTCGATCTAGTAATTTTCCCATCACATGCTCACCTCACTTGCTGTATAAATAAACTCTCTTACCTACTTTGACATTTCACGTATTCAGTTGTCAAGGCAAGGGCATGAACAATACAAAAGAACAGCATGATTAAGCATATGACATGCTTAATCATCCTGTTCTTCAGAATAATCATCTTTAGTTAGGAATAATCAATAATTGACCAGGTTTAAGATCAACACTATTGAGTTGATTTCGTTCCTTGATTTGATAAATTGAGTACTGAATGTCATCTCTGCTATCTGTAAAGCGTGCGGCAATGCCCCAAAGCGTATCTCCAGAAGCAACAACAACGGTTTGTTCGTTCGCCGCAGCCGTTAAAATCTCACTCGAAGCGTCGGTCTTCATTAAAAGGAAGCTAGTAAATAATAATATGGTTAGGATAACACATACAATCAATTTAACGGAATGTCGAGCTAGTCCATTGATTAGTATTATTCCTCTACCTCGTTGTGACATTGTCACGGATTCTTCGTGAATGGATTTATAAAAAGTTGGATTCATCATCATTATCATCAGCACCCCAAACGTTTGTTCTGTTTTTAGATTAACACGAACAAACGTTTGTAGTCAACAAGAAAATGCGAACTTTTGTTTTTAGGAACTTATGTTTGTACGAACTCCGGTTCTATGCTATAATTTGCTACAAATCTATTAATGGAGTGATTTCATTTGTCGAAGATTTCTAACCGCCAACAGTCGATTCTTGAATTTATAAAGAATGAAGTCCGCGAGAAAGGATACCCGCCTTCTGTTCGAGAAATCGGTGAAGCAGTTGGTCTTGCTTCTAGTTCGACTGTTCATGGGCATCTAGACCGGTTGGAGAAGAAAGGTCTGATCCGCCGCGACCCGACAAAACCACGTGCGATCGAAATATTAGACCAAGAGGATGTCGATGGCATAATTCGTCCCTCCGTCTCACAAGTACCGATTGTCGGGAAAGTAACAGCAGGCATTCCGATTACAGCAACAGAGAACATCGAAGAATATTTCCCGCTTCCTTCCCATTTCGTTGGCAATGATGATGTATTCATCCTCAATGTAATTGGCGAGAGTATGATTGAAGCAGGAATTCATAATGGTGACTATGTAATCGTTCGCCAGCAACCAACTGCAAGCAACGGCGACATTGTTGTCGCAATGACCGAAGATGATGAAGCAACAGTCAAGACTTTCTATCGTGAGAAGGATCATATTCGTCTACAGCCAGAGAATTCAGCCATGGAGCCTATTCGCCTTCACAACGTAACCATACTAGGCAAAGTAGTTGGTCTCTTCCGAGATTTCCATTAACAAAACCAAAGAAGCTGTTCCCGTACTCCGATCCAATCGGAATGCGAGAACAGCTTCTTTTTTATAACCATATAACGAGCCAATTTTATTACTCCATCGAAAGTCCACCAGTAACAGGTGTATACGTCCCAGTAACAAAACGAGCATCATCGCTTGCTAGAAATGAGATAACCCCTGCCACATCTTCTGGCTCGGCAACCCGGCCAAGTGGTGTGAAGCTGCTAATGACCTGTTTCTCCTGCTCTGATAAGGCAGTTGCCTCTGTTAGAACTAGTCCAGGTGCTACGACATTCGCCAGAATACCTTGTGAACCAAACTCTTGTGCGATATAAGCAGAAAATGTATCAAGGCCGCCCTTAGCGGTGCCGTGAGCAATCATATAAGGGGAAGGATCTTTGCCGAGTGTACTTGAAATATAAATAATTCGTCCGAACTGCTGCTCAATCATAGATGGAAGAACCGCTTTTGTCGTCTCAAATGCTGCTTTCAATTCATCATTTAGCTTCTGAGAGAATTCCTCCCATAACAGATCTGCAAAAGGTTTAAGTTCGAAAGACATATTCGCATTGCTCACTAAAATATCAATACGTCCAAAAGATTTCTTGGTAGTCTCGATAAGGTCAGATACTTGCACAGACTCACGAACATCCGCTTGATGTGAGATTGCTTCACCTCCCCTAGCTCGAATTGTAGACACGACTGCTTCAGCTGCATCAACATTCGATAAATAATTAACGACTACTTTCGCCCCCCGCTCCGCCAATAAAATCGATGTTGCACGACCGATTCCTCTTGCGCCGCCTGTAACGATTGCCACTTTTCCCTGCAGACTCATAATTATCGCCTCCTTGTTACCAATTATTTACAGCTCTGATTCTAAGTTGACGTTCTGAGCAGCTACCTGACCAGAATCAAGATACATGGCCGATATTTCTAATGCCATTTTTTTCACTTCTACAGCAATATGGGCAGGTTCAAGGACAAGTAAATCTGTCTTGTAGTGAAGTAAGAAGCCAATAACCCATTTTCCATCAGGGAGTGAAGTTCGAACAAGAAGCGATCCGTCAGATTGCCTTTCAATCTCATCCTCATCAAATCGGTCCGCTGCAGAAACTTTAGCCTCTCCTGAGAATCGAAGCACAAGATCAATTGATTTTTGAACTATAGGCTTCTCCCATCTTTCATTCAGCATTGTTAGCGCCATAGCTCGACGAGTGAAGGAATCGAACTGAACCTTCATATCCCGAATACGAGTAAGCCTAAAAATCCGGTAATCCTCACGACTCAAACAATAACCATGCAAATACCAAGCGTAACCTTTGAGTACAAGTCCCATTGGCTCGATAGACCGCTGTGTATCCTCTCCTTGACCATCGGTATAAGTAAAGTGAACCATTTTTCTTTCATTTATAGCTTTTTGCAATGATTCATATTTGTTTCGATCTGCATCGCTGTTTTTCCATGGGGTAAAATCAACAAGAATCTGGTCACGTTCCGTGAAACGTCCTTGTTCAGCTTGTGAGACCAGTGCTCCTACCTTATCAAGCAAATGATCCAGATTAGCATGATTCAATGCCTGAGTTGACTGTAGGCCGCGCAAAGCTGTAAACAAGGCCATCAGCTCATCCAATGACAGCATTTGTCGATCCAAGCGAAAGCTGTCCATGATTTCATATCCGCCTTCTGTACCCGTATATACCTCCAGCCGATCAGCCAACTCATGCGCTTGTACGCGTTTGCGGTTTAATAAAAGAATCGTGATGGCCATTAATCTTTCAAGTTTCATTGTCGCACCTCCAATTCCGGAGAATCATACTCGTCAACAATCATTCCCAATGCTATCGCTATAATCGTCTTCTAAAGCCATCATAAACCACCCTTGCTGACAACAGTGTGTCAAGAACGAGAAAAAAGTAAGCAGTTTTTTTAACTCCGCTCACTTTGTTTCGGAATTCTTCCTATTAATTTATCATTCGAATCGTAAATCAAAATGGATAAGTCCTTAAAAGCTGCTTTTAGTTCAAAATATCTTTGGAGAGCTTCATCTTTAGTCATAGGCTTGCCTATACGCACATTCTTGTAAGCAATATAGTACGAACTCATAGATCAAGGATTTCAAACTTTAACATTATTTGCAATCTATTATTCATTCTATTTCTTTTCCTCTTAAACTACTTTCAATACGCTTATAAGTTCAGTTGATTATGTATTTACCATAAAAAAATCCCTTGACACCAATGGTGTCAAGGGATTTCAAGGAATTTGTTATTATTGATGGGATGATCCTCTAATTAAGCTTTATCTACAATCGCAAAGAGAAAGGCCATGCCGTGCTACGGCATGACCTTCTATTTGTCGAATTATTTCACCTCGAAGATGAGCACCGATCTGGAGCTCGGAACATATTCGACGTCTGTTGCAAGCAGTTCTGACACAAACCGGACAGGTATGAACGTTCTTTGATGCTTCAACAACGGCGTCGTGTCGAACATGACCGCCTTTCCATTCACGATGGCTTGCTTCTTATTTACTCCCCATCGGATCGTTGTGCTGCCTTTCGTGATCATGACTTCTTGCTTGCTCTTGTCCCAGGCTACATTCGCCCCGAGACGCTCGGCTACAAACCGGACGGGTACATAGGTGCGGCTGTTATGGAAGAACGGGGCAGTGTCGATCTTATAGCTGCTCTCGCCTACATAGGCGGTAGTGCTGCCAATCACCAAACGTTGAGCTTTGAATTGATTGAGTTGATTTCCATCTCCCGCAAGCTTCTGGAGCAACTGATAAGATTTCGTGGTAGACCGCAAATCTAAATAGTTGTCATTTAAAGTCAGCCCATATAGCAAAGCACCCGTGTCATAATGGGTATCGAACTTATGTTTTTTCAGAGCATCTATATTCCAAATCCTATTATTATCCAAGTATAAGTTAGTGATATTTGTAAGTGATCTTAGCGGCTCAAGATCGTAAATCATATTCGAACGAAGATTTAACGACGACATGTTTTTCATATTCTTCAATGGAGTTATGTCCTCAATTTGGTTATTTTCCGCGTACAAGGCCATGAGTTTAGTCATTCCCCCCAGGTCGCGAAGATCGGAGATGTGATTCCCACTGATATGAAGGACTCGCAGATTATTGGACAGCGGCTTCAACACGCTTAAGTCAGAGATCTGAGTGTTAGAGATGTTCAGATAGACCAAATTAGGTAATTTGACGATGGACTTGACAACTGCGATCCGATTGTTACTGACTTCAAGCACTTCTAATTGTTTTGCCGTTGAAAGCGCTAGAATATCGGTGATTTCATTATCGTTTGCCTCGAAATATCTCAGGAGCGGTAACCGCTTGACCACATCGATAGAAGTAATCTGATTTCCGGAAAGCTGCAATTCCTCCAACTTTGTCAAGGAAGCCAAAGCTTCAATAGATGTGATCCGATTGGCGTTAAGATCAAGACCTCTAAGCTTCGTCAATGCGCTAAGAGGCGAAAGATCCTCAACTTCATTATTAAATAAACTAACGTATGTTAGATTCGTCGCATATTGCAAGCCTTCAAGGCTCTGAATTCCTTTTCTATCAAGATTAATGGATGTTAATGCTTCCATATCCTTCTGCAATACAGCTTCATTATCACTTTTGTTTAATATTGCTTTGATCGCTTTTTTCAACTGCTCGTCCTGGAAGCTTACCTCCGTAGAAGCTTGCACCGTTGTTGTCTGCTCCGCCTGCGCCATTGGTGCCTGTCCAGTCAGGCTAAATCCAATGACAACGGACAAAATTACACCTGATAAAAACCTATTCATTGTCTCCCATCCTCTACCTTTTCTAGTTGTCTAAGACTATGTCTATATACTATTAACGCTCTGACCCTCGAAAAGTTGCGGCTTGCGCAACTACCTGCTTGAGTACACTTGATTGCCTCCTTTTTATCTGCACTAGTCGATAACTTGTGATTTTATGTATTTAAGCAGGCTGCTCGTATTAAAAAAGGCAGCCGTCTGAGCAGGCCGCCTTTGACTCCTTAAAAAACGATCGTTCCCCGTTAGGTTCCTGTAGAGCGTTAATTTTGCGCTTTGCATAAGTAAAGTGATTTGCCATGGACAATAAAATCAAAAAAGTCTCTGAAAACTATAGATCCCATAAACCATCTTTTAATATTCTCCCTTACTTATACCTACTTAATATTTCTTCTGGAATATGACAATAATCATTTGGACATCTAGCTAATCTATCTTGATGTTCTTCTGCACTTCTCACATAGTTTGTGAGAGGTAATACTTCAACAACTATAAGGTCATAATCATTTCTCTCACTAAGAAACGCCTTCGCCTCTTTTAAGTGTGCAGGCTTGTCACTATATACTCCTGTTCTGTATTTCTCGCCAACATCCTGTCCTTGTTTATTCAAACTGTATGGATCAATGATTTCAAATAAATACCCCATTAATTCCCTGATCGTTACAATTGTCGGATCAAATCCTGTTTTTACACATTCGGCGTACCCATCATAATCACCCTCAAGTG
>JBHGUX010000018.1:0-455838 GCA_048976605.1 Pristimantibacillus sp. | reverse complement strand
AGATTTTTCCCCATATGATAATATCTATAGTCCTGCCGTAAATCCAATAGATGGTACGGTGTATGTAGCCCCATTCATGCATCGTAAAGGAGGTTTTATAACAAAAGAGGGTGCTTTTGCTTCTTCAGCTGATTCAATGCTAAGTGAAGTTATAGAAAGTGCTACTAATAAATATGATAGTGACGGCGGTATCTCATTAGGTAATGAATATGGTTATCTTAATGGACTGGGCCGACCAGGCTCTAAACCATTCTATCAACCATCAGGAGAACTTGCGTGGCCCTGGACAGGACAAAAATGGTACGAGAGACTTTCAAATGCACCTCGGTATAAACCATGGATAGGTTTCGCAAAGGGTAATGAAGCTGTGCTATCGTTTGAAGCGGAATCTACGATATATGAATCTCATATGACTACCATTGGAACTTGGTATCGTTATGAAGGCTGGATAATGGATAGTATGACACAAGTTGCACCGGATGGTTCTGTATATATTATAGCTACCCACAGAAAATACAGTAAAAGCGGTAGCGGTAATGGCAATTGGACAGACGAAAGGTACGTCATTCCCTTTACTGGAGAATCTACAGGAGATTTACCTAGACTTCACGATGACAATACAGTGGAAGTAGATAACGAAGATTGGGGCGGCTTGTTCTACGACCCCAACGATAAAATGCGGAATCAGGTTCTTGAATTCGACGCAGCTGTTAACGATTTAACAAACAATAAAACAATCGGTGCGGCTATCCAAATTCAAGACGAGAAAAATATGTATAGTGTGGAATGGACAAAAGACAATCTCACGATGTATAAAGTGGTGAAAGGTCAGAAATCAGTGTTGAATCAAACACCAATGCTGCGCTCTGCAGGAATTCCATATTCCTTCAAAGTGGAAGCCATTTCCGGGACGATCCGCGTATCCATTAATGGAGTCAAAAAGCTGGAAGCAACGGATAGCACCTATTTAAGAGGATCGGCAGGTTTCATGTCCATTGGTCAGCAGCAAGCTTCATTCAGCAAGTTCAAGCGGACTAACTATGGTAATACGGTTCCGGAAGAAACTTTTGAAGCGGTACTGATTGGTGAAACGATTAAATACAATAAACTATTTAATGACCCGGAATTGGATTCCAAACAATCGGAGGAATGGAGTTATGAGCATGATCCGAGCTATTTTGCCAACCCGCTTGGGCTTAGTCAATATGACGGTCAGATGTTCAAGAGCAGCCTGCAATCATTAGATAAACCTGGTTTATTCGAGATTACTTATCGAGCTGATGATCATCTTAATTTCGCGTCATATCAGCTTTTCTCTGAGCCTGTAATGAAATATTTATACGTTCATCGAAGACCAATTGCGGTGCCGGATGTGCGATTCACTGGAATTGTATATCCCCAAGGCGAATCAATCGATTATTTGACGCATGACCAGTCCTACGATCCGGATATTCCAGATCGCTTAGCGGATCGCTTATTTCGGACAAGATGGGCTGATGAAGCAGCTTGGTCAACCAAAGAGAGGCAGTTATATAATCGACCGGGCGTAGAGCTAATCATTCAGGAGCAAGTCAAAGATATTCATGGGGCATGGTCTTTCTGGGAAGAAACGAGGATCTTCAAGGAAACGTTGCCGCCAGTCAACCAGCATCCGCCTTCAATGACTATAACTACTCCCAGCGGAACAAGAAATACTCCTACTGTGTATATTAAAGATCCAATGGTGCGTTGGCTCTACACCGACGAAGACAATGATCCACAAGAAGAGTATCGACTAAAGCTAATCTATACGGATAATGGCGATACCGCAATAACGATAAATAGCGTTGGTGATGATGGCAGCTATGAGTTGCCAGAAGGCAGTATTGATGAGGGACGAGTCGTACAGGTGCAGGGGCAAGTCTATTCACAAGGGGTATGGTCGGAGGATAGCAACAAGGTATATTTTATCATTGATACGGCACCCCTAACGACTTTGCTTACTTTTAATGGTCCTAGAGCATCACAGCCTATTTATACGAATAATAATAGACCTGAGCTTAAGGTAGCGACACTTGATAGGGAGAATGACCCTATCGTTTATGTCGATTACGAAGTGTTTCATGATGCGGATGGGGCGCTCGTCATTGACACGAATACATTAACCGGATCCCATCAGTATACGACCCCAGCGTTGAAGGAGGGCTTGCATCATTGGAGAGCAAGAGCTTTTGACAGCTATTTATGGGGGCCTTACGCAAGTATTGGATATTTCTTCGTCGACACTGTTCCACCTGATGATGTGGATGAACAATTAGAGGTTGAAGCCACTGCGGTTACAGTCAAGTTTAAAGCCTTCAGCGATAATGCGCCTTCATCGGGGCATGCTTCAAGAACCTTTTATATGCAAAAGGTTAATTCTAATGGTTCTCTAACGGAAATCGATCTAGATAACAGTGGGAAAGCGGAGTACAGCATAGTGATTCCAAATGGGACTCGCTCTTATCGAGTTGGTGGACTAGAACCCGGACAGGACTATCGATTGACAGTAATCGACTATGATATTGCGGGTAATCAGGGGATATACGCCTATATTTATTTTAATACAAATCGCCCTCCGGTCGGGGACTTTGACTGGTCGCCGAAGCCTGTTTTTGAAGGGGATACTGTAAATTTCTTATCTGATGTATCTGATCCGGATGAGGATGAATTGGAAGTAAACTATACGGTAAAAGACCCTTCGGGTATTACACAGTCATTCACCTACACAATGGGTGTTCCTTATTCTAATAATGGTCCCGTTATTCATATGAATCAGACGGGCACTTGGGAAGTGACACTGACGGTTAGTGACGGCATAGCATTGCCCGTTACGGTGAAGAAGAGTGTACAAGTATTGCCACTGACAGTAACGGGTAAAGTGCAGCATACACCGCTGTGGGATAATTACCGGAAGGAATATAACAAGAGTAAAAGCGGGACAGAGGATTCTCCACGAGGATATGAGGTATTCTGGGCGGGAGAAAAATTCATACTCATTGCCAATACGACTGACACAGGGACAGCGACAAAAGCTGATCGGGTAGAGGTGACGATGGGTAAGTTCTCTACGACGCTGTCAACGGTAGGGGAGGTGCGAGCGACTTGGAGAGGTGAGTTATGGGATGCTTTCTTCGAGAAGCTTAAGGCTGGACCGCTGACCTTCCTATTTACCGCTTATTATAACAACGGTGTTATAAAGACAGAGAGCGTAGTAGTTACGATAGACGGAACTATTTATGATATCCTGGGCGTACATCGGGTTAAATAGCTAGACAACGCTGCGTCAATCTGAATCTGACCTTGTTATCGTCATACACAACGGGAACATCCTACCCTAGAGGATGTTCCCGTTTGTCTTTAATGACTGATTATTTAGCCGCTTTTAATTTTCGTGAAAAACTTGCTAATCGCATAGTAAGCTGCACCGCGCACAGCGGATTGATCCTGTAATTCAGCGAATAATATTTGAAGACGTTCACGATGGTAAGGCAATGTACGACGAGCAACAGACTCCTGTACAGCTTCCTCCATCCAGACCTTCGCTCTGCTCATCCGATTGCCAATGATTACGACATCAGGATTGAATACATTCACAATATTAGAAATACCGACACCTAAATATTCGCCAATAGAATAAAAGAGTTGACGAACACGCTCGTCCCCAGCTTCTGCAGCCTCTAGTAAACCTTCTAAACTATCGAAGCCTAGCGGTTCTGCACGTTCCAATAACACGTTTTCTGAAGCATAAAGCTCCCAGCATCCTTCGTTCCCGCAGCGGCATGGCTTGCCTCCATATTCAATCGATAGATGCCCAAGCTCGCCAGAAAATCCAGATGCTCCTTTGTACAATTCTTTATTTAATATAATTCCTGTTCCTATACCGATACCAACACTGACATATATTTGATGCGCAATACCGCGCCCAGCACCGTATTTCTGCTCGCCTTGGGCACCCGCATTCGCTTCGTTGTCAATGGTGACAGGAAGCTCGAACCGTTCCTCCAGCATCCGTTGCAGCTCGACCTGTTTCCATTCCATATTGGGAGCGAATAGGATAGTCCCTTGATCATCAACGATACCAGGAACGCCGACACCAATTCCGATAATCCCGTATGGGCTAGCAGGCGCTTTGCTCATTAATTCTTCGATACATTGGATGAGATGCTTCAAGGTAAATTCGCGTTGATGCTGTCTATTCAGGCTGTGCTGCAGCTCAGCAGATACATGGCCTTCAAGGTCAACGAGCACACCGCGGATATAGTTCACGCCGAGGTCAACGCCAACCGCATAGCCAGCTTGTCCGTTGAATAGGAGCATGACCGGCTTGCGTCCGCCGCTAGATTGACCGGGGCCATTCTCAACAACGAGATGGCTGTCGATTAAATCCTGTACCAAGCTGGACACTGTGGCTTTGTTAAGCCCGGTGATCTCGGAAATTTGCGCCCTAGAGAGGGGAGCATGTTTGAGTACAGCCTCTAACACGATAGAGGTATTGATTTTTTTAATAAGCGTTAAGTCGCCAGTCGTTGTAACTTTCAATTGCAAAAGCCTCCGTCCGATAATCCGATCTCTATACGATCATCATAATCCATCTTGTATGGTTCAGCATACCTCAGAAAATAGTTTAACACAAAACTTAGTTTGTTTAATAGACAAACTAAGTTTAGTCATGTTATTCTTGTGGTGAGCGTTTACATTTTAGGGAGTCCACAATATAGGAGGCTATTATTATGAGTTATTTCGCGAACATCGGTAAAATTGAGTATGAAGGCAAAGGTTCGGATAATCCGTTTGCATTCAAACAGTATGACCCGAAGCAAGTTATTCTTGGCAAAACAATGGAAGAGCATCTGCGCTTCGCTGTAGCTTATTGGCATACGTTTAATGCTAATGGTTCAGATCCTTTCGGTGCAGCAACGATGCATCGCGGTTGGGATAATTTCGATGGGCTGGATAGAGCGAAAGCTCGTGTAGAAGCAAACTTTGAATTTTTGGATAAACTGAACGTTCCTTACTATGCTTTCCATGATGTAGATATCGCTCCTGAAGGTGCGACTCTGCAAGAAACGAATAAGAATCTAGACGTGATCGTCGCTATGTTGAAAGATAACATGAAGTCATCCGGCAAAAAATTGCTGTGGAATACCGCGAATATGTTCACTAATCCACGGTTCGTGCACGGTGCAGGAACGACTAACAATGCCGACGTATATGCTTATGCAGCTGCGCAAGTGAAAAAAGGTCTTGAAGTTGGTAAAGAGCTTGGCGCTGAGAACTATGTGTTCTGGGGCGGTCGTGAAGGTTATGAGACGCTGCTTAACACAGATATGGGCTTCGAGCTTGACAACCTGGCTCGTCTGTACAAAATGGCGATCGCATACGCACAAGAAATTAGCTTTGATGCGCAATTCTTGATCGAGCCGAAGCCAAAAGAACCAACGAAACATCAATATGATTTCGATGCGGCAACAACGATTGCATTCCTGCAAAAATACGACCTGACGGATCATTTCAAGCTGAACCTTGAAGCGAACCATGCGACACTTGCTGGTCATACATTCGAGCACGAGATTCGCACAGCAGCAATCAACGGTATGCTTGGTTCCCTTGATGCGAACCAAGGCGACTTGTTGCTTGGCTGGGATACAGATGAATTCCCAACTGATCTTTATTCAACTACTTTGACGATGTATGAAGTGCTCAAAGCTGGCGGCATTGGTCGCGGCGGCGTTAACTTCGACGCGAAATTGCGTCGTGCTTCATTCGAAACGGATGACTTGTTCTTAGGCCATATCGCTGGTATGGATAGCTTCGCATGGGGCTTGAAGGCTGCTGCAAAACTTATCGACGAGAAAATCTTCGACAACATGGTAGACAACCGTTACCGCAGCTTCAAAGAAGGTATCGGCGCGGACATCGTGTCTGGCAAAGCTACACTAGCATCACTTGAGCAATATGCACTGCAAAATAATCCGATTAAAAACGAGTCTGGCCGTCAAGAGCGGATGAGACTTATCCTTAGCGAAGTTATTTTCAGCGTATAGGTTGTCAGGAGGGTTCACTCAATGAGTTACGTAGTAGGGATAGATTTGGGGACGAGTGCTGTCAAAGCGCTGCTCGTTGATCGGAAAGGGACGGTGGCTGCGGAAGCATCCAGCAGCTATCCGTTATTCCATGATCATGCTGGCTGGAGTGAGCAGAATCCGGAGGACTGGGTGGAAGCTACCATTAAAGTGCTGCGAGAAGTTGCTTCTTCAGCTGGCATATCTAGTGAGCAGATTGAAGGTATCAGCTTCTCTGGTCAGATGCACGGTCTCGTTCTATTGAATAGTGAAGGAGCAGTTATCCGCAACGCTATTCTATGGAATGATACACGTACGACTGAGCAATGCCGGGAGATTGAAATTACGCTTGGCGACAAGCTGCTTAGTGTGACTCGCAATCCAGCACTCGAAGGTTTTACTTTGCCGAAAATATTATGGGTTCGCCAATACGAACCGGAAATATTCGCACAAGCGTCGCTGTTCTTATTGCCGAAGGATTATGTACGTTATCGTCTTACCGGCGAGCTGCATATGGATTATTCTGACGCAGCGGGAACGCTGCTGCTGAATGTTGCAGGCAAGCATTGGAGTGAAGAAGTGCTCGCAGCATTCGAATTGCCAGCAAGCTTCTGTCCGCCTCTTGTCGAATCTCATGAGCTTGTTGGGACGATGCTGCCTGAACTTGCAGAGCAAGCTGGCTTGCCGCTAACAACAAAAGTGTTTGCAGGCGGGGCTGATAATGCTTGCGGGGCAATCGGATCGGGTATATTGTCCGAAGGCTTGACGTTGTGCAGCATTGGCACCTCTGGAGTTATTCTCTCTTATGAGAATGACAAGAGCAAAGATTTTGCGGGCAAAGTGCATTTCTTCAATCATGGTAAAGAAGATTCCTTCTATGTGATGGGAGTTACGCTGGCAGCCGGCTACAGTCTAAGTTGGTTCAAGAAGACGTTCGCACCGAATGAATCGTTCGACCAGTTGTTAGAAGGTATTGATGAAGTGAAGCCGGGCGCAGGCGGTTTATTGTTCACACCGTATTTGGTGGGCGAACGGACTCCGCATCCGGATTCCTTGATTCGCGCAAGCTTCATTGGTGTGGATGGCTCGCATGAACGAATTCATTTTGCACGGGCAGTTATGGAGGGAATTACATTCTCCCTTAACGAGTCAGTAGATATGTTCCGTGCAGCTGGCAAAACAGTGGATAGAATCGTATCAATTGGCGGTGGTGCTCAGAACCAGGCTTGGCTGCAAATGCAAGCAAATATTTTTGACGCCACTGTCGTAGCGCTTGAGAATGAACAGGGTCCAGGTCTTGGAGCAGCTATGCTGGCTGCTTATGGCTGCGGCTGGTTCGATAGTCTGGAAGCTTGTGCTGATCAATTCGTGAAGCATGCCGCATCTTATGAGCCACAGCCAGATGTTGTTGAGGTTTATCGTGGATTATTCCGTCTGTATCAGCAGGTATATGCACAGACGCGTAGTTTGAATGAAGCACTTGCCCCCTACCGGGGATAAGTGATAGCTGGCGAGTTGTTATCGCTTCTTTCGTTTAACGAAAGAAGCGATTTTTTTTGTCCAATTTTCAGAAAATTACCGTTATTCTTAAAGGATTTACCTTTTTCTTTGCAAAGCAGAGGCAATTCGGTTACATAAGCGGAAAATTGTAAAAAAGAGGCGATTAAGCATAGAACTAAGACTTTGGTCGTTAATCATAGTGGTGAGATATACTTACATAATAGAGGAGAGTAGGGCTATAGTAATATGAAATGCTGACAAGAAATTAACGATGCAGAACTTTAGGAGGACTCACTATGAAGTTACCATGGAAACGATCTGTAAGTCAGAGACTGACAGCGTCCTTCACCGCAATTTTGATTTTTTTGATTGGCAACGGTCTGGTTAGCCTTATTATGATGAATAAGCTCACTGATAATGCACAAGAAATTTCAGAAGTATGGCTCGCCAATATGAAAATAATAAACGAAGTCAATTATTTGAACGAACATATGCTTACGATTCAATATAAGATGGCTAATGAAACCAATGCTAAGAAGCGCAAGTTGTTCGAGGTAGATGGCGAATACACGATCGTTGTTTTAAATGATAAATTCAAAGAATATATGGAGTCTCCTAAACTAGAAAAGGAGCTGGAACTGTCCCGCAACCTTACAGGAGAATGGATGGCTTATCTTGCACTCTATCGGAACGTAGTTCGACTTGCGAACCAGGAAGCGGATAAATCTGAAATAGATGATGCTTTATTTGAATCAGAGAGTTCATTTGGGGAGATGCAGGCTGATCTTAACATGATCATTCGTCTGAATGAGGAAGGGGCTAGTGCGGCGAAGAAATCAAGTGAAACGATTAATAGAAATGCTATTGTAACAATGGGCTTCAGTATAGGCGGAGCTGTGCTCCTAATCATTGGCCTGCTGTACTATATTAGAAGAACGATTTCATTGCCGATCAAACGATCCTCCGACGTTCTTGTAGAAATCGCCAGCGGATCGCTCTCCGTTAAGATCCCGAAGGTAAGAACTCGTGATGAAATCGGGATGATGGTGAAAGCGTTGGATGACATGGTCACCGCTCTCCGTACTACTGTTCAAGGTATGCAAAGTGCTTCAACAAGCATTGCGTCTTCATCGCAAGAAATGCAAGCAGCATCAGAGCAGAACGCAGGAGCGGCTGAGCAAACAGCGAGTATGTTTAGCGAGGCGGCAGCCGGCTCCCAAGAGCAGTTGCACAGCTTTGAGGAGATAGGCCGTTCAACGGAAGAGATGGCAAAGGGAACGCAACGAATTGCAGAGAGCAGTTCTCTTGTAGCGGAATTATCTGCAAGAGCGGCCATTCAAGCGGAGCAAGGGAGTGACATAATTGAACAGGCCGTACAGACGATGGGTGCAATTGATGAAACTGTTCGTTCTGCGGCAGAATATGTTGCTGTGCTAGAGAAGCATATGCATGATGTGGGCTCGATCACCGACTTGATTGGCAATATCTCTAAGCAGACCAATCTGCTCGCGCTTAATGCGGCAATTGAGGCTGCTCGTGCTGGTGAGCATGGGAAAGGGTTCGCTGTGGTAGCTGAAGAGGTTAGGAAGCTGTCTACGCAAACTGCGATGTCTGTGTCAGACATTACTGCACTTATTGCTAAGATAAAAGATGATACGCAAATTACGGTTGTTAAAATGGTTGCCAGCCGAGAAGAAACAGTGAGAGGGATAGAACGTGTTAATGAGGCGGGGAGATCTTTCGAGAAAATCTCACAAGCGTCGGGCGATGTTTCGAGTAAAATTGAAGAGGTAGCCGCAGCGGCGGAACAACTCGCTGCAAGCTCGGAAGAAGTGACAGCATCGATTGAGCAACTGACGGATATTGCTAGGCGTACTTATGCTATTGCTCGTTCAGTTGCGGCAAGCGCAGAGCAACAAACCGCCTCGGCGGAAGAAATAGCTGCTTCAGCGGGCGGTTTGTCGACTATTGCACAAGATATGAATGAGCTAGTGATGAAGTTCAAATTCTAATGCTATTCTTATCCTGCCACTAGATCAATGCATGCTGAATTATCGTTTGAAGCTGCTCCAGATCATTTCCGGCTTTACCCCTAACTCTCCAGCGATTAATTCCGCAGTGAGACGTTGGGGCTTTTTTATTTTACCATTGCGAATTTTAGAAATTGTTGTTAACGAGATTAGAGTGGATTGAGAGAGTGAAGTGGCGGAAATATTCTTCCCCAGCATGAGCAGCCGAAGCTTGTAAGAGGAATCCTCATCATGAGTATGTTGATTGAGGTCGGTAAGAACGATCAGATAGTCTTTAAAGCTTTTGTTGCCCCAGTAGAAGGGTTTGATTACTGCAGAAGTTAGATAAGTATGGTCACCTATCAGCATTTTAATCTGAATTTGCTCGGTTGTACCGTTGTTTCGAGCGTAATCCATCACTCGGCGAAGCGACTTGCGGTGATCTTCAAAGACATAATCAAATAGGTTCTGATTAACAAGTGTAGAGGACTGATATTTGACAGGGGTATAGTACCTTCTAGTGTCGGTAATATTGAACTTCTCTGTAGCATTAATGGTCATAACAATTTTATTGTCCGCGCCAAAATCATCAATCCACTTGTCCTCAGATAGATTTTTGCAAATGATCATGTATCGACTTTGTTGCTCAATATGAAATTTGCGGCAGGTTAGTCTGACTAGCGTCGGTTGTGTAGATTTGGTGATCAGCTCCCATTCGATGATTAGCTCGGAATCTTCCGGAATTTGAGTCATCAACGCATTGAAAGAGAATCCTTCCTGCAGTAGTCCTGCGGGGTCTACATCGACCAGTTCACGCTTCTTGTAGCCGGATAATAGTGAGAAAGCTTGATTGATATCGCGAATGTACCAACGGTTGTGCTCGAATTCAACGATTAGCATCGGATCAGGGAGCCAATAAAAAAGGTTATGCATCTAGATGACACCATCCTTGAGAAGTATTAGTATTACATGTATATAACGTTTCGTGTTAGTAAACCTAACATAAATTCTTATTATAGATTATATAAAAAAGAAGACGGAAATGACAACAATTTTCTTTCATAAAAATGGTTTAAATTAGGGAAGTATATCGGGTAAGGAGATGATTAATGAATGAGTTCAGCTATTATGTTTGATTTCGCTGATGGTAAAAGTGCTTTGGTTGCCTGTGAAACGCTTCAAGAGCTGGGATACGAACCAATGCTGCATGAAGGGAATCGCGTCCATATTCATGTTGATGGGGTCGATCTTACCTCTGCGTTGGAAATTGCGCAGTCGCATGGCGGGCAACTTGTGGAGCAATCAACCATTACGACAGGTGTAATGACTAATACGGCCTATTCGCTGGATGCGATAACGATACCGGCCCATATCGTGAATGAGGATTGGAATGACGATTATGCACAGACGGAATTGGATGAAGGGTTAGAGAATCATGATGATGATGCAGACAGAGGAAATGAATTTGTACCCGATGCAGGGTCGTATGGTTATTTTTCCGGAGATGTGAATGCTTAAATAGATCGTATCGTTCAAGTAGAATACAGGAAAAAAAGCACGGCATTAGCTGTATTGAACAGCTTCTGCCGCGCTTTTTCCTGCATTGTAGCCTGTTGTGAATGCGGCTGTAATGTTGTAGCCGCCTGTATAACCGTGAATGTCGAGTACTTCTCCGCAAAAGTATAATCCTTCTACCAGCTTGGAATGCATGGTTTTCGGATCGATTTCTTTCAGGTGAACACCGCCCCCGGTTACAAACGCCTCTTCGATGGATAAGGTACCGTCAATCGTCACGGGGAAGTTCTTCATCCGCTTGGCGAGCTCAAGCCATGGTCCTCGTGGAATGTTGTCGTAGGTAATATCTCCGTTAATACCGCATTGGTTCAGCAAAAACTCAAGCAGACGTTCTTGGATATAACCGCGGAGCACGTTCTTAATTGCCTTTTTGGACTCTTGCTTTGCCATGGCCATCGTTTCATCATAAATGCCTGATTCAGAAACTACGGGCAGCAGATCGATAGTAACGAGTACCGTCGGTTTATCGTTATGATCACTGACAGCTTTTTTCAAAGCCTTTACGACGAACTGACTGCAGCGAAGTGCGGCTGGACCAGATAAGCCAAAGTGAGTGAAGATCATATCTCCTTCATGCTCGACTAGCCGTTTTCCTTTCTCATTCCACACGGTTAGAGTCACATTGCGCAATGATATCCCTTGCAGCTGTTTATTCCGAATCCATGGCTCAGAGGAGGTGAGAGGAACCTCTGTTGGATATAGCTCGGTAATCGTATGTCCAGCCTTCTTCGCCCATGGATAACCATCTCCAGTTGATCCGGTCTGTGGAACTGATTTGCCTCCGGTAGCAATGATAACGGCTTTCGAAGAGATGACCTCTCCCGAAGCAATTCTGATTCCTTTTGCCGCACCGGATTGTTCATAGAGAACTTCCTTAACGGGCATATTGGTTCGTATCTCTACACCTTGCTCCCTAACTCTACGGACAAGCGCATCTACAACCGTTTTTGCTTTATCCGATACGGGAAACATTCGACCCCGGTCTTCTTCCTTCAACGCAATACCCATTCCCTCGAAGAAATCGATAATGTCACGATTGCCGAATTGGTTCAAGGCGCTGAATAAAAATCTCCCATTGCCGGGTATGTTGCGAATCAGTTCATCCATTTCTTTCGCATTCGTAACATTGCACCGACCTCCGCCAGAGATGCCTAACTTCCGTCCGAGCTTGTCTCCTTTATCTATAAGCAAGGTTGAAGCACCGCCAGCACTAGCTGCGCATGCAGCCATTAGTCCCGACGGTCCTCCTCCAATTACAATTACATCAAACATAGTTCACTCAGCCTTTCTTGATAAAAACCATTATCTTGTTCGCCGTCTATTGTAACATTTTTTTGCGTAAAGTTTGAGTTATAATGAAGGCGAGCAGGTGAACAGAGTAAATGAGAGGCGGATGATGAAATGAAGCGTTCAGAATGGACTATAACCGGCGAGAATGGTTCGAGTTTATATGTGAGAGAATGGCAATCTGAGCATCAGTCTGCACAAGCGGTCATTGTTATCATTCACGGGATGGGTGAACATGGGGAACGCTACACCCATACAGCTTCTAAATTAACAGCTGCCGGCTTTATTGTAATCGCTTATGATCAACAGGGGCATGGACGCTCATCAGGGAAGAGAGGGCATCTGCCATCAATAATAGAAGCAACGAGCAATGCTGCATTGATATTGCGACAAGCGGGAGAAAGACATGAAGGGCTTCCGCATTTTTTATATGGGCATAGTATGGGCGGTAATATTGCGATTAATTTCGCTCTAAGGCAGAAACCGGCTATTCAAGGTTTGATTCTTACAAGTCCATGGCTCCGCCTAGCCTTCAATCCTCCAGCTGTACAATTGTGGGTGGGACGTCGAATTGCAGCAATTGCGCCAAGTCTAACACAATCCACGGGTCTAAAGCCTGAAGATCTATATCGCCCTGGTTACGTTGGTGCTTCATCGACCGTAACGGATTTGCTTTGTCATACTAAAATTACCGTTCAAACTTTCATGGAAATCAACGCTGCCGGTGAATGGGCAATCGAACATGGCAATCAGCTTACAATGCCTATATTGCTCATGCATGGAGATGCTGATCGCATCACCTCCTATAAGGCGAGTGCAGAACTGGCAGATCATATAGGGGACAAAAGCTGTGAATTTATAACTTGGGAAGGCTGTTATCATGAACTTCATAATGATCTCGATGCAGATCAAGTTATCGATACTATTGCAAGGTGGTTAAAGAGACAATTGTAATAATTATTTGTTTATGTTTTAATCGGAATAAGAGTAAACATTTAGAAAAAGTTACCAAACGTTACATAGAGTTGCGGCAAACATTCGAAAATGCGATTAGGGGGAGACTGATCGTCTGTGTTGAAGGAATTGCTATTACAATTCATTATTTCACTGTTGCCGGTGTTCGCCTTTCAATTATGGAATAACTTTAATCGCGGGTGGCGAGGGATTCCGGTCTTTATTTGTTCTTTCAGTGCTTTAGCGATGGTATTATGTATGCTTGTAACCTATGATTATAATGGTTACGAAATAGATTTTCGGGTCATTCCTTATGTGATAGGTTCTTTGTATGGAGGAATATACGGTCTAATTGGATTAACCGTTATTTATTCAGCCTTTCGGATACCTGTGTTGGATACATCCTGGGAGACATGGTCTTTTGTCATCTTTATGTGCTTATTTATAACGATGATGTTGCTTTTTAATCGTTCATTTCATAGGCTGCCGCGACAAAAGAAGCAACAAAGCGGCATAATTATAACAACAGTTATTATGGTTTATTATTCGGTGACAATTATTGGCTATATGCTCAATACAGGCTTAGATTGGACGAATGATTTCATTATTACCTTCACATTATCAGTAGCAGCTTCATTTGCGGCTGTCTGGATTTCCATCTTTATTATTGAAAGTCTGAAGGAAAATAAAGAGCTGCATTATAATATGAAGCGAGTTTCGACAAGCTATCGCCGAGAAGTGGAGAAGCTGCAGCAGTTTATAGATGAGACAATGATTGCAGTTATCATTGTGAACCATCATGGACGTATTACTCATATTAACGATATAGGCTATCAATTATTTCATGTTCAATCGAACATACAAGAAAGAACGGAAATAGTCGGCAAGTATTTCACTGCGTTTTTTAATGCAGAGCAGCAGGATTCTGACGCGAAGCTATTATATGAAGCGTTAAAAGGCAACAAGACACAGCTGGAGCCGCGGCTGGAGGATGGAAGAACGTTGCTTAAGACCGCTTTCTGTATCCGTAATCTGCAAAATGGAGTTATTACCGGTGCAGCTCTAATTGCTCAGGATATTACCGAGCTTGCGCTGCTGCGCGATGAGGTTGGGAGAATGGAACGGCTTAGCTTGATTGGACAAATGGCGGCAAGCATTACACATGAAATTCGCAATCCAATGGCGGTCATTCGCGGCTTCGTGCAGCTGATGCGCGAGCGCAGTCCAGACAATCAGCAGGAATATTACCAGATTGTTATGGAGGAGCTTGATCGCGCGAATATGATCATTAGTGATTTTTTATCGCTAGCTCAGAACAGAGTATTGCAGATGGAGATGAAATCGCTTCACGATATTATTAAGGAAATGGTTCCACTTCTGAATGCCGATGCTAATCTGCGTGGCCAGTCCATAGAGGTAGTCTTATGCGAATACATTCCGCTTATTATGTTGAATGATAAAGAGATCAAGCAGCTTCTCCTTAACTTGGCGCGTAATGGCATGGAAGCTATGAATGATAAGGGTGTATTGCGTATACATACGTATTACTCAGAAGAGAACGATAGGATCGAATTGCGAATTCAAGATGAAGGCGTCGGTATTTCGCAAGAGCAAAAGAAGCGATTATTTGAACCCTTTTACACGACTAAGACGAGAGGGACAGGGCTTGGTCTGCCACTTTGTCTCAGCATTGCCGAACGTCACAATGGACGGATTGATGTAGAGTCGAAGGAAAGCGAAGGGACGACGTTTATCGTTTCTTTTAATAGCCAAGCTGTTAACAGCGAGTCAGCATAAGGCATAGCGAAGATTAAGAATGGAACATATTGTTCGTAATGGACGAGCATACTATCGTAGAAAGTAAAGTCTCTAATAGGAGGTCTTGGACGATGGTAAAGCATAATGCGGACAAAGGAAGCTCTCTCGAACAAAAGCAGCAATCGGGCAATAAGAAAGCTGGTGCAGCACCAGAGGAATCAGGATTTGATAAAAAGCTGGATGGACCGAATCGACCTTCTACTTAGACTTCCCTATCATGAGTTCATTTGATGGACCGAGAGTTGGAGGTGCTTGTTATGAGAAAAGAGGATGATCCAGCACTTGATCCGTTTGAAATCTCCTTTCTCCCTCAATTCAGGCAAGGCAGGGGAAGACGGGAACCATTCGTTAATGAGTATGGTGTCGTGATTGGTGATCACGATTACGAATCACCGAATTCACCGCTTAGTCAGTGGAGCGTTGATACTGATCCTGCGATCATGGCTGGCGATGAATGGGTTCATCCGTTCAAGGATATTGGATTCCAGACAGCTGAGAATCGAGCCATCTTCGAACAAGGTATTACCCCGCAAGAGGGGATACTCATGCATCCCGAACAGAACGCTGCATATGGCTCCGGTGATAGGAGTCAGGATTCGAAGCCGAAAGTGTTCAAAAAAAAGCAACCGGAGTGATCACGCTCCGGTTGCTTTATTTTCATAACGAGCGGTATAATAGTAACTAAACTAAAGTAATAAAGGAGTGTAATTACATGTCAATGTCATTTGAACGATATATGTTAGATATGGTACAACCGATGCGTGATGATCTTACTCGTATTGGTATTCAGGAGCTTCGTACACCTGAGGAAGTAGCTGAGGTATTGCCGGATTCCAAAGGTACAGCTTTGGTCGTCATTAACTCTGTATGTGGTTGCGCAGCTGGGCAATGCCGTCCAGGCGTAGCACAAGCGTTGCAGCATGAAGTAACGCCTGATCACCTGTACACGGTATTCGCAGGACAAGATAAAGAAGCGACAGCGAAGGCTCGTGAATATTTTGCTCCATACCCGCCATCTTCACCTTCTATTGCTCTAATGAAAGATGGAGAGCTCGTTCACTTTATCGAGCGTCATCAAATTGAGAATCGTTCCGCTTCGGATATCGCAGCTGATCTAGCTGATGCATTCGATCGGTTCTGCAAGTAATAGGTGACTTATGAGCTTACAACGTGAAATTATTGAACGGTTTGGTGTTAAACCTGTAATTGATCCGGAGAAGGAAATACGCATTCGTGTTGATTTCTTGAAGCAATATGTACAGCAATCAGGAACAACCGGTCTTCTCATTGCGATCAGCGGGGGAATTGACAGTGCAGTTGCAGCCGGTCTGTGCAAACAGGCAACGGATGAACTTAGCGCAGAAACAGGCCGTGAATATATGACGTTAGGCGTCTTCCAGCCTTATAGTGAGCAATCCGACATCTCAGACAGCTATGCAGTAGCTGAAGCCTTTCAGTTAAAGCATAAGGTAGAGACGAATATCGGTGAAGCAGTCGATGAGATTTCACTTGAAGTCGAGCATGCATTCAAGGCACTTGGAACTCCGCGGCACCTTAGCCGTGGAGGCAAAGGAAATGTGAAGGCAAGAACGCGGATGGTTGTTCAATACGCACTTGCTTTTGACTTGAATCTGATCGTGGTTGGCACTGATCATGCATCCGAAGCGATTACGGGCTTTTATACGAAGTGGGGCGATGGAGCAGTTGATGTTACGCCGCTTAGCTCGCTTAACAAGCGGCAGGTTCGGCAATTAGCAGCTGTGCTAGGTGTCCCTCAGAGTGTTCTTGATAAAGCGCCAACCGCTGGTCTATGGGATGGTCAAACCGATGAGGGTGAGCTTGGCATCTTATATGATGAGAACAGCGCTTACCTCGAAGGCAAAGATATTGGTGCGGAAGCGAAGGAAAAGCTGGAAAAGCAATATTTGAAAACCGAGCATAAACGCTCTCCGATTCCGGGCATATAATAGTTGCAACAGAAGGGACTCTCGATCATACGAGAGTCCCTTCGTTCATAAGATAACGAACCAATAAGGCATCCTAACATTGACATCATCCTGCGGTTCTGTTAATCTCTGCTTCAGATAAAGGCGGGTGGGACGATGATTGTAGGTGTTGGGCATGATATTACGGATATGGACCGGATTGCCTCTCTTCTGAAAGGGAATATTGGAGAGCGATTTAAAGATCGAATATTAACTAAACGGGAGCAAGAGCTTGCCGTTGATTATAGAGGGAATAGACTGGTGCAATTCGTCGCA
Organism: Pristimantibacillus sp.; assembly: GCA_048976605.1. Taxonomy (GTDB): domain Bacteria; phylum Bacillota; class Bacilli; order Paenibacillales; family Paenibacillaceae; genus Pristimantibacillus. Next base: position 438,351 of record JBHGUX010000018.1, on the reverse strand, counting down.
GGGCGATTCGCCGCGAAAGAAGCAGTAGTAAAGGCAATTGGCTGTGGTATTGGTGCGAAAGTCGGGTTCTGTGATATTGCTATTCTAAGAGATATCAACGGTAAGCCTGAAATTGTACTTTCGAACGAGGCATGGCGCAGACTAGAGCTAGAACCGGAGCAGATTCGTATGCACATTACGATTACACATGACCGTTCAATTGCATCCGCAGTAGCTATTATGGAGTCAATGGAGCTGCAGTAGGCGAAAAAGACCAATAACGAAGAATTCTCGTTATTGGTCTTTTCTATTCCTGCTTGCCTGCAAGCCAAGCAGCTAGTCCAGCAATTTCTTCTTCAGTCAGCCGATCCTTGAAGCCTTGCATGGATTCATCCCCATACTGAATCTGTTGAACGATTTCTTGCTCGGACATTCTTGAGCCTACCTGCTGCAAATTCGTGGTTGGTCCAATTCGACCTTGCAGGTCAGAACCGTGGCAGCTTACACAATTTGCTTTGTAGACCTTGGCGGTTTTAGCCGGAGCATCCATATGAGTGGTTTGTTTCTGGCCATTAGAGGTAGAGCTGTTGGAGTTGTTGCTTCCGCAGCCTGATAGTATAACAGCAGCAATTGCGATGAACAGGCATGCTTTTAAGACGATTGAGTTGCTGGAATTTGGCATAAGGATTTCCTCATCTTTCTATAGTTGCATGTGCACTATCAGTATAGCGGATAAGAAGAGAGAACTTCCATATGATTTTTGCGAGTTTAATCGATATAATAGTAATTAGTTAATAAAAGGGTCAAGCCAACATGAAACGGAGCACACGGGAGCTACAATGGAACTTACTAATGAACGGATATTACAGCATCAACTAAATCAATTCGAGGCCGAGGTTATAATGGCGGCATGCACCGAGCTAATACCAGGTTGGTCAGATAACCGTGTTGAACCGGATTTTTATCGATTATGTTATGTAGCCAGCGGTGAGGGCTGGCTTACGATTGATGGTCAGGCATATGAAGGGAAACAGGGAAAAATGTATTTGCTGAGTCCAGGCGGTGAGCAGGCTTTAGGATCGAATGAAAAAGAAGCCTTTGAGATCTATTGGTGCTACTACCGTATGGATGACAGAAATGATTTCAGCCGTCAATTTTTGCAATTACCGCTTTCGATTACTGTTCAGGACGAACAGTTAATCAAGGAATTATTCATAAAGATGATTGATGCACAGCATTCTTCATTAGTGACGAGAGACATAAAGATGAAGTCAGTTCTTCTGGAGCTGATGGCGTATTATTTGGATGAGTGTCAGCTGCAAGCGGGATCACTTCAACTGACCGCAGGCAATGAGAAGTGGAATGAGGTTCTCTGTTATATTGAACATAATTTGCATCAGAACATACAGGTTGAAGATTTGGCCAAGGTTGTGTACCTTCATCCTAATTATTTCATCACTGCATTCAAAACCATCATGGGCTGCTCACCCATTCAGTATGTGACACAGAGGCGTCTCATATCCGTCAAACAGATGCTTGCTGATACAGCCATGCCGATCACAGAAATTGCGCGAAAGGTCGGGATGCTGAATCATTATTTATCCCGTTTGTTCAAACGAAATACAGGAATAACGCCGGTGCAATATCGTCGGATTATCCAAGCGCGGGGTCGAGACCTGAGATCGTTGGAGACACTGTCCTTGAGGGGAGATAGTTTAGAATGAACCAAGATATAGATGCAAAAACATATTTCAGCCGTGAACTGTTAGAATGGTATCGAGCGAATAAACGAGATTTGCCTTGGAGTCAAAATCGTGATCCCTATCGGATTTGGGTATCGGAAATTATGCTGCAGCAAACCCGAGTGGATACTGTAATTCCTTACTATGAAAGATTCATGAGTAAATTTCCTAATGTCCGTGCGCTAGCTGAAGCTCCTGAACCTGAAGTGCTGAAATGCTGGGAAGGGCTCGGGTATTATTCACGTGCTCGCAACTTGCAGGCAGGCGCTCGTGAAGTAGCGGCGCAGTACGGAGGCGAGGTACCAGACGATAAATCAGCAGTCGCTGGTCTAAGGGGAGTTGGTCCTTATACAAGCGGAGCGATCATGAGCATTGCCTTTAATCGTCCAGAACCGGCAGTAGATGGCAATGTCATGCGGGTATTATCGAGGTACTTCTGTCTTGAGGAAGATATAGCGAAGCCAGCCACTCGTATCGGTATTGAGAAGCTTGCTGCGTCACTAATACCAGAAGGTGCAGCAGGTGATTTCAATCAAGCATTGATGGAGCTTGGCGCTCTCGTCTGTACACCCAAGTCGCCAAGCTGCTTGCCCTGTCCTGTGATGGCGCATTGTGAAGCCCGAATAGCAGGAAGAGAGACGGGGCTTCCGGTCAAAACAAAGGCGAAGAAGCCTCGTCCAGAGCTTCGGACAGCAGCGATAGTAGTTGGATCTGGTGCGAACGAGGGCAAAGTGCTCGTCCGTCAACGACCGGCAACGGGGCTGCTCGCTCAGATGTGGGAGCTGCCTCATATGTTGTTGACGAAGGAGCAAGAACCGCTTCTAGCTGTGGATGAGAACCAGATGAAAGAACAGGCTGAACTGGGTGAACTGCTGACAAGATCCATTGAGGCTGATACCGGCCTGTTGATCAGACCTCAGAGATGGTTCATGGATGCGGATCATGTATTCAGCCATATTCATTGGAAGATGCGAATCTATATAGCTGATCTAGGAGACTTATCGTCTTCGGAAACAATCAATGAAGTACTGAGGACAAATATGGCTGCGGAAGCAGCGGTTACTTATGTGACCTATGATGATCAAGCAGAAGAGGGGTTAGCGAACTCCTACCGATGGATCGGACCTGAGGATATGGAGATCCTTGCTTTTCCGAATTTATTTATAAGAATATTACGTGATTACTGGGAATGAATGTGAATGGAAAAGGGGAGAACGGATATGACCGATATGTTAGGGATGCTGCTTGAACATAAGATTGTTGCTATATTAAGAGGGATTGAGGACCGTCACGCGGATGCTGCTGGACAAGCGTTAATTGATGGCGGTATTCGACTGATGGAAATAACGATGAATACGGAAGGGGCTGCCATCATGATTGATCGATGGCGCAGCCGGTTTGACGGACAAGCTGCAGTTGGTGCGGGAACGGTGCTTGATGTGGATATGGCGAAGACCGCAGTGGACGCAGGCGCACAATTCATTATCTCACCGAATTTGGATGAAGCGGTTATCGCTTACGGGCGTGAGCGTGGTGTATCGGTTTGGCCAGGCGTAATGACGCCTACAGAAATTGTTAAGGCATGGAAAGCCGGAGCAGATGCGGTTAAAGTATTCCCAATGGGGACGCTTGGGACGAAATATTTGTCAGAGATACGCGCTCCGTTAGACCACATTCCGATGTTGGCAACAGGCGGCGTGGATTTACATAATATTGCTGAATACTTCAGCGCCGGAGCAATTGCAGTAGGCATGGGTGGTAAACTGGTCAATTTGGAATGGGTGCGTGAACATAAATTCGATCTAGTTACAGAACGGGCGAGACAGTTTGTTGATGCTGTCCGTTCGCTTAACTAAAGGAGTGACAGAAGTGGCAGTACTAGCTTGGGCAGCAGGTATAGTAGTTGTTATCGGTCTTGCGGCTGCAACAATATGGCGTATTGGTGCATTAAGCCAGCAACCAAGCAAACGGCCCAACTCGACGAAACCGGATGCGGATATGGGTTGGGAAGAGATCCAATTCAAGAGCGGTGAATCTTTGCTGGCAGGCTGGTTGTTGTGTCCTAGTGACGGCGGCACAGGTCAGGAGAAAAGTCCATTGCCGACCGTTATTATTGCACATGGCTGGGGTTCTAACCGATCGAGAGTATTGCGCTATTTGAAACCACTCTATGACACAGGTTATGCGGTATTTATGTATGATGCAAGGAGTCACGGGGATAGTGAATCTATTAAAGCGCCATCAGGACTTATGTTCCGTGAAGACGTATTGGCGGCTGTTGATGCTGCTAGACAATTAGAGCGAGTTGATTCAGATAGGATTGCGGTGCTAGGTCATTCTTTGGGCGGGTTTGGAGCCGTGTTGGCATTAGCCAAAGGACTTCATGTTCGAGCGATCGTGACGGACTCTATGCCGATTAAGTTTGAGACTATGTTGAGAGCTCAGTTAAGGAAAAGTCGAATTCCTTTCTTTCCAATTGGGCACTTCATTCCAGCGATATGGCTGTTGCGCGCAGGAATATCACGGGCAGAATTTCGGGAGGCAAGCATACCTGAAGTGTTGTCTCAATATGCAGGCAATAATAGTTCAGGACGGACGCCGGTACTGATGGTACACTCGATCGGTGATGATTTCATTCCAGTAGATGATACTCGGAAGCTGGAACGACAGCTCCCTCCCAACCGAATTGAGACGTTATTCGTGAATTCAGATGGGCATAGCACATCTGAGCAGGATGAAGCTTTTTGGCGAAAAGTGCTTCCTTTTTTAAGTAATCATCTGTAAAGGGTCCGTATAAAGAAAAAGGCCTGTGGCACAAGGCCACAGGCTACAAGAGAGAATATATAATAAAGGGGGGTCATGTATTTATTATAGAATGAGTAGATGAAATCAATATGAGTGGAATGTTACAGTTAGATTACAAACTTTAATTATAGGGATCGAAGTCTAGTAGATGGTGAGCGAAAATAAAGATCTTTAACTCGAAATAAAGTTGTTTAACGGAAAATAAAGTTGTTTAATTTGAGTGGGTAATTAGGGACCCAGAAGAAAAAAAGTTGTTTAATGGTATGGCTTCTATGGCTTCATCTGTCAGCAGTATACGATTATCCGATAACACAGAAAGCCAAAGGAACTCCTAAGATTTTTAGGGGTTCTTTGGCATGGCCATAAGATAAGTCATTATTAAGCACCATCGAAATGAATCAGTTTCCTCGGAAAATTGGATATTTATCTTCACAACTGGTGTTCATTGTCCGTGGAGGCGCAATTGAAGTTGTTATTGCTGCTCAAATAATTACAGAGCAGCCGCGTCAATTGGTGATGCTCGGAAAGCTGCTAAATCTGCTTTCCGGCCAAAAATCCCCCAATTTTCTTCGGAGACTTCGTGAATAATGATATAGACGGGCATGAGATCAGAAGTACCGAGTTGCCGTCCGAAAATTAGGGTAGCTCCTTCGATCAGCTTCATTTTGGCTTCGCTGTCTAGACCGCCCTCAATGACGAAGATCTGGACACTGACAACATGCGTTGTCGCTTCTTTCTCTCCCATAAAGACGGTATCCTTACCGTAGAGATCAAAATAGGTCCAAACTGTACTTTTGACGAATGGCGATTTTGGCAAGGTTTCGCATTCAAGTGCAAAATCTGTAAGTTCTCCAACAATTTCTTGTCGTGCCTCCATATCGAACGCAGCTTCAGGTGCGTGAACAATAATCATTGGCATTGTAATTCCCTTTTCTTAGACATATTTATGAGGCCGTCGCATCTCCATGCGGCGGCCTCTGATAACTAGAAGGAAGGTGCTTTGCGGCTATTATTAGCGATCAGATGTTCTGACCACCAGAAACCTCAATTCTCTGCGCATTAACCCAGCGATTGTCGGAACTGAGTAAGCTTGCGACTGCGGGACCAATGTCGTCAGGAACGCCGACTCGACCAAGGGCAGTCATCTCGGCAAACGTGTCATTGTAAGCGGGGATATCGCGTACAGAACCTCCTAGAAAATCGGTTTCGATTGCACCAGGCGCAATGGTATTAGCGGTGATACCGCGATGACCGAGTTCTTTGGCCATATAGTTGGTTAGAATCTCGACCGCTCCCTTCGCCGCAGAATAGGCGGAGAATCCGGGATAAGATACACGAGTGAGACCTGTTGAAAAATTCACAATACGGCCACCATCTGCAAGAAGCGGCAGAAGGGTCTGAGTCAAGAAAAACACGCCCTTGACGTGCACATTGAACAGGCTGTCGAATTGAGCTTCTGTTGTTTCGGCGAAGTCTATCATTTCACCGTGGCCGGCATTGTTCACCAGATGATTGAAAGTGGCGCTATCCCAAGTAGAATGCAAGGTCGAACGGACTGTCTTAGCAAAGGCTGCAAAGCTGGCGATGTTTTCAACATCGAGTTGAAGAGCGACCGCTTTACGCCCTAGAGCTTCGATCTCAGCAACGACAGACCGTGCTTCTTCTTCTTGGCTGCGATAAGTCAGAATGACGTCGCCGCCATGCTTCGCAATATTGATGGCTGAATTGCGGCCTAGTCCGCGGCTGCCGCCAGTAACGATTGAGATAGTTGTCATTGTAACTTCATCCTCTCAGAAACCATTTTTAATCACTATGACATCATAGAGGATGAAGTTCACTTTAAGTCAAGGTTTTTTTTGTAGAACAATACATGTATACTTGAGCAGTAAAAAAATGTATTTAATCGGGTTTTTCGTCTTCTTTAGCAAGAAATATGGGAGAAAATAATTCGACCAATAAAGAATTCGTTTAAAGTGTACTTTAATAGGCGGTGATTAATGATGTTGACGATCAGAGAGGTTACTGAAATGACAGGAATAGCGGCCCCCACACTTCGATATTACGAAAAGGAAGGGCTGCTTCCACATGTGAAGAGAGATGAAAATGGGAAGCGGTTATATGACGAAGAAGATTTAAGCTGGATACATTTTGTTACTGCACTTCGGGCAACAGGAATGCCGATTGCCCAAATTCAGAAGTATGTCTATTTGTATAAAGCAGGGGACTCGACTATTTCGGAACGAAAAGGGATGATGCTTCATCATAAAAAAGAAATTGAGAAGAGTATAAGGGATCTATATTTTAATCTAGACAAAATAAACTATAAACTTGCTCTATATGATGTATTAGAATCACAGATTGAACGGACTAGCATAAAAATTTGATTAAAGCCTGTTTCCGAAACGCATACGGTATCAGCGTAAACATCAATAGCCCCAGGCTTATGGTTGCATTGGGGCTGACTGATTTTATTTTGTTCAAAATAGCTAGTTTGGATCACTGGATAAAAAAAGCTCCTTCGCAATCTGAATGAAAAGTTTGACCCCGTGAGAAGCCTCCTTTAACGAAGGAACTGCCAGGTGAATTTCTCTAAAAGGCTGCGGATCAATTGTCCGGATACGGACATTAGGTGGAATAGCAGATAGGGAAAGAGAAGTTTTCGATACGATCGAGATGCCGAGCCCTTCTTGAATCAGGCTCAACGCTGTGTTTATGTTATGACCGTTATATTTGGTATTCAACGTGATTCCATATTGTTGGAACAGTTCGTAAATCGGCGTTACAAACCCACCTTTGCATACAATCATAGGTTCATTGTTTAAATCCGTAATTTGGATGGTTTGGCGACTTTGCAATGGATGATCATCCCGATGGATTAGACATAATTCATCTCGAAAGAAAGGGATCGTAACAAGTTCGTTGCTAGGCGGAATTATCCAACCGACATCGATTACTCTGGAATCTAGCCATTGTTTAATCTCATCGATGGTCCCATCATACAGTTCGAATGTTAGCCCCGGATGCTTTTCCCCAATAACCCGCAATAATTTCGGCACGAAGTGAGCAGACACAATCGGAAATACCCCAACGCGAACAGTGCCAACCTCGAACCCTTTTTCAGCCGTGACCTCCTGCTCAACCTTATTGTATCCATGCAAAATCTCTCTGAATATGGCAAGCAGCCGTAAGCCAATATCGGTGAGGATAACACCGCTTTTCCGATCCCGAATCATTAGCGTGACTCCTAATTCGGATTCAAGCGTAGAGATCGCGCGACTTACGGCAGGTTGCGTCATGCTTAGTTGCTCGCCAGCCTTTGTAAAGCTGCCGGTCTCGACTATTTTTACAAACAATAGAAGTTGAGATTGATTCATATCAAATTTGATATCTCCCTTATAATAAACTTTCATTTTATTTATGCTGGAGGCTATTGTACCATGGTAAATACCATTACAGAAAGGAGCTTGAAGAAACATGCAGCTCTCGAGAACAAATACAATTATCTTACTAACATTTTTAGTGGCGATGTGGGGGGTGAATTGGCCGCTTTCGAAATATGCGCTTGGATTCGCAACACCGTTGCTTTTTGCTGGCTTGAGGATCACGATCGGAGGTCTCATTTTACTTGTTTTCGCTATACCGCGATATCGAAATCTTAATATAAAGCATACTTGGCACATTTACCTGATTTCCGCAATTTTGAATATCATTCTCTTTTTCGGATTTCAAACGTTCGGACTGAGTATGATGCCTGCTGGTCTATTTTCGACGATCGTGTTCATGCAGCCCGTTCTGCTCGGAATCGGAGCTTGGTTGTGGTTGGGTGAATCCATGAACGGTTTCAAAATAGTCGGCCTGATTCTAGGCTTCATAGGAGTCGCTGTTATTAGCATAAACGATGGATCCGGAAATATTTCGACCGTTGGTGTCTTGCTTGGTTTAGCCAGCACAGTTACATGGACATTCGGTACGATCTATATGAAGAAAACATCGACTAAAGTCGATGCGATCTGGTTAACCACGCTTCAGATGATCTTCGGTGGAATGGTATTGTTGATCACAGGGACTGTCGTTGAAAACTGGACGGATATCGTGTGGAACCAGCCGTTCATCTCGACGTTGTCGGTTATTGCAATCTTCTGTACGGCCTTGACTTGGCTCGTTTTCTTTCTTCTTGTTAGATCGGGTGAAGCTGGCAAAATTGGTTCGTTTAATTTTCTGGTCCCACTCATTGCGATTGTGATTAGCGTTATTTTCTTAGGAGAAACAATCACTGCCAAGATGGTAGTCGGACTTATTTTAATTATCATAGGTATTGCACTGGTAAACATTAAAATGAAATCAAGGGAATATCGGGACAATATGTAAAACGATCACACTATGCTGATCGGTCGAGATGCCAGTATCCGACATTGGCCGGGCTTTCCTTGAAGGCGTTTCTGTTTGCTGTCCAGGCCTGTAGTGCAGTGCCTTACAGAGCAGAAATTGACTTGAATAATCATTATCATTAATATATTGCAATGTGCTTTTTCGAAGATAAGGGGAGGACCAGCGAAACATGAATGTGGAAGTGTATACGTTAAATGCGTTTGCGAAAGGGGAGCGGGGCGGTAATCCAGCAGGGGTTGTCTTGGAGAATGGCCTTTCGTTGGATGCTGCTGAAATGCAGCTCATAGCGAAAGAATTGGGCTTTTCGGAGACGGCCTTTATGGAAAAATCCGTGCTTGCGGATTACAAAATTCGCTATTTCACCCCCGCCAGTGAAGTCGATCTGTGCGGACACGCTACGATTGCTGCATTTGGACTAATGCATTCGTTGGGTTTGGCAGAAGAAGGGACCTCCTATACGATAGAAACCAAGGCAGGGATTTTGGATGTTGATATTAGCTCCGGGGGTCTTGTTTATTTGTCACAAGCTTTACCACAATTTCTTGAAAGGATATCCTGTGAGGAAATAGCCCCATCTTTGGGGATGGATGCTGAGGATCTGGAAACAGGGTTGCCCATCCAGATTGTTTCGACGGGGCTGCGGGACATTTTGATCCCGATCCGCAGCAGGAAGCTCTTGAATGAGGTTCAGCCAGATTTTGACGCCATAACCGCCATTAGCAAAAAATATGATGTGATAGGATATCACCTGTTCACGATGGATACTCCCGACGATGCTGCTGCGGAATGCCGTAATTTTGCGCCACTTTACGATATTCCAGAGGAGAGTGCGACAGGAACATCCAACGGTGCTCTGCTCAGCTATTTGTACCAAAATGGCCAACGATCTTTGCGGGAAGTGGAGCATGTCATGTTCAGGCAAGGGTACTCGATGGACTGTCTTTCTGAAATCAAGGCAGGATTGCGTCTGAGCGAGAGCGGTGAAATTAACCAGGTTCGGGTTGGAGGTGCAGTGGCTGGCATTGAACGAAGACATATCATGATATAAGTGGAATAAAAAAGAGCCTGTTTGTAGCCACATGAAGTGCACCCCTTATAGTAGACATTGGAAAAACCCATATGGGAAACCGATGATACTTTAGGGGTGTATTTTTATGAGGAAAAGAGAGCAAACGAATAAATTGTATTCCAATGAAGTAAGGAAAGAAGCGGTACGTTTACACGAGGAGGATAAATGGACGTACAAGCAGATTACAGAAAAGTATGGAATACAAGATAAAGATAGAGTTCGTAAATGGTGTATAAATTCAGGAAACAAGGCGAATACGGATTATTGGATAATAGAGGTCGCCGAGAAGAGTATATAGATAAGGATCGTTACAACCAATAACTTCCATGGGAGAATACGGTACTAAAAAAGTGCTTAGAAATCTGGAAACGGGAGGTGTAAAAGGCAAGTATGCAATTATCGAGGAGTTATCTGATCTTTACCCAGTGACTCTGCTATGTGAATTACTTGATGTATGGAGGAGCGCATATTATCGATATCTTAAGCGTAAGCAGGCAGACCCTGATGGCGTAATCAAGCAGCGGATAAAGGCAATTTATCTACAGCGTGAGCGAATTTACGGCTATAGGAGAATCCAAGGCGAGTTAAACGTCAGTACAATGAAACGGTGAATCATAAGAAAGTTTTGCGTCTGATGCAAGAAATGGGTATTAGATCAATTATTCGTGCTAAACGACCCTACTTTAGTAATTATACCGCGTTGGGGAGCAGCGCCTCTATCTGTCTGCCATAAAAGATTTGTGTGGGAATGATATTGTAGCGTTTCATATAAGCACTAGAAATGACAATGAGTTGGTGTTGAACACCTTTGCAAAAGCTTTTAAACAACACAAGGATGCTTCTGGTAAGATACCTGATCTAATTGTTCGAAGCGACCAGGGATCCCAATATGCGTCCCACGAATACCACGATCTACTACCAAAGGTCGGCGCTCAAATCAGCATGTCTCGTCGGGGCAATTGTATAGACAACGCCGCAATGGAGAGTTTTTTTCTCGCATCTGAAAACGGAAGCACTCTACCCCTATGATATTAGTTCAATTAGTGAGGCTCAACAACGAATTGAGAAGTTCATTCGATTTTACAATAATGAACGAATCCAAATTAGATTAAAACAACAGACGCCAAATGAGTATCGACTACAATTTACAGCATGAGTGCAAATGTTAGACTGGACCTCATTAAACTAACGGGCAGAATAGTTAAGCGAAACCAAGAATCTTTACTTGGCGTATTGAATGGTAACATTACATTTTTTGGTTGGTTGTATATAATTGTGTTATTCGGATCCAATCAACGTTTAATCCTAATTTAAGACAGGATGGGAATCGACAATGAAGACCGAGACAATAAATAAAGACCATCAAGTGAACCTAGGATCAGGTACAATGAGGGCACTGGTCTATGAGAGCTACGGAACGCCTGATGTCCTTCGCATTGAAGAGGTAGACATTCCCAAGCCTATGGACCATGAAGTGTTAATCGCAGTCCATGCAGCATCGGTAAATTCCTGGGACTGGGATCTCCTGCGCGGAAAACCGTATATTACCCGTCTCGGCGGACTACGAAAGCCCCGTTACCGCACCCTAGGCGCGGACATTGCGGGGCGGGTAGTCGCTGTGGGTGCCGCCGTCAAACGTTTTCGACAGGGGGATGAAGTTTTCGGAGACATTTCTGGTTGCGGATGGGGAGGATTTGCGGAATATGTATGTGCTAACGAAGAAGCACTGACGAAGAAACCTGAAGGTTTGAGCTTCGAGCAAGCGGCAGCCATTCCACAAGCCGCTGTTCTCGCCTTACAAGGATTACGTGATAAAGGAAAGCTTTTGAAGGGCTATCATGTTCTGATCAATGGGGCGGGCGGCGGCGTAGGTACATTTGGAATTCAATATGCCAAGTTGCTTGGGGCAGAAGTGACTGGTGTGGATAGAGCCGAGAAGTTGGAAACACTGCTTTCCGTGGGGGCAGATCATGTCCTTGATTATATGAATGAAGACTTCACCGCAAGTAATAGGCGATACGATCTGATCCTCGATGTTGTCGGAAACCGTTCTATTTTTGCGATCAAACGCGCACTCAAATCAGGAGGCACATATGTCATAGTTGGCGGTCCTCTCCATCGTATCTTCCAGGTACTATTGGCGGCACCGCTGACCGCTTGGCTTGAAAAGAAGAAAGTAGGGGTTCTGCTACATAAGCCGAACCATAATGATCAGTTGGTCTGGAAGTCTTTAGTTGAAGCGGGTCAAGTCATGCCCGTCATCGATCGGCGGTATTCTTTAAAGGACGCGGCCCAGGCACTTGAGTATTTCGGAGAAGGTCGCGTGATAGGAAAGGTCGTTGTTAGTATGAAACCACAGATGCATGGAGATAAGACGAGTTTGTTTAGCTAACGAGCAGTTTACTTAATAATCACCTTAGCTTGTATGGTACAGTTTGGGGTGAATGGGCTCTTATTAACTTCGAGGATAAATATCTTATACGTTTTTAACGAAATATAGGGGTTGTTGACAGTACGTTGTCAACAATGTTGTATTATCATTTGTTTTGAACATGCTTCATGCAATGATACAATTGAGGAAGTAATCCAAATGAGTAATTCGGTTATTTCGTGTGGATGTAAATAGTTTACGAGTGGAGGAACCACGATGATACCTTCAAATAAAGTTACTTGGTTTCAACTTCCGACAGATGACGAGGAACGGGCATGGAATTTTTACAAGCAAGTTTTTGGTTGGAACAAGGAAGAAGTTTACCTAAACAAAAGTATGGTGGGTGCTATAAACGGTGAAATCGTTAGACGCAGTGAAGAATTGAAAGAACCGCGACTTGTAATTAGGGTCGACGATGTGGAAGGAATGATTGAACGAATCTTGAAGTGTGGCGGTAAAATTGTGACGCAACGAACCGAAATTGCCGAGATCGGCATGGTGTATGCTTCGTTTGTGGACACAGAAGGGAATATCGTCAATATTGTTGGAGACATGTAACAAATGACTGCGGTTTATCGAAGGGCGGAGCATCTTACTCCGTTAAACTAACGAAGAACGTTAGTTCAGTCATCATGGAGCAGTTTGTCGGAACGGCAACTGCTCTATTTTTATTAAGCTAAAGGGCAGTTTAGCGTGGAAGCAGTTTGTGATATATCTCTAAAATGGTATATGGTAATATTAGTTAAAGCATTTATCAGCATGCCGTTTGAGGGGGAAACAATGACGAGCGAGGAGAAAGTGGAGGGCAGCACAAATACTAAAAAAGACTTCATCTGGTGTTTAATAGGAAATATTATTAGTCAGGGTATATATCTTGACGATAACAATGAAATTGAATTTAGGGGCACCAAACAATTTAACCCAGGGATAAAAGTGTATTGTTCACCTTTTATTTGGGGTGACGGATATGAAAGAATTAGAGTCATAGGTAGAGCATGTGATAATAATAAATTCATTTGTTTAATAATGGAATCGAAGTACATAACAAATTGGAGAAGGCAGAAAGTATATACTCCTTACATATTGAGAAGAAACGGGCAAGAAAGAGACCAATGGGATAATTCATTATCATCTGTAAAATCAATCGATGAAATGCTTACTTGGCTACCTGAAAGAACATTGAAATTAAAACAAAAACATTAAATTTTCCGTTAAGCTAACGGGCAGGATAACGTGGTAAATATAATATATGTAACCGTGTGGAATATCTGCTGTCGATGTAACACAATATAGATTCTGAGTTACTTGAAGGGCGTCAACTACACAGACAGATTTATGCTCAAGTTATGCGAAGAGTATCGGCCAGAACAATTAATTTTAAAGAACCAATAGCCTCTTATTGATTAAAAGGTAGTTATGCTCTGTTGACACAAGAATTTCATGGTGATATATTTAGTAAGCTAAATATTATTCGTTACTGCTGAGGAGAAATATTAATGACAGATACGGTGGACTGCGATATTCGCCAGTCGTTAGATCGAATTTCCTCCCAAATGCGTCGAGATTACAGCGAGTCTCTAAGGGAACTTGACCTTTATGTTGGCCAAGAGAATTTACTTTACCGTTTGTGGTTAGGCGATGGGGTAACACAAATGCAACTGTGTGAACATCTAAAATGCGAGCCGCCTACGGTAACCAATATGGTAAAATCCCTAGAGCAAAACGGATTTATTTACCGTGAACGTGATAAACATGATGCAAGGGTTATGCGAATTTTTCTAACAGACAAAGGCAAAGAAATAGAAAAACCAGTTGATTACAAGTGGAAACAGCAGCAAGAAAAACTACTGCATTCAATTTTACCCGAAGAGCGCTTACTATTAAGGAGACTTCTGAAGCAAATGGAGAGTAACTTATTATAAGTTATCTCTTGCGTTTTATTTAGCATACTAACTAAAATTATTTATTTAGCCCGCTAACCATACATCGGGTGCTTTATCGTTTAAATAAGCGGAATTAGTATTCTTTAGTACTTAGTTTGCTAACTACAAGAAGTCTGTTTGTGTAACTTTATTTAGATTCTTTTGTTTACATGGTCTATCTAGAATTAAGGAGAAGAAAAACATGGAAAAGGAAAAAAAGATGCAGCTAGCACTACAAATGATTTCAGGGTATGGAGCCGAATTCAGCGCTTGGAGAATGCCTGGCACCGACCCAGCGGCTTACACTAATATGGATAGTTACGTAGAGCGAGCAAAGTTGGCTGAAAAAGGAAAGTTTCAAATGATTTTCATCGCCGATACTCCAGCATTAACCGTTGAGTTAGGTCCTCAGACTCCGATGTTCCCAATGGATCCTATGTTAGCACTCATGGCTGTAGCCAGAGAAACGAAACATATTGGGCTTGTTGCTACCCTATCCACGACATTCAATTATCCATATAACATAGCACGTCAGTTCAAAGCACTGGATGTTATAAGTCATGGACGTGTAGGATGGAATGCGGTCACTACATCCGATCCTTCAGCGGCAGCAAATTTTGGTGCTCGGATTGCCAGTCGCAAGGAACGATATGACAGGGCTCATGAAAGTATACAAATTGTCCAAGCATTGTGGGGAAGCTGGGAGGCAGACGCTTGGACGTTAGATGTAGAAGGTGGGAAATTTGCCGACATGGACAAAATTCAGCCTATAAATCTTGAAGGCCAGTATTACGCATCTCGTGGTCCCTTGCCAATTCCACCTTCCGAGCAAGGTCAGCCCGTTATTTTCCAAGCTGGAGGAGGTGGCGAAGGATTGGAATTGGCGGGGAGATATGCTTCTGGTGTGTATGCAAATCCTTATGATATCGAATCTGCTCGTGAACACAGGCAAGCGCTTCGACAAAGTGCTGTTCGATTTGGCAGAAGTCCCGATGACATCAAGATGTACGCAGGTTTTATGTTTTCATTAGGCTCAACGGAAGAAGAAGCTTTAGAACGAAGAAGACAGCTTATGAGTTTTAATCCTGAGGAAATTCCAAGCAGGGTAGGGTATCTTGGTTCTATGATTGGTTTACCGCTATCTGTGAACTCGGTCGACATTAATCAACCTTTAGCAACTGACTTGTTGAAAAATGCATATGTAAACCCAAGGGATCCACGTTCACCCATAGCTTTAAAACTGTTGAAACAAGGGCTATCCATACGAGACGTTCTTGCCCATGGGGTCATTAACTATCATCCGGTAGTTGCAGGAACCCCCGTACAAGTTGCTGACTTCTTGGAAGAATGGTTTTTGGCGGGGGCATGTGACGGTTTCTCGGTTGTTCCGGATATAGCCTATGATGGAGTTGCTGATTTTGTGGAATTGGTTATCCCAATTTTGCAGGATCGCGGTTTGTTCCACAGAGAATATGAGGGCAAAACACTACGCGAAAATATGGGAATTCCCTACCAATACGGAAAGCTGAAGAGGAGAGAATCAAATGAATAATACAATTGAATTGCTTCATAATCATTCATCCGTTCGGTCTTTCACAGACCAACCACTGACAGAGGAACAACGAGATGCAATCTATAAGGCAGCTAATCAAACTTCATCATTCAGTCTTTTACAAGTGGTCTCCATCATTAGAATTACAGATCCAGAACTACGAAAAAAAGTGATGAAACTGTCTGTAAATCAACCTTATGTCGAAGAAGCAGCAGAGTTTTGGGTTTTTTGTGCAGATTTTAACCGAAATCATCAAATTGCACGAGATGTTGACCTCGGATATATTGAATTTCTTTTAATCGGTTCATTCGATGCTGGCCTAATGGCTCAAAATGCTTTGACTGCAGCAGAATCCATGGGACTCGGTGGTGTCTATATCGGTGGAGTAAGGGCTAATATTACAGAATTAACCGAGGTGTTAAATTTACCAAAGTATGTGATTCCTTTAGTAGGGCTTTGCATAGGACATCCTGCTGGAGAGAAGCCTGGAATGAAACCGCGTTTGCCTCAATCGATAGTTATGTTTGATAATCAGTATAAATCTCTAGATGAAGAAAAATTAGCAGCTTATGACCAACAGATGCGCGAATATTATCAAGATCGTCCTGTTAAAGCGCCTTTCACAGTAAAGAAAGTAAAGGGATGGAAAGATCATATTGAGGATCATCTAGAAAGAAGCAAACAACCCTTCATGCTTGAGTATTTAAACAATCAAGGATTTGCGAAAAAATAAACGACTATTTTCATATACAAGGGGATAATGAAAGTGAAGAAGCAATACAATACGCGTGCCATCTTGGCATCGCTGCTTATTTGCGGTTTTGTTGGCATGTTTAGTGAGACGGCTCTAAACATAGCCATGACGAATTTAATGGAAGTGTTCCAAATCTCGCCCGCAACGGCACAATGGCTAACAACCGGGTTCTTGCTGACACTTGGTATACTAATGCCGATGAGCGGGTTGATGCTGCAGAGGTTTACAATGAGACAGCTGTTCACAGGTTCACTCATAAGTTTAATTATGGGTACACTAATTGCGGCACTCGCGTTTAATTTCGAAATGTTGATGTTCGCCCGAGTTTTACAGGCGGTCGGAATGGGAATGTTGCTCCCACTTATGTTCAACACCATTCTAGTCATCTACCCGCCGGAGAAGCGTGGAGCGGCGATGGGATTTGTCGGACTTGTTATCATGTTCGCGCCTGCAACCGGCCCGACCATAGGCGGTCTATTAATAGAGTATTTGACATGGCATTATATCTTCTGGTTCTCGCTGCCGTTCCTGGTTATTGGGTTATTGATAGGGCTGAAGTATTTGGAAAATGTTACCGATGTCACCAAGCCCCGGATAGATCTGCTGTCTGTCGCATTGTCAACGATTGGATTTGGAGGAATTGTCTTCGGCTTCAGTAAGGCAGGTGAAGGATCTGAAGGCTGGGGCAGTGCAGTTGTGGTCACTTCAATCATTGTCGGACTCATCGCGCTGGTGTTGTTCATGCTGCGGCAGAATGTTATGCGCGATCCGATGATTAATCTGAGAGTATTCAAGCATCCGATGTACGTTGTTGGGCTACTTATGGTACTGTCGTGCATGCTTATTATTATGTCGAGCATGATTATCCTGCCGATGTTTCTGCAGACGGGTGCAGGTTTGTCTGTGTTCACTGCGGGACTCATGCTATTGCCGGGTAGCGCGCTGAACGGTATCCTCTCCCCGCGTATGGGGAGCTTGTTCGATAAATATGGGCCAAAGTGGCTCGTTATTCCTGGATTCGTGATCGTTACTGTCATGTTATGGTTCTTTACTACTCTATCTCCTGCTTCCTCAGTGGCCTTTATCGTGGCTTTGCATATCGGACTGATGGTTGGGATAGGCATGGTATGGATGCCTGCTCAAACGAATGGGCTTAATCAATTACCGCCGGAGCTATATCTGCATGGCACGGCAGTCATGAACACGCTGCAGCAGGTCGTAGGCGCGATTGGAACAGCGGTCGCAATCAGTATCCTTTCGGGCGGTATGGAGAACTACTTGCACGGTTCCTCTGCTCCTACCATACAGTCCGAAATTGCAAATGCGATGACGGCAGGATCACAAAACGTATTCTTGTTTACGATGATTATCGCACTAATTAGCGTGGTTATGGCGTTCTTCATCCGCCGCGTAGTTGTCAACGGAAAGTCGATAAAGTCGATACATTGATATACACGACGGCAACCGATGAGACGATCGCAGAGGCCAAATAACTTTTAGAATGGAGAAATGAAAATGAAATTTGGAATTATTGGTGCAGGACCAATTGCGTCGAATATCGCAAAAAAGTTAGTTGAGAATGGACATGATGTCAAAATTGCAGATGCTCGCGGAATTGAACGGCTAGAAGGGAAAGAGCTTGCAGGAACACCTGTGAGTGTTGAGGAGGTCATTACAAATATTGATGTTCTAGTCATATCTATTCCTTTCCATGCACTGCCAAGCCTTCGCAACATTATGGATAAAGTTGGTGAGGAAGTAGTTGTTGTAGATACATCAAATTATTATCCTCAACTGAGCGGCAAAATCGAAGAAGTTGAGAACGGGATGGTCGAAAGTGTTTGGGTATCCAATCATTTAGGTAGACCGATCATTAAAGCTTTCAACAATTTCTTAGCCTACACATTAGAACATCATGGAACTCCCGAAGGGACTCGTGGACGCATAGCCATAGCGATTGCCGGTGATGACCTTTCCCATAAACAAATAATTATGGATGTCGCAAACGATCTAGGCTTCGACGCTGTAGATAGTGGTTCTTTAAGCGATTCGTGGAGACAACAGCCAGGAACCCCTGCGTACTGCACCGAACTTACAAAAGAGGAACTAACCATAGCATTAACTAAAGCAAATAAAGAAAAAGCGGCATTTCTGCGCGATAAAGTGATGGAAAAGCTGGCAGCTTCAGGTGGTACATTTTCAATTCATGATGTTATTAAAGCAAATAGAGAAGTATTCAATTTATAAATTATAAATCTTGGTATCTTCAACTAACGTAAGAACTATAGTTTAATTAAACAGTCGGCAGCTCACACAAATTGAGCTGCCGTTTTTTCACTAGCAGGATAACACAACAAGGCATGGAATAAATAACCAATAAAATATTCTTTCGTATGGGGGCAGCTATGAGAGATTTAAATCATATTGTGTTGCAAGGAAATGAAAAGGCGAATTAAGGAGTGACACTTGCTGGATGCTCATCAAACCCGTCCCTAAAAGCTATAGGTATATCACTTGTCCTCATTGTAAAGGACATAAGCTGTTTGAAGATGAAGCGCAAAGAATCTTAAGCTAACGGGAGACTATAGCTTAACAATCACCAGAACGAGGCTGCCGACATAAATCGGCAGCCTCGTTGAGCTAACGGGCAGGATAGATGAATTTATGAATATACTTCAGGTATGCGAACGATAAAAAAATAAGTTTAACTTTAAGATTAAAGACGTGCTACAGTCTTCAGAGTTCACTGAATTCGTTAAAGGAAGTACGATCGCAGAAAAAAGAGGTCGAACCAGTAAGTTCTGGTGACCTCAAATCCGATCGGTTAGGTTATGAATTCATGAGAGATATAACCGGGCTAAAGAACAGGGAATCTTGCTAGGCCTGACAGACATCCAATGCAAGTGACGATCTATTCTTTAGTGCTAAGTGACAACAAGTGTTTTAGATTGTCATCAATAAATTGATTATCGGCACTGTTGATTCCACGACCGGCAAAATGGCCCCAGATCGATTGGATTGGTTTCAAGACAGCATTAGGTATACGCTTAGCTTCGTATTCATTATCGTCCGCTGTGCAGAAGAGATCCGTGCTTCCCGGCATGATACAGACAAGAGCTTTTATGCTCTGAAGTGCTTTATCAAAGTCTCCGTTATAGGAGGGGTTTGCACTGATATCTGCATGTTGGCCTGTCCATAACATTGCCAGAACATTATGAGGGTCCATATTCATAAAGCTATCTTCCCAGACACCAGCTACAAAATCCTCCAATGTGTCAAATCCCATCTCACGGTAAAGCTCTTCTCTATAAAACGCATGTGATAGTCCCCATCCCGCATACACCCGACCAACGGCACGCATGTCTGTAGAACTTAGTTGGTTTAATTTACTTGAGTCGAAGCCGACTGCAGATAGCAGTGAGGCTTTTACACCTTCCAGCACTACATATGTGTGAGGCCAAGGTTTGGCGATGCCTCCGAAAGGTGCGATTCGTTCGACCATCTCCGGGTAACTTGCCCCCCATTGAAATGCCTGAATGCCGCCCATCGACCACCCGACGACGAGAGCAATCTTTTGAATACCGAATTTTTCGGTCAGCAGTTGGTGCTGGAATCGAACGTTATCATAGATGGTTACCTGTGGAAAGTTAGCCCGATCAAATGGAGGAGGCGTGTTACTGGGAGAGGAAGATAGCCCATTGCCCAGCAAATTGGGAACGATAATAAAATATTTCTCTGGATCGAGTGCCATCCCGCTGCCAATGAGCCATTCATTCTGAACATGCTGATCCCCAAAAGCCGTTGGATAGACAATAACATTATCCTTCTGTTCATTTAATTTTCCGTATGTTTTATAAGCAAGAAAAGCATTTGGTAACGTCACTCCTGATTGTAAAAGTACATCACCCAAATTAAAAATTTCATAGTCCATCGTATAGTCGCTCCCTTCAAAATGAAAAACCACATGTTCACTGTGATCTCTTGTGCTCAGTATAGAGCTGTGATACTCTCAATAAAAGTGAATAGAATTCAAGATAGCATTCAATAAAATTGAAAGATGAAGGGGGAGCATCGGATGGAATTGCGTCAACTGAATACGTTTTGTACGGTTGCAACAACATTGAATTTCACGCGGGCAGCAGAAGTGCTGAGCTACGTTCCTTCCAACGTCACGATGCAAATTAAAGCATTAGAAGATGAGCTAGGTGTTCGCCTCTTTGATCGGTTGGGCAAGCAACTCGCGCTCACAACTGCGGGTAAACGCTTTTTAACACACGCCCAAGGCGTTCTTGAAAAAATGGACGAAGCTCGTAGTGCTGTTCATGATAATGAAAAACTAAGTGGTACCTTAACGATAAGTGCGAATGAGGTTATTTGCTCCTACCGGCTTCCACCTGTCTTCCAACGGTTTCGTTCGCAGCATCCGGGAGTTCGTCTAATCTTCCGCTCAGTTCCGAATCAAGAGCTCAAGCAAACGCTCTTTGAGGGAACCACGGATATTGTTTATATGTTGGATGAACCCATTCGCTCGAGTGGACTTTCCGTGGAACCTTTGCTGGAAGAACATTTCCGATTGTTAGCTGCTCCAGATCACCCACTCGCCAAACGAACTGTGCTTCAGTTGGAAGATTTTCACGGAGAAGTATTCCTGACGAATGAAAAGGGTTGTCCTTATCGAACTATGTTTGATCGATCATTTGAGAAAGAGGGCATTGATAGCATTACATATTTAGAGTTTCAAAGTGCTGAAGCCATTAAACAATGTGCAATTTCAGGAATCGGTATTGCCTTTCTTCCTGAGATCGTCGCGGAATCCGAAGTTGAACGCGGAGAACTGGTTGTCCTCCCATGGCAAATTCCCGACTTGCAGGTATATACACAGATGTTGTGGCATAAAGACAAGTGGCTTTCACCAATCATGTTATCTTTCATAGAAGCAACCAGCGCAGTTTTTGGTTCACAGAATAAGAAACTAGTTTTTCCGACCAAGGGCAAGAACTTAACTCCATAGCTGAAAAGGTTAAGAACATGGACCAATGTCGATTAGAATATTAATCTGTTTCGTTAAGCTAACGGTGAACTATAGCTTAACAATCACCAGAACGAGGCTGCCGACATAAATCGGTAGCCTCGTTGAGCTAACGAGCAGGATAGTTCCAAAGATGTATGATGAAATGTAATTAAAAGGAAGGGGGGGGTGATAGTTCCGGAGTTAAAGCTTACGTATGTTATGTCAGAAGAATGGGTTGATCTTGAGGAATTTTATGTTTGCTTAGATGCCTTTATTGGGGATGTGGAAAGTGAAGGAACGGAGGTATACGAATTATTGTTCATTGTTCATCCTATAGCAGTCAGGCTTTCATTACTTTTCAAAAGTACCCGCCTTTTGTCAAGAACGGATCAGGGCATCCTTAGTGGACACCCCTCTTCCGATGTTCCTAAATAGTCAATGTTAAAGTGTTATTGAGAAATAGAGTCTTTTAAAAAATCCGTAAAATTCACTGGGGATCTGCCAATCAGGTTTTCCAAAGCGGGATTGGTTTGGGAGAAATCTCCCTGTCGACTTGCCTGGAACATACCCGTAAGCATGCCGACCATCGCTTCCGGCAGCCCTCGGGACATTAAGTGGTTCCGATATTCATCATCCGACACGACAATTCGCCGAATTGGTCGATCCAAGACCTTGGAAGCAATCGATGCGATCATATCCATGTCAATCGCTTCGGAAGTCGTAAGGTGAGGAGTTATACCGTCATATCTCTGCTCTGTCAGGATTACCGCTGTGGCTTCAGCCAGGTCGGAATGGCTGGTCCAGGCAACAGGACCATCTTCCGGAGCAATCAATTCCCCTGTTTTCAAGGCATCACCCATCCACATCATCGCTGAAGCGGAATAAAAGCCGTTTCGTAGTGACGTGAAAGCCATTCCAGAAGATTTAAGCATCTCTTCTGTAGCAGCATGAACGTTCATCGGTGGAAAATGTGACGTTGCAGATGAAAACATTTGGCTAGTGTATAGCAGTCGACTAACACCAGCTTTCTTTGCCGAGTCGATTGCGGTTTGATGCTGACGAACAGCAACTCCTCCCAAGGAGTGGGACGAGATAATAAGAACTTGAGACGCTTCCTCAAAGGCGTTAAGAAGACTTTCGGAATCATCGAAATTTCCTTGCCGAACACGAACTCCGCGTTCTTTTAGATCCTGTGCCGTGTTCACATCACGGACACTTACACCAATATCCCCGGCAGGAACACGCTTGAGAAGTTCCTCTACGACCCTCCGACCTAGTTTTCCATTCGCTCCTGTAACAACAATCATTTCTACACTCATCCTTTCGTTTGCAAATCAGATAAAGAGTTTCTTGTCACACAATTTTGTTTGTGCAATCATAATCGTATAAGTGTGTGTTCAAAAAAGTCGTTGAATTAGACACAAACAGATCAAGGCGTTTATTTTAAAATTGGCTGGACGTACATTTATTAGGTACATAAGCAAGATTTTAGAATAAACAATGCAGTGGATTTTCAGTGACTTTTTGAGCAACCTCTTAAGTAAAAGATAAAAGGATTGAGTTGTGCGAACAACCTGCAAAAAGCAGTTTTTGTTGTGTTCCCAACATTTTTGTCCTTTTGTCTGTTATTTGAGTTCAAGAGAAAGAGGGGGTAAAATGTCGGTAAATCCCGAGGATCCGCGTGTTAAAAGAACCCGTCAATTGTTCGTGCAGGCTTTTAACGATTTGGTTGGGAAAAAGAGAAACGTTTATTCCATTTCTGTGCACGATATCACGAATCAAGCAACCGTAAACCGAACAACATTTTATGCGCATTTTCAGGATAAATATGACTTTCTTGAATATTGGATGACGGAAAAGTTCCAAATGACTCTAAGGGATAGACTACCAGAAGAACCAAGATGCACTGCGGACAATTTGCGAATCCTTATTCAAAACATATTCGATTTTCTTTTGCGGTTTCGACAATATAGTACGCCGGGAGACAAGCAGTTTGAAGCGATGTTTGAAAATGCCATGCATCAGGATCTTCAGCGATTCCTGCTTAAACGGATAAATGGAATGGACACACAGGGATTTTCGCAAGAAAAATTGGAAGCTATGGCACTCGTTATCAGTTGGGGCATATTCGGATCGGCTTTGCAGTGGAGCCGGAATCCTCAAAATCGCTCAATGGAAACGATGTTTGAAGAAGTCATTGAGGTTATATCGGTCAATTTGGCTCCTTTTTGGGAGCGAACAACCAGCTAAAGACACGCCTTTTCCCTCAATGGTTTGAAGTTTCCATTTAATGCGAAGATGGACTGGAATGATTCTTATTTCGAACTCCGTGATGAGCTATTGAGTTTAATATGATCCTTAGATAGTGACTCGTGGTTAAGCTAACGGGGAACGATAGTTCAACGATTGAAACGGCGGACCAGAATTTGGTCCGCCGCTTTGTTATTAAACAGTTCAGATAATAGGGCTTTTTTCATTGTCTACAATATTGGGGCTTGACCATATTGCAAGGTGGGGCGCTTTTTTCGTTTGTAGCTTTTTGAGGGATATGGATAGATGTATCCAACTGCCGAATTCACTAAAACAACTTTATTTTCATTTCGGCCATTTTGTCTACCTCTGATTAAACAACTTTATTTTCACGATTTCAGCCGCGGCACAACGGAAGGTAGCTCCCATTAAACAACTTTAATTTAATAGTCGTTGTTCTGGACACTCCGAAAACCCTTGATTTTACTGGACCTACGGTAAACAACTTTATTTTCTGTCACCAGCAGCAAGCGGGTTATGAGAGAAAATAAAGTAGTCACATCTAATTAAGTTAGGTACCCTATACAAGCTTGAGCGTACATCTCCACTTACAACTTACAACACAACCTTTTATAATTCAGAGCCAGTTGGCATAAAAAAAGATGATCCTCGTAAATTCAAGGGTCATCTTCTGCAGCTTAACTTCGTGGTGCTTTGTTTAAACAGTCGACAATCCGGGTCAGTGTTCAGCACTGCCGGAGGATAACAACAAAAAAATAAATTGAACGAAAATTAACGCTATGATATAATCGATAGCGTTATTGACAATTTTTAGATAATATGTATCCAGTTTTATTCCTACTTTAATTGTACATCTGGAACTTTGATTTGTCAATGCTCTTTTTTTATCCCAGTAATAGGAAAAAGGAGTGTGTTCAGGAGAGATGGAAGCGAAGGATTGGCGACAGGAACAGGATCGGCTGGATGGGGTCAGGAACAAATTGCAGGAGAGAGTAGCTGAATTGGAGCCGGAGGTTACCGGATTGCGTGATCAGGCGGCGGACATCCGGAAGCGGTTTTGGGATGAAGTGACGATCAATACAAGCACGACCGAAGATTTCGAAGATAGCTTTTATTCGGTTCAGCAGCAGTCTGCGATGTTAGCCGAACGAGAGCGCGGCCATAAGCGGTTGGTGCGTCAATGGAACGGCATGAAACGGTTGCTCCCGTCACCTTATTTTGGGCGTGTTGACTTTCAGGAGGATGGCTTGAACGCAAGCGAGCAGGTCTATATCGGGGTATCCTCCTTCGTCGACAGTGACGGACTAAATTTTCTAATCTATGACTGGCGTTCCCCCATCGCCAGCCTATACTACGACTATTCTCCCGGTCAAGCTTCTTATGTTACGCCGGCAGGTCGGATCGAAGGGATGATGACGCTCAAACGGCAGTTTCAGATTCAGAACGGTCACATCCGCACCATGTTCGACGCGAACGAGACGATTGGAGACGAATTGCTGCAGGAAGTGCTCAGCAAGGACGCGGACTTGCAAATGAAGAGTATCGTGGCAACCATCCAGAAGGAGCAGAATGCCATCATCCGGAACGACAAAAGCCGGATGCTTATTGTTCAGGGGGCGGCTGGCAGCGGGAAAACTTCCGCGGCTTTGCAGCGTGTGGCGTATTTGCTTTACAAATACCGCCAGACGATCAGGGCCGATCAGATCGTGCTTTTCTCGCCCAATTCGATGTTTGGCAGTTATATTTCCACCGTCCTTCCAGAACTTGGTGAAGAGAATATGCAGCAGACGACGTTTCAGGAATACCTTAACAATTCTCTCGGTTCCTCATTGCGGTCGGAGGATCCTTTCGATCAGATCGAATACACACTGACAGCCCAGGTAGAGCCGGGATATGAGGCTCGCCTCCAGGGGATCGAGTACAAAACCTCCGAAGCTTTTCTAAAAGCCCTGCAGAACTACGGAAAGTGGCTCGGGCGGGAAGGGATGCAGTTCATAGACCTGCGCTTTCGAAATCGCGTTTTAATTACTGCGGAGCGTATGCGAGCGAAAATGTATGATTTCGATAGTTCCCTGCCGTTGTTCAGTCGTGTCGTTCTCTTGCAGGAGTGGCTGTTAAGTGAACTGGCTTCGCTCGAACGCAAAGAACGGGAAGCGTTCTGGGTGCAGGATGAGCTGAATTATCTCGATAATGAACAGTATGCTGAATTTTTCGACATGCTGCACAAAGAGAGGGAGCTGCTCGATCTTTCGGAGCACTATGCTATGGCTCGCGAACTAATGAATAACAAGCGTCGGGGAGATGAAAGCGACATTGACTTCGCCCAACAAGAGGAGGAACTGATTCTTCGATCAATTGTGAAAAAAAGCTTTAAACCGCTAAAGAAAAGCGTGAGGGAATTTTCGTTTGTCGATGTCAACGGTATCTATGGCCAATTATTCAGTGACGAAACCTCGTATCGGGAGAAAACAAATGAAATCGTCATTCCTCCGCTCTGGCCTGAAATTTGCAGACAGACCAAGGCTATGCTGAGCCGGAACGAATTGTTCCACGAGGATGCAACTCCTTATTTGTTTGTAAAAGAGCTGATCGAGGGCGTCCGGACGAACAAGGAGATCCGTCATGTCTTTATCGATGAGGGTCAGGACTATTCGGCATTTCAATATGTATATTTGAAAAAGTTGTTTCCACGTGCCCAGATGACGGTGCTCGGCGATTTTGGGCAAGCGATCTTCATGCAGGCCACAAATCTGGAGACATCAGATTCTCCGCTAATCCAGCTTTTTGGCGAAGCCGATACAAGCCTCATCCGTCTTGTACGCAGCTATCGTTCAACCAGAGAGATTGTGGAATTTACGAAATCTCTGCTTCCCGGCGGGGAAGAGATTATACCGTTTGATAGAAGAGGCCACAAGCCCTTACTGATTAGATTGAACGACGTGAAGAAACGTGATGCGCAAATACTGGAAGATATCGCTGCGCTTAGGGCCGAGGGGTTCGCTTCCATCGCCGTTATCACAAAGACTGCTGCCGAAAGCCGGGAAGCCTACGAATCGTTACAAATTCAAGGGGGCGAAGGGCTGCGGCTTATTACAAAGGAGACGCTCGCTTTTGAAAAGGGCGTGATGGTCATTCCTGTGTATCTCGCCAAAGGCATTGAGTTCGATGCGGTCTTCATCTATCACGCTTCGCCAGCAGCTTACGGTCGGGACAACGAACGCAAGCTTCTTTATACGGCTTGTACGCGGGCCATGCACCGACTTCATCTTTACACGACGGGCGATTGGTCGCCATTCGTGCAGGCATTGCCTGTGAATTTGTACGAGAAAGCACCATATTGACGTATCGATTTCATCCATACACCGATGGCAGCCGGCGGGGACAATCCGGACCCGGCGATGATGGCAGGTCACTAATCACGAATCGGCTCCGATTCGCTCGTATGAAAATAGCCTTGGCCGTTAATCGGCCAAGGCTATTTTTTCTCCGATTAAGACTGTCCGTTCCAAGAGCGGTACATGCGTTGCACCTCACGGAACGACTGCTTAGGCTTGCGGTATTCGTTTACCAAGCCCTTATTGTTGAAGCTCCGAGCCCTGTCGCGGAAATACTTGTTGTTGCTCTTTAAATCGCCCCTGACATCGGCGAATTGCCAAATATAGGTACCACAAATTTTTGGGTCATTCCGAAATATTGCCAACGCTTCTGTCACGATTTGTGCCTGATAATCCTCGCTGAACAATCTCGGCTCCCAGCCGACATCCCCGAAGATTCCTGCTCCACCGAACTCGGTCATGAGCACCGGCCGGTCGCCTGCTCCCATCTGTTCCGCCCGCTCGTGGAACTGCTGAAGCATATCCCGAAAATTACTTGTGTCACCTTCGTACCAGCCATAGTATTTGTTAATGCCGATGACATCGAATAGCGGAAGCAGAATGTCCTCCAGCGGATACATCGTAGCATAGGTAACAAGCCTGGATGAATCCAGTTGCCTGACCAAAGAGACGAGACGCTGTGTCATTGTAAAGGCGTCATCCGTACGGGAGTCAATCTCGTTATGAACCGACCAAAAAATAACGGATGGATGATGGTAATGCAGGTCTATCATCTCTTCCGTCATTGCGAGC
Source organism: Pristimantibacillus sp. (assembly GCA_048976605.1). Taxonomy (GTDB): domain Bacteria; phylum Bacillota; class Bacilli; order Paenibacillales; family Paenibacillaceae; genus Pristimantibacillus. The sequence continues at coordinate 410,299 of JBHGUX010000018.1, read as the reverse complement.
GCACGATCTTGAAACAACGGTTCGCAAACCGTATCGTTCGGCAAGAAAGCTCCCCACATGGGGATTTCGCTCCAGAAGATGAAGCCATTCTCGTCCAGCAAGTCTAGCCAATAAGGACTTTGGGGGTAATGGGATCCGCGAACAGTATTACAGCCGAGTTCCCGAATGATATCGAGGTCCTTCTGCATCAGTTTTGGCGGGAATGCGAATCCCCACTCTGGATGCTCCTCATGACGGTTGACGCCCTTCAAATAGACGGGCGATCCATTGATAAGGATCCGGTGATTCTTTGTGTCGATCCGTCGGAAACCGATCCGATCGATCCTGTCGTCAAGATCGGTCCGGGCCTCAATTATATATAACTCTGGCTTACCGACATTCCACAGTCGAACATCGTTCCAATGCAGCTTCACGATACGGTTTACCGTCTGACCAGCGTCTACAAGTACTTGCTCCGAGTGAAATTCATGACCGCCCTCGGTTAGTTTCAACGTCGTAGTTATATCCTTCTGCGAAAGTGAGGTTATCTGTACCTGGATACAGACGTCCGCATCTGTTCCTTCCAGCACATAGTCAATCTTGAGTTGCTTGATGTACAGATCCGGCAAACGCTGCATCTCGACCGAACGGATGATGCCGCCGTAGTGGAACCAGTCGACATGCTCTGTCGGTATCGTTAGGCGATCAAGAGTGCTGTCCGTTCGAACAACAAGCTCATGTTCTCCTGCGGATAAGGAAGGAATGACGAAATCGAAGGGTGTATAACCGCCGTAGTGATATCCGAGATGACGTCCGTCCAGATATACATCGGAATGACCCAACACGGCATGAAAGATTAGCCGGACATGCTGCGTGGCTTCGATCCGTATCTTTTTCCTGTACCAAGCAACACCTTCATAGTCGAATAGGGACAGCTCGTTATTCCAGCAGGATGGAACGTACATGGATTGTGAGGAAGCATGTGGAAATCGCTCTAACCATTTCTCCTGAAGGCCTACATTACATGGATCTTTCTCAAAGTACCATGGCCCGTCCAATAGATCTGTCGTGCGAATATGATGTTCCTTGAAAGTCCTTAACAATTGTGTTCCCCCTCAATAAATAAGCTGACCATAGTCAACATACAGATGGTCTGATAATATGGATAGTATCATGAAGTGATCTATTTCTGAATGGAAAAAAACAAGAGGTTCTTGTAAAATTCGCTCTTTTTTAAGCCGGATAACTAAAGGAGAGATATAAGTTTGGAAGTTCTTAAATATAATTTGAATCATCTCGTGCTGCATATTCATTTTGTTCTCGATAAAGTAACCTATCCTGGCTGGGAAGATATTCGCAATCTGGTGAATGTACACAGCTTGTACTGGATACATGAGGGAGAGGGGACTTTCCTAACGAATACTGAACACAAGGTACAGGCTGGGATGCTGACTTACCTAAAGCCCGGTCTCGAGATGTCTATGCGCTCAGAGCCTCACGCTCCGCTTCGGATGACCATGGTTCTCTTTGATTGTGCAGAGCTCGTCTATGATGCGGTTTGGAGGGAGATTACGCCAATAGGAAGACTGAGGATTCCATTTCTTAGTCAATACGGTGTCCTGAAGGCGGAGGAACTGGACAAGTTGTTCAGGGAGATTCATCAGGATTGGATTCCGGGGCATACCGCTGGGGCGAACGTTTCCAAAGCCAAATTACAGATCCTGCTGGACAAGCTTCATCATACGGAGCAAGCGGACTGGAGTTTAACGGAATCAGGAGCCTTTGCTGCCTTTGAGCGGATCAAAAAACAGTTGGAGAATGGATATAAAGAAAACCTGCGTATCGAACAGTTGGCCGAGGAGAACAGCATTTCAGCCTCATACCTTCGAAAGCTGTTCCTCAAGTATACGGGGATGGGACCCAAGGAATATCATCTTCATTTACGCAACCAGCAAGCGTGCGGTTATCTCATATATACGGATTACCCTATCAAGGAAATTGCCAAACTATGCGGATATTACGAAGAATATCACTTCAGCAAGATGTTCAAACAGCTGAATGGCATCTCGCCTAGCGGTTATCGAAGCAGACAGAGGAGTGAAGAGTAGCCGCTCATGGTTCCATAACTACATTTTCAGGTGAGATAAAATTTCAAAAAGTGGGCTAGGATTAAGAACACGGGTACTTTGCAATACAGATCAATAATGCGAGAAAAAGCTCTGTATAATGGTGCAATAATATACTATATGCCATTAATTTTAAGATGTAGGATGTGAGAGGACCTTGGAAGGAGGTTTCCTCATGGATATTACATCTTTTTTTATTTATTGTATGCTTGCTACGGTTACGCCAGGGCCTACTAATATCGTCATATTATCCACCGTGCATAATTTTGGAATAAAAAAGGCAATGAAATACACGTATGGAGCAACTATTGCATTTGGTTTATTACTTGTTATTTCTGCTATATTGAATACGATGCTTATAACGATACTGCCGAAAATTATAATTGTTATGCAGATAATAGGTAGCATGTATATGTTCTATCTCGCTTATCAAATTTACAAAATGGATATATCAAAACCAACCGTAAATCAAACTGCTACCTTTATGTCAGGCTTCCTAATGCAGTTTTTAAATCCAAAGGTGATACTATTTGCGATGACTGTAATTCCGAGTTATGTTATGCCGCACTATATCGCAATGTCTGCAGTTACGGTAAGTATTATAGCTATTACACTTATTGGTTTTTTAGCATTTATTACATGGGTTCTTTTCGGTACAATCTTCAAGGAGTTTTTACAGAAGCATAAAAAAGCGGTTAATGTAGTGATGGCATTCTGTCTAGCTTATGCTGCAATAATGATATGGATTTAGCTAAGCTTATTAGAGGTGAATGAAATGAATAAATTTATCTATAAAAAATCGGCAGGTGTTACTGCGCTGTCAGCAAGTATTACTGATTTTACGTATAAAAAGCACTCTCACAAGGAGTATGCAATAGGTGTAACATTGCGTGGTATTCAAGAGTATAACTTGGATGGTAGTTTACAATTATCCCATCAAAATGGTGTAATGTTTTTTAATCCAGAACAGGCACATGACGGAATGGCTCATGATAAGTCAGGCCTTGACTATATGATGTTATATATTGAGCCGCAATTGCTTCTAGAGGTTATTGAGAAAAAGGATATCGTACGGTTTTCAACCCCTATTGTGTATGATTATAGAATTGAACAAAGAGTATTAAGTCTTTCTAATGCAATATTAAGAGAAAAAGATGAGGCATTGTGCAGCGAATTGCTCTTATCACTCACAGATAGCCTTATTCAAACTAATCTTTCTACTGACGGTAAGAAAGATAACGCTCTAATTAGAAAAGCGAAGGATATGCTTCATACCAACATAGAAAATGTACTTAAACTTGATGATATATGTAAACAGCTTCATTTATCGAAATTTCAGTTTATCAGATTATTCAAAGCACATACTGGAATATCACCATACCAATACTATCTCAACTACAAGATAGAAACTGCAAAGCAATTAATAGAAAAAAATAAAGATATTTATTCAGCAGTAGCTGAATGTGGATTTGTCGATCTAACTCATTTAAACAAACACTTTAAAAGCGTGTATGGAACAACAGCATTGGAATATATGTCACATTTAAATTGAAGAGGAGTTAAGTGAAAGTTGAAATTGAATAATCTCTAACCATGATTACGAGTCTAGGCGAGGTATGCCCATTCTGGATTTTCATGGTCTTTTTTTGTATGATTACATTATCTTAGTAAGTAAGAGCTTATCCGAGACTATGGGAAGTTTAGATCAAGTAGAAATAGGGAGGGAGGGTCTCAGACGTTATGCGTAATAAAGCATTGAAGTTAATCGTATTAGTGGCCCTCATCACTGCAGCTTATAGCTTGGAAATGAAGTATGATTGGTTTCCGGTGGTGGCTGATTCGGCTCAGGGCTCTTCGGTTACAGTTAAGCAGCTGGAGAAGGATCTTGCCCAGCAATTCCAAGGGAGATCCGAGAGATTCACCGTTCAATATTCCGGAGACAATCAGGAGCTCTCGAACAGTATGAAGGATGCTATTAAAAGCTCTCTCTCCTATGACGATTATACAGCGTATATTATTGAATCCTATTTGTATACGATTCGCAGCTGGGGGGATCGTTCGACGATCAAGCTAGAGGCGAGATATAGGGAATCCAAGGAACAGACGGAGGAAGTTGACCGCTTCGTCGAGCGGGCATTAGCCCTAATCATTAAGCCAGAGATGAATGATCATGAGAAGGTGAAGGTTATTCATGATTGGATCGTTACGAAGCTGGAATATGATCAATCACTAAGCAAATACACCGCTTATGAGGGACTACTTACTGGAGAAGCAGTATGCCAAGGTTACTCCTTGCTTGGCTACAAGATGCTTAAGGAAGCAGGCATCACTGTTAGAATTGCCGAAGGCACCGTAAATACGGGCGATCACGCTTGGAATATGGTGAAGCTAGGCGACTATTGGTATCATCTCGATCTGACTTGGGATGACCCAGTATCGCAAGAGCAGTCTAAGCAATCGAGACCGATCTCCTACCGTTATTACTTGAAGACAGACAAACAATTGAGAGTGGATCATAATTGGGTGAAATCCTATCCAACGGCAGATCGCACTTATGCGGATGAGCTTATGCAATTGGAAAACAGCGCTGGAAGTGAGGAAGCATTGCGGTATAGCTCACTGAAGAAAGATATAGGGCTGCACTGGCTGGAGCCAGATAATACGATTAATAACGCAACTGAATTGGCTGCTCTTTTACGGAAAGAAGTGAAGCGGAATACTTCAACTATGCAGTTCCGCTATACGAATGGACAACAGCTATCGGCAGATTTGAAGGCGGCATTCGAGGCTGTTAATGTACCGCTCGGCTACTCAGCCAACTATGAGCCGTATACGAATGATGGATCAATGCTGGTACGCATTGAAGTAAGCTATAGATAATTGGTGCTAATGAATACTTTATATAAAAAGGCGGCTGCTCCCAGTTTGATACTGAGGAGTGACCGCCTTTTTAAGTTCCATTTGCAGTTTCCATGCATGAGCCGCTATTCCTTAAGTTGTTCAATCGTGATGCCTGTGTCATAAAATGCGGGAATCACAGATCCTTCGGAAGCTTGAACCAGAAGTTCGACGATTTGCTTACCCCACTCGCTTTCATTTTGTGAGACAGCGGAAGTGATTTGACCATTTCTTATGGCATTGTCAATTTCAGGCATCATTCCGAAGGTAAGGGCATGTCGCTTTAAGCCCTTTGCTTTCCATACTAGGACTGAAGTTGATCCAGAAATGAAATCAAGAGCGACGAAAGCGTTGAAATGAGGATGAGCATCGATCATTTCTTCCAAATCGCTAAGAGCGGTGACCTCACTTCCTTCATTGTAACGAACTTCAAGTACTTGAATATCCGTGTTCTCGTTCAAGTAACCAAGCATGCCTTCTAGCCGTTCGCTAAGGCTATGCATATTCGACATCCCGGTTTCTACAAGCACCATGCCAATTCCATTCAGCAACTGGTCGATAACCTTCCCCATCTGAACGCCAGCCATATAATTATTGGTCCCGATAAATGAGAGTCGATTACTCCGAGGTGAATCCGACTCGAAGCAAATGACAGGTATTCCGGCTTTTATCGCTTTATTGATGACTGGCTGAAGAGCATCCGCATCGATGGGGTCAAGCGCTATCCCATCCACCTTTTGCGAAATCATATTATCCATCATTCGAATTTGTTGTTCCAAATTGGCTTCATCAGGCGCTTTCACGATTAACTGAATAGGGTAGGGCTTAGCAGCCTCTTGCGCCAAATCGGTGATCATCTCATAGAAGGGATGCGCAAATGGATAAATAATGCCGAATGTGCGCAGATCTTCTTTATTTTTCATGTCATCAACCGGAGACGAGAGGGCGGGAGCTCCCGGATCCTTATTCGTACAAGCTGAAGACATTAGCATCGTCCCAATCAACACGACTATCATAAAAAAGTTAGTACTCGGTCGCAATTTAAAGCGCATTCGGAGCTCCTTCCGAAACGGAGGCAATCACCGTTGTCATGGCTTGCTTGCGATATTCTCTAGTCGTCATGCCGGTTACGCGCCGGAACAGATTGGAGAAATAATGAGCATCATTATAGCCGACCTTATAAGCGATCTCGTAGCTTTTGTAGTTCGTGCTTAAGAGCATCTCTATTGCTTTGTTGATCCGTGCGAGTGTCAAGTATTCGATAAAGGTTTGACCTGTTTCTTGACTGAATACTTTACTCAGATGACTTGGACTGATATTGACATAAGTAGCGGCATCCTGGAGGGATAATCCTTCCTTGTTGTAATGCTCGTGAATGTATTGTTTGACAGTATGCAGCATATCGGCGTATTTATCAGCGGCCCCCATTCGCCAATGTCGGAATTGTCCACAGAGCTTGAGCAGATAATCGCAAGCCTCTTTCCACGAGCGAACTACGCCAATCAGGCTCTGCAACTGCTGCAAGCTGTCCTCGACTCCTTCAATATGGCGATAAAGGCTCTTAGCCGCATGAAATACCTCAAGGGTCAAATCATTTAATATATAATGGCCATAGCTGGAGGATTGCCAATCTATCGTTGTTAGCCCTTCGCAAAATCCTGTGACAAATGACTCGGTTTGAGCCAGCGAACCAATCTTCAGAAACTCGATAAATTTATTGCGGTCTAAAAAAATAGCCGTTCTGTATAAGTCTCCTGAAGTGTCGTGAAAAGCGCAACGGTTCTGATTAGCCAGCTTGCGCCAATATTTATCTTCCTCGGCTTCCATATAGGAGGCATGAACCCCTTGAAGGCGATTGCAAATACCGCCAATCCCGACGAAGAAGCTGGAGGAAGCGGCTTGAACAGTGATCTCCTCCTCCGATTGCCGAAGATGAAGCAAGGCATCTTGCAGTTCATCTTTGGAATTGCTTTTTACAATCCAAACCTGCTCCGTAACACTTCTCAGATAAGTCAAACATTCCATGTTCAGACTGGTTTCAAGCTGTGTAAGAAGTCTATAAGCAAGCGTGGAAGCCGAAAGTACACCCTCTGAATCAAGCCGAATATCTGTGATTATGACGCAATAGAAGCTTGCGGTTAGAGGAACCGATAGGACGGTTGCTGCATGAATGGCGTCTGCAGTCGATATAAAGCCGCTGCATAGGTCGTTGAGCAGCTTTTCCTTCGTTTGCGAGGCCTGCACATTCTCTCGAAGCTTGAATTTCTCCAGTTTTTCCCGTTCTTCGCTTTCCTTATCGATTTTGTCTCCGACGCTTTGAAGCAGATTCAGAATATCAACGGAGCTTACCGGTTTTAGACAATATTCTTCCACCCCGATTCGCAACGCCGATCTCGCATACTCGAATTCATCATGGCCGCTCATTATAATAATTTTGATTTGGGGATATTTTTGACGAACAATCGTGCTGAGCTCCAAGCCATTCATAAACGGCATTTTGATGTCGGTTATGAGAATATCAGGTACTTCGCGCTCGATAATCGGCAGAGCGACCTCTCCATCCGAGGCGTCACCGCAGTAAATGTAACCCTCTCGTTCCCAATCAATGCACTCTCGTATGCTCTCTCGCACCAATATTTCATCATCAATCAGCATGATTCTTTTCATTTATCCGCACCCCCCATTGATTTGGTATCCGAATGATGACCTTGGTTCCTTCTTGATCAATGCTCTCTAGCCGCACACCATATCGTTCTCCAAAATAAAGCCGAATTCGCTGATGGACATTATAGAGTCCGAACCCACCCGATACTTCGCTGCCAGTAACCTCGGGCATCAAAGGTTTGTTCAATTGCTCGCGAAGACGCTCAAGCTTGTCAGCTGTCATGCCGATTCCATTATCTTCGACCGATAATAGAATGCTGCCGCCGACTTCGGGTTGGCCGGAGATGCGAATGAGTCCTTTTCCTCGTTTGTTCTTAATCCCGTGATATATCGCATTTTCGACAATAGGCTGCAAGGTCATTTTTAGAATCGGTACGGAAAGAATACTTTCTGGGATGTCTATTTCGTAATCTAGAATGTCACGATAACGCATCTGTTGAATGATCAAGTAGCTGCGCACATGCTCGGTCTCCTCTTGTAATTGAATCCAGTCCATTCCTTTATTCAGGCTGATTCGGAAAAATCGCGATAACGCTTGGACGAGTTGGATGACTTCCGTGTTCTTCCCGGCTTCCGCCATCCAGACGATAGAATCCAAGGTATTGTATAAAAAATGTGGGTTGATTTGCGCTTGCAGCGTTCGCAGCTCCGCTTTCTGTATATGCTCCTTTTCTCGGATGCTTTGTTCCAGCAAGGCTTTGATTTTCCCAATCATTATATTGAAGCTGTTGCCAAGATCGGCGATTTCATCCTGTCCTGTTGGCTTGACCTTCACTTCCAGATACCCGGAGGAGGCTTGACGCATCTTGTTCATTAATAATTGAACGGGACGAGTGAGACGGGTGGTGATGAAAAAATAGGAGGTAATCGTAAATAAAATGCTGAGTGTCACGCTGACTATGATCAACTGTCTGATTTCATTGGCGTCTTTGACGATTTCTTGTAGAGGGACCCGCCCAATGATCTTCCACTCCGTCATTGCAGAGGTGGTGAACATAGTGAAAATTGGTTTACCGAGAGAATAATCTACATAGCTGTCACGCAGTAAGGCTGGTTGAATAGTTGAATAGGGCGGCAATACCGCCGCATCTTTCTCGCTCATGCCGCTAGGCATAAAGATGGGCTGTCCAGTCTGGTCCGCCACATAGAAAAAACCGGTTTTTCCGATTGTGATCGTGTCGCAAAACTGCTTGACGATGGTATCATCCAAGTCAATCACGATGAAACCAATTACTTCCTGAGTAACTTGCTGTTTGACAGCTCCAATAATAGTGATGACATTATCATCAGGGTATTCGAACCCATCCACGCGATCTAGCGGAAGTGATGCGGTGGGAGGGATATTCAGAATGGTATCCGGGTGACTCAATATTTGAACAAAATGCGGATTGCGCAGGGGATTCTTGTCAAGCTGAAACACGCCTTTGCGTTCACTGATGCCTCTGCCGTATAAGTTGACCATTGAGATGTTTAAAACGCTTTCATATTTATAGGTTTCACGATACAGTTCGAACGTTTCCAATATGGTTTTGGCATCTTCATAGGTGTCGGTTTGGGAGAAAAGGAAGCGTAGGACTTGAGGGTTTTTACTGATTTCCAGCAGCCTGCCCGTATCTTGAAATAACACATCTATATCTCGTCCCAGCTCGTCTGCGGTAAGCATCGTGGAGGCTTTGTTATGATCCGATATGGTATCAAAGGATTTTTGATACGAGACGAGACCTACAACGATCAATGGTACGGATGTCAGGATGACGAACATGGTCAGCAGCTTGGCACGCAAGCTGGAAAACATCCATCGTACAGGCTTCATGCAGGTTAGCGACCTTTCCGTTGATTAAGTGGGCATACCGTTATTCTTTTGTACAGTTTAACAAATTGCTAATCGTACGGCTATGAAAACGTACTCATAAATAAAAAACTATAACTTCTGAATAAAAAAACAAAGGAAGGCCTAAATTCCTTCGTTAAAGTTCCTGAAAAACTGCAAGGAATTCGCTTGAATCTCCGTATCAGGGACTAATGAAAGCGTTCTATAATTGCCTCACACCAATAAACGGTGATCAAAGGGGAGGAATGAACACAATGAAAAAGTTAGGTAAAACAGGTGCACTACTATTGGTAGCCATGATGATGTTAATTGTTGCGGCATGCGGCGGCAATAACGGAACCGAAGGGAAGAAGAGTGAAAACACTCCAATTACGAAAGAGGAAACCAAGACGGACGATACCAAAAAGGATGAACCTGCTGCAGGCAAAAAAGTAACGCTTGGATTCTCACAGGTTGGAGCGGAAAGCGGTTGGCGTTCAGCGAATACCGACTCCATCAAGGCAGCGGCAAGCGAAGCGGGTTTCGACCTGAAATTCTCGGATGCTCAACAGAAACAAGAAAACCAAATTAAAGCGATTCGTTCTTATATTCAACAAAAGGTCGATGTAATTGCATTCTCGCCAGTCGTTGAATCAGGATGGGATACGGTATTAAAAGAAGCTAAAGATGCGAATATCCCTGTTATCTTGACAGACCGTGCTGTTGATTCGAAGGATACATCCTTATACAAAACATTTATTGGATCTGACTTTGTGGAAGAGGGACGCAGCGCAGGAAAATGGCTGGTGGATAAATTCAAAGACGAGCAGGGCGATGTCAATATCGTTGAGCTTCAAGGTACGACTGGTTCAGCTCCAGCGATTGACCGGAAAGCAGGATTTGAAGAAGCGACTAAAGGACAAGCGAATTTGAAAATTATCGCTTCACAAACCGGCGACTTTACTCGTGCCAAAGGGAAAGAAGTTATGCAAGCATTTTTGAAAGCGAACAAAGACATTGATGTTCTTTACGCACATAACGATGATATGGCGCTTGGTGCCATTCAAGCTATTGAAGCAGCAGGACTTAAACCGGGTGTAGATATTGTCATTATTTCCGTTGACGGGGTTAAAGACGGTTTCGTGGCGGCAAGTGAAGGCAAAATCAACTTTATCGTGGAATGTAATCCTCTTCTAGGGCCTCAATTAATGCAAGCTGTAAATGATGTTCTAGCCGGTAAAGAAATCCCGCAACGTATCGTAACTGAAGAAGGCGTATTTACTTCAGAAGATGCGAAGCGCGAATTGCCTAACCGCAAGTATTAAGAAATAACGATTGGATGGAAATGAAAGTCAAGCCGCTTTGGCAGCCGATTATTACCGCCAAAGCGGCTTATTTTCTTAAGAAGGAGATGGACTAGAGATGGAAGAAATGGAGCCGGCATTAAAGTTAACGGGCATTCACAAACAATTTCCCGGCGTCAAAGCGTTATCCAATGTTCACTTTCGCCTGTTCTCCGGAGAGATTCATGCTTTAATGGGTGAAAATGGAGCCGGAAAATCCACTTTAATTAAAGTCCTTACTGGCGTTTATTCGATTGATCAAGGCACAGTAGAGCTGGATCGTAAAGGGATTACCGTTCAAAGTCCGCAAGAAGCGCAGGAAGCGGGAATTAGTACCGTTTATCAGGAAGTTAATCTTTGTCCTAATCTATCCGTAGCAGAAAATATATTTATCGGGAGAGAGCCTCGTCGATTTGGGGTTATTCAGTGGAAAGAGATGTACGGCAGCGCGGAAAAACTGCTTGCGGAGCGGCTTAATTTGCACATTGATGTCAGGCAATCGCTTAGTACGTATTCCGTAGCCATTCAGCAATTGGTGGCAATCGCTCGCGCACTTAACATATCGGCTAAAGTACTGATCTTGGATGAGCCGACCTCCAGCTTAGATCACAATGAAGTTAAGCAACTGTTTACGATTATGAATAAGTTGAAGAGCGAAGGCTTGGCCATTCTATTCGTTACACACTTTATCGATCAGGTCTATGAAGTGTGCGACCGAATAACGATTCTTCGCAATGGAGAGTTGATTGGTGAATATATGGCGAAAGAACTGCCTCGAATCGAACTGGTATCTAGAATGATCGGGAAAGATCTGCTGGATGAGCTTCCCAAGGAGACAACAGACAAAAAGGCGGTGAATGATATTTTCGTTCAGGCATCGGGACTTGGTAGAACGGGTGCCATCGAGCCGTTTGATTTATCGATTCATGAGGGGGAGGTTATTGGGGTTGCAGGGCTCCTTGGTTCGGGAAGAACAGAGCTTGCTCGGTTATTCTTCGGAGCTGATCGTGCTGATCAAGGCATTCTTAAAGTGAAGGATGCGACAAGCGGCATCCATTCTCCTAGGCAGGCGATTGATGCGAGCATCGCTTTCTGCTCGGAGAATCGCAAGACAGAGGGGATCATCGACGATTTGTCTGTTAGGGAAAATATTATCGTTGCGTTGCAGGCTACTAGGGGCTGGTTCCGTATGATCCCCATGAAAAAACAAGTGGAAACCGCTGATGAATATATCAAAACATTGAATATAAACCCTCCAAATCCTGAGCATCTTATTAAAAATTTGAGCGGAGGCAACCAGCAAAAGGTAATCTTGGGCAGGTGGCTATTGACCCAGCCGAAGCTCCTTATTCTTGATGAGCCAACCAGGGGGATTGATATCGGGGCCAAAGCGGAAATTCAGAAGCTGGTACTATCCCTCTCCCGTCAGGGGATGTCCGTCTTATTTATTTCTTCAGAGCTAGAGGAAGTATTGCGCGTCAGCGACCGAATCGCTGTACTCCGGGACCACAAGAAAGTCAAAGAAATGTCTAATGAGGAAATCAGCCAGCAAAGTATTATGCAGGCGATAGCGGGGGGCGGAGTGTAATGAACCGAATGATAAAACATCATCTATTTTGGCCGCTTGCCGTATTATTTGCTTTGTTATTGTTTAATTTGTTGTATTCACCAGATTTTTTCTCTATTCATATGCGTGAAGGCCATCTGTACGGCAGCTTAATTGATATCTTGAACTTTGGATCGCCGCTGATCATGGTGGCTATTGGAATGACACTTGTTATCGCGACGAAAGGAATTGATTTATCTGTTGGTTCCATTGTCGCAATCTCTGGAGCAATTGCGTGTTTGATTATTAGCAAAGGCGCTGATCAGAGTTCCTTGGGTATTCTATTCGCAGCTGTAGGAGTTGCACTTGTACTTTCTCTAGCACTCGGCTTCTGGAATGGCGTGCTTATCTCTCTAACAGGCATTCAACCTATCATTGCGACGCTTATATTAATGGTTGCAGGGAGGGGAGTCGCACAACTGATTACGAGTGGACAGATCATTACGGTATCTAATCCTTCATATGAATTTATTGGAGCAGGCTCGCTCGCTACCCTTCCATTTTCTATTTTTATCGTCGCAGCAGTATTTGCGGTTGCGGTATTGCTGACTCGAAAAACAGCGCTAGGCCTTTTTATTGAATCAGTGGGCTGTAATCCAAACGCTAGCCGCTTGGCAGGAATCAAAGCCAAGACCGTTTTGTTTGCTGTGTATATGTTTTGCGGTCTATGCGCGGGTATCGCGGGACTCATTCTAAGCTCCAATGTATCCAGTGCGGACGGCAATAATGCGGGGCTATGGTACGAACTCGACGCGATCCTTGCGGTTGTCATTGGTGGAACATCGCTTAATGGAGGACGTTTTTATTTGACGGGCACCCTGATTGGAGCGCTTATTATTCAAACCTTAACGACAACGATCTATATGATCGGCGTATCTCCAGAAATTATTTTGGTCGTAAAAGCATTCGTTGTGCTTGCGGTATGCTTGATTCAATCCGAATCGTTTAGGAAAACATTGGTCAGAAGGTGGCAGACAAGACGCCATCCGGCTGAAAGTGAGGCGGTACATCGTGGCTAAGCAGCGTTATCTTCCCATCTACATCATAGTAGCACTATTTGCGCTTATGTTTCTTGCAGGATCGTTTCGTTACACGGGATTCTTTTCTCTTCAGGTCTTGTTCAATCTGCTCATTGATAATGCTTTTTTACTTATCGTTGCAATTGGAATGACCTTCGTCATTGTATCGGGTGGTATCGACCTGTCTGTTGGCTCGATGATCGCTCTTACGACAATGATATCCGCAAGTCTTGTTCAGCAGCAAGGCTGGCCGCCAGCCATAGTCATTCCGCTCGTGCTTCTGCTTGGTTCTTTATTCGGAGCCGCAATGGGCGCCATTATTCATTATTTCAAGATCCAACCGTTTATTGTCACGCTAGCTGGTATGTTCTTGGCGAGAGGGCTATGCTACGTGATTAGCATCAATACCATCACAATCGACAATCCTTTTTATACGACCATGGCCCAAACCAAGATAAAATTGCCGGGTGGAACTTTTATTTCGATCAGTGTTCTTATCGCGCTGGTCGCACTCGCGCTCGCCATTTATATCGCTCATTACACCAAGTTCGGACGAAATACCTATGCGATTGGCGGCAGCGAACAATCCGCTCTACTTATGGGATTGCCTGTCGGTCGGACCAAAATATTGGTATATATGTTCAGCGGTTTCTGCTCCTCGTTAGCGGGAGTAGTATTCACCTTTTATATGTTGTCCGGCTATGGTCTTCATGCGCTTGGTCTGGAACTGGATGCCATTGCGGCAGTCGTAATCGGCGGCACACTGCTGACAGGCGGCGTTGGATTTGTGGCAGGGACCTTTTTCGGTGTGTTAATACAGGGCATCATTCAAACCATTATTAGCTTTGAGGGAACATTAAGCTCTTGGTGGACACGCATTGTCATTGGGATGCTGTTGTTTGTATTCATCGTGCTGCAACGATTGCTTAGCATAAGACGTTCCAATAATAAAGCAATGTAAGAGGATGTATGCTAATCCGCGGCGGCCTGGCTTGTTCGAACCATCGGGCCTCCTCTTCGGCGATTGAAGGAATTAATGGTTCAAGCGGCGAACGGTAATCTAAATAGGGAAGGCTTCGGTTACGCATGCTCTTCAACTAGCAAGCTGTCGCAGCCATGAGAGATTTATTTTTCAACATAAAAAGGGGATTGTTTGCATGAAAATTAGAAGAGGTGCCGGACTATTGTTGTTAGTTGTGTGTATAGCAATGGTGATTGCGGGCTGCCGAACCGAGCAGAGTGCGGAAATGCCGGTAGTGCGCCCGATCGCGACAGATTTGGGATCGGAAGTCGTGGTAAAACCGACTGAATCATTGCCCGATACTCGTCCGATTGTATTAGGCTTCTCGCAATTGGGGTCGGAAAGCGATTGGCGGCTGGCCAATACCGATTCTATACAAGAAGCGGCTGAGGAATCCGGTATCCAACTTCTATTCGACAATGCGGAGCAATCCCAACATAAGCAAGTTGAAGCTGTTCGTTTCTTTATTAAGCAGAAGGTTGATGTCATCGCCATAGCCCCTGTTATTGAGACAGGATGGGAAGAAGTCCTTCAAGAAGCAAAGCAAGCGGGAATACCTGTTATCGTGTCGGATCGTTACGTGGATTTAAGTGATCCATCCTTATTGGTTACCATGATTGGATCCGATTTCTACGCTGAAGGTGAAAAAGCAGCCAAATACATGATTGATAAGATGAGGGATACGGCGGGAGACATAGGTATTGTAGAGCTGCGGGGAACGGAAGGGTCTTCCCCTTCAATCGAGCGTGGAAAAGGATTTCATGATTTAGTTAAGCAGCATACCCAGTTTGTCATGCTTGAGAGCGAATCGGCTGATTTCACCTTCGACAAAGGAAAAGCGATCATGCGATCCTTTCTTGAGAGGCGTGGCGACGAGATTAAGGTGTTGTTCTCCTATAACGATGACATGGCGCTTGGCGCGATTGAAGCGATTGAGGAATATGGCTTGAAGCCAGGAAAAGACATTATTATCATTTCGGTAGATGGCACTCGCAAAGCTTTCGAGAAAATGGCGGAAGGCAAAATCAACTGTATTGTGGAATGCAATCCTCTGCTAGGGCCAATTCTGATGCAGGCTGTGAAAGAAATAACAGAAGGTCGTTCGCTCCCAAAAAGGATCATGACGCCCGAGAGTGTATTCACCGAAGGAATGGCGTCAGCCGAGGTCGGCAATAGGAAGTACTAGAGGAGGTCAACAAAACTAGGGTGATCCTATAAGGTTTAATTACCTTACAGGATCACCCTAGTTTTGTTTTGGTCGAGTTAACAGGGGATGAAGTAAGCTTTGTGGTGCCGAACCCGAACCGCATCATAATAAAGGAACTAGAGTCCTCTATTTCTGTCTTATCATGAATGTCGCCGCAATAAAGGAACGGAGTTCCGCTATAGGACTATAATCATTAGAAACACGATCAATGAAATAAATTAAAGGAATGTGCATCCGCTATTATAAGATAATAGTGTGATGCACTGATAATAGAGGAACAGAGCTCCTCTATTATCAAAGTGCTGTCTCAAAGTGTCAGAATTGACCGTAGGATCCCCTTTTTCAACTAGTCAGTCTTATCATTTTTAAAGAATCCATCTGACAACTTCCTCTTGCCTATCATCCTACATATCCTTTATTATTTAAAAGTTGTATTTCATTCCCAGAGTTTCTCAAGAGTTTGATGGAATTAAAACTGCAAAATGACCTTGAAGAACTCCTTAGTAAAATTAGACATCTAGACTTTATTGCAAATAATATGCACAGTATAAAGGAGCCATTATGTATATCGCCAAACCGTGTACACTTCAATCATTAGCAGAAAAATTCGACTTAAGTGTGATTTATTTGGAAAAGGTTTTTTCCAATCTTTCTTTTCCTCGAACTAATTATAACTATAGCCCATTTCAGAAATATGTGAATTTCGAGTCAAATACTACACTACTAGAATCCCCAGATGTTGATTTATTGACTGAGATTCTAAGCAAAAAAAGAACTGTGCTCCAGTTTTCTAGAACAAATCATATCGATTTATGTATCGTCCGTGGTGCAATGAATAGGGTATGTTATACCAGAAGTAAAAACATATTTGTAATACCCGCTGCAAAATTAGGAGACGTATTACGTGATGCGAAAAATAAAGCTTCATTATGCTCCCGTTTAGGTATAAAGCCTTCTGATATAGAATTCAAATCACAATTAGAAATCAATAAATTAATATCTGAGCTAACAAGTGTGTTCTCTCAACCGGCAGCAATGCCAACACGCTATGTTTATGGCCGTACTCCAAATGACAAATTAGGAAGTAAAGGAGTAGGAAAAGAACATAAAGAAATCCCTCCTGGCCACCGAAGATAAACGCCATTTAACCTATACGACACCCATCGTTATACAGACAGTTAAAGATTACATTGATTATTAAAATTCGTATTTAAATAAAACCAAATAACCAGTCACCAATAAATTCTGGTAACTGGCTGCTTAGCAATTGTTTTGATAACGTTTTAAAAACGAACCTAAGACTGATCCTGCTGCTCGCGGTTTCGCGCCGCGGTCATTTGCTGCCATACGGAGCCCGCAGCTTCTTCGCCGCGTTCGATACGCTCAAGTGCCATCTGCGCTTGCAGCTGAATCTCGAATTCAGCATCCTGTGCAGCTACTCGAAGAGCATCCACAGCGCTCTCATCACCAGCTTCATATAAGAATCGGGCAGCTCGCCAACGGACAAGCTTATTCTTGTCGCGAAGCGATTCGATCATTGGACCAATCGCAGCTGGGTTGCCCCAATCTGACAGCGTATCTCCCGCAGTCCGGCGAACAGCTGCCGACTTGTCGCGAAGCGCTTCGAACATATAGGGCATCGCTTCGGGAGTATCGCGAAGATCACCGAGATAGACGACGGCTAATCGTCGAATGGACATATTATCATCACCTAGCGCTTTGGCTAGCACAGGCAACATGGCTGGTTCTGGCGACATACGTTCTAATCCAGCGTAGCGGATCTGCCAATCAGGTGATGCTAGGCTTTCCTCTATTTCGGCAGCGGTTAATGGTGCGGGTCTTGTAGGAACGGCAGGCTCTTCACCAGGACCTTGTGCTTGTGAGGCTTCAATAAGGCTGGTTAGCCGTTCAGCCGTATAAGCGGCTTCAAGCTCGTTCACGATATCAGCAGCAATTTCCTCCAATTCACCGTAACGAATGCCGAAATCCTCCAGCATACGTTCACGAATCATCGAAGCACCTGCTGCTTCAGATACAGCTTCTGCGAATTTAGACGGCAACGCGGATCGTACTTCTCGTTCTTCCGTCTTAACGCGCACCTGCATCGGTATGCCTCTGAACATTTGGACAAGAACATGTGCTTCGCCATAGCTCTCAGCAGAAGGAACAGTCACCGCTTCAGCGCTGCCTTCGGCATCACCCAGCAGCAATGCTCTTGCATCTGCTAATATGCGAGCCCAATCGGCATTAGATACACGGTCGAGCGCAATAAAGTCTGCAGTCCGGAATATGCTCCGTACTCCTTCAATAGCAAGCAGGCTGCGCAATGGCTCTGGTGCGGATTCTGCTTCTTTCTTTGTATACGATTGTTGCAAACCGCGAGGAAGCGGCTCGTCAACGTTAAGTTTCATAGAATTAGGACTTGGCGTCGGTTCAATCGATATAAGTTTCACCTTGGTTTAAACCTCCCGTGCATTAAGATAAGCTAACTTCTTAGCCCTAGTGTACATGAAATGCTCGCTCGATGCTAATGTAAGCAATGGGTAAAGTTGCGTATGGGGTATCAGCTTGGTATCCTAATTAAGGTAGGCATAGGAAAGTGAGGGATATTCATTTGAAACTTCGGAAATTCGCAAACATAGAGGATGTTCGGCAACATAACTCTTTTAAACAATTTAAAAGATGGCGTCAAGAACGGATGAAAAAGCTGAAGTTAAAAGACTACTCGTACACGGTTCCTAACGTTGAGCCTGACTTGAATTATTTGCACAACAACCGTAAGCAGCCTTCGATAACATGGGTCGGTCATTCGACGTTCCTAATTCAGATGGCAGGACTAAATATAATAACGGACCCCGTATGGTCTAAAAAGATGGCTTTTCAAAAAAGATTGGCGGATCCCGGTTTGCCGATTGATGATGTTCCACCAATTGATGTTGTGCTAATCTCGCATTCACATTATGATCATCTCAATATTCAATCTTTGCGTCGACTGAAGGGTCAGAAGCAATTAATCGTTCCTGCTGGCCTAAGCGGCAAGTTGAAGCTCAAAGGGTTCGCAAATGTACGAGAGCTTGCTTGGTGGGAATCTGTTCAAATTGATGGAGTGAAATTTACGTTTGTACCCTCTCAGCATTGGACACGTCGCAATCCTTGGGATATGAACAGCTCGCATTGGGGCGGTTGGATGATCGAGCCTGCAACTGAAGCGGCACTAACTGCAGAAGCAGGACAACAGTCAACGTCTGTCTTAGCAAATACGTTGTCTTCTCCATCCACTGGCAGCAGACCAGTAGTATCAGATGCGCCGACCGTCTATTTTGCTGGAGATAGCGGTTATTTTCATGGATTCAAGGAAATTGGTCTAAACTTTAAGATCGATGTTGCGCTAATGCCGATAGGTGCCTATGAGCCGGAATGGTTCATGGGTCCACAGCATGTGACACCGGAAGAGGCGATGCAAGCTTTTGAAGACACAGGTGCGAAGTATTTTGTACCGATGCATTATGGGGCGTTCAAGCTTGCGGATGATACCCCTAGAGAAGCACTTGATCGGCTTGAGAATGCAAGAGCTGTGAATGGTGTAGACTCAGATAGAATTGTAGTGCTGCCCCATGGTGAAACTTGGCGATTGTCAGGCAAATAACAAACGAGAACAAGAGAAGAGCAAATTTGCGCAATGACGTTTGGTTATTTGAGCGATATACTTGTCTTATTCTGAGTTGTTACTAGGAGGAAGTCTGCATGAGTCAACCCATTCGTCTAGGTATAATTGGAGCAGGAGCAATTGGCAACATTCATATGCAAACGTTTAAAAGTCTGGATAACGTCAAGCTTGTTGCTGTGACTGATACTTATTTGCCGCTTGCGGAGCAAAGGGCAGAGGAGCATGGTATCGAGGTTGTTCATGCCAATCCGCAGGCTCTGCTTGAAGATCCGTCGCTGGATGCAGTCGTTATAGCTGTACCGAATCAGTTCCATGCACCGCTCGCCGTTGAAGCGCTCAAACAGGGGAAACATGTTCTCCTTGAGAAGCCAATGGCTATTGATTCCGAAGCATCGCATGCCATCGTGGAGGCAGTGAAGGCATCCGGCAAAGTATTGATGATGTCTCAGCAAATGCGCTGGAAAGGAATCAATCGTGCAATCAAGGAACGTATTGAGAATGGCGATTTGGGTCGTATCTATAATGTGAAGACCGGTTGGTTTCGCAAAAAAGGGATCCCCGGCTGGGGCTCATGGTTTACACGCAAGGATCAAGCAGGCGGAGGACCGCTAATTGATATCGGAGTGCATATGCTCGACCTTTCGCTATATTTGATGGGTAATCCGAAGCCAATTTCGGTATACGGCTCCACCTATTCGGAGTTCGGTCCTGAACGACGTGGTATTGGCAGCTGGGGAACGCCGAATTGGGATGGCTATTATGATGTAGAGGATCTAGCAACGGCATTGATCAAACTTGATAATGGCGCGACTTTGTCGCTTGAAGTAAGCTGGGCTGCTCACTCTGCAGCGCTGCCTGAAGCTCCATTCATTCACTTGATGGGCACCGAAGGCGGAGCGGCATTAGTTGGTGAAGACGGACACTTCGTGACGCATACAGACAATGAAGTTGTTGAGTCGAGCATAGAGCCGCTTGAGGGTGAAGAGGATCGCATACTGATGAGCAATCATTTTATTTCATGTATAATCGAAGGCAAGGAACCGATCACATCAGCTCTATCCGGCTATACGAACAGCCGCATCTTGGATGCGATCTACGAATCGTCGCGTACGGGCAATGAAGTAAAGCTGAATTGGGACTAGCAGTCAGCTCACTTTGGAACAAGATTCAACAAACCGTTCGTTTCTGCAATAGCATAGCTTAGCACGAAAGCTTTCACTGACGGCAACACTAACCGCCAAGTGAAAGCTTTTTTTATACAAATATAAGGATGATCTAGGCTGGAGGGTTGAGGATGAAAAGAGGATTGGCTCTGCTGTTGTTGATCGCCCTTAGCGTATTCAGTTATATAAGCACGGATGCTTCGGGTCAGGACCCTTATTTGATGACTGATTATAGTCGTCTTCACCCGGTGAAGGTGGAGCGAGTCATTGAAGGCAAGGAGGAGGAACAGCTAGTCGCGTTGCTGCAAGAAGCGAAGAACAAGAAGCTCACGATATCCATTGCTGGGCAACGGCATAGCCAAGGCGGACACACCTATTATAAGGACGGTATTGTTGTCGATATGACCTCCTATAACCAAATACTATCCTTTGAACCTGAGAACAAGAGAATCACGGTCCAGGCGGGTGCGACATGGGAGAACATTCAAGACAGCATTAATTCAGATGGATTATCAATCCGAACCATGCAGTCCCAAAATACGTTTACAGTGGGAGGGTCCATTAGTATCAACGCACATGGCAGGGATATACGCAATGGATCGCTTATAAAAAGCGTGGAATCCTTCCGACTGCTGACCGCAGATGGTGAGGTGAGACAGGTCAGTCGGACAGAGAATGCCGAGCTATTCCCACTCGCCTTAGGCGGTTATGGCTTATTCGGCATTATTCTTGATGTCACATTGTCGTTAACGGATGACGAGCTATACACGGTATCGACGGAAACGATGGGAACGGAGCAATATGTCGATTATTTTCGCACAGAGGTCGAGGCAAATCCCGACATCCGGATGCACATAGGGAGAATATCAGTAGCGCCGGATAGCTTTATGACGGAGATGTTCGCGAAAAATTATAAGGTCAATACGACTGAGCCTGTCCAAAAGCATAACAAGCTTGTTGCAAGGGAACCTTGGGTTGCCCCAGGCAAGCTGTTATTTCAAGTCAATCGTTCCACTGATTGGGGAAAAAACCTAATGTGGAATATGCAGACAAGGGTTTTCACCGAGCAGTCGGGAGAATTAATCAGCAGGAATAATGCGCAGCGAGCAGCATGGAAATTCATGGAATATAGCCAGCCAGGAAGTAATGACTTGTTGCAAGAATATTTTATACCTGTAGAGCAATTTCATACATTTGTTCAATCATTAAGTACAATCGTGCGAGACAATGAGCTTAATCTTCTCAATATTACGGTACGTTATGTGAATAAGGACGAAGAGGCAGTCTTGTCATATGCGAAGGAAGATATGTTTGCACTAGTCTGCTTATTTAACGTTCCGATCTCGAAAAAAGGGCAAGAGAAAATGGGACAAGCGGTCAGGAAAGTCATAGACGAAGTGATAGCGAGCGGAGGTACTTATTATTTGCCTTATGTCGCCTATCCAAGTGTGGAGCAGTTCCAAACCGTCTATCCGAACTATAAGCTGTTTTTCGACAAGAAGAAGCAATATGATCCTGATGGATTGTTTAGGAATTACTTTTATGAGAAGTACAAGGGGGAATAAGCAGTTGAATATGAAGTGGCTGATTCGATCACAAAGTATTGTTACGCTGGCAGCTGGAATGATCTACCCCTATTATCTTTTGTTTTTGAAAAATCTCGGCAACAGCTATTCCAAATATGGATTAGCATTTGCTGTCTTCACGATCAGCTCTGCAGCTGTATCGCAGTGGGTCGCGCCCCGGCTTGATCAACATAGCTTACGCATCTTGCAACTAAGCTCTCTTGGCATGATGGGAGCAATGTTGGCATTCCCTTGGGTGATGTCTTATGGATGGGTTCTGATCCTTCAGTTAGTTATGGGGATATGCAGCGCTATGCAAAAGATGAGTGAGCGGTTGCTGCTTGCTGATCATACAAAAACTGGAGAAAGAGGCAAGGCGATCGGGTCTTATCATTTTTGGACGACAATTGCCTCTGGATTTGCTGTTATTATAGGCGGGTATCTAATTGATTTGCTTACAATCAACGCTTTATTCTATATGAGCGCACTCTTGTATGGTGCAAGCGCTTGGGCAGTATGGCGAACCAGTAAAGAAAATAATAAGGTTAAGATAACGAATCAAGGAGATAATTTTCCAATATGAGGAAGTCGAAAATTGTTCAAGAAGTGAGCTTTTTTGCCTGAAAAGGGTATTTCCACGTTCGTTTCCGGTGTAGACTGTGCTATAATGGTTCGAGATAATGAGTATGGAAGAGAAGGACGGGATTATAAACAATGATTAGTACTAGTGGTATTACGCTTCGCTTTGGGAAGCGCGCGCTCTTCGAAGATGTAAACATCAAATTTACGCCAGGCAACTGCTACGGCTTAATTGGCGCTAATGGCGCCGGTAAATCGACGTTTCTTAAAATATTGTCCGGCGAAGTAGAGCAATCAAGCGGTGAGGTTCATATTACACCAGGCGAGCGGCTCGCAGTATTGAAACAGAACCACTTCGAATACGATGAGTTCTCTGTATTGCAGACTGTAATTATGGGTCACAAAAAGCTGTATGAAGTTATGCAAGAGAAAGATGCCCTTTATGCAAAAGCGGATTTCACTGACGAAGACGGTATGCGTGCAGGTGAACTTGAAGCTGAATTCGCTGATATGAACGGTTGGGAAGCCGAGTCTGAAGCGGGCGAAATGCTGAACGGTCTTGGTATTACACCAAGCATGCATGACAAGAAGATGGGCGAGCTTGACGGCAACGAGAAGGTTCGCGTATTGCTTGCGCAAGCTTTGTTCGGCGAACCGAACATCTTGCTCCTCGATGAGCCTACCAACCACTTGGACATTGAGTCGATTCGTTGGTTGGAAGATTTCTTATCCAAATACGAAGGTACTGTTGTCGTAGTAAGCCATGATAGACATTTCCTGAATACGGTATGTACGCACATTGCCGATATCGACTTTGGCAAAATCCGTATGTATGTAGGTAACTACGACTTCTGGTATGAGTCCAGCCAACTAGCGTTGCAGTTGATGCGCGGCGAGAACAAGAAGAAGGAAGATAAGATTAAAGAGCTGCAAGCATTCGTTCAACGCTTCAGTGCGAATAAATCCAAATCCAAGCAAGCGACTTCACGTAAGAAATTGCTTGATAAAATTACGCTGGACGATATCCGTCCGTCTAACCGTAAATATCCGTTCATCCTCTTTAAAGGGGAACGTGAAGCGGGTAAATCCTTGCTGCTAGTTGAAGGATTGAGCAAAACAATCGATGGCGAGAAAATCATCGACAATTTAACAATCGCTGTGAACAAAGGCGATAAAATTGCTTTCGTAGGTCCGAATGGACTTCCTAAGACGGTTTTATTCCAATTGCTCATGGGTGAAATCGAACCGGATGCTGGAACATACCAATGGGGTGTTACGACCACACAGGGCTATTTCCCGAAAGATAATGCGCCTTATTTCGACGGTGTCGAACTCAACCTGGTTGAATGGCTTCGCCAATACTCCAAGGATCCAGATGAGACATTCATCCGCGGCTTCTTGGGCCGTATGCTCTTCTCTGGTGACGAGGCTACCAAAAAAGCAAGCGTATTGTCCGGTGGAGAGAAGGTTCGCTGCATGCTCTCAAAGATCATGCTTAGCGGTGCGAACACATTCATCTTGGATGAACCAACGAATCACTTGGATCTCGAATCCATTACCGCGCTTAATAATGGTTTGACGGATACAGATTGCACAGTGCTATTCACTTCGCATGACCATCAGTTCGTACAAACAATTGCTAACCGTATCGTGGAAATTACACCGAATGGTGTTATTGACCGGATGATGACTTATGACGAATACCTCGAGAACGATGAAGTTAAAGCGTTGCGCGAGCGTATGTACGCCGTATAAACAACTAGAGTGATTCAAAGGAGTGCCGATCATTTATCGATCGGCACTCCTTTTTTCTTAACTCAGCAGCATTCCGCCAAGCAACTTCTCACTCAATCACAAACGAACAGAAATATGCTATAATTGTCCTAACATTTGACTAGGAATCGGAGCACTGCTATGTTCGCTATCGAAAGACTTAATAAAATAAAAGAGATATTAATAAAAGACAAGAGAGTCGATGTCTATGAGCTTAGTGAGCTATTCTCAGTAACGGAAGTGACGATCCGTAGAGACTTGGATAAGCTGGAGCAGACAGGCTTTCTTGTGAAAATATACGGAGGAGCCGTTCTGAACGAAGAGAACGATTCTACTCCGGCTATTGTTGATTCAGATGATGAGTTTCTGGAACAGAAAAGAATGATTGGCAAGATCGCTTCCCAGATGATTGAGAATGGGGATGCTGTTTATTTAAGTCCTGGAACGACAAGTCTTGAGATTGCCCGTAATATCAAGAATAAGAAAGTGACCGTCGTAACCAATGACATGATGATCGGACTTGCCCTCAAGGAGAGTATCGGTACGAAAGTAATCATGACAGGCGGCGATTTAATCCCTTCGAGCTCTACACTTGTGGGAGGATTTGCTCTCCAATCCTTAACCGGTATATTTATCAACAAAGCGTTTATCGGGATCAAGGGAGCACATTTTGACTCGGGATATACGGTAGACAGCTATGAGGAAGTCATGGTGCTGGAAAGCGTCAAGAAAATATCGAATGAAATCATTGTTGTTGCTGACTATTCGAAATTCAATACGACGGGCTTTGCGAAGTTAGGCGATTTAAGCATGTCGAAGAAGGTCATAACGAACAAGCAGGTTCCTCCAGAATATAAGAAGCATTATTTCGAGAACGCCGTGAAGCTGTATACTACGTTTGAATTGGAATAGGGAGAGGCGGGACATCGGTTGAGCTATTTTTTGGAGATGCGTAAAATCTCGAAGCAATTCAATGATAACATGGTATTAAACAGCATCGATTTTACAGCGGACAGAGGTCAGGTTCATGCGATTGTTGGTGAGAATGGCGCTGGCAAATCAACACTTATGAAAATATTATCAGGCTTATTCCTTCCGGATTCCGGCGAAATATGGATGGATGGCGTGCAAGTGACGATCCAGAATCCTAAGCAAGCGCAAGAGCTAGGAGTTGGGATGATTTATCAGGAAATTCGTCTGTTTCAGGATTTGAATATAGCAGAAAATGTGTTTATGCGGAGAGAGCCGCTTAAGAGCCTTAAGTTTCCTCGGCTCATTGACTGGGATAAAGTATACAAAACAACAAGCAGCTATTTGAAAGAGCTGGGACTTGATCTCTCTTCCAGAGCACTTGTGAAAACGCTGACAATTGCAGAACAGAAATTTGTTGAGATCATTAAAGCTCTATCTCATGACGCTAAGGTTATTATTATGGATGAGCCGACTGCTGCTTTAACCGAACAAGAGATAAGTCTATTATTTAAAATAATAAGAGATATTAAGAAACGCGGTGTAGCGGTTATTTATATTTCCCATCGTATTGAGGAAATTAAGCAAATTGCCGATACGATTACCGTATTGCGTGACGGAGAGGTTATCGAGCATTGCCATGTCGATGAGATCGATATGACGACGATGGTCAAAGCGATGGTCGGCAAAGAGTTGGATGATCGTTATCCGAAGCTGAAGGTAAAGCTGGGTAAAGAGATTATGCGTGTTGAGAATTTGAGCCATGGGGGAAGACTGCGCAATATCGAGCTCAATATCCGCAAGGGTGAAATTTTAGGGATTACGGGTCTTACAGGCTCAGGCCGCCGTACATTAGCGAAGGTACTATTCGGCATTGAAGGTCCCTACGAGGGTGTTATTTATCTGAACGGCAAGTCCTTCAAGTCGATGACACCACATTCTGCGAAGAGCAATGGACTCTGTTATGCGACAGGCATCAACAGTGAGGAAGGTCTAATATTGAACTCCTCTATTACCGAAAATATTACACTGCCCAATTTGAAGCGGATTTCCAATGCAGGCTTTATTAACAATAGCAAGGAAATAGACTTTGCGAGAGATTTAATAGAGCGGCTTGAAATATCAGCCGATGAGAATGAGCTCGTCCATAATTTAAGCGGCGGCAAGCAGAAAAAAGTGATTCTCGCTAAATGGCTATTCACGAATGCGAAGGTATTAATCATCGAAGAACCAACGGCGAGCATCGATATTGTCTCGAAGATCGATATTTATAACATTATGAACGAGCTAGTCTTAGCTGGTGCATCTATCGTCATGATCTCCTCGGATCTTCCAGAGGTTATGGGAATGGCCGATCGAATCGCAGTCATGTATGATGGGCAGATCAGCAAGACTTTTCTCCGAGAAGAAGCTACACAGGAGCAGATTCTTTATTATGCTTCAGGAGGTAAATAAACCAGATAACAGATCGAACCGTTCAGCCCAAAAATAGAACATGGGATGAACGGTTTTTTAATTATTATTTTCTTTTGTGTTCTTTTTATTGACAGTAATGTTCGTTTGTGATTAAAATAAAGTCGAATCAATCAATCGAACACATCTCCTGGGGGCAGCAAGTCAGACGTTATTATACCAGAATGATGTAAGCGGTTACTTTGCTTGAGAAAAGGGAGGAAATAGAAATGAAAAAGATTATGGCAATTGGTATGACGCTGGTTCTTATGCTTACCGTATTAGCAGCTTGCGGCGGCAATGACACGAAGAACAGCGGTGGAGCAACAGACGCGGGCAGCGGCGCGAAGAAGAAGTATGCAATCATATTTAAGAATACAGGCAACCCTTACGGTGAGAAACAAATGAGCGGCTTTAAGAAAGCGGTTGAAGAGCTTGGACATGAAGCTATTCTAAAAGCGCCGGACCAGCCTACTGCTGAAGCGCAAATTCAAATGATTGAAGAGCTGATCTCCCAGAAGGTGGCCGTTATCGCAATTGCAGCGAATGACCCGGATGCTCTGCAGCCAGCACTAACGAAAGCGATGAAAGCAGGCATTAAAGTATTGTCGCTTGATTCTGGTGTTAACGTTGACAGCCGTATGGTGCATGTAAACCAAGCTGATCCTGAGCGGATCGGTCGCACACTCATTCAAGGGGTATCCGAGATGATCGGCGGCGAAGGACAAATCGCAGTACTTAGCGCAACCAGCCAAGCGACTAACCAGAACATCTGGATCGATTGGATGAAGAAAGAGCTTGAAGACTCCAAATACTCGAAGATTGAACTGGTAAAAGTAGCTTATGGCGACGATCTTCGCGATAAGAGCGTATCTGAGACAGAAGCGTTGCTCAAATCCTATCCTGACCTGAAAGCAATCATTGCTCCAACAACAGTAGGTATTGCTGCTGCAGGTAAAGTGCTTACTGACAAAGGACTTAAGGGTAAAGTTCAACTGACAGGCCTTGGACTTCCGAGTGAAATGGCTGAATATATCGAAGGCGGTATCAGCCCATGGATGTACCTTTGGAATCCGATAGATGTAGGTTACCTAGCTGGTTATGCGGCTGATGCACTTGTTGCTGGAACGATTACGGGCAAGACAGGTGATAAATTCACTGCAGGCGACTTGGGCGAAAAAGAAGTTGTGGCAGACGGTGAAGGTTCACAAATTATGCTTGGCGATCCGTTCAAATTCGACGCTGCCAACATTGCAGAATGGAAATCAGTATACTAAATCGCCTGACAGAGGCGAATATAGGTAATGGTTAACAAAGAAGAGGATGACGCTTGCGTACATCCTCTTCCCTTATTGAAATGAATGATTGAGTTGAATCATACATCATGTTAATCGAAGCTGACAGCGAGAAACTAATCAATTAAGTGCAACTAGCAGTTTACGAGCAGAGATCGTGATGCTATAATAAAGAACATAAAAGAACATGAATGAAACAAAACGATCATCCCATATGTTCTGAGAAGGGATGACACATATCTTTATTTGAATAGGAGACCAATTATGCATGAATTTATCCTGGAGTTGAAAGCGATTACAAAACAATTCCCTGGTGTGAAAGCTTTGGATAATGTTCGATTTCAACTTAAGCCCGGTGAAATACACGCTTTAATGGGCGAGAACGGGGCAGGCAAATCGACATTTATAAAAATCATAACAGGCGTACATCCCCAAACAGAAGGAGAAATTTTATTCGACGGTGAAAGGGTAGATTTTAAAAGCCCTAATGATGCCAAACGGCTAGGCATCGCAGCCATTTACCAGCATGTAACCTGCTACCCTGATCTTAGTGTGACAGAGAACATATTTATGGGTCATGAGAAAATTCAGAAACGGACTAAGCGGATACTATGGGCCGATATGCATGCCGAAGCGAAGAGATTGCTTACAGAGCTTGGCACGAATATCGATCCAAAGACGCAGATGGGAGCGTTAAGTGTAGCCGAACAGCAAATTATCGAAATTGCGAAAGCGCTCTCAATGGATGCAAGAGTCATTATTATGGATGAACCTACGGCTGCTTTAACCAAGCGGGAAAGCGAGGAATTGTACCGGATTGCAGAGCAGCTGCGAGACCAAGGCAAATCGATCATATTTATTTCTCACCGGTTCGAGGATATGTATCGATTGGCTAGTAAGGTGACGGTATTCCGAGATTCTAAGTATATCGGAACTTGGGATGTGAATGAAATATCGAATAATGATCTCATCGTGGCTATGGTCGGTCGTGAAATCACGCAGCTGTTTCCGAAGAAAGAACCGAACATCGGCGAGGAAGTGCTCCGTGCAGAGGGACTTGGGCAAACCGGATATTTTGCAGATATTTCATTCTCCCTGCGGCGAGGAGAAATATTAGGTTTCACGGGGCTTGTCGGTGCAGGGAGGACAGAAGTGTTCCAGACGATTTTCGGTATTACGTCATACGACAAAGGAAAGCTGTTTCTAAAAGGCAAGGAGGTCAAGATCTCAAGTCCGCTGGAAGCGATGAAGCTGGGGATTGGCTACTTGCCGGAGGATCGGCAGAAGCAAGGGTTGGTACTGGATTGGGAGATTGGCAGAAATATAACATTGCCTACATTAGATCAATTCACAAGCAAGGGGTCACTTAATACCGCACATGAAGCTGATGTAGCGAAGAGGCTCGCTGAGAAGGTTAATGTAAAGGCGAATAGCATCTTTGATTTAGTAAGCTCTTTATCGGGCGGCAACCAGCAGAAGGTTGTATTTGCGAAGCTGCTTACAGCTGACCTCGAAGTCATCATTCTCGACGAGCCAACCAAAGGAGTGGACGTGGGCGCTAAATCAGCTATCTATGAGATTATCAGCGATTTAGCCAGTCAAGGCTACGGTGTCATTATGATCTCATCAGAGATGCCGGAGATTATCGGGATGTGCGATCGGACTGCAGTGATGAGAGAAGGACGAATTACTGCCTTCTTGGATCGAGAGGGTATTACGCAAGAAGCCATATTGCAAGCTTCGATGGCTGGCGACGATAAATAATAGAGAATTAGTAATCTAATGGCTGAAGAGGTGGGGGAAGGCATGGCCGACAAGAAACAAGCAACAAAATCATTAGGCAGCAGCATCGCCAAATTTAGAGAACTTGGTCTTCTCGGATTTATTCTCATTCTTTGCGTAGTGGTACAACTGCGGAATCCGAGTTTTTTAACCTTAGAGAATATGAATGACATGGTTACGAATACCGCTATATTGAGCATACTCGCGGTTGGGATGATGCTCGTTATTGTTACAAGAGGCATCGATCTTTCAATTGGGGCGATCCTGGCTTTGTCGGGGATGATAGCTGCGCTTACGGTAAGCAAGTTTCCTGATATCAACCCGCTTATCGCTATTGCAATCGGTACAGCAGTAGGACTTGTATGCGGAGTTGTAGTAGGCTTTCTTGTCTCGAAAGTAGGCATATTACCTATTATTGCAACACTAGGTATGATGAATGTGTTCAGAGGCTTGACCTTTATGACGAGTGGAGGCAAATGGGTTAGTGCCCATCAAATGCCCACTAGCTTCAAAAACATAGCAACCAGTTCAATCCTTGGTATTAATACTTTGATTTTTATTGCCATTGTTATTTATATCGTATTTTACTACTTCATTAACCACACAAGGACAGGTAGACAAATATACGCAGTGGGCAGCAATCCGGAGTCAGCGAAAATTAGCGGTATTAACACCGATAAAATATTATGGCTGGTTTACTCCATTATGGGTGGTCTTTCAGGTCTTGCAGGTGTGCTCTGGGTGTCCAAATTCGCTTCTGCACAAGGCGATACAGCGGCAGGATATGAGTTGAATGTTATAGCAGCCTGTGTTCTTGGAGGCGTCAGCATTGCAGGTGGGTCAGGCAAAATCTCGGGTATTATTCTTGGGTCGGTCTTGCTTGGCATATTGAATAACGCATTACCGCTTATTAATGTTTCTGCATTCTGGCAGACAGGTATTCAAGGTTCGATTATCCTCGTCGCTGTCATCATTAATGCTTTGGTCAAACGAAGCGTTGATCGCAATAACCTGATGAGGAGGAAGATATAACGATGGAACCAAGAATCGTAACCAATAAAAAACCCTTCTCCTGGAAGAGCTTCTTCCTGCAATGGGAATGGATGCTTGTTATCATATTCATCGGTATTAATATCATGAATATGAATTTGTCAGAGTACTATTGGAATTTTGAAAGCCTCCGAGATGCAACGATGACTTTCCTAGATAAAGCCTTCATTGTACTTCCTATGGTGCTTATTATTATTCTAGGAGATATCGATATCTCCGTTGCTTCAATCGTAGCACTATCTTCTGTTATTATGGCGGATCTCTATAATATGGGTGTTCCTATGCCAATTGCGATGGTCATTTGTTTAGCGGTTGGCACGATCTGTGGTTTTATCAATGGATTGCTGATTGTGAAGTTCAAGGAGCTGTCCGCAGTAATCGTTACCCTTGCCACGATGATTATTTATCGCGGTATAGCTTATATTATTTTGGAAGATCAGGCATCAGGCAAGTTCCCAGATTGGTATAACTACCTCGGCTGGGGGTATGTCGGTTCCATTCCCTTCATCTTGATTGTGTTTGTTGTATTCGCTATTCTATTCGCCCTATTGCTTCATAAAACGACCTTTGGCCGGAGAGTATTCGCTATGGGTAATAATGTTACAGCCAGCCGATTCTCAGGTGTTCAGGTCGATAAAATTAAAATTATCGTATTTACACTAGCGGGACTGATGGCGGCGGTAGCTGCTTTGTTCTTGACTTCCCGAATGGGGAGCACAAGACCAAATGTAGCGACTGGCTATGAGCTTGACGTTATCGCAATGGTTGTTCTTGGAGGTATTAGCACGGCAGGCGGCAAGGGCAGAATGATTGGTGCCATCTTAGCGATCTTCTTGATCGGATTCCTGAGATATGGTCTCGGGCTGGTTAATGTGCCGGCACAAATGCTGCTGATCATTCTAGGGTTGCTGCTTATCTTTGCTGTTATGATTCCGAAGCTGAAGTTCAATTTCAATAAAGGGAAGAAATAGTTGCAGTAGATAACAGCCTAATATAGGAGGAGTTATGAGTGGGAAGCAATAAATACGCTTGGACTTGGAATATTAAAGAAGATAGGCTGGAACAATATGTACGCATGCATGCAGATCCATGGGCAGAAATGATGGAAGAGCATTCTAAGGCGGGTATCAGCAATTATTCGATATTTCAAAACGGCAATCAGTTTTTTTATTGCTTTGAGTGCGACGATGTTGAAGCGGCATTCGCATACATTGCCCAAAGCGACGCTTGCAACCGCTGGAATGCCATTACGTCGACGATGGTTCAAGGCTCGTTCGACTTTAATGAAGCAGAGCCGATTACACCAATGCGTGAAGTGTTTTATTTGAAATAATGGGTGTGGCTGTCTCAAACTGTACTCAGCTTTTGAATTTGCATGTTCCTTTTGGAACTGCAAGTCACAGGCTGAATTTTTTTAAAAATAGTAGTATGGGAATATTCCTGTACTGCTATTTTTCTATTTACTAGAAGAAAATGATCCCATAAAACAACAAACGGAGTAAGCGAATGATTCTGGAGAAGCGACAGCGGTCGCCTTTGTATCCGGATTCCAACCACCTATTTAATTCAAGGAATCAGGATACAACAGCGATCGTAAGAACATTCGCTTACGCAGTTTGCCTATGTGAATGGATACCCTCCATTTTCTTTTCAAGGTAAAAAGTTGCATTCATGCATAAAAGTGCGTATGAGGTAAACACTGTTTCTCTAGACCCACACAAGATCTGTCGGGTATGATATCGTCATGGGATAATCTAGGAAATGAGGTAAGGACACTGGATCAGTACGATGAGATTAAACAAGGTGAGAAGGGTGCTTGGGTTAGCATCGGTGCCTATTTAATACTGTCTGCATTAAAGCTTGGTGCGGGATATTGGTATGTATCTGGAGCGCTGATCGCCGATGGATTCAATAACCTAACCGATATTGTCGCTTCCGCAGCAGTGTTGATCGGTTTGCGAATTTCGCAAAAGCCGCCTGATAAGGATCATCCTTATGGACATTTTCGTGCGGAGACTATTGCCGCTTTAATTGCATCTTTCATTATGGCTACCGTAGGGATACAAGTACTAATTAGTGCAGGTAAATCTCTATTTGCGAGTGAACGGGAAGCACCGGGCCTCACATCCGCATGGGTTGCTTTATTCGCAGCTCTTTGTATGGTGGGCGTGTATATATATAATCGCAAATTGGCTCTGCGTATTAATAATCAGGCTTTGTTAGCTGCTTCTAAGGATAACTTGTCGGATGC
The DNA here is from genome assembly GCA_048976605.1 of Pristimantibacillus sp. Lineage (GTDB taxonomy): Bacteria > Bacillota > Bacilli > Paenibacillales > Paenibacillaceae > Pristimantibacillus. The sequence goes on along the minus strand of JBHGUX010000018.1, from coordinate 377,080 downwards.
TTTAGTTAGTTTCGGAGCTGCAATTGGTATTATCGGTGCTCAGTTCGGGCTTCCTTGGCTTGATCCCGTTGCGGCATTAGCAGTCGGCGTTATTATATGTAAGACAGCGTGGGATATTTTCTACAGCTCCACACATGCGTTAACAGATGGCTTTGACGAGAAAGAGCTGTCATCGTTGCGAGAGACGGTTGAGCAGACTAAAGGCGTGAAATCAATAAAAGATATTAAAGCACGTGTTCATGGAAGCAATGTGCTGATTGAAGTTATTGTGCAGGTCGATCCGAAGTTGTCACTCATCGAAAGCCATCAAATCAGTGATGAAATTGAACGACGAATGGAGAAAAAGCATAATAATACGATGAGTGTGCATGTTCATGTAGAACCGTTAGATCTGGCAAATAAACCCTCTAAGAGCTGATTTGAGCAGTGTGTAAATGTTACCAATGAAATTAAAAGAAATAAGAAAAATAGTTCATAGGTCCTGCGTGTGAAATTCAGCTAAGGCACCTTTCTAACGACTTTGAAGAAGTCGGTTGGATTTAGTGATACCAACACATACAGCAACATTGATATCGGAAGGCGTTCGCTAAATGCGAATGCCTTTTTTTGTGTTTAAACCCATATTACATATGGTTCATTATCCCTATCTGCTGAATGGGTAATTAGGAATATTGGACGATACTTGTCCCAGTGTGTCAACTCTACAATGAAGACAGCGATTCCCGTAAAACCATTAGCAAGTACAATAACGGGCTTTTCTTGCTTTACGAAGTGATTTTGCTTCACAAAATCTAAGTAAATGCTTTCGAAGTGATTTTGCTTCACAAAATTTTAGGAGGTTTTAAACATGAAAAACATAAAAAGAAAGATACTTGCAGCAACAATATCAGCGTCTTTAGTACTGGGTTCAGTCGCAGTCTTGGCTCCAACTACAGCAATGGCTGCTCAGACGGCCGTCGTTGAATCAGGTGTTAATTTCCGGACAGCTCCATCGACCTCTTCATCCAAGATCCGCTTATTGAAAACAGGAGAGAAATTAACGGTCCTGTCTAAATATAATAGAGCATGGTATAAAGTGAAGGATAGCAAAGGTAAAACGGGTTATGTGAGCTCGCTGTCCAAGTATATTACAGTCAAAGGCAGTGCTTCCTCGGGCAGCAGCAATACGAGCTCGGGATCTGGAAGCGGCACAACGGCTCCTGCCAGCGGTTCAGTAGAAAAAGTTATTGCTGCGGGGATGAAATATATCGGAACTCCTTATGAATATGGATCTAGCAGAAGTACGACAAAAACATTCGATTGTTCGGATTTCGTTAGACAAGCTTTTATAGATGGTGTGGGTATCAAGCTGTCTGCCGATTCTCGCGGCCAGGGGAAGTATGTGAAGGACAAAGGCAATGCCGTGTCGAACTGGAAGCAGCTTAAACGCGGGGATCTGATGTTCTTCATGTCTTACAAAGGGACAAGCGCTTCTGCGTACTCCGGCGTGAACAAATCTACAGCTAGGATTACTCATGATGGCATTTACTTAGGCGACGGAAAAATACTTCATACTTACTCCAAAGAAAGTGGTGGAGTTACGATCAGCAAAATTGCCGGGACTCATTGGGAGAAACGGTTCTTGTTCGGAGGCAGTGCGCTTTAAGCAATAAAACACAAAAAATCCTTAGATCATAAGCGGAAACGCTCACGACTAAGGATTTTTATGTGAATTAGTGGAATTGACGAAGTGATTCTAGAAACTTTGTAGCGGTGATTTTCGGATTTCCAGCATTAATGCGGTATACCTCGTCAGAACCTGCTTTATTAATGCCAGGTCGTGTTGTGAAAAATAAATTAACTCCAGCTTTATTCTGGACTTTCTTGACCGTTGAATTAAATGATCCATACGGGAAAGCAATCATTTGATATTCATTGTCCAATTCATCTTTCAGGCGTTGCTCGATCTTATTGGTATCTTCAGTGATGCGAGCAATGTATTCCTTGTTCGTCTCGATACGACCCTGATCTTTTAAATAAATCCGATTGCTGAGCATTGGTGCTGTTTTACTGCCATTTTTGTTGGTCGGCTTATAGTGATGGGAATCATATGTATGACTGTAAAAACTAAAGCCTTCTGATTTCAATTTGCGCATAGTTTCCCAAGTTAAGTGCTTAGTAGTTGCTTTCTGCTCATCGGAACTGATACCGATAATGAAATGTGTCGCGACCATATCATACTTTTTCAATATGGGGACAGCATATGAATTGAAGCTCTCATAGCCGTCATCGAAGGTAATGACAACCGCGTTGTCAGGCACGGTTGTCTTCTTCTGCATAAATTCTGCGAATTGCTCGACACTGATGACGTTATAGCCGTAATCCTTCAATATCTTTAAGTGAGAGCCGAATCGCCCAGCTGTAATGGTGGCTCCGCTTTCTTTGGCATCGATGTGATGATACATCAGTACAATTACTTTGTTCTTATAATAAGAAGTCGAAGCAGCGGTAAGATGGCTAGATGTAACAGGCCACACAACAGCTAGGGCGAAAACTAAGATTACGGCAATTACTTTCATCTTCAATAGAATCCCTCGCTAAACTAGTAATGAGTTACACATCCAATTGTTTCTCTGGAGCTGCTGGTCCTGAAGGACGTTTCTTCGGTTTTGGCAGATTGCCGAATATAACCCAAGAGAACGGAATGAACCTTGCAACAAAGGAAACGACAATCCAAGAACCAACAAGAGCAAGTAGAAATCCTCCAGCATACCAGAAATGATATAGCCAAGCTGTACCGGTTTGAAGTGGATATTCCCTGTACACCAGTAAGAAGAAGGGGTGAATCAAATAGATACCGAATGATAATGCGCCAAGTCTAGAGATCAGCTGCGGCAGCTTGAACGGCAGCTTGCGATAGAGAACAAAGGCGAGCTGCAAGAGCACGATAGCCGTTAACAAGGCATGAACATTCCATACCAGATCAAACAGTGTTGTATTGAAAGAATCTAGCTTCAGCCGTGTTTGATAATACATGTAGACATGGAAAAGTCCGGCAACAAGCCATAAAGCCCATACAGTAACCCAGACAACAACACGTCCCGCATTGGCATTGTTCTTGTTCATAATGATCCAAGCTTTAATCTTAGGATAATAGATTGCTAGAGCAGCACCAAATAAATAATAAGAGAAATAAGAGAGAGACCAGCTGCCCCTGTTAGGAACAGGATTCTCTAATACATATTTGTTCATTAAGAAGAATGCCCATTGAATGATAATGCCTGCTGGGATAGCCCATTTGACGAGACTTGGGAACTTCTTAAGCAACCACAGGAAGATCGGGAACAGCAGATAGAATTGAATACTAATATAAACAAAGTACAAGTGAGTATAAGCCTTGCCGGTCAATACCTTTGATATGAAACTATCTATTGTATCTGCAAAAGATCGATCTGGATAGTATACAAAGTGAAGGATCGCAAAGTAAAAGACCGAGAACACTAAATAAGGAATAATGATATATAGCGCACGTTTTTTGTAGAAGCCAGTTATCAGTTTCTTATCAAGCGGACGCGTATAATAGTTATAGAATAGGACGAAGCTGCTTAAAAAAATAAAAGTAGTTGTTCCGAATTTCATGAAAATATTAAAGAAGTTATACAAAAAGAAATAGTTGGAATTGACCATATCAAGGGTGGCAAATGAAGTCGAATGGACTGATAAAACACCCAATATGGCAATTGCCCGGACAATCTGCAGCTCAGGAATCATTTCCCTTTTTTGCAATGAGGCATCTGCCATTGGTTTTAATTACCTTCCTTCTAGTTAAATAGTAACCTAGCTATTATAGTATAAGGTTCTCCTCGGCACAATATGTATTAATCTCCCATAACAAGTCGTATTAAGTAGAGATATACCTAATATTGGCGAGAAAAGACGAAAATCTGTTCCATTCATACAACTGACGATTCTGGCTGTAAGAAGGTTGCTTGACTGCGACCTATGCTATGACAAAAAACCGTCACTGCATAAGTCGCAGGACGGCATTTGGGCAACTCCTCGGATCGTATTGTTGATTGCGTTTGGAGAGTAGGTCACGTCGGTGTTGATCAGAAGCGTATGGCTCTTGAATCAAAGCCATCCATTTATCGACCGTAGCTGTTGTTTCCAACATTTCTCCGAAGCCATTACGAATGAAATATTCACAATTTTCTTCCTCTTGACCAGGAATTGGCTCATAGAACAGCATCGGGATACCTTTACTCATTCCTTCTGTGCAAGTCATACCGCCCGGCTTGGTTACAAGTACATCAGAAACATCCATCAGCTTACTAACTTCCCTAGTAAATCCGAGCACTTTGATATTCTCATGCTGGAATAATGGAGTTGCGAGCATTTTGTCACGTACCTTTTCATTATTCCCAACACAAAAGATGAATTGGACGCTTTCACGCCAATTCGTCATATATTCCAGTAAATTTTCTTCGTACATCAATCCCCAACCGCCGCCCATAATAAGGACGGTAGGCATCGACTTTAAGTTGAACTGTTTCTGAACATCATTCTTATCATAGGATGTCCAAAAATTAGGATGTACGGGAATACCAGTCACTTCAACACGGCTTGGTGACACGCCTCGATCAACAAGCTTCTTCTTCACGAGCGTGGATGAGACAAGATACTTGTTCACTTCCTGATTGACCCAAGAGCCATGGGCATCGTAATCCGTAATAACTGTACATATCTTCATATCAAGCCCGAGTCGTTTGATTCGACTAACTACTGCATTAGGAACAGGGTGCGTACATACAATTAGATCTGGTTTAAGCTGCCTGATAACCTGGGTTGTATGGGTGTAAAACATACGATGCAAAGCAAGCTGTGCAAATCGATTGAGTGATTTTTTATAATTGCTACGGTACATCATGCCAACCATTTTCGGTTGCTTGCTGACCGTTTTACGATAGGCGGAAATGATCCAAGGGCCTAGCACTGGATTAAGAAAATTACCCAACTCGATAACACGAGTCTGAATACCGGGGTTAAGCTTACGCAAACTAACTGCTAATGCATATGCAGCTTGCGTGTGCCCTGATCCGAATCCTTCGGACAGCAGGAGCACTCTTTTCTTACGCATAGATTCACCTACTTTTCTATTTCCATATTACGATGCTGATACACTTAACACAAGTAATTCCATAATTGAATGTGTTCAAATGATCATTTATGATGAGAAGAACGTATTAGCTAATTATCGTCTATACATGATTTAGAAATATTGTACCACATTGGAAATTGAATCGTCGCACCAACAGAAGCAACTATTTCTTATTATAGGAGGAATGATGATTATGCGTGATGAAGTTAATGTAAATAGCAGCCAAGACATTGTTGCGGGTGCCATTGTTCAGGCAGAAATAAGATCGGGACAATATATCGGTGAAGTTGTAGAATTTAATGGACCACGCGCCTTAATTAAGGTGCTTGCCGTTATTAAACATCCTGAGCAAGGAGATCTTCATAATCCCTATGATCCTGATGTTCCCATGTTCCATGAACGCAGAGCGCTAAGCTACACGGAGAAGACAATGGTGCTTATGCGAGATGTGAAGCTCTACCATGGTGAAATACCTGATTATCGACTATCGCTGCAAGCTGCCGCTGATGCTCAAATAGCTGCGCTGGATCGACTTCAAAGATGGTCAGAACGTGGGCTGGTGTTAATGAAGGAACTGCGTCAGGATTATAAATAATTTATATTTCAAAATAATAAAATGATTTGAGTTCATAAAGCCGAAAAATCGCTGACGAGCGTTTTCGGCTTTGTTTTGTTGAATAGGAGCAATTACTTATTTATAAATACGGTTTGCAACGTATCTCTATAAACGACTTGCAAACCAAGTGCTTCAGATAAAGCGGCAAGCGGCAGATATGTTTTCGATTCCTTGCCTGTCTTATGTAGATAGGCTGGAGGGCTATTTAATTTTACTTTGGCCCCATCAATACTGACTTCAGAGGCGGCAATCGTAAAGGCTGCTCGATGTCCGTTATACGTTACAACTGCAGTCTTTGATGCAGCGTCCCATTGCAGCTTAGCTCCAATAGCATCAGAAATATCTCGCATCGCGACGAATGTACGATTGTTTCGAAGGACCGGCGGAGAAGCTGAAGCGGGAAGTTCCTTACCGGCTACGACCACGGATATCGGAACGTTGGCTGGACGCGGTCTAACCGTTCTATATTCGCCCCATATCGTTCTGGCAAACCTATTGCCCATTGCTGCATAACCTTGACGGTTAGGGTGGACATCACCGTCGGACAGCGTTGTGAATTTCAATTCATTGTTACGAAACATGCCATTCACATTAACTGTGTTTAAATGATAGCCTTCCCCGTTGAGTCTGCTTGCTATGCTAGTTAGTCGATTGTGAAGCTGCGTTAGCGAGCCAATAAGAAATTGACGATCTGCTTCAGGGTAGAGCGGTATTGTGATTGCCCCTAATTTTAGCGGAGCTGGAACGGGCAAGTATTGATTGGCAATTACAATTTGTGCGTTAGGCTGCAATTTAAGAAGATTGCGCAATGCTAATTCAAGCTGTTGTTCATAATTGTTCAATATATCTTGCAGCAGAGTATTTAAATCCTCGTCTGGGAGATCAGCTTCAAGTTTGCTGAGGATAGTCATGAGGTCATTTCCCCCGATCGTCATAACGATCAAGTCGGCAGATTGTACGGAAGTGGTCATTTGCTTCGTCTGGCCCACAATCTGTTCTGCCCGCGGATCTATAAGGTCCTTCTGGATGTTGTCAGGTATGACGGTATTTCCACTCACTATTGCTTGAGTTAAGAGATTGAAGCCGGTAGTTTTGAGTCCAAGAATCCCATAATTTTTATATTCGGCATGAAGCCCGTGGAACAACGCCTGTTCATAGATATGCTCTACATATCCGTAGGGAATAGATTGTTCCGTGAAGCCTTGCTCATAGCCTGCCGTTAAAGAATCACCTAGAGCAACTATCCGATAAACGTCATCATCAAGTGGATTTTTGGTATTTGCTAAAGTATGGGATAGGTTAGATCCAGAAATGCTCATGTCAGCTATTAAGAATAGTAAGGCAATGATGAAGCTGCATAGAATGATAAATCCTTTTTTCCTTAACTTACTATACAACGTTGACCTCTCCTTTTGATAAAATAGAAATAAGACAATACCCGAACATTCAAGCTGTTAAATATCATTTATCACAATTATAAAAAGATTAAATTGATTCCCTTTTAGCCTGATGTTAAAATGATAGAATAATTCACATGCCATAATATGGACCGGCACAGTGTCAAACTTAAACGAGTACGCAGGTTGCTAATCATTTCCACATAATACGAACGATTCCCTTCATTCTGCATTGGATAGTTTGTGAACTGCTGTTAATGTTAGGAAACATGACGAATTCGTTTAAGCTCACATGGATGGCAAGCTGCAGGCCGATGCGCCTCGTTGGCTCCGTTCCCATATAGTAGTGATTGAGCCCGTCTGAAGCTGAATTATACGCTCAGATGTATGGCTCGGTTCCACAAGGCTTGCCCAAAAATCTTCTGATAGAGAGGTTGCTCACAATGAAAGAGAAAATTTTTGGATTACCGCCGAAGCAAGGTCTCTATGATCCGCGATTTGAGAAAGATGCATGTGGTATGGGCTTTGTGGCAAACATCAAAGGTATAAAATCGCATACTGTCATTCGACAAGCTTTGACGCTTCTAGAGAACATGGAGCATCGCGGCGGACAAGGCAGCGAACCAAATACAGGTGACGGTGCGGGAATAATGCTTCAAATTCCACATAACTTCTTTGCAAGCGAATTGAAGAAGGTTGAAGTGGAACTGCCGCAAGAAGGAGAATATGCGGTAGGTATGATTTTCATGCCACAGGATGAGAAAATTCGCAGCTCGTTCGAAGCTGAGCTGGAGAACATCATCCGTGAAGAAGGACAAACTTTGATTGCATGGCGGACAGTTCCGACAGAAGATGCGAAGCTTGGTCATTCGGCACTTTCGGTTAAGCCTTTCGTACGTCAAGTGTTTATCGGCAAAAACGAAGGTTTGAAAGATGTGTTGGCATTCGAACGCAAATTGTATGTTATTCGCAAGCGTGCGGAGCTCGCTATTCGCTACTCTGGCAAAGAGGGCGGGGAGATGTTCTACTTCTCCAGCATGTCGAGCAAAAAAATCGTTTATAAAGGGATGCTTACAACCGAGCAAGTTCGCTCTTTCTACCAAGAGCTGAATGATGAATCCGTTGTGTCGGCGATGGCGCTAGTCCATTCCCGTTTCAGCACGAACACATTCCCAAGCTGGGAACGTGCGCATCCATTCCACTATTTAATCCACAATGGCGAGATCAATACACTGCGCGGCAACGTTAACTGGATGCATGCGCGTCAATCACTGTTCGAAACCGAATTGTTCGGTGAGGATATGGCTAAAGTAAAACCGATTATCAACCCTGATGGGTCGGATACAGCTATGTTCGACAACACATTGGAATTCCTCTACCTATCGGGACGGTCTTTACCGCATGCGGCAATGATGATGGTTCCTGAACCTTGGTCAAACCATGAATCCATGGATGATGACAAAAAAGCATTTTACGAGTATCACAGCACTTTGATGGAGCCTTGGGATGGTCCGGCAGCGATGGCCTTCACCGACGGAACTCAAATTTGTGCCTTTCTTGACCGGAACGGTCTGCGTCCAGCTCGTTATTACGTAACGAAGGATGATCATATTATTCTAGGTTCCGAAGCAGGTACAGTTGAGATCCCGCCGGAGGATATTTTATACAAAGAACGTCTTCGTCCAGGCAAAATGCTGCTTATCGATACGAAGGAAGGCCGCATCGTTCCTGATGAAGAAGTTAAAGCGAAAGTAGCATCTGAGCAGCCCTATCGCGATTGGCTCGATGAGCATCTTGTCGATCTGGAAGAACTGCCAGAAGCACCTGAGCTTCCACTGCAAGATCATGAAACGGTACAACAACGCCAACAGGCATTCGGATACACATTCGAAGATTTGCGTAAAGTACTTGAGCCAATGGCTAGCAGCGGGATGGAGCCAATTACATCAATGGGCTATGATGCACCGCTCGCCATATTGTCTGAGCGTCCACAGCGTCTATATAACTACTTCAAGCAATTATTCGCTCAAGTAACGAATCCGCCAATTGATGCGATTCGTGAAGAGATAATAACAGCTGTTGGTACGACAATTGGACCTGAGCGCAATCTGCTCAATCCAGAACCAGAAAGCGCACGTCACATTAAGCTTGCGACACCGATATTATCAAATGAACAATTTGCGAAGCTGCGCCATATTCGTCGTCCTGGCTTCAAGTCAATTACGTTGCCGATCTTCTTCCCTGCATCTGATGGTGAAGCAGGATTGCGTGACTCATTGAAGCTAATGTGCGAGGCTGCTGATCGCGTTATTGACAAAGGCCATAATATTCTTATTCTATCCGACCGTGGAGTAGACAAAGAAAATGCTGCAATTCCATCACTGCTTGCTGTGTCGGCATTGCATCATCACCTCATTCGCCAAGGAACACGTACGAAAGTTGCTCTGATGCTTGAATCCGGAGATCCGCGCGAGGTGCATCACTTTGCCTTGCTGCTCGGTTACGGCGTAAGCGCAGTTAACCCGTACCTTGCTTTCGAGACGCTTGATGATATGATTCGCCAAGGCATGCTTAGCAATATCTCTCATGAGAAAGCAGTTAAGAACTTTATTAAAGCGGCAACTAAGGGTGTAACTAAAGTATTGTCCAAAATGGGCATTTCAACTATACAATCCTACCGCGGCGCACAAATATTCGAAGCAGTTGGCTTGAAAGAAGAACTAATCGAGGAATATTTCACATGGACACCTTCCCGCATCGGCGGTATCGGACTTGATGTTATTGCAGAAGAAACATTGAAATATCATCTTCATGCCTTTGCAGAGCAAGAGGGCCGTGAGAAAGAATTGGAATCCGCTGGTGAATATCAGTGGCGCAAAGACGGCGAGAACCATTTGTTCAGCCCTCAAACGATTCACACGCTCCAAATGGCTTCACGCTCTAATGATTACAAGCTATACAAGAAGTTCTCCGCACTTGTTCAAGGTGAGGACCAGAAGCATATGATGCTTCGCTCGCTGCTCAAGTTCAAGGATGGATTGGAAGCTGTTCCACTAGAGGAAGTTGAATCTGTGGAATCCATTCTGACGCGCTTCAAGACAGGCGCAATGTCATATGGTTCGATTAGTAAAGAAGCTCATGAAAGCTTAGCAATTGCGATGAACCGTATGGGCGGCAAATCGAATACGGGCGAGGGCGGCGAAGATCCAGCACGCTTTATCCCTGACGAGAATGGTGATTCACGCCGCAGCAAAATCAAGCAAGTAGCATCGGGACGTTTCGGCGTAACGAGCAACTACTTGGTTAATGCGGAAGAAATTCAAATCAAGATGGCACAAGGTGCGAAGCCAGGTGAAGGCGGGCAACTGCCAGGACGTAAAGTATATCCTTGGGTTGCTGAGGTTCGCGGCTCCACACCAGGTGTTGGCTTGATTTCACCACCGCCGCATCATGATATTTATTCGATCGAGGACTTGGCTGAGCTGATCCATGATCTGAAGAACGCCAATCCGCGTGCACGTATTAATGTGAAGCTCGTATCAGAAGTTGGCGTTGGAACGATTGCAGCTGGCGTTGCCAAAGCACGTGCAGACGTTATTATGGTCAGCGGTTACGATGGCGGTACTGGCGCATCTCCAATGAACTCGGTTCGCCATGCGGGCTTGCCGTGGGAGCTGGGACTTGCCGAAACTCATCAGACTCTGATGCTGAACAATCTGCGTGATCGTGTAGTAATCGAAACCGATGGTAAAATGATGAATGGCCGCGACGTTGCGGTTGCTATCTTGCTTGGTGCTGAAGAATACGGCTTCTCAACAGCTCCGCTCGTTGTACTTGGCTGTGTAATGATGCGTGTCTGTCAGTTGGATACTTGTCCAGTTGGCGTTGCGACACAAAACCCTAAGCTGCGTGCTAAGTTTATGGGCGACCCAAGTCATGTAGTTAACTATCTTACTTTCGTTGCTCAAGAGCTTCGTGAGATTATGGCAGAGCTTGGTTTCCGTTCCATTAAAGAAATGGTCGGCCGCGTCGATATATTGGAATCGAAAGAGCTGATCAATAACTATAAAGCTAAAGGCATTGATCTTTCATCGCTTCTGTATCAACCAGAAGTTTCGAAAGATGCTGCACGTCATAACGTACAGGAACAGAATCATGGTCTTGAGCTTTCACTTGACGTACAGAAGCTCGTACCTGCTGCGCAAGCGGCGCTGGAAAGCGGCGAACGCATAAGCGGTTCATTCCCAGTCTGCAATACGAACCGGGTTGTTGGTACGATTCTAGGCAGTGAGGTTACTCGCCGCTATGGAGCGAAAGGTTTGCCAGAAGATACGATTTCCTTCCACTTTACAGGGTCGGCTGGTCAAAGCTTTGGTGCATTCGTACCGAAAGGGATTACGCTCTCCTTGGAAGGCGATTCCAATGACTATGTCGGTAAAGGATTATCCGGCGGTAAAATCATTGTCGCACCATCACCGAAAGCGACTTTCGTAGCTGAAGATAACGTCATTATCGGTAACACAGCCTTGTATGGCGCTACTGACGGTGAAGCTTATATCCGCGGTATTGCAGGCGAACGGTTTGCTGTGCGTAACAGTGGAGTTAAAGTCGTTGTAGAAGGCGTCGGTGACCACGGCTGTGAATATATGACTGGTGGACGTGTCGTTATTCTCGGAGGAACTGGGCGGAACTTTGCTGCAGGGATGTCCGGTGGTATCGCTTATGTGTATGATGCTACAGGCGATTTCTATAAAGAATGCAACATTGAGATGGTATTGCTGGAAAGACTTGAAGAACAAGAGGATATTGCGGAGCTGCGCGGCATGATTGAACGTCATGTGGAATATACAGAGAGTGCAATTGGCTCACGTATTCTGAATGATTGGGATACATCGCTAGGCAAGTTCATCAAAGTGATTCCTAAGGACTATAAGAAAATGCTGGAGCATATCCGTAAAGCAGAGGATTCTGGTCTGACTAATGATAAAGCATTGCTAGCGGCATTCGAAGCGAGTATGAAAGAGCTAGCTCGTACAGGCGGCTAAATTGAACACAGAAAACCGCGACCCAGCAAAGGGTCGCGGTTTTTTTGTATCTATTTGAAAAAAGAGGATAAGGTACGAAGGCATGATCATGCCTGTATATGGATCGAAATTTGAATAACTTGGCTGAGTCGTGCATATACAATAGTAGAGACAGGTAGTTGATTTTTACATATATATAGATCTAAAGTCTTATTTCGACAGGAAGCTACGAAAATAGAAGCAAGTCGATTTCACCAACCGACACATTATAAATTTGGTATTCGCTATAATCATATTGTTGTTTGAATTTAAGTAGAGTAGGAGTCGAATATGATGGTTGTTGGGGAGAATGTGAATAAAGTTAACAATGAAGAGAAGCGAGTGGAAATAGATATTCGAGACATTCTAACCCAAATGGGAATTCCACCTCAAAAATGGCCGATTGATATCATTGAACCGACCACGGGAAGCTTTAATATTCGCTAATTCATCGTTCTTTCCGCTCGGACGAAGGCAATAAATCGTTTGGTCTCCTCGAGCGTAAGTTTCCGTCCATCAACACTTAAGTTGTACTTCTCTAATATTTCTTCATCAGACAACTCCAGATGATCAACATAACTCCGAACATCCGCGCTTAAAATGGATTGTGGATTTAACGTTCTACCAACTAAAAAATCAAGAGAAACTTGGTAAAGGTCTGCAAATTTCGTTAACGTTTCGGAATCGGGTTCTCTACGATTCTTTTCGTAGTGAGATAGTGCAGCCCTTGATATACCAAGTTTTGCTGCGGTTTGCTCCTGTGTCCACTTTCTTTCATCCCTCAATTGAGCAATTCGGTTTCCGATATTCATCCTTTATCCTCCTAAAAGTAGCCGATTTCCGCTACACCTATATTAATACGTAAATGTTAGAAAAGCATTAAAGTGCAACAAAACGTCGCAATATTTTATGTTTTCATTTTTTATCTGTTGACATGCTACGTATTGTATCGTAAAGTGAGGGGTATAACTGATACATTACGTATCAAATATAGGATTGACCAAATATCCTCTCTTTAAACGTCATAATGGGCAATCTTAACCAAGGAGTGAACAATGGACGCTAATCTTGGCGCTGATCGCGCTCATATTCGGTTGCGCATTAATGAAGGAATTAAGGCAGAGTTAGGATTGCTGGATAACGAGGGCCGACTGCTGACTCGTTCGACAGCTGCGGTACTTCTTCTCAATATAAGCCAAGAAGGCTTAAGTTTTTTGTCTGGATTAAAGCTGCCTGCTGATAATAACTATATGGTGGATTTTCAATTAAAATTAATCGGTATTTCTCTTAATCTTCGAGGTCATATCGTTTGGAGGGAAAATAGAGATAATCAATATGAATATGGAGTAGCCTTCCATCCGCCTAATAAGATGAAGATAGTATTGATTCGTATTCTAAATCAAGAGATGCTTCGTCAAAGTCCCGAGCAGCACAAGATTCATCAGCTATACCGCAAAATAAACTACAAGTCATTATAACTATAGCATAGAGTAAGCATGATTGCTGTGCCGTTAATCGATCATCTCATATAAGCAGGAATGACTGGAGGAAGAACTGTTGATTATTATTTTGTTGGTTGGAGGACCAGGAAGACAGTTGTGGCCTCTGTCAAATGCAAATCGCTCTAAACCGTTTCTACCTATTAGGAGGCAGTATCGGTGAAGCGCTGGGTGAAACGAACATGGTTAGCCATTGGCATTGCTGCATTAGCGATTATTGTTGGAATAGCTTGTTATACCTGGTATGTGTATCATTCAGTGAAAGAGACAGCTAACCAGATCTACGAGCCTATCCCGCAAACCGTCTATGTAAGCAAAGATCCAGAAGTAGCAGTCCCTGTTGCTGTTCAGCCAGTGCTGGAGAAGCGTCATCCATTCACAGTTGTTGTCATGGGTGTGGATGAACGGGGAGATGATCCAGGGAGATCCGATACTTTAATTGTATTGGCAGTGAATCCTGTTAAGAAATCGATACTGATGTTCAATATCCCGCGTGATACGAGAACTCAAATTATAGGTCATGGGACGACGGATAAAATCAATCATGCTTATGCCTTTGGCGGAGCTGAGATGTCGAAGAAGACAGTGGAGAACTTTCTAGATTACCCGATGGATTATTATATTCGATTAAATATGGAAGGCTTCGCGAAGATGATTGATCTGATTGGCGGAGTGGAAGTGAATAATCCTTTTGCCTTCGATTATGAAGGCTATACGTTCGATAAAGGAAATTTGAAACTTAATGGAGAGAAAGCATTGCTCTATTCTCGCATGCGCTATGATGATCCAAGAGGTGATTTTGGTCGAAATACGAGGCAACGAGATATGGTGGAGCAGGTTATGAAAAGCGCTCTGTCATTTTCCAGCTTTACGCAAATTGAGGGATTGTTAAGCCAATTAGGAAGCAGTGTCAAAACGAATATTTCGTTTGATGAAATGAAGACATTTGTGAAAGAATATCGATCTGATTTGGATCAAGTGAATACAGTTGAGATAAGCGGAACTGGAGCGATGATCAACAAGGTTTGGTACTATATTGTAAGTGCTGAGGAAAGATCACGTATTCATACTCTGTTGAAGGAACAAATGAGCAAATAGTAATCGTTGACAACTTTCGCTAATTAGAATAAAGTAATGATAAGATACAATATGTAACGCGATGATACACTTGGTATATTGAAAGAAGGAGTGTGGGTATGATTAAAATCGAAGAACAGTTTTACTGTGTGGGTTGTGCGACCATGGTAACTATTGAGCATGCGGAAGTCTTGTTCCGAACAGGCTTTTTTCGAAGTATCCATCCCATGGGCTGCTGTACAACATGTTCAACTTACATAGAGAAAGTAATGGCTGAACGCGCTGCGCAATCTCCAGTCAATGGACTTGAGAAGATCATGCCGCTGAGTGCGTATATCGATAATGAATCGTATCTATTCTCTAACTATAGCAGTAACGTAAGCCTCTATTCTACAGCAATTGTGTAGAAAGAGGCTTTTTTGTTTACATATTAGAATGCTTGAGGGAACGATATAGTTACATGTTGAAGTGTAATCCTATATAATAGGCACTTACGGGTTATACTTCTAAATAGAGTAGCATAGGGATTGCTGAAAATTATGGTTAGCTTAAAAGATTGGGAGGTTTATTTGATATGGAACAACCGATAGTTCGCTTGCAGAATGTAACCAAACGAATTGGCAAAAGAACGATTATTGATGGACTGACACTCGATTTGCCATTAGGAGAGGTGTTTGGCTTTCTTGGACCGAACGGTGCTGGGAAAACGACGACCATCCGAATGATGGTTGGACTGATGTCGCTGACAGCCGGTGAAATTACAATCTGCGGTTATAGCATAACGAAAGAGTATCAGAAGGCAATCCGCAATGTCGGGGCCATTGTTGAAAACCCTGAAATGTATAAATATTTGACTGGTTATCAGAACCTCGTTCATTTTGCTCGGATGAGTTCCGGCATTTCGAAAGAACGGATCGATGAGGTTATTGCACTTGTTGGACTAGGTTCACGAATTCATGAGAAAGTAAAAACTTACTCATTGGGGATGCGCCAACGTCTTGGTGTCGCACAAGCAGTATTGCATAAGCCGAAGCTTCTCATACTGGATGAACCTACCAACGGTCTTGATCCAGCGGGAATTAGAGAGCTGCGGGCGTATTTGCAGCAGCTTGCTAAGGAAGAAGGGCTAGCCGTCTTTGTTTCTAGTCATTTGTTGTCTGAGATGGAGCTTATGTGTGATCGAGTTGCGATCATTCAGAACGGGAAGCTGATCGATGTTCGCTCGATACATCATAATATTGAAGGAACAAGCCATGCGCGTGTACGATTCGAAGTGGACAAGATTAACGAAGCGCTGCTTGTTGTGACGGAGCTTGGTAAGACTGCAGAACGTGATGGTGATACAGCAATTGTATTGGTGGAAGGGGAACGGGAGTTTATTGCGGAGCTCAATGCTCGTCTCGTTGCACAAGGAGTTAAAGTGTATGGTATTGAGATTCAGAACAAGTCGCTTGAGGATCAATTCCTAGAAGTGACAGGAGGTGAAGGCATTGTTTAACTTTGCAGAGCTTGTGATGAACGAGAATATGAAAATATATCGTCGTTCACGGACCTGGGTAATGATCGGAATTATGCTTGCATTGAATGCTTTCATATCGGTAATCGCCTATTTTCAGTTTGATGGTTCAGGCTCGATGTGGAGTGTTTTTCATGTGGAATCCGTTATTTCCTTTCTACTGGTTACCGTATTTACGGCTATTATCGCGGCAGGAAGCGTTGCAGACGAGTTCACAACAGGCACAATTAAGCTGTTATTAATCCGCCCATGGACGAGATCGAAGATATTGCTGTCTAAATATATTTCGATTCTTTTATTTGCCTTGTTCGCGGTTATACTGCTGTATCTGTTCATATTTGTCGTGAATCTATTATTGTTCGGATACGATAATCCGCCAGCTTCTCAATTAATGGTTCCTTTATACTCGGGATCGGTAGTTTCTTATTTTCTTCAATATTATATACTGAAGTTCGTGTCGCTTGTTGTGACAGCTACGCTGGCATTCATGTTGTCAGCGATCTTCCGAAGCGGGGGACTAGCCATTGGTTTATCGTTGTTCATCATATTGGGTGTCAACACGTTCATGTCATTCCTCGCTATATTCGACTACGCGTGGATTAATTATTTGCTGTTCATCCATCTTGATTTGATTCAATATTTGAATCAAACACCGCTGCGAGCAGGGCTGTCATTCAGCTTCTCACTCGGCATGTTGGCGGCGTATTATGTAGTGTTTATCTTTTTGACCTGGTATGTGTTCAGCAAGCGCGATGTAGCTGCTTAAAGAGTTAAATAAAAAACAAACAAGCCGTTTCCTTAGTCCCTCTTTATGAAGGGATGATAGGGCGGCTTGTTTTTATATGAATAGCTCTGATTTAGTGGAGGGGTATTTAACCGGCTTGACGTGCTTTTTCTTTATCACGAGCAGCACTCTCTTTGGAGTTATCTTTTGCGTCCTTTGTGCTTGAATGGTTGGTCTCAGACAGCGGACGGGCGGGTGAGTCTGTGATGCGCTCCATTTGGAAATTTCCGTTAATCATTCCTCCGTCATGAATAATGAGCGTATGAGCATTAACATTGCCGGTTACCTGGCCAGTTGCAGTTACAGTAAGCCTGCCTTTGGTAGTGATTTCACCTAATACGGTACCTGCTACAGTAATATCCTTAGCCGTAATGTTACAACGGGCAATGCCAGATTCGCCAATAATGATATCGCCCATACAATCAATATCTCCGCTGTATTCACCTTCGATTCGCAAGCAAGCCTCGCAAATCATTTTACCCTCGATATGTGTTCCTTGTCCGATTAAAGTATCGGTCACTGACACTCGTTTATTATCTTTGAACATGACGGTCAATACCTCCTAAATTAAGAGATCTGTTACCTACTATCTGCTGCTAATCGACCTGTAAGTAATCTAAAGGGTTAACCGCTTCATGCTTCTGCATCACTTGAAAATGTAAATGGGGACCAGTGCTTCTGCCGCTTGAGCCTAATAAGCCGATTTTCTCACCGCGTGCAACGGTTTCACCCTCTTGTGCCTCGTTATGTTGTAAATGCATGTAGACACTTTGCAGTCCATTGTCGTGATCAATTACGATGTAGTTGCCTTCGGAGCTGCTATATCCAGATTCCGATACTTTGCCATCGGCTGCACTAAATACCGGGTCCCCTGACTTACCCGAAATATCAATGCCAGCATGGAAGGTTGCTCGCCCTGTAAAGGGGTCTTTGCGGTATCCGAAGCTGGATGTCATCGTCTGAGATGCCGTTGGCCAACCAGAAGGGATAGCATCGAGCTCAGCTTGCCTTGCCTGCGCTTGCTTCAACGACTGTTCCATTGTCTGTTCCATAGTGTCGACCATGGAGCCCAAAGCTTGCAAATCGAGAGAGGAGTTGCTCGCTAGAACAGCCATGAGCTTCATTTCTTGCGACGATGTAGATGAGGAAGCAGCGGATAATGTATGAACATCACGTTTGGACGTAGAGGAAGGGCTGTTCGTGTGGGTGGGCGATACAATGCTGCCGTATTTATCAATGAATAGCTTTAGCTTTGATTCAAGCCCTTCTAGGTCATTGACCTGCGTTTGCATTTCTTGCGCTTGGCGTGACAAGCGGACTAATTCTTGCTGCAACGAGAGAATCGCTTCGTCTTTTCCAGATATCGTATGGGAGAATTGTATAGACTGCTGAGACAATTGCTCCTCCAAATCATGCAACTCATAGGTTGATTTTATTTGGAGTCCCGCAATACAGCCAGTAACTGCGAGTATGGCAGCAGCAGGGGCTGCTACGACGGATCGCTTCGATACATGAAACTGTTTAACAGATTTGTCAGCGCCGCGCATCACCACTAGTGACCATCTGGGCCTCCGCGCTCGATTCAATAGTCGTTCGCTCCTTCCGGAAGGTATAAGATTTAGAACGTTCTAATGCTATTTATTCTGAAATTGACAGAAACATGCCATTAGAATAATGAAAAAGGTTGTAGTAGGGTGGAGTATTGAGGGGAAAGTGAAGGTCCGCTTCGATAGTTCGAAGCGGACCTTTTGATTCTAATAGGGGAATTTAAGATGGAGACGTGAAAGCTGCTTGTCGTTATTGAATTGTTTTGAGTGCTTCTATAGTCTTTGGAGTTAACGTAAATGTATATCCTTGCTTCTGCTCTTGAGGCAACTCTGCAAGTCTAATGATCTCTTGTTCGATCTCAGCTTTTAAGGCAAGCGCCAGCTGCGCATTGGCTGCAGCGTTAGCGGAATCAGTCGGATTCATATATTCTACAACCTTCGTTTCGTAGAATTGCAGGAGCTGGTTGTTCAGCTCAACGTTGCTCTGCCCAAGAGCGGAGAGAGTAGATAAATAATAACGAACGAGCTTGCGTACTGAAGCATCCTCCAGATTGCCTTGGATACCTGGTTGCATGATCGTAATACCAGCTTCATAATTTTGCTGCTCGTAATAGACTTGACCGATAGCTGCATTGATCGCAGGAGTGAACCCGAACGAACGTCCTTGTGACTGTTCTGGAGGCAATGTTGCCAGCTTCGCGATTTTCTGTTCGATCTCAGCTTTCAACTCCAACACTCTATTGAAATAGGATTCTGAGGTTGCTGGATCAGACTGTCTGGCAACAGAGCCAGCTGTCGTGTATTCTACAATTGCCATCTCATAAAATTGAATGTCCCATTGGAATTTAATGAGCCCTTCTTCTATAAGCTTCAGCTTTTGTTCTACTCCCTCACTCGTGTCAAGTGACTTAATAAGTTGCAAGAGAATGGATCGATTATAAGGATCATTCTTCCTTGCTTGATCTAGTGTCTTAAGTAAATCGTCCTTGAAGGTTTGATTCTGCGTTTGAGCATAAGCTTGTTCCAGCCATTGGGACTTCGTTAACGAGAATATAGTATGATTCGGTGAAGTCCGAATCGCTTTATTCAAAGGATCTATCAATTCATTAAGATTAACTTCTCCTTGTGCTGCAGCTTTGACAGTCTGATTAAAAGTTCGTATTGCGCCATATTCTCGGGACGAGAATATGATCAATAACAGTGCAATTAACCCAATGAATGTAGGATAGATATATTTCATTCGTCCATTTATTTTTAGAGAAGAGAGCCGGTTAATCGTTAATAGCTTGCCGTAAGGTGCCAGCATGCAGCCTAAGCTGATGAATACGAGAGCACTGAGATAGACATAACTCATATCGAAGTCAATTGCACTATGAATCAATATGGTTAAAGAGAATATAAAGAAGATCAAATGGCTTCCCCGTCGTTCAGGGAAACGGATATAAGCCCGAATGTACATAAGGAACATATAGGCAAGCAGACCAATTAAAATGATAAATCCGAGCCAACCAACCTCAACGAGCGTCTGAACAAAATAGCTATGCGCTTGTCGGCTCCAGTAAGGATTGTTCTGGTATTGCTCATATAAGGATTGCCAGCCTCCGCCTCCGGCGCCAAGCAACGGATAGTCTTCAGCCACTCGCAATCCATCTTCATAGAAGGTCCAGCGTTCGAGAAAACTATGCTGCTGCAGATTAATATTCTCGAAGCGGGAGGCGATCTTATCTGGAAGCATACCTCTTACACCACTGCTCGTAAGCAGGATGGTGACGGCAAGCACCCCGATAACGATGATGGCTCCAGGAACGGCAGCAAAAGACCATTTGCGCATAGCAAGTCTCGCCGTCTTCGCTTCAAGCCAAGGGTATAGCTTTTTGTGCAACAGCATAATTAGACCAGCATTGACGAGAGTAGCTGCTGCCAGTAATAGCCAGCTCTGCAACGGCAATGAATCGAACATCGAGATTGTGCTAGGAGCCTTCTGAGCAGTTGGCTGAACAATAACAGCAATCGCATCCGCATTAGCGGTAAGCTTGCCGAGAATGATCAGAGAGAGCAATGCTGAGAGTCCCAAATAGACGATGTAGGCGATCTGCTGTACGAAACGCAGGAATGGTATGAGTATAAGTACCATGACCGGAATGACTACAATCGCACCGCGTGAGTAGGTAAGCATGAATGAGATGAAGATCGGCACTAGCATAATCGCATTGGCAAAACGCATATACCAGCGAGTACAAGTTACTGCGTAGTAGACCGCGATTAGGAATATTGCAGTCAGGAAACCTGCGTATGTATTTGAATATTGAAAGACTGATGTAAGGCGATAACCGTCATGTGCCAGCCACAACGCATCACGAGAATACTGTTGACCGAATAGATTAAGGATGCCGTATAGAACGATAATGTAGGAAGTCAGCATGAAAGTGTACTCTATTAGCTTTCGTACGGGTAGTCTCTCGGCTGCATAAAGTCCGGTTAAGAAGACTCCAGCCATTAGAAAGATGACATAGGTCATGAACGATGCGTAATAGCTTGATACAGCTTGCATGGATGACAGCCAATAGACGACAGGAAACAACAAGACAACAATCGACAATAGGCTGCGATGATTATTTAACTGCCATCCGCTGCGGTAAGCATATACAGCAGTCACTGCGAGTAGGACATAACTGAATATAGCAGCGCTGTAAATCGAAGATTCAAAGCCATATTCATACCCATTGAACAGCGCTCTGTCATAAGGGAAAATAAGAACGAATAAAGCTAAGCCGATTGTTAGAAGCCAGTGTAATAGCGGTGATTCAGCAGCAAGTGCAATGCTGCTCTTTTCTTTTTTTCTTGCGCTCATTGACGATCTCCTCATCTAGTAATGTAGTACTCCTCTGTGTATTTTAACAAATGAGGTAATAGATTACTATACGAGGGCGAGGGAATGAGGGAGTATTTGTATGTTGTTTACAAATTTGTAGGAATTGATAATATGTCGAATGCGTGTTTTGATACAATATTTCTACAAGGTTCGAGGAAATAGAAGCAGATTAAGGTATTCATGACTTGGAATCTTTGATAGAATAGTGAGGATGCATTCGACAATATTATCGGGGGAATTTTAGAAATATAGCAATGTAATGCTTAGCCTTTTAAATGGTGGTGTCCATTATTAAACAAAGTATTTATAAAAGATTATATAAAATTGCAGTTGCTTCCAAAAAAATAGTAGCTCCATTTATCCCAGCACATAGGATGCAGCAAGTGAAAAGAAAGCTGTTAAAATCGGCTTTTCCAATTGAACAGAAGTCCAACAGTGTTAAATTACACCTACATGGTGTGGATGGCATCAACTTAATCGGATATGCAAGAGCAGAGATGGGGATTGGAGAGTCATGTCGAATCGCAGCAAAGTCTTTAACAGCGGCTGATCTTCCTTTTGGAATTATAAATTTTAAGGGTACTAATAGCGCTAGAATGTCTGATATGACCTGGGTTCACAAAGAAATGCCTGATCCAGTATATGATGTAAACGTGTTTCATATTAACGCTGAGCAGATGATAGAAATTTATTCTCATTATGGGAATGAGATATTTCTAAATAGATACAACATTGGATATTGGCATTGGGAGTTGCCGGACTTTCCAGATCGCTGGACAGAAAGCTTTAATCTTGTACAAGAAATATGGGCGCCTTCTACTTTTGTGGCTGAAGCAATAGCTATGAAAAGTCCTGTTCCGGTTGTTCGTATCCCTCATAGTATTGAATTATTTATTACTGAGCAACGAGACAGAGAGTTCTTTAAGCTTCCCCAAGAGCCATTTTTATTTCTAACCATGTACGATGTTAAAAGCTATAATCAGCGTAAAAATCCGCAGGCTTCTGTTGAAGCTTTCAAAAAAGCTTTTCAAAAGGATGATCTCTCAATTGGTCTAGTTGTTAAGGTGAACAGCAGTGATGCCAAGGAATTAAAAGAACTGAATGGGCTTATTGGTGACTACAGCAACATTTACATAATAAAAGATGTCTTATCTAGAAATGACACCAATGCATTGCTTCAAATTACGGATTGTTATATCTCGTTGCATCGAAGTGAAGGATTTGGTCTCGGACTCGCTGAAGCGATGTATCTAGGCAAACCTGCAATTGGCACCAACTGGTCATCAAACATCGACTTTATGAACAGTAGTAACTCTTGTTTAGTCGATTATGAGCTAGTACAGCTAGGTGAAACGTATGGTCCATATGAAAGTTATCAAGTGTGGGCAGAGCCGGATACGATGCATGCCGCTTCATATATGAAGCGAATAGTGGAGGATATCGAATATCGTAATCGTATTGCGTATAATGGGGAGCAATTTATTAAACAAAATTTCTCGCCAAAACACGTAGGAGAACTAATAAGAAAGCGCTTGGAGTATATCAAACAGTGGAATAATGGAGGTTGAAATGACACTTACTTGTGTAATTATGGCGGGGGGCAAGGGTGAAAGGTTTTGGCCCAAGAGTCGGACCAACTTGCCTAAGCAATTCTTGAATATATCTGGCAACAAATCAATGATTCAACAATCAATAGAGAGACTTGAATTATTAATTGATATTAGTCAAATCTTTATCGTTACTAATGAATTGTATGCGGAACTGCTTAAAGCACAAATTCCTCATCTGCCAATAGAGAATATTATCATTGAGCCTATTGGACGTAATACAGCCCCTTGTATTGGACTAGCTTCTATAATAATTGAAGAGAGATATAAGGATAGTACGATGATCGTAATTCCTTCAGATCATATTATAGAGAACGAAGAAGGATTTATAGATATTCTTAAGACAGCGTCAGAGGTTGCAAACCGTAATGATAATTTAGTTACTCTTGGTATTGAACCGACTTATCCAGAAACTGGCTATGGATATATAGAAAGTATGGGTGTGGAACAGCTCGTTAATGATGTTAAAGTATATCAAGTGAATAAATTTGTAGAAAAACCGAACTATGAAGTAGCACAATCCTATTTGGCGGCCGGTAATTTCTATTGGAACAGTGGCATCTTTATTTGGAAAACGGCTGTGATTCGGAAATATATACAAGAGTTAATGCCGGAAATGCATGATGTATTAGAGACAATGAAATACGCATTCGGAAAACCAGACCAAGATAAAATCATTGCAGAAGAATTTATTAAAATGCCTGATCAATCCATTGATTATGGCATTATGGAAAAAGCATCGAACATTTATGTTATTCCATGTCTATTTGGATGGGATGATGTAGGCAGTTGGACAGCATTAGAAAGAATCGATCAACTGGATGATAACGGTAATGTGATCAAGGGCAATATCCTGAATCTGGATACCAAGCGTTGCATCATTGAAAGTAATGGCAAGCTAATTGCTACATTAGGCATCGAGGATCTAATTATAGTAGATACCGAAGATGTAACCCTAATATGCACGAAAGATAAAGCTCAAGAAGTTAAACTTCTGCTCAAAGAATTAAGAATGCAAAAACTTGAGCAGTACCTATAAATAAATACAATACGAGGAGAATGTATCGACATGACAAAAAGTGCACTTATCACAGGGATTACAGGACAAGATGGATCTTATTTGGCAGAGTTATTATTGGGGAAAGGTTATAAAGTATATGGTTTGCGTAGAAGAACGAGTGTGCCTATCATGGAAAATATTGAGCATATCAAAAATGAGATTGAATTCATAGATGGAGATTTATTGGATCAAGGTTCCTTGATCAATGCAGTACGTGTATCCAATCCAGATGAAGTTTTTAATCTAGCTGCACAGTCTTTTGTTGGAACATCATGGATACAGCCGGTGCTAACAGGACAGTCAACAGGAATTGGTGTAACAAACATGTTGGAAGCTGTTCGCTTGACTAAGCCAGAAGCAAGATTCTATCAAGCATCGAGCAGCGAGATGTTCGGTAAAGTAGTCGAAACACCGCAAAAAGAAACAACACCATTCTATCCGCGCAGCCCATATGGTGTTGCTAAAGTCTATGGACACTGGATTACAGTTAATTATCGTGAAAGCTATGACATGTTTGCTTGTTCAGGTATCTTGTTCAACCACGAGTCTCCACGTCGTGGTGTGGAATTTGTTACACGTAAAGTAACAGACGCTGTTGCTAGAATTAAGCTAGGTCTACAAACAGAACTGAGAATGGGTAATCTTGATGCTAAACGCGATTGGGGCTTTGCTGGTGATTATGTGAAAGCGATGTGGCTCATGTTGCAACAAGACAAGCCAGAAGACTTCGTCATTTCTACTGGTGAGATGCATACGGTTGAAGAGCTTGTTGAGATTGCATTCAGCCATGCAGACCTGAACTGGAGAGATTATGTTGTTATTGATCCGAAGTTTGTTCGTCCTGCTGAGGTAGACTTGTTGCTTGGTGATTGCACGAAAGCAAAAGAGCAGCTTGGTTGGAAGTTAGAAGTTGGTTTTGAGCAAATGGTGAAAATGATGGTAGATAATGATATGAAAAAAGTACAACAAAGTTTGAAATAGAAGGCGGTAATGCAAAATGAGAGCTTTGATCACTGGTGTTACGGGATTTGTCGGGGGATATTTGGCAAGACATCTACTGAATATGGATTACGAAGTATGGGGGACGAGCCGAGACGGTTCGTGTGCAACCAATTTCGGCAGCAAATTGAAGGTAGTCTCAATGGATTTCAATGAAGTAGATGAAGTTATTGAAACACTTAACCTTATAAAACCTGATTTCATATATCACCTAGCTGGTCAAAGCTCTGTGAAATTATCGTGGAGTAATGTTCAAGATACGTTTGATGCAAACGTATCTAAGACAATTTGCTTACTCGAAGCCGTTCGTAAAAGTGACATTGCTCAATCTGTCAAAATCCTGACAGTAGGTTCTTCTGAGGAATATGGCCGAGTAGAAGAATCTGATATGCCGATTAATGAATCGACGCTACTACGGCCAATTAGTCCTTATGGAATAACAAAAGCAACTGTACATATGTTAGTGCAGCAATACGTTAATTCCTATCAATTGCAAATCATTCATGCCAGACCGTTTAATCACATAGGTCCTGGCCAAAGCCTTGGCTTTGTTACTTCTGATTTTGCCTATCAAGTTGCCCAAATTGAAAAGGGAGTAATGAAACCAGAAATACATGTAGGAAATTTAGAGGCACAACGTGACTTTACAGATGTACGTGATATTGTGGTCGCTTACGAAATGTTGATGAAGTCTGGCGAGATTGGAAACGTTTATAATGTTTGTTCTGGGAAGCCCGTAGTGATCAAAGATATCCTATTGAAGAATATTGAAATGAGTTTGAATAACAATATAAAGGTAATAGAAGATCCGACTAAAATGAGACCATCGGATATCCCTCTATATATGGGGGACCCTACGAAGATCACCAAGTCTACAAACTGGACCAGTTCAATAAGCTTAGAGGAATCGCTGATTGGTATATTAAATTACTGGAGAAACGAAAATTAATCCCCTTGAGGAGTCATAGATAAATGTTTAAGAAGTTGAAGGAGATTTATAACTATAGACAAATGTTAGAGAGCTTAGTTTTGACAGACTTAAGAACTCGGTACAAAGGGTCGTTTCTGGGATTCTTTTGGACCCTTCTTAACCCATTGCTAATGCTTCTTGTATATTCGATTGTATTTAAGTATGTAGTGCGTATAGAGATGGAGAATTATACAGCCTATTTATTTATAGGTTTGATATCTTGGTTTCTCTTTAGTCAGGCAGTCACATCAGCTGCTGGAGTTGTAGTCCGAAATGCAGGCCTAGTGAAGAAGATTTATTTCCCAAAAGAGATTTTGCCACTCTCAGTCGTAATTGGTGGAGCTATCAATTATTTATTTAGTTTAATTATATTGTTACCTATTTTGTTTATTAATAAGATTAGTATAGGATGGCCGCTTATCACAATACCTCTTATTCTAATAGTTCATATAATCTTTACTTTAGCATTAACCTTGCTCATATCGGGATTTAATGTTTATTTTAGGGATTTGGAGCATATTATGGGCGTTATCGTCATGGCGTGGTTCTATTTAACACCAATTGTGTTTACTTCAAGTATGATTCCTCAAGAAATCGCATTTATATTTGATTACAACCCACTTAAGGTAATAATAGATAGTTTTCATAATGTATTCTTTTATAATCAATATCCGGACTTTGTAGGTTTGAGTATAGTTGCAGTCTTCTCGATTGTATTATTAAGTTTTTCGTTTTATGTTTTTGGGAAGTTAAGTCGGAATTTTGCTGAGGAAATATAATGAAAGATATGAATATGGAAGTTATAACTGTATCTAATGTAACAAAAACGTTTAGAATCTTTAAAGAACGAGCCTCTACGTTGAAAGACCGTTTAATATTTAGAAGGAAAAATAAGTATGAAACTTTTCTTGCGTTGGACAATATAACTTTATCCATTAAGAAGGGTGAGACAGTAGGATTAATTGGTCGAAACGGATCAGGTAAGAGTACGCTATTGAAGCTTATGACGGGGATTTTGTACGCTGAAAGTGGATCGATAAAAATCACTGGTAAAGTCTCGAGTTTATTAGAATTAGGAGCAGGCTTTCATCCTGATTTCACAGGAAGAGAAAATATCTTCATGAATGCAGCAATCTTAGGTTTATCTAAAAAACAAATAAAGAGTAAGTTAGATGATATTATAAGGTTTTCTGAACTTCAAGAATATATCGAGAACCCTGTAAGAAGTTATTCTTCAGGTATGTATATGAGATTAGCTTTTTCCGTAGCCATTATGGTTGAACCGGATATATTACTTATTGATGAAGTATTAGCAGTAGGTGATGCAGCATTTCAACAGAAATGTATGGATCAATTATTAAAACTAAAAAGTAAGGGAACAACAATCGTATTTGTTTCTCATGATCTTGGAGCGATGGAGAAATTATGTGATAGAGTTGTTTGGATTAATAAAAGTAAAGTTGTGGATGATGGGCAACCGAGAAGAATGATTGATAAGTATTTAACTTATCTAGGCGAAGAAGAAAACAAGAGACTGATTAGGGAAGATGAACAAGAGAAACAAGAGGATGTTGAAGAAGTTATAGTTGTGCAAGAACCAACGGAAGACGAACAGAATACTGATACTTTGGATACTAATCCTATTACAGATAGATGGGGAAATCGTGATGTAGAGATCTATGATGTTGTATTCAGTGATATGAATTATAATAAAAAACTTGGATTTATGTCAGGCGAAGCAATGAATATAACAATGAAATATAAAGTTAATAAGAAAACTACAAAACCAATATTCGGAATCGGTATATTTACAGTAGACAAGGTTCACTGCTATGGAACAAATACCTTTATTGATCAATATACGATTGGTGATCTCGATATACTAGATAAAGGCGAGGTTTCATTTGTTGTACCTTCTCTTGATCTTGTGGCTGGTACGTACCTAGTCAGGGCTGCGGTTCATGATGAACATGGCAACCAGTTTGACTATCATGATATGAGATTTTCTTTTAAAGTTTCAAGTATTACGAGAGATGTAGGGATTGCTAAATTAAAGCACTCCTGGATACATGGGAAAATGTAGGGGGAATTTATTGTGACTGATAAAACAACACCCGGTTTTATTATGAATCAAATTAGAAATGGTGTTCGGAAAAAGAATAATGACGCACCTTTAGTAGAGCTAGACTCAGATAAGTTTCTGAATCTTGATATTGAAGAGCATAGTGACATTGAAATAAATGAAATAATAAAACGACTTAATGCGAATTTAAAACGATTAAATCATAGAATTACACCTAATATGCCAGTGGCATTCTTAGAACCTCATCTAGTATCAAGATATAAAATACTAGGTAAGATAATAATCCCTATTCGAAAGCTTGGAGCTAGATTATTTACAAAATGGTATGCTGATGTGTTTACAAGTCAGCAAAAACATTTGAATCATGACATTTGGTATGGAATTAATGCTTCATTAGAAACAATAAATGATCAACAGAGACTAATATCCTACTTAAACAATCAATTGTCTTATGCAAATGAACAAGTATCGATTCAAAAGAGTGAAAGCGAAGTATTAAATGAAAAACTTAATTTGTTAGAGGCTAGATTTATGAAATCTCAAACTCTTGACTTTAATTACTCGAAATTTGCAGAGAAATTCAGTGCAAGCCCTGAGGTTGTAAAATCTATTTATACACAATATATTCCGCATTTCGCAGCATCGGATAGGGTATTAGATATCGGTTGTGGAAAAGGGTACTTCTTAGAACTGCTACAGGAAAATGGGATTAACGGTGTAGGGATAGATTCTGATTCAAAACTAGTAGAGATATGTCAGTCAAAAGGTCTATCAGCAATCAATACTGATGTTATTGAATATCTTAATCAGGCAAAAGATAATAGCTTAGGCGGAATATTCATGGGACATGTAATTGAACATTTACCTGTGAATGCAAAAATTGAGTTTCTGAATTTATGCTTAACAAAGCTTTCAAGTACAGGGATTTTAGTTATAGAGACACCTAATACTTCATCTTCTTATGTTATGCATAATTTATATTATCTTGATCCTACGCATGAGAAGCCACTCTTACCAGAAGGTATGAAGCATTTGGCTCTAGTGACAGGATTCTCTGTCGTAAACTCATATTTAAGTGGACCAATAGATGAAAGTCTAGCGTCACCAATTGAATACTATAATTATTCATTAATATTAAAGAAAGAATAATGAATATAAGGGGACAGACATGAAAATCGCAGTTATTACTCCATGGTTTACCGATAATATATCAGGAGGAGCAGAACGATTTGCTGGAGGGATCGCGAAGAGCCTTCAAGATGCAGGATGTGAAATTGAAATATTAACTACCTGCGGTAAAGACTCCTTCTGGGATTGGGGTAAAGATTTCTATAAAGAGGGTATTTATGAAATAGACGGATTAAAGGTGAGAAGATTTCCATTAAGAGAGCGGAATAGAGAACTTTATGATATTCTCATGGGTCAATTAATACATACTAAACAGTTATCCTATGTTGAAGAAATGCAGCTATTACTTGAGACCGTTAACAGTGATTCACTAAATAACTTTATAGGCGAAAATAGAGCTGAATATATATATTTATTTATACCATATTTGTATGGAACGACTTTTTGGGGAAGTAAGCAAGCACCAGAGCGCTCCTTTATTATTCCATGTCTGCATGATGAAGACATGGCTTATTTTTCGACAATAGGTGATATGTTCCAACGAGTTAAAGGGATTATGTTCAATACGATCGAAGAGCAGAAGTTTGCTACGAAATTACATAATATACCTTTGGAAAATACAGTTGTGTCTGGTGGTGGCGTAGAAGTTAAAGGCACGCCAAGTTCAGATACATTTAAGAGGAAATATAATATAAGTGATGATTATTTCGTCTATGTAGGCAGACAAGTGTCTGGTAAGAATGTCCCGCAATTAATTGAATTCTTTAATAAATATTCAAGATCAAAGAATAGTAAGGTGAAGTTGCTGTTTGTTGGACAAGGTGAAGAGCAAATCATACAGATGATGAAAGCATCATCTAACATCATACATATTGGTGAAGTGGATGATCAAGAGAAATATGATGCGCTGGCCGGGGCAAAAGCATTAATACAACCTTCGCTAATGGAAAGTTTCTCTATCGTTATAATGGAGAGTTGGTTGTGTGATACTCCTGTTATTGTTCATGAATTATGTCAGGTTACCAAAGGGCACTGTGATCGCAGCGAGGGTGGCCTATATTATAAAGATTATGAAAGCTTCGAAAATGTATTGAATAAGTTTATTGAATCCTCAGATGTAATTAACGAAATGGGTTGTAAGGGTCATGACTATGTGAATGAATACTATACTTGGGGGAAAACTGCGGAAAGGATATTGGGATTCCTCGAGTCTAAAGGATTTAAGACGGAGGAACTCGTGACATGAGAATACTTATAGATGTTCAAACATTGTATACGCAGGAGAAGCATAGAGGAATAGGGATTTACACCTACTATTGGTTGAAGAATATCATTCAACATGATGACTATAATCGTTTTTTTCTAATGAGAAGAAAAGAAAATAGTTGGCAGTTCACATTTATTACAAAACATCTTGAATACGATTCAAGATTAGAACATGACCAATTTTGGGAAGAAGCTGATCTTGAAGATTTCATAGAGAAGAATCATATCGATATCGTACATTTTACTAGTCCATTAATGTTCGACATTGAAGTACCAGATTTGGGACATATGAAGGTTCAAAAATCATATTTAGTGTACGATTTAATTCCTATTGTAATGAAGGATCAATATTTTGAGAATTGGCCTAATCATATTCAAAAATTATATCTTGCCAGATGCGAGTTAATTAAAAAAGCAGATCTTATTCTAACGATCTCAAGTGCATCAAAAATGGATTTAGAAAACGAGTTGAATATTGATGCTTCACTAATTAAGGTTGTGTACGCTTCTACAAACGAAGAAATGTACATCGAAACTCGTGTAGGCAATGAAGCTGCATTATTGAGTAATGAATTAGGTATAACAAAACCGTTTATATATTCATTAACGGGGTATGATCCTAGAAAGAATAACAAAGGATTAATTCAGGCATTTGCAGAAGTAACTGTGTCAGATCCTGAAGTTCTGTTAGTCATTAGTGGGATCAAAAATGAGAATGAAAAAGAAGAATTCATTTTATTTGCAAATGAACAAGGAATTAAGTCTGATCGAATTATGTTTTTAGGATTCGTAAGTAATGATGCCCTTTTATCCTTATACAAAGAATGCAGAATATTTGTGTTCCCATCATTATATGAAGGATTTGGACTTCCTGTACTTGAAGCAATGAGAGTCGGAACCCCTGTTATCACAACTAATTGTTCTTCAATAGTAGAAGTAGCTGAAGAAGCTGCAATTTTAGTTGACCCACTTGACCATAAAGAACTAGCAATGGCAATGGGTACCTTATTATATGATGAGAAATTAATAAATTCGTATAGAGAACAGGGTCTTCTTCAATCTAAAAAGTTTTCTTGGATTAAAACGACATTGGACAGTTTAGATGCCTTTAATCAATTGTGCAAGGATTATCCTATAGAGTCGATTCAATCAGGCAAACCAACATTGGCGTTCTTCAGTCCTTTAAATCCTCAAGCATCAGGTATTTCGGATTATAGCGAAGAATTACTTGTTTATTTGCAGGAATTTTTTGATATCAAGATATTCATTAATGGAAATCAACCTACTAACGATTATATTATTAGTAATTTTGAGATATTAGATATTAATTTTCAACGTAATCGTTTAGAAGCAATTAAGAACAGGCTGTATCATGTAGGTAATAATGAAATTCATGACTGGATTTATGATACGTTGAAATTATATCCGGGGGTTGTATTATTACATGATTTGAATTTATATGGCTTATATGTATACACTACATTCTTACGAGGATTAAAGCAGCAATTCGTGAACGAACTTAAATACAGCAATGGGGTGAAAGGTTTAGAAGCTGGACGTCAACTATTAGACAATGGAACTCACCCAGACAGTCAACAGTTCCCTATGTTCAATAAGGTAATTGATTTAAGTACAAGCGTAATCGTTCACAGCGAATGGATCAAAGAATCTCTAACACTGAATTTAAGCTATAAAGGTAAAATTGAAGTCATTCCGCAGGGTTGTATTCTTGAGGATGATATCAATAGCAGCTCTAAAATAGAACTAAAAAATAAATTAAATATGCATAAATCCAGACTTGCGCTAGGTGTATTTGGTCATGTTATTCCAAATAAAAGAGTAGATAAGATAATAAAAAGCTTCGCTATATTATTGAAGACCAATCCTGATATTGATTTATATATTGTAGGACATGCTGATATCAAAATTAAACAGGAATTAATGAAGCTTGCAAAGCAATTAAATGCAGACAAATCAATTATTTTTATTGATTCTCCAGATATTGAAGTATTCAAACAATATATTAAAGCATGCGATGTGTGTATTAACCTGAGATGGCCTACGATGGGAGAAACTTCTGCAACACTAACTAGAGCGTTAGGGTACGGTGTTCCTTGCATTGTATCAAATGTGGGATCATATAAAGAGTATCCGGATGATATCGTTTGGAAGGTCGATGTGGATCAAGTTGAGGAAGAGCTTTTAGTGGCTTATTTATTAGAACTATGCAATAATAAACCCCTTTGTTTAGAGATGGGCAAAATTGCGGAAAAGTATATGAAAAAAAAACATAGTTTTTCTATTGTTTCTGAAAAAATATATTTGTCAATAATTAACTGACTACATATCAGTGCTTTGTAAGGGATTAATATTAGGGGGATTATAATGTCTCAGCGATTAAAAGAAATGATATCACTGTTAACTGGACTATTAATATTAACTATATCTTTAATATGGGTGTTACAACTTTGGAATGCAGATCTTACAATCCCATTTGGATATTCCGGTGATAGTTTATCAGCAAGTATGACTATTAAGACAGTAATGGATTATGGTTGGTATATTACTAATCCATCATTAGGAGCCCCTTTTGAATTAAATATGAATGACTATCCATTGGGCGGCGATAATTTTAATTATCTATTAATAAAATTTATAGCCTTGTTTTCCAATAACTACGCTGTTGTAGTCAATGTCTTTCATATCCTAACTTATTATTTAGCCTTTTTAACAGCTTATGTAGTATTTCGCTATCTTAAGATTCATGTGGTTTTTGCAATTGGAGGAAGCCTTCTATTTTCGTTAATGCCCTATCATTTTTTCAGAGGTATGGGCGGACATTTGTTTCTAATTTGCTATTTTATTATTCCTTTTGTATTTCTTGTAGCATATTGGATTATGAATAATAAAATTCAGTCGCTCCCCCTTAAAACCTTTCATGAGAACAGATCGAGAAATATTTTCTCACTAATTACAGCCATTCTTATTGGCTCGACAGGAATTTACTATGCTTTTTTTGCAGGATTCTTTTGGGCAGTGACAGCAATATACACATTTATCAATAAGAAAGATAAAAAAGCAATATACACGAGTGGAATATTAATAGTAACAATATTAATTACATTGATAACGAATTATTCTCCGACAATTCTGTATAAAATAAAATATGGAGCTAATGAGGAGGCAGTGCAGCGGTCAGTCATTGAAACAGAGATTCTCAGTTTGAAAATAAATCAAATTTTCATGCCGATGTTAGGGCATAGGGTAGGAGAATTAAACGCAATTGCTGAAAAGTATAGCATGATTTCACCTTTATTCAATGAGAACCATTCAGTATCTTTAGGGATTTTGGGGAGTATTGGATTTATTATGTTACTAGCTTTTCTTTTTGTTAAGACTAGACTTAAAGACAGGTATTTATCTATTATTCAAGATATGAGCATTTTAAATATTTCTGCCATATTACTATCTATGACTGGCGGCATTGGTTTTTTTGTTGCAGTTTTCTTAACTTCTTCAATACGTGGTTATAATAGAATAATACCTTATATCGGTTTTATATCTTTTTTATCGGTAATAATAATTTTTCAAATCATATATATGAAAATTAAAAGTAAAAAAGTATCATATCTTTATTTGCTTATAGTAGGTATGATTTTTATCGTTGGAGTATTGGACCAAACTAGTACTCGATATATTCCCAATTATACTGTAGCTAAAGAGGAGTTCATGAGTGATAAGCAATACTTTAAAAGTATTGAAGAAAGTATTCCAAGCGATTCAATGATATTCCAACTGCCCTATGTCCCATTCCCTGAACATCCGTGGGTAAATAGAATGGGAAATTATGAACATCTAAAAGGATATCTACATACATCTTCGCTTCGTTGGAGTTTCGGGGCTTTGAATGGGAGTTTAGCTGATCTATGGACCAGAGAGGTATCTGCTAAGCCTGCTGAAGAGATGTTAGAGGCATTATCTCTTGCAAAATTTGAGGGCATTTATTTAGATCGCTTCGGATATCCTGACAACGATACCACTGTTGAAGATGAGATTGTTAGTATAACTAAAGCAGAACCATTGGTTAGTAAAAATGAAAGATGGGTATTTATCGATCTAAAAGAATACAATGAAATAATCAGAAAAAAATACAGCGAAGAAAAATATATAGAAATGTCAGAAAAAGCAATACATCCACTGAACGTGGGTTGGGGAGAAGGGATATATGATCAAGAAAATAGTCCTGATTCAACAAATTATTGGAGATGGTTGAATAAAAGAGGAGTTATTTATTTGAATAACACTTCAGAGCAGCCGAAAAAAATTCATCTAGAAGCAAATTTTGTAGCTGGAGATGCAAATGAGGCTACTTTAAGTATTAAAAGTTCGTTTATAAAGGAAAATATTCTTATTAACCAACAGGGCGTTAATTTTGAGAAGAATTTTATATTACCACCTGGTAAACATGAACTTGTACTACAGACTAGTGGGGATAAAATGTATGCTCCAAATGATCCGAGAGAATTATATTTTAGAATTGAGAAATATGTAATAAAAGAAGTTGAAAAGGAGGTATATCGATGAAAGGTATTATATTAGCTGGGGGAAGTGGAACACGTTTGTACCCACTAACTAAGACAATATCTAAACAATTACTTCCAATCTATGATAAACCAATGATTTATTATCCATTGTCTGTGTTAATGCTTGCAGGAATTACTGAAATACTTATTATATCGACTCCTGAGGATACTCATCGCTTTGAACAATTGCTAGGCGATGGGGGGGATCTTGGTATATCAATTTATTATGCTATTCAGCCTTCTCCAGACGGATTGGCACAAGCCTTTATTATAGGAGAAGAGTTTATAGGAAAAGATTCAGTTGCACTAATATTAGGTGATAATATTTTCTATGGTCAAGGTTTTACCGAGATGTTGTTACAGGCCTCTCAGCAGACAACAGGTGCAACAGTATTTGGTTATAAAGTGAAAGATCCGCAACGATATGGTGTTGTTGAGTTTGATAATGATTATAAAGTAATTTCCATTGAAGAGAAACCTGCTAAACCTAAATCAAATTATGCAATTACGGGATTATATTTTTATGATAATAATGTCGTGGATATTGCAAAACAAATTAGGCCGTCGAGCAGAGGGGAGTTAGAAATAACAGATATCAATAAAATTTATCTAGAACAAAGTAAACTTAATGTTGAATTATTAGGTAGAGGATTTGCTTGGCTGGATACTGGAACGCATGAATCATTAATGCAAGCATCGCACTTTATTGAAACAATAGAGAAACGTCAAGGTTTCAAGGTAGCATGTATAGAAGAAATAGCATACTCAAAAGGATATATTAAGAAGGAAAAGTTAATAAAGATTGGTGAAGCTCTATCAAAAAATGAGTATGGTAGATATTTGTTGGACTTATCTGAACAAGAATAAATTCACAAGTTTGTGATAAACTATTTTCAGGATAATGTGGGGGTTATATGAAATTAAGATGGATTGATTTTTTAAAGGGAGTTGCTATTTTAGCAGTTGTTTTGGACCATTTGCATGGAATCATCTATAACAATACACAAATACATCTACTGACACAGTATTCAGTGACTCTCTTTATATTACTAGCCGGTGTAACTTCCGGAATTTCCAATAGTAATAATACTTTAAAATATTCCCCTTATATTATTAGGAAGCTTCGTTCAATTTTTATTCCTTATATGCTGGCCACAGTAATCTATCACATTGTTGCAAATAGTTATCATTTTAATTTTGAATTGTTTAAACAACAACTTATTATGTTCAATGCTTCAGGACCATTCTATTTCGTTTTGTTTTATATGCAGTTAGTAATTGTTTCCCCATTTCTATATAAATTATTTGCGAATAGGGCCATATATCAACAAGGAATACTTCTAATAGTATTTTACTTTATATCCAAGTATCTTACACACTATACCGCCATAGAAGGTTACTATGGCGGGGCGGGTAAGTTACTAGGAGGCTCATACTTATTTGTATTTTGTTTCGGTATAGTTGTTTATTTGAATCTGCATTTACTTGATCGAGTTAAGAAAGTTTGGTTGTGGATAGGTCTGTTGCTATCAGTTGGTATTTACTTGCTTTATATTAATATTGGATGGTTAGAAAAAGGTTGGTTTAATCCACCTACCAAATACACCTTTATGTTTGCACTCATAGTAGCGTTGATTGGGTGGTTTGCATTTCATTTGGTACATACAACTTGGATATCAAAAATATTATTCGTTGTAGAATTACTAGGCAAGTATTCGCTGTATGTGTTTTTATATCATTCACTTTTCATTCATTTTGGTCTTCAGTGGTTTCAATCGAATCTTCCATTAAACCTTTTAGAAAAATTAGTGTTCTTATTAATTGTGTTATTACCTGGCCTATTAATTGGAATTGTAATTACGAAAAAGAAAAATATAAGAAAATTATTATTTAAAAGCTGATCAGTTAGGAGATTGTATATGAACAAGAAGACTTTAAGTAAAGTGATTGAAACGAAAGAACTCGGTGATGAGCGTGGATTACTCTCAGTTATTGAGGAGAACCTGACGATCCCTTTTGAGATAAAAAGAGTTTTTTATATTTATGGTACAAAGTCTGATGTAAGACGTGGATACCATGGTCACTATAAAACAAGACAAGCCTTAGTAGCTATTGCTGGATCTTGTAAAGTCTATTTAGACAATTTGCAAAGAAAAGAAGAGGTATTACTAGATTCACCTAATAAAATATTGATTCTTGAGCCTAATGATTGGCATGAAATGCATGATTTTTCCTCTGATTGTGTCTTGTTAGTGCTTGCCTCGCATTACTATGATCCTGCAGATTATATTAGGGACTATCAATCATTTACTGAGGTATATTCTTCATAAGGTAATTTAAAACGTTAATAAGGAGAACATACATGATTCCATTTCTCGACTTAAAGCAGATTAATTTAAAACATGAAGCAGAGATATCCCAGTCTATAGAACGTTTTCTTCATTCTGGTTGGTATATCCTTGGTAAGGAAGTTGAGGAGTTTGAGCAGCAATTTGCACAGTACTGTGGAAC
Organism: Pristimantibacillus sp.; assembly: GCA_048976605.1. Taxonomy (GTDB): domain Bacteria; phylum Bacillota; class Bacilli; order Paenibacillales; family Paenibacillaceae; genus Pristimantibacillus. The sequence continues at coordinate 339,365 of JBHGUX010000018.1, read as the reverse complement.
CAAACATTGTCTAGGGGTTGCGAATGGTTTGGACGCTTTAACTCTAATATTAAGAGCGTATGGGATAGGAGAAGGAGATGAGGTAATCGTTCCTTCTAATACTTATATCGCCACTATACTTGCTATTTCAGCTAATGGTGCTATTCCAATTTTAGTTGAACCTGATTTAATGACATATAATATTGGCCCTAGTCTAATTGAAGAAAAAATCACAACAAGAACAAAAGCGATAATGGTAGTTCATTTATATGGTCAAGCATGTAATATGTCACCGATTCAAAAATTGGCTGATAAATATAACTTAAAAGTATTTGAGGACTGTGCTCAAGCACACGGTGCAATGTATGGAGAGAAGCGTGTAGGTAATTTAGGCGACGCAGCCGCATTTAGTTTTTATCCTGGTAAAAACCTTGGTGCGCTAGGAGATGGAGGGGCAATAACCGTTAATGATGACTCCATTTATATGAAGTTAAAAGCACTTCGTAATTATGGGTCACATAAAAAATATGAAAACCTATATAAGGGTGTTAATAGTCGCTTAGATGAAATTCATGCAGCGGTATTGAAGGTGAAACTTAAATATCTTGACGGAGATAATCAAGTTAGAAGAAATATAGCGGACTATTATACGAAAAATATAGTGAACGACCGCATTATTTTACCGATGGTAGAAAATCAAGATGCTCTATCTCATGTTTGGCACTTGTACGTAATTAGAACAGATAATAGAGAAGCCCTTCAAACATATTTAACGAGTAAAGGGATTCAAACATTAATTCATTATCCTATTCCACCACATCATCAAGAGGCTTACAAGGAGTTTGGAAATTGTAGCTATCCTATATCAGAAAAGGTTCACAATGAGGTATTAAGTTTACCGATTAGTCCGGTTATGAGTATGGAAGATGTATATAGGGTTACGGAGGCTTTAAATGAATACTAAGAAATGCTTTAGTATAGTTGTACCGATTTATTATAATGAATTAAATATTCCGCATACAGTTCCTAGATTGAAAAACTTACAAACATTACTACCTGAGTATGAATTGGAATTTGTGTTTGTTGACGATGGATCTAAAGATCGTTCCTTAGAATTATTGCTTGCTGAAAGAGAAGTGGATAATCGAATTAAAGTTGTGAAGTTGAGTAAAAATTTTGGATCAATGTCTGCAGTGCAAGCAGGGCTTAAACAGGCAACGGGTGATATTATAGGTATTATTTCAGCAGATCTCCAAGACCCGCCAGAGTTGTTTGTTGATATGATCAGAAGTTGGGAAACCGGAAATAAGGTGGTAATGGCTACACGCTCTGGCAGGGAAGAATCTATGTCCCAAAAGTTATTTTCAAATACATATTATTTTTTAATGAATCGTTTTGCACTCAAAAACTATCCTAATGGTGGATTTGACTTTGTATTAGTTGATAAACAAATAGTGAATGAATTAAATCATATAAGTGAGAAAAATACAAATATAATGAGTTTGATTTTTTGGTTAGGACATTCTCAAGATACCATCTCTTATGTAAGGCAAGAGAGGAAGCATGGAAAATCAAAGTGGACATTGAGTAAGAAAATTAAGTTGTTTGTTGATTCATTTGTTAGCTTTTCGTATGCGCCGATTAGACTAATGTCTATTGTGGGTTTTTTTACTGCTTTATTGAGTTTTCTTTACGGAATATTCATTGTTTTGAATGCTATATTCGGTTATATTCCACTAGAAGGTTGGTCAACGATTGTTGCATTAATTACTTTTTTATTGGGATTAAACATGGTGATGCTTGGGATAATTGGAGAATATCTTTGGAGAATATTGGACGAGAGTAGAAAAAGACCGACATTCATTGTTGATGAAATTTATAAATAGTAGGTGAGAATATGATATTTGATACGGCAAGGATTTATTCTAAAAAATTAGGATCCAATGTAGAAGTAAGGGATTATGCTATTATTTATGAACATGCAACAGTTGAGGATAATGTCATAATAGGTGAACATTCTGTAATTGGTCGCAGCGCTACTCCTACTTCAGTAATGAAGAAAGAGTTGTCCAAAAAGAAAGAAACATATATATCTAGTGATGTCTCTATTTGCAGTAACGTCATAATTTATGAAGATGTTACAATAGGAAGAGAATCTCTTGTAGGTGATAATTCTTCTATAATGCCTAATGTCCGTATAGGGGAAGAGGTTTTAATTAGTCGTGGTGTGACCATTAACACCGAGGTCGAGATTGGCGATTATACTCGGATAATGGATAATACCCATATTACAGGGAGAGTTAAGATAGGTAGTCATGTGTTTATTAGTGCAGGTGTAACAATGGCAAATGACAATTTATTTGGGAAAAATGGATATGATGATAAAGTATTTGGGGCTGTTATAGCAGATTATGTATCAATAGGTGTTGGTTCGATAATAATGCCTGGAGTGCGGATTGGCAAAGGTAGTATCGTTGCAGCTGGCTCAGTTGTCAAAAAGGAGGTTCCCGAGCATGTTATAGTTTCGGGTAATCCAGCTAGGGTAGTTTCTAATGTTCCCAGTTCATTAAGGAGATGCGACGAGTAAAGACGGAGGTGTTATGTATGTTTAATAGCTACATTAAGGCAATTGACTATTATTTACCCGAAATAAAGGAACATAACGATCCCGAGGATCGTATGACTTCAAAAATTGGTATACTTACTAAAAATATTGCTGGTAAAGATGAATTCGCATCAGACTTAGCTTATGCAGCTGCTTCAAAATTATTTGCATCAGGTAAATGTCATCCCTCAGAGATTGATTTTTTATTGTACTGTACGCAATCACCTGAATATTATTTACCTACTACAGCATGCTTACTGCAAGAAAGACTAGGACTGTCTACTTCCTGCGGAGCCCTCGATATCAATCTAGGCTGTTCAGGCTATATATACGGTTTGTCTCTTGCTAAGGGTCTAGTAGAAATAGGAATGGCGAAGAATGTCTTGCTAATTACGGCTGATACTTATAGTAAATATATTAATCCATTAGATAGAAGTGTTAAATTATTATTTGGAGATGCAGCAGCAGCTACACTAATTTCAGAGGATGATCAATTAAATGATAGCGGTATTGGGCCATTTGTATTTGGGACGGATGGTAGAGGAGCCGACCATTTAATAGTTCCTGCGGGTGGATTAAGAGAACCACTAACGACCAGTTCTTATGATGAAGTGAAAGATGAATTTGGGAATGTTAGATCTCGAAGTAATATATATATGAATGGATCAGAAATATTTAATTTTGCTATGAAAGAAGTACCTAAGGCGGTACAAACATTGCTCGAAAAAGGAAAATCAACAATAGAAGATATAAATTACTTTGTATTCCATCAGGCGAATCAATATATGCTTGAATCTTTAAGGCGGAAAATGAGCATTCCAAAAGAGAAATTCTCCATACAGTTTGAAGATTGTGGGAATACAGTTTCCTCAACCATTCCAATTGCATTGATAAGGGATTATTACGAAGGAAAAGTAAAAAACGGCGATAATGTTGTTATAGTTGGATTTGGGGTTGGATATTCGTGGGGTGCATGTTCCATTAGAATGAATCTAACAGATTAAATTTGGGAGGCTACGATGAACAATCCGTTTTCACTGGAAGGTAAGCATATTTTAGTAACCGGGGCTTCTTCTGGAATAGGTAAAACTACAGTCGAGGTTTTAAGTGAACAAGGTGCCACTGTTATCCTAGTAGGTAGAGATGAGCAAAGATTAAATGATACACTAGAATCATTAAGTAACAAAGATGATCATTGGGTTGAGCCTTTCGACTTGAGTGAAATAGATGGTATTCCCGCTTGGCTGAAGCAGGTTGTCGCTAGGACGGGGAAACCATTAAATGGTGTAGTTCATTGTGCTGGTCACCATAACACAGTTCCATTAAGAGTTATTAGTGAGAAAAGTATAAATGATGTTATGTCTATCAATCTGTATGCTGGATTAGGGCTATTAAGAGGATGCACGAATAAGAACATCTTTGTTCCACAAAGTTCATTTGTGTTTATTTCATCAGTAATGGGCTTAGTTGGTCAAGCGGGTGTTGTTGGATATTCGGCTAGTAAAGGAGCAATAATTGCTGCAGTAAAAGCGGCAGCTCTGGAATTTTCAAACATTGGTACACGAGTAAATTGTATATGCCCTGGGATGGTGGAAACGAGCATGGCAGATGAGTTATTTGCTACTGTCTCTTTTGACCATAAATCAAATATTGAAAAACAACATCCACTTGGAATGGGGAAACCAGAGGATGTAGCTTATGCAGCCTCTTATCTTGTTTCTGATGCATCTAGATGGGTTACTGGAACTTCATTAATTGTAGATGGTGGTTACACTTGTCATTAAAATATAATTGGAGGTTATTTCAATGAAATTACAAGAATTTATTTATTTGTTTGAAGAGATCGTTATGGTTGAGAGTGGAACAGTTTCTATGGATACTGAATTGAGTGAGCTAGCGGATTGGGATTCATTAGCGCAAATTGCATTGCTATCGGTATTTGAAGAAAAGCTTGGTATTAAAATGGGGGTTGCAAGTTTAATAGATGTGAAAAAGTTTTCTGAGATTGTTGACTTAATCAACGAACATTTAGAATAATACAGATGAAACGATACTTAAATAAAGAGATATCGAGATATGTTATAGTCGGTTTACTTAATACGGCTATAACCTATCTTTCTTATCTTTTAATGCTAATGTTCTTTTCATATTCTATTTCCTATTTGATATCTTATGTAATAGGCATATTGTTTTCATATGTATTAAATTCAAAAATTGTATTTAATACGAACATGACATTGTGGAAATTGATTCAATATCCATTGGTTTATATAACTCAATTTTTGTTCGGGCTGTTATTAATGTACCTATTAATTGATAAGATTGCATTAAACGATAAAGTAGCCCCTTTGATTGTATCTATTATTTCATTACCAATTACTTTTGTTGTAAGTAAGTTTATTCTATCTGGTAAATTAGGCAACTTATTTACCGTATGGATGAAAAAACTAGATAAAAAAAACTGAGGTGCACGAGTGAATGTAGTTGAAACAAAATTTTCAGGTGTATACATTATTGAACCGAAGGTGCATGAAGACAGTAGAGGCTTTTTTATGGAGACTTACAATAGAAAAGTGTTTGCAGATTTCGGTCTTGAATATACTTTTGCACAAGATAATTTTTCTTATTCAAAAGAAGTTGGAACATTACGCGGACTTCATTACCAATTGCAGCCTAAAGCACAGACTAAACTTATTAGTGTACTCGCTGGAGAGGTATATGACGTGGTGTTAGATATTAGAAAGTCATCACCTACATTTGGACAATGGATAGGTGTTACTCTGAGTGCAGTGAATAAGAGACAACTTGTGGTACCTCAGGGTTTTGCACATGGTTTTTGTACCTTAGAACCAGACACACAAGTTTTTTATAAAGTAGATGAGATGTACTCTTATGAGCATGACAGGGGTATATTATGGAATGATCCTGCACTTAGTATTGACTGGCCAACAACAGCACCGGTTTTATCAGATAAGGATTCAAAACAACCATTGTTTAAAGATGCGGAGATCAATTTTTGAAAATAGCTTTAGTTAATTTATATAAAGTTAAGTGCTAAAACATATTTTAGCACTTAACTTTATAATGGGGATTGATGTTGTTACACAACTGCTCTGCTATAATTACGAAAAACCAATATATTTGAAACCCATTCCAAGGTTCCTAGTGTCGGTATTGTTTAATTGCTGTGAGGGAGACCATAATAAATCAACTACAAAGGCAATTTCAATTGGTCCAGATGAACATGAGCTTATGTTAAAACTATCACGCCTAGAATCAGGATTCTCATAGGTGATCATTCCTATTAATTGTTGATTAACGAAAATACTACATTTATATAAACCAGGAAACGCATTTAGTGAATCGATAATTAAAGTATCAGAGGAGTGATTCTTAAAGATTTTCACTGTAGTTGTTTTTGCAGCCATCCAACGATGATGTTCCTCGGCATCATGCCATTCATTAATGGATATACATTTAAGCGCATCATCTTGATTGAAATGAATAGATTCTGGTAGATCAGATCGTAGTTCTGGTTTGTTCAAAATCATAATTTCATATACTTGTTTAGCGGGTAGTTGCAGAAATCTATTCGTGCGCTTCACTGTGTCAAAAATGTGTATACCACAATCAATGGAAACATTCGGGACTATTGATAGTATTCTGCTTAAATGTCTCATTTCGCTTTGTCCTATGTAGAAGTTCCATCCGTCAAAATCGAGTCCACGAGTATATCCACCAAGTGTAGCAAGAGTGTCATGCTCTTTATTTAAACTTAATTGTAAAGATTCGCAAAAAAGGATTTCATTATCAATGATTGTGACACTATGTGGAAGCTGTAAATTTTCAATATGTACTTTAATTAACTCTTTTGTTTGTAAGTGATACTCTGCAATAACGCCATCAAACGACCCTTTATTATCTTTCCATCCTCCATTTAAGGAGAACATAGATACATAGATACTGCTATTTGACAACCATATATCGTTGATATGGTTTTGATCATCGGAATAAGGGGAAATTTTTATCTCATCGATTCTTTCAAATGGGTCTGTTTGATAGATTCCGATTGCGTTATGGGATGTTTCAACGACATACAATAGATTATTGTCCCGTAATTTCATACCGTGTAAGTCTAGTGCAGGTACATCATAAGTTTGTATAATATTAAGATCATCATCTAATTTTAATATACCATTAGAATTAGTAGCTATATAGAATCCATTACTGCATCTTGCAATACCACGACAGTCTGCTTCAAGTATTTTACTTATATTTTTCATTGCAAAATCAACAACAAATAATCCCCCAGGAGAGGTGGGGTCCTTTGGACAACTGACCAAAAGTTTGGTTTGTAGGTCTTGGAAACGATAAAAAGAATCTGTAAGTGAAGACATTTAACAAAACTCCCATCTGTCTATGAAATGAAATATGGTATTCATGGTAGTATATCATTTTTTTAACAATTTCATAAAGCATGGTAAGCTTATTTTATTATCTTTCAGAAAGAGTGGTATTATTGAGTAAATTGAATATACAAACTCCAAATATTGTTTGGCATCAATCTAAAATCGATAAAGCAAGCAGAAATAATCTTAATAATCATAAAAGCTATATATTGTGGTTCACTGGATTATCTGGAGCAGGAAAATCTTCGATTGCTTTTGAATTAGAGAAGGAATTGTACATGAAGAAAATCCGTTGCTACGTATTGGACGGAGACAATATTCGTCATGGATTAAATAAAAATTTAGGATTTAGTCCTGAGGATAGGATGGAGAATATTCGTAGAATTGGCGAAGTCTCTAAATTAATGGTGGATTCAGGTCTGGTGGTTCTTACTGCTTTTATTTCTCCTTATAAAGAGGACAGAGAATCAGTGAGAAAGATGTTTCCTGAGAGTGAGTTTATTGAAATATACGTGAATTGTCCAATTGAAGAATGCGAACGTAGAGATTCAAAGGGATTATATAAGAAAGCACGAGCGGGTGAAATTGTACAATTTACCGGTATTACTGCTCCCTATGAACTGCCTTTAAACCCAGAAATCACGCTGCAAACAGATGTATTGAATATAGAAGAATCAGTATCGAAAATTATGCAGTACTTAGAGAAAAATGGTAAGCTTTGCTTAGCAGAATATAAATAACCGCAATAGCGTAGGAGTATCTATGCTGATCTTCGAATATATATGTATGACAGTCGATTGTATTAATTCGACAAGTCGGCATTATATGGTGGTGATTGGCTGTGGAAGTCATGAATACTCATCTTCTTGATATTAAATTGATCAAACCTGCTGCTTCTGAAGATCATCGTGGTTTTTTTATGGAAAGCTATAATCCGAGCATTCTTAAAATGTATGGGATATCAATTGGTTTTATCCAAGATAACCATTCACTTTCAGTAGAAGCCGGCGTACTCCGCGGCTTACACTACCAACTGAATCCTAATGCCCAAACCAAGCTGGTTCGTGCGACAGCAGGAGCAATCTATGATGTCGTTGTTGATATTCGTCATGGTTCACCGACATTCGGGCAATGGCAAGGATTTATTCTTAGCGCATCAAATAAAAGGCAACTTCTTGTGCCACAAGGGTTTGCACACGGCTTCTGTACTTTAGTACCAAACTGCGAAGTACAGTACAAAGTCGACGCTCTCTACTCCCCCGAGCACGACCGAGGCATCGCCTGGAACGATCCTGCTCTCGCGATCGATTGGCCAACGTCAACACCGATCTTGTCGGATAAAGACGGCAAGCATCCACTGCTAGCAGATGCAGAAATCAACTTTGTATATGAAGGGTGAGTTGTACTCGTGAAATTATTAATTACCGGCGGAGCCGGATTTATTGGCAGTAACTTTGTTCTATATATGATCAAGAAGTATCCAGACTATCAGATCATCAACGTTGATGCGCTAACGTATGCAGGAAACCTCGAAAACCTGCGTTCAATCGAAGAGCATCCGAACTATACATTTGTTAAAGCCGATATCGCAGATAAATCATCTCTAGAGCCATTGTTCGCAGCGGGTGATGTGGATGCGGTGCTGAACTTTGCAGCTGAATCACACGTGGATCGCAGTATTCTGCATCCGGAGATTTTCGTTCAGACGAATATTCTCGGAACACAAACGCTGCTTGATCTGTCCAAGCAGTATAATATCAATAAATTCGTGCAAGTATCGACAGATGAGGTATACGGCACGCTTGGCGACACAGGTCTCTTTACAGAAGAGACACCGCTTGCACCTAATAGCCCTTATTCAGCAAGCAAAGCGGGAGCAGATCTGCTCGTTAGAGCCTACCACGAAACTTTCGGTCTTCCAGTAAATATTACACGTTGTTCCAACAACTACGGTCCTTATCAATTTCCTGAAAAATTAATTCCGCTTATGATTCAAAATGCACTTCAGGATAAGCCGTTGCCGGTATACGGTGATGGACTTAATGTGCGTGATTGGCTATACGTCGAGGATCACTGCAGTGCGATTGATCTTGTGCTTCATAAGGGCCGTAATGGTGAAGTATACAACGTAGGCGGGAATAATGAACGCGATAATCTCCATGTTGTTAAAACAATTCTAGAGGAGCTTGGCAAGCCTGAATCTCTCATTACGTATGTGAAAGACCGTTTAGGTCATGATCGTCGTTATGCGATCGATGCCGATAAAATTCGTAATGAGCTTGGTTGGCAGCCGCAGTTTCCGTATGAGTCTGGTATTAAAGAGACAATACGCTGGTATCTTAGTAATAAAGACTGGATGGAGCAAGTCGCATCCGGCGCTTATCAACAATACTATGACACACAGTACAAGGATCGCCTGGAGGCGAATAAATAATGAATAAAAAGATCAAGGTTATCGTTACCGGAGCGAACGGACAATTAGGTCGGGAACTTACGGAATGGAAGACCAATGATTCCGTAGAAATCATTGGTCTCGGACGCGATGAGCTAGATATTACAAATATAGTAGTCTGTCGGACTTTGCTGTTACAGCACAGACCAGACGTTATTATTCATTGCGCCGCTTATACAGCTGTAGATAAAGCCGAGTCCGAACCGGACGAGGCTTTTCGTGTGAATGCGGCTGGTACTCGTAATATCGCAGTTGCAGCGAGAGAAATTGGTGCGAAGCTCTGTTACATCAGCACCGATTATGTATTTGATGGAATGGGAACCATTCCTTACAATGAGTATGACCATGTCAATCCGCAGACTGTATATGGGAAGTCGAAGTTAGCTGGTGAGCAGGCCGTTCAAACGTTGCATGATCGCTTTTTTATCGTAAGAACTTCGTGGGTCTATGGTAAATATGGCAACAACTTCGTAAAGACGATGCTGAAGCTAGCCGATGAAAAGGACCGGTTAACGGTAGTTGCAGACCAACACGGATCACCCACTTATACGTATGATCTAGCGGAGTTCTTATTGCAACTCGTTCAGACGGATTACTATGGTATCTATCATGCGTCGAATACGGAATCTTGCACATGGTTTGAGTTCGCACAAGCGATCTTCAATGAGAGCGGGAAGACGGTACAAGTCGATCCGTGTACAACGGAACAATTCCCGCGTCCTGCACCAAGACCTGCTTATTCGATCATGGATCATAGTGCCATCCGCAGCAACGGCTTGCCACCGTTGAGACCATGGCGAGAAGCTCTTGTACACTACTTAAAAGATTGTGAGTGATGATCGTAATGGCTACAGCAAGTGTCTGCATCGTTACCTATAACAGTGTATCCGATATTGAAGCATGCCTGGATGCCGTTCAACTGCAATCATTCCCCGTCAAACAAATCGTCGTCGTAGACAATGCTTCAACGGATGGAACGGTAGAGCTTATTCGGGGCTTATCTCAGGATAAGCTTCTTCTCATACCGAATAAAATCAATAACGGCTTCGCTGGTGGGCAAAATCAAGCGATAAGTCACGCCAATTCCGATTATGTTCTTGTATTGAATCCAGATGTGACGCTAGAACCGAACTATTTGTCTGAGATAATCTCTTTCATGGAGCAGCATAAAGAAGTGGGGAGTGCTACTGGGAAACTCATTTTTGGCTCCGACCTTACCATCATGGATAGTGCCGGACTTGGCATGCGCCGAACAAGACAAGCCTATGACCTAGCTGCAGGCGAGCCAATAACTAGCTGGGTAGAGAGTATGCAAGTATTTGGAGTGTCCGGTGCAGCTGGAGTTTACCGAAGTGAGATGGTACGAGATATAGCAATTGATGGACAATTTTTCGATGAGGATTTTTTTGCATATAAGGAAGATGTCGATGTCGCCTGGCGAGCGAAGAAGCTAGGTTGGCAATCCTATTATGTGTCGACTGCAGAAGCGGTTCATAATAGAGGCTGGAAGAAGGGTGGTCGAACAGCTGTCCCTTTGTTCGTGCGAAGGCATTCCTATCAGAATCGTTTCTTCACGCTCATTAAGAATGAGCCTGTTGGTTGGCATTGGTTTACATTACTTCCGCTGCTTATTTTCGTTGAACTGATTAAGTTAGGATATATCATTCTTAGAGAGCCGGGACTGCTGCATTGCTGGCCGAAAATTATTCGTATGCTTCCTAGTATGCTTCGCAAACGAAGATGGATTATAGGCAAATATAATCAAATAACAATGCAACAAAATCCATCAGCGGAACGTAGAGGATAGAAGTGTTACAGAATAGGGTACTATTGTCTCCTAGATTTTGTTACAATGCTGATAGAGTCGAAATTTAAGAGAGCGTGGGTGAAAATCGGCCTATGATCCGACAGAACCAAAAGATATTAACACAATTGTATGTACTTTCGGATCTACTATGTACACTAATTGTGTTTCTAGCTGCCTATTGGCTAAAATTTTATAGCGGTCTGCTTCCGCATGATGATTCTGTTCCATTCTCATCCTACTTACTCTGGGGGACAGTATACTCCTTCTCGGCTATTGTAGTAGGGTTCTATTTGCAATTTTATGCGCCGAAGCGCCGTAAGAACTATTCCTTAGAAGTACTAAAGATCTTACAGATTCAATCCATCAGTTTTTTAGGCCTTTTAAGCTTATTTTATATCACTCGTGAAGTACATATTTCCCGGGAGTTTCTCGGTATCTTCTTTGTATTGAACGTCATGATCATAACGATCTATCGTTTTGTGGTCAAAAAAACACTGTCGACATTCCGTCGCCGCGGCTTCAATAAGCGATATGTGCTTATTTTGGGTGCAGGCTCGGTAGGACGCAGCTTCTATGAGAATCTGCAGCAGCATCCGGATCTCGGTTATGAAGTGGTAGGCTTCCTTGACGATTACCATTCGGAGCATGATCATGAATATCGGCATATGAAGCCAGTTATCGGTGTTCTAGACGATCTGAGAAGTCAACTTGCCAAGCATCCAATCGACGAAGTCATCATCGCCCTTCCACTTGACGCGCATAAGAAATATGCAGAAATTATCGAAATATGCGAATCTACCGGTGTGAAGACGCTTATTATTCCAGATTACTTCGACCTGCTGCCTGCACGCCCATTCTTCGATAACTTTGCTGGAATTCCCCTTATTAATGTGCGGGATGTTCCACTTGATGAGCTTAGCAATCGCATGCTGAAGCGGACATTTGATATCGTATTCGCAGTAATAGCGATCATCATCACATCGCCAATCATGCTAATCGCAGTTATTGGCATTAAGCTGACGTCACCTGGAGAGATTCTATTCAAGCAGGAGCGGATGGGGTTAGACCGCAAATCCTTCTATATGTATAAATTTCGTTCGATGCGGGTTTCTTCCAATAAGGTGGCCGATACGCAATGGACGGTGGAGAATGATCCGCGTAGAACTAGGTTTGGTTCATTCCTTCGCCAGACGAGCATCGATGAGCTGCCACAGTTCTTTAATGTATTGTTCGGCCATATGAGTGTTGTCGGTCCACGTCCGGAACGGCCATTCTTTGTGAAGCAGTTCAAAGAAGAAATTCCGAAATATATGATTAAACATCAAATACGTCCGGGAATTACGGGATGGGCGCAAACGAACGGGCTGCGCGGTGATACTTCGATTCAAGACCGAATCGTTCATGATTTATTTTATATTGAGAATTGGACGTTCTTGTTCGATCTGAAAATCATAGTGAAGACCGTTGTGAAAGGGTTTGTCAATAAGAATGCATATTGAGCTTAGAGAAAACTGCCGGATATCAGTCATAATTCCTACGTTAAATGCCGGTAGTGAGTTTGCTGGGCTATTAGAACGATTGCATAAGCAGACGTTATTACCACATGAGATCATTATTATTGATTCTGCTTCGGATGACGGTACAGTGGAATTGGCGCGAAGTGCAGGAGCTAAGGTGCTGAATGTGCTTCGAAGTGAGTTCGATCATGGAGGAACACGGAATATGGCAGCGGGGCAAGCCTCTGGCAACATCCTCGTCTTCATGACGCAGGATGCTTTGCCTTATAATGAGTTCCTGCTTCAAGCTCTCGTAGAGCCTCTTTTAACTGATGAACAGACGGCTTATGCCTACGCAAGACAAATCGCTTATCCGGATGCCAATGCTATCGAACGGCTGGCCAGGGAAGTTAATTATCCTCTGCAATCGTCAGTGAAATCGCGGGAGGATGTTCCCAACCTAGGAATTAAGACATTCTTCTGCTCGAATGTGTGCTCAGCGATTCGCCGAGACATTTTCAATGATATGGGACGTTTTACCGCGCCTGTTATTTTTAATGAGGATCTATTTATGGCTGCAAAATGTATCTTAGATGGAGGCTATAAAGTCGCTTATGCTGCGGAAGCATCTGTGTATCATTCACATCAATATTCAGTGAAGCAGCAATTCAAGAGATATTTCGACAACGGTGTGTCTATGCGGCTTAATGAGTGGATTACCCAGTATAGTGCTGTTGGCAAAGCAGGCTCTAATCTGGTACGTACTCAGCTGAATGGACTCATTAAACAACGTCAGTGGGTTCTTATCCCTCGCCTAATCATCGAGTCTGCAGCCAAGCTGCTCGGTTATAAGTTAGGTCTCAACTATCGCAAGCTGCCTGTCTCGCTTCGACTTCGTTTCAGTATGCATCGGTTGATATGGACTCATTTAGATTCCAATAATGGTGCTCGGGGAACATTTAAACAATAACCAGAATTCATTCATCTCGAACATAGACGACCTCATCATTCTATCCCAGGATGATGAGGTCGTTTTTGTATACAAATCCGGTAATAATGGACAACCTATCCAATACGTCTGGATTCATTAATGAGGTGTACAAATGGCAGGATGGCTGCTTGGATTAATCATCGTTCTCATTCTTTATATGGCTCAGATTGCAGCTATTCTTCTATTAGAAAGAGCTCGTCCAATCAAGCTGGTGGCGTGGATCTTGATTTCGATGTTGATCCCCTTTATTGGGTTTATAGCATTTATACTTATCGGCCGATCATACGCAATTAAGAACAGCAGCATCCAGCAATTTCAGAGGAGCAACCTGCGAGAAGCACAGAGAAGCTCTCTGTTAGCAAGCGAACCAGCGGATATTGGCAATGAGGAGTTCTCGAATGAAGAACAGTTGTACCGGCTGCTGACGGCAGATCATGATCATCGAATCACGCTGCGTAACCGAACGACGGTACTTACGAATGGTCGAGATACTTTTGACGCCATTTTAGATGAAATGGAGAGTGCAGAACATCATATTCATCTAGACTATTACACAATCCGGGATGATGGTGTTGGACGTAGATTCCTTGATTTGCTTACAAATAAGGCCAGAGCAGGCATAGAAGTGCGAGTGATTTATGATGGAATAGGCAGCATGAATTTGAGTGATCAGTATGTTCAAGCACTGCGGGATGCAGGCGTGCAGACAAGTTGCTTCCTACCTCCTCGTGTTGCCTTTTATGACAGGCTGCTCAATAACAGAAATCATAGCAAAATCGTTGTAATAGATGGTCGGGTCGGCTTTGTTGGGGGAATTAATATAGGGGATGAATATATTGGGAAAGACAAGAAGCTAGGTTTTTGGCGTGACACGCAATTAAGGCTTGAAGGAGATTCTGTCTATTATTTGCAGGAGCTCTTTATGAAAGATTGGGCATTTGCAGCTAAGGAGCAGCTATCTGGTCCTAGATACATGCCTGATCAAAGGTTCGCAGGGGAGGAAGCAGTTTTAATTGTGTCCAGTGGTCCAGATCGCAAAGGCGAACCGATACTAGGGATGGTATTCACATCAGTCATGGCTGCGAAGTCCAGAGTGTACCTATCAACTCCGTATTTTATCCCGTCAGAAAGCTTATTAATGGCATTGCGATCCGCTGCGATGTCGGGGGTAGACGTACGAGTCATCATACCTGGTATTGCGGATACGAAGCTAGTACTCTGGGCGACATTGTCTTACATAGAGCCTTTGCTTGAAGCGGGAGTCAAGGTGTACCGATATCAGAAAGGATTCATTCATGCAAAAGTAATGCTGATAGACCGAATGCTTGCATCCGTCGGTACAGCGAATATGGACATGCGAAGCTTTTACAGCAATTTTGAGCAAAATGCGATGTTATTCGATGAGCATACGATTGATCGTCTCAGCCGTGACTTTGAACAAGATTTGCGCGATAGTGTCGAGCTTGACTTAGTCACCTTTCGAAGCAGGTCAAGGCAACAGAAAGCGAAGGAAGCCTTTGCGCATCTGTTGTCTCCATTATTGTAAGGAGGAGCTGATCAATCAGCCTCCCCCAATAATTTAAGTATCAATAAAACTCATCACATGCTCCAAATTTTGCGGTTCGACTGTATCAAGCAGATCGCCAATCTGCTGCAAGCGTTCGCCGATATTTAAGAGATGAAAGTCGACGGGACGATATCGACGGCTGAACACTTCGTCCCAAGTGAGCGGCGTTGAGACTGGAGCGCCGATTCGGGCTCTTGGTGTGTAAGCAGCAGAGATGGTCTTGCCGCGATAATGCTGCAAGTAATCGACATAGATGAGATCACCGCGGTTCTTCTTTAACCGCTCAACAGTAAACAGCTGCGGATAAGCACGCGACAAATAGTCGCCTACGAATTGTCCAAGCTTACGCAATTGATCAAAGGTATGGGTCTGCTGCAAGGGTACAATAATTTGCACACCGGTTGCTCCAGAAGTTTTGGGAACGGAGTGAATGTTGAGTGATTGTAAGAGCTGACCAACGAGTGAAGCAGCTTCCATAATGCGAGGCTCTTCTTCTTGTGATGGATCTAGATCAAGTATCCACTCCGTCGGATAATCTGGATTGTTTATTTGGTCAAATGAGGCATGGAACTCGAGACAAGCTAGATTTCCGAGCCACAGCAGCGTCGGCAATGAATCCAGATGTATATATTGAATATCATCAACGACTGCTATGTTTACATATTCCGGCCTCGGAGAAGGACAGTTTTTCTGATAAAATGATTTCCCTGTAATACCATTCGGATAGCGAATGGTTGTTAAGTATCGTCCTTTGCAATATTTCAATAAAAAAGGAGACAGCGTAACAAGCTTTTCCATATAGATTAGCTTGGTTATGCCTTGCTCACTCCATAACAATTTATCGGGATTCGTAACCTTAATTTCTTGACCTTCAATGGGTATGATCGTTGGGCGGCGAGTAGTTGAACTGGAGCTTGCAGCAGTCATCGCGAACCTCCTTCCTCACTAGCAGCAACACCGAATGAAACAAGCTTAGGATGCCGCAGCAAACCTGCTGAGGTCAGTTCAAGCCCGGTTACACGACAAGGCATTGGAGAAGGGAGCCAAATCACATCCTCACCTTTTAGCTCACCAGGCAGCTTGGCAAAAGGCATCGTCCATGACGGTGCATCGGGATTGCGTAGCTGCAGCATTTCACCCAGTGCTCCGCGCATCGCTTCATCGAGGCCAAGCGATACGCTGCCTATGAAGTTCCCCTCTTGATCGGCCATGACAAGGCTGGCAGCCCGGCCATCACGTCGTTTAACGCCAACAATGCCCACATTAAGCAGCAATGCTGTTTTCTTTTTCAACCAGTCACGATGATTTTTGCCTTCTCTATAAGGGCTGGAAAGACGCTTGCTGACGATGCCTTCCCAGCGATGCTGCTCAACCCACTGCCATAGAGCATCCCCATCCGTGTACATATCGGTGAGTAGGAGCCATTCCGATTGAATGGGAAGCAGCTTTTGCTGCAACTGTTTATACCTTTCGATGTAAGGAATAGACCGTAAATCTACATCGTTGTCGAACAGCAAATCAAAAGGCACATAGAGTAGGCCAGGAGGAAGGGAATCTGATAAGTGGGAATGAGAATACGATTGGGCATGCCCACCATGACCCTCATTACCTTCGTTACCCTTTTTCCCATACTTAGGTTCCTTACCCTGACTAGCTCCAATCGCAATATGCCGCTTCTCTCTCGCAACTCCGCCGCTGCGCTCCCTTTGAAGCACCTTCTGGAAATTAGGACGTTCACCGTCCCAATAGACAACTTCACCGTCCAACATACAGGCTCCTAGCTGTTCAGCTTGCTGACGAAGCGCCTGAACAATTTCGGGATAGACCGTGTTCTTGGGCAGCAGCTTGCGGGAGTACAACTGAACAGTGCCATCACTGCCAATGACGGCTAATATTCGGACACCGTCCCATTTTAGCTGATAGATCCAGTCAGCTCCTTGAGGGAGCTGATCATTGGATATTGGAGCCATAGGCTGGAGGAATGGCGTAATCGGCAGTTGGACAACCATTAGGATACCGTCTCTTTTTTCTCTTTAGCCTTCGTCGATCTTGGCTTGCGTGGCTTCGGTTGAGGGCTCTCATTGCCAGCTGCATCGTTGTCTGCGGCAGGTTTAATGCCAGCTCCTGTGTCTAGACCGCCCATTCCTTTGGGAGGAAGCTTGGCCGCTTCTAGACTGGCTTGCAACGCCGCCATCAAATCAATCACATTCGTTTGCTCATGCTGAGGCGCAATCTGGAATTCTTCCCCTGCTACTTTACTGTTAATAAGCTCAAGCATATTGATACGGTAATCATCTGTATATTTCTCTGGCTCAAAGGGGGTAGATAATTGTTCGATCAATAGCTTGGCCATTGTAAGTTCTTTCTCATTCGCTGCGACAGTTGTATCCGGCAATCCAGGAACTTGTGAGATAGAGCGTATTTCATCCGGGAAGAATATAGTTTCCATTGCCAAGCAATTATCGATGACGCGGATAGCGGCGAGACTGCTTTTCGAACGGATCGATACTTTAGCAATTCCGATTTTTCCTGTCTGAGACATGGCTTGCAATAATAAATTGTAGGCATTTCCTCCAGCCTGATCGGGTGAAAGGTAATACGTTTTTTGGAAATAAATCGGATCAATGTTCTCTAACGCGACAAAATCCAATATTTGAATCGTACGTGATTTCTCTCCGGCAATCTGCTCTAGTTCTTCTTTCTCGAACAATACATATCGACCCTTATCATATTCATACCCTTTCACAATGTCATCCCACTCGGTTTCCACATCGCAAATCGGGCATCTGCGAACATAAGAAATCGGGCTTCCGCATGTTTTATGAATCATTCGCAGCGAAATATCTTTATCTTCTGTTGCCGTGAACATTTTGACCGGAACATGCACGAGACCGAAGCTAATCGCACCTTTCCACACTGTATGCATTTAGATCATCCTCTCCTTTATCGTTACAACTATTATTGCCGTAATGCATGAAATCAAATCCCAACGGGCATATTTTGCTGGAGCACATACCTAACTGGGGAGGAGGGACTATCAAATGATGGATGAGAAAAGCAAATCCAATGAAGATTGCCTGGATTGTCACAATGAAGGTCGAGAGGACTATTTCATGGATATCGACCGGATGGTTAATGAAGGACTAGGAGGCGGTTACGTCTCACCTCAGAATGGTTTAATTGAAGAGTCGACAACAGACACCATGGTGTCTGAACATAAGGACCTGCAATAACGGATAATGGGCTAAGTTATGGCTCCATAGAGGATAAAGGAGGAGACAGCAAAATGGATGCATCGCGAGCGAAACAAATTTATGATTCGGATCATAAAATCGGTGTTCAATTAGAAGGAGACTCCGTCTGGATTGAACATGTTGACGTTGCTAATAATATGGTTAAGGTCCAAATAGGCTCGAATCCGTTGAACACCAAAACCGTGTCTGTGGATCGACTTAAGGAAGATCCGCATTAATTTGAATTAGCGAAAAAGGGATGCTCCCAAAAAGTGAAACTGCACCTCTAATTGTTAGACATAACTAACAATTGGAGGTGCAGTGGCTTGGGAGACATCCCTTTTTTGCTTCATCATCCAGAGAATACTGGTTGGCTTTTTTATTGCAAGAACTATAGAACTCAACTATTCCTTAGTTTCGTAGTCCTTAATTTCCGCCAAAAGATTCACGAAACGCTTGTCGTAGTCGGCCAATGTCGACCTCCCATAACTCAGCGATCTCTGCGCTGACGTTCTCGTCCCACCAGTCTGACAAGATCTTGCGATTATTCTCATGCTCGGCGATGTAAGGCAAAGCCAAAATCACTTTTTTGAAATATATGGTTTCGGCTTGATTCATTTTCTCAACTGGTACCCACAGCTTTAACCGTTTTACGGTGCGGTAGAGCTCATTGCTGCAGGCACGGCGAATTTTACGTGCGGTCGGCAAGCTGGAGGCATGCTTTTGGTAAGTTGGCTTCATGATATACCGACTCCTCTCTATTCCATATATGCGTATGGATAGGGGAAGGTCACTTCAATTGCTGCAAGCTTTAACCCTCTTTACTTAGTGGACGAAGATATAACCAACCATCGGTCCACTATGACGCATATCAGTATGGGTCAAGCATATAATCGGATAAGTACCTGCGCGATCCGCAGTGAAGCGAACGACGGTTGTTTCGCCCTTTTTCACCTCGCCCTTCACACCAAGTCCTTCAATGACGAAAGGATGGCTATTGCCATTCACACCTAATATTCGAAGCTCGATGGGCTCGCCTTTTTGTACATAGATAGATCCTGGATCCCAGCGATACACTTCAAGCTCTTTCCCATCTGCGGTATCTGTATCGAATTCGCCGGTTACAAGTTGAATGACTCGTGGTTCTGAAGGCTGACCATTTGCCTGACGCGCTCGATCCCAGCTTAAGTAGACGGCTGCTAACAGAATAACTAGAGCGACGAACACGAAGAGCTGTACTTGCTTTTTATTAATAATAAATACTTTGGACATGCCGCTTCACCTCATTTTTTAGGTTTGAAATTTATTTAAGGCTAGTCTATGCTTAGGCTTGTCTACAAATGACTTAAAGCATAAGTTGTCATTGTAGTTGTCCATATGATCTGCAAGAAAATAGGAAAGCGAATAGCTAGGTAAGAAAGGTGGACGAGTAAGGTGATGGATTGGGTTTCGAATATCGTACATCAGTTATTATTATGGATCGAAGGTTTAGGTTATTTCGGTATTTTAATTGGACTATTGATTGAGGTTATTCCAAGTGAGATCGTACTCGGTTACGGGGGATATTTAGTATCCAAAGGCGAGATAGTCTACATAGGAGCAGTTATATTCGGAGTGTTGGGAGCGGTGGGACAGAACTGGATTTTATATGCGTTTGGCAGATACGGCGGACGTCCTTTGGTGGAGAAGTATGGCAAGTATATTAAAATAAAACCAAAACATGTTGACCTATCCGAGCAATGGTTCAATAAATACGGAGCGGGTATTGTATTTACAGCACGATTCGTTCCGGTTATGAGACAGGTGATATCCATTCCAGCGGGGATGGCCAAAATGCCATTCGGCTTATTCACCTTACTGACAGCACTCGCTTCGATTCCTTGGTCGCTGCTGTTTGTCTACTTGGGGATGAAGCTCGGAGAGCAGTGGGAGACCATTGACGAAGAAGCGGCTGCTTACGTTCAACCCGCTATTTTAATCGCATTGGCGTTGCTCATTGTGTACGTTGTATTCAAAATTATGCGTTCCCGCGGCAAATCGGTATAATGAAAGATAGATATGCTTTTATATTTGGATGAGGAGGAATTGAATATGAGTAAGAATGTAGCTCACACATTTAACAAGGGAATAAGCCCGCAACAGTTCATGGAGGGCATGCAAAAGAATAAAGATACGTTCACCAATTGGTATGATACATATGTATGGGCGGACGAAAGCGATCGCGAATTTTTCGAATCGCTGAACAGTCGCAATGATTTGCGTGTTCAAATCTTGATGGCGGATTGGTGCGGTGACGTAGCTCGCAACATTCCAGTCGTATTCCGTGCATTGGAAGTCAGCGGTATCCCAACGGAAGTGCTTATTATGGAAGACCACTTAGATACAATGGATCAATTTCTAACGATGGGCGGACGCTCTGTTCCTGTCGTTATTATTGCAAATGCAGACGGTGAGGTACTTGGTTTATGGGGACCTCGTCCACAACATGTACAGGAAGCGATGATTGCATTCAAACAGGCTAATCCAGATCGTGAAGCAGCAGATTATCAAGCTAATATGGCTGTGACGCGTCAAGAGATTGGTCGCCGTTATGGAGAAGGAACCGGATATCAAGCTATTATTATTAAAGAACTACGGACATTAATAGAATCGTGCTAATGATGGGAGTACATGAGAGATGCGGATAGAAAGTTTCACATTAGGCCCAATACAAACGAATTGCTATTTATTGACGGTGAAAGATGAAGAGACTGGTGCGGAGCGGGGAATCATTATTGATCCTGGCATGCAGCCTAAGCGGTTGCTCGAACGTATCGCGAACGTGAATATTGAAGCGATCCTGCTTACTCATGCTCACTTCGATCATATGGGCGGCGTGGAAGAGGTACGTACGGCAAAAGGCTGTCCGGTTTATATTCATGATTTGGAGGCAGATTGGCTGACTGATCCCAAGAAGAATGGTTCGACGCGTTGGGAGGACGTCACTCCGCCACTCATAACTGGACCAGCGGAATATGCGTTAGACGAAGGTCAGACCTTGAATTTCATTGGCGAATCGTTCCGTGTTATGCATACGCCAGGGCATTCACCAGGCAGCGTTAGCTTCCTGCATGGCAATGACCTGTTCTCCGGCGATGTGCTGTTTAAAATGTCGGTTGGGCGCACAGATCTCCCAGGCGGTCGCGAACGTGATCTCTATGATTCGATTCAGACCAAGCTATATAAATTACCTGACGAAGTAACTGTGTACTCCGGGCATGGGCCGAAGACGACTATTGGCTTCGAGAAATCGAATAATCCTTATACGAGGTAGTAGTTCGGACAAGACCGTCAGCCTGTTGGCATTAGCCAAGGGGGTGGCGGTCTTGTCTTACTTCTTTGGCCGCTGATCGTAAGCAAGTTGTTGACCGGCTCCAAACGGAATTCTATTCGTTAGAAGCAGCTGGAGAGCCCATCGCGGTGCACATCCATTTCGCCCCCTCTACCGTCCTGCCAGTAGCTTCGTCCCTCGTTTCATAAAATAAGACCAGCATAATCGATGTCGCCGTTCACAGCCACACTACACTCTATGTTACTAAGACCCCTGAAGGGTCTTAATCATTCTCCACGGAACCAAGAGATCACAGTTTAGTGCCTTCAAAGGTCTTATCCGTTACTTTCACTGCTCTATCACTCATTTTTCACACGCACCAGTCACAATTCTGCTTCGTAAGACCCTTTCAAGGTCTTGTTTACTCCCATTCCAGCACCTCTAATCGTTTTCTCTCTTTCCTCTAGAACAAGCATAGCATTCTTACCTTACTCCAACTCCTGCTGTAAGGTTTAGACCAGCTTTTTATGCTCCCCATATATAGATCCGAGCAGGCACAACGCTAAATATGGAAATATACACGCAAATCTGCGACAATATATGAGAGTTAATACAACCATTCCATTACCATAATTGAAAGAATAAAGGACGGTGCATGGCGTTTGACAGGAACAACGACAAAGCAGACCGAAGAAGGACAAGAAGGAACAACAGGCAAGGCAGTAAGGACGCCGGAGCAAATTAAGGCTGAAACCGAGCGTATTATGAACGGGATGGCTTCGCAGCTAGCGATTCCATTAACTAAAGTAAAAGCGGCTGTTGCCTTGCTGGATGAAGGGAACACCATTCCTTTTATCGCTCGCTACCGGAAGGAAATGACGGGTGAACTGGACGAGAATGATCTGCGTTCGATCGAGGAACGACTGCAATATATGCGGAATCTTGAGGATCGCAAGCGTGAGGTAATAAGACTTATCGATGAGCAGGGCAAGCTGACGGAGGAGCTGCGTGTTTCTATCGAGGCTTCAATTAAGCTTCAGGAAATAGAAGATCTGTACCGGCCTTATCGGCAAAAAAGAAAGACACGTGCGAGCGTGGCCAAAGAACGCGGTCTTGAACCGCTGGCTGAGTGGCTTTGGTCGCAGCCGCGTCAGGGCGAGCCGCTAACCCAAGCAGCAGCCTATATCGATGCCGATAAAGGCGTTGCAACTGCTGAAGAAGCGATCCAAGGTGCAATGGATATTTTAGCTGAAAATATAGCCGATGATGCGGCAATCCGCGCTTGGGTTCGCAAGCATTCTTTCGATCAAGCTCTGCTGCGTACGGAAGCGAAGAATACTTCCGTTGAATCGGTATATGAGATGTATTATAGCTACCAAGAGCCGGTCCGGAAGCTTCCGCCGCATCGCGTACTAGCGATAAACCGCGGGGAAAGGGAGGATATCCTGCGAGTTTCCTTCGACATTCAAGCAGATCGTATTCATGATCATATTCAACGTAAAATATTACGCAACCATACTGCCATCGCTATACGTGATGTATTAGTGGCGGTTATCGAGGATGCCTATAAACGCCTAATCTCACCATCGATCGAGCGTGAGGTACGAAACGAGTTAACGGAAAAAGCCGAAGAACATGCCATTTCGATCTTCTCGGAAAATCTTCGCAACTTGCTGCTTCAACCGCCTGTTCGAGGCAATATCGTGCTCGGAGTCGATCCGGCATTCCGGACAGGCTGCAAGCTGGCTGTCATTGATGATACAGGCAAGCTGCTTGAAGTAGCCGTTTCCTATCCGACGGCACCGCATAACAAAGTAGTGGAAGCAGAACAACTGATTAACGGCCTCATTGATAAGTATGGAGTCGAGCTTATCGTTATTGGCAATGGAACAGCTTCAAGGGAAACGGAACAGTTCATTGCAACGCTGATTGGGAAGCGCAAAGCAGAAGCGGGAGCAGAGCTGAAATATATTATCGTTAGCGAAGCGGGAGCAAGCGTCTATTCTGCCTCTAAGCTGGCTGCAGAAGAATTCCCAACGCTGGATGTAGCGGAGCGCAGTGCGGTATCCATCGCACGGAGATTGCAGGATCCGCTTGCCGAGCTAGTGAAGATCGAGCCGAAGGCAATTGGTGTTGGTCAGTATCAGCATGATGTCAGCCAGAAGCGACTTGATGAGAGCTTGGGCGGTGTAGTGGAATCTGCGGTAAACCATGTTGGTGTAGATGTGAATACAGCGTCGGCGTCACTACTTTCCTATGTTGCCGGCATCAATACGACGATTGCGCGTAATATTGTCAAATATCGGGAAGAGAATGGCCGCTTCGTCAAGCGCGGACAATTGCAAAAGGTGCCGCGGCTTGGAGCGAAATCGTATGAACAATGTATCGGCTTCCTCCGTATTGCGGAGGCAACGAATCCGCTTGATCAGACGCCTATTCATCCTGAGTCCTATGCAGTGGTAGACAAGCTGTTTGCCGAGCTTGGAGTAAAGCTGAATCAGTTAGGCACCGACCAGCTTAAAGAGAAGCTTACTGCCATTGATCCAGAAGTCTTGGCGCCGACGCTTGGCGTTGGTGTACCGACGCTGAAGGATATTATCGACAGTCTGCTAAGACCTGGTCGCGATCCGCGCGAGGAGCTTCCGAAGCCGATTTTCCATACGGATGTGCTTAATCTTGAAGATTTGACGCCGGGTATGGAGCTTCAAGGAACGGTTCGCAACGTTATCGACTTTGGTGCGTTTATTGATATCGGAATTAAAAATGATGGACTCGTTCATATCTCTCAAATGAGTGATAAATTCGTCAAACATCCTATGGATGTTGTTTCTGTAGGCGATACGGTCACAGTCTGGGTGTTAAACGTTGATACGAAAAAAGGACGCGTAGGTTTGACGATGCGCAAGCAGAGTTAATAAACAATATTGGGGCTTGCCTGTGAAAAGGCAAGCCCTTTATGATAAAATAGTAGTTACCTGACAGTGAAGGAGCGTGATGATCATGCAACCCGAAAAGTGTAGCAGTTCTCCTAATCATAAATGGTTTGGATTGTCCTTACAGGCGCTTGTTATGTTGTCACACAAGTCCAACGCCTGTTCAAGTGCAGAAATTGCTCATTATTTGAAATCAGAAGCAACGATGCTACGGCGTGTGCTCGCCAAGCTTGCGCGAGAGCAAATTCTTGAGACGAGGGAAGGCCGTGATGGCGGTTATCGGTTGAAAATAGCTCCTGAGACTCTTACGCTCGCAGATGTTTATTTGGCTCTGCGCGTGGGTCAACCTCTATGTAACGGTATGTTGGATACAACTGGAGCCCATGAGTTCGGTCAAGAAATGAAGCAAGCGTTCATGGAGATTACGGATGAGGTTGAACAAAAAACAATCGAAGTGCTGAGACAGGTAACGATTGCGCAATTAGCTGATCGCTATTGTTCGGCGAAGCAATCTTCAACTTACCTATAAAGCAGCAGTTGCAATGACAACAAGCTGCTGTCAAAGATAGAAAAATGGAGATTGACATCGATCTGTTCACGATTTATACTGTTGTTAAATTAGTTACAGTTACTGACGCACTAAACTGTGAATAATTTATCACAGTAAATATTTTCTTGTTGTATCGAATAATTTTTTTACTCATAACTGGGCAAGATAATGCACAGTTAATCCGAACCATCCTGGGAGGGAATTAATAATGACAGCATCCACACAAAATCAGCTTACAAACGACTTCTATACGATACTGAACGAACGCCATTCTGTCCGCCATTATGATAGTTCAGTTAAGATCACTGAAGAGGAAATCAAAGAAATACTTGAAGCAGCAACGTTGGCGCCATCTTCTTCGAACTCACAATCATGGCGTTTCCTTGTTGTGACAGATCCAGAGATAAAGCAGCAATTATTGCCGATCGCTAATAACCAACAGCAGGTTGTTGATGCTTCTGCATTAATCGTAGTATTAGGCGATCTGCAAATGTATGAGTTAACTGAACAAATTAATGATCAAGCTGTAGAAACGGGCTTCATGACGAGAGAGATTGCGGATCGTTTTACAGCGAATTACGTTAATTTGTATACTTCAATCCCAGAGCAACGTCTTCGTGAGATTATTGTTTTTGATGCAGGTCTAGTATCTATGCAAATCATGCTGGTAGCGAAGCAAAAGGGCTTTGATTCCGTTCCGATGGGCGGCTTCGACCGTGATAAGCTAAAAGCCTTCTTCAATATGCCAGAACGCTATTTACCGTTGCTTGTCCTGCCAATTGGCAAACCGGCAAAACCAGGACGTAAGAGTCCACGCCTTCCTGTTGAACAAATAACTTTCTTTAATAAAATGTAATTGTCAAAGTAGGGGCTGTCTCGACAACATGAAGCTCGCAGAAGGAATAGCTCACTTCGACTAAAAAATATTGGGAACGATCTCCCACAATGGGGGATTGCACGAAGTCGTTACAAGAAAATCTTGATCATGAAAGTGAGACTGAGTGAGTTGTGGCAGCTACTTATCTTAGTCAATCGAACAATCTGGCGGACAGAGAATCCGTTATTTGTAGGAATTAGCTATATAGGTTGATCCATGCGGACAGAGAATCCTTTATTCCTCATAAAAGTCCCGTATTCACTCGATTAATAGGTAATAACGGATCTCCTGTCCGCCTAAACACGCAAAAGACTAAAATCGGACAAATAGCGGAACCTCAGTCCTCGTACAAATTATGCGCTGGATATCTCTATAAGGGGCTGTGCCAAAACGTAAACCCAAGTAGTCAATATCATGAAATACAAAAAGCAATCTTCAATACCACTATAAAAGTGGAGCAGAAGATTGCTTTTTTTACCTCATAGCGGGGACTGAAGCTTCCGGAAATGACTTTCGGAACTTCTTTATAAGTATTAGTGTAGAGTCGTTATTTCAGAGCTGTTCTCCTGATCCTTCGGACCTTGTCTGTTACGGTAGAAATACCAACATTCATTAAGCAGCTTAATTTGCCTGCGATCCTTCTTCTGGAATGCACTCATCATTTGGTTGCAGAGCCATTGCGGCATGCGTATCTGCCTCCCTTCCGGCCATACATGGTGTATTAATACCATATGGAGAGAGGCGATTGTCCGTGCAAGTCCTAGTTATTCGACCATTTCTTCTTCATACCACTGTTCGAGCTGTGCCTGTAAGGCACGGATTTCTGTAAGCAATGCGATGAGCGGGTAAGCGGATTCCTTAATAGCTGCGAAATCACGTTCCAACTCATTAATGTAATCTAGACCAGACACGATAGCGATGTTGTTATCATGCAGCTCTACATTATCGCATTCTGCAACGGCATAAGGCAGTTGAGGTACGTAATCAGCAGT
Organism: Pristimantibacillus sp.; assembly: GCA_048976605.1. Taxonomy (GTDB): domain Bacteria; phylum Bacillota; class Bacilli; order Paenibacillales; family Paenibacillaceae; genus Pristimantibacillus. The sequence goes on along the minus strand of JBHGUX010000018.1, from coordinate 312,164 downwards.
AAGCTTATCGATTTCTTTATGTAGGCGCAAATTAAGCGCGCTTAATTGATAAGCATGAGAATCGGGCATTTCCACAAAAGAGATGATGTCATTATTTCTCATAAGTACATAGCGCATAGTTGGCATAAGACGGTTAAGCTCCCCTCGGATCGATCCATTGCGCGACATGCGCGATAATCGCCATTCAATTAATTATACAATACTACTTGACAGTGTAGCCTATGATGACTTTAAAATTCAAGTAGTGGGGGAGAATAAACGATGAACTTAATGATGGATGATGAAGCGCTCCAGAAGTGGGTGGAGCGAGTATCGATGGAATGGTTTAACCGTCCATTCCTGCATAAAGCAACGTTCAACCGAAGACTGAAGGCGACGGGAGGGCGTTATTTTACCAAATCGCATAATATTGAAATTAGTCCTCATCAATTGGAGAACTTCGGAGCAGAAGAAACGGAGAAGATTATTAAGCATGAGCTATGTCATTATCATCTCCATATAATGAAGAGGGGCTATCAGCACCGCGATCAGGACTTCAAGAGGCTGCTCGCCCATGTAGGCGGATCTCGTTACTGCCAGTCGCTTCCGGAGCGTCAGAGCCGCAGGCCTGCGCCATTTCGGTACAAGCTTGTATGCCGTAATTGCGGTACAGAATACTTGCGCAGAAGGAAGATAGATCCTGCTAAATATGCGTGTGGAAAATGTCGCGGAAAATTATTTTTAAAAACGCTTGACCTAGAGAATCAGCCGTGATATATTATTACCTGTCGCCGCTGATTCACAACTGATTCAAACCGGACGACGAAATGAATAAATTAGCACCATATTCCCTGATAGCTCAGTTGGTAGAGCACTCGACTGTTAATCGAGTTGTCACAGGTTCGAGTCCTGTTCGGGGAGCCAATGTGGGGAGATACCCAAGTGGTTCAAGGGGACCCTCTGCTAAGGGGTTAGACTGCGCAAGCGGTGCGAGGGTTCGAATCCCTCTCTCTCCGCCATATTATTGTAACGGAAGGCCGTTCAATACCAGGTCTTTTTTTTACGGCAAAGCAAGTCATGTTTCGGCCCGTTGGTCAAGGGGTTAAGACACCTCCCTTTCACGGAGGTAACAGGGGTTCGAATCCCCTACGGGTCACCAATTTCCTTAATGTAAGTGAAGCAGCTCTCTAGAGTTCGTTTTGCAATCATGAGAGCCATTAGCTCAGTTGGTAGAGCACCTGACTTTTAATCAGGGTGTCGTAGGTTCGAATCCTACATGGCTCACCATTTGATTATAAGATTGCCCTTTATGTGCGGTAGTGGTGGAACGGCAGACACGCTATCTTGAGGGGGTAGTGTCCAATGGACGTGCAGGTTCAAATCCTGTCTACCGCACCATACTTAATTATTGGAATCCTTAATGATAAGGGTTTTTTTTGTTTTAGGAACATGAATCGAAATCCCTTCGGCATCTAGTGTGATAAATATATTTATAAGTCAATTCGAAACACTTTGTGACATCGTAGTATCATTCTAGGCTAGAATAGTTTATAATATAATAAGACACGCTTGTTGTATGTATTATACAATAGGATATCTGAGACGGATTGGGGACTCAATGTATAAAAGGTTGAATGTTTTGAAAAAATATAAAAAACAATAAGAACAGTAAACCTTAATGGCTGCACCATAACCTAACAATTCAGCCGCTTTTTATTCAGAACATTCTGATTAGGGAGTGGATTTTTTAATGAGGCCTAGTGAAAACTAGTTATAATGTGATCTTAGCCTTTTCTTCGTAAAACCATAAGATCAGCGAGATTGCTCATTGCACGATAATAATTGGTTTCATAGAAAAGGGGATATAAACATGAGAATTAATCTAAATTTTACGAATAAAGGACAAGCAGCCATTCAAAACTTCAATGATGAAGAATTGATTGAAATATTTTCTCGTTACAGCAACACATTGATGAAGAAATATACAATCGAGATTACGGTTCCTGAAGAAGGAAACCAGAACATTGTTGAAAAAGGAACAATGACGCTTACAGTAGAAAATGCAAAATGCGATGTAGAAACATTCTTCAAAGAGCTTGCAAGAGATGTTAAAGTGCCTTTGAAAAAAAGATTGAGCTCCACTGATAAATTAGATAATGTTTATAAATTAGAAATTATTGAATAATTTTATTTATTAGAAGTTATCGGCTGCCGGTTATCGGCGGCTTTTTTTGCGCTTTCAGCTTGCCAAGGTTAATAATTAGTATCATCTTGATAGCGGGAAAAGGCCAGTTTCTTCTAAATCTTACTACGTGTATAATGGAAATTCAGAAGGAAGGGATAACGATGACTCGGGAAATACGTGCGAATGAGCTTATTGCGTTGAAGGAAATAGCAGAGATGCTCAATACGACCAATGATATGAATCAAATGCTGAATGATGTGCTCGTTAAGCTGCTTCAAGTAACAGGGTTCTCAACAGGGTGGATATTTCTGCTGGATGATTCCCCGGGCTCTCATTGTGAAGCTTCCCATAATCTGCCCACAGCGCTCAAAGAGGGTAATTATGATCTGATGCGCGGCGAGAATTGCTGGTGCGTGGAGCAGTATCGGCTCAATAAGCTGGAGCATGCGGTTAATATTATCGAATGTCGACGAATTACATATGCCGTAACTCATCAGATCGGTGATACGGAAGGGATATCGCATCATGCGACAGTTCCGCTAATAGCAGGTAGAGATCGCTTCGGATTGCTGAACGTTGCGCAGGCTGGTAAGGACCATTTTACCGAAGAAGAACTAGCATTGCTTCAGGCAGTGGCTTTCCAGATTGGAACGTCAATCAAGCGTATTCGCCTATACCAGGCGCAGGAACAGAATGCTGTTCTCTATGCAAAGCTTGGCGATGTGATTCAACGTATGAACGCGATTCAAGATGTCAATCAATTGCCGCTCAAAGCGGTTAAAGATATTGGGGATACATTCAATTGGCCGCATGTCTCGTTATTTATATATGATCAACAGGAATTATCACTGCGAGCGCAATATTCAGGCAATAAGGTAAAGAAAGAGTGGTTATCACTCACTATAGATCAGTGTGGTCCGGTAAGCACGGCGTTTCGCGATAATCGTCTTGTTATCGAATCTCATAATGGGCAAGATCCTTGTGTTTCACTGTCTTCAATTGGCATCGATTCTTATGCATCTGCTGCCGCTATACCCCTTCGGATTCGAAACCGTCCAATTGGAGTCTTGTTTATCAGCAGTCCGGTTAACAAGTATTTTGACGAGTATCATGAAGACTTTATGTATTCGCTCGGTGATCATTTTACGTTAAGTATTGAAAATTTACGAGTATATGAGCAAAGACGTGAGCTTGCCCGCATGGAGGAAAGAAATCGGATGGCTCGTGATTTGCATGATTCGGTTATCCAGAAGATGTTCTCGTTGTCCTTTCTAGCCAAAGGAGCAGAAACAGTACTCGGAGAGAAGGAACCGATCGTTCAGCATTCTCTTCAAGAAATTAGACAATTGGCGCAAGAGGCCTTGAAGGAAATGCGGGGACTGATCTGGCAACTGCATCCCGCAGGGCTCGAAAATGGTCTATTGCCTGCACTGAAGCAATATGGGCAAGGGATGGATCTGAATATCATTGATCAAGCAGAGGGAGTAAAGGAATTGCCGCGCTCGATTGAAGAAGCCTTGTGGCGAATTGGGCAGGAGGCATTAAATAATGTGCGTAAGCATGCAGGCACCAATGATGCCTATATTCGCTTAGTGAAGTCGGATACGTATGCAAGTCTTGAAGTGATGGATAAAGGGCATACCTTTTCTACAGATAAGAAAAAGGGCAGGCTGACGATGGGGATGATATCGATGCGGGAGCGTGCAGAAACGCTTGGCGGTGAATTATCCATTACATACGGCAAAGGGCAGCCAACGATTGTTAAAGCGGTAATCCCGATTACAACCGTAGAGGAAATATGCACAGAGGAAGAGGAATAGCTGTGGCGATAAAAATATTACTTGTAGATGATCATCAAATAGTATTGAAGGGCATTTCCTTTTTTCTTAATATGCAATCCGATTTCGAATTGGTTGGCGAAGCTCAAAACGGGGAAGAAGCGGTTGAGAAGGCGGCGGAGCTGCAGCCGGATATTGTGCTGATGGATTTGAATATGCCGGTAATGGATGGTATCGAGGCGAGTGCATTAATCGCCGAACAGCATCCGCATATTAAAGTACTGGTGCTTACCAGTTATTCCGATCGTGCTCACATAATCCCCGCGCTGCAAACGGGAGCAATTGGTTATATGCTGAAGGATGTTGAACCTGATCAACTGGCAGAGGCGATTCGCAGTGCCTATAAGGGGAATATTCAGCTTCATCCTGATATTTCTAGTGCATTATTAACACAGCTTGCACCGAAGCAGATTACGGATAAGGAAGCGCCGAGACAGGAAGCGATTGAGTCCCTTACTCCAAGGGAAATAGAGGTGCTGCAGCTTCTAACAAAGGGATTGAGCAACAAAGAGATTGCACAGACGCTTGTCGTTGCAGAAAAGACGGTAAAGACGCATGTGAGCAGCATTTTGAGCAAACTGAATTTCACCGATCGTACGCAAGCTGCTTTGTTTGCCATTCAAATTTTTAATGGTTAGAACAGTGATTAATAAGGCCTACGCCTTAAGACGTAAGACTAGTCCTGCGTCCTAGGCGTTTTTTTTATGTCTTTTTTCGGTCTAATTACCGATGTGTGTCGATATCAAACAATATAAACTGAAGATAGTTACAAAAAGTTAGTTGGTTACAAGGATTGGAAAATAGATAAAGAAACTAGTTGGAGGGAAACTAATAATGAGTACTGTACTATTTGTAAAAGCAAATGACCGTGGAATTGAACAAGCTGTCAGCGTTAAATTGTATCAAGCGTTTTTGGATAGCTATAAGAAGAGCCACCCAGAGGATACGGTTGTTGAGCTTGATTTGTTCAAAGAAGAACTTCCTTACATGAACGCAGACATGATTAATGGTAACTTCAAAGCTGCACGCGGCTACGATCTTACTCCTGAAGAGCAAGCTGCTGTTGCAGTATCCGGCAAATATATCGATCAGTTCCTTGCTGCTGATAAAGTCGTATTCGGCTTCCCGCTGTGGAACCTAACGATTCCAGCTGTACTTCACACTTACATCGACTACATTTACCAAGCTGGCAAAACATTTAAATATACAGAGCAAGGTCCAGTCGGCCTTATTCCAGACAAAAAAGTAGCCCTACTGAATGCAAGAGGCGGCATTTACTCCGAAGGTCCTGCTGCAAGTGCAGAAATGTCCCACACGTATATTAAAAACATTATGAGCTTCTTCGGTGTTACTCAATTCGAGGATATTATTGTTGAAGGACATAACCAAATGCCTGATCAAGCAGAAGCTATTATTGCTCAAGGTGTCGCTAATGCTGAAAAAGCAGCTGTAGGCTTCTAATAAGTAACTATAGCTTGAGAAGAGACAATCGTGTACAATAGCGATTGTCTCTTTTTTTTGTTCTTAAATTAGACAATGATAGTTTTTGGTGAGTAATCTCCCTTAAAATAATAAAAGTGGACACCGGTTAAGACTAATAAGATAATAGAGTTCCACTTTCTTAACTGAGGTCAATTAAAGGTAACCGCAACTAGATATTCACGGAGATGATCATATTGGATAAGGATTTTTTTGAGGAAATGCGCAAGATTAGCCACAAAGATGATTTGCGCTCCAAGCTTCTACTCTTTGGAGTAAGACAGATGCTGGAAGAAAAGCAGGAGCAGAAAGGGAAGAGGCGTCTATTTGGCTTAATGAAGAATAAAGCAGCGATCCAAAGAGCGGAGAAGTATGTATCGCCTTGGTCAAATGATAAATAAGGATATCAAATAAAACAATACATAGGAGGCTGTCGACGTATTCTACTACGCGGCAGCCTTTACTGCGTCTACTAATAACCAAACATTAGCACTCAAATTGTGGTAAATTAAGGTTGATAGCTTAGGAAAAGGAAGGTAATGAAATTGAGTCAAACTTTTATCGCGTATATAAAGATTGCTTTGGCTATGGCTATTGTAGGCAGCTCCGTAGTTGTCGGTAAACTTGTGATAGCTAGTTTTCCTATTTATTTGGCTTCAGAGCTGCGATTTGTTATCTCAACATTGATCCTGCTTCCGCTTTTACTACGACAAGGACAACGGTTTCCTAGAATACGACCAAAAGATTTACTGTTGCTGTTTCTTCAAGCATTGACAGGAGTGTTCTTATTTAATGTGTTTATGCTTAATGGATTAAAATTGACTACGGCTATCGAAGCCGGGATTATTACGAGCATAATTCCAGCAGTAGTAGGGTTGGTTGCATTTTTGTTTTTGCGAGAGAAACTGAGCCTTAATAAGGGACTTGGAATTTTTCTTGCTGTGTTAGGCGTATTATTCATTAATTTGGTTGGCGGCGTAGCTGGAAGCAATAGCTCGATGTTAGGCAACCTGTTGATCGTTGGGGCCGTCATTTGTGAAACCTTATTTATTACAATAGGGAAATCGGTTACAGATAGGGTAACACCACTTGCCATATCAACGATGATGAGTATATTCGGACTTCTGCTGTTTTTGCCTATGTCTATTTACGAAGCAACCCGTTTTGATTTCTCAGCTGTAACCGCAATGGATTGGGTAAACATTTTGTATTTCGGAATTTTTGTAACGGTTATCGCCTTTTTATTCATGTATCAAGGGTTATCGAAAGTGCCAGCCAGTACAGCAGGAGTACTAACTAGCATGATACCTATTAGCTCGATTTTTCTATCCTTTATTATTTTGGGAGAAGAGGTTACATGGGTTCATTTGTTAGGCGTCTTGTTTATCTTGATTGCCATTGTCTTAATTGCAAGAAGTTCAGCTGAAAGCCAATCTGAAGTAGTGGACCGCACAGCTTCAGGTTAAGTGATGGATAATTGCCCTATATTTCGAAAAAACGGTGACCTTTGACCAAATTTTACGTATTACCCTTCAATGAATCCAAATTATGGAGGGAGAGATAGGATTGAGTGATATGGAACCTAATGTGGATGCTAACAAAAACCCGCGTAACCCCGTTCCCATGCAGCCTAAAACAGTCATAAAAACGATTATTGGAATCGTGGCGGTAGTCTTAGTAGGCATCATCGGATTCTCATCGTTCTACACGGTGCAAGAGCAAGAGAGGGCAGCCATTCTTACTTTCGGCAAATATACGGGGGAGACTTCAGCAGGATTGCATTTCAAGTGGCCTTATCCTATTCAAGAGGTCGTTACCGTTCCCGCGGAATTAATTCAAAGTATTACAATCGGTTACCGTCAAAATGGTGATCAGGTCACTCCCATTGATGAGGAAGCGTTAATGATTACGGGTGACGAAAATATTGTATCCGCTGATGCGGTGGTCCAATGGAAAATAAGCAATATTGAACAATACTTATATAATATCGATAATCCTGAAGTGTTTTTACGCAATGCATCTGCAACTTCAATTCGTTCCGTTATCGGCTCAGAGAAACTGGATTACGCCATTACAGACGGAAAAACGGTTATTCAAGAAAAGGTAAGGGAGCGGCTAGTAGAGCTTCAAAGTAAATACAATACAGGCATTCAAATTCTCGCGGTTAAATTCCAAGATATTGAACCTCCGAGCGGCGAGGTTGAAGAAGCATTCCGTGCTGTCACGAACGCACGCGAGGAAAAAAATACGAAAATTAATAATGCGGCAAAATATGAGAATGATCGGATACCGAAGGCTCGCGGTGAAGCGCAAGCGCTGCTCGAGAATGCAGAAGCCGAGAAGAAGTCTCGGGTCTTAAACGCAGAAGGCGATGTAGCAAAGTTCAATGCGATTTATAATGAGTTCAAAAATAATCGTGAGGTTACAGAAAGTCGACTAGTCTTAGAGACTTTGGAGAAAATATTGCCAAATGCTCAAATCTTCATCTCCAGCTCAAGCAGTGACACAGTCAGCTATTTGCCTTTGAATGAGCTATTGCGCAATAAAGCGACTCCGAGTGGAGGTGCGGCGAATTGAAGAGGAAGTATTGGATAAGCTTATTAACGCTTGTGTTGATTATTATTTTAGGATCAGGCTCGATGTATATGGTTAAGGAAGGACAATATAAGGTTGTGCTGAAATTCGGTGAAGCAGTCAGAGTAGTTAGCACGCCGGGATTAAAGTTCAAAATACCTTTCATTGAGAATGTCGTCATGCTTCCCAAATATCAGATGACTTATGAAAGCAACCCGACGACGATGCTGACCTTGGATAAAAAGTCGATTGTTGTTGACAATTACACGGTATGGCGGATTAAAGATGCGACGCAATTCAATAAACAAGTCAAATCAGTAAGTGTAGGTATTCAACGGATTGATGAGGCGGTATACAATTCGGTACGCCGTAAGCTGGCTGAAATTAATTTCGATAATATCATTAGTGAGAATACCGTTAGAGGCAATATTAACGACGAGATCACACAGGATGTTGCGAGTGCATTAGAAAAGGATGATTATGGGATTGAAATTATTGATGTGAGAATTAAACGGACTGACTTCCCAGAGAGCAATAAACAGAGCGTGTATACCCGGATGATCTCAGATCGTCAGTCTATTGCAGCCCGTTATTTGTCTGAAGGGGATGAGGAATCTCGTAAAATCACTTCAAAGGCAGATCGTACAGCGATTGAGCTAATGGCTCAAGCGGAGGCTGATGCGAAGAAGATCGTTGCTGAAGGCGAGCAGAGCGCAGCTAAAATCTATAATGAAGCTTACGGCAAGGACCCTGAGTTCTATAGCTTCTATCGGACATTGGAAAGCTATGTGACGACGCTTCAGAATGAACCTGTCATTATGCTGCCGATCGATTCACCATATGCCAAAATACTGTTAGGTAAATAATCATTTAAAAGCAGCTGTCTGCGAGGTTGATTCCTCTAGGACAGCTGTCTTTTTTTGTGCAAAGAGGCAGGTGTACAAACCATTCATGAGATCAACGCACTACCATATAGAAAGGAAGTGATGCTATGGCTGAGCCGATTCAGGATTTCATACCGTTAGGGAAAAATAACCGTTCAGGTCGACCTATTAATGGACCGAAATTTATTACGATTCATGATACAGCGAACCAAGGCAAAGGGGCGAATGCACTCTCACATGCAAGGTATTTGAAGAGCAGTGCGGCAGCCGCACTGCCCGTGTCTTGGCATTTCACAGTAGATGACAGCCGCGTCGTGCAGCATTTGCCGCTTAACGAGCACGGTTGGCATGCGGGAGACGGAAGTAAAGGTGCGGGCAATCTCACTTCAATAGGTATTGAAATTTGTGAGAATGTGGATGGTGACCGGGCAAAGGCTGAGGAACATGCTGCCGAACTAGTCAGAAATTTGTTGAAGAAGCTTAGATTGCCGCTGTCTGCTGTTGTGCAGCATAACCATTGGAGCGGGAAAAACTGTCCGCATACGTTCAGAGCAAACCCAGGAAGCTGGGAGCTGTTTCTTCGCAAGATCCAACTTAATGAAGAAATCATTAATGGTAAAGAGGAGGATGAACCGATGACGCCAGCGGAAAAAACGCAATTCGATGCGTTAACGAAACGAATAGCTGAGTTAGAGGCGCAAAACAGCATGAAAACTCCTCCATGGGCGCAATCAGCTGTAGAAGCAGGGATAAAAGCGGGTGTTCTGGAGTCTCCTGCTGACGGAGCATCTCGTGACTTTTACCGGCTGTTGACGATTATGTATCGGAAAGGGCTTTTGAAATAGCCAACCAAACAATTGAAGAGCCTTAGAATCCACTGTTTCATAAAGTGGATTCTAGGGCTCTTTTTGGCGTGAAGAAAATAGATGTTTTTACTTGGTGGATGGTAGAGGCTTGGATTGAATGAGGAATAGAACAACCACAGTTAAATGGGCGATATAATTGGCTCATCTGGATCAAGCGCTTTCATAGCAATACATGCTACAATAGATTCAGATAGGCCTTCATAAAATCAGGCGTGGAGAGGGTGTATGTAATTGACTAAGGTTAGACTTGGTGTTGTTGGATTAGGTAATATGGGCACGATACATGCAAAGTATTTAATTCAAGGAGCAGTGAAAGGTGCTGAGTTAACGGCTGTAGCCGATATGCGTCCGGAGAGACTGGAGCAGGTTGGACAGGAATGGGGCGAGGCGATAAAACGTTATACAAGTCCAGAAGAGATGTTTCAATCAGGAGAAATTGATGGCGTTATTATCTGTACCCCGCATTATGATCATCCCGAACAGGCCATTCTTGCACTTAATAGCGGGCTTCATGTCCTGATAGAGAAGCCGGCCGGCGTCTATACGCGGCAAGTTAGAGAAATGAATGAAGCTGCTGCGCGCAGCGGTAAAGTGTATGGCATTATGTACAACCAGCGCAGCAATCCTATATATGCAAAATTGAAAGATTTGATCTCCTCAGGAGAGCTAGGCGAAATTCGCCGTACCAATTGGATTATTACGAACTGGTATCGTTCACAAAGCTATTATGATTCAGGCGGCTGGCGTGCAACATGGGCAGGTGAAGGAGGCGGAGTACTTATTAATCAAGATCCGCATCAGCTTGACCTATGGCAATGGACGACCGGACTTATGCCAACCCGTGTCCGTGCATTCTGCTCATTCGGCAAGCATCGCAATATTGAAGTTGAGAACGATGTGACTGCATACGTGGAATATGAGAATGGGGCAACCGGTGTATTCGTTACTTCAACGTTCGAGTCACCAGGAACGAATCGATTAGAAATATCGGGAGACCGCGGCAAAATTGTCATTGAAGATAATAAGTTAACATTCTGGCGGTTACGAGTATCCGAGACCGAGTTCAATAACAGCTTCAAGGGTGGATTCGGCCAGCCAGAATGCTGGAAATTTGATGTTCCAATCAAGAGTGGAGGAGCACATAGCGATATTACCCAAGACTGGGTGAACGCCATTAATCTAGGGACTCCGCTGCTTGCACCTGGCGAGGAAGGAATCAAAGGGCTAATGCTATCGAATGCAATGCTGCTATCGACATGGACGGACAACTGGGTTGACCTGCCAATTGACGAGGATCTCTTCTACGACAAACTCCAAGAACAGATCGCCAAGTCCGTCCATAGCAAAGACGCCAACCAATTCACAACTCTAGATGCCAAAGGCACTCATTAATTGTAGATTCAATATTGCAATCTTTGTTCTAATGGTCACCTATTCTTTCATGTTTAATCACTAATGTCCCTGCAAATTAGCGTTAATTGAAATCAAACTTAACGCTTCGCAATTTGCTCTTCTCCTAATGGAGTGCAGCTTGCGCGCAATTTATAAACGTTTTTGTAGGGAGGCGGCAATCGAAAAAGGTAAGGGGTAACTCCTGAAAGAGCTTGCGTCCGCCTTTGTCCTACCTCTGCCATCATTGAATACAAGTTCAGGGCAGAGGTGGGACAACAGCGGCTGTAAGGAGATACCCCGTCCGTTTCGTTGCCATATTCCCTACAAATAGGGAGGTTTAAATAAAGTGTCCAAAGCAAACGGAATGAACTATGCACCGCAAGGCAAACCCCGTCCAGTCGTCAAACAGGGCGAATTCCTATTCGCTGCCATGTCGCTTGACCATGGACATATATATGGCATGTGCAATGGCCTTAGAGAAGCGGGCGGCACATTGAAATCGGTGTATGATCCGGACCCAGACAAAGTGAAAGCTTTTTGCGCAGCCTATCCGGAGGTTACCCCAGTCACTTCGCAGGAGCAGATTTTGCAAGACAATGAGATTATGCTGGTAGCGGCTGCTGCCGTACCTAATGAGCGCGGACCGCTTGGCATTAAAGTGATGGAGCATGGCAAGCATTATTTTACCGATAAGGCTCCTTTTACAACATTAGAACAGCTGGAAGCAGCAAAAATCGTTTCGGCATCAACCAATCGCAAATATGCGGTATATTACAGTGAACGGCTCCATGTTGAGAGTGCGGAATTTGCTGGACAGCTTATATTGGACGGTGCAATAGGCCGCGTTATTCAAGTGATGGGGTTAGGACCACATCGTCTGAATGCGCCATCTCGTCCAGATTGGTTTTTTCAAAAAGAGAAGTACGGCGGCATCATTTGTGATATTGGCAGCCACCAGATTGAACAGTTTCTATCCTACGCAGGATGCAAAGATGCGATCGTACAACATAGCAAAGTAGCAAACTATAACAATAAGCAATATCCGGAGTTGGAGGATTACGGCGACGCAACGCTTATTGGGGATAATGGAGCGTCCAACTACTTCCGTGTCGATTGGTTTACACCAAATGGTTTATCGACTTGGGGGGATGGACGGACGATGATATTAGGGACAAAAGGATATATCGAGCTGCGCAAATATGTGGATATTGCCCGGAGTGCGAAGGGCGACAATCTGTTCTTGGTCAATGATGAAGGCGAGTTTCAGCTGGATGTGAAGGATAAGGTGGGCTTTCCGTACTTTGGCGGGTTAATACTAGATTGCCTCAATGGAACAGAGCTTGCAATGACGCAAGAGCATGCTTTTAAAGCGGCAGAGCTTTGTCTAATAGCACAAAAGCAAGCGGTAGTAGTGGAATAGAATCTCAACACTTCATTAGGAGGGGAAATCAATGATACAACTGTCTGTATTCACAGTAGCAACGCCGGAATTAACGCCAGAGGAGCTGGGGAAAGCTGCTCGCGAGGCTGGCATTCATGCGATTGAATGGCGGTATAAAGAGGCGCCTGCTGATGCGGAATCGTTAAAGCCATCTTACTGGGGTAATAATTTATGCACGCTGCTTCCATCCGGCGGAGATGAGATGATTGAACGTTTCCGTGAAGTAGCAGAGGTGAATGGGTTGAGGTCGTTAAGCGTAACGCCTTATTTAACTGCTGGAGACCTAGAAGCTACGGAGGAAGTACTTCGAGCGGCTAAACGCATAGGTGCTTCGTTTATTCGCCTTGGAATTCCGGGCTATGATCGTAGCCGCCCATTCGCAGAATTGTTCGAGCTTGCTCGGGGTTATTTGAAGGAAGCAGAGAAATTATGTAGACAGTACGGTGTGAAGGGTTTAATCGAGACGCATCATGTAACGATTGCTCCAAGTGCTTCGGCTGCCTATCGACTTTGTGAAGGATTTGATCCTGATTGTATTGGTGTTCTCTATGATCCTGGCAACATGGTCCATGAAGGGTATGAGAATTATAAGATGGGTCTCGAACTGCTCGGTCCTTATTTGGCTCATGTTCATGTGAAAAATGCAGGGTGGAAAACGAATGGTATCGCGGAGGACGGCAGTGTTCGTTGGGACTCGGTCTGGTCAGGATTGACCGAAGGTGTTGTGCCATGGAAGCAAGTCATAGAAGATTTGAAAGCGGTCGGTTATGAAGGCTATCTTGGCGTTGAAGATTTCAGCGGACAATTCGCGGATTCCGCGGAGATGCTGCAGCATTTTACCGAATATATCAATAAGCTGCTGAAGGCTGAATCCTAACATGTTAGACCTTAATTATCGATCTAGCATTCCGATTGAACCTATCTTTCATTCCCACGCGTTTTATGAAATTTATTATTTTCATGGGGGAAAGTGCAACTATTTGATCGGCGATCGCATTTATAAACTCGATCCAGGCGACTTAATCATTATGTACGGTATGACGCTGCATTGTCCGAAGATCGATTCTTCCATTGAGTATGTTCGTTCGATTATTCACTTTGAACCGACGCTGTTGAAGCCTTATTTGGAGCTGCCTCATGCGGTCCAGTTGCTGCAGCCTTTTCAACAATTGAATAATTATCGACTTCGTCTTCGCGGCAAGGATAAAGAAGAAGCTGAGCGAATTCTGGAACAAATGAATGTACACAAGCAAAGAAATGATGAAATCGGCGAAAGCAGGCTGCGGCTTGCTTTTGTCGATTTGCTGTATATGATATTTGAACATTGTGCGCAGCCCTTGAAGGAACGGGGTGAATACTCTTCTGACAAGGAAATATCCATACAGCGGATTATTTCATTGCTCGAGCAGAGTTACATGGAGGATCTTAATATGGATCAATTGGAGGAGCAGCTGCATTTAAGTAAATCATATATTTCGAAGCTGTTTAAAGAGGTAACAGGGGTAACGATCTTTAATTATATATATAGACGGCGAATTAATGAAGCAAAAATGATGTTTATCGTACAGTCGGAGCTTTCGGTAACGGAGGTATGCTTCCGCCTGGGATTTAAACATCTTGCTCATTTCAGCAGACTGTTCAAGCAATATGTCGGCATGTCGCCAGAGCAATTCAAGAAACAGGAAAGATTGAGTAATCCAACTAATTCGATATAAAGTGAGTGATGAGGATGAGGCTGGAACGAGGACAAAAGCTGCTTTTTATTGGTGACTCTATAACGGACTGTGATCGATCGAAGCCGGCAGGTGAGGGTCTATTCGGTGCGCTTGGCAAAGGATATGCTGCGAATGTTGATGCTTTGCTGCAAGCCGTGTACCCCGAACTTGGCATTCGAGTTATAAATACAGGGCTCAGCGGCAATACCGTTAGAGATTTGAAGGCTAGGTGGCAAGAGGATGTGCTGGATCGCCAACCGGATTGGTTATCGATCATGATCGGAACCAATGATGTGTGGAGACAGTATGATACGCCTTTTATTAAAGAATGGCATGTGTATATAGAGGAGTATGAACAGACGCTAAGGCAACTTGTGGAGCAGACCAAGCCTTCTGTTGCAGGTGGTATCGTGTTGATGACACCTTTCTATCTAGAGAGCAATGAACAGGATGCTATGCGCCACACTATGGATCAATACGGTGCGGTGGTACGCCAAATTGCTGCTGATACAGGATGCTTATTTGTCGATACTCAGGCGGCATTTAATGTAGTACTGAAAGAGCTATACGCAGCGACATTGGCATGGGACCGCGTGCATCCAGTTGCCGCAGGACATATGGTGCTGGCTAGAGCTTTCTTGAACGAAATCGGTTTTGATTGGAATAGATAATAAATAGTTTGAATCACATTGGAGGTTACTAGGACGAGATGGATACAACAGAATGGCTGTCTAAGGTTGGCAAAATAATTGGAACAGGACCGAACTTCAAGTTGTTTCGTGCCGAGAAGGGCCTTAAGGACGAGGACGGACTGACCCTTTTTATGAAGACACCAGGCAGTCTGGTTGCAGCAGATACGAATTACCTATCACCTGATATTGAGGAGTTCATCTGTGAGGTAGAAATGGCTGTTATTATAGGCAAACGTGCAGAACGGGTGACGGAAGCTGAAGCGGGTGAATATATTGGCGGTTATGCAATTGCTAACGATATGACAGCAAGCAGCCACTGGGATAATGGAAGGTTCAAGATGTTCGACCAGATGACTCCTATCGGTCCTATTGTGCCGGTAAGTGAAATGCTCGATCATCAGAATGTGACGTTAGAGATGAGAGTGAATGGCGAGCTTATTCAACGGGATAGTACAGCAAGTATGCTGTATCAGGTGAATTGGCTGATTTCACATATTTCGCATATTACGGCACTAAATCCTTATGATGTTATTCTAACGGGAACCCCGTGCAATCCCAAGGTTTGCGCTATTGGCGATGTGATTGAACTAAGCAGCCCTGAGTTAGGCTCCTTTAAACACCGAATCGATAAAGTTAAGTAATTTTTTTATTGTGGACAAGGTGTAGGAAATAGTGGTTGCAAAAACTAATGGTATTAGTTATTATAAAACTAATGATATTAGTTTAAAGGCGAAGGTGGTTAATATAATGAGAATAACTCGTCATAATCATGTGTATCAACTAACCTATTTACCGAACTTGTTTCCCGTTAACTGCTACTTGGTGGAAGAAGAGAATAGTCTTACGCTTATTGATGCGGCACTTCCGAACAATGCTGCTGCTATCATTGAAGCGGCCAAGGAAATTGGCAAGCCCATTACTCGCATTGTTCTTACTCACGCTCATAGTGATCACATTGGAGCTCTCGATCAACTAAAGCGACAGCTGCCATCAGTGAGTGTGTATATATCAGCTAGAGATTCACGGTTGCTAGCCGGTGATCGTTCACTTGATTCAGGGGAGCCCAATACAGATATACGCGGTGGAGTGCCGAAGCCTAATCAAATTCAAACAAAACCAGATGTATTCTTGCAAGATGGAGATCGAGTTGGATCGTTGAGAGCCATTGCGACACCGGGGCATACACCAGGCTCAATGTCATTTCTAGACACACGGGGCAATGAGCTTATTGCAGGTGATGCTTGGCAGACTCGTGGCGGTATAGCGGTGACTGGACAAATGAATCCCTGGTTCCCGTTTCCCGCTTGGGCGACATGGGATAAAGTGACTGCACTAGAAAGTGCACGGAAGTTGCTTAAGCTGAACCCATCGTTGCTTGCTGTAGGCCATGGTAATCTGCTGGCAGAGCCAGCTGCATCTATGGAAATTGCGATTAATACGGCTGAACGCAAGCTTAATAAAGAAGCAAATAGGGACAAGAGGAGCGATAATCATGTCACCTAGAATAGGCCTTGATTTACACACAATATTACAATCAGCAGCGGAGATCGCCGATGAGAAGGGGTTGAACGAGGTAACCTTAGCATCCCTGTCGCAAAAACTAGGTATCCGATCTCCATCTTTATACAATCATGTGGACGGCTTGAGCGGTTTGAAGCTGAAGCTTGCATTTCATGGGCTTAAGAATTTATATGAAAAGCTGATGCGTGCTGCGGTAGGCCGATCAGGAGATGAAGCAGTACTGTCAGTCGGCAGAGCCTATATCGAATTTGCTCGATTGCATCCAGGGCTATATGAGGCGACGCTGTCCTCACAGCACGGTTCTGAAGATGCTGATTTAAACATGGTTAGTGAGGAAATTGTTCAACTGATGATTGATATTATGCAAGCTTATAATGTGGAGAAAGACATCGCTATCCATATGGTGCGTGGACTGCGGAGTATTCTACATGGGTTTGCTTCTTTAGAGAGAGTGGGTGGCTTTGGATTGCCGGTTAATCTGGATGACAGCGTCGAAATGGTGCTGCGAACATACTTATCGGGCTTCCGTCATTCCAATAAACCGGAATCATGAGAATAAAGGATGATCTACTGGTTGTTCCAAACCAGTGGGTCATCCTTTTCTATGAGATGAGATGGCTTAATGATATGGCAGATCGTTAGGATGCTCAAATGGGAGGAGTTGTGTGTGCTTAACGATGCCGCGCATCGTTAAGGAGCACGAATGTGCGGATAACCCATATGTCTTCCCGGCAATTGATAAAACGGTTTTCGGAATGATCTTTTGACTTTAACAGTATGAATAGAGGGTGGGGATATTATAACAATTGAAATGGGGGTGGACAAATTTGTCCAACAAACCATTGCCGCGCAACTCGCTGCTATCGCTTGGCGGCATGTTCTTCCCGATCATTTTTCACGGCATCCATATGCTGTTGCCGTTGCTCGTATCGGGCGGAGTAGGCTTAGCCAATAGCAATCACTCTGAGCATGTCGGAATTAGAGGATCTTCGGATTCGATGATGGATGGGCTTATTATCGGGATAACGGTTATTTCTATCCTATTTACACTGTGGTATTTGTATAAGATATGGAGCAGCAAGCATTGCAGCCGTACCGTAGCATGGTGCTACACAGCTGTTTCTATACTTTGTTTCGTCCTTATCGGTATTATGTTTTAATCAGTTCCATATGTATGAAATGAATGAATTCCAGCCCTTAATTGGTCTGGAATTTTTAGTGTGAATTCCCGAGAAAACATTCTATTGCGCTTGTAATGAATCTCTGCTCTAATGGGAGTATTAGAACGCAATTGCCCGATATAATGGAAGGAACTAACAACATGGAGACAAAAGGAAGTACGAGCAAGTTCGGCATACAGATGGTACCGCGCGTTTGGTACAATGCCCGGGTTGATTTGGGAGCGTCTTTATTATTTAGTTTGTTTAATGTGGTTATTAATCAGTTTTTTATGCCGTTTGCAATCCAGCAAGGAGCCTCCAATGTTCAAGTTGGACTACTGTCAGCAGCACCAGCTTTTGGTCTTCTTTTCTCGCCATTCTGGGCAAGCTGGATAGAAAAAAGCGGCAATCCTAAGCCATTTGTAGTTATTCCGAACATGATCGGCAGACTCCTATTGTTGCTTCCTGCTTTTTTTGCGTATCCATCTGTTTATGTTGCTGCAGCACTCGTATTCCAAATACTGATGGGGATACAAGCACCTGCGTATGCAGCGCTTGTGTCACGAATCTATCCTTCTGATGTTAGAGGTCGATTAATGGGCTATGTGCGGGTTGCGATGGGCAGTATTATGATTCCGCTCGCTTACATGGTGGGGAGTTGGGCAGATTCAGCCGGACCGAGATGGCCGCTAGTCATTGCTTCAATAACCGGATTCACCTCGATCTTGTTATTTAACTCGTTAAAGCTGCCAAAGAATCTATCCTATAAACCAACAGCTGCAACAACAGCCAAATTCTCATTGCGCGATCAATGGGAACTCGTCTCCAATAACCGAAAATTGGTCATCATGCTGGCTGCGACGACTTTTGCTGGATTCGGCAATATGTTGTCTAACCCGCTGTATCAGATTATTCAAGTTCAGGTGCTGGAGCTTAGCAATTCGGAGATTGGATTTGCGCGTGTATCGTATTTTGTAGGACTGTTAATGACCTATTTAATCGCCGGCCGACTAATCGATCGAATTGATATTAAATATGTACTTCTGTGCGGTATAGCTGCTTATGCGATAGTGCCTATGCTCTACGGCTTATGGGGAACATATCCGGCTGTTATATTTGGCAACGGGATTCAAGGGATTGGCGAAGCGATATGGGATATTGGTATTCTAGCTTTCATATTCCGGCTTGCGCCAGGCAGAGAGGCTGCTGTCTTCGGTATTCATCTTATGCTCTTCGGTATAAGGGGAACAGTTGGACCGCTGCTGGGAGCTGTGCTGTCAGATAGTGTTCAGTTATCTATACTCCTAGTTGGAGCCTCATTCTTCGGTTGGATAGGGACGCTGATTTTCTTGCTGGGCAATTGGAAAAAGAGTAAAAGCAATCATTTAACCGCTTCTTTGTAAGTGGAATTTTATAAATACAGAGACGGCATTATCCCAACCAGGATAATGCCGTTTGCTATTTGCTTGTTCATCTGACGTTCATATTCATTTGTTAGATTGAATAGAAAAGGAATTGCAGGATAGGGAGGATGATTATAGGTATGCGGCATTGGAAAATAGGATTAAGCGCAGTGGTTATCACTGCTGCTTTAACAGGTTGTGGGGAAAATGCGGAGCAATCAGGCAATTCATCAGTAGTTGTAGATCAACAACAGCAGCGACCCGAAGGCGGAATGAGGATGGGCAATGGAACGATGGGTAAAATCAAATCCATTGATGGACAAGCGATTACGGTCTATAAATCATCGTTCGCCCCAGGCCAGCGTGGTCAAGGCAATGAGGGTGGGAGCCGTGAACCTGGCCAGCAAGGAGGACAACCAGCTGGCGAGCAGCAAGGTGAACCAGCAGAACGCCCGCAAATGCAAGAAGGACAAGCTCCACCTGAAGGCGGCGGAATGAATATGGACAACATGTTCACCGAAGAGACGATTGTCATTACGATAACGGACACAACAACCATTAAGTCGACCTCCTTCGAGAACGAACAAATGGTGGAGACAGAAAAGATACGGACTGACCTGAAGGCAGACGATATCATTACCTATACTTTGAAAGAAGGAACGCAAGAGGCGGAATCCATCACATTGGGCGGCTTTGGTGGAGGCGGTGGATTTGGCGGGGGATGACATCAGGGCGGCAACCAGCAACAGCCAGACGATGGAACAGCTGCTGCCAGGTAGGCAATTCATAGCATGAAAGCAAAAAGGCAAGTTATCTGACGCATCGCAGCGACATGTCAGATAACTTGCCTTTTCTTTTAATAAAGCGATATGGTGAGCGTGTCTTTCTCATAGTAGGAGTGAAGAGTTGCTTCGCTTCCTACAATTTCGACACTAATAAGTGACTTGATACAGTTTTTCAAAGCGTTCTTACCTGAGGTGAGCTTGTGATTAAGCACATCGTATAGCTTGTCTATCGCTTTTTTATTTGTATCAACAAGGTAGACCGGAATTGTGTTGTTATTAAATAAGATCATTGTTTTCATAAAGAGGGCCTCCATTCCAATATAGGAATTTTCATTGTATATACGGCGCTAACAGCAATAAAGTTTCGATTAATCTCAAACCCGTTCCAACTTTTTAGATAAGATGATGAAGTTGTGACAGGTTGTTGTCGGGTGATTGCAGGAACGATTAAGGTTGTAACCATAATACGCTATAAAGATTAAGGAAATCTTAAAAAAGAATTAGAATTTGGTTACAATATTTAGATTTCAACGGTTAATTTCCTTTTTTGCTTGCGGAAATCGGAAGGTGTGCAATTCATTGTTTTTCGAAATACTTTGACAAAGTAGCTAATATGGTCAAATCCGACTTCGAGTGCGACATCCGATATTTTACGATCAGAATGCAGCAAGAGATCAGCGGCTCGATTGACTCGATAGGTATTTAAATATTCTACAGGTGTTTGTCTAGTCATGGATTTGAAAAACCGAAAAAACTGTCCTTCACTCATCGGGATTTGTTCGGCTAGCTCGCTAATTCGGATCGGTCTCCCGAAATTTTGCTGGATGTAAATAATACTCTTCTTCAGACGTTCAATTCTTGTTGTGTCATCAGAGCTGGATAACGAACGATTGCTTGCACGGCCTTCAACAGCTATTTCATGCAGCATTAAATAGAAATACCCTTTAATTGCGGCTTCGAAACCACTTGTTGAAGATTGGCAGCCATTCATGATATTCCGCAAATAGGAGAGCAATTGACACTCCCATGGAGAGTTGGGCCGAATATGACGTTGGAATGTACGTTTCTTCTCTTGGAAAGGGGAGATGAAGCGTTCTTGTATGGAATCATAATTGACGCTGTCAAGCCAATGAGTATCGAAGACGATAGCTGCGAAAGAACATGGAGAACCATCAAGAGAATGGCCTGCGTGAATATCACCGCTGTCGATAAATACCGCTTCGCCTGCATAGACAGGAAAATAATCAGTATCTATCTGAAATAGGATTGCTCCTTCCATTACATATAAAAATTCAGCCTCATCATGCCAATGACAATCGACGTTCACTTCACCAGGCGCATACTCCATCCAATATGCAGCCAACGGAAAATGAACATCGCCATGCATCCGATCTTCTCTAAGTGAGTAATCCATTGTCAAATCCATCTGAGACCAACTCCTAATGATAATATTATCAGAATAATGCTATAAATAGGCATGATTCTGTTAGTTTATTATGTTCGTAATCAGTATAATGCAAAATATAAGCGTTTCAAAGCGATGTGCATAATTGATTATGAAAGGTTGGTAGAATAATGAAATTTACAGATGGCAACTGGATGGTTCGCGAGCAATACAGCCTGCTAAGCGCTGTCCAAGCGCATGATTTTGAACAAAAAGATGGAGTATTAACTGCTTACGCATCTCCACGACCAATATTATCTCGTGCCAACATGTTAGATACAATGCTGCTCACTGTACAATTCCATTCACCAATTCCCGGTATCATTGGTGTTAAATTAATTCATCATTCGGGCGGTATGGAACGGGGCCCCGTATTCGAGCTGACGCAACAAACCGGAAATCATGTAACGATTGAGGAAACAGAGGAAGCGGCTATTTTGACGAGCGGCAGCCTAAGTGTCCATATTCGCAAAGGTCCAGAATGGGCCGTTGATTTCTATCGCGGTACTGAGCGGCTTACAGGCAGTACGCAACGTTCGATGGCTTATATTACGGAAGGCAAGGAGCAATCCTATGTTCGGGAAGAGCTTGATCTTGGCGTAGGCGAATGGGTATATGGACTTGGTGAGCGTTTTACACCATTTATTCGCAATGGTCAGGTCGTTGATATTTGGAATAAAGACGGCGGCACCAGCTCGGAGCAATCCTACAAAAACATTCCTTTCTATGTAACGAATAAAGGATACGGTGTATTTGTTAATCATCCCGAGCTTGTATCCTTCGAGATTGCCTCTGAGAAAGTGAAAAAGGTTCAATTTCATGTCACTGGCCAATCCCTTGAATATTTCGTGATCGACGGTCCAACGATCAAAGATGTTCTTGGAAAATATACCGATCTAACCGGTAAACCTTCTCTTCCGCCCGCTTGGACATTTGGTCTATGGCTGTCGACTTCATTCACAACGAATTATGATGAGGAAACAGTGATGTCGTTCGTAGACGGCATGGCAGAACGTGACTTGCCGCTTCATGTGTTCCACTTTGACTGCTTCTGGATGCGTGATTTTCACTGGACAGACTTCAAATGGGACGAGCGAGTATTCCCAGATCCTGTCGGAATGCTGTCACGTTTGAAAGCGAAAGGTCTTAAAATCTGTGTTTGGATCAATCCTTATATCGCACAGCGTTCCCGTCTCTTTGAAGAGGGCAAGAAAAATGGCTACTTAGTAAAAAAACCAAACGGAGACGTATGGCAATGGGATATGTGGCAGCCAGGCATGGGTATTGTTGATTTTACTAACCCTGATGCTTGTGAATGGTATTCCGGCTACTTGCGTGAGCTTGTTGATATGGGGGTAGACAGCTTCAAAACAGACTTCGGCGAACGTATTCCAACCGATGTGGTATACCATGATGGATCTGATCCACATAAAATGCATAACTTTTACACGTACTTGTACAATAAAGTTGTATTTGATGTGCTGGAAGAAAAGCTTGGCAAGAATGAAGCTGCGCTATTTGCTCGTTCGGCTACAGTTGGCGGTCAGAAGTTCCCTGTTCATTGGGGCGGTGACTGTTATGCTGACTATGAATCCATGGCAGAGAGCTTGCGCGGCGGATTATCGCTTGGATTATCCGGTTTTGGCTTCTGGAGTCATGATATCGGCGGGTTCGAGAACACAGCTCCCGTACATGTATTTAAACGTTGGCTAGCCTTTGGATTATTGTCGAGCCACAGCCGCTTGCATGGAAGCAGATCGTACAGAGTGCCTTGGGAATACGATCAAGAAGCAGTGGATGTTACGCGATTCTTCACGAAATTAAAGTGCAGCCTTATGCCTTACCTGTTCCATACAGCTGGTCAAGCTGCCGAACAAGGAGTTCCTTCAATGCGAGCGATGGTGTTGGAATTCCCGGGAGATCCGACAAGTGAATTCCTGGATCGTCAATATATGCTTGGTGATTCAATCCTTGTTGCACCAATATTTAATGAGAATGGTGATGTTCAATATTATTTGCCGGAAGGGCAATGGACACATCTTCTCACTGGTGAAGCAGTTGAAGGCGGTAAATGGTTCAAAGAAAACTATAATTTTTATAGCTTGCCGCTATTTGTACGCCCGAATTCGATTATTGCGATTGGCGCTAACGATGTGAAGCCTGATTATGATTATGCGGATGGCGTTAAGCTTAACATTTACAACTTAGAAGAGGGATATACCGCTTCAACGGTTGTTCGAGATCTATCAGGAGCTGCAGAAATGCAAGTGACAGCAAAGCGTGAGGGTAATGTTATTACTGTCAATGTTACTGGCAGCGGTAAACCATTTAGCATAGCTGTGCATGGCAATGGAGATGTTCAATCCGTGAATGGATCAGCGGCGGAATTGAAGGATGGAATGATTACAGTGCCTGCTAATAGGCAAGAGGCTTCATTAACGATTACCCTTCAATAATTTATATGTATGGATACAGCCTCCTGCCAAGAGGAATAGCAGGAGGCTTATTTTAAAATAACGTCAAAATGCCAAAATAACATATAAAAATATTACTAAACCAACTGTTATTTAATAGAAGACCCCATTATAATGAAGTACGAACCGCAAACAAATATAGTCATAACAACATAAATAAGGAGTGTTCTAACATGAGTCAATTAGCAATCGGATTGCAGTTGTATACACTACGAGATGTTACAAGCGAAGATTTCGAAGGAACTTTGCGTCAAGTAGCAGCAATGGGCTATGAAGGTGTAGAATTTGCTGGGTATGGCGGGATAGAAGCAGAAGCAATGCGTGATTTGTTGCAAGAGCTTGGATTGAAAGCCATCGGGAGTCATATCGGCCTTCAAATTCTAGAGGAGCAAATCGAAGAAGAGATAACCTATTTGCAAACGATTGGTGCGAAGTATGCGATTTGCCCTTGGTTGCCAAGTGATCAACGTGATGCTGAAGCGTGGCAGGGACATTTTCTGAAATTAGCTCAGTTTGGTAAGCGTTTTCGTGAAGCTGGCATTACGTTCTGCTACCATAACCATGAGTTCGAATTTGAAGTGGAGATAGACGGACAACCTGTATTTGATGTGTTGTACGATCGAATTGGTGCAGAGCTATTGAAAGTGGAAATGGATATTGGCTGGGTTCAATATGCAGGCAAGGATCCACTTGCTTATATTACGAAGTATGCGGACAGATTGCCGTTGTTGCATCTGAAGGATTACCGCGAAAGCACAAAAGAAGGCATTGATACAGTAGAACTAGGTCGCGGCGAATTGGCGTTGCTGCCAATCATTCAACGTGCTGAACAATCAGGTGTAGAATGGATTATCGTCGAGCAGGACACTTGTGCGAATCCTCCGCTTGAATCAGTTGCTGAGAGCATGCAGTGGATTAAACAAAACTATTTGAACAACTAATTTTATAATAGAAGAGGCAGGGGATTATTCATGAGTAAAGTAAAAGTTGCCGTTATCGGCTGTGGATCCATCTCGAAATATCGTCATATTCCGGAATATGCGAGTCATGACAATGTTGAACTAGTAGCATTTGTTGATCCTGTTATCGAACGTGCTCAGCATTTTGCTGATCAGTATGGTGCGAAAGCTTATGCTGATTACGAAACGATGCTTGCTGAAGTGAAGCCTGATGCAGTAAGCGTATGTACGCCGAATGCCTTGCATGCACCTATGGCAATTACAGCGGCGAATGCTGGTGTTCATGTATTGGTTGAGAAACCGATGGCAGTAACAGATGCAGAAGCGGCTGCGATGGTTGAAGCGGCATCCAAGAGTGGTGTGAAATTGATGGTTGGTCATAACCAACGCTTCATGCCGCCACATGTGAAAGCGAAGCAAATTCTAGCTTCAGGCGCACTTGGTAAAGTATTGACTTTCCGTACCTCATTCGGTCATCCTGGCCCAGACGGTTGGAGTGTAGACGGTGCGGGCAGCTGGTTCTTCCGTAAAGAAGAAGCGATCATGGGTGCAATGGGCGATCTAGGCGTACACAAATCGGATTTGATTCGCTGGCTTCTTGAGGATGAAGTATCCGAGGTTGCTGCATTTATTGCTACGATTGACAAGCCAGGCGATGTGGATGACAACGCTAATGTGTTGCTTCGCATGAAGAGCGGAGCAATAGGTTCGTTAGTTGCTAGCTGGACTTATTACAAAGGCGAAGACAACAGCACGGTTCTATGGTGTGAGAAGGGCGTTATGAAGATTGGAACGCATCCAGATGATCAAGTCATTGTCGAGCTGCGGAATGGCACAGTTGAGAAGCATAAGGTTGGAGCGATATCCACGAATGATAAGCAAGAATCAAGCGGAGTTATTGATGCCTTTATTGAAGCGATTATAACGGATTCTGTTCCGGCGGTATCTGGTGAAGAAGGCCGTAAATCATTGAAAGTGATTTTAAGTGCGTTCGAATCACAAGCAAGCGGCAAATTCATTGCAGTAACTGAATAAGAGTGAACTCATACCCGAGGCGGAGACCATTTCCGTCGCGGGTATTATTTTTAGCTTAGTATCTTGCACTATAGAATAGCGTGTGATAAATTAAATACATGGAAACGGATGGAATTGGGGATCAGTCTGAATCACTATTAGCTAATATTGAATAGCATGCATTACTTAGTAGTTGGAAGGAGTACGCCGTATGAATATACAGTTTAAGAAAGGGGTACTTGAGATTTGTGTTCTCGTCATGACCTCTAGAGAAGATCGTTATGGATATGAGCTCGCAGTCAAAATATCCGAGAGATTCGAGGTAGCTGTGGGAAGTGTCTATCCCTTGCTCAGCCGATTGACACAAGAGGGCTATTTCTCAACCTATTTGCAAGAATCTACAGAAGGCCCGCCCCGCAAATACTATCATCTTACTGAACAAGGCTGGATGCGGATGCGGCTGCTCATTGACGAATGGTCAACTTTCACGAAAGCTGTTAATGAAATTGTTGAAGAAGGGATTAAGCCATGATGATGACTAGAGATCAATATATGAGGGAACTGGATAGGTTGCTTAATAAAGTGCCCGAACCGCTTCGTAAGGAATGGATGTACGATTATTATATTCATTTCGATCAAGCACAAAAGAATGGACAGTCGGAGTATGATGCGGCGATGGAGCTAGGAGATCCTAGGATAATCGCTAACGAGCTTTTGCTTGGGTATCATGTTGAGCAAGCGGAGACGGGACAAAGCTTTGGCAAGCTGTCTCGAGCGGTATTCGCAACGGCTGGACTAGGATTATTCAATATTATATTCGTATTAGGACCATACATTGCAATTGCTGCTGTGCTGTTATCTTTATGGGTAGCTGCTGGTGCACTTGCCATCGCAGGTGTTGTAGCTGTAATTGAAAGCGTATGGAGGCAGACATTCACGCTCACTCAAGCCCTTTCTCTTGGATTGATCTGCTGCTCGCTGGCTATATTGCTTGGCGTTGGTCTTAGAAGTCTGACGAAAATGTTCTTTACAGCTACATTGAAATATTTGAAATTCAATACTCGAGTAATAAAGGGGAATCAGCAATGAGAAGATGGGTTATAGGCGCACTTGTTATGCTCGTAGTAGGGATAACGGGATTATTCCTATCGTTTGGCGAGGGAAATCCTTTAGATTTTGGAACAGAACCGTATTTTGAAGAAAAAACGATACCTGCAGATGCCGTGCAAAATATTCAAATTAAGAGTGATTCTTTGTCGATTGATGCTATAAAGGGTCGTTCAAATGATATTGTTGTTCGATTAGAAGGCAACGCAAGCTCTAAATATTTGGATCGCTTCAAGTTAACGGCGGAACAAAAGGGTGATACGTTATACGTGGATGGCTCGATGGATGATTACTTTACTTTCGGAATTAATATTGTAAATGTGAAGATGACAGTAGAGCTGCCGGAAAAAGTATGGGAGTCATTCGAAGTGACTAACAAAAGCGGAAGTATCTTTGTGTCTGATCTTCAGGGTGACGTAATGAATGTCACAACACAATCGGGTAATATAAAGACTGAATTAGTTACCGTAGATGAACTCGTATCTAAAGTGAACAGCGGCAACATCACATTATCGGATCTCCGAGCGAAGAGTGCAGAATTGAAAGCAACCTCTGGCAATATAAAACTTAATGGATACACATTAGACAAGTTGAATTTCGATTTGAACAGCGGCAGCGTGGAACTAAGGGATGGCACCAGTGAGGTGACAGGAGAATTAACAAGCGGCAATGTACGTATTGATGCGAAAGAAATTGTGAAATCAATTAAGCTGAAGCTGAATTCAGGTGATGTGTCCATTCGTGCAGATAAAGAGCCTGAGTCGGCGAAAATTACATTCGGAACTAACTCAGGAAGCAGTAGAATCAATTGGTCTAGCTTTAATTCTGTTGAAGATAATGATAAAAGTCTATCCGGTACAGTAGGCAGCGGAGACGAGATTTTAATTGATGTTAAGACTACATCAGGCAATCTAAGAATCAACAAATAATTGATATAGTAAAGCTGAACTCCACTAGAATCGCTGTTATAGCGAGGATCTAGTGGAGTTTTTATGTATGTATTGACGGATTAAGCAGATATGAAAACGTTTTATGAGCATATTCTAATCTTTCTATTCAGATATACGCTGCGTATATCATTTCATGCATGGATCGTTTCAGGTATAGCTTCAAATCCTCGAAACCTAAGAAAATGAGCAACTTCTCATAAAGCTGAAATTAGGTGATTTTTATGTTGATAATACGGTTATTTCCAGTTTTTGAGCCGTGAAACAGCCTTATAGCCCATGTTACGATTGTCAGCGTCAGGTTGGTCAAACACAACTAGAGCAACAACAAAACAACTTTGAGGAGGAAGATTTTCATATGAAAATGCAAACATTAAAAGTAGGTGCCGTAAGCATCGCTGCAGCAGCAATAATTACAGCAGGCGTATCCGTACCAACTGTAGGTGCAGCACCAGCAGTGAAGACGAACTCCATTGTTACTAGCTTTAACTTCAACGATGCGATTAACAAAATCGCTAAACAATATGGAATCGACTTGAGCAAGATTACGTTCAACGGGGCAACTATTGTTTGTCCAACAGTACCAGGTACAACTACACCGAAGCCTGATACTACACCTAAACCAGAAGTAACACCTAAACCAGAGGCAACGCCTAAACCAGAAGCTACACCAAAGCCAGAAGCAACACCTAAACCGACACCAACTCCAGGAACAGGTAATGGCTCTAACACAGGCGGCACTGTTTCACAAAGTGAATATCAGAAGCAAGTTGTTTCTCTTGTAAACCAAGAGCGTGCTAAATCAGGTTTGGCTGCACTGACTACTGATACTTTACTGACGAAAGTTGCAACGGAAAAAGCGAGAGATATGGATGTTAATAATTACTTCAGCCACACATCGCCAACTTACGGATCTCCTTTTGATATGATGAAGCAATTCGGCGTTACCTATTCATACGCTGGTGAGAACATTGCATCAGGTCAAAAAACACCACAGGATGTAATGACAGCTTGGATGAACAGCCCAGGTCACCGTCAAAATATTATGAGCAGCAATTTCACTAAAATTGGCGTTGGTTATGTGAACGGCAAATGGGTACAAGAATTTACTGGCTAGTAAACAGTTTGACAACATAAAGCGTCGGTTATCCGGCGCTTTTTCCATACTTAGATTACAAATAAAGGAGGACATAAGTAATGAAGAAGGCAGCTATAACAACAGCGGTCCTAGGCTTATCTCTCATGCTCGCAGCAGGTCCTGCAAGTGCAGCAACACATAAAACAGTTGATGGTGATACATTCTGGAAGCTGTCTAAGCAATACAACGTTTCGTTGGATTCAATAATGAAAGCGAACACTTCAATAGATCCTTTGAATATTCAAGTGGGTATGTCATTGACAGTACCAAGCAGCACGGTAAAAGCACAAAGCGTTAAAGCACAGACCATTAGCGCTAATAGTGTTGCTGCAAGCAACGGTAAAGTATATAAATTCAGCGAGAAGATGCAAGTGAAAGCTACAGCATATAGTGCGGCTGCATCTGAGAACGGCAAATGGGGAGCAGTTGATTATTTCGGCAATCCTCTTAAAGTAGGAACTATTGCTGTTGATCCGAAAATCATTCCGCTTGGAACTAAGGTGTATGTGACAGGCTATGACCATAATGGACTGCCTGAAGGCGGTATGGTAGCTACGGCCACAGACATCGGCGGCGCCATTAAAGGTAACCGCATCGATATCTTTGTGCCAGGTTCTTCTTCTAAAGCAAGTACTTTCGGCATACAGAACGTGAAGGTATATATATTGGATTAGCATCTTATCGGCAGCCTTGTTACTCAAGGACTGTCGATTATTTTGTTTTGGAAGGTGATTGTCCCAGCAGCTCAGGTAAAGTTACGAGGTCATACCCTTTTTGCCGAAGAAGTGATATTAACCGGGGCAATGCTTGAACCGTGCCTGACAAGTCTTGACCTTCACCTCCGCCAGCATGCTGCAGTACAATTGACCCTGACTGAAGATTCCTCTTGATGTTGAACAGAATATTGTTGCTAGAAGGGTTATTTCTCCAATCAACGGAGTCTACATCCCAATTGACCACGATATATCCAGTTTTTTTCGTCCAGGCTACCTGAGCTGGCAGCATTTCCCCATAAGGTGGACGAATGAAACGCGGATGATAACCTATGATTCGACTGATGATCTCGTCTGTACGTGCGATTTGTTGATGAAAGTCGCCGTTCGACAGTAGAGACATCACCTCATGATTGTAGGAGTGGTTCCCAATCGTATGTCCCTCTCTGTTTATTCGCCTAACAAGCTCAGGATGTTTAACCGCTCGATTTCCAACAATAAAAAAAGTTGCACACACATCATATTTTGCCAGCACATCTAAGATTGCAGGAGTGAATCTTGGATCTGGAGCATCATCGAAAGTGAGGGCAACTTGTCTCTTATTACGAGGTCCGTTCATGACGAAAGCGCCTGGAAACCTCTGCTGCATCTTGGTCCATGACATATCCACCTTAGTTGCTTTTGGTGTTTTTTTGCCTGTTTTTCGTTTTATTCGCTTAGTTTCATTCGGATTTTGTTCCAATATGAATTCAGTATGTGTCCTGATTTTCTCTGTGGAAGAGGTGGAAATAGGCAATGGCTGTGAGGAAGCTGTAGCCTCAAATAATATCGGACTAATAAAGGCTGCTAGAAGAATACCGATTATATATTTTTTGTAGTTCCTTCGTTTATTGTCCGTTTCTGAATCAAAGGACATCTTGAAACAGCCTCCGTTTCCATATATATTGTACCGTTTCGGTATTCTTCCCTAATAATGTCCTTTCATGCACTTTACATTCTTCGTTAGCAGGCTTAGAATAATTGACTAGAAGTGCTTGGAATTTACATAAAGGAGAGAGTCAAATGCCATTATTAGATCTTCCTCTAGCCAAACTTCGTGAATACGAAGGTATTAACCCACGCCCAGCAGATTTTGATAATTATTGGGATGCAGCTATTCAAGAAATGAAAGCGGTTGATTCAAATGTGGAAATAGTGAAAAGCAGCTTTCAACCGCCGAATGCGGATTGCTTTGACCTCTATTTTACAGGTGTACGCGGTGCACGTATCCATGCTATGTATGTTCGCCCTAAAGTAATAGACAAACCGCATCCCGCTGTTGTGAGGTTTCACGGATACGCTGGGTCATCTGGTGAATGGATGGATAAGCTTGCCTATGCTTCGATGGGCTTCTCCGTCTTAGCGATGGATTGCCGTGGTCAAGGGGGCAAGTCTGAAGATAATGTTGGGGTGAAGGGTACGACCCATCAAGGTCATATTATTCGAGGATTGGATGATGAGGCGGATAATATGCTGTTCCGTCATATTTATCTTGATGCTGCCCAGCTTGCTGGCATCGCGATGGAGCTGCCCGAAGTGAATCCAGATGAAGTCTACGCTACAGGTTGGTCACAAGGCGGAGGAATTACGATTGCATGTGCAGCATTGGAGCCGAGGGTGAAGAAGCTGGCGCCTGTATATCCTTTTTTAAGCGATTATAAACGAGTATGGGAAATGGATCTGGCTAAGGATGCTTATCAAGAGCTTCGGACTTATTTCCGTCATTTTGATCCGCAGCATGATCGTGAGGATGAGATTTTCACTAAACTGGGCTATATTGATATTCAACATTTAGCGAACCGGATTCAAGGGGATGTATTGCTCGGTATAGGATTAAGTGATCCTATTTGTCCTCCGTCTACTCAGTTCGCGGCCTATAACAAAATAACATCAGCTAAACGGTTGGAAATTTATCCTGATTTCGGTCATGAAGGATTGCCTGGCTTGCATGATAAGATTTTGACTTTCTTCTTAGAAAAATCAATATAGTCATATACAAAATGACCGTACGATGGGGCTTATCGCCTTGACGTACGGTCATTTTGTTATTTCACTTTAAATACTTGAATGGTGCGTTGCAGCTGCGTTGCCATATTCAGCATTCTCTCTGTTTCGTTCACTACAGCTTGAACCGAGAAAATCTGCTCATTCATTGATGCGGATACTTGCTCAGTACCTGCTGCCGATTGTTGTGTGATCGAAGAAATGTTCTGAATAGCGTCAGAAATTTTATGGGCAGTCTCTAGCATCGAGTCGCTTTCTTTGGCAAACTCAGCAATTTGTGTCGTAATAAATTGTATGCTGTGCACAATTTCAGAAAAAACTTCTTCAGATTCACGAATACGCTCCGTCTGCAGGTGTACAACTTCCTCATTAATCTTCATGTTGTCGATTGTTTCTTTAATACCCAGATTGATGCTTTTTACTAAATTGAATACTTCTTTCGTTGAGGCAGAAGACTCTTCAGCCAGCTTACGGACTTCCTGGGCAACTACGGCGAAGCCTCGTCCATGTTCACCAGCACGTGCCGCTTCAATAGAAGCATTCAAGGATAGTAAATTCGTTTGTTCAGCGATGTCTGAGATCGTCGTTGTAATTGCTGAGATACCTTGTGCCTTGCGAGCTAACTCGGTAATGGTCTCGGATACCTTCGCAGTAGCTTCGACATTTCGACGCATACCTTCAGATTGTACCTCAAGTGCTTGGCGGCCTTTGTCGACGAGTAGAAGGGTTGATTCTGAACGTTCGTTCATTTCCTTCGTTGAGTTGGCATAGCCTGCAACTTTCTGCTCAATGTCGGATATCGATTCACTCATATCAGCGACATCCTCGGAAATCTCATTCGCACCGGTAGCTAATTCATTAGAAGACGCTGCTACCTGCTCCATTGCTTCTTTAATGTGAGTATTTTTATCGAAGATGCTTCTGCTTGTTTCGGATACATGCTTCGTGATGTTAGAAGTTTCCAACAAAATGTCTCTAAGCTTGTCAATCATGCCGTTAAAGGCATAACCAAGTTCACCAAGTGCTGCATTGGATGCGCCGTCAATCTTTTGGGTGAAATCACCTTTGGAAATTCGGAACGCTGCCGTTGTCATTTCTTCAAATGAAGAAGTTAATGATTTTTCTATTAAGGAAATAATGGGATAGGTAATGGCAGCAAGGATAAGGGAAACAACAATGCCTGCTACGATAGACCCACCGGTAAACACGATTACAAGATTCATGATGATAGCGAATAATGCTAACTGTAAATAGGTTGTAATCAGTAACTTCGATCGCACTGATAAGGATATGAACCGTTCCATCATTATGTAAGCGCTCCTTTTAATAGAATATCCACATTATAACATTAAGGTGTAGTTTGGTCTATAAATGTGACAGCGAATTGCGACTATATAATTAGGTAAATTGTCACCCAAAGAAGAATAAACTCGAATGATGTAAAAAAATTATAATTTACTATATTGTAAATTTATTGTAACTATTCTATAATCAGTCTCAAGAACTAGATGGAAACATAAAGTATAAATTATAGAAAGGAGGAATATTAGTATGAATTTGGATGCTATGCCATTAGCGCGGCAAGTCGATTTCGTGTTTCGCCAGTTGGAGGACGAGCTTACTCATGCAACCGCAGGTACTGTACATATTCACATTCGCAATAATGCCATTGGTAAATTTGGTCTAAGACAAAACCCTATTGAAAGCAAAAACGGAAGTCTTGAGAGTTCTAAGTTAGGAATGACGCCGACCCAGGTACAAGCTTTTCGCCAACTAGCGATTGAAGCTTTGAAGTACCGACGCAACTGGACGCATGGAGAAATTATGTATGATTTCTCTGTCCGACAAAGCGTTGGATCTTGGTCGGCTAGCATCTGTTACGAATCTAACTACAACACGTCGAACTGGAGCTATCGTTATCAACAACCTAGAAATCAGATGATTCGAGAGATCCCGAATAACGATAAATGAATGTAAAGAAATGCTGTTCCTCAGTAAAGGGAACGGCATTTCTTTTTACTCTATATGTATATTATGGTAAATAATTATTTAATCAGTATTCGCTACTGTGAGAAGTGACAAACGACTAGGACTTTGGTATGAACAGCAGGGTCTTAAGGGAAAGTAACCATGCGTATACGGTATATAGAAATCCCGATTATCCCATTCTTGACATTCTCGATGATGGTTGTATAATCGTTGTAAATACGTTGACAGGAACAAGTAAGCATAGGTGTTAATGCGGACAGAGAGCCGGTGGTTGGTGCAAACCGGTGCAAGCCTAATTGCTGAATGGATCCTCGAGTGGAAAGCGGAACGCACTTATGCAGTGCTAATGCTTCTCCGGCTGTCCCCCGTTATGGGACACTTAAGGTTTATCCGTTATTTATAGTTGCCGGATTGCAAGGCAGCATTACGGTAAACGAATTAGGGTGGCACCACGATCTCTCGTCCCTTACGGCGAGGGCTTTTTTGTGTTTTTATTAGGATATAGGAATTTATGCTTGAGAATTAAGCTAATGGAACGGATTACAGGAAAAGGGGATGTTAGTGGATGAAAAAGGTACTTTCAGGGATTCAACCAAGCGGCCAACTCACACTAGGTAATTATATAGGAGCGATGCAAAACTTCGTAAAGCTGCAGCATACTGAACAATGCTTCTTCATGATTGTTGATTTGCATGCTATTACGGTGCCTCAAGAGCCTGCGGCACTGCGTGAACAGACGGAAGCAGTGGCAGCGATGTATGTTGCAGCTGGTATTGATCCTGCTAAAGCAAACATATTCGTACAATCACATGTCAAAGCGCATGTTGAGCTGGGATGGTTGTTGACGACAATTACTAATATGGGTGAACTAGAGCGAATGACACAATTCAAGGACAAATCGGCAGGCAAAGATTCAATTGGTACCGGATTATTCGTTTACCCTTCTTTGATGGCTGCAGATATCCTCGTCTATAATGCAGATCTTGTACCCGTTGGTGATGATCAAAAACAGCATTTGGAGCTTACTCGTGACTTGGCACAACGATTCAACAATCGTTTCGGAGACTATTTCACATTGCCAGAACCGTATATACCTAAGGTTGGAGCACGGATTATGTCTTTGGACGATGCTAGCAAGAAGATGAGCAAGAGTAATCCGAACGCAGGAAGCCGTATTGGATTATTTGATCCTCCTGATGTTATTCGCAAAAAAATTAGCCGAGCAACGACCGATTCGGGTCGTGAGGTGAAATATGATCCTGCTAATAAGCCTGAAGTCAGCAACCTGATGAGTATTTATGCACATTGCGCTAAACTATCGCTGGACGAGATTGAAGCCAAATATGAGGGTCAAGGATATGGTCCATTTAAAAAAGATCTTGCTGAGCAAGTTGTATCTGTAATAGAGCCTTTGCAAATTAGATACAATGAGATTCGAAGCTCAGGAGAAATTTACGATATTCTTAAGCAAGGTGCAGAACGCGCTGCAGTAGTTGCAGACCGCACATTAGCTGATGTAAAAGAAAGAATGGGTTTTCTCGCGCCTCGATAATATAGGGTTACGAAACAAAAGCTGATGCACAAGAGTGCGTCAGCTTTTGTTTTCTTGGCGACGACGTAATCTAGCCTTCGTAATAAACCCGAAGCCAATCATGAGTAAGGTAAGAACTCCGAATAATAGGACAAGCCAGATATTATAAGAAATCGAGATAGCCATAGCGCTCATTAGGATAATGGACAGGACAGCGAACAATAAGGACAGCCCTTTGGACAAGATTAACCTCTCCTTAATAGTTGAAATAATATTTTTTTATAAACTTAGAATAGTTTGTTGTGACATGCACATAATATGTTTGCAAGCTTGCAAAACATCAAAGTTCATATCCTGAAAGGAGAAATTCCATATGCCTAGCAACAACAAAAGCAGCAATCAACTGATCGTACCACAAGCGCAACAAGCTCTCAATCAAATGAAGCTTGAAGCTGCTCAAGAGCTCGGCGTTCAAATTCCAGCGGACGGTTATTATGGCAATGTTACGACTCGCGATGCAGGCTCACTAGGTGGCTACATTACGAAAAAACTAGTTCAAATTGCCGAGCAACAACTGTCTGGCGGCAGCTTCCGCTAACCCGCTTTTTATACACACGAGCCAAAATAAGAGAAAGCTCAAGGGCAACCTTGAGCTTTTTTTATTTGGCTGCTAATAAAACTGCACAAAAGGAAAGCCCCCTCTATTGTGAAGGAAGGGCTTTCGTGCGTCAATACTTTAGTAACTGTTCATTCGCAGTCGTTTCATTAACCGATCTTCGCTTAACCAGCCGACATAAGAGCCAACTGTCTTATATTCTTGATTCATGAGCACAACGGCAACGAATGGATATTGTTTGCGGTGACGATATCGAACATCGGACCAGCGAACCTCATAGCCCCAGTGATGCTCCTTTACTTCCGCGCAAGCAAATTTGGTAAAATAGAGAAAGGAACGGATTGCCGGATCATTCTTAGATCTCGCTACGGCAGGATGATCGGAGCATGAAACCAAATCATGCCAATGCAATTCGCCATTTCGCAAGTCACCAACTGCGAAGCTTCCGTCTTCCAATTGTTTGACGACATTCCAATTGGCAAGAGAAATAGTTGGAATAACAATGTTAATATCTGTATCTAGATGGTTAGTGTCCAGATCATGAAGGTTGCGAAGGGTACTTTTTTGGACAACTGTTCGCCATACGAAATAAACAATTGTTATTGCATATAGAACAGGAAACACAATTGCAGGGTTCCCTAGACCTGTTGCCCATATCAATATTGCGATAATATGGGTTACAAATATGAACGGATCGAAGATATGGATGATATTCCATGATATCCATTTCTCCGTGAACGGCCGCATCGCTTGTGTCCCATAAGCATTGAACAAGTCGGTGAAGACATGAACGCAAACGGCGAGCAGTACCCATCCTCCTACATGCAGCCATGGCAAGCTGCCACGGTAGAACAGTTGAAGAATGGATGTAATTAGAACCGTCCAGATTGCGATAGCCGGAAGGGAGTGAGATAATCCGCGGTGGTTTCGGATATAACTTGCATTTCCTTTAATTCTTAGAAAAGTGTCAAAATCAGGCGCTTGTGAACCAATAACTGTACCGAGCAATACCGCGGTACATATAGTGGGATTAGAAGCGACGACGGGATCAACGGCTGCTAATCCAGCTAAACCTATGCCCATAACAAGATGAGTGCCTGTATCCACAGTAAAGACCCTCCTTAAAGTTTTAACCATTTAGTTAGACATAGTATCAACGAGGAAGAGCTGCTTTATCAGTGGCAAATGAAAGGGGATAATTAGTTTGTTTATTTGTTTTGTAGAATACAAAATTGCATTGGCGTATAGGGAAGCTTATTTCGAGTATACGAATAGACTGCTTGAGCCAATGAAAGATAACGTCCATATATATGAAGGAACAGATCAACCAGGGTTGTTTGTGGAGATTTGGTCAGCAGTTAGCGAAGCTGAGGTAGAGCAAATGAAAAAAGAACGCTGTAGCCAGCGTTCTCCTTGGCACCACATCGCCGAATGGATTCCAGGCGGAGCGGACAAAATGCATGTGTGGACCTTTAAACCCGCAATGAGTGGTTATGCTAATAATTAATTAATCTTCCTCGCGAGTCGTTAGAGGCGTTAAATTGCTAATGACGTTGCCATTGAAAGGATACTCGTAGGCAATTGGACCATCGAATGTAACATAATCAAGGTTAAGGGTCAGCAGCAAATAACGCATGCCAGTCGATGGATCACTGATAATAATATGATCCCGTCCTGCTGCTTCAATAATGCCGCGGAATACTTTAGCATTCCATTCGCGGTTATTCTCATAAGTCATGTAGAAGCTGGCCATTTTACCGCGGTTAAGGCGCAGAATATTTTCTACATAGGATTCTTCAGCGACAGGAACAGCCACAATGTTTCCACCCATGGGGCTAACAAAGGAGCCGCTTGGTACATTAGGAGGGAAGGCTTGCTGTGCTAACATAGGCGAATTAGAAGCCATAGGCATCATATTGGCATTATGCATCATATTTGCTCCCATGTTGGCAGATGCATTCGGCCCCATGTTGGCAGGAAGTGTCATTGGTGCATTCGACCCCATGGCAGCAGGGAGTGTCATTGGCGCATTCGGTCCCATACTAGCGGGAAGAGTCATTGGCATGTTAGGACCTACATTTGCAGGAAGAGTCATTGCTTGTTGCGGATATCCGCCATAACCACCATAGTGGTGGCCGCCATAGCCTCCAGTGTTCGCCGGACTTACTGCACCTTTGTAACCATAACCATTAGACATTCTGTTGTTCCTCGCTTTCAATATTGGGAATTTGGATGTTCAACCTATTAATAAACACTCGGACAATCGGCTTGTGTTGGAACGAAAAAGCAATGTGCTTTATAACGGCCGCTGTTCGATTGGTCATACCATGTACCCGGGCAGCCTCCGGCCGGACGGAAAAACCATAATGCGTTAGATGCGGGATGTTGACGTTCGCCGTTAATAACTCGCTCAGCCAATCGAATATCAGCATCACGGGCCTTCTGATAGAAGTATCCCTTTTGCGTAGCTTCGAACCCGCCGGGACTTTGATAGACCATGTCTGGAATGGAACGAATATTTTTGAAATCCATGCAGTTGCCACGAATACGATTAACCCCGACATTGCCTACCATCAGCATGCCTAGCTGGCCATCGCCTTCCGCTTCGGCCCGCATAAGCCGTGCCAGCATTTTTGTGTTTTCACTATTCGTTTTTATGACTGCCATAGGTTAGACCATATCCTTCCTTTCGTGATCTTACCGACTGTTTGATCTCTAAGTGATATAGGCATCAAACTACATAGTTATAGTATTGAGCGCCCATCAAAATGGTTCCGAATTTATTGTCACAATTTGAATGACGAATTGATGAACAATAACTGTGAACATTGTCATTACTGTTTTTTTTCTGTATGATTAAGAACGATTCATTAATGACATGTATAGGTGCAAATAATGGCCTTGACGCATAACTCGGGAGGCACACTTCGTGTTGAAAGACTTGATAGCATTGACAAAACCACGGCTACTGAGGCTGAATGTATTCGCAGCTATTGGCGGATTTTGGGTAGCTTCCAAATGGAACATCGATTGGATCACCCTTTTATGGGTCGTTATTGGTTCGACCATTACAATTGCTTCGGCATGTGTAATCAACAATTATTGGGACCGTGAACTCGATCTGAAAATGGAGAGAACGAAAGACCGTGCATTGCCAACAGGGCGATTGAAACCCGGATTTGTACTTGGATATGGGATTATATTAGGAGTAGTTGGACTAGCCGTATTATTCCTGCTTGTTAATCCATTAACCGGCTGGTTAGGCTTCCTTGGCTGGTTTGTGTATATCTTCATCTATACAATGTGGTTGAAGCGGAGTTCAACATGGAGTACCTCAATTGGTGGAATATCGGGGGCAATGCCGCCAGTACTTGGCTATTGTGCAGTAACAACGGAGGTAGATGCAGGAGCTTGGCTGCTATTTGCTTTCTTATTCCTATGGCAACCTGCACATTTTTGGTCGCTTGCAATTCGTCGTGTGGAAGAATATCGCAATGCTGGATATCCACTTTTGCCCGTCGTGAAAGGAATTAAACGGACGAAGCTGCAAATGATTCCTTACATTGTGCTTCTTATTCCAACATGTATTTTGTTGTATACGTATGGATACTCGGGGATTTACTTTCTGATTTTATCTGTCCTTGGCGGTGTTTTCTGGGCCGTTCATACGGTGATGGGTTTAAAAGCGCAAAATGATGAGAAATGGGCGAAGGTGAATTTCCTTATATCAGTCAATTACTTAATGGTCATCTTTATCGCCATGATGGCTAACACTTTGAAGTAAACAGGCGCTGAACAACGGGGGAGGAAGAGATACGAATGGTCTTTTTGAAAAAACACAGCTTTAAAATTGCAGTATTGGCTCTTTGTCTAGGAATGGGCATTTATTTGTTCATATCGAATTTCGCACCACAGAAGGAATCTTTACCTGTTCTGCAAGCTGCACCTGACTTTTCGTTATCTGATATCGATGGCAAAGAGGTTTCACTTGAATCAACGAATGGCAAAGCAAGAATCGTATATTTTTACTTTGCTAATTGTCCAGACGTATGTCCTCCTACAACCTTCCTACTGTCAGAAGTTCAGGATTTGCTAGATAAGGAAGGAATGCTGGGGACGAAAGCGGAGCTTATCTCCATCACTTTTGATCCGGTTCGAGACACACCGGAAGTTATTCGTGCCTTTGCAGAACGCAATTTTGCAGAGTTTAAAGGCTGGAATTTCTTGCGGGGCGAAGAAGCTCCAACTATTAAGCTCGCTGAAGACTTTGGGGTTGGCGTACGGAAAGATGAAGTTAATCAATCCTATATTCATTTCAATGTCATAACGATCGTTGATAAAGAAGGTCAAATCCGTAAATGGATTAACGGAAGCGACGAAGAGTTAGAGCCAGAACAAATAGTCGATTATTTGAAGCAACTCGCTAAGGAATAAGAGCGATGGATATATTTTGGCACATATTATGGAGCAACGTACTGCCGCTCACATTGTTGATAGCTGTTGGCTTCACAATGCAGCGGCTTTTTTCTTTGGATATTAAGACACTCTCCAAACTGAACTTTTACGTATTTTCTCCAGCTGTTATTTTCAAACTGTTATATACAACGGATATTTCCGCACAGTTAATTGGTCAGGTGCTGCTGTTTGTTGTTCTATTCATGGGCTTGCAGGCGCTTGCTGTTGAAGTCGTGGTGCGGCTTCGTGGATTGAAAGGCGGTATGCGAGGAGCGATGCGGAATAGCGTATTGTTTTATAACAGTGCGAACTACGGCATTCCGCTTAATCAACTAGCTTTCGCAGGCAATCCGTATACGTTATCTATTCAAATTATTGTCATGGTTACGCAGTCATTGTTGCCGAATACTTATGGAATATACAGTGTAAATGCCCATAAGCTAGACTTGCGCACGATGCTCAAGACCATTTTCTCACAACCGATTATATATGTTATTCCATTGGCATTTTTATTCAATGGATTTAATGTCAGTCTGCCGCAACCGGTGGAGACACCTATATTTTATCTAGCTGATGCTTTCATTGGGACAGCACTAGTTACACTTGGTGTTCAGCTCGGAAGTATGAAGTGGAACATGAATGCAGGATTGCTCGTCAACGTTCTCCTATCCAATACGCTAAGATTGCTGGTTGGTCCAGCTCTGGCTGCGTTGGTTGTCTGGGTGTTAGGTATTGAAGGGATAATGGCTGCCGCCTTGATCGTATCTTCAGCAGTACCGACATCGCTTAGCAGTGTGTTGCTCGCTGTTGAGTTCGACAACGAGCCTGAGTTCTCTTCGCAGGCCGTATTTCTATCGACGCTAATTAGCATATTTACAGTCGCTGCAGTCATATTCATTCTTCATATCTGATCTTCTTTGCTCCATACCGTCGTGATAGGGGCATCCGGATATAGGATATGCTCTTGTAGACCAGCCTTCTCAAATTGTTCAATTATGTATTCGATTGGTGTATGTTCTACGCCAGGGTAGCCGCGTCTTGTGTAGATATGCTCTGCATCTGGAAACACATCGCGGAGAATGCCGCGAATTCGTTTGCCGGAAGAATCATTATCGGTAAACAAGTAGACATGTTTGTCCCCAGCCTGTTTGCGAAGCTTTTCAATTTGATCTGAGCCGGGTGTACCGAAAGTACAGTAGATTGGAACGTCCTCGTGCAGCACTTGCCGAACGCGCCGTTTATCATTTTTACCTTCTACTATGATCGCGATGTCCATGTCCATAGTGAAATCCCTGCCCTTCATAGATGATTTCTCTATAGTGTATCAAATAATGATGGTTTCAAAAAAGCTATCCCTTTGTTTGGGATAGCTTTTTGTTGTAAGCAAGCAATCAAGCAAATGTATCGTTTATTTTACGAGAAGTTTGTATGAGTGGTAAGTGTACGTCTGCGGTGAAAAGGCAGGATGGAAACGGCTATCATGAGTGTTATAAAAGCAATGTAGTAGGGTGAGATGTGATCGCGGAGCTGACCAGCTAGCATCGGTCCTAGAAAAGCACCGATGGAATAAGCGATCGACAGGATGGAGAATGTACGACCATAACGTGCGCCGCCGCTTAACTCAATCAGCAGCATCGATATCGCAGGAAGAATAATGCCTTTTGCCATACCGACAAATAAGAGCATTGCCGCAAAAGGCAACGGTGAATCAGCCGCAATAATAAAATAAATGATCGCCAGTACAAGCGATCCCCAAAGCGTTCGCCGATAGGAAGATATTTTGTTCAGGAATAGCATGCTTAATGTAATAAGCGCGCCAATGCTAACTACTGAGAAGAGCAAGCCGGTCGTCATCATGCCTGCTTCCGTTGTCGCCATTAGCGGAAGTTCAAAGGAGAGAATGCCCTGTGCGCAGCTTATGGCTACTGGCAATACATAGACGAACCAAGGGACAGGAGTAGGGATTTCCTCTATCTTTGGTTTCTGATTAGGACTGTTTGCCGCCGGCTCAGCTGCAGCCTTGATGTCTCGGATGAAGAAGAGGGCGCAGACAGCAGTCACGATTAATATCCAGCCAAGCATGTAGAAGGCAGTTGTGAAGCCAATCTTCGCCACCAAGTAGGCGCCGGCAGCCGGTGAAACAACGGTGGCAAGGGTGTGCACAAGACCATTGCCTGCCATAAGCTTGCCCTGCTCTGTTCGGTCATTCGAGATTCGGGCAAGCAATGCTAAACATGCAGGCGACAAGAAGGCTAGCACGAAGCCGCTTATCGATCGTAATGTGAGCAGCTGCCAAGGATCGGTTACCTTAGATTGAAATAATAGGACCACCCCCGCAGCCATAAGGCTGAAGACGATAAATAATCTGCTGCCATAACGATCGATCCCATAGCTTGCCAGTAAGTTTCCTGGTAAATGGGTGATGGAATACATGCCCATCATTAACCCGATGAAAGAGGGTGCTGCGCCGAGTGAGATGGCGAAAGGCGTCAATATCGGGTATTGTGCATGCAAATCAAAAAAGGCCACAAACAAAAAAAAGTAAAGCCAGATTGCTGTTTTCACCAGTGGAATCCTCCTTGCCATAACCTTCATATACTACTTGTACGTTAAAGCTGGACGAGATATGTCTCATCATCGTAAGGGACTAACGTTTACGGTAGAATATGGGTGGGGTATAATGTTTGATAATGGGTCTGAATAAGCGTTATAATAGGGGGGAATTAGGTTGGATTTTTTAGATTTTTCGAATTATGACTGGAATACTTGGAGTGAGTTTTTCAAAGAGCACTGGCTCGTTCTCGTGATCGCGCTCGTCGTGCTGCTACTCATTGTAAGAATTGTAAAAACGGTCTTGAAATGGGCGCTTGTAGCGGTCATTGTTATCGGTATCGTTCTGTACAGTGGATATAGCATGGATGATCTGAAGGGCATCGGTACCAAAGTTGCGGATAGCCTGAAGCAAGAAGCGATAAGTACAATGGTAGGCGAAGCGAATAAAGCGACGTATACAAACAATGCAGACGGAACATTTACAGTGAAAACAGATAATTTGGAGTTGACTGGCGTGCCAAAGGCAGGCGAGGTTAAGGTCACTTTTCGCGGCACTTCATTAGGCACATGGAAGATCGACGACACCATTCAAACATTAATTGATCAGGCGAAGCAAAGTAGTTAAGCATAGCCGCATAGCATAAGAGTCGGTGTACCTGTTATTTAGTGAGGCATGATAATCGACTGTCTCACTAAATGCTAGGGTGCAAGGAGATTCAGAGTGAGATATTCCTCATTGCTCATGAGAATCTGTTCATGAGGAATGAGGTTTACCACACCGATGTTATCACCAGTACTAATCTTGTAACGGTAGATTGCCGAAACGGGGCAATGCTTGCTAAGAGATTCTTGCCGGGCAACATTAGGCATATGCTTACGAAATGTTTTTGCTTTGCAAAAACGGGGAGGGAATGATTGTAATGGAATGGGTTCGTACGCTTGGGGTTTTGGAACCTGTTTCGATTATCGTTCTCTTGCTATTGTTCGTATCATTAGTGCAAGGCATGAGGAGAGGCGCATTGGGTTCCGCGAGACGTCTTTTCTTTTTTGTTTGGGATGGCATCGTCATTATTATTTGCTTGCTGATAGCAGGCCGAATCGCTGGCAGTCTCTCGCCAGTAGTTGCTGATTGGTTAGTCAGTCACGTAGAGGTTCCCAAGCAGGAATTGAGATCCATCGAGCAGGCATGGTTCACATTATTAACAAGCCTGAGAGATTTTGCTTTGCTGCGCTTTGGACTGCTATTCCTGCTTGCTTATTTCTTGCTGCGGACAGTTACAGGATTCTTGTTCACCCCTTTGTTGGAACGATTGTTTGCCGGGCGGTATAGTCGTCCGCAGCAGCAAGATCGTTCGCATTTAAGGGACCTCCCTGGTGGACATGCCGCTAGTCGAGCTGCAGGTGCTCTATTAGGTGTGGTGCATGGGGCTGGACGATCCTTCGTCTTTATTGCAGCGCTATTCATTTATGCCTCATTAATGCCAAATGGTCTGATGGTCGATGATATTAAGCAATCACCGCTCTATTCGGAAGCAGCAGCTGTTCTGGAGCCGGTTGCCGGAGATGTTCTTGCCAATCAAGGGCCGGTATTAGCTCAAGCCGTACAGGCTGAATTTCAGAACATTTTACAACGCAAGTATGAGATTATTGATTACGCAGTTCCTGCAGAAATTGAAGAAGCAGCGCTGCATGTGACCAAAGACGCGAAGAGTGATGAAGACAAAGCTCGTGCATTATACGACTGGCTTGGATCTCGGATCGCATATGATTACGATAAGGCCAATAATTATGTAGATAATGGCGTGTGGAAGGAACAGACGCCGCAAGATACTTTTACTACGCGGACAGGCGTCTGCATCGATGTAGCGCGTCTATATGCTGTCATGGCTCGCGCCTCAGGTTTGGAAGTTCGTGTTGTGACAGGGCTTGGCGGTGATAGCCGAGGCGGATTTGGGCCGC
This sequence comes from Pristimantibacillus sp., assembly GCA_048976605.1. Classification (GTDB taxonomy): domain Bacteria; phylum Bacillota; class Bacilli; order Paenibacillales; family Paenibacillaceae; genus Pristimantibacillus. Next base: position 267,308 of record JBHGUX010000018.1, on the reverse strand, counting down.
ATGCTTGGAATGAGGTTCGAATCGGCGGTGAAACCGGAACATGGATTCCACTTGATGCTACTTGGGCATCTTCGGGTGATTGGTTCAATTCACCCGGCTTCGAACAAACACATATTAGGGAAGCTTAATAATAGAATAGGAACATGAGGTGAGAGGATTGCATGATGATCCGCAAAAGCGAGAAATAATTAACCGTCGTCATTTTTCGTTTCGGTTAAACTTTTTTTTCTTCATTGTATTTGGACTTTTTAGTGTCTTAATTATTCAATTAGCAATACTGCAATTCGTAGACGGACCGATACTTAGTGCGCAGGGCAGTAAGAAAAGTACAAGAAGTGTAAAAATTGCTCCAATTCGCGGTAATATTTTCGATTCGAACGGTGAAGCCATCGCTTATTCAACTTCGACGCAATCACTCTATTTCACGATTCCTGCTGATTTCAAAACAAAGGACCCTGAAAAAGTAGAGGAAGTAGCGAAAAAACTTGCAGCGGTATTCGATGAATTCGGCGATGAAGCGAAGGCGATGACGGAAGAAGATATCATCAGGCAGATGGATCTTGAATTTCGGAGAAATATTATTTCTACACCGAGACGGATCAAGTCTGGTCTGACGAATAAAGAAATTGCCTATTTCATGGAGAACAAAACTGATTTCATCGGTATTGATATTGTTGAAGAGAGTGTCCGTAATTATACGGATGATACGGTAGCGGTTCAGCTAACAGGATATTTGAAAAAGTATAGCGGAGCGCAATCTATCCCTTTTTATGAAGAGAAGACCGAGGAAGATGATCCGAAGCTTCAGTACTTGGATGAAGAGGATGTAGGCTTTGATGGACTAGAATTTATGTATCAGGATGTCCTAAGGGGCAAGAATGGCTTGAAGACTTATCCAGTTAACAATGCGGAACGGATAATCGGTCCAGTGGAAATTACGAATCCTGAGAAGGGTGCTGACCTCTATCTGACGATTAATCGTAATATTCAAGTGAAAACCGAAGAAGCTATCATCAATCAACTTAAAAAAATCAGCACATCGCCATTGTCTTACGAACGTGCTGAATTTGCGAAGACGGGCTATGCGGTAGCAATGGAAGTAGATACTGGCAAAGTAGTCGCTATGGCAAGTATGCCTGACTATGATCCTAATATTTGGTCAGGCGGAAGAATTAGCACGGAGGATTATAATAACTATGAGTCTGCACTAGGCAACGGAACGATTAAAGAGGTATATGCGAAGTATGATACGGCTGATGAGCGGGATAGACATCCATCTTCCCTAGTCCCTCCAGGTTCGACGCTGAAGCCGCTCTCGATCTTGATCGGATTGAATGAGAAGCTGTTTTCCACTTCAAGTATCTATAACGATACGGGGGCGTTCTTTTTTGGACGTGAAGGACATCAAGTGCGCATCGGTAACGCGTCAAGTCATGCTTATGGCGTAATGGATCCTTCCAAAGCCATTGCCAAATCATCTAACCCTTTCATGGCGGCGATGGTCGGTAATAATTTATACAAAAAGTACAATGGCAAAGAAGGCGTAGATGTCTGGGACAGCTACATGAAGCAATTTGGTCTGGGCGTGCTCACAGGCAGCGGATTGAAGGGTGAAACTAAAGGAACGGTTGACTACTATCATGAAGCAGAAACGGCAAGTGTGCAGTCAGCGCTAGTACGTTCCTCATTCGGTCAACAGGCCCGTTATACGACATTACAATTGGCACAATATACAGCAATGCTAGCTAATCACGGCAAACGAATGAAACCGCAATTCGTCAATGAAATTAAAGATTCAGATGGCAATCTGATTCAAGGTTACACACCTGAAGTATTGAATACGGTAGATTTTGCAGACGCTTATTGGGATGAGATTGAAGCGGGTATGTCACAGGTTGGCGTCCAAGGGTTCGACGGTGTGTCGTATACGTTCAATCGTAAAACCGGGACAGCACAATCCAGCGTAAAAGGCCGTATGGCCGACAATGCGGTATTTATCGCTTATGCGCCAGCTAAAAACCCTAAGCTAGCTGTTGCAGTAGTTGTACCCGATGGTGAGTTCGGCGGCCGCGGGGCAGCTCCAATCGCTAGACAAATATTTGATGCCTATGATTATGAGATTGGCTTGAATGGTGTGCCAGGCAAAAACTCGGATACATCACAAGACGCAACCGACTCTAATGATGCAGCAAATAATACAAATGAGTAGTAGTCGCATGCTGCAATAATGTCATTATGCAGAAGGATTGCATAACTATGGTTGGCAAGGTACAATTCAATTATAGCGACGAAGAACGTCCCTTATCATCTTTTATAGATGAATGAGGGGCGTTTTTTTGTTGTTTTGACCACGAAAATCGGTATTGATTGTTGTCCAAAATGATAAGGAGGCCGGTAATAAGATGCTAATTGGAGAAACGGAATTTGAAGCGGAGCATGCAGCATGGATTCACTCGCATTTGCAAAGAAGGAGCGGTGAACGAAGAGGGAGGCTGGAGAGGGGGCATCAACATGCTGAGCAGTTGTTTGTACGCAATGCCTGGTGGGCACTGACTAATAATCTCAAGGACTTGCATCCTGAATATGAAATTGTTGATTGGCGTGGAAGATCCTATTTTATTGATATGGTGTGGTTGCCTGGCTATATTAAGCTTGCAATAGAAATAAAAGGTTTTGGTCCCCATGTGACAGAGATGGATCGTAAGCGTTATTCAGAAGAGCTGAATCGCGAAACTTTTTTACGTGCGATGGGGTTTCATGTCATCTCTTTCTCCTATGATGACGTTGCTCAACGCCCAGACCTTTGCATTACTTTACTCAGACTTGTAATGAGTCGATATCAGCCTTTGAGAACAACCGTGAAACTGGGCAATCTTGCTCACAAGGAAATTATGTTACTGAGCTGTCGTTGTTCGGGTATCGTTCGGCCGAAGGATGTTGAAGAACACTTGGGTGTCAATCATCGGACAAGCTTAAGGTTTATCCATGAGTTATGTGACAAAGGTTGGCTACGACCTCAGCTAAATGGCAAATCAAACGTAAGGGTGCTCAAATACGAGCTTATACGCCAAAGGCTTGAGTATTACGAATGGTAAATGAAGTTGTGATTAGAGTATTACTGTTTGAAGAAGTCTGCGTGAAAGCTGCAAGAAAGCAGTAAGAAAGCAGGAGAGAAGGCTTTAATCAATCAGATAAAGCCTCCAACTGTTAAGCTGACCTCCTCGCTAACTGCGATAATACAGTTAAATAGCTTGGAAATAGAGAAAATAGACAGATTAACTGCGTACGTACAGTTAAATGCTCAGTTTCTTCTGATACTAACTAAATTTGAGCGAAATTAGATGTACGTACGCAGTTAGGGACATTTAAGGGGGTACAACTAACGTTCGTAACTGTACCAACGCAGTTAGTTATACCCCCGAACCCTTTTGAAAGGCATGATTCGAGCTGCAATTAGAATTAGAAGGCAGGTCAAATCCAGAAACAGCAACCAAGTTGAACAAGCAAAGAAAAAAATTTCCGATAAAAGTTGCATTAGAGCAACTTTATTGTATAATATAAACAAAGAAGCGTCAGGTAAACTAATGTTCGTCCAGGCAAAATAAAATTTTAGAAATGGAGGAATTACAATGCGTAATTCTATACGGGCTAATTCAAATTCCGCGGTATGGCGATTTATAATGACGGTGATTTTTTTAACAGTGACTGTGCTGCTTGTTGCGGGATGTGGGAATGCAACGGATGTAGAGAGCGGCAAAGAAGATCAATTAAAGGTGACGACGACGACCGGAATGATTGCAGATGTGGTTAAGGAGATTGGCGGGGATGATGTAGCAGTCACAGGTTTAATGGGATCAGGAATAGATCCTCACCTATACAAAGCATCTCATGGTGATGTTCAGAAACTCGACGATGCAGATATTATTTTTTATAACGGACTTCATTTGGAAGGTAAAATGGCAGAAATGTTCGAAAAGCTGGAGAAAAGTAAACCGACAGTGGCTGTTTCCTCGCAAATTCCAGTAGATGATCTTCGTGCAACAGGTGAGACAGGTGCCTATTCCCATGATCCGCATATTTGGTTCAACGTGAAGCTGTGGATCTCTGCTGCGGAAGTTATCCGTGACACATTGGCAATTAAGGACCCCGTTCATGCTGAAGAGTATAAACAAAGAGGCGAGGCTTATATAACGAAGTTGTATCAACTTGATGAGTATATTCACGAACAAATCACAACGATTCCAGAGTCTAACCGCATTCTAGTTACTGCACATGATGCATTCGGATATTTCGGTGATGAATATGGTCTTCAAGTGACTGGATTACAGGGAATGAATACAATGTCGGAATATGGTTCGAAGGATGTGAGCAAGTTAAGGGATTTTCTTGTCGACAAACAAATTAAAGCGGTATTTATAGAATCCAGCGTTCCGCGCAAGTCAATTGAATCCGTTATTGAGGGAGCACATCAGTTAGGCCATGAGGTGAAGATTGGCGGGGAGTTATTCTCAGACGCAATGGGTGACGAGGGAACAGAGGAAGGTACTTATATCGGGATGGTCAAACATAATGTAGACACAATCGTCAATGCATTGAAGGGATAGCGCACATACCGTAACCAATACCAATGAATGATAACTACGAGAAGGAAAGCGAGTGATTATAATGACGAATTCTACAATGGCTAATTCAACAATGGCATCCGAGCAAATTAAATTGAATAAGAAAGAGACTGCTCCTCTGACTATTGAAGGCCTAAGTGTAGCTTATCAGAAGAAGCCGGTTCTCCGAGGTGTGTCCTTTTCCGTAAAGGAAGGAGAGCTTATTGGCGTAATCGGTCCGAATGGAGCAGGTAAATCAACCATGATGAAAGCAGCGCTTGGTCTCATCCCGAGTTTAAGCGGAGAAGTACTCATCTACGGAAAGCCTTATAAGCAACAGCGTAAGCTGGTCGGTTATGTACCTCAGCGGGAATCAGTCGATTGGGATTTCCCTACGAATGCATTAGATGTCGTTATGATGGGGCGATATGGTCATCTTGGTTGGTTCGGTCGCCCGGGAGCGCAAGAACGAGCAATTGCAATGGAGAGTCTAGCTAAGGTCGGGATGGCTGATTATGCAACACGCCAGATCAGTCAGCTCTCAGGCGGACAGCAGCAACGTATATTCTTAGCTAGAGCATTAGCGCAAGACGCGAGCTTATATTTCATGGATGAGCCATTCGCTGGTGTTGATGCTGCGACAGAGAAAGCGATTATAACCTTGCTCCAAGAGCTGAAGAAGCAAGGAAAAACAGTTATCGTCGTCCATCATGACTTGGCCACCGTGCAAGAATATTTCGATTCGGTGCTGCTTCTGAACGTGGAGCTTCAGGCATACGGACCTACCGAAAAGGTATTTACCCAGGAACAATTGCAACGTACTTATGGAGGAAGACTGGCATTTCTTGATCGGGGCACGCATTCAGAATCACAGTCGCAGCCGCTGTCGATTATCAAGAAAGGATGATGTGAAATGGATAATTTATGGATGCTTCTTCAAGATCCTAATATGCAGTGGATTTTTATCAGCTGTACATTGCTTGGATTCAGCAGCGGTATTATCGGAACCTTCTCCTATTTGCGTAAAATGAGTCTAATGGGCGATACTTTAGCGCATGCAGCTCTGCCAGGAATATGCATCGCCTTTATGCTTACAGGAACGAAATCGATGCTGTTTTTCCTAATAGGTGCTGGGGTTGCAGGTGTTATTGCTACTTTCGGAATCGGATGGATTACCCGACATTCTCGTGTGAAGCATGATGCAGCGATGGGGATTGTCCTCTCCTCATTTTTTGGATTAGGGATTGTGCTGTTAACGATTATTCAGCATGGCGCTTATGGCAATCAGGCTGGTTTAGATAAGTTTTTATTTGGTCAGGCGGCGTCTATGATTGGTTCTGATGTTATGACGATGGCAATTGTCTGTATATTGCTCGTAACCGTGATCGTCCTACTGTTTAAACAATTCAAGCTTATATCTTTCGATCCTGGCTTTGCGCGGGGATTGGGCTATCCTGTTGCATTCCTTGAGCAGCTGCTCATGTTCCTTATGGTTGTAGCTGTTGTTGTAGGCATTCAAGCGGTAGGCGTTGTCCTTGTAGCTGCACTTATTATTACTCCTGCCGTATCGGCACGTTATTGGACGAATAAATTGAACATCATGGTCATTATTTCTGGTTTATTCGGTGCAATCAGCGGGGCGACGGGAACTTTAATAAGCTCCACAGCTTCCAATCTGCCAACCGGTCCACTGACTGTACTTGCTGCGACACTTCTGTTTGCTATATCTATTCTTTTCGGGCCTCAGAGAGGATTGCTTGCGTCACGCTTTATCAGGCAACGTGTTAAACGTGAGCTGCAGGAGGAAGCGACAGAGCTTTCACCCGGAGGGAAGCTTGTTAAGAAGGATAGGGTTAATGAGGGGGCGACGTTATGAGCGACTTTTGGATATTGCTAACCGGATCACTCGTAGCTAGCTGCTGCGGAATATTAGGAGCCTTTCTCGTATTGCGAAAAATGGCAATGATCGGCGACGCCATTAGTCACTCGGTTATGCCGGGTATCGTTATCGCCTTCCTGCTGAGCGGCTCACGTGATTCTTTGCTTATGATGCTCGCCGCAATGGCATGCGGCTTGTTCACCGTCTTTCTAATCCAGATGTTCCAGCAGAGTGGAATTCAATCTGATGCGTCAATTGGAGTTGTGTTTACAGCGATGTTCGCTGTCGGCGTATTGCTTGTTAGTTTGTTCGCTAGACAGGTGCATCTAGACCAGGACGCCATTTTATATGGAGAAATTGCTTATGTTCACTGGAACACTTGGATCGTAAACGGTATAGATATGGGACCGAAGGCGGTCTGGCTGCTAGGCTTCACCCTTGTCATCATTTTATCGGTTATCGGATTATTTTATAAACAATTTAAGATTTGTGCATTTGATCCTGCATTAGCTGCTGCATGCGGAATTCCGGTTGCTTTGTTTCATTATTTACTTATGGGACTCGTATCGATGGCGACAGTCAGCTCATTCGAAAGCGTTGGTGCGATACTTGTCGTCGGGCTGCTCATCATTCCGGCGTCGACGGCTTACCTGCTGACCGAACGACTTGGTATGATGATTGTTCTAAGTGCAGGTGTTGGGATAGCTAGTACGTTTATTGGCTATGGCGCAGCAGTAAAGCTGGATGCTTCAATAGCAGGTTGTATCGTTTGCGCAGCTGCGGTTCTGTTCGTAATTGCCTTTCTGTTCTCACCTTCCCATGGTTTGGCGATTAAGAAGCTGCGATTGCGCAAGCTAGTCTAAGCTGACCATAGGAAAGACAGTTAAATGAACTCCCTTTCCAAATTAAAGATTATAGTCAATCTTAAGTTTTCGTTTATTGGTTGTTTTGAAGAAATCTATTCCTCTTCAGAATCAATCCAGTAGATGAAAACTTTTTTTATTGGGATACATAAGGTTAATTGCAACTTTTACCCAGTAAATAACGTTTTATATGGATGGACAAGTCATCTGATGGTTGTTTCGTCTGAACATTAGAAAAGGGGGTTCAGAGAGTAGTAAGGGTCTTACTATACATAAGGAGAGTGTATGAAATTATGAAACGATGGTTGAAACAAGCAGCCCTTACTGGGCTTGCCTTATTCGTCTTGTCAGGTTGCAGCTTAGGTGGCGGCAACAGCGGAGATGAGAATAAAGAGCAAACGCTTAGAGTGATGTATTATGATGAATCTTCCTTCTACCAACAATACGGAATGCTATTCTCTGCGCTGCATCCCAACATCACTATAGAGGTTGTTTCTTCACAAGGTGTACAGCCCAAGGAAGGCGAGGACTATCAAGAATTAATGGCTAAGTTCATTGAAGATGAGAAGCCGGATATTCTTATGCTGTCTATTGAAGAATATGAGAAAAAGTCGCTCGCCGGTGAGCTGTATGAGCTTGATGGTTTTATCGCGAAAGACAAGTATGATACGGAAGGTCTTGTTCCAGGAATTCTTGATTACTTGAAGGAAAAAGGCGGCGGTAAGCTGTATGGTTTAACTCCGGGCTACTACGGACAAGCGATTTATTATAATAAAGACTTATTTGATAAAAACGGCATCGAGCATCCGACTGACCGAATGAGCTATGAGCAAATCCTTCAACTCGCTAAGCGATTCCCGACCGATGGTTCGGATAAGGAACGGGTTTACGGATTAAGGATGGGCTATAATGACAGTCTGTTTAGTCTCGGAAATACGTTGGCTGCTTCGCAGAATCTTAGCTTTATTAATGCGGATAAACTCGAAATGACCATTGATACAGATGGCTGGAAAAAGGTATTCCAAACAGCTGTTGATGCTATGGCATCGAATTCGCTCTATATTCCTAATTACGATAATATGGGCGGCAGTCAAAGCTATGAGGATTATTTGCTTAGCGATCCGTTCTTGTCTGGGCGATTGGCGATGACGATGGACGGTCCAAATCTCATGCAACAAATGAAACAAGCGAAAGACTATTTGAAGGATGAGAATGCAGAGAAGCTAGTGAAGAATTGGGATTTGGTGACAATGCCGGTCGATCCGCAAAATCCGGATTACAGCACTGGCATACAGATGAATAATTTATTCTCAATCAACGGGCAATCAGCCAATAAGGATGCGGCTTGGGCATTCATTAAATATATTACGGGTGATGATTTTGCGAGAGTGACATCTAAATCGTTTAATTATGGTACTTTTCCAATCCGAACTAAGTATATGATTGATGAGGACGGTCGGAATTTTGCAGCCTTCTATGCGCTGAAGCCAAGTCCATTCAATATGTACAAAGGATTTGACAAGGTTCCAGAGAACTTCTATATGGAGTTTAACAGTGCAGCCGAGCAAGAGCTGGCTCAAGTTAAGGAAGGGAAAGCAACTGTAGATGAAGCGTTAGCCAAGCTGCAAACGATCGGACAGGGAATACTTAACAATGCCAAGAGCAAGGAAGAGAGCGGAGCGACAACAGGCGCTGCAGAGTCTGGCGGCGTACAAGTTGAGCAAGGTGCAACTTCCTCTGATAGTGTTTCTGTACAAGTAACATCGCCATAATCGAATAGGTCTTACTCAACGAGAGAGCTCGTTCATGCGAAATGTGTGGCGGCTCTCTCGTTCTTTCTTTTATTGGAGACTCATTGGCGGTTGCGACTTTCATTTGGAATCTCCCCAGTTTGTGCTAAAATGGCTTTAGTAAATGCATCATGATTAGGAGGTTACAACTTGGGAGATTACAAGCTAGTGGCGCTCGATATGGATGGAACGCTATTGAATGAACAAAGTGAAATAAGTGATGAGAATGCCGAATGGATACAGAAGGCACTCGACGCAGGTGTGACGGTAAGCTTTTCAACTGGCAGAGGATTTCGCAGTGCATTGCCTTATGCTGAGCAGTTGAAGCTGGAGACACCGATGATTACGGTCAATGGCAGTGAGATTTGGCAACGACCGCATGTCTTGCATCAGCGAACGCTGTTAAGTCCTAATGATGTCAAACGTATGCATCAAGTAGCTATGAAGTATACGGGAACGTGGTTCTGGGCCTACTCGACACAAGATATTTATAACTTGGAAAAGTGGATCGATCCATCTGATGACTACGCCGCTCATCATTGGCTGAAATTCGGCTACTACACAGAGGATGATGCGGTAAGACAGCGTATATTTGATGAAGTATCGGAGTGGGGAGCACTCGAAATAACGAATTCATCCCTGCAAAATTTAGAGATGAACGCACTCGGCGTATCGAAGGCAAGTGCTATACGCGAACTGTGCAGCATACTCGGTATAGAGATGTCTCAAGTTGTAGCCGTTGGCGACAGCTTGAATGATATTGCTGCTATTCGTGAATCCGGGCTTGGTGTAGCCATGGGCAATGCGCAGGATGCGGTTAAGGAAGCTGCGAATGTCATTACCCTTTCCAACGATGAGCATGGTGTAGCGGAGGTAATTAAGAAGTATGTACTGAAAGGTTGATTTCTAGTGGATATTCTAGGCTGGGCACTGATTGTTATTCTATTCGTTATAGGGATGGCCGGAGCGATTTATCCGATATTGCCGGGAGCTCTGGCCATTTATGGCGCGTTTTTTGTCTATGGCTTCTTTTTCTCCTTCGAGCCGTTTGGCTGGGTGTTCTGGACGGTTCAAACGCTCATTGTTGTTGCCTTGTTCGTGGCCGACTATGCTGTTAGTGCATGGGGAGTCAAGCGGTTTGGAGGTTCAAGGGCTTCGGTTGTCGGAAGTACCATCGGGATCATTATCGGTCCATTCGTAATTCCGGCCTTTGGATTAATCATTGGACCGTTCGTCGGTGCTGTTATAGGCGAGCTCATTGTTGGAACGAAATTCGTCCAATCGCTTAAGGTCGGTTTTGGTTCATTGGTTGGCCTGCTTTCCAGTGTCATAGTGAAAGTCATTCTACAATTGATCATGATAATATTATTCATTATTTGGCTTCTTTAAAAGAAGCGATGGGAGATGGAGATCAATGATTAAGGTAACGGTATGGAATGAATATTTGCATGAGAAAGTTCATGAAGAAGTTCAAAAGGTGTACCCAGACGGTATACATAATGCACTGGCAGCGGGACTTCAATCCGAGCAGATCTCTGTCAGAACAGCTACGCTGGAAGAACCGGAACATGGCTTGACCGAGGAAGTGCTTGCTAACACAGATGTTCTATTATGGTGGGGACATATGGGCCATGATCGGGTAGATGACGCTATTGTTGAACGTGTTCATCAGCGTGTGATGAATGGGATGGGACTTATTGTATTGCATTCCGGACATTTTTCTAAGATTTTCAAGAAGCTTATGGGTACAGGCTGTGATTTAAAGTGGCGTGAAGCAGGGGAGAAGGAAAGGATATGGACTGTTAATCCAGCACACCCCATTGCTGCAGGCCTGCCAGAGTACATCACTCTAGAGCATGAGGAAATGTACGGCGAGCATTTCGATATTCCTGCACCGGATGAGCTGGTATTCGTGAGCTGGTTCGAGGGCGGCGAAGTATTCCGCAGCGGTTGTACATTCAATCGCGGTCAAGGGAAGATCTTTTACTTCCGTCCAGGTCATGAAACCTATCCAACCTATTACAATCCGCAAATCCTTCAAATTATTGGAAACGGAATCCGCTGGGCAGCTCCATCTGGGGCAGCTGCACCTGTACGCGGCAATCATCAGCCATTAGAGTCTATTGGTCAACAATGAACTAGATTAGAGTAAGAAATGGAGCAGCTATGAAAAAGGATTCGCTTATTAAAGGTACGCTAATATTAGCGGCAGCCGCACTGGTCGCTCGGTTTTTGGGCATATTCCAACGGGTGCCGCTCGATCACATACTAGGTGTCGATGGAAGGGCGCATTTTGCCCTGGCCAATACCATTTATTTGACGTTGCTTGTCATTGCGACAGGCGGCATTCCAAGCGCAATAAGCAAGATGGTATCTGAGCGTTATGCGCTCAAACGTCCTGAAGAAGCTCAACGTATTTATCAAGCTTCGTTATTATTCGGGTTAGGTACTGGAATAGTGTTAACAGTGCTGTTATACGCCATTGCACCATTCTTTGCCGTGTACATCGCGAAGACCCCGGGCGCGGAGCTTGCTATCCGCGCAGTAGCACCGACATTGCTGGTCTTCCCGGTCATTGCGATGATGAGGGGTTACTTCCAAGGTCGCCAGATGATGGCGGCAGGCGGTATCTCTCAAATTATTGAACAGATTTTACGAGTTGTTGTTGGTGTAGGTCTTGCCTTTCTTGTCATCTCTTGGGGATGGGGGGATGGATGGGGCGCTGCTGCTGCTACATTCGGTAATGTGATCGGCGGCGTTGGTGCGCTGTTAGTCATGATCTGGTATGCTCGCAAACTGAAACGTCTGGATGCAGCGGAGCCGCTTATCGGCAGGAATGCTGAAGGTCTAGCTTCCCGTATTCCTTTCCGTTCGATCTACCGTGAAATATTCAAGATGTCGATTCCAATCGTCATTACAGCGATGACTGTGCAGCTTATCTATATGTTCGATACTTCTTTGTTAATTCGTCTAACGGAAGGTCACTACAGATACCGTGATGCAGTAGAGGTGTTAGGATATTTCAGCTTCAAAGCGCAGTCGATTGCAGGTATACCGCCAATTCTTGCTATTGCGTTAAGCAGCTCGATCATCCCGGTTATATCAGCTGCCTATTCGCTTCATAAAATGGGTGAGGTTCAGCGTCAAATATCACTCGTTATGCGAATCGTATTATTCACTGGTGTCCCGATCGCATTAACTTTAACAGCTGCTTCTTTCTCCGTAACCGGCTTTTTATTCAGCACTACGGATGGGTATGCAATCGTTGCTGCACTTACAGCAGGAACGATATTCCAAATTACGATGATGACGAGCAACTCCGTTCTATTCGGACTTGGAAAGCCGCGAATTCCAATGAGAAATACGCTTGTTGGTATTGGATTAAAGCTCATTTGCAGCGTTGCGCTAGCACCATTGTTCGGAATATATGGCCTAATAGCTTCATCTACAATTTGTTTCATCGTTATTTCATGGCTCAATTTAGAAGCCATTGGCTATGAAGTGAAGCTTAATGTTCTCGGTCGTCGGTGGACTCCATATATCATTACGATCATTGTAGCCATTGCAGCTGGATGGGGAACAGAAGTAGGGATCCGCAATTTGCTTCACAGCTGGCCAGACAAGCTCGAATATCTAGCGTCTGCAACAGCTGCAGGTATCGTGATCGTTGTGTTATATCTCTTCATGCTCATCTTGCTTCGCGTAGTGACGATGGATGACGCCAAGTCATTCCCAGGACCGCTTCGCAAACTATTTGTTAAATTACTTAAACCATTCCAAAGAATGCAAGCAGGAAGCAAGTAAACTAGACAAATTTCTATCATTTCCATACATTTACATGGGTAATTGCCTCGTGTACAATTAATGGGTTAATAGATTTTCTAATTTATATTGGCAAGTGGGAGGAGATTGTTCATTGAAAAAGTTATTTAATGTAAATCTTAAGAGGGGGCTAATATTGATATTGGCCCTAGCGCTCGTAATCGTTGCGGGCTGTCAGGCAGTAGGCGGAGTAGATTTCAATGCGGCATTGAAGCAATCCTTGAAGGTTACTTCAATGGAGGGCAAGCAGTCGCTTGAATTGAAATTACTAGTAAATGAACAGGCGTATAAGGATTTGCCGGAAGAAGATTTAGCACTTATTCAGTTAGTTTCTAATTTGAAATTACAAATCGAGGATATTAAAGTTCAAGATGCATCACATGCTTCCTACAAGGGTAAGCTTGCTTTGGGAGAAGCATTGAGCATTGGTTTCTCTTTGAAAATGTCGGATATGACAGCAGTAGTTGAGCTCGAAGGTGCGAAAGCGCCATTTGTTATTGATTTAACCGAAGAGGGTCTTTCGGCGCTTATGGGAATGCCGATGGGAACAACTGGTGCGGTTACTGCTGAGGATCAACAATCGATGACTGCTCTTGGTCATGAATTGATTGACAGCGCAAGCACATTCTTCATCAATAACCTTCCAAATCCAGAGAACATCTCTGTGAAAGCCGTATCTGAGCCAATCAACGGTGTATCTACATCTCTTATGCATATTAATGCTGAGCTTGACGGTCCAGCAATTTGGGCTTGGGCGAAGAAGTATGTAGACGCATTGGCTGCTGATTCAAAAGGTTTGGAGACGTTAATTACTTCCGTAGTTACAATAATGTCTGATCACCCAGAAATATGGGAAGCGGCAGGAACGATTAATCCATTCGAACAGCCTGAATTAGATGCTCCTACGAAGGAAGAAACGATTAAACAAACGGCTCAAGAATTAACGCAATTGCTTGTTCAATTGCAAGAGCAAATCAAAGTAATGGAAACAGAAGATAAGGAATCGATTGACGCAATCCTAAATAAAGATACGACGATTAAGACTGACATCTATGTGGACAGCAAGCTGGATATTCGCAAGCAGGTTATTGAAGCAACAATCAAACCGGCTGATCAGTTGATGTTCCCAGTTGATGGAATCGTAATCCGTTCAGAGAATGAGCAATGGAATGTCAATGGCACAGTGAAAGCGGATGAGCCAGTTGTTCCTGAAGTTGCATTCAATGTTGGAGAGCTTGTGTCGATGCAAGGTTACCAAACGTTAAGATTGTTTGATGACAAATCGGCTGTATACGGTCTATTGAAAAATCAATTTAAATTAGGTCATCAGATCGTTGCTCTATACCCTGATTATGATGATTATCCACCAATCGTAACACCGTCTTATGCGACTATTGTTCCGTTACGTGTTATTGCAGAAGAACTTGGAGCGACTGTTGGTTACGATAAGAAGACCAAAGCCATTACAGTATTCGATGAAGCAACCAATACGACAATCGCTCTTAAAGAAGGCAGTGATATGGTTACAGTCAATGGAAAATCAGTGAAATGGGCTTTTCCAGCGACAACTCCTTTTAAAGGAACATTATATGTATCGGCTCGTGGATTAGCGGATGCGTTTGGTGCTAAGATTTATTGGGAAACTTATGATAATGAACAAATCTTTTATGTTGAGCGTGAAGTAAGCTAAGCTTGGAGGAATGATCAATGAATAAGCTGACTACCGAAGTAGCATTCCGCGAGGCGGTTCAAGTTGAAGGTATATCTGTAGTGGTATTCAAAACAACATGGTGTGCAGACTGTCATTACATTGAACCGTTCATGCCAGATTTGGAGCAGCATTACAAGGGAGCAATCACCTTCTATGAAGTGGATCGCGATGAGCTTCCTGATATTTGCTCAGAATTGAACATAATGGGAATACCAAGCTTTATTGCTTTCCGTAATGGACAGGAGATTATCCGGTACGTAAACAAGCTTCGTAAAACACGGGAAGAAATCGAGCAGTTTCTCGATCGAGTCATTCAGATGGCTGACTCACTTCCACAAGGCTAACAAAAAAATCCGTACGGTTCAGGATTGCTTCCTGCCGTACGGATTTTTTTGTCTCATTCGAAGCATTATAAGTTGCAGATTCGCTTGAAGTGTCACATTTTCAACATGGCTTTTGCTCATTTTTATCGATATAATGTGAGGTGTAAACAAAACCCGAAAAAAGGTGATTTTATTATGGTAACCGGCCGTTTTCGCGCGCTTGCTCTTGCATCGTGCATCGGAATGCTACTCGTACTGCTTGCCGGAGCTCTTGTCACAAATACCGATTCAGGCCGCGGTTGCGGTGACGACTGGCCGCTCTGTAATGGTAAATTTGTACCTTCTTATACTGTGGAATCATTGATTGAATATTCACATCGACTTGTTACAGGTTTTGAAGGTCTACTGGTGTTGGCTGCTTTTATTGTTGTATATCGTTTATACCGCAATAATAAGGATGCTTTTAAAGAGCCTATGTTTTATGCTGGCGGGTCATTGCTGTTCACGATTATTCAAGCATTGATGGGAGCCGCAGCTGTTATGTGGCCGCAGTCTCCGCCTATTATGGCGATTCACTTTGGGATATCCCTCGTTGCGTTCGCCTTAACACTGCTGCTCGTCGTATGGTCTTATCGTGCTAAACATGGCAAACAAGATGATTTCCTATTACCACGTTCCATTTATCCACGGATCCTTGCCTTATCGATTTATTGTTATTTTGTTGTTTATTTAGGAGCGTTCATAAGACATACAGAATCCGCTGGAGGTTGTATTGGCTGGCCGCTCTGTAATGGCGAAGTGATTCCTGAGCTGCAAGGTGCTACCGGGATTGTATTCTTTCACCGGTTAGCAGGTTTGATCTTGGGACTCTGCATTATCGGAATGTATATTCATATCCGTCGTGTCAGTCACGGTAAAGCGGGTCTAATCGGTCCAGCACGTTGGGCTGTAGTGTTAGTTGCAGCACAGGTCATTAGCGGTGCATGGCTAACAGCAGTGATTACGAATGATGATTGGTTTCTCTTTGCAAGTCTGCTGCATAACCTGATTATTACGGGTCTGTTCGGCATATTAATGGATATGCTAATACGCTCTAGACGATTGAGGGAAGATCAGGACAAGCTGTAAGTGTAAGTTATTCAAACAGTTGGACCAGTGTTGCCCTCCACTTAGTAAGTGAAGGGCAATTCTTTTCCGTTGATCTAGATCATAATGAAGGGTGATGAACCGTTATGCTGCGATTCATGTTTGGGGAGCCGGAACGGAGAGCCGAGGGACGCCTTGGTGAAACGATACGATTAATGGAGCAGTTCATCTCACAGCTGCAGGATCGTATTGAAGCAGGACATGATACCGACCATAAGCTCCGCACGTATGAAATATGGACACTCGGTTTATTAGCCTCCTTGAATGAGCTGGAACAAAGCTGTTACGCTGCTATTCGATTCAAAGAGCAAATTACATCCGCCTCAGTAAGCGAGATGTCTGATGAAGAGAAGCTTATCTACAAGCGACATGTCTATTTTGACAAAAATGCATTCATTCGGTTATTCGCATTGTTGGATAAATTGGGCATCCTGCTTAATGACTTGCTCGGTATGAAGACGGAGAAAATCAAACCACATTTCTCCTACTTCACGGTGCTTCGTAATATGAGAGAGAGCAAAGTGCATCCTAATTTGACATGGAAGCTCAATGATGTGAAAGAGAATACAAAAGAACCAATAAACCGGATGCGAAAGCGTCGGAATATAGAAATTCATTATATGAATTCAGAAATGCAGGATGATTTAGTACAGAGCCATAAAGGGTACGGGGAGACTGTATTGCTGGAAGATATCGAGCAGCAGTCAGCGGATTTGGCACAAGGACTGGACATGGCAACGGAATCATTGCGTCTTACATTCCAGTACGCTTCTGAGTTAATCCGTACCAGGAAAGCATAATCGCGAGGAGGGAATACTCGTGGAGCTGAATGGCAGAACGGCACTTGTGACAGGCAGCGCCAAGGGACTTGGCAAACGGGCTGCAATACAACTTGCCGAGCTAGGCTGTAATATTGTATTAAATTATGTGCACAGCGAGCATGAGGCGCTTCAAGTAAAGCGGAATATCGAGCAATTAGGTGTCCGTGCGATCGCTATTCAGGCGGATATCGCGACAACGACAGGAGTATCAAAGCTTGCAGCGGAGGCTGAGGCATGGGGAGGCCCTATCGATATATTGGTTAACAATGCGGGTCCGTTTATTCGAGAACGGAGATTGTTCGCCGATTATGATGAGGAGACGATCATTACTTTAGTGAATGGCAATTTGCTGGGCGTCATGCTGCTGGATCATAAGCTCCTTCCAGGGATGCGCAAGCGGGGCTGGGGACGAATTATCCATATGGGCTTCGGACACGCAGGAGAAGCCAGAGCATGGCCTCATAGGGCCGCGTATGCGGCAGCGAAGACGGGGCTTGTATCCTTTACGAAGACGCTCGCTGTTGAAGAGGCTGCACATGGGATTACGGTCAATATGATAGGACCGGGAGATATTCGCGGTGTGAACAAAGAACGATCCATTAATGATGTAGCTGATGAGCGTGATCCTGAATCTCCAGTTGGACGTCCAGGAACAGGTGAAGATGTAGCCAGGGTCATTCATTTCCTCTGTCAGTCTCATTCGGATTTCTTGACCGGCAATATTATTAACGTTGCTGGCGGCTTTGATCCCATTCGGGCTAATATTATTAATACTTAAGCTTTACTATTTCAAAAAAAGAGTCTTGCCGGCAGCGGTTGTATCCGCTCATGCTGGCAAGACTCTTTCATGATTAAAATTTAGAATACTTGAACGACTTCTACAACGCCTTCTACTTCTTCAAGAAGAGCGCGTTCGATACCAGCTTTCAACGTGATTGTTGAGCTTGGGCAGCTGCCGCATGCTCCCATCAGACGAAGTTTGATGATGCCGTCCTCCACGTCCACGAGTTCAACGTCTCCTCCGTCGCGTTGCAGAAACGGACGCAATTTATCAAGTACGTCCAATACTTCGTCGTACATTGTGCTTTGTGCTTGTTCACTCATTGCATTCAACTCCTTTCTACCCTATTATAGTACAAAGTGAAGCAATTGAAAATGGATGTCAGACCTTAAGGCTAGGTGAGTATTGTTGTTTAAACCAATGATAGAATTTTGTGCCAGCAATATGCACCATGGTACAGAACGTATTATGAACCTATTTGAGCAAGATGATGAGTTTGAAGTCATTGAGTATGGTTGCTTAGGAAATTGCGGCGAGTGTTATTTGAACCCATTCGCGCTGGTGGATGGAATGATTGTATCAGCTGCCACTGTTGATGAATTACATGATAATGTGTTGAAGTCCATCAAGCAGCAACAAGCTGATCGAGAAGCGCTGGATAAGCTGCTGGAGGACTTATAATAGGTTTATTAGGAATTAGCCGAAATGGCGTTTGGACTTCCAGAGTATACCGCTTTTTACCAGACGCGGAATTTTACCCATTAACGGAGTACCGCCCATTAATCCAAATCCGCTCTTCTTGCCGAGCGATCCTAGAACGCCTTTGAGTTTGAGCTTGCCGACTCGAGGCGTTTTGTTATTCCAAATAGCGTGCATGATTTCAGCGATTTGCTTGCCTTGTGCGCCAGCAGCCTGACCACTAGGAGATAAAGGAAGCGCGGCACAGTCGCCAACCACGAATACCTCAGTGTAATCAGGCAATTGATGTAGATGATTAATGATTAACCGGCCTTGATTATCTTTCGGCAAATTCAAGCGTTGGACGAGAGGAACAGGTTGAATGCCAGCTGTCCATACCGTTACATCTGTTAGAATAGTCTCGTTCGTGCTGCCGTCGTACAATGCGCCGTCTTCAAGACGTGATAAATTAACGTGGCTTCGCATCTCTACTTGATGCTCCGTAAACCATGCAGCTACGAATTTTTGTAAATTACCAGGGAAGCCAGACAAGACGCTTGGACCGCGATCGATAATGCGAATGTTCAGATCTGAACGGCTTTCGCGAAGCTCAGCTGCTACTTCTACACCGCTTAGTCCGCCGCCAATGATGGATATATGTCCGTAAGGCTTCACATCATTTAATAATTGGTAAGTTCTGCGTGCTGCGGAGAAGGATTGAATGCTTGTTGAGAACTGTTCTGCGCCTTCAATGCCATGATATTTGTCGGTGCAACCAAGACCAATTACCAGCCATTCATATTCAATTGGATCTTGTCCAGCCAAATGAATGAGCTTATTGTCTAAGTCGATATCAGATACTTCTCCATAGGTAGTCGTAATTCGCGGATCTTGTGGAAATTTAACCCGCAGCTCCAAATCAGATACCGTGCCGGCTGCAAGTGCGTAATATTCTGTCTTTAACCCTTGATAAGGCATCCGGTCAACGAGTACGATTTCAGTATCAATGGGAAGCTGCTTTTCAAGCAATTCCGTTGCAATAGCTAAACCGCCGTAACCTCCGCCTAAAATGACGAATTTTTTCATGAAATTCCTACCTCACTACTTTAATTGTAAGCAAAAACTACTTGATGACTGTAGATGTGTCCAGAATTGTAATTACTCGTACACTTTTACTTCATTATAGAAAGTATCACGTTCCACTGGGATACGACCGGCTCCTTTAATAAGCCAAATCAAATCTTCACGAGTAATACCCTCAGGTGTAAGTGCGCCAGCAGCATGACTAATTTTTTCTTTCACAATCGTACCATGCGCATCGGATGCTCCCATTGTTAGAGCGACTTGGGTTAATTGTGTACCGATATTAATGAAGTATGCTTTAATATGCTGGAAATTATCGAGCATTAACCGACTAATCGCAATGGTCTTCAAATCCTCGAATGCTGAATTACGACGTCTAATTCCTGCTTTAGGGTTAATCGGCTGCATGGATAAAGGAATGAATACAAGGAAGCCATTCGTCTCATCCTGCAAGTCACGAAGATGCAGCAGATGTTTAATACGATCTTCATGGGTTTCAATCGAACCATATAGCATCGTAGTATGCGTCCGCAAACCAAGCTCATGAGCTGTGCGATGAACATCTAGATATTGGCTGACATCAGCTTTATCAACACGCATTTTTTTGCGATAATGATCAGATAATATTTCTGCACCGCCGCCGGTTAAGGATTTGAGTCCGGCTTTCATCAGCTCTTGAAGAACCTCTTTGTAGCTAAGGCCGCTTATCCGGGAGAAAAAGTCGATTTCTGCAGCGGTGTATGCTTTAAGTGTCACTTCAGGAAATCTTTCATGCAACGCTTTAATGGAATCTACGTAGTATTGGAATGGTACGTTCACATTATGTCCGCCAACAATATGAAATTCTCGAACACCTGGGTGGAAATGCTGTTCAACATATTCAATCATTTGTTGTCCAGTTAATGTATACGAGCCTTCCTCGCCTTCGTCTTTGCGGAAATTACAGAAGGCGCAATGTGCTTCACATACGTTGGTAAAATATAAGCTCATGTTCTCGATAAAATAAACTTTTTTTCCGTTCTTGCGCAAATTCACTTCATTAGCTAATTGGCCAATAGTCAGCAAATCATCGGATTGATATAAAAAGACACCATCTTCAAGCGTAAGCCGTTCGCCGTTGCGAACTTTGTCAATAATCTCTTGCATTTGTTTGTTCTCAGATGAGACAGCTATATTCATGCAAACAACCTCCTAATAAAAAATCCATTGAAAATACTATTAAATTCACTCCGCTGGACTGAATTTGTGAAATAAATAACAAACTTCCAAGTTCAAGAAGCTCTCATTATTATAAACCTGTAAGGATATAGGGGCAACTACAAAAGTAGTTTAACTGCAATATGGGCAGGCTATGATCTCTTGAGTAAGATGCTAAAGAGGAGTATACTACAAGTAGCAGCACTTAATTGTTTAACTATTATTACAACGTTTCTTTGCTGCCAAGCAAAGCTGTATACGCATGAATATTTTAAATTTAAATAACGGAGGGATGAAGCATGATCACCATTAGTGATTCAGCATCTGACAAAATAAAAGAAATGCTCGAGGAGGAAGGTACTCCTGGATTGTTTCTACGAATTGGTGTGAAGGAAGGCGGCTGCAGCGGCTTCTCCTACGGAATGGGCTTTGATGATGAAGAGCATGAGAATGACAAAGCATTGGATATGCCAGGCTTGAAAGTCGTCGTTGACGAAGATAGTATCAAATACTTGCAAGGTCTGCAAATCGACTTCAAGGAGTCGGCAATGGGCGGCGGATTCACCATCGAGAACCCGAACGCGAGCGCTACATGCGGCTGCGGATCGTCGTTCCGTACGGCGACGGCTGCAGGCAAACCGGCTGCTGCTGGCGAGTGCTAATTAATAGGCTGTAAATATAGGAAACCTTCTGAGTTGTATGTGAACATACAATTTCAGAAGGTTTTTTTGTGCAAATATAAGAATTTATATGTTTTGTTTTATAAATACGCTTCTATTTCACCGCGAAACGATGCTTCGCCTCCAAAGGACGGCGAAGCCGTTTCTGCTTGTTGAACAAGAATTGCTTAACATGAAGTATATCATGAAATATGATATAATATGGATAAAACGTTTGTTCGGAGGGGATGATGATTTGACTAAAAGTAGAGCGTTAGGATATGGATCGCTTTCATTCATTCTTCTTATAGCAGGATTCTTAATGACTAGTGTGAGCAAGTACATGTTTGAATTAAACGGCTGGAATCTATATTCAAATGGAACGGAAGGTTTTCATTATAGCTTTCTGTCTGCACTACCTGTATGGGCAGCAGCAGTATTCTTTTCAAGAAAGTATCCTAGAGACTATGGTGCAGAAACAAGCGGAAGATTCGCTAAATTGTTTTTAACAGTAGGCGTCATTGCTACCTTCCTTTTCTTAATACTCCCCTTATTCTAATAAGCCATGGCTCAGCAATAATACGCAAAAAGACGAGAGTCTGCTTCGATCGGTCGAAGCAGACTCTCGTCTTTTGCGTTTGCACAGCTAGACTCAGTTCACTTTTCTATTTGCGATACTCAGCATAATAAAGGAAATGACGATGATTGAAATCGACCATAACCATGCCATTGTTATTTTCCCGGAATCAACAGCAATATAGATGGCTGTCGGCAACGTTTGTGTCCTGCCTGGAATATTGCCTGCCAGCATCAAGGTTGCACCAAATTCTCCAAGACCTCTGGCAAAGCCAAGAATAAAACCAGAAATGAGCGAGGGCAGGGCTAGAGGCAGGGTGATCCAACGAAACACTTGCCACTCATTTGCGCCAATAGATCGACCAGAATCCTCTAAGTCTTTATCAATGGCCTGCAGCCCCACCTTAATGGTCTGGTAGATAAGGGGGAAGGAAACAACCACGGATGCTACGACTGCTGCATACCAAGTAAATACAAGCGGCTGACCAAACAACCATTCAATGGACCGTCCAACCGAACTTCTTCGTCCAAATATGACGAGTAGAATAAAGCCGACAACAGTTGGAGGAAGCACCAATGGCAGCATGAAGAAGGTTTCTACGATTAGCTTTCCACGAAAGGCAGTTCTCGACATCAACCGTGCAAGGAATAATGCGATAATAAACACGATGATACTCGAAAAAAGGGATACTTTTAACGACAGCAGAATAGGTTCGAGGAATTCAGTTAAATTAAATTGTAGGGAAATCATTGGTTAGGTAAGTTGAAGCCGTATTTCAAGAAAATAGCTTGAGCAGCTTCGCTTTGCAGATAATTGTAGAACTCTTCTGCTTCTTTGGCATGCTTGGAAGCTTTAATAATGCCAAGTGGATATTCAATTGGTTTATGGCTTGTTGGATCTGCTGTTAGAGCTATTGTAACCTTCTGGGACGTTAGGGCATCTGTCTTGTAGACAAAGCCGATCTCCGTATTGCCCGTTTCGACATAACTAAGTACCTGCCGCACATCTTTGGCGAATACGACCTTTGGTTGAATGGCATCCCAGATCTTATATGAAGTAAGTGAATCCCTCGTATACGTTCCTACAGGCACTGTCTCCGGTTCACCGATCGCAATTTTTTTCACGTCAGACTGTGCGATGTCATCCATTGTATTCATCACAAGTGAGGAATCCGATGGTACGATCATAACTAGTTCATTAGTCAATAAGTTCGTCTGTTTGTTAGAGTCAATAAGTTGCTTATCTACAAGTGCGGTCATTTGTTTCTTGCCTGCAGATAAGAATAAGTCCGCTGGAGCTCCTTGCTCAATCTGCTGCTGCAATGCACCTGATGCTCCAAAGTTAAAGGATAGCTTTATAGGGTGTTCTTTCTCATATACAGCTTGGATTTCATTCAAACTGTCTGTAAGGCTAGCCGCAGCTGAGATTAATAATTCGACCGTTTCTGCTGGTGTAACGTCTTCCAAATTATTTGTGGAAGGTTGGTTACTCTGAGAACAGCCTGCAGCGGCAACAATAACGAGCAGGACGAATAACAATTTTCTGAACATGATACCACTCACTCCTTCTCTTTCTATATGTAATGGAAGATATTCTAACACAATAACGTATCTAAATAAATATAACAAGATATAATTAGATATAAGTAGTTATGTTCTATTCGTTGTAGATGCCCGATTTAGTCGTTTAAGGTATACTTCTAATTAAGGTAGGTGCTGACATGACCATCGAATTATCGTATACAACAGAAGAAATCGCAAAGATCCTTAGAGTATCCAAACTTACTGTCTATGACCTGATCAAAAAAGGTGAGCTTCCTTCTTATAGAGTCGGGAGACAGATGCGGGTAGATGCTGGAGATCTTGAACAATATAAAGCAAGGGCCAAAGGAAATAACAACCCGAGCAACCCATCACCACGTGAACCACAGCAGACATCCATCGGAATAAAGACGATCGTCATAACTGGTCAAGATGTGAGCTTAGATATTCTAACCAAACATATTGAGAAGCAATCCAAGGCCTTTCGTCCACTTAGATCCTACGCAGGAAGTCTGGACAGCCTTATTGCGATGTATCAGGGACAAGCTGATATTGTAAGTACACATCTGTTGGATGGCGACTCTGGAGAGTACAACCTTCCCTTTATACAAAGGCTGTTAGTTGGTTTCCCCTACGTAGTGGTCAATTTAGTTACTCGTGCAGCTGGACTCTATGTGCAAAAAGGTAATCCGAAGAGTATTCAAACATGGAGCGATTTGAGCAGAGCTGATGTTAGTATGGTCAACAGAGAAAAAGGCTCTGGAGCACGTGTCTTAGTGGATGAGCAGCTACGTCTGAACGGAATTTCATCTGATGAGGTAAAAGGATACACAATAGAGGAGTCTAATCACCTGGCTGTAGCAGGAAAAGTGGCGACTGGTGCTGCAGATGTGGGGGTCGGGATTGAAAAAGCAGCTTATATGGTTGGAGTTGATTTCATTCCACTTATTCAAGAACGAGTCGATCTCGTTATGCTGCGATCACCGGAGAACAAGGAATGGATCGAACTTGTACAGCGTATTCTTCGTTCAGATGAATTCAAGAATGAGCTTCAATCGATTCAAGGCTATGATCTATCCTTAATTGGTACAGTCATGTCGGATACTAAGTAGTTAATAATAGAAAAGAGGCGCCTTTTGACGGGCGCCTCTTTCTGACGGTGTTTTGATTTTTGAGTCTCTACAATAATGACACTTCGCGTTGTTAGAATAACTTGGGCACCGTTTATTCATAATCCGTTTTTAATGGATAATGAACACGTGTGTATTTCAGAAGTACTCTGCGGCACAACCCCTCGCTTCCTAGCTAAGTGATTAGATAAGTTACTCTTGCAGTCATCGTACCAAATGGTCCAATGGAACCACACCTCTCTTCACCGTCGATATTATAATGCACCAAAATCAATCGTAATATTCAATTTAAAATTCTGAAATACAAATTTTTTTGAACATGGTATGATTAATGGGTTGAAAACGCTTTTATTAGGGAGGCCTAGATGATGGTGCAATCCATAGCTTTGTGGACTAATAACGACAATGTTGAAGAGGATGTTATTCCGCGTATTACCCCATATTTACTTAATGATGCGGACAAGCCGCTGGCTGCGATTATTGTACTGCCTGGCGGTGGTTATAGAGGAAGAGCTGGACATGAGGGTCGTCCTATTGCAGAGTGGTTGAATGATATCGGTCTGCATGCCTTTGTACTTGACTATCGTGTTGCACCACATAAGTATCCACTTCCGTTGAATGATGCGAAGCGGGCCATTAGACTTGTTCGCAGCCGTGCTGCTGAATTCGGAGTTGATCCAGATCGAATCGGAATATTAGGATTCTCAGCAGGTGGACATCTCGCTTCAACGGCAGGAACGCATTATGACATGGGGGATGCAGGAAGCAGTGATCCATTAGAACGGGTTAGCAGTCGACCGGATTTAATGGTGTTATGTTATCCGGTAATCTCAATGGGTGAATACACTCATCAAGGGTCGCTTGAGAATTTAATCGGCGGGGAAGCGTCCCAGGAACTGCGTGATTTGCTGTCAAGTGAGCTGCAGGTAACGGAAGAAACTCCACCAACATTCCTGTGGCATACGGCAGATGATGCTGGCGTTCCTGATCATAATAGTCTAATGTTCGCTCAAGCGCTAAGCCGTAATAAGGTGCCTTATGAGCTTCATGTGTATGAAAGTGGACGGCATGGACTTGGGCTTGCTTCCGACGAACCAGAAGTTCATACTTGGACATTATGCTGCGCCAACTGGCTGAAGCGACGTGGATTCAGGGAATAGATGCTGGAACGAATTGATCCAAATATACAAATGAGAGATGCGGCAGAGCGTAATAAGCTGAGCACCTTCAAGATTATTTCTTGAAGTTGCTCGTTTTTTTCATTTTACAGGTAAGATAGTAGTGATTCTGATAGGATAGTGATAATATTTAGATTACAAAAATATGGTAATTGCACTCGAAGCTTCACAGTCGTTAAATTGAAAACAATAAAATGGAGGGTTGGTTATGTTTCGTAAAAGGTATCTAGCTATTTTATTATTCATCGTAATTGCAGGTTCAATCAATTTGTATCCGAAGGTTACTCATGCAGATTCACCCTTAACCTCAACTTCGATCTATCAGGCATATCTTGATGTTGAGATTGTGGCTGAGGCGCATAGTGATGGTTTAACTGATAATGTTGCTGCTTTTTTAGCATCAGATCGCAATTCCCTGGATGAGAGAGCAGCCGTTATTAATGCGATCTATTCGAGTGTCCAATGGGAGGATAGAAATTTCGCCGATGATTACGCACAGCTTATATACAGAAAGCCAGCTGATTCTTTAGATATTGAAGCGTTGAGCGGTGATGCCATATTTGTTCTCGGCTACTTCAAGGCTTTAGATCATTATCTGACCCCAGATTCATCTTGGCTGACTTTGGCGAGAGAAGAACTGCCGAACAGTATGACAGTAGCACTTATTCATGCTCTAGTGAAATCACAGGAAGCCCTTGTAGCGAATGGGGAGAGCTGGTGCTATATGGAGAGCATATATGCCGATCAAAATTTAGAGCAGGATATCCGGCAAGAAGCCATTACTATTATTAATGATTACATGATTTTGTATAAAGTCGGGGAATGTAGCGAAGAGACTACAGAACTGATTGATCATTCTATTATTTTGCTAATTAATCACCCTGAGGTGCTTGTGTACGGAACGAAAACGACAGCGGATCCAACGAATAGCAACATTGTCCCTTTTGTTCGTAAGGGTACAACGCTTGTACCCTTGCGCTTCATTGCAAGCGCGTTTGGTGCTGAAGTGAATTACAATCATCAACGGCAGGAAGCCTCGATAAGGTATGGCGATACAACTCTGATTTTTGATAAGAACAATAAGGCTGTACCGTTCGAAACACAGAATGGACGTACTTTTGTGCCGCTTCGAATGATTGCAGAGGCATTGAATATGCAGGTTTATTATAATAAGGGCTTGATCATTCTTTCTAAGGAGTATGATCTTAAGCCGCTTTATGATGATCAAGTGATAGCGAACAAAGTTCTTCAGGAGCTTTTATAAGGAGAGGGCGTTCGTTAAATCACGGTTAAACCCAAGAGATTCCCCCTATCTATGCCTCTATTGGCAAATGAAAAGCTCAATATTACAGCGGCAGCCTAGAACGTTCATGTAACGTTCTAGGCTGCCGTTTGTGCGTATTTAAAGATTCAGGCATAGGTTCGGCTTCAGACTGAACTAGAGCGGCGTCATCGAGGATGAGCGTACGAAGAATTATCGTAAAGGCCTAATACATCATAATAAAGAGGCGGTGCTGGGTTTATCCTGGACCGACTTTGTTTCAATCTCATGTTATGATTAACGAAATTTATAAGGCCACCCATTATATGGGGATTATTGTGAATTTATTAAGGTTTGATCGATCTAGGTGAAACTGCTATCATAAAACTGAAAATGGGGGGAAGCTTCTATGTATCGGATATTTATAGTAGAAGATGATGATAAGATTGGCGGAATCTTAAAAACGAGTATGGAGAAATACGGATTTGAAGCTGCTAGAGCCAGTAGGTTCAAGGAATTGCTCACGGAATTTGAAGCTTATGAACCCCAGCTGGTATTGCTGGATATCAACCTTCCATACTTCGATGGATTTTATTGGTGTCGACAAATTCGAACACGTTCAAAGGTACCGATCATCTTTATCTCTGCGCGAGCTGGAGAGATGGATCAAGTAATGGCGATTGAGAATGGCGGAGATGATTATATAGCAAAGCCGATTCATCTTGATTTACTCATGGCTAAGGTGAAAAGTGTTCTTCGTCGAGTGTACGGAGAGTATGCGATGTCTCCGGCATCAACGATGTCTTCACCATCTGCTTACGGTGAATTGGAAGTGAGCGGTCTACGCTTGCATACAAGCCGCAATGAGCTGGAATGGCAAGGGCAGCGTGTAGAGCTGACCAAAAATGAGTGTCTCCTTGCCGAATGTTTAATGAACCATCCCGAACATATTGTATCTCGTGAACAACTGTTGGAGGCCTTATGGGATGATGTGCAATTTGTTGATGATAATACATTAACGGTGAATGTTACTCGTCTGCGGAAGAAGCTGGAGGAGCTTGGTATTACGAAAGCGGTCGAGACCGTTCGTGGCCAAGGCTATAAGCTGCTGCTGCCTGACGGAGAGCGAGAGGGTACTCGATGATTAGAGCTTTTCTATGGGATCGGAAATTTTATATTCTTATCTACTTCATTGGGATGGGAATAGGCGCGGTGATGTTTCTACTGGATAAAATGCGTTATGCAGATCAAATAGATTCGGGTACGTTGTATTACTTTATTGAGCTTGCTTTATTTGTACTAGTTGTCGGGTTGGCGATTGATTATATTCGGCAACGCACATACTACAGACAGATTAATGAAGCTACATATCGAACATTTGAACTGAAAGATTCCTCTATTGTGCAATCAGGTGTGACAAGTGAACAGAAAGCGGTGCAGCGTCTGCTTGGTGCACAGCATAGTGCTTTTTTGACTGAGCTGGACAAATACCGGAGAC
This sequence comes from Pristimantibacillus sp., assembly GCA_048976605.1. Taxonomy (GTDB): domain Bacteria; phylum Bacillota; class Bacilli; order Paenibacillales; family Paenibacillaceae; genus Pristimantibacillus. The sequence continues at coordinate 238,769 of JBHGUX010000018.1, read as the reverse complement.
AGCAGGAATTGCATAACCATTATGTGCTGCAATGGGTGCATCATATGAAGACGCCAGTATCGGTTATTGATCTGCTCGCGCAGGAGGCTCAGCAGCAAGGCTATAATCAGACGAAAGAAGAACAGAAGTCAATGCTTGATAGTATGCAAGAAGAGACGGAGCGAATGACAAGAGGCCTGGAGATGATGCTGCATACAGCTCGTCTGGATAAGTTTGAGTTAGACTTACATATTCGTACGATTGCACTACATGAAATCATTAGAAAAGTTATTAATGCCAATAAGAAGTTATGCATTCGCTACTCCATCTTTCCGAGAGTGGAAGGGGAGGCTTATGTCGAATCGGATGAGAAGTGGCTGACATTCGTACTGAATCAACTTGTCAGCAACGCGATCAAATATTCGAAGCGCAAGCCGGGCAGCAAGAAGCTGACGCTGCGTATTGAGATAGGCGACGGTGTTGGTGCGGTTAAGTTATCGGTCGAGGACGAGGGAATCGGAATCGAGTCTCAGGATCTGTCACGGGTGTTCGACCCCTTCTTCACAGGCGAGAACGGACGTGCTGTTGAGGAGTCGACGGGAATGGGGCTCTATCTAGCCAAGCAGGTATGCGGGAGGCTAGGTCATGATTTATCGCTTTCTTCGACGGCTGGCGAGGGGACAACGGCCATTCTCTCTTTTAATGTTGAGGGAATACATCTATTTAAGTAGGTGACATTATTGTAAGGTTCACAGCAGGCGATTGAAAGGAAAATCGATGGGTGGACACCCCCTCCCGGGACTATACTTAGCAAGTAAACAGAAAACTGGGAGGTACAACAATGAGTGTATTACGGACACAAGGGCTTGGCAAAATATATAGCTCTAAAGGAAATGTTTCTTATAAAGCGCTTGAAGATATCGATCTTAACATTGAGGCAGGCGAGTTTGTAGGAGTTATGGGACCATCGGGGAGCGGGAAAACGACCTTGCTTAACCTGCTCGCGACGATCGATCGTCCGACATCCGGTGAAATTCAGATTAATGACATTAATCCATCTAAGCTGAATGATAGAAAGCTGGCATTATTCCGTCGCAGGGAATTAGGCTTCGTGTTTCAAGATTTCAATCTGTTAGATACGTTGACGATTAAGGAAAATATAATCTTGCCGTTAGTACTGGAAGGGAAAGCGCCCAAGCATATTGAACAAAAGCTGAAGCCGCTGGCGGAATTGTTGCAAATAACAGCTATTCTTGGGAAACGTACTTATGAGGTATCTGGCGGGCAAAAGCAGCGGGCTGCCATTGCTCGGGCGATTATCCACCAACCTTCGCTCGTACTCGCCGATGAGCTGACTGGGAACTTGGATTCCAAATCTGCTAAGGATGTTATGGATTCACTCAAGGATATGAATGAGCGATTGAAGGCGACTGTACTGATGGTTACCCATGATCCATTCTCGGCAAGTTATTGTCAGCGGATTGTGTTCATCAAAGATGGGAAGTTCTTCTCGGAAATTAGGCGAGGTGCCAATAGACAAGCGTTCTTCCAACAAATATTGGATGCTCTAAGCGTGCTGGGGGGTAATTTCGATGACGTTCCGTTCACTCGCGCTTAGTAATATTCGCGGCAAATGGCAGTCATACAGCGCGTTTTTCCTGAGCAGTGTGTTCTCGGTCATGATCTTTTATATTTACGCTGCTTTTATCTACCATCCTGATGTCATTAACGGTCATATTAAAGCAGCTATGCAGGTTCGTACAGGTATGCAATTCTGTCTTTACCTTATCGTGATATTCTCGTTTCTGTTTGTTCTCTATTCCAATTCTTCATTTCTCAAAACACGGAAGCAAGAGTTCGGACTGTTCTCTTTGTTCGGTATGACTCGATCGCAATTACGCAAGCTTGTTGTCTATGAGAGTGTAGCGATCGCACTGTTGTCTATCGGTACCGGTATTGGACTTGGCATGTTGTTCAGTAAGTTTTTCTTCATGGCGCTGGCGGTCATGTTGAACGTTGCCGACCCTATCCCTTTTGCAACACCACTTAAGGCAGTTGGGATAACCGGAATCGGATTTTTTGTTCTCTTCGTCAGTATCGCTGTGTTGACATCAATGCGCATTGGCAAATCAGAGATTGTTGATTTATTAAAGGCGGGACGCAAGCCGAAGGGGGAACTCGTATTTTCACCATGGCTAGTTGCACTGTCTGCTATATGCCTTGCGGCAGGTTACGGTATGGCTCTTGCAATGAATGTAGGGAATTTTTTGTTTATCGCTTTGCCGGTACTAATCACTGTAACAGTAGGAACTTACTTTTTCTTTACTCAGTTAAGTGTGGTAACTATTCGGTTTCTGCAGAAGCGTAAATCTATTTTTTACAATCGGACGAATATGCTTATCCTGTCGCAACTTGGTTATAAGCTCAAGGACAATGCTCGTATTCTGTTCATGGTATCGATTATGAGTGCGGTTATATTAACGGCATCGGGAACCTTCTATTTGATGCAGGTCGGTATCAAGCAAAATATGACCTTATATCAACCCTATACGATTGCTGTTTTTGAGCGTGGTCTTCATTCCCATGAAGTCATAGATCCCGATAAAATGGCTGAATCGTTGAAGCGGGATGGACATCCGATAGCGAAGCAAGAGAAAATGATTGGCGCTGAGATCGATAAGGCTACCGTCGTATATCAGCAGGACAACAATAGTAATTATGGACCTGCTAAAGGAATAATCATATCAGCCTCCACTTATAATCGCGGAGCCGCTCAACTAGGCTTGTCACCCTTGATAGTGGAACAGGATAAGGTAGTGTTGGAAACAAGCTCAAACTCTATGCCAATAGCTGTTAAAGGTGTAGTGAATGGCAAGCCAATTGAATTGGCGGTGTCCAATACCGTAGAGTCAGCCGTAATGAATTATACGAACAGCTACTATGAGACCATTATCATGGATGATTTCGCCTATACGAAGCTCATGTCCTCTATACCAGAAGAGAAACAATTAGTTGCTTATGGTTATGAACTAACGAAATGGGAGCATTCAGCAGCTGCGGTAGCTAATGTAGCAGCACTTGTTCCGAATGATCTCAAGGATCAGGCAGATATGCATCGTGCTGAGCGCTATCAAGAGTACCAAACTTCTAGTTCACTGACGCTATTCATCGGAATGTTCATTAGCTTACTGTTCTTTATCGCTTCTGGCAGCTTGATTTACTTTAAATTGTTTACAGAGCTGCAGGAGGATCAAGCGCAATTCCGTGCACTCAAGCGTATTGGCATGACTAGGGAAGAAATTCGTAAAATAACGGTGTCCCAAATCGGCATCATATTCTATATCCCATGTATCGTCGGAACCATTCACGCCTTGGTCGCAATGAAGGCATTGGATCAAATATTGATGTCCTCCGTATGGATCTATTCCTTCGTCGTCATCGGCATCTATATCGTGATGCAGACCATCTATTTCCTCGTGGCGAGTATTAGTTATTTGAAGAGTATGAACCGCGGGGCTGCTTCTTAGTTAGGGAATGAGCATAGTTGAAATGAATGAAAAAGTAGAGAACTCTCTGGGCTGGTGAGCCGTCGGGGAGTTCTTTTTTTAGTTAGATGAAAATTTAATAAATGCTGAAAATCAAGGGATATCGATAATACGTTCACTGATTTGACATAATTTTCAGTATTTTTTCCGAATCATTGAATTTATGAGTAATTTGATCTAATCTTTTTACTAGATATTATGAAAAAAGAACTATCAAGGACTTTTGAATGGGACTAGCAACAGACCTCTGGTGGGCTGAAGCTCAACTTTACCGTGAAGATTTTGACATCCGTTTTCAAATCGAGTATAGCTTGATTTCCACACAGAAGATGTTTAGCGATCCATCAAAGTGCCATTATACAGATGAAGATGTAGTTAAGGATGGGAAGGCATGGGGTGGGTAAATTAATATGAGAGGATGTATAATTATGAAATTTAAATTTTTAACTACTGCTTTTATTTTGTTTGCAATTCCTTTGTTTTTAACTGGTTGTATTTATGCCAATATTACTGTTGATATAAGTGCAGATGGATCAGGTAAATCTAAGTTAGTTGGTGGATATTCTAAAGAAATTCTTGATAAAATTGGCAAAACGCCAAAAGACTTTTCAAGCAAAAATAATGAATATTATGAATTAACATATGGTGGTAAAAAATATCTTGCTGAAACTTGGGAGGATGCATTTAGCAGTCCAGAAAATATGCACCTATCAGTTGTAGATAATCTAGAAAACTCAATGGGACCTGTTGAACTTGTTAAAACTACAACTGGATTTCAATTATATTTAGGATTATTCGACAATCTTGGACCTAATATGAAAACTGATCGGATACTTCCAAAATTAAAGGATATTACAGAGAAATCTCTTGAAGGAATGAAACTTGTTGATCTTATTGCTCAAGATGCTGATGGATTGGTACTTAAAGCAACTTTTAACATGCCATACAATGTAAAGCAAATTGCTGGAGACACCACTGGAGTAGTTGTAAAGGGCAAAACAATCAGTCTTGACTACCTAAAAATGATCGATTCAGGTAGCAAAGAATGGAAGTTTGAATCTTCGAATCCAGATATAGATAAAAACAACCCATTTTCTGATGTCAAAGACAATGCTTGGTATGCTGCTCCTATCAATACAGTGGCAAATGCTGGTATTTTAAATGGATTTACTGACGGGAAATTTAGACCAAATAATAACTTAACGCTTGGTGAGCTTTCTAAAATCATCGCAGTTGTACTTGGTTATGACATTCCAAATAACCCAGAGTATTGGGCTAAAGGACATGTTCTATTTGCACAAGATAACGGATTTGTTCTTTCGAAAGCTGAAGCAACAGCTAATAATTGGGAAATTTCAGCAACGAGAGAGCAAGTAGTTTATGCCATTACCTTAGCAACAGGATTTCAAGAAGCAACTGGAAATATAACAAGTAAGGATGTTAAAGGTTGGGACAATATTGATTCAAGAATGCAAAGCACAATTCTTGCTGTATACAATGTTGGAATTGTAAAAGGTAATCCTAATGGATCATTTAATGCAAAAAGCAAAATTACCCGTGCAGAAATTGCTCAAATCTTATACAATATTTTGGAAACGAATTCACAAAGTCACTTGAAGAGTGCGAGATAAATGCAGAAGAGATATTAAGATGTAAGTTAGAAAACTAACAGATAATTTACCTTGATGGCGACATGCCTTCAAGGTTTCTTTTTTTTTGGCTACCCAGTGCCGAATGACCCCAACATTCAACCAATAACACACTTAACCATGGCTACTATGTCCATAACTTAATTGATTGACCATAGTAGTGATTGATACTGTTTGAAAAACCATCTGATTATGATCAGTCAACATATGCGAATAATGATACCCTTGTTTCTTTAAATTACTTTATATTGAATCTTCTACAGATCAACTATAATAGTAGAAAAGAGGAGGCGAACCGATTATGAATGTAATGAATAATCAGATAGTCCTTATAACAGGCGCTAATTCAGGTATGGGGCTTGCGTCTACGGTTGAGCTTGCCAAAGCGGGTGCTCATATTGTCATGGCTTGCAGAAGTAAAGAACGCGGTGAGCAAGCCTTGCAGCAGGCAATGCAACAGAGCGGTTCAAAACGTATTGAGTTAATGTTATGTGATCTTGGTTCATTCGAAAGTATTCGAGCTTTTGCCGAGACGTTCAAGCATAAATTTGATCGGTTAGACGTGCTTCTTAATAATGCTGGTGTTGTTTCCTTGAAACGCGAGTTAACGACGGATGGATATGAGAGTGCGATTGGTGTTAATCATTTGGGGCACTTCTTGTTGACGAATTTACTGATAGAGTTACTGGAAAAAGCACCGCAGGGTCGGATTATCAATGTCTCTTCTGGTGCGCATAAAGCAGGGAAGATTCATTATCCTGATCCAAGTCTAACCAAAGGCTTCAATGTTGTAAAAAGCTATTCTCAATCTAAGCTGGCGAATATATTATTCACCAAGGAACTTGCCCGCCGATTGAAGGGGACGAATGTAACGGTCAACTGCCTTCATCCCGGTGCGGTCGGGACTAGCATAGGAGTCGATCGTCAGACTGGCTTCGGAAAAAGCGTGCATACATTGTTGCGGCCGTTCTTCTTAACACCAGCACAAGGAGCAGATACAGCTATATACTTGGCGACTAGCGACGAAGGCGGCAAGGTGAGCGGGAAGTATTTTTACAAACGGAAAATAACGAATGTATCAACAAAAGCAAATGATTCTACAGAGGCATTGAAGTTGTGGGAGTGGAGTGAGCAACAGGTGGATATAACTACAGTTCAATAAGAGCAAGGATTGCAGCAAATCAGAAGACAATATGTTCATAGGCAACAATGATCCCCTTTCTCCCCTTTTCCTCAAACAAACCGTTATAATTCCCGATTATTTGTAATAATGGAACTAGGAGGTGCGCAATGCCTTTTCTTAAACGTCTTACATTGGATTGGCAGAAGGCAGATGAAATCAACAACGCAGCGCAAAGACACTATCCGTTCGACATTCCCGCATTACAGCGTATGGAGCAGCTTGATTTTGAGAGCAATGTGACCTTTTTTATTGGAGAGAATGGTTCGGGCAAGTCAACGTTGCTGGAATCGATCGCATATTCATGCGGCTTCAATACGGTAGGTGGCAAAAACTCGATCCTAAGCAAAGAAACCGATGATCTTTCGCTATCCTCTATATTGAGGCTGTCATGGCTGCCGAAGGTGACGAATGGATTTTTCTTCAGGGCTGAGACGTTTAATGCATTTGCCGATTACATTGATGAGCTTGCCAAAGAAAGCTCGGCGGCATACATGTCATACGGAGGCATGTCATTGAACGAGCAATCTCATGGGCAAGCATTCTTATCTTTATTCATGAACCGATTCGGCGGCAGAGGGATATATTTGCTAGACGAGCCGGAGTCGGCGTTATCACCGCAAAATCAATTGGCTTTTATGCGTACAATTTGGGATTTGGAACGTGATAGCAAGGCACAGTTTATTATTGCGACTCATTCGCCAATACTACTCGCTTACCCGGGTGCGCAAATATTGAGCTTTGATGAAAGCCCTATTGCACCTGTCGAATATGAGCAGACGGATCATTATTTATTGACTAGAGATTTCTTGAACAATCGGGAAAGGTATTTCCGCACTTTATTTGAAGATTAAATAGAATGGGGGAAATCAGGATGAGGTTGAAGGAGCTCACTTTCGTACTTGTACGTTTATTAGCGGTATATATTTTCATTCGTGGACTGGTGTACTTATCTAATGTAGTTCAGTTTGCTTGGACATCGTTGGCAGATACGAGTGCTGCAAGCCTAACCTTAATGTGGGCGCTATCTTTGCTTCCTGGGGTGCTGTTCATCGGGATAAGCCTGCTATTATGGAAAAAAGCAGGAGCCGCTGCGGCTAGAATGACAGGGGATAAGGAAGCCGCAGCAGCCGATTGGAGTGCCATAAAGAACAGTGATCTGTATCGACTTGGATTCATACTCGCTGGAATAGTCATTATCATATTGACGCTGCCTGAGCTTATTAGCAATATAGCGCAGCTGTTCCAAGTTAAAGCGATTGATTATGTTGTATATAAGCCATTTCTAATATCAGCTTGGAGTGAAATTGCCGTCAGTGTTCTGAAGCTGATACTCGCTTTCTTTCTTATTACGAACACGGATGTCATCTATCGATGGGTTCGACGTAATATCCAGCAAGTGAAAGAGAATAATCAATAATTATACAGGACGAAACTTGACCTCAATTTGAATGACCTCTGAACGGCTGCCGATCCGAACCGGAGGACCCCATGTGCCAAAGCCGGAAGATACGATTGCGTTTAAACCTTCTTTTTTCATATATCCCCAATCAAGCTCGAAGAGCCTGCGGGTGATCAAATGGTTCGGTGCCATTTGGCCGCGATGAGTGTGACCGGATAACGAGAGATCGATGCCGTTCGCAGCGGCCTGTCCCAGATCAGTTGGCTGATGATCCATCATAATAAGTGGAAGCGAATGGTCTACAGCTGCAGTTAAGCTACTAATCGACTGGCGGCCCTCGACATCGCTGCGCTGCGCAGTGGCGTCTTTACGTCCAATGATGTAGAAGCTGTCCTCGATCAGGATGCTTTCATCTTGCAGGACATGGATATCAATAGCTTTCATTTCGTTAACGAATTGCTGGATATGACCGCCAAAATATTCATGATTGCCGAGTACCGCATATATGCCAAGCGGAGCATGAAGCTTACGCATCACAGATCCCATATCATCCTGAATGAATGGTTTAATATCATCATCGATGACATCGCCGGGCATCAAGATGATGTCTGGCTTCATTTTGTCCATTTCACTCACAAGCCGTTCCAGATGACGTTTGCCTACTATCGTGCCTAAGTGAATATCCGAGACCATTCCGATTCGAATTTTATCAAGTGAGCCTGCTTTTTTAGGAATCGTTACATGATAGGTTCTAACGACAGGCATCCACGCATTCCATGATCCAACTATAAGAAGAGCAGCCATAAGAATGAAGGTGATAGTGCCGACGATGATAATAGCCGATGAAGCGGGTAGGGAAGCTTTTACGAGCAACCATACGATTAAATCGGCCGGAGGCAGCAAAAGTACGGCATACTGAATGATGGCGAACCAGTATGAACCGATCCATTTTAACAAGTAGGCAATAGGTCTAATCTTGAAGGATTGTGTAAGTCTCCCAATGAGATAAGCTAGAGAGAAGATTCCGATGACGATACTATACAGCAAGGGATTCTCAAGTGGGAATATAGCGGACAAGAGCACCCAGCCATTCCAGCCGATATACCAATTAATAAGAAAGAATATAACTAGAGTAGAAGAGATGATAGCGGCAAAACGTAGTTTCATCAGACACACTCCCAGCATCTACGATTATGGAAATCGATTGAAATAACTATATCATAGCTAGAATATGGCAGTAAAATAAACCGCTATCAATAGGGCGAAGGAGCGAATAGAAATGACTCAATCTGTACTGACGAAGGACAAGCTAGAGCAAGCCATTCAATTTTTAGGTGCACAGGCAAGACCATTGGAGAAGTTAATGTATGCTTACGAATTCGAAGACGGATCTCTGGAAGCTGTATTGGAGGAGCTGGCAAACTATCAGAACTCAGATGGAGGATTTGGTAATGCCCTTGAGCCGGACATTCGGGCTGCTGCTTCTTCCGCATTGGTGACGACGGTTGCGCTTCAGCATTTATCCCATTTGGGACGAGGTGTAGATTGCAAGCTGGTTGCAGATGCTGTTCGCTATTTAATAGATACCTATAATGAGGTGCAGCCAAACGGTTGGGATATCGTGCCGAAGGAAGTGGAGTCTGCTCCGAGAGCGCCTTGGTGGAACTATAATGCAGCACATAATGGTTGGGGCAACCCCGGTATAGAAATCGCTGGGTACTTGTTTGAATACGCGGATGCGGTGCCGCCGAAGCTGCTTGATTCCATTACGAGTTATGCGATAAAACATATCAATGAGGTTTCATCGCGCAAGGATTTTCACGAATTATTATGTTGTCTGCGATTTGCGGAGCGTGCACCAGAAACAGTGTTGCTAGAGGTGAAGCCTGCTCTTGACGAAATGGTAAAAAATTGCGTAACAACGGACTCTAAGGGCTGGAACGCTTACTGCTTAATGCCGCTGCAAGTGGCTGAGAATCCAGAGTCGATCTATTACGGCATGCTGAGTGATAGTGTGGAGAGTAATCTTGCACATATGATAGAGAAGCAACAAAGTGATGGTGCATGGCATCCTGCATGGAGCTGGGGTCAATACGAGGATACTTGGATCGTAGCGCAGCGTGAGTGGACAGGTGTCATTACGTTGGATACGCTTCGCAAACTGCATGTATATGGTGCGCTCGAACTGTAAAATCAATGCCACAAACAAGGGCTTATCTTTTGACATCGAGTGCAGGGTTGCGGATAATGGTTAGAGACTTTAATAGGAAGAACCGCAAAGATTGGAGAGGTTGAAGGAAATGAAATCACTTGTACTAGCGGAAAAGCCTAGCGTAGCGAGAGAGATTGCTCGTGTGCTGGGCTGTACCAACAAAAATAAAAGCTATATTGAAGGACCGAAATACGTCGTTACTTGGGCTCTGGGACATTTGGTCACCCTTGCGGAGCCAGAGGAATATGATCCGAAGTATCGGACATGGAATCTAGAGGATCTACCGCTGTTGCCTTCCAAAATGAACCTGAAGGTCATGAAGGAGACGTCACAGCAATACAAAGCAGTAGCACAATTGTGCAGACGTTCGGATATTGGTGAGCTTATAATCGCTACGGATGCAGGGCGCGAAGGGGAGCTTGTGGCTCGCTGGATTATGGAGCTCGTTCATTGGAAGAAGCCATTCAAGCGTCTATGGATTTCGTCGCAGACCGATAAGGCGATCAAGGACGGATTCAACAACCTTAAGCCAGGTAAGGATTATAACAATTTATATGTCTCTGCGGTATGCCGAGCGGAAGCGGATTGGCTAATTGGCCTTAATATTACACGAGCGTTGACCGTCAAGTATAATGCTCAGCTTGCAGCGGGTCGAGTACAGACGCCAACTTTAGGCGCAATGATGGATAGAGAAAATGAGATTGGACAATTTCAATCGCAACCGTATTGGACAGTGTCTGCTGATATGGGCAGCTTCCAAGCGGTATGGCGTGAACAGGATTCACATGACGGCAGACTATGGAAGTCTGATGATGCAGAAGCGGTAGTCGGACGACTGCAAGGAAAAGGCGCTAAAGTGGATAAGCTGCGTACTGTGGAAAAATCAGAGCCGCATCCGCAAGCTTATGATTTGACCGAACTGCAGCGGGACGCGAACAAACGGCTTGGTTTCTCGGCAAAGCAGACGTCGAACGTACTGCAGAAGCTGTATGAACAGCATAAGCTTGTTACCTATCCGCGCACGGATTCGAAGTATTTGTCCAGCGATATTGTACCTACGTTCAAAGGACGACTTGAGAGTGTAGCGGTTGGACCTTACGCTCCGCTGGCACGCAAGCTGCTTCGCGGACAGTTGGCTGTAACCAAACGGTTCGTGGATGATAGCAAAGTAAGCGATCACCATGCGATCATTCCGACAGATGAATATGTGAATTTATCCGCTTTATCTAATGATGAGCGGAAGCTATATGATCTTATCGTCCGCCGATTTATTGCCTTATTCTACCCGCCATACCGTTACGATGAGACGAGTGTTACGCTGGCTGTTGGCAATGATAAGCTGTATGCGAAAGGGAAAGTGCAGAAGGATATCGGTTGGAAGGAGCTCTACAGCAGCGGCAGCGGTGCTTCACGTTCTGCTACTGATGAAGAGGATGAAGACGAAGGTGACTATGGTGAGCATGGCAAAAGCGATCGTCAGCCGGAACAGCTGCTGCCTGCGCTGGCAGTTGGTCAGACCCTGCCGATTAAGCAAAGCCGATTGAAGGAGCTGCGGACGATGCCGCCGGCTCGTTATACGGAAGCTACGCTATTGTCTAAGATGGAGAAGCATGGATTAGGAACGCCAGCGACACGTGCGGATATTATCGAGAAGCTGTTAGCTACAGATACAATTGAACGCTCGCAGAACCGTCTCATTCCGACTGGCAAAGGCAAACAGCTGATTGAGCTAGTCGTTAATGAATTGCGCAGCCCAGATTTGACAGCTCAATGGGAGCGTGAGCTGGAGCGAATTTCGCAAGGTAAAGGCGATGCAGCGAAGTTCATGGCCGGCATTCGTGAACAAGCGAATAAATGGGTTACTGAAGTGAAGAATGAAACGAAGGAATATAAGCCGCATAATTTGACGCATTCACGTTGCCCTGAGTGCAATAATCTGCTTATGGAGGTCAAGGGTAAGCGAGGCAAATCGCTCGTCTGCTCTGATCGGGAGTGCAGCTATCGCCGTGCATCAGAGCCAGCTCTGTTGAATAAGCGTTGTCCGCAATGTCATAAGAAGATGGAGATGCACACGGGCAAAGCGGGCAAATATGCGCAATGTCGACCATGTAATGTTATTGAGATGCTTGGAGACAAGCAAGGCGGAGGCCGTGTGAATAAGCATCAACAGAAGAAAATGATTGAACAATATAGCGATAAGGTATCGTTATCGAGCAGTCTCGGAGATGCGCTTAAAGCAGCGATGCAAAAGCAGAATGAAGATTAAAGGAATGGGAACGGTGAGATTCAGGCGGGACTAATGTTCCGCTTGAGTCTCTTTTTTTCGTCTATGTCTATCCAATTCCGTTAGAGATGATTCGGTTTAGTCTGCTTAGGATGATCCTACAACATTGTATTGCTAGCGTCATAGGGACAAATGGTTAGAATAGACGACTAAGCTCGGTAATTGGGGCTAGTAACCTCCGACAATCATCCAAGAGACAGATGCATCTCCGTCATATGCTATAGAAGAAGCTATAGGAAAGGAGATTGATAGCATTGGGTGATTATCAAGGCAGGCAGTTAGCCAGTAAGTGGGCAAAGACAGCCGTATTGCTCTCTAATCCGAGCATTGCGCCGCATATTCCTCCAACAAGGAGATATACAACGGATAATTTGAAGAGCATGCTGAATACGCATCAAATGGTTGTCGTCAAGCCGGTTAGAGGAGCAGGGGGACATGGGGTAATTAAAGTCACGAAGGATAATACTGGTTACACATACTCTTATTACTCTAAGACGAACCGATTTACTAGTTTTGAAAGCATGAAGAGATCTCTTGATAAGACTAGGAAACGTCGCTCCTATATTATTCAAAAAGGGATTCGATTGGCGACAGTTGGCGGACGCCCGATTGATTACCGCGTTAAATATGTGAAGACGGATGCCGGTTGGAAATATCGTTCGATGGTTGGAAGAATCGCGAAGCCTGGACTATTCGTCACTAATTTATGCCGGGGCGGAACGATGGTTACGGCTGCCCAAGGAATTAGCAGATCTCTATCATCTGAATTAGTGGGAGAGAAGAAGAGTAAGATGCGGCAGCTGACCGTACTGTCAACGGAGATGCTGGAGAGGAAATTCCCTGGAATTGGTCAACTCGGATTTGATTACGGGATTGATACAAACGGCAAGATATGGATTTTCGAGGTCAATACCCGCCCACAATAAACCCGAAAGGGTTTTTTCTTTGTTTAGTATAGCAATTCATATAACTAATGCTATTAAATTATTCTATTGATAGATTAATAGATTGTAATTAAAGTTTTTTATGGTTTTTTTCGAAAATGAGGCTGTGTATAACAATATCCACATCATCCACACTGATATCCCCTCAGGATTCGACGTGTATCCACATTTCATGCACATCATGTCCACAGGTTATTGTGCATAACCGAGCTGTTGTTATAGCGAATATTGACATGATACTATGAGGAAGAAATAGGAAATCAAAGGGAGAAAGGAAGTGCCGATTATGGAACTGCTGTCTGACCTATTGCTAGAAGACACATATTCTGCGGCAATTCAATTTAATTTGGATCCTGAATTTATCCAGATGCTTATGTTGGAAATTAGACGCAGGCAACTGGATCACGAGAACAATGCGCGTATCGCTTAGTGAACTAATCCCATTCAGCTACTGCCACTTCAATGGTTCGCGCACAGTTAGAGCAGAACGCAATATGCTTGCAGCTCTCTGCACCAGCCGATTGATTATATAATACATTAGCGACTTCTACTGGTTCGTACGGTGCGTAGGGTCCAGTCCAATCCAACATTCGACCTAAATCATCTGCTTCTTGATTACAGGAGCTGCAGCTCGCTTGCAGCGGCTGCAAGCCGTTGCACACAGGACAAAACATAAGGGTATCCTCCTTGGCTAACGAATTGCACTGAGATGCAATACGGAGTGAATCAACTCGGCCAACTGTAGGATACCCTTATCTATTTGAATTTACTTATTAATGTAGGAATTCATTCTCTTACATTTTCATATTACTGCTATGTCCAGGCGACAACTTCGCCTCGGGATCAACATATACTTTAGCATTATTGATTGCAGTAGGCGCTTCGCCGAAGCCAACTGCGATAAGCTTAAGCTTGCCAGGATAAGTCGTTATATCACCAGCTGCAAATATACCCGAGATGTTCGTCTCCATTCGCGTATCGACAACGATGGAGCCGCCTTGAATATGGATTCCCCAATCTGCGATCGGACCAAGTGAAGAGACAAAGCCAAAGTTAACGATGACAGCATCGACTTCGACATCAAACTCTTCTTTTGTTTTTACATTGCTGAGCGTTACTCTTTCAATATGATTTTCACCATGTAAGGCTATAATTTCTGTAGGAGTGAGCACGTTTACTTTAGAGTTCATTAAGTTTTCCACACTATGTTCATGAGCTCTGAATTTATCACGGCGATGAATCAGAGTTACACTTTCTGCAATCGGCTCAAGCATTAGCGACCAATCAACCGCTGAATCGCCGCCGCCGCTGATAAGGACCTTTTTCCCAGTAAATCGTGCGAGGTCACCAACAAAATAGTGAAGATTGGTTTTCTCGAACGCTGCGGCTTCAGGAAGTTCAAGACGACGTGGTTCAAAAGCACCAACACCCGCAGTAATAATAACTGCTTTTGCAAAATGGGTAGTTTTATTTGTAACAATTTCGAAGAGACGCTCGTCTTTCTTTATGACAGCAGTTACTTTCTCTTCTAGGCAGATGTCTGGTTTGAAACGATCAATTTGCTCAATCAGGCGATCCACAAGCTCTTGCGCTGTTACTTTAGGGAAGCCTGCAACGTCATATATATATTTTTCAGGATACAGCGCAGCAAGCTGTCCGCCGAGCTGGGGCATACTTTCAATAAGCCTTACGGATGCTTGGCGCATCCCTCCATAAAAGGCTGCAAAAAGACCGGTAGGTCCACCGCCAATGATTGCGATATCGACCAAATTGTCGACTGACTGCGTTTCTGACAAAGCAAAACACCTCCAAAAAATAGGATATTTGTAACACTTCCATTATAAACGTACCCTTTATAGAAGGAAAACATTTATTTGTATAGCCTTCTAAAGTTTTTCGTACATTTTGCTCTTGAACTTTACATGAAAACTATGTAATATTTCTGATGTATGTTATGTTCCGCACGGTATGCGTTCAATCGAACAGGCAGAAATAATTAGATAAAATGCCATATGACGATGACTGCTGAGCCAGTGTTCAATATTCAGAATCAGATCGCACAAACTGCCACCAGCTATTGGCATAATTATATAGATGAGTTTGTGTAATTTTTCACAATGGAAATAAATAGCATAGGAATGGAAGGGATCATACGATGAGCAACATACCTAAAATCGTTATACTAGGTGCAGGTTACGGTGGAGTGTTGACTGCACTGCGTTTACAGAAAGAGCTCAATTATAATGAGGCTGATGTCACATTAGTGAATAAGCATGATTATCATTATATTACGACACATTTACACATGCCAGCTGCGGGAACAGATAATCCTGAGAACGCGCGAGTTAGCATCTCGAAGCTGATTGATGAATTTAAAATTGATTTTGTGAAATCGACCGTTGTTCAAATTCGTCCACAAGATAAAAAGGTCATTCTCGAAGACGGCACATTGTCTTACGATTATCTTGTTATTGGCCTTGGCGGCGAACCAGAAACATTCGGCATTCCTGGTCTTGGCGAGCATGCGATGAACATTCGCAGCATTAACTCGGTTCGTCTGATTCGTGAGCATATTGAGTATCAATTTGCCCGGTTCAAGCGTGAGCCGCATCGCACAGATTATTTGACGTTTATCGTTGGCGGCGCAGGCTTTACTGGTATTGAGTTTGTCGGTGAGCTATCCGACCGCATTCCAGAGTTATGCAAACAATTTGATGTAGATCCTTCCTTGGTGAAGCTCTATAATATTGAAGCTGCACCAACTGCGCTTCCGGGCTTTGACCCAGAGTTGGTTGAATACGGTATGAATGTACTAACTAAAAAAGGTGTAACCTTCCGTATCGGAACTGCTATTAAAGAATGCTCACCAGATGGCGTTATCGTTGGTGAAGGCGAAGAAATCAAGTCGCAAACGGTTATTTGGACTGGCGGTATTCGCGGCAACCGTCTGATTGAAGACGCAGGCTTCGAAACGATGCGCGGCCGTGTCAAAATCGACGATAACTTGCGTGCTCCTGGGCATGAGAACATCTACATTGTTGGCGACAACTCATTGATGTTCAACCCAGAAGGTCGTCCATACCCGCCAACCGCACAAATTGCCATGCAACAAGGTGTAGTGTGTGCGCATAATCTAGTTGCTTCGATCCGCAATCAGCCGCTTAAAGGGTTCACGTTCAGCAATAAAGGTACAGTTGCATCCCTTGGTAAGGGCGAGGCAATCGGTATCGCTTTTGGTAAAAAGTACAAAGGCCGTGTAGCAGCTTGGTTGAAAAAGTTGATCGATCTGCGCTACTTGTTTATTATTGGCGGCATTCCGTTAGTATTGCGTAAAGGTAAGTTTCTATAATGCGTCACTGCAGCGTGCAAGTTCGCGGGCTGTTGACGAGAGATGAGCTTGACCGTTACAACGCTATAATGGAGGTCGGCTCGTACCTGGAGTCACAGAATCGTTACGACCTTGCTTATACGGTGCAAAAAGAAGTGGACCTGCTCATCATGCCGGCCATTGAACGGTTGAAGGATAAGGGCCGTGAACGTGACCGTGCAACTCAAGAGTATCTCGAAGCTAAGCGTCTCGGCCTCGATGAGGACGATGACGAATCATAATTAAAAGGCTTTCACCAGGCGGTGTTTACCGCTCGGCGAAAGCCTTTTTGTTATGTTATTTGAAGTTGCAGATCCGCAGTCGTATGCGTTACCTCACTCCTAGGTGAATTTCTCCCAAGTTGTATGCAATGCGCCCACAGAAGTTTTCTCCCTAGTCAGCCGAATGTCGAACCACATAACAAAAAGTACCACCATTAGCAATTGAAGAAACCACTTCTTTAATTAAAGAAAGTAAATTCCTTATTTGAGCACAATTGAACTTTGTTCGTCGATTAGTGAAACGATATTCATTAGTGGAGAAAGTCTTTTCGTCTGGAACGAAACTGAGTTCCTTACTAGTGATTTCAACCCTCGAATGTGTTGGAATAGCGAAATTAGATTCGCTATTTAAGGAAATGGTTACTTAAAACCAATACGAAATGCTGCACTTAGTGTATAAAAGAAACGGTGAGATATAACCTGCGACTATTTAAGCATAATGACTGTGTGAGCGATTTCTGTTCCGTTTACTGTCAATACAATACGGTGTTCGCCCGGATAATGTCGACGTGTGGACAGGTCCGACCATCGATGGGTTCTGGTGCCGGTAAGATGAGAACCACCGGATACGGTTTTGTCGGATAATAGAAACAGCTTGCGGGAGGTGTTGCCTCTTGCCTTCACGAAATCAATCCCATATTCGATGCGAATATGCATGGGGTCGCCTTCTCGAATATGAAGCTCGTAATTCAACTCACAGCTTTCTCCAATAGATAATACCGATGGAGCAGCTGATAAATTCGCATCGGTTGTAAGAGTATTATCCTTACCTGACTCCGCATAACCGAATAGGGCCAATACTTCAGGATTTGCCTTGCGTATTAAAGTTCGGCAACCATGTCGAATAATCCAATCCGTATGCGGATCAATACCGATCCATTGACGTGCCGTATCAATTACAACCGAAGGGTGATCTTTAGCGATATCGTTGAGATTGTTGGCTACACTTTTGCGAACATAAAGCGAAGAATCTGCTTTCAGCAGCTCGAGTATAGGGAGTATCGGCGTTGGGTCATTTTTGAAAATAGTAAGTGCTTGTCCCCAAGGCAGACGTGGACGGCAGCCTTCGCTTGCAAGCCTGCGCACATGCTCATTGGGATGTTCCGCCCAGACTGTCATTTGGCGCATCATTCGTTCGGGGGAGCTTAATAGAAATGGTCTGACGGCAAACTCTGCTGAAGATCTCGAAGTAAATCGCTCTAATGCGTTCATGGACAGCGCCCAATGCTCCTCTTTCTGACCGTAAAGCTCTACGAAATCAGGGAAAAAAAGATAAGGAAATCCGATGCATGTCTCGTCTATGGCGTACAATATGTCTAACGAATCTTCATACCGGGTAGGCAAATAGACTCCAAGTTTCTCGGAAATTCGGCGGATTCTTTCTTTTAGCTTTAGTTCATCCCAGCTATCGTCCATTACGGAGCCAATGAATGCTTCTATGTCAAAAGCTTGATATACGGCATGGATTTTCTCGCCAAATTGCCGTAGAAATGATTCATCATACATCGATTTTAAAGGATCAGCCATTCTTATTTCATCCTTCCTATGTTAGCTATAAACGGTCCTTGAACCATTATTCGCATAATTATCATAGCAAATCTAACTGGACAACAGTACGTCAAGTTAGATTTTTTGGCTAATTGTTCTAGATTAATTGTACAGATTAGATGATAAAGAAGTTTGAGATCAAAGCGATTATTGTGTATTGTCAAGTAAATGCGCTCTAGTGACGACATCAGCACCTAAGTATGTTCTAAATGGGAAGTGTATGTGTGAACTTAGGTCAGCGGTATTGTTGTAGGTGAGACAATGCTAAAGTTGGTTTTACTGGGAGCGCGTGCGTGAACGTCTAGATGAGATGTTTGTTGTGTAAGATGCAGCGTGCAGTGCCAAGGTTGGTCTTATTGGGAAGCATATGATCAAACGGTTAGGTTAGCGGTTTCTTGTTGTAGGTGAGAAAAGTCAAAGTTGGACTTACTGGGAGCGTGTGCGTGAACATCTTTGTAGAGTGGAAGTGTCATACCTGCTAATAAGAAATCAGATCTTAATAAAGTAAAGAATCAGATTCGTTAATTAATGAACCTGATTTCTTTATCTTAGTGTGAAATTAATGGTTCTCGTCAATTTACGAAATGAATTTCGTTAGTTAGGAAAGTTGTTTCTCCGGTAGCGCAATTAGGTTCCTATAATATAGTTCCTCTCTCTCAGCACATATAAATAGCGAAATTAGATTCGCTATTTAACGAAACCATTTCCTTAGTGTGAGGGGAACCCGCCTTACTCTGACATGAGAATTTATTATTTACTTAGTAGCACCCGCACCCGCACCCGCACCCGCACCCGCACTAACAATTCTAAGTCTAGGGAATTGGGTGCGAAGTAACGGACAATTGCTCATGTAGAGCACAATTTGCTCAATTACAAGTGAGCAAGCAAACAAACAAGCAAGCAAGTAATCAAGCAAGCAAGTAATCAAGCAAGCGATCCAGCAATCAAGCAATCAAGTAAGCAATCAAGCAGCTTTATTGCACGTAATTTGGCAAGCGATAGACGGTAACCCTCTGTGCGGAGGGGATAGGTTCGAACGCGCCTTCCTGTTGGAATCGTCTTAGCCAGTTTAGTGCGGATCGGCTGGTAATATTGAACTGGTGAGCAACTTCAGAGGGTTTGATTTTACCATCGCGACGCAAGGCCATTTGGATGACGGATTGTTTGCGAGCATCCCACATTTGTACGAGGTTGCCGCTGGCTACGCTATAGGCTTGTGACCAGATATGACCGATGGCTTGCTTGATTTGTTTTTCGCATTGACGTGGTTGATGCTCTACCTGCCATGCAGAGAATCGGAGCACCATCCAACCAGATAACACCAAATCGTTTTGGCGCAGGAGGTGGTCATTGAATTCGCCAGGGGATAGATCACGCGCATGAGTGGTGAAGCCATCAATCTCAATCACTAAGCGAATGCCATTCTTCACATAGACGAAATCTGCGAACCGTTGGCCGCCTTTGAAATCGAGAAAGGGATGCTCAACCTTAAGGCCATCGAAGTTGAAATGAAAAGCGGCACCCCACACGAGCTCAAGGAAAAGCAATTCAATCTTGCCTATTTTGTTGCGATATTTACCATTCAATGCCGCATCACGGTGAAACTCTTCAATAAATCTTGCTAGTGAATCTTGCATAATAATCCCCTCCACATCATATTAAGCTTCTGGAAACGAAAAACACCCCGATCACGGCCAAATAGCCGCAATCGGGGTGTGCTTCACTCCGAGTTCTATAACATGATCATAATTTTTCACGCGATGAATTTCAACTGCGAATCATCCTGCAAGTTTAAATTCCTGCAATCTTTCTCTGCAATCTAACCCTGCAATCCAATCCTCAACCTACAGCTTCAACAATCCAGAAAATTTATCCGGTGTTAACAGGTTGCCAACGTAGAACTCGCCAAAATCGCCGAACCGTGCACTTACTTCGTCAAAACGCATTTCATAGACAAGCTTCTTGAACTGAAGAGCATCGTCTGCAAACAGCGTAACGCCCCATTCCCAGTTGTCGAATCCGACAGAGCCGGAAATGATTTGTTTCACTTTGCCAGCATACTGACGACCGATCATGCCGTGACTGCGCATCATCGTACGACGCTCATCCATGCTGAGCATATACCAGTTGTCGTTGCCTTCGCGGCGTTTGTTCATTGGATAGAAGCAAATGTGGTTTGCTTTTGGCAGTGTTGGCTTCAGACGTGCCATGATGTCTGGATTCTCATAAGGATCAGCGCCTGGCGAATTCACATAGTTGCTCAATTCCACTACACTCACATAGGAATAGGAAGGCAAAGTAAACTCAGCGAACAGTGTTTTGTTAAACGCTGTTTCCACCTCGTTCAATTCCTCAAGCGTCTCACGCAAATGCATAAACACAAAGTCGGCCTTCTGACCAATTATCGAATAAACAGCAGTGCTGCCTTGTTTGCTTTCTTCTACTTCCGACCATTGCTGTAGAAAGGTATGTAGCTCGTCTAGCGCACGGTTTCGTTCGTTCTCGCTTGCATTTCTCCAAGCCGCCCAGTCGATGCTGCGGAAATCATGGAGCGCATACCAGCCTTCTAATGTTACTGCAACTTCACTCATCGATTTATCCCCTCTCCATACTGTAGCTCTAAACATTGTATCGTAAACGCTCTTAGGAGAGCAAATGTCAGACTTGTGACAATTAATCATGGACAATTGACTTCCTTATAAGCATTATTTAAACTGAAGAACGAGAGTCTGAAAGGAGAAGGGTACATGCTTCAGTTAATTGTAGCGACGGTGCTATTTCTAGTCATGATGTTCGGCATCGGCTTTATTCTTAATATGCTTCTAAAAACAACGTGGTTTCCGATTTATTTATTCTTTATTGTCCTTATTCCGCTTGGAATTTGGTGGACTTGGGATGACTCACAATCGGCTATTGATAATTTTACTGCTTTTACATTTGTCGATTTATTGCCGGTTATCGGTGCGCTGGTTGGGGCGTATGTTAGCGGTTGGGCGATTCGTGCTCTGCGTCGCGGCGGCTATAAGATGTTTTAAACGTATACATATAAATGAAAACGGCTTCGTTATCTCTACCTAGAGAGGCGAAGCCGTTTTCATTTATTTTAAACATTATAACGTTATATTTACTAAAAGCTAATCCTATGCTATTCTTAGAGCGTTAAGTCGTCTTATAAGCTAATAACTACTAAATAAGCAATCATAGTGAAACGTAAGTTGTTCACCATTAAGGGGTGAGTTTATTGAAGGAAAGATATGTGCTTCGCAATTTGAAGCAAGTAAATGAACAAGAGATTGATATCGTAATCGAAAATGGCATAATAGCTGAGGTAACGGAGGCTGGTGCAGGAACTGGCGAGACTATTATAGAAGGAACAGGTCTCTACGTCTCAAGCGGTTGGATTGATATGCATGTCCATGCTTTCCCGGAATTCGATCCATATGGTGATGAAATCGACGAAATAGGCGTGAAGCAAGGAGTAACGACGATCATAGATGCCGGGAGCTGCGGCTCCGACCGGATTGCTGATCTAGCTGAAAGCGCCAATAAAGCGAAGACTAATGTATATGCTTTTCTGAACATTTCTCGAATTGGGCTGTTGCGAGTAGATGAGTTATCTGAATTGGAATGGATCGACCGTGATTCTATTCTGACAGCTCTTAACCAGCATTCAGATCTCATCGTTGGCATGAAAGCGCGGATTAGCAAAAGCGTTGTCAAAGACAGCGGTATTGAACCGCTTCGCCTAGCGCGAGCACTATCGAATGAAACGGCACTGCCGCTAATGGTTCATATCGGTTCAGGCCCGCCGAGCATTGAAGAGGTGCTTGCTTTATTAGAAGAGCGGGATATCGTTACGCATTATTTGAATGGTAAGTCTAATAATTTATTCGATTCCGAGGCGCAGCCAATTCCTGCATTGCTGAGTGCAATAGAGCGAGGTGTCCACCTGGATGTCGGACATGGAACAGCGAGCTTCTCCTTCCGTGTGGCCGAAGCCGCCATGCAATACGGAATTAAACCAGATACGATCAGCAGTGATATATATCGAGGCAACCGATTGAACGGCCCTGTCTATAGCTTGGCGCATGTGCTGTCCAAGTTTCTCTATTTGGGCTATAGCTTGGAGGAGACAATTGCTTCGGTGACTGCCAATGCGGCAGGTTGGCTGAATAAGCCCGAGCTTGGTCGAATACAGGTTGGTGATGCAGCAAATTTGACGGTATTCGAATGGAAGAAGGAAAGAGCTGTCCTCACCGATTCGGATGATGAGCAGAGAATAGCTGATAGTTATATTGAAGCCAAAGGAGTGGTCGTTAATGGCGAATTCATTAAATGCTAAGTATGGATTAAAGCGAGTCATCAATGCGAGCGGAAGAATGAGTATTCTAGGTGTCTCTGCTCCGACGGATACGGTAATGGATGCCATGAAGCAAGGCGGACAGCAATATGTAGAAATCGCCGATCTGGTAGACAAAGCTGGCAACTACATTGCGAACATTTTAGGCTCGGAAGCTGCGGTTGTGGTTAACTCAGCATCTAGTGGAATCGCCCTTTCTGTTGCTGCTATCGTGACCGAAGGGAACCGTCGCAGAAGCGAGAGGCTTCATCAAGACCCCATAGCGAAGAATGAAATCATCATGCTGAAAGGGCATAATGTCCAATATGGAGCATCGGTAGAGACTATGGTTTTTTTAGGCGGAGGCAGAACGGTTGAAGTCGGGTATGCGAATGAGGGGCGTAAAGAGCATATCGAAGATGCAATATCGATGTATACGGCCGCTATCCTTTACGTTAAATCTCATCACTGTGTGCAAAAGAATATGATTTCAGTCGAGGAAGCATGGGAAATTGCCGTGCGCAGAGGAGTGCCTTTAATTGTAGATGCAGCTGCAGAGGAAGACATTCACAAATATGTGAAGTATTCTGATCTGGCGATCTATAGCGGTTCCAAGGCGATTGAAGGCCCTACCTCAGGGATAATAGGAGGTAAGCGCCGGTATATCGATGGGGTTAAAGTTCAACTTCATACCATTGGCCGAAGTATGAAGGTTGGCAAAGAGACAACCTTCGGGCTGTTGAAGGCTCTAGATGAATACATCGTTAAAGAGGATAAGAGCGAGCAAGAAAAAGCATCACTGCAAACCTTACTGCCGCTTCAACAACTGCCTGGTGTAAAAGTATCGATCGTTCAGGATGAAGCGGGCAGAGCAATCTATCGCGGACGTATTCATATTGATGCTGAACAATCGGGAATAACGGCAACTGTAGTGAATAATCAATTGCGTGAAGGTACTATCGCGATCTATACGCGTGATTATGGCGTTCGACAAGGTTACTTTGATCTTGACCCACGTCCGCTTCAAGGTGATGATATAGAAGTAATTGCAGCAAGAATACGTGAAATCTTGGGAGGAAAATAGGATGTCTATGTCTACTATGGAAAAACGATTATATAAGAACCGTGCCGCTTTGAATGTACTTGCTAACAGCATTGAGAATGCGAAAGAAGTGTTTGATGCTGCAGAAGGTTGTGTGCTCGTTGGTGTTTTGTCCAAAAATTATCCGACCGCCCAAGAAGCCGTTGTCGCGATGAAGCAGTATGGAGCTGCTATTGACGATGCTGTATCGATCGGACTTGGTGCGGGTGATAACCGCCAAGCTGCAGTCGTAGCCGAAATTGTGAAGCATTATCCAGGCAGCCATATTAACCAAGTGTTTCCTGCTGTAGGTTCTACACATGCCAATCTTGCAGGACGCGACAGCTGGATCAATAGTCTTGTTTCTCCGAGCGGCCGTGCAGGATATGTGAATATATCGACAGGCCCAGTGAGTGCAGCGCATGCCGAGCATGCGATTATTCCAGTCAAAGCCGCGATTGCGCTTGTGCGCGACATGGGCGGCAACGCTCTGAAATATTTTCCGATGCAAGGCTTGGAGTTGGAAGAAGAGTATCGTGCAGTCGCGACAGCTTGTGGAGAAGAGGGATTTGCTCTAGAGCCTACTGGCGGGATCGATATGCAGAACTTTGAGAAGATCGTACAGATCGCATTAGAAGCGGGCGTTCCTCAAGTGATTCCTCATGTCTATTCTTCTATTATTGATAAAAATACAGGAAATACGAACGTAGAAGATGTAAAGGTATTGTATAATACTTTGAAAATGCTGGTTGATCGCTATGGTTAAAAACGTCGCTGCATTCGGTGAAGTGATGATGCGGCTGCAAGTGCCAGGCTTCGAATCTCTAGCTCAAGGAAACACGCTGCAATATTCATTCTCCGGAACAGGCGTCAATATCGTTTCCGCGTTAGCTCGTTTTGGACATAGCGGATATCTCATCTCAACCTTACCAGAGAATTCGATTGGCGAAGCGGCGATGGCTTATTTGCGGAAGCTTAATATTACAACTACATTCATCAACCGAGCCGGGAAATATATAGGTATGTACTTTCTGGAAAATGGGTTCGGTGCACGTCCAAGCCGAGTGACGTATACGGATAGATTAGGAAGCAGCTTTAATACGGCTTCGGTTGATGCGTATGATTATGGTAAAATAGTACAAGGTATTGATATTATCCATTTCTGCGGCATTACGCTGGCGATGAATGACAATGTTCGAAGCCATATGAAAGCACTGGCACGCGAAGTGAAGAACAATGGCGGCACAGTCGTATTCGATTGTAATTATCGCCCTACACTATGGGGACCGAACGGTTATATTGATGCGAAACCCCATTATGAAGAAATGCTTGAACTCGCTGACATCGTCATGATGAATGAGAAGGATGCGATGTTTATACTCGGTATGACGACTACAGCAACAGAACGAATAGAGCAGCTGCAGGATCTTATCCCTAAGGTGGCACATCGTTATGGCATTGCTGCTGCAGCGGGAACACATCGTTCGATTAATAGCAATAATACGCATTCGCTTATCGGTTATCTGTACCAAGAAAACCAGTTCCAGTTCTCTAGGACGTCAACATTTGCAGTCTATGACCGGATTGGTGCAGGTGACGCTTATGCTAGCGGTATCATACATGGTGCAGCTCAGGAGTTCACTGCTGGACAGACCGTTGAATTCGCAGCAGCAGCGGCGATACTCGCTCATACCGTACCAGGTGACACACCATCTGCCACTGAAGCAGAGGTGATCCAAGCGATTACGGCACAAACGCTTGATGTTGAAAGGTAGTGACTGATGTCTATCTCACGCAAAAAAGGACCTCTATATTTGCAAATCAAAAAAATTATGAAAGACCGCATTCTGCACGGTGTTTATCCAATTGGAGCGACTGTACCGTCTGAGCCGCAATTGGAACAGGAATTTAATGTGAGTAAAATGACAGTTCGCAACGCGATCAAAGAACTGGCTCAAGAAGGTTACGTTGAGAAGCGAAGCGGGATTGGAACAAAGGTCATTCGCAACACTTCGTTATCCAAGCTGTCGAAGGGGAAGCGTTTTACGGAAGTATTGGTAGAAGAAGGACATAAGATTGAAAAAGTACAGATCAAATCGTCTCTCATCCATAATGAGGAAGGTACCGAGATCTTTACGTTATTTGGGCAAAGGTGCTTGCGAATTGAACGGCTTTATCTATTGAATGGTGAGCCTTATATTCATTATACGCACTATGTTAATGAGATCATTATGACTGAAGAGCCGGAAGAACTTGCCTACCAGACGTTGTCCTTATATGATCTGATTGAAGAGCAGCATATCGAGCTCAGTAGTTTCAGAGACCGATTCACAGTTGCGAATGCGACAGAGGAGTTAGAGAAGCTGCTAAAAGTGTCGAAAGGCGCTTCGCTTCTGAAGCGGCTGCGTTACTCTTATGATGCAGACGGAAGGGTAATGGAATATAGCGTAGGGCATTATAATACGGAGATGCACCATTATTTAGTTAACTATGATAGCTAAGAAATCGCTTAAACAGCGGGTGTTCAGGCAATTGACAATTGTAGATTAGGGGAATTATGGAGAGGGCGTCAGCTCTCTTCTTTTTCTAGTTATTAATAAGTCCCCGGCTCCTCTTTTTATGTTAAAATGATAGAAAGTATGGATGGGACGGAGTAGATTTAATGCGTATCGGTAATATACTGCAATATACGGAACATCACCGTTTCTACGTATTTCGAGATTTTTCGCTAAGCAGTTTGGATTATAAAATGTTGTCACTTATCTATCAACCGATGATCGGTGCTTTTGCGGTGGCTCTATACCAGCAGCTTTATCATAGCATTGCTGAGGGGACATCTGGCTATTCGTCTTTGGAGTCGCAGCGCAAGCTATTCCTCGGTCTCGGGCTAGAGATGAACGAGCGGGATCGGAAGCATCTTGTTGAACAAGCTTCGAAGCTTGAAGCAGTGGGATTGCTCCAAACGTCTCGGATCGGCATGCCGGAACATGCGGATGTTGTTTATGAATATGAGCTGTCGCAGCCTATGTCGCCAATCGAGTTTTTTCGCAATCAACATCTAACGATGCTGCTTAGGGACAAAATCGGCAAATATGCTGTCATTTCATTGCGTGAATCATTTGGTGCGCAAGAGCCTGAAGAATTGTCTCAATTGCAGCTTATGAAAGAAAATATATCGGTTCCATTTTATGAGCTATTTCAACTAAATACGCAATCCGTTGATTTGGAGCTGGAACAAGCGCTCACAGAAGTAGCGCCGACTCGCCAAGCTGCGCCACGAGCACAGCTCGAGACAGCAGGCATTCCTTATGGCGAGATTATACTTAGATTCCCGCGCAATTCAGCCAACCGCAGCTTTGTTGAACGTCTGCGCGGAGATACCGAGCAATTATCGCAAATTAACTATGTCGCTTACAAATATAGCTTGTCCGTAGCTGATATCTGTCGCTTGTTAGACGAAGACGGCGTTTTTGACTCGAATGGGCTGCTTAATATTGATGAACTTCAGCTCCGTGCTAACCAGCTGTATAAGCAGGATAAGAAGCGAGAAGGAGATAGACAGAGAACGGTGGCCCGCGTACAAGCGGTAGCTGCAGAAGCAGCGGATAACGACGAGAATATTGAAGAATTTGGTGTACAAGAGGAATACTATCTAGAGGTGCCTAGTCAATTATCGGGCCGCTGCGACGTTCAACAGTATAATATGCTGATGCGGAACGAGCCTCATACACGGTTCATGCATCGGTTTTTCCCAGGTGCGGTACCGGATTGGATTGAACGATCATTCGAACGAATCGATCTGAACTATCGATTGCCTGCTCCGGTTATTAATGTTCTTATCCATTATGTTATTGGCATGAATGATTCACAGCGGGTAACGAAGACATTCGTGGAAGCAGTCGTCTCCAATATGCTCGTTAAGCAGGTAGACAGCTTTGAGAAGGCAGTTATTTACGTTAGAGAACAAGCTCAGGTTGAGGCTGACAAAGAGCGACGCAAGGAAGTTGCAACAACTAGTGCAAGAGGCGGATCTAGAAGTACTGGCCGCGGCGGGGTTTCGCGTAAACCATCTATACCGATCGTGCAGGATATCGATAGAGGAGAAGCGGTTATATCTCCTGAGAAGCTGGAACAAATGCGTAAGCTGGCCAGGAAGCTGGACGGTAAATTATAAATGCGGGGTGAGTGAAGATGGAATCGCTGGGTGAATTGCTGAAAGCATGGCCGACAGGGAAGTCTATAACGGAACAAGCGGATCAGAAGCTGGCAGAGTTGCTCGCTGATCCATTAGTCGAACGATTGCTAGCCAAGAACCCCGAGCTTGACGAGCAAGCGGTTCGTCTAAATTTGAACCGTGTCTATCAATATGTAACGGAGTACGGCAATTGTTCTAATTGCCCCGGACTAGATAACTGTCCGAATGATTTTGAAGGCCATTATACATTATTGTCATGCGAGAAAGTGAATGATCAGCCGCAGCTGTATGATCGGAAGGTATCCTGCAAGAAGTTTATTGCCCGTAGAACTGAGGAGCAGATCAAGAGTCGGATTCGCAGCTTTTATATCGATGAGACGGCACTGCAAAATGGTTATTCGGCCGATGAAATTTTGTTTAAAGATGCTAAACGGACGGAAGCGGCCTATCAGATATTAGATTATATCGATCGGACGAAGGAAAACGGACTTCAACAGGAAGGTCTCTATTTGGCTGGCAAATTCGGGACAGGGAAAACCTTTCTCATGTGTTATCTGCTTCACGAGCTTGCGAAAGCCGGCTACTCAGGCGCAATTGTCTATATGCCAGAGTTCGTTGAAGACTTGAAATCGATGATGCATGAGCCAGGCAAGCTGCGGGAAACAGTCGAGATTATGAAGGAAACAGATCTTTTAATCTTCGATGATATCGGCGCTGAGAACTTAAACCCTTGGGTACGGGATCATGTGCTTGGTTCTATATTGAATTATCGCATGAATCGCAAGCCAACACTGTATACGTCTAATCATGAGCTTGATGCACTGGAGAGACACTTTAGTTTCACAAGCAAAGACGGTGACGAGCAGCATAAAGGCGAACGATTGATGGATAGAATCAGGCCTTATGTACAAGTTGTAATGGTAACTGGAGACAATAAAAGAGGTCGAAAATAACATGAAAAAGAGGCTGCTCATCCTAATGATGGGCAGCCTCTCTTCATCTTATTCACTTTAGCTATTTACCGCGTTAATATATTGTAGTATACTGCATTTCAGAGGGGGTGAAATAATGTTACATATAAGGTATTTTTATAAACAAATATTAAAATATGGGAAATGCGACAATGGACTGAACGAAGTTGATATCCGATCGGAATGAGGTATTAATTAACAAAGGAGTATATTTTTACAGTATGCGCTCAGATGATCCATAAATCAATAGTTCTGATCTAAATTGTTAGAAAATTCGGAAAAATAGAAGGAGGAGTTTGAATGATAAAAAAGAAGTATGCTAAATTTATGCTTATACTCAGCTTAGTAGCCGTCGTATTAGCTGGTTGCACTAGCAATAACAAACCCGCCCCGTCTCCTACAGCAGCGCCAGCAGGTGAATCTGCTGCTCCAACGGATGCTCCGAAAGAAGAAGGAAATACGCCTAAAGCAGGCGGAACACTAACCATAAGTACATTCAGTGAGATCGTAACAGTCAATCCGTTATTCATACAAGATACGGCATCCAGCGATGTTGAATATGTGTTGTTCTCACGCTTATATGATTATGATCGTACTGGCAACGTAGTGGCAGAACCTTGGTCACTTGCTGCTGAAGCACCGCAAATTTCTGAAGATGGAAAAACGTATACAGTGAAATTGAAAAATACGGCCAAATGGAGCGACGGACAGCCCGTAACAGCAGACGATTTGGTCTTTACTATTAATACAATCATTAATCCAGATGTCGGTGCACCTGCAATAAGCACCCTTGATAAAGTGGATAAAGTTGAGAAAATTGATGAGCACACAGTGGCGATTACATTGAAACAGGTTTATGCTCCCTTCATGTATTCCTTGATAATGAACGTTGTTCCTTATCATCTTCTGAAGGACGTGGCGCCAAAGGAATTGCAGAAGCATCCTTACGGGACTGATCCCGCCAAGACGGTAACGAACGGTCCGTGGAAATGGACAGAGTGGAAGACTGCTCAATATCTTAGCGTAGAAGCAGATCCTAACTATTGGTCAGAAGTTAAACCGAACATTCAGAAGATCATTTACAAACTATACGCGGATCAAAATACTGAAGTTCAAGCGCTCATCAAAGGTGACGTAGACACTACAACGGCTATTCCACTAACACAACTTGAGGCAGTAGAGAAGATAGACAGCATTAATGTTCTCAAAGGTGCGACTTCAACCTATGAATATATTAACTTCAACTTTGATCCTAACAACTTCCCTGATAAATTCATACCATTCTCTACACAGAAATCTAGACAGGCGATTGCACATGCACTTAATCGTCAAGGTATGGTAGATAACGTTCTGAAAGGCACAGGAGCTTTGATGAATTCACCGTTTATGCCTGGTTCATGGGCGGATTCGGATCAAGCTATTAATTATAGCTACGATGCAGAACAAGCGAAGAAATTGCTTGCGGAAGATGGTTGGGTTGCGGGTAAAGACGGTATTCTTGAGAAAGATGGACATCGCTTCTCCTTCGAACTGCAATATAACGCAGGTAACAGCCGTCGTGAGCAGGTATCGCAAATTATTCAACAGAACTTAAAAGATGTTGGAATTGAAGTTACACCGAAAGCTATTGATTTCGCATCATGGATCGAACAGAATATCACTCCGGGTAAATTCCCTGCAATCTTGTTAGGATGGTCATTGTCGAATCCAGATCCGGATTCGGAAAGTATTTTCTCATCGAAATATTTCCCGCCAGCTGGTCAAAACAGCGGTTGGTATAAGAATGAGAAATTGGATCAACTATGGGTAGATGGTTATTCCATTGTTGATCAAGCAGAACGTAAGAAAATATATGAAGTAGCAGCCAAAGAGATCTCTACTGACTTGCCTTACATTTTCATGTACCAATACGGAAATCCACAAGGTATCGGACCGAGGGTCAAATATGCTGAAGAGGATGCTCCAATGCCAGCTTATCAAACAGGTTATTTCTATCACATTATTAAATGGTGGGTAACCGAGTAGGCGTCGTGTACAAGTAAGTCATATTATTTGCTGCGGGAAGGGGAGGATATTCATATCCTTCCCTTCCCGCTCAAATATTTCAGGAGAGTGGGCAATGACAGAATTTATAATCCGCCGAGTTTTGCAATCTATCTTGGTGCTATTCCTGATTACACTCGTGACATTTGGTCTTATCCATCTTGCCCCGGGGGGACCGTTCCAAATGATGCTTGCCCCCGGGTTATCTCCGGAAGCGCTCGCAATACAAGCCCGTAATTTAGGGCTAGACCAACCTGTGCATATTCAATATTGGAGATGGTTAACTGGCTTATTGCAGGGAGACCTCGGGCATACATTCAAAAATCATCTTCCGGTAGGTCAAATTTTATGGCCGACAGTCGAAAATACCATTGTATTAATGGGTGCTGCTTGGGTGTTGACGCTAATCATTGCAATTCCTTGGGGCATTTACAACAGTACCAAACAATATAGTTTATCAGACCAGACAGCTGCTTTCATTTCTTATCTCGGATTTGCAATGCCAACCTTTTGGTTCGGTATTATACTGCAGCAAGTTTTCTCATTAAATCTGGACTGGCTTCCTTTGTCTGATATGTACGCAATGGATAAGCAGGGCCAATTGGGTGATTTACTGTTGCATCTTGTGCTTCCTGTAACCGTGTTAACACTCGGATTCCTAGCTGCATATGTGAAATATTCACGTTCGAGTATGCTCGAAGTATTGCATCAGGATTATATCCGTACGGCTCGTGCGAAAGGTGTACGTGAAGGTAAAGTTATTTACAAGCATGCCCTTCGTAACGCACTTATTCCTATTATTACGATTGTTGCTCTTGATCTGCCCATGCTCGTCGGAGGTGCCGCGTTAACTGAAAGTGTGTTTAACTGGCCTGGAATGGGCCGTTTATTCGTACAGATGGCGGTTGCTCGGGAATATTCAGTTTTGATGGCGATAACGCTTGTTACAGCAGTGATCGTAATTATCGGTAATTTGGCAGCGGACATCTTATACGCAATAGTTGATCCAAGGGTTCAGCTTGGCAAGAAGGGGGGCAAATCAGTATGAGTGAAGTGAAACGGAATAATTCGGCAGATCAACCTTCACTTTCGCTTAATGCGGCAGTACCCAAACCGCTTAAGCGCCCCCCAGGGCCTTGGTTGATAACCTGGTCGAAATTCAGACGTAATCCCTATGCGATGAGTGGATTGGTCGTTTTAACGATATTCGTGCTCGCAGCCGTTTTTGCACCGAAGATTACGCAATTTGACCCGGCCAAGATCGATTTGATGTTCGCTAATCTGAAACCAGGTACTGATGGTCATTTACTTGGGACTGATGAGATTGGAAGAGATATTTTCGCTAGATTGTTGTATAGTACTCGGATTTCCCTTATTGT
This sequence comes from Pristimantibacillus sp., assembly GCA_048976605.1. Classification (GTDB taxonomy): domain Bacteria; phylum Bacillota; class Bacilli; order Paenibacillales; family Paenibacillaceae; genus Pristimantibacillus. The sequence goes on along the minus strand of JBHGUX010000018.1, from coordinate 206,370 downwards.
CGGTTTTTCGGTCGCTATAGGCGCAGTTCTTATCGGTACATTTATTGGTTCTGTGTCTGGTTACTTTGGAGGATTTATCGATACTTGTTTTATGAGGCTTGTTGATGTTATGAACTCTGTTCCGCTGTTGTTCTTAAATATATTGGTGCTTGCAATATTCGGTACAGAGTTCAGCTATATGATCATGGTTCTCGTGTTAACAAGCTGGATGAGTGTCGCACGTCTTGTGCGAGGAACCTTTCTACAGCTTAGAGAGATGCAATACGTGGAAGCGGCAAAGGCAATCGGTGTTTCGAATTTCGGAATTATATTCCGGCATTTGCTTCGTAACGCAAGCTTTCCGATTATCGTTAATGCTACGTTGATGGTAGGGGGCGCTATATTAAGTGAATCGGCGTTGTCCTATCTCGGTTTAGGTATTAAATCTCCACAAACAAGCTGGGGGCTAATGCTCAGTAATGCACAGGAGTTCATGCTTGTTAATCCACTTCTAGCTGTGTACCCGGGAGTATGTATATTGCTCATCGTATTGGCTGTGAATTTCATCGGTGATGGTATTCAGGATGCTCTTAATCCGCGCAATAAGGCAACTTTGTCCGGAAGGAGGCTTGACAAATGGCGGAAAAATTACTCGAAATCCGAAATTTAACAGCTGGTTTCTTTACTGAGAGCGGCGTTGTTAAGGCGACCGATCACGTCAAGCTGTCACTGGACAAGGGTCAAACCGTTTGTATAGTCGGCGAGTCTGGGAGCGGTAAAAGTGTAACCGCTCTTGCCATTATGCGATTGATTGAATTTGCCGGCGGGGAGATTCTTGAAGGCAATATTCATTTCCAAGGCGTTGATCTTACACAGCGAAACCAGGATGAGATGATCCGAATTCGCGGCAACAAAATTGCAATGATCTTCCAAGATCCAATGTCAGCTCTTAACCCTGTTTATACCGTCGGCGACCAGATTGCCGAAAGTATAATCCTGCATCAGAACAAGAGCAAGAAGGAAGCTTGGAAGATGGTTATTGATTTACTTAAGCTGGTGGGCATTCCCGCGCCAGAAATTCGTGCGAGGCAGTATCCGCATGAGTTATCGGGCGGCATGTGCCAACGTGTCGTAATTGCGATCGCATTAGCATGCGATCCGGCTCTGCTTATTGCGGATGAGCCGACAACGGCGCTCGATGTTACGGTACAAGCACAAATATTGGATTTATTGCAGAGACTTCAACAAGAACTTGGAATGTCCATCCTGCTTATTACACATGACATGGGTGTTGCCGCTGAGATGGCGGATCGTATTGCGGTTATGTACGCGGGTATCATTGTTGAGGAAGGCACAGTGGGTGAGATCTTTAGTCACCCTAGCCATCCCTATACCGTTGGTTTGCTGAAATCTGTCCCAGGGATGGAAGGAGCCCGAGGTGAAGAGCTTTATACGATCCAAGGCAATATACCAGCATTGGGTCAGCTTCCTTCAGGCTGCCGATTCAATCCGCGTTGTCCGTATGTGAAGGATAGCTGCCGGGAGAAGGAGCCTCCGTCTATTGTAGTTAGTCCTGATCATCAGGTTGCCTGCTGGATGTATCATGATGGAAGTACTCCCGCGCAATGGCAAATGAGCAGAGGTGATTCGTTATGAACTCGGAATATATATTGGAGCTACACAATGTCAAAAAATACTTTCCGATTCGTACGGGGCTGCTAAACAGGGTTGTTGGACATGTGAAAGCGGTGGACGACGTGTCGCTGGCAATACGCAAAGGAGAAACTTTCGGGCTTGTTGGGGAGTCCGGTTGCGGGAAGTCGACGCTAGGACGGGTTGTGCTTAACCTGCAAAAGGCTACGGAGGGAGAAGTGATGTTCCGTGGTACGGACGTGCAGCAGGTGAGCGGTCAGGAGCTGCGCCGTCTACGCAGGCAAATGCAAATCATTTTCCAAGATCCTTTCGGCTCACTAAATCCACGCTTTCTAGTTGGAGATATTATTGGCGAACCGCTTCGGTTGCATCAACCCGCATCGGGAGCTGAAATTGATAAGCGAGTAGTTGAGCTTATGGAGCTAGTTGGTTTGGATGCGACTAGACGCAATCGCTATCCGCATGAATTCTCAGGCGGACAACGCCAACGGATTGGTATAGCTCGAGCTATAGCGCTGAATCCAGAGTTTATCGTTGCCGATGAAGCGGTATCAGCACTAGACGTGTCTGTGCAATCGCAAGTGATAAATTTATTGATGAAGCTGCAACGTGAGCTCGGCCTGACTTTCCTATTTATCGCGCATGGTTTGAACGTTGTTCGTCATATTTCGGATCGTGTAGGTGTTATGTATTTAGGGAAGATAGTTGAGGTAGCTCCGACGGAAGATCTGTTCGATAAGCCCCTTCATCCTTACACAGCCGCATTGTTATCATCCATACCAAGAGCGGATCCGAATCGGAAAAGGGAAAGAATCGTCCTCCAGGGCGATGTCCCTTCTCCAGCTAATCCGCCTTCAGGCTGTCGATTCCATCCTCGTTGTCCTGCTGCTCAGGCAAAGTGCAGCGTAGAAGAGCCGAAGCTGGTGTTTGCATCCCATGAGAGACAAGTTGCCTGTCATTTTCCATTAAACAGTGCGGTATCATCGTAGAATCTGTACAGGAATAGAACGAAAGAATGGCGTTCCTAGCAGTTTAGGAGCGCCATTCTTTTTGTTTATAAGTGAAGTTTATACATCTTATAAGTTTTTTCCAATATTTCTATTGACAGGTCGAGGGATACGCTGGTAGAATTCTCCCATAACCAACTAAACAGGTAGGAATAATTCGTGATCTACCGGACCACCGGATGATGCTTAGCGTTATTCATCTGTACTAAAAACAAGGGGTGTGTTGTCATGAATAAACTTTCTCCGGTCCGTTCTGTAGTATTATTACTTATTCTTTCGCTGGTGTTGGCTGCATGTGGTTCGAATAGCAATAAACAAGATGCATCATCCTCTCCTTCGCCTGAATCAGGAGCAGCAGCAACAGATGCTCCGAAGGCAGAAGTAAAACCTAAAGTAGAGCTACTGAACGTATCTTATGACCCTACTCGCGAATTGTATGAAGAGTATAATACCGCGTTTTCTAAATATTGGAAGGAAAAAGCTGGTCAAGAGGTAACCGTTAAGCAATCTCATGGCGGTTCTGGCAAGCAAGCGCGTGCCGTTATTGATGGATTAAAAGCTGACGTTGTAACTTTGGCACTAGGCTATGATATTGAAGCTCTAGTAGAACCTGGTCTTATAAATGCTGATTGGCAATCCAAGTTTGAACATAACAGTGCGCCTTATACATCCACAATCGTATTCTTGGTTCGCAAGGGCAATCCGAAAGGAATCAAGGACTGGAATGAACTCATTAAAGATAAAGTAGAAGTCATCACACCTAATCCGCAAACATCAGGAGGAGCTCGTTGGAACTATCTAGCAGCTTGGGGTTATGCATTGAAGCAAAATAATAACGATGAAGCGAAAGCGCAAGAATTTGTGAAAGAGTTGTTCAAACATGTTCCCGTATTGGACACAGGTGCAAGAGGATCGACAACGACTTTTGTGGAAAAAGGAATTGGCGACGTGCTTCTAGCATGGGAGAACGAAGCCTTCTTATCTGTTAAAGAACTTGGTCCAGACAAATTCGATATCGTCTATCCTTCCATTAGTATACTAGCAGAGCCTCCGGTTGCTATTGTCGATAAGAATGCAGATACTCACGGAACGAAAGAAGTAGCTCAAGCTTATTTAGAATATTTGTACTCGGATGAAGGGCAGGAAATTGCAGCGAAAAACTACTATCGTCCAATTAATGAAGAGATAGCAGCCAAATATAAAGAAACATTCAAAGAGCTGGAACTACTATCGATTGATAAAGATTTTGGCGGTTGGAATACAGCGCAAGAGAAACATTTCAATGCAGACGGCATATTCGAGAAGATTTATACGCCAGGTTCATAATGGCGATGAATGGAGCTGACTTCACATGAAAGGTTCCAGCGGCAAGAAGTCAAAGAATGTATTGCCGGGTTTCGGATTGTCGATGGGCTTCACGATTGTCTATCTGAGCTTAATTGTACTCATTCCGCTCGCCGGTGTGTTTATAAAAACAACCGGTCTGAGCTGGAATGAATTCTGGACTGTCGTAACGAATCCACGCGTATTAGCGTCATATCGCATTAGCTTCGTAACGGCATTCAGTGCAGCGTTGATCAATTTAGTGTTCGGACTATTGGTTGCTTGGGTGCTGGTTCGATATAAGTTTCCTGGCAAAAAGCTAATTGACAGCCTTGTTGATCTTCCTTTTGCATTGCCGACTGCCGTTGCAGGAATTGCTTTAACCGCCATTTATGCACCGAACGGTTGGGTGGGATCTTTGCTAGAACCGCTTGGTCTCAAGGTCGCCTATACACCATTAGGCATTACGATCGCTCTTATCTTTATTGGTATACCTTTCGTTGTTCGGACGGTGCAGCCGGTACTTCAAGACCTCGAGAAGGAAACAGAAGAAGCGGCGGTTCTACTCGGTGCTTACCGATTGCGGACATTCTTTAAGGTCATTCTACCGGAGCTAATGCCAGCGTTATTAACAGGGTTCGCGCTTGCATTTGCCCGAGGAATTGGAGAATATGGCTCAGTGGTATTCATATCGGGGAATATGCCGATGAAGACCGAAATTGCACCGCTGCTTATTATGACGAAGCTGGAGCAATTTGATTATGCAGGTGCTACTGCGATTGCGTTAGTCATGCTCGTCGTCTCCTTTCTTCTTCTGCTCCTTATTAACTTCTTCCAATGGCGAATTAATCGCCGGACGATAGCGGATTAGGGGGGATTAGGATGGCTGGGGCAATTACTACGCATTTATCGGAAGAAGCCTCTGCAAGACCAAGGCATATATCAGAACCGCCTGTTGTTCGATGGCTCTTAATTACAATTTCCTTATTGTTTCTCGGACTTGTCGTATTGCTGCCGCTCGTATCGATCTTCATAGAAGCGTTCAAGAAGGGAATCTACGTATATACCGCAGCAATTACCGAGCCTGATGCTTTATCTGCCTTGAAGTTGACGTTGATGGTTGCCCTAATTGCAGTTCCGCTCAATACGGTATTCGGTGTAGCGGCTGCTTGGGCAATAAGCAAATTTCGTTTTCGAGGGAAAAATATTTTAATCACATTAATCGATTTGCCATTTGCCGTATCACCTGTTATTTCAGGATTAATCTATATTCTAATGTTTGGAACACAGGGCTTCTTCGGACCTTGGCTGGATGAGCGGGGGATCCAGATCGTATTCGCCCTTCCGGGAATCGTACTGGCAACCGTATTCGTTACTGTACCATTCGTAGCACGGGAATTAATACCGTTAATGCAAGCTCAGGGTGTACAGGAAGAAGAGGCAGCCGCTAGCTTAGGGGCAAAAGGGTGGCAGATTTTTTGGAGAGTGACGCTGCCTAACATTAAGTGGGGATTATTATATGGCGTTATATTGAGCAACGCTCGTGCAATGGGAGAGTTTGGAGCTGTATCGGTCGTATCCGGACATATTCGAGGAGAGACGAATACACTGCCGCTTCACATTGAAATTTTGTACAATGAGTATCAGTTCTCAGCGTCATTTGCTGTCGCTTCCCTGCTCGTCATGTTGGCCGTAGTCACTTTGCTGACCAAAGCCCTCTTCGAATGGAAAATGGCACAGCGCGCGCCTGCAACAATTGATGAATAGTTGTTTATGAATATGAATCGGTTGATTATGGAGGGATTACTAATGGCAAAGCCTGTAGAATTGGATGAACAATGGTTGGAAAGAATCGTGGATCAGGTGAATGGCTTGCAATACGGTTCGGTTAATATTACGGTGCATGATGGACGGATTGTTCAGATTGACAGGACGGAACGAACCAGATTCGATCAGCCTTCCCATAAGCAGCCACAGCAGAACGATCAGCAGTTAAAGAGCAGCGAGTCGCTGCGCATTGTGTAATTATAGAGTCTCGACCACGGAAGGGGTTGTCTGATAAGGTTTAATTGCCTTTAGGATGACCCTTTTTTTTCTGATTTGCATCTTTGTATAGGATATTCATGAGTGTATGTGCGCAGGAAGTTATGTTGGTTAGCTACCTAGATAACCTAGATAACCTAGATAACCCAGACACCCCAGACACCCCAGACACCCCAGACAACCGAGATAACTCCAAGAAAGCCAAGAGCAGAGACTCCGATAGGTACTCATCTGCATAGAGGAACAGCGTTCCGTTAATTATGTATAGGTATACATTTTATGGATAATAAAGGAACGCTGTTCCCCTATATCGGTCTAAGCAGCGTAAAAGCTGCCTGAAAGTTAAAATAAAGGAATGAGCATCCGCTAATATAAGGGAGTGGTGTGACGGGTATAGAATAACGGAACAGTGGTCCGTTATTGTACGGATGCGAGGGGCATATCCAGCCTATTTAAATAACAAAACGGAGCGCCATCAAAGTGATGGGACGCTCCGTTTCTGTTTGCCATTACGAGATAATGAATTTAACAATAACCGCTACAGCGAAGATGACTGTCATAAGCCCAAGCATGCCGCCAAAGCCGAATACAACATCCATCAAATCATGACGCGGTTCTTCATTATAATGCTCGCGCGGGTCTCTTACGTTTTCCATCGTTGACGCCTCCCTTGAAACCAATAGGCCAAGATTCTTATAATAGTATACCCAACTTTCCGAATAATTGTAAAGGATATATCACGACAATTATAAGGCGAATATCTATTCGCTTATGCTAAAATAGAGATACTAACAGTCGGGGGGAAGAGTATGGATCAGCAAGAACCTAACGGCACAGCTGGACGAGCCGAAGCGGCGGATAGAATCCGGAACAAATTAGCGCTGCTTCCAGACCAGTCAGGCTGCTATTTAATGAAGAATGCTGAAGGTAAAATTATATATGTAGGGAAAGCCAAAGTTCTGAAAAACCGGGTTCGTTCCTACTTCAGCGGCAGCCATAATGCGAAGACACAGCGGCTGGTTTCAGAAATTCGCGATTTCGATTTTATCGTTACGTCAAGCAATATGGAAGCCCTTATTCTAGAGTGTAACCTTATTAAACAATATCATCCTCGCTATAATGTATTGCTTAAGGATGATAAGACGTTTCCTTATATTAAAATAACAAATGAAGCACATCCTCGTCTTGAGGTGACACGGCGGATTATTAAGGATAAAGGCAAATATTTCGGCCCTTACCCGAATGCATATGCAGCACAGCAGACAAAGAAGCTGCTTGATCGACTATATCCGCTGCGCAAGTGCAATACGTTGCCTGATAAAGTGTGCTTGTACTATCATCTGGGTCAGTGTATCGCTCCTTGTGAATTCGAGGTGGAGGCGGGTACTTATGAGACGATGGTGCAGGAAATAACGAAATTCCTTAACGGCGGCCATGATGTCGTGAAGACGGATTTGAATAATAAAATGCAAGCAGCGGCAGAACAGCTTGAATTCGAGCGTGCCAAAGAATACCGCGATCAGATTATTGCTATTGACGCTGTTATGGAGAAGCAGAAGATTACGATGTCCGACGCACTGGATCGCGATATATTTGGCTATGCAGTCGAGAAAGGCTGGATGTGCGTTCAAATTCTATATATGCGCCAAGGCAAGCTGATTGAAAGGCGTGGTACCACCTTCCCTTATTACGGGGAGCAATACGATGACTTTATGACATTCGTTACGCAGTATTATAGTGATAATCCGGCGCTGCCTAAGCAGATTCTTCTGCCATTGCCTCCAGAGCCAGTGGATGTTGACTTGCAGGAGGAAGCCGCTTCCCATGCGGATGAAGTAACTGCCTCATTGCATAGCTGGCTGAAGGTGAAGGTGTTGATGCCGCAGCGCGGCCGCAAGAGCGAAGTCGTAACGATGGCGAATGATAATGCGAAGATTATGCTCGCGGATAAGTTCCGGCTTATTGATCGGGATGAAGAGCGAAGTGTTAAGGCTTCAGCAGCTCTTGCCGAGTGGCTGGGACTTCCAGAGGTACATCGGATCGAAGCGTTCGATAACTCCAATATTCAAGGAACGAACCCGGTATCTGCAATGGTTGTTTTCACGGACGGCAAGCCTGATCGTAAAGAATATCGCAAATATAAGATTAAGACCGTTCAAGGTCCGGATGATTATGAAACGATGCGAGAGGTTGTACGAAGAAGGTATGAGCGTGTCCTGAAGGATCAGCTGGCAGCTCCTGATTTAATCGTAGTCGATGGTGGTAAAGGACAGATCTCAGCAGCGCTGGATGTGCTGCAGAACGAGCTCGGGCTCTTTATACCTGTATGTGGTCTCGTCAAGGATGCCAAGCATAAGACAGCGCAGCTGATGACGGGTGATCCTGCTGAGATTATACCGCTGCCAAGGGACAGTCAAGAATTCTATTTGCTCCAACGGATACAGGACGAGGTCCATCGATTCGCGATCTCATTCCACCGCGAGCAACGCGGCAAGTCAATGGTAGCATCGCAGCTGGACGCCATTCCAGGCATCGGGGAGAAGAGACGGAAGCTGCTGCTGAAGCATTTTGGTTCATTGACCAAAATAAAAGAGGCCTCAGTCGAAGACTTCCGGCCTCTATCTATAGGAGATAAGTTAGCCGCACAAATTATTGCGGCGTTGAGGGAGGAGCCGTCGTCTGAATAGACGATGGCTTCGGCCCCTTTTTGTCATGCCAAAATTTAATGACCCATGCAATAGGTACTGGTAATACAGCGTAGAATATAGCTGCCGTAATGTTCAGCGTGCCGCCCACGGATACGAGAGACAAGCCCATAAGCAAACTGTCTAATATCGCATGGGTGAACACGGCTGTAATGAAGCCGTACCGTAAAAAGATGTAGCTGAACACAAGACCTAGAATAACCAGCTCGATAAGCCTTGTGTAAAAAGGGAATATCGGATAGCCAACATGACCAAGCGCCCATAAAAGCGTAGGTATGAGAGAGGCGACGAAGATGTTCTTGAACCATCTCTTGAATAGGGCTATTCCGAACAGACGATAGATAGCTTCTTCAGATATGGCAGCACACCAAGCCATCATAGGGAGCAGCCAAAGCATGCTCATATTATAAGGTGATTGTGTGGCATCACTAGTGTACCAAGCGCCAATAGCTCGATCTAGAATGAAAAAAATAATCGACTGCATGCCTAATATGATTAGAGCAAATAAGTACGACAATCCCATACTTCTCCATACATGATCACCATAACCGTGTTCGCGGAATCCAGGCCATAGTGGGCGTTTCCACGATCTCCACATGCCATCTCCAGCAATGAGGGTGAAGTAGACGGTAATTCCAATTGGGATGAGAAGCAAGACAGTAAACCACATGGTATAATCCATTTGTTTATCGGATAATACTTGTTCTCCAAACTGCGCTCGGATGCCATCCATGACACTCAAGTTGTTGTAGATATAAAAGACAATGAAGATAAGGCTAATGACTATGCCGCGCTTAAAGGTCGTATTACGACGATACAATACGGAATAAATGATCGCTAATAGGAGTGACATGAAGCCCATGTATAACAGGCTGATAATGGACAGAAAACTAGCTATCGTTTTCTGCTCATCGACTATCGCAACATAACTTGCTGGCGTTTGAAATACGGGCTTATATTTGGTGATGGCTGGCTGATTGCCAACATTGCTGACCCCAACCGTAAGCTCCAACGACATATCGCCTATTTTATAGCCAGTTGGATGGAAGACGATATCACCATTGTCATTCCGATAGTAATCTTTTAATTCTTCTAGACGGAAACCTTTCGTAACGGCAAATTGTTGAGCAGTGTCGATTAGTTGATCCTTTTTCACACGTGAACCCTTCATTAAATTCCAAGAAACAATGTTCCCATTCGTCATATGTACATATACGAAAGCGGATTTATTATCGGACATATTAAGCTGGACTTGAAAGGTATCGTTAGGGAAAGCACTGTCGTATTGTTTATCATACGATTCGAGCAGCTTTTCCTTAGACAAATAGCCCGTTGTTAAGCTGTCTGTTTGATAAACAGTATGTGCAGATTCAATGACAGAACCGAATTGTTGCTCTGCGAAAGAGATGGCCTTCTGTTCCGCAATGCTTTTTTCAATGACGACTTTATTAGACTCGGGTGATAAATAGGGCTGAATAACGGGTGCTGCCTGTGTAAACAGAAAAATGAGCGCTCCTGCAATTGCTGCCCATAAAAAACGTTTCCAATCATGACGTTCAATAGAATGAACCATAATTCACCTCTACTATATAGGTATCGTATTCTTCGCTACTTATGTATCATTATGTAACCATAACATACAGAACCCTGAATTATCCAATGTGAGCAGAAGAAGTCCAGTATCCAACTATATGAAATTATATGATAAGTTTCAAAAAGAAGAGAAATAAAGATGTGCGAGAAGAGCGAGCCCTGTTGTTACATTAGGTTGCCTGTTTTTGAATGAATTTAAGCTGATTTCTGCATAATACATGTTTTGTATTAAAAGTGATTTAGGATTATAATCGTTAACGTCATAGCTTGTTAATTGAATAGTATCAGCCGAATTTCCGTAGAAAACGGGGGAACCAAAACGCTGCTCGGAGTTTTCCGTCAGCATGGGGTGAATATTGGCGACTTAAGGGACTGTAATGTCTTGACGTCGTTGATTAGGGCTGCCTTTCCAGGCCCGAATCCGTCAGCTAACCTCGCAGGCTGTGTGGAACAGGACTCATCGCGTATAGCATTGGGCATCCAGTGCTTTTTTTTGTGCCCATTTATGGATAAGTATCATGTGACTTCAAGGAGTAGAGAAGATTAATGTCAAATTATTTCAATGTTCTAAAATGGTCACCACCGCGAATACTTGTGTTCGGATTCGCCGCAATTATCTTAATTGGAGCATTCCTGCTCAGTATGCCTTTCGCTTCAAGCGATGGATCAAGACTGCGCTTCATAGATGCGCTGTTCACTGCTACATCAGCTACATGCGTCACAGGACTTGCCGTCGTTGATACGGGTACACACTTCTCCGTAGCGGGACAAATCATTATACTGGCATTGATTCAAGTAGGCGGTTTAGGCTTTATGACGATGGGTACACTTGTAGCACTCGTATTAAGGAAGAAAATCTCATTGAAAGAGCGTCTTGTTCTACAAGAAGCGATGAATCAGACGAGTATAGAAGGGATCGTTCGACTCATTCGCAAGGTTATTTTTTATTCATTATCGATTGAGGCAATTGGGGCAATATTATTCTCCATAAGGTTTATGTATGACATGCCGGCAGGAAAGGCGATTTATTACGGGATATTCCATGCGATCTCCTTTTTCAATAACGCTGGCTTTGATATATTCGGCAACTTCCGTGGGTTAACCATGTATGTCGGTGATACAATGATCAACTTGGTGTCCATGATGCTTATTATTTTGGGAGGACTAGGCTTTATTGTCATGTCAGATTTGCTGGAATTCCGCAAACATAGACGTCTCTCGTTGCAAAGTAAAGTAGTCCTGTCTATGACAGGGACGCTTATCGTGATTGGCGCTATTGTAATCTTTATATTCGAGTTCTCTAATAGTAAAACGCTTGGTTCGCTGAATTGGGGAGAGAAGATTCTTGCGTCCTTCTTCCAATCTGTAACACCGCGAACGGCAGGAACCAATACGCTTGATTATACGGCACTACGCCAAGCTACCTTATTCTTCACCATTATTCTAATGTTTATAGGTGCTTCTCCGGGATCAACTGGTGGCGGGATTAAGACAACTACTTTTGCAACATTGATTGGTGCGGTTGTCGCAATGGTACGCGGTAAGGACGATATCGTATTATTCCGCTTTCGGCTTGCGAAAGACCGGATAATGAAAGCATTAACGATAACGATGATATCGCTCTCCCTCGTTGTTGTTGTCACCATGATTTTATCGACGACGGAAGATCAGCAGTTTATTAAAATTTTATTCGAGACGACCTCTGCATTCGGTACGGTTGGGCTATCAGCGGGCTTAACGCCAGAGCTGACTGACATAGGAAGACTGATTATTGCTTTAACGATGTTCGCCGGACGGCTTGGCCCATTAACACTCGCCTATGCGTTGGGACCTAAATCAGAGAAAGAGTTATACCGGTATCCCGAAGGTAAAATTACAATTGGATAGGGGAATGGAAAGTGGCATTAAAGAAAAATAGTCAATTTGTAATTGTGGGGCTGGGTAGATTTGGCTCCAGCTTGGGGAGAGAATTAATTCAACTGGGTCATGAGGTGCTTGGCATCGATAAAGATGAAGAAGCAGTGCAAGTCATGAGTGATGTACTTACACATACCGTATCTGCAGATTGTGTAGACGAAGAAACACTTCGCTCATTAGGGGTACGTAATTTCGACTGTGGTGTAGTTGCCATCGGAGATGATATTCAAGCCAGTATATTAGCAGCTATATTATTGAAGGATTTGGGTGTCAAGAAAGTCGTCGCGAAAGCAATGAGTGAGCTGCATGGTCGGGTGCTCGAAAAAATCGGCGTTGAACGTGTTGTTTATCCTGAACGGGATATGGGCATTCGTGTTGCTCATCAGTTGGTTTCACCCAATTTGCTTGATTATATTGAACTATCTAAGGAATATACAATTGCCGAGCTTGCTGTGCCGAAAGAGCTGAACGGCAAATCCTTGCATGACATTAATCCAAGAGCTCGATTCGGCTGCAGTATCGTCGCTATTAATAAACCTCAAGGCATCATAATTGCTCCTACCGCGACGGATGTACTTATTGAAAGAGATGTTATGGTCGTAATCGGAACGAATGAACAGATCGAACAGTTTGAAGTGGCTGTAATCAGGTGAAGATAAGGACAGTGGCGCTTTTTCGCCACTGTCCTTTTTCTGAGCCTGAATCGGGGGTGGGATGGATGGTTAGTTGGGATTGCTTGCTGGGACGGGGTATCTCTTACGGCCGCTGTTGTCCTTCCTTTGCTTCGAACAATTCTCAGGGAGGCAGCAAAGGAAGGACAAAGGCGGGCGCTACGCTCCTACAGAGATACCCCTTACCCGCTGCGCACCCAACGAACCATCCATCCCCCTTGGTGGGGAATGAGAAAAAGGACAGTTGCGCAGGGGCGCAAACTGTCCTTAACTATAAAAGGGAAAGGGCTAAGAACCGAGAACCGAGAACCGAGAACCGAGAACGGAGAACCGAGAAGCAACTACCTTCTGCCCAACTCTTCTATCCAGAGGCGGACTGTGGGGTTGAGATAGGCAGGGTCGGCGTGGATCAGACAGGTTGTACGCTTGGTCTCTTCCAGCTCGCGCATGGGCACGACAGTTAGTTTATTATCATCCAGCAGTTGCTGGCGCATATAGGATTGGGGCAGCAATGTTGCTGCGCGACAAGTATGCAAAAGCCTGAGAATAGCCTCGAAAGAGTCGATCTCCATACGGACATCTGGCTGCAGCCTGTATTTGGCGAATAGCTCGTCCGTCAAGATACGGTACCAGGTTCCCTTGGAGAATAGAATCATCGGCAATCCATTCAGATCATCAATTTCAAGCGCTGAACCATCATTAGAGACAGCGATGCTTGTTGGAAGGACAAGCAGAAGATGATCCTCGAATAAAGGAACACAGCTAAGCTGAGCATCATCGATTCGAGAGGCAACGATGCCGATATCGGCTTTATTTTCACGGACGAGAGTAACGATTTCATGTGTTTTGCCGGTTACCGCTTTAATATCAAATTCGGGATGGCTGGCATTCAGCGTCTTGATGAATTCTGGCAGCGTCGTTTGAAGTGTGGTTAAGCTGGCGCCGATAGTGATGGAGGTGCGCCCTGTGGAGGCATACTCCGACACCGTTTCCATATATCTGCGATGCATTTGTCGAAGCTCTGTAGCATACTCGTAGGTCAATTGGCCAATTCGTGTCAGCTCCAATCGTTTGCCGACCCTGCGAAACAGTTGGGCGCCAATATCCTCTTCCAGCTTGGCGATTTTCCGAGACAATGCAGGCTGGGACAGATTTAAAAACGCGGCAGCTTTGTTCATGCTGGAATGTTCGACAATTGCCGCAAACATACTAAATTCTTCTATCATAAAAGCCTCCATTTTTCGCTTATGTTTAATTGTTATAATAATTTATAATAAATATGCAATTCCATTATAAGCTGAAAAGGAGTAGGATTGAAAGTGTGAACAAACCGTGTCAACTCATGTTGACGAGAAAATGGTCGAGGGGTACAATTTAGATTGGTTTGTCAGCAGAAACGATTCGTCACTACATAAGGCGACTCGCTTCGCGGCGAAAGATAAGCATCGTATAGTTTATTTAACCAATTATACATCTTTATCTTTTGCCCAAAAAACATAAAAAAGCATCTACAGTCTGGAAAGGAGAAGCATTAATGAAAGGAAATTCGTATTACTCGCGCAAGCTTCACTCTCTTCTTGGGGTGATACCGCTTGGTATGTTTATCGTCGTGCATGGACTGACTAACTATCAAGCATTCGAACGCGGACCGGAAGGTTTCAGTAAAGGCGTTCACTTTATTAACAGTTTGCCACTCGTTACATTGCTCGAAATTGTTGGTATTTACCTTCCAATCTTGTTTCATGGGATTTATGGTTTGTTTGTGGCTTATCAGTCAAACTCCAATACGGGACGGTTCAAATATGGCCGGAACTGGGCGTTCACAGCACAGAGGGTTACAGGGGTTCTTACTTTTATCTTTATCGTATGGCATGTGTTTGAGACCCGTGTTCAAGTGTATCTCGGCAATGTTACGCATGAAGAGCTTGGCTCTCTAATGAATTCGATTGCGACTAACCCGCTGATGTTCACCTTTTATGTGATCGGCGTTTTGGCTGCCGTTTTCCACTTCAGTAATGGTCTTTGGGCGTTCTTAATCAGCTGGGGTATCACGATTTCTGCTCGCGCTCAAAAAGTATCTTCTTATATTTGTATGATTGTGTTCGTAATCGTGTCCGCGATGTTTATTCTTTCGCTTGTAGCATTCCAAGGCGATGAATTCAAAGAAGCGGCAAGTGTTGCTTTAGCATGGACGAATATCGGTTAGTTTTCAGACAAGGAGCGAAACGTTATGGCTAAAAATAAAATTATCGTCGTAGGCGGGGGCCTTGCAGGACTTATGGCCACCATCAAAGCGGCGGAAGCGGGCGTGCACGTTGATTTATTCTCAGTCGTGCCAGTAAAACGTTCCCATTCCGTTTGCGCACAGGGCGGCATTAATGGCGCTGTTAATACAAAAGGTGAAGGCGACTCCCCTTGGGAGCATTTCGATGACACGGTATACGGGGGAGACTTCCTAGCGAACCAGCCTCCGGTTAAAGCGATGTGCGAAGCTGCACCTGGCATTATTCACTTGATGGACCGTATGGGCGTTATGTTCAGCCGTACTCCCGAAGGTTTGCTTGATTTCCGTCGCTTCGGCGGAACACAATATCACCGAACTGCTTTTGCAGGTGCTACTACTGGCCAGCAGTTGTTGTATGCATTGGACGAGCAAGTACGCCGCTGGGAAGCAGCTGGTCTCGTAACCAAATACGAGCACTGGGAATTCCTTGGCTCAGTACTTGACGATGATGGCGTATGCCGCGGTATTGCTGCACAAGATTTGCGCTCGATGGAAGTACACACTTTCGTTGGTGATGCAGTTATCCTTGCATCTGGCGGTCCTGGTATTATTTTCGGTAAAACAACGAACTCCGTTATCAATACCGGTACAGCGGCTAGTGCTGTATATCAAGAGGGTGTTCACTATGCAAACGGCGAATTTATTCAAATTCACCCAACAGCTATCCCTGGTGATGATAAAAACCGCTTGATGTCCGAATCAGCTCGTGGTGAAGGCGGACGTGTATGGACTTATAAAGACGGTAAGCCTTGGTACTTTCTTGAAGAGAAATATCCAGCTTACGGTAACTTGGTACCGCGTGATATCGCAACTCGTGAGATCTTCAGCGTCTGCGTAGACCAAGGTCTAGGCATCAACGGTGAGAACATGGTTTACCTCGATTTGTCGCATAAAGATCCGAAGGAACTTGATGTGAAGCTCGGCGGTATTATCGAGATCTACGAGAAGTTTACAGGTGATGATCCACGTAAGCTTCCGATGAAAATATTCCCGGCAGTTCACTATTCGATGGGCGGCTTATGGGTCGATTACAATCAAATGACGAATATCCCTGGTCTATTCGCTGCGGGTGAGTGCGATTATCAATTCCATGGTGCTAACCGTCTCGGTGCGAACTCCTTGCTGTCGGCTATCTTCGGCGGTATGGTAGCTGGTCCGAAAGCAGTTGAATACATTAAAGGACTTAAGAAATCATCCGAAGATGTGTCGGCTTCTATATTTGCAAATGTGAAGAAAATTCACACTGAAAAATACGAGAACATCATGAAGATGAACGGAACTGAAAATGCTTATGTCATTCAGAAAGAGCTTGGCGAATGGATGACGAAAAACATGACGGTTGTTCGGTTCAATGATCGCCTTGAGCAAACAATTGATAAAATAAAAGAACTCAAAACTCGTTACCGCAATATCAACATTAACGATACTGCTCAATGGAACAACTCAAGTGTTGCGTTCACTCGTCAATTGTGGAATATGCTTGAGCTTTCGGAAGCGATGACTCTTGGTGCTTTACTGCGTAACGAGAGCCGTGGTGCGCATTACAAGCCAGACTTCCAAGAGCGCAATGATGAAGAGTTCCTCAAAACAACAAAAGCAACGTGGACAGCTAAAGGTCCGCAAATTTCATATGAAGATGTCGATGTATCTCTAATTGCTCCTCGTAAACGTGATTATACATCGAGTAAGAAGTAAAGGAGAATAACGATGGCCGAAACGACAGTTGCTAAAAAAACAGTTAAGTTCATTATTACTCGTCAGGATAGCCCAGAATCGCAGCCCTATACGGAAGAGTTCGAAATTCCATACCGTGCTAATATGAATGTTATTAGCAGCTTGATGGAAATTCAACGTAATCCGAAGAAGGCGGATGGCAACAGCACTGCACCAGTATGTTGGGAATCGAACTGTCTAGAAGAAGTTTGTGGCGCTTGTTCAATGGTCATTAACGGCAAGCCTCGCCAGGCATGCAGCGCGCTCATCGACAAGCTGGAGCAACCAGTACGTCTAGAGCCAATGCGGACTTTCCCTGTCGTACGTGACTTGGTTATTAACCGCGAACGGATGTTTAACGCGTTGAAACGTGTTAAAGCATGGATTCCGATTGATGGTACTTATGATCTTGGACCGGGACCTCGTCTTGCGGAATCGAAACGTCAATGGGCGTATGAGCTATCGAAATGTATGACATGCGGCGTCTGCCTTGAAGCATGTCCTAACGTCAACGATCGTAACAGCTTCATCGGACCAGCGGCAATTTCGCAAGTACGTTTGTTCAATGTTCACCCAACGGGTGAGATGAACAAGGAAGAACGTCTTGAAGCATTGATGGAAGACGGCGGTATCGAAGGCTGCGGTAATTCGCAGAACTGCGTACGTTCTTGCCCGAAAGGTATTCCTCTTACAACTTCAATTGCTGCAATGAACAAAGATACTACCAAACATCTCTTCAAGAAATGGCTTGGTGTGTAGCATAAGCTTTTTCGTACCCTCCGCAAAATGCGGAGGGTTTTTCTATTGGCGCATAGTCGCAATGGATACATTAGGGCAAACATTTGTTGACAATGATAATTATTATCAATAATAAAAGATATTTTATTCGTTGTCAACATTTGAAACAAGAGCATGTTCGTTACAGCAAAAAGCCGCGTCGCAACAGGAAGTTCCTTTTGCGACGCGGCTTTTATAGAATAGTACTTTATCCTTTTACTGCTCCTGCTGCGATTCCTTTAATAAAGGTCTTAGAGCCTGCGATAAAGACTAGAAGGACAGGCAACGTCGCCATTGCAAGGGCGGCCATTCTAGCTGCGTAGTCCGTACGGTGAACGATACCTAGATTAGATACGAATACAGGCAGCGTGTACCACTTCGCATTGTTGATCGTTACGAGCGGCAGCAGGTAGTTGTTCCACGACCATAGGAAGACAAGCATCGCTAATGTCGCAAGACCCGGCATAATAAGCGGTGATACGATACGGAACAAGATGCCAGGCTCAGAACAGCCATCGATGCGAGCACTTTCGAGCACCTCGTTAGGGATTGTATCCTTCATGAACTGAATCATGAAGAAGGCGCCGAATGGGTGAGCAACCCAGATAAGTATGATCGGCCATAAGGTATTGCCGAGCCCTAAGCTGCGCATTTCAATAATGTAGCCGATCAGCCCAACCTGAGTGGGTACCATCATGGTTACGATGACGAAATAAGTGAGAAATTTTTTCATCTTAAAATCGTATTTTGCAATGGCATATCCAATTAATGCACTAACCATTACAGATAGGATAACGGCGGAAGCCGATACGATTAAGCTGTTGCCATACACTTGAACAAAGTTGGAATGGAATACGGTTTTCAAGTTTTCCCATGCATAGTTGCCTGGCAGCAAAGGAATGCCCTTGAATAAATCTTCATTGATATGAGTGCCCATTACAATCATGATATAGAATGGAAATAGCGAGACAATTGTAACGATACTTAAGAACAGCCATTTTAATGTTTTCATTTATTTGTCCTCCTTAGAGCCTGTTAGCTTGTAGCTGAAGATCGAGAAGAGTACGATAACAACAAACAAGCTGTAAGCAACTGCTGAGGCATAACCGAAACGGTTATTAGAAATAAACGAGTCGTCCACGAATTTCCAAATGACAGTCAGTGCTGTATTATCAGGTCCGCCGACTTGCGTTGAGCCCGACCAGCCTCCGTATAGGAGCTTCGGTTCATCGAATAATTGCAGACCATATATAATCGATGTAATAAGGAGAAACACCGTAATGTTGCGCATTAAAGGAACGGTAATCCGGATAAAAGTCTGTATGGGCGTTGCACCGTCCATCTTGGCTGCTTCGTATACATCCTGTGGAACACCTGTCATTCCTGCCATAAATATAGCCATGAAATAACCAAGATTACGCCAAACGATCATGAGTGCGATAATGGCTCGTGAAGTCCAAGGATCTTGCAGCCAGTAGAAGCCCTCCTGCAGCCAACCAAATTTGAGAAGCAGTAAATTGACTAATCCAGTCTGCCAATCGAATAGATAGGAGAAGATGAAGCCGATAGCTACCGGAGTGATAATATAAGGCATGATGTTAACCGTTTGGAAGAAACGTTGTCCTTTCATGAGTTGAAAGGTTATATAGGCGAGAATGATGCCGACTATAAGGGTAAGCGGCAAAGACATAAGCATAATGATAACGGTATTATATAAGGATTTGAAAAATAATGGATCTTTGGTAAATAGGTCAATATAGTTTTGCAGTCCGACAAACGTTTTGTCGCCGATGCCATTCCAGTCATTCAAGCTTAAGTAAAAGGAATAGATGATCGGATACAACTGAAAAATGATAAAGGCAAGTACAAATGGCAATGCGAATAAATAAGGCCATTTCTGAATATTGCCTTGTTTGCGGGATTTAGCTTTCGGAGCGCTTGTTGCTGCGATAGATGGTTTCATAGATGGCCTCTCCCTCTCTCTTTTGTAGCTGTATGCATGATTATCCAAATAGCAGCAGCCATGCCCGCGTTATGTAGAGGTTCGATAACGTCATACGCATGGCTGCTGAATCTAATGTCTATTTCCTACTTGTTTATTGTTATTTCAATGTTGCATCTAGTGCTTTATTCTTCACTTCGGATTTGAATTTCTCAAGTGCTGTTGCTGCATTGATGGATTCATCCTTCGTCCAAAGCGGATAAAGGGAATTAAATGCGCCGTCCACGATAGAGTCATATTTGGTTTGCGGCTCGCCGACTACACCAGGAATGATTTTTTCAACGAAGTATTTGGACAAGTTTTGTCCACCGAAGAATGCATCGAATTCTGTACCTTCTTCAATTAGAGCAGTTTGTGTCTCATAGAAGGATTTCACGCCAGGAATGTTGCCGAGATTTTTGAAGGAATAAGCAGTACCCTCATCAGACATATAAGCAAAATTGACGAATGCCCAGGCAGCCTCTTTTACTTTGCTATCTTTATAAATACTGATGGATGTTCCGCCGCGAGTGAAGCTGCCTTCTGGAGCTTTCACAAGTCCCCAGTTGCCGATGCCTTGTGGATCGTTAGCAGAGATGTGCCATTTGGGTCCCCATGGAGCCATCGGATAGAACATGAACTCGCCTTTTGCCATAGAAGCTGACCATGCCGGTGTCCAAAGCTCATTTTTACCAAGAATACCTGCGTCTCTCATTTTGAACAGCTTCTCAATAGGACCTTGCATCTTCGCTGTCAGGTTGATTTCATTGCCGTTAATGTAGCTTTCACCGTTTTGGCCGCGAAGTACGAGGAAGGCATCGCCCAATCCAGGGAACATAAGTACCTTGCCGCCGCTTTTTTCTTTCACTTCAATCCCTTTAGCGATAAAAGCATCCCAATCGCTTAGCAGCGCTTCTAACTCTTCTGGTTTATCTGTTCCAAGATATTCCTTCGCTAGGTCACGACGATAAGCCAGACCTGCTGGAGCTGCTGCTTGATCGATCCCGATAAGCTCACCCTTCGAGTTACTCAGAAGAGCAGGGAGGTAGTCAAGCAATTGTGCTTTATCGAAGTTGTAAGGTGCTTGCTCAAGGTTGTCGAGAACGCCTAAATCGAACAGCTTGCCACGGTAAGCCATTTCACCGAGAATAACATCGGGAACGTCAGAGCCGGAAGCGATACCGCTTTGCAGCTTTTGCAAATAGTCATTTGGATTAACAACGGTAACCTCGACTTTAATATTCGGATATTTTTTGTTGAATTCTGGAATCATTTCTTTTTGGAATGTTTCATCCCAGTCCCACACTTTAACAGTTGCTGACATATCCTCTGGGTTCGTTGAAGCTGCTGCTCCTGAGCCAGTGTCAGTTCCGGAGTTGTTCGTTTTGTTGCCGTCATTATTGCCCCCGCAAGCCGACACGATAACTAGTGTCATAATAACGGATAGCAGGAGTGCGATTCTTTTCTTAACCAAATGTTGCATAGTAAATCCCCCTTAATGTTTACTTGGAAAGCGCTTACTTATGTGCTTCCGAGATCATTCTACCAGCATCTTGAATAGCGAAGTAGAAGTGAAAACGGTTATTTTGTATAATATCCGGCGGTTTTTGTAATCGTTTTCTCGAGTTGCAATGGAAGAATGATCAGAATAGTTGTCCCTTTATTGTTAACGCTCTCAATAGAAAGACCATACTGGTCTCCATATAAGAATTGAATTCGCTCCTTAATGTTACGCATAGCAATTCCACCCTCGCGATTCGGATCACGCGGCTTGTCCATTTCGATTAGCAGCTGCTGCAGGTCGCTTTCCGTCATACCAACACCATTATCAGCCACTTGTATATGAAGCTGTTGGCCTGCCTGTTCTGCGGTAATTGTAATGATGCCGTCTTGCTGATCAGAAGGGCAGAGTCCATGGAAAAGCGCGTTCTCAACCAATGGCTGAAGCGCCATTCTTGGAATAATGACCTCAGCTAGAGACTCTGGAATCCGCCATTCAATTCGAAAGGTATCGGGATATCTAGTTTGTTGAATAACGCCATATTGTTGGATGATCTGTTGTTCCTCATGAAGAGTAGACATTACAGCGCCATCACCAGTTTTGATGGTGTCCTGCAATATGCTGATGAGTGCTTCCGTAATGGATGCAGCTTCCTTGTTGCGACCAGCATGAGACAAATAGATAACGGTGTTTAAGGTGTTATATACAAAATGAGGATTGATCTGCGACATGAGTAAATCGACCTGCATTTTACGCTTCGTCTGTTCATGTTGGACAGAGGACTCCATATAGTCCTTTAGCTGCTCCGCCATTCGATTAAATCCATTGCCGAGAATTTCAAGCTCATCCTTGCTTTTTATAGACACAACCGTATTGAGATCACCGACCGAGATTCGCTTCATCGCATGAGTTAAGCGAGATACAGGCTTGATAATATTATGTATGATCGGCAGCATCAGCATGAATACGAACAACAAGCTTGAGATGAATATAATAAAGTAATAGAGGAAGATTGCATTGATCTTCGCGAACAATCTTTCCTTCGATATATAGGCTGCTTGTTTCCAGCCCTCCGTCATCTCATTATTGACGATGACAATACGCTGCTTGTCCTCAACAAACGTATTTCCTTGCTCGTTCTCAAGCGTTTGCATAAGGAATTGTTCATCTTCTTCTGCAACTTGTCCATTTTTATATAAAATCTCATTGTTCTTACCGAGTAGTACCAGTTGTTCGAAATCGCTCGCACTCGTTTGGAAGGCATTCTCAATCTCAGAGTAGTTTACATCGAGAACGAGGAAATTATAGTTATCTGATGATGAAGATGAATCACCCTCCTGAAGTGGCCGGTATTTGATTATATAACTGAATACTTGCCGATTATAATTGAGGTAGAAAAAGGGATGAGGACCGGAGAATCCTGTCTTCTCCGACATTCGCTCCACGAACCAAGGCTGCTGCAAGTATTCGTCATTGAAGTAATCCTCGTAACCTGAATTATTGGAATAGATTTCACCGTCATGTCGCACAATCATAACGTTCGTAATAAATGCATTCAGAGCGGTAAATCGCTTCAGCTTCTCCTGGACATTTTGCTTGCGAAAATAGTCGGTCTCTAGTGTATTGCCAGGCTGATAGTGAATGGTAGAGCCAATCTCCTCATCCGAAATAATATATTGAGCTGTTTTAATGGTCTGCTCCTGTACTTTCTTCAGTTGAAAAGATACTTGAGCGAGCTTAGTCATACTGTCGCTGACCGACTGGTCGCGAATGATTGAAGTGACGTAATTATACGTGAAGTATCCGCTGATCAGGAGAGAGACGGCAATGACAAGAATGGTACTCGCCATTATTTTAGTTCGAATCTTCAATCTCATAGGGATTCTCCTTGTGGCCTCTCGGCATACTCATTCGGATTTAAGCCCGTAATTTTACGGAATACTTGGCTGAAATACTGGCTTGAACGATAGCCGACCCGAGCAGCAATTTCATAAATTTTATAATTTCCTTCATCCAGCAGAAGCTTGGCATTATGAATCCGAATAGCTGTGAGTGTATCAAGAACGGTTTGACCAGTCTCTTCTTTGAATAGATGACGAAGATGGTCACTGCTGATAAGCAGCTGTTCGGCAATTGTATCCGCTGTCATTTCTTCGGCAAAATGATTGTTAATGTAGTCGAAGGCTTGTTGGACTTTGCGCGAATAGACGGGTCTTGTTAACCTATTTTCAATCGTTGCTTGAAGAAGGACTGAAAACCAATTGCGGATGCCATCAATATGAATCCATTCATTCCTGTCCGAATCCTTCTTAAGCAGCCAATCTTCGATAGAAGGCAGTCGATATTCAGCTCTAACCATGTTAAGCAAGGAAGCGAGCTCTCTGCAAGCATCAGTGAGAACGGGAACTGACATGGTTGCACGGATCTCTGCAAACCAATCATTCAGAATAAGGTTGGCGTCTTGGATATCATGTAATTTGAGTCGAGCCGCGATCTGCTTACAATAATGACTAGCGTCTGGTTGACAGAGAGGGTCTTGCACGAGCTTAATTATCATCCGGTTATAGTCATCGATGTGAATCAATTGACGATCTGTGAAGAAGACAGCTTTATTCAATATGGCATTCGCATCGCGATAGCAATCTGCTAGTTGTTCAATTTCTCGAACTGTACCTGTAAGAACAGCAATAGTAGCCATATTGCTGAAAGCGCTTCTAATTCTTGATGCAGCATTTTGCTGCCACTGCCAAATTTCTCGTTCACTGTTGCTGCGGTCACAAGCGAGGATGAGGCATAATCGATTGTCCTCTGTCATGACTATTTCCATCATCAGGTTACCTGTTAACGCAATATCAGCTTGTAATAGACGGATTTGTTCAGTCTCATTAAGAATGGCAGGGAGTTGATTGTGATTAGGCAGAACAGGAAAGGGCATTTCTCGTTGTATGAGCATCAAATAATACTGCTTACCCTCAGAAAGCGACAAGTGAGCTCCAATTTCACGTCCTTTTGATGAGAGTTTGCGATCAAGTAACAGGTCCGTAAATAATTGCCGGCTTACAAGAGATTGCTGCTGTCGTTCTTTGGTCAAGGCATCTTGGATATTCTTCAGTTCCTGCAAGAGGATGATC
This sequence comes from Pristimantibacillus sp., assembly GCA_048976605.1. Classification (GTDB taxonomy): domain Bacteria; phylum Bacillota; class Bacilli; order Paenibacillales; family Paenibacillaceae; genus Pristimantibacillus. The sequence goes on along the minus strand of JBHGUX010000018.1, from coordinate 182,092 downwards.
GCATTTAACTCATGCTTCACAATGTAGTTGAACACACCTAGCTTTAATGCTTCTTTGGCATATTCGAACTGCTTGACGGAGGTTAGTAGAAGCAGCTTGCCCTTAAAACCTGAGGATAATATAGCTTTGCTGAAGGAAAGACCGTCCATTACTGGCATTTTGATATCAACAAACAGCACATCAGGCTGATGCTCAGCAGCGAGCTCTAATGCTTTGCGGGGATTGGTGGAATGACAAATAACTTGGAATCCGTGTTGCTCCCAATCAATAAGATGAATCATATGTTGAATGGCCAGTATCTCGTCGTCTACAAACATAACTTTGAGCATCGTTGTATCCACACCTTTCTGCATAACAAAAAAAGCCGCTTGCGCGGCGTTCTCTTTGCATGTGTAAGAAGTTAATTAGAATAGACTTCTTGCCTTTACATCCAAACTTCTCCCCACTTCTGAATCGACTCGATAACAGGCTCTAATTCCCGCCCTTTAGGTGTAAGATCATATTCGATTCGTACAGGCATTTCTGGATATACAGTTCGTTTAATAATTGTTAGTGACTCTAATTCCTTCATCCGATCGGTTAACATTTTATCGCTCATCTCAGGAATTTGTTCTTTGATTTCTTTGAATCTCTTGGGTCCGCCGAGAAGCACCCGAATAATTAGGCCAGTCCATTTTTTACCTAAAACATCGGCAGCAGCTTCATACTTTGGGCACATGGTTGAATAATCCAACGAGATCACCCCACTTTTCTGTTCTTATTGTAGCATATGTACTTAGGAAAAGTAAGTTCATTTCACTTCCAATTACATCATTGCATTATAAAATATATTAACTTGACAAAAGTAAGTGAAATGTCATAAGATAAATCACACAAGAGCGGCCGCTCCTATAAATAGAAGAATCGAAGGGTGAGGTTATTACATGTTAGACGTTGGATTATTTATCATTCGGGTAGTTATTGGTGTGCTGATGATTGGTCATGGTGCCCAGAAGCTGTTTGGAATGTTTGGTGGATATGGAGTAAAAGGAACAGCAGGATGGATGGAGTCACTCGGTTTAAAACCTGGTGTATTAATGGCAGTTGGCGCTGGCTTAACAGAACTTGTCGGCGGGATTTTATTCACGATTGGTCTTTGGACATGGGTCGGGGCGATTCTGCTAATCATACCGATGATTATGGCAATTGCCAAAGTTCATGGCGCTAATGGGATATGGGCTACTCAAAACGGTTATGAATATAACCTGGTACTGATTGCTATCGCCTTCGGCGTAGCTTTGATCGGTGCAGGAGAGATATCTATAGATGCATTATTGTCCTAATGTGACAAGCTTACTTTGAGTGGGAATAGTGGGAAATATGAAAAATAGCCGTACAGGAGAGCTACTCCTGTACGGCTATTTTTCTATTCTAGTCTATATTTGCATGGGGATTAAACCCTGACCTCATCGCTGCCAGTGATGCGATTTCTCACTTATATAGTCAATCGAACAATCTCGCGGACAGAGGATCCGTTATTTGTAGGATTTAGCCATATATATTGATCCATGCGGACAAAGAATCCGTTATTTCCCTGTAAGAGCCCTGAATTCACTCGATTATTCGGGAATAACGGATCTCCTGTCCGCCTAAACACTCAAATGACTAAAATCGGACAAATAGCGGAACCTCAGTCCTCGTACAAATAAATAGTGACTTTGAGACAACCCCGTTTATGTTGCCCAGATCAGTTGAATTAATGAATTAATACAATGCAACAGTATGTAATTTAACTCATACACGAATAATGATAAGCCCTGCTAGTGTACAGGCAAACGCGGCCCACTGAACACTGTTCAGCTTTTCCTTGTAGACGATAATGGCGCCTGCTGCTACAACAAGGCTATTCGTAGCAAAGATAGGTGCTGCCAAATTAGCGGGTCCTGTTGCAAGTGCTGCAGCATACAGCTGAAGACCGCCATAAGAGAACAATCCGGCGAGTAAGCCTAGCTTGAGCCCAGTCCATGCGGCTGTGCGGTTCATTGGGCGAAGAAGGGGGAACATAAACCACAGAAGAGACAGCCCATAACCAATGAATAGAATAGGTGCGCTTGCTAGTCCAAGTTCTTCCGTTATTTTCAATCCGCCATTTCTAAATGTGAAAAATACGATTGCGGCAGCAACGTAGAGAAACCATTTGCGCTCAATAGCAGATACCTTCTCTTGTTTTTTATAAGAAATAAGGACAACGGCTAATAAAAGCAAGGTAATGCCTATTGCTTCGTTTAATTGGAGCTGTTCGCCATAGACGAGGGTGCCGAGGGCAATAACTAGTACAATATTCATGTTCGTTAATGGTGAAGTTAAGCTTGCTGGCCCATAATCAAGTGCCTTCATGAACAAAGCATTGCCTATTGCTGACCCAGCTCCAATAATAATTCCAGCTATCCATATTCGGTAATCATGGAATGAAGTCCAAGTTCCTTCGACAGCGGAATGAATGCCAAAGCCGATTGTTCCTGAAGCATATAGACCAAATAGCATGACGGATGTAAGACCGCCGCGCATTTGACTGACTTTCATCCACCATCCTGCGAGTCCGAACAGCAACGCGCTGCCGACCGCTGTTGCAAGCCACATCTGTGTCATCTCCTAAAGCTAATCGTAATTTTTAAATTTGTTACACAAATGAAATAGTTCTGTTACGGTGTGTACATATTAATGGGCTATGATAATAAACAAGACCCCCTTTTAATATAACTTTTTGGACCTGTGATCGCACAGGTCCACTTTTTTTGTCCTAAAAAGGGTAATCCGCATATTGTCCATTAGGAACAGAATATCATTTATTGCCGAATATAGAAAATACGTATAGTTTGGGTTCATGGGAAGTAACCAATATAACCGATGGAGATGGATCTTATGAGCATTAACTCTAATACAACAAATAGTCGACAAACGATATCATTGAATGGACAATGGAGCTTTTTTGCCGATCAGGAGGATCGATTTCAGTTAACAATCCCGAATAAAGAACAATTTCAGAAGCAATTGACGGTACCTGGCTCTTGGGAAGAACAAGGAATAGGCGAGGAACCGACATATAGTCATATAGATACATGGACGAAGCGAAGAGAGTATGTGGGTGCTGCATGGTATGCGCTCTCTTTTGATTTGCCAGATGCAGCAGGAGATCAATTATGTCAATTAGAGCTGGCTGGGGTCCATTGGACTTCTAAATTATGGATTAATGGGCATTATGCAGGTGAAGCAGACAGTTTGTTGACGGAACATCTTTATGATGTCACCAAATGGATACGCTATGGTACAAGTAATGAAATAATGGTGTGTATCGATAATCGGATGAAGCTTCCATTGGAAGGCAGTCATATTCATACCAAAGAAACGGCAACCAATTGGGGCGGTATTACTGGTGGAGTATCCATTACGCTTTTGCCAGCCTTGCATATAGAGAAAGTTGCCGTCTATCCAGATTATTCAGAACGTCAGGTTCTGGTTAAAGCGCAAATTGCTGGACCATTGGATTCTGAAGCTGATTATGAAATGACGGCTATTGGAGAGCACTTAGACGGTAAGCCAGCATCAGAGCGTGTCACCCATCCAATAGTAGGTAGTGATGGGGCAGTGACAACAGTAGAGCTAATCATTCCATTTGAAGAAGGAGCCATTGAATGGTCAGACAGCAATCCGTACCTGTACAAAGTTCAATTAAGTTTGCTCAAGAATGGAAATGTAGTGGACAATAATTGGCGTACGGTTGGATTAAGGCAGCTTCTTGCTGACGGTACAACCTTAACTTTGAATGGCGAGCCAGTGTTTTTAAGAGGATATGTCGATTGCTGTATATTCCCTCTGACCGGTTATCCATCTTGGGATAAGAAGCATTATGTGAAGCAATTTGAAATTGCCAAGCAGTATGGCTTCAATCATGTGCGATTGCATTCATGGACGCCCCCTAGACCTTTCTGGGAAGCAGCGGATGAAGCAGGTATGCTGGTTCAAACTGAGCTGCCAAACTGGTCTACGGTTTATTTGAACAGAGGTTCGATGCTTAATGAGGATGTTCATCAGTATTTCCGCAAAGAGCTGCTATTATTGCTGGACAGACTGCAGGAGCATCCGTCCTTCGTCCTCTTTTCCATGGGGAATGAATTAATCAGTGAAGATGGACATGAGGCGTTGAATGAACTCGTTCGTTTGGCACAGCAAATTGATCCTTCTCGTCTTTATACCGATAACACAGGATTTGGACAGCTGCCAACTCATGATAGGGAAGGGGATTTCTACGTTCATTCTTTGAACTGGCATATCCCGTTGAATCGTGATGAGGTGGCATCCCCGGATACGACCGTGGATTGCAGCGGGGTGGCGAGGCTTGCGACTAAGCCGTTGCTTGCACATGAGCATGCACAATATACGATGTATGTTCGTCCTTCTGAGAAAAGCAAATATACCGGTGCGCTGCGTCCGTCATGGCTTGATACGATTGAAGAGACATTGGAAGCGAAAGGTCTAACTGATCGTGTAGATGAGTTCATCGAAGCAACAGGAACACATCTTGTACGAACACTAAAAGAGTCGATGGAGCGGGTGCGTAGAACGGCAGGGGTAGCGGGTATTCAATTATTGGATATTCGTGATTTTCCAGGCCAGGGACATGCAACGACGGGAATTCTGGACGTATTTTGGGATAGCAAAGGGATTGTAGAGCCACAGGAGTTTATCCGATTTAATGGAGAGACTGTATTGCTGATGGAATGCCGGACTCGTACCTACTACACTGGTGAAAAGCTAGAGGCATCCTTCAAATTATCACATTACGGAAAAGGTGATTTGGTCGAAGGCTCAATGGAGTGGCGACTTCGCAGCGGCGATGTGGTAATAGATGAGAATAAGATTCCAGTTAAAGCTGTGAAGCGTGGCGATGTTGAACGGATAACTATAATTGAGTCGAAATTGCCAGTGGAGGGTGTTCATAGTCTGGTGCTGGAAGCATCGTTTATTAATGCTGCTGGTGAGAAGCTAGCGAGCAATGAATGGGAATTCTGGTCATTGCCGCGTCTAGAATGGTCCGAGCAGGTCAGTAAAATTTGGACAAGTGTTCCATCCATGAGATCAGTCTTGTATGGAGCGCGAATTGAAAGCAATCAACGCTTCAACACGCTAGCTTCACTGGATCGTGAGCAGACTTCACTTGTTATCGTGGATGATTTGACGACGAACGTTCTTAATTACTTAGTTAATGGTGGAAATGTTTGGATAATGGCGAAACCTGGCAATCAATATGACGATGTGTTGACGAAATACATGCCGATCTTCTGGAACTATTTGATGTTCTCGACGCAGACGGGAACGACAATGGGGATGCTAGTTCATGACCACCCAGCACTCGGAAGGTTTCCGCATGACGGTATTTCGAATTGGCAATGGTACCATCTCGTCAATCGGTCCTTAGCACTTAGCTTGGATGGTATGCCGGAAGTACAGCCAATAGTAGAAGTCATCGACAACTTTAATCGGGCCAAGCGTCTGGCTTATGCCTTCGAGGCTCAAGTTGGCCAAGGGAAGCTATTCGTATCCTCTCTACATTTATCTGATGCGGAGCAACTGAAACGGCCAGAGAATGCCTTCCTGCTTGGAGAACTTGTTCAATATTTGACGGGAGCAGACTTCCGGCCGAAGAGCTCGATTACGGTAGGGCAGCTATTAAGCATGTTTAAGATGAAGAGCATACATGAATAATTCAGCAGCAGTATAAGGTAAATAGGTGAGATGATATAAATAAGGGGCTATTCCAGAGGTCAAATTGACTTCTCTGGAATAGCCCCTTACCTTATATAGGATTACAATGGAACGATGATTTGCTGCCGTTTGCGGTAGAAAACCCATTGTGAGAAGCCGATTTCTTTCAATCGTTTCTGCACAAGCTCCCACTCGTCACCAACTCTTGATGGAATATGAGCATCTGATCCAAAAGTGACGTTAACGCCAAAATGCAGCGCTCTCTCCAAAATAGCATCTGAAGGATACCAGCCCCCGACATCCTTTGTACTGCCTGATGTATTGATTTCAATAGATACATCATGCTTAGCAATGACACGAAGTGTCTCATCAATATCGTCACTGGCTGGGATGTCAGAGAATTCCGGGTAATACCCTTTCATTGCATCGATATGACCAAGAATATTAAACATTCCACTGCGTGCCGAATGTTGGATAAGCTCATAATATTGTTGTTTCGTTTCAATTTTACGTTTATCCGAGAGACCTTTCCACCGATTCCGATTAAAAATACTTACTCCGCTCACCTGATGTACGGAGCCGATCAAGTAATCAAAAGGAACGCCTTCATAGGCGGAACGATAAGCCTCGATATGTTGCGGGAAGAAATCGGATTCCATACCCAGCAGTACCTCGATACGTCCCTCGTATTTTTTCTTCAGTCGAAGAACTTCATCAATATAATTAGTGAAATCACTATTTGCCATAGCGATACCTGGAAAAGGCTGGTCATGCTCACTGCCGAAATAAGGCGAGTGGTCTGAGATGCCGATAACTTGCAAACCACCTTCAAGCCCTGCTATAACATAATCTTCAATTGTACCGTTCGCATGACCGCATCTCTCATGATGCGTGTGCAAATCGAATTTCATATTTTATTCCTCCTAAAGATTTTGCGAAGCAAAATCACTTCGTAAGCATGGACTTAGATTTTGCGAAATAAGCATGGACCTAGATTTTGCGAAGCAAACTTCGTAAGCATGGACCTAGATTTTGCGAAGCTCTTCCTAAACTATTCGCTGCTAATGAAATGATGCTCCGGCATTCCTTTCAAATCACTTAGAAATTGCCGCATGGCTGTATTTAAGTATCTGCCTGATTTGTATACTACACCAACTGGATGGCTGATCTCCAGTTCATTAACCTTAATCATGCGAAGCGAGCCGCGTCTTAGTTCATTAGCAATAGAGAGCTTAGAGATGACAGCTGCACCTAGATTAATTTCGACCATACGTTTGATTTCCTCACTGCTGGATAGTTCCATTACAATATTCGGCTGCATGTTGTATTTACGGAAAACCCGTTCGAGAAAACGACGACCTAAAGTATCGGGGGCAAGCATAATGATTGGAGTGTCCCTCAATGCCTCGACAGTAGTATGTGTCAAATGGCTCATAGGATGATTAGGGGAAACAACTAATTCAAATGTGTCGTAATAAAGCACAGATGAATCAACATTCGGGTTTTTTTCCGTTAAGTAAGTGATGCCAATATCGACGGAGCCGTTCTCAACACTGCTCATAACTTGGGATGATGGCATTGTATGAATGGTCGTTTTAATAAGCGGGAACTGATCATGAAAGTAGGATAGTACTCTCGGTAATAGCTGGATAGCAATCGAAGATGTTGTGCCTAGAGTAATGTGACCTTGAGGTATTGAACTCAAATCGGCTAGCTTTTGCTTCAGTTCTTCGACGATTGATAATATTTTCTCAGCATGAGCAAGGAAAACTTGTCCATGATCAGTTAGGGTGACGGGTTGGTTGCGATCGATAAGGATGGTCTTGAACTCATCCTCTAGCGTTCTGATTTGCGCTGAAACAGCGGGTTGCGTCAAATTCAGTAATTCGCCGGCTTTGCGGAAGCTCATCGTCTTCGAAATGGTAAGGAGTGTTTCAAGCTGGCTAATATTCACTTCAATCCCCCTCTTTGCAAAAAAAACAGTAAGTCCGAGTAATGCCAATAATCTTTATTATAAAGGAAAAGGTGGATTACAGCAAAACGATGGTACCATCTTTACAACTGTTTAATAAAGGGAAATGGCGAATACTGTCGAAGAATCTACGGTAGGATAGTTGTTTGTATTGCATTCTGCCTAGTTGCGAAGTGATTGTACTACGCAAACAAGGATTATGCTTTCGAAGTGATTTTGCTATGCAAAATCGAGGTTTATGCTTTCGAAGTGATTTTGCTATGCAAAATCTTTAGGAGATGATGAGATGGATCGCAGAGCACTGCGAGGATGGATGTTGTACGACTGGGCGAATTCAGCATTTGCGACGACGATGATGGCTGCTGTGCTCCCTATTTTTTATGCAGAGGTTGCTGCAATTCATTTGCCAGGTCATGTTGCTGAAGCTTATTGGGGCTACACGCAAAGTATTGCGATGTTGTTAGTCGCTCTTTTGTCTCCAACTCTTGGTGCAATAGCTGATTATACGGGTTCAAAATTGAAGTTTTTAAAGCTCTTTACTTTGCTAGGAGCGTTGTCCTGTATCATAATGGCATTTGTTGGCGAAGGTGACTGGCTGATGGCTTCCGTGCTGTTAGTGCTGGGGACGTTAGGCTTTGCTGGTGGAAATACGTTCTATGATGCTTTACTAGCGGATGGAGTGCCAGCAGAACAAAGAGACATTGTAAGTGCTAAAGGCTATGCATATGGTTATGCCGGCGGTGGATTGCTGCTGCTTGTAAACGTCATTATGATTGAGGGCTGGGAGTTGCTGGGCTTCCCAAACCAAACATTTGCGACACAGATGGTGTTCATAACAGTCGGGCTGTGGTGGGTTTTGTTCTCTATTCCTATATTTCGTTGGGTCAAAGAACCTGTAAGGCAAGCTCTAGCAGCTAAAGTGAGTGCTGGTGAAGCTGTGAAAGTTGGCGTATCACGGCTATGGGGAACGTTCCGAACATTGAGGCGATATCCGGAGTTGCTTAAGTACATGGCCTCCTTTTGGTTTTTTAACGATGGAATTAATACAGTTATTGTAATGGCTACGATATACGGCAGCGGAATTGGCATTGCTACAACAGATTTAATTATCGCTTTGCTCATCACCCAGTTTGTCGGGTTTCCATGTACGATAGCGTTCGGAAGACTTGCTGTACGACATGGTTCGAAGAAATTATTGTATATTTCTTTAATTATATACGTCCTGATCGTGGTACTAGGCTATTTTATGACAAGCTCTATTCACTTCTATGCGTTAGCAATTGCAGTCGGATTAGTACAAGGCGGAAGTCAGGCAGTATCACGTTCAATCTACGCGAACTTGCTGCCCCCTTCCAAAACAGGCGAGTTTTTTGGATTTCTGTCGTTATCGAGCAAGTTCTCGGCTATCGCTGGTCCATTAATGTTTTCAATTATTGCTACTGGGACAGGTTCAAGTCGATTGGGGATTTTATCGCTTGTCGCATTTTTTATCATTGGAATTGTACTGCTTCTATTCGTTAATTTAAAGAAGGGTGCTCGGGAGGCGCTGGAAGGTGAGCTTTCGAGTAATTAATCGGAAATTTTAACAATTCAATCGAATTTTTAAGTAGCCAAGCTTGGTTCAACACGTTCAAAATGGAGGGGACGGTACTTGCCGTCTTAAGGAACAAGAAGAGGAAGGTGCGACAACAGATGACTGTACAATTCAAATTCAATTTTGGACCAGGAGAGAAGGAAGAGGGTTTCACTCAAGTCCTTGCTGACACACTCTATAATGAACAATTAGGCTACGGATTCGACGGCAGCGGAATGATCAATTCACGTGATCGGGGCGAACCGGATAAGCTGCGTGGATCATTCTGTATTCCTCTCGATGCGGCATTCCTTGTAGATATACCGAACGGCAACTATACCATTACACTAATAATGGGTGACTTAATAGCACCTGCTTCTACAACTGTAAAAGCAGGACCTAATCGAATCGTCTTGCATCAATCAACAGCGTCAGCGGGACAATTCATCGTACGCAGCTTTACTGTCAATGTGAATAACGGGCAGCTTAAGCTAGCGTTCTCAGGAGTGGCTCCACGTATTAATTCCATTGAAATTACAGAAGCAAAACAAGCAACTACGATATTCCTAGCTGGCGACTCCACAGTAACGGATCAGGATACATTTCCTTATGCCGGCTGGGGTCAAATGCTGCCGATGTATTTCAACGCCGATGTAGCCATTGTTAACGAAGCGAAGTCAGGCAGAAGCTCTAAGAGCTTCCTGAATGAAGGAAGATTGAAACCGATTCTTGATCAAATAAAACCAAATGATTATTTATTCATCCAATTCGGTCACAACGACGAGAAGCCTGACGAGGAGCGGGCTACAGATCCGTTTACTACCTTCAAAGAGCATTTGATGATTTATATTAACGAAGCTCGACAGCGCGGGGCAATTCCCGTATTAATTACGCCAGTACAACGCCGCAAGTTTGACTCATCAGGCAAAATCATCGATACCCATGGCGATTACTCAATCGCTGTAAAACAATTAGCGGAGGAGCAAGAGGTTCCGTTAATTGATCTTATGGCAAAAAGCACAGCGCTTTACGAACAACTAGGTGATGAGCCATCCAAAGCGCTCTTTATGTGGGCTTACCCTGGCGAGTTCATCGCCTTCCCTGAAGGAGCCAAAGACGACACCCATTTCCAAGAATCCGGCGGTATCACAATAGCCGGCCTAGTCGCCCAATCCATCAACGAACTCAACCTATCTCCACTTTCCCTATATCTAAGAAAGTAGTTCCCCCACCTTAGGGTCAACCCTAAGGTTTTTCTTCGTCTTAGGTTTAATTGTTAAGGTTTTATCTCTCCGGGTGTTGTCTTCGCCTTAGGGTTTCTTCTCCGCCTTAGGGTTTCTTCTCCGCCTTAGGTTATTGTCTCTGTCTTCGCCTTAGGGTTTCTTCTTCGCCTTAGGGTTTTTTCTTCGCCTTCGGGTGTTGTCTTCACCTTAGGTATTGTCTTTACCTTTGCTTTAGGCTCAGGGATCACGCGCCCAACTGAGCGCCATGATCCCCGCTCTTCCCATCCCTTCCAGCCGCCGAGTTAGGGCGGCTGTTTATTCGCCTCGCGATAGCGGCGTGGATGGTGGGAGGGTGAGGAGGTAAGGGGGAATCTCCTGGAAGAGCTTGCGTCCGCCTTTGCCCACCCTTTGCCTCCTTGAAATCTGATCAAGCAAAGGGTGGGCAACAGCGGCTGGAAGGAGATCCCCCGTCCTCCGAACTGCCCTGCCCCGAACTCCATCCCCGCCAGCGAAAAGCCGGGCAAATAAAAAAAGCCGCCCGAAAATCGAGCGGCGCCCCTCATAGCCATTTTTTCTTCCGAAAAATAACCAACATCCCAAAACCCAGCAATAGCATAATGCCAAGCAAAATATAAGAACCGCCTCGCATATGCAAACCGGGAATAAAATCAAAATTCATTCCATATATGCCAGTGATAAAAGTCAGCGGCATGAATATCGTCGTCATTGCCGTAAAGACGCGCATGATTTCATTCGCTCTGGCAGAGATACTGGACTGATAAGCCTCACGTAAGTTGCCCATTAACTCGCGATAGGTGTCGAATGACTCGGCGATTTTGACCGCATTTTCATAAATATCACTGAAATACTTCTGCAGCTGATCATCAATGAGCTTGAGATCCCGTTTGTTCAGAGTAGCGATAACGTCCTTCTGAGGACCTAGCATTTTTTTGAGCCACAAAATTTCACCGCGCAAACCGATAATTTCATTCAAATGCGATTTTTTCGTATTCATCAGAATATCTTCTTCTAATGATTCAATCCTTGTATCGATTCGATCACCAACTAGGAAATAGTTATCGACTACAATATCGACAAGGTGATAGAGGAAATAGTCAGGACGACTAACTTCTTGCTCCCACAAAACGGGCTTTAAGGAACGAAGCTCATTAATCTTTTGCTTGGTAACGGTAATAATATAATGGCGGCCTAGAAAGATATTTAATGCTCGCAGAAAAATTTCTTCATCATCAAAGCGAATGCTATTTATAACTATAAAATAATGGTTTTCATAAATTTCAATTTTCGGACGCTGCTCATCCTCACTTAAGGAGTCTTCGACAGCAAGATCATGCATGCCGAATAACGGTTGTAACACGGCAAGATCTTCAACGTCAGCATCAATCCAGTAAAAGCCTTCAGTAGATGGTACGAGTGTTTCATTAATGTCATCAATAGTTGTAAAAATCCCATTGTTCACGAGACGAATTTTCATCCGAGCTTCTCCTCTCTAAATTGACGGAGACTGCCGGACGCCAATAAGCTATAACGGTTGGTCAAAACCATTCAGCTCAGATGTGCAACGATCCGGCAGCAGCCATATTCGATTGTTGTCAGGCTTAGGTCTGTCGCCTTCCATTTTCGTTTGCACTCCTTTTCTCATGGTTTCGAATGTGTCTAATCCTTGTCTAGTATACTCCTGCAACAGCTTTACATTCAAGCGAAAAAACATGATTTATGTCTTCCTACAGCATATGTTAATAACCATCTTGACGCGAATGCGATAATCAATTAAAGTAAAAATATAAGTTGGAATTCGAAAACCGAATAAGAATCACTTTCTTATCAAGAGCAGGCGGAGGGACTAGCCCGATGAAGCCCGGCAACCGGCGTAAAAGCACGGTGCTAATTCTTGCGGAGACATATTTATGTTTCTGGGAGATGAGGGAGGCGAAGGCTTTTTATTATGAGCGTACGACCTTTTCTCACAGCAGAAAGGGTCTTTTTTGCGTCTAGAATACCGATATTTAAGCAGAGGAGTGAACGATATGCCGATCAAAATCCCTGATCATTTACCGGCTAAAGAAATACTTAGCAACGAGAACATTTTCCTTATGGATGAAAGCGTTGCTTACCAGCAAGATATTCGTGCATTAAGAATTGCAATCTTGAACTTGATGCCTACAAAGGAAACGACAGAAACACAATTGCTCCGCCTAATCGGCAACACACCGCTGCAGGTAGAGGTCGTTCTATTGCACCCAAAAACACATACGTCCAAAAATACATCAAATGAACATCTAGAATCTTTTTATAAAACATTTGATGATATTAAAGAGGAATATTATGATGGATTAATCATCACAGGCGCTCCAGTGGAACATTTGAATTTCGAAGACGTTAACTACTGGGAAGAATTGAAGGATATTATGGACTGGAGTAGACGTAAAGTTACTTCAACCTTCCATATTTGTTGGGCTTCACAAGCGGGGCTCTACCATCATTACGGTATTAAGAAATACGATTTGGATCAAAAAATATTCGGAGTGTTTCCTCATACGATCGAGAAACGACATGTTAATCTGCTTCGTGGGTTCGATGAAATGTTCTTTGTTCCACAATCCCGACATACGGAAGTACGGCGTGAAGATATTGTTGGAATTAGTGATTTGGAAATTTTGTCGGAATCCGATGAATCAGGTGTATACATTGTTGCCTCGAAAGATGGTCGGCAAATCTTTGTCAGTGGTCATTCGGAATATGATCCTATGTCGCTTAAGTTCGAATATGATCGAGACGTGGCAAAAGGGATGAATATTGACGTACCTAAGAACTATTTCCCGGGTGATAATCCTGAGAAGCTTCCCTTGTCGACTTGGCGCGCTCATGCAAATCTTCTTTACTCGAATTGGTTGAATTATTATGTGTACCAACAAACCCCATATGATCTAGGCAGCGGCATATAAGAGACGAAGGAGTGTAGTTGAAATTATGTTGAAAATCGAAAGTCATCTCGCACAGATCGGTTCCGTCAAGGAGCCAGTTACGGGAGCAGTAAGCTTCCCGATCTACCAAGCAACAGCATTCCGTCATCCGCAGCTTGGGCAAAGCACAGGATTTGATTACGCTCGAACAAAAAGCCCTACTCGTTCCGTACTGGAAGAAGCTGCTGCTAAACTCGAATCAGGTGATGCAGGATTTGCCTGTAGCTCAGGTATGGCTGCTCTTCAAACGGTGTTCGCCTTGTTCAGTCAAGGTGACCATCTAATCGTATCACTTGATTTGTACGGAGGCACATACCGTCTATTAGAAAAAATTATGTCTAGATTTGGTGTTACAGCTTCTTATGTGGATACCAATGATCTAGATGCAATGTCTTCCTTATACCAGCCTAATACGAAAGCTGTACTTATTGAGACACCAACAAACCCGCTAATGATGATTACTGATGTGGAGCGTGTGGCAGCATGGGCTAAAGCGAAAGGGCTATTGACAATCGTCGACAATACACTGCTTACGCCGTTCTTCCAACGCCCTCTTGAATTAGGTGCTGATATCGTCGTTCATAGCGCAACCAAATATTTAGGCGGCCACAATGATGTGCTTGCTGGTCTCATCGTAACGAAAGGCGAAGAGCTGTCCAAAGAAATCGCTTTTCTGCATAACTCGATAGGTGCTGTTCTAGGTCCACAGGATTCTTGGCTGCTGATGAGAGGGATGAAGACATTAGCGCTTCGTATGGAGCGTCATCAATATAATGCAACGAAGCTTGCAGAATACTTAATGGAGCACCCGTCAGTGGAGGATGTATACTATCCGGCTTTGGCGCATCACCCAGGACATGATGTTCAGAACAAACAGTCATCAGGCAATACAGGCATTTTCTCCTTCCGTTTGAAGGATGCACGATATGTTGAACCTATCTTAAGAAATGTTCAATTAATCGCTTTTGCAGAAAGCTTAGGCGGCGTCGAATCATTAATGACTTACCCTGCGGTACAGACCCATGCGGATATTCCGCAAGAAATTCGTGATGCCATTGGTGTCGATGATCGTTTGCTTCGTTTCTCAGTCGGCATTGAGCACATTGATGATTTAATTGCGGATCTTGGGCAGGCATTGGCTGCAGCACAACAAGAAATCGGGGAGGAATAGAAGCAGATGTCAGACAGATCGCATAACGACAACATCGCAAAACGCAGCTTTGCGACTAAACTGCTTCATTTTGGAGCCGAAATTGATCCACAGACGGGCGCATCCAGCGTTCCTATTTTTCAAGCATCAACCTTTCATCAAAGCGACATTTTCAACCCGCCTCAATATGATTACAGTCGTTCAGGCAATCCAACCCGTCAAGCATTAGAGGATTATATCGCTCTGCTTGAGGGCGGTACGCGTGGGTTTGCATTCGCCTCGGGTATGGCGGCCATTTCAACAACATTCTTGTTGTTCTCAACTGGTGATCACCTGATCGTCACGGAAGATGTGTACGGCGGAACTTATCGTTTCCTTACTACTGTTGCATCTAGACTAGGAATCGAGACCACGTTTGTCGATATGACGGATTTTGCAGCGGTGAAAGCGGCGATTAAACCGAACACGAAAGGTGTATTCATGGAGACGCCATCTAATCCAACGCTCAAAATTACGGATATCGCTGAGACAACGGCTTGGGGGAAAGAGAATGGCTTGCTGACGATTCTCGATAATACTTTTATGACACCATATCACCAACGCCCTCTCGAGCTGGGTGTAGATATCGTATTGCATAGTGCAACGAAATTTCTAAGCGGACATAGCGATGTGCTTGCTGGACTGGCTGTAACCTTGGATGAAGGTCTAGGTCGTAGACTATATCAGTTACAGAATGGAATGGGAACTGTACTTAGTGCCCATGAAGCCTGGCTGCTTATGCGTGGAATGAAGACCCTCCAAGCACGGATGGAGCATAGCGAACGGAGCGCACGCAAGCTTGCCGAATGGCTCTCTACACATCCTGAGGTTGAGCAAGTATTCTACCCTGGGTTGTCAGATCATCCGGGCCGTGAAATACATGAACGCCAATCTTCAGGTTATGGGGCAGTTGTGTCATTTGATGTTGGAAGCGGAGAACGGGCCAAAGCCTTGTTAAACCGAGTGCAGCTGCCGCTTGTGGCAGTAAGCTTGGGAGCTGTGGAAAGTATCTTGTCTTATCCAGCAATGATGTCGCATGCATCCATGCCGAAGGAAGTTAGACATCAACGTGGTATTACGGATGGGCTTCTGCGTTACTCTGTAGGCCTTGAAGATATTGAAGATTTGATTGCTGATTTAGATAACGCTTTGCGTGGATAATATGTCTTAATTGTGAAGAAAATGCGGCTGTCGATAGTGACAAGCCGTGTTTTTTTAGTTATTAATGAGTATCGGCGGATGACGGAGCGAAATGATTTATGTTAGGATTAAGAGATAATGATGGATACTAAATAGATGGTTGGATATGGAGGTGTTGCATGATGGTAACGATAGATCATATTTTGGAAAAGGCTTTACAGAATGAACGTATCAGCTTTGATGAGTGCGTAACACTGTTTGAATCAGATGAAATCGAAAAAATGGGTGAAGTTGCTAATCAACTAATGTTGAGAAAACATCCTGAACCGATTACGACATTCGTTGTAGGACGCAACGTCAACTATACGAATATTTGTGATGTATACTGCCGTTTTTGCGCCTTTTATCGTGCTCCGGGTTCAAAGGAAGGCTATGTTCTTCCAGATGAAACCATTTTGAGCAAAATTCAAGAAACGGTCGATATTGGCGGTACGGAAATACTTATGCAGGGCGGGACTAATCCTAATCTGCCTTTCTCATACTATACCGATATTTTACGCGAAATTAAGCGCAATTTCCCAGACATCACGATGCATTCCTTCTCCCCAGCAGAAATTCAGAAGATGAAGGTTGTATCTGATGGTTTATCCTTAGATGAAGTCATTCGTCAGCTTAAAGAAGCAGGACTTGATTCCTTGCCTGGCGGCGGAGCTGAAATATTGGATGACCGCACTCGCCGTAAAATCAGTCGGATGAAAGGCTCATGGACAGATTGGATGGATGTTATGAAATCCGCTCATAAGCATGGGATGAACACGACTGCAACTATGGTATACGGATTTGGTGAAACTAGCGAAGAGCGTGCGCTGCACTTGCTTCGTATTCGTGATGCCCAAGATGAATGTATCGCGAATGAATACGATTCAACAGGCTTCCTAGCGTTTATTTGTTGGCCGTTCCAACCAGATAATACGAATATGAAAATGGAGAAGTCGAAGCCTGAGGAATATTTGAAGATGGTTGCGATCAGCCGGATTATGCTTGATAATATCGATAACTTCCAATCTTCATGGGTAACGATGGGACCCGAGATTGGCAAGCTATCACTCTCCTATGGTTGCAACGACTTCGGAAGCACCATGATCGAAGAGAACGTTGTATCCGCAGCAGGCACAACTCATAAAGTTAATATCGAACTTATCCTTCAACTTATTCGTGAAGTAGGAAAAATCCCTGCACAGCGTGACACCAAATATAACACGATCAAAGTCTACAACGAGAATGATACCGTTGAGCAAGACTTTGTTATGCAGAACTAATTAAATAAGCAATTTACCCAGAAATAGCGGTGCAATTTGCACCGCTATTTTTTTTACGATCAATACATCAATACTACCCACAAATTGTTGACTTTAACGGAAATCAGTTCCGTTACTCCCTTGCTGGCACTGGAACCGCCGAAATAACGGATTCCTGATCAGCTAATGGTAGCAATTGAATGCGAACCATGAAAAAGCCCCGGAATAGAGGAACCCAGCTCCGCTATTCCCTCAGCTGGGACGGGAACCGCCGAAATAACGGATTCCTGGTCCGCTAATGGTAGCAATTGAACGCGAACCATGAAAAAGCCTCAGGTTTAGCGGAACCCAGTTCCGCAATTCCCTCAGCTGGCACGAGAACCGCCGAAATAACGGATCGCTGATCCGTTATCGCTATCGGCAATAATTGAGCTCACTAGGTTAGCCCTCTGTAACTGGGCAATACGCAGTTAAACGCTATAGTCAGCGAACCATTGTGAGCCATATGAACTGCCCTTTCTCCTCCTCCCCAACAAAGTGATGGAGGATGACAGTGAAAGTGGAGCGAAGTATGCGGAATCGTTCTGGAGAAGCGCAGCGTTCGTCTTTGTCCACGAATTCTAACCATTTGGTTAGATTAATTCGAAGAATTCGTGGACAACAACGATCGGAAGAACGATCCGCGGACGCAGCGGCAATCTTTCACAATTATTCATCGTTCACTTCCCAAACTCTTCATCGTATATCCCAATCACAGGGACCATATACTGATAAAGGGGAATGAAAGGGGTGAGCTCATGGAGCTGTTTACCGTAAATTTGCCGCTTAATATAGGGCAATCAGCGACCGAATTAGCGAAGTTGATGACGGATTCGACAAATGATCTACATATTGCAGATGATACTGGAGAAAAGGTAGTACAATTCAAGTTGTTGTCCGAGCAACTGATTAGTTGTGAGGCGGTGTTGCCATTGTTCCAACTGACCGAGCATAGCCCTTCGGTGTATCATTCCGCCTCTAAAGCGCTTGCCGAGTTTATTGTGATCCATATGGAGCCCCTTATTCTGGCAGCAATAATAAGGCGGAAATATAAAGATAATTATGCTGCAGAAGGACCTGTTATCGAGAAATACTGTCATGACCTGTTGCATGGAACAGAATGGGATGGGCTCGGCACAAGATTTCTTGATGCAGATCGACAACGCCGGAAAACTAAGGTTGCGGATGAAATCGAGCGCTACTTGCAAGAGAATACGGTTATTGACTTAATAGGTATTACGACGTTCAGATTGCAGCCCTATCGCAAGGAATTATCCGAAATTGTAGAATATGCTCTCGACGAATATGTTCTGGATAAGCAATATCAGGAGTTTATTTCGTTGCTGAAATATTTTGTTGGTTTACAGGAATCGAAAGTAGCGATTGTCCATCTCGTTCATAAAGGCAATCACGAATTTGTACTGTATAACGAAAAGTTTCTGCCGTTTGAGCCGAAGCCCCATTCTGATCGGTTAGTGGCCGAAATGCTTGAAACGGAAATGAATATTGAGGATATGGTCATTAGCTCATTGATTGCTGCCTCACCGAAGCATATTATGATTCATACGACTCAGCCTGATATGCAAGTCATTCGTACGATTGAAACTATTTTTGATAAAAGAGTATCAGTCTGTACGCATTGCAGTGATTGCACACCTTGCTTTGATGGGATCAATAACGGTCTGATCCAGCCTTAGCTCTTGACCAATCGGTGTTTGGCGTCTATAATGTTGCTCATAACCAAAACGATCAGCAATGATAAAGATATGTATCTGCCCTGTCGCCGGTCCAGAGAGAGGAAACTTGGCTGAAATTTCCTTCTTGGCAAAAGCAGATATACCCCTTTGTAGCTGTACGGTTGAACGCGATGCGCAAGCTTTGCAAGTATGCTGTACCGGATGTCTCCGTTATCAGATCATTACAAGGGTTGCTTGACGTTCAATTTGAACATGTCTAAGCAATCGAAGTAGGGTGGAACCACGAGTATACAAGCACTCGTCCCTTTGCGGGATGCGTGCTTTTTTGCGTTCATCCCGCACCATGCTTAAATCCAGTATGGAACATGAGAAAGGATGAATGAAATGGCTATTCAAGTGAAATTTCCAGATGGCGCAGTAAGAGAATACGCTGAAGGAACAACAATTGAAGAGGTGGCTGGATCGATCAGTCCCGGACTTCGCAAAAACGCAATTGCAGGTAAATTAAATGGTAAAGTAGTGGATGTCTATACGCCAATCGATGCGGATGCTGCTGTTGAGATTGTTACAGTGGATTCTGCAGATGGGCTGGAAGTATATCGTCATAGTACTGCTCACTTACTTGCTCAAGCTATCAAGCGTTTGTACGGCAACGAGAATGTAAAACTTGGTATTGGTCCTGTTATTGAGGATGGCTTCTATTACGATATCGATATGGATCATTCTCTAACACCAGAAGATCTTGTTAAGATTGAGAAAGAAATGGAAAAGATCGTTCAACAAAACATCGACATCCGTCGTCGTGTCGTTGGCCGTGATGAAGCCATTGCGATTTTCACTGAATTAAATGATAATCTGAAGCTTGAATTGATTCGCGACTTACCGGTCGATACTGAGCTGACTATTTATGATCAAGGCGAATTTTTCGACTTATGTCGCGGTCCTCACTTGCCGTCCACTGGCCGCATCAAATCATTCAAGCTGTTAAGCGTTGCAGGTGCATACTGGCGCGGAGATTCTAAAAATAAAATGTTGCAACGTATCTACGGTACAGCATTCGCGAAAAAAGCACAGCTGGACGAGCATCTTCATTTCTTGGAAGAAGCGAAGAAACGTGATCACCGTAAGCTAGGCCGTGAATTGAAAATGTTCACTTTCTCTCGCGAAGTTGGTCAAGGCCTTCCGCTCTGGCTGCCGAATGGCGCTAAAGTTCGTCGTACACTTGAACGTTATATCGTAGATATGGAAGAAAAACTAGGCTATGACCATGTATATACTCCAGTGCTAGCTAATGTGGAGTTATACAAAACTTCCGGACACTGGGAACACTACAGTGAAGATATGTTTCCTAAGATGGAACTGGATAATGAAGAGCTTGTACTTCGTCCGATGAATTGTCCACATCATATGATGGTGTTCAAGAGCGAGATGAGAAGCTACCGTGACTTGCCAGTACGTATTGCCGAGATGGGCACTATGCACCGTTATGAAATGTCAGGTGCTTTGACTGGTTTGCATCGCGTGCGCGCAATGACACTTAATGATGCTCACATCTTCTGTCGCCCAGATCAAATTAAGGAAGAATTCGCTCGTGTAGTTAACTTGATCCGTAAGGTGTACGAAGATTTTGGCATCAAAGAATATCGGTTCCGCTTGTCCTACCGTGATCCACAGGATACAGAGAAATACTTCCAAAATGATGAGATGTGGGAAATGTCTCAACGTATGCTCCGTGAGGTTGTTGAAGAGCTTGAATTACCGTTCTTCGAAGCGGAAGGAGAAGCAGCTTTCTACGGACCTAAGCTGGATGTTCAGATTAAGACTGCACTTGGCAAAGAAGAAACATTGTCTACTGCACAGCTTGATTTCTTGCTTCCAGAACGGTTCGAGCTCGAATATGTCGGCGACGACGGGAAGAAGCACCGTCCAGTTGTTATTCACCGCGGAATCATCAGTACAATGGAACGGATGACTGCATTCTTGCTTGAGAACTTTGCAGGAGCACTGCCATTGTGGTTGTCTCCGGTACAAGCAAAAGTGCTTCCTGTGTCAACTGCTTACGAGGCTTATGCTCGTGAAGTGGAAGAGAAACTACGTGAAGCAGGCATTCGCGTCGAAAGCGATTTGCGCAACGAGAAGCTTGGTTATAAGATTCGTGAAGCGCAGTTGGAAAAGGCGCCTTATATGTTAGTTGTAGGAGACAATGAAGCTCAATCCGGTACTGTGTCTGTACGCAAACGCGGTGAAGGAGATATCGGTGCTAAGTCACTTGCTGAGTTAATCGAAATGCTGCAACAGGAAATTTCGACTAAGGCTATTTAGTCACTTGAATAAAGCTTGGACCATTTGGGAAATATTCTTCTGAGGAGGAAGTTACCCACATGGTTACAAGCTTTTTTGTTTGGACAAAAACAACGACATTGCTATTCGTGATCACCTTACTGCTTGCAGGTATCTGTATAGCCCCTTGTGTCGCATCAAGCAGCAATAGGAACAAGCTTGTTAAGGATCAGGAATTACAATCGATGACGAAAGAAACAGCGCCAGCTCTAGAGGCTTCGAAAGGGCAGGAAGTTACTAGCGTAGAAGTGGTTGCTACAGGATACACAGCAGGAGTTGAATCGACCGGTAAACGGCCGGGTCATCCGCAATACGGCATCACCTACTCCGGCGTTAAAGTGCGACGGGGGCAGGTGTCGACAATAGCGGCTGATACGAAGCTGTTCCCGATTGGAACGATTCTTTATATACCAGGCTATGGCTACGGCGTAGTGGCCGATACTGGATCTGCGATTAAAGGTCATAAGATTGATCTGTATTTTGAGACCATTAAAGAGGTATATTCCCAATGGGGTAAAAGGAAAGTGGCCGTACAGGTGCTTCGCTTAGGTTCTGGGAAGCTGTCACAGACATGGTTGAACAATATTAACAGGGCAGTAGAAGCAGGCAAACCGATCCCGCAAACCTATCTAGAATCGTAACTGGGTGACTTGTTCAGAAGCTGAATAAGAAATGACCACACTGCCATACTAGGTAGGGAACGGGAGGTGGACAAAATGGCAAAGAACAAAAATAATAAAGCTAACCAAAACAATAAGTACAATGCTGAATTCGCTACAGAGTTCAATCAGAACAATGCTGGCAATGGCAAAGCTTCGAATAATGCTTCCCAAAAAGCCGAGAAATAAGTTATTTAACCAATCGTTATTCAAAAGAGGAATCCTTGCGATTCCTCTTTTCTTTTGTCGAATGCTGATATATAATGTAGTAAAAATTTCCAATTATAATACGAACTGCTCAACCTCATTTTTCTCGACAAGAAGATTAATGGAATGACTAATTCTTTTTAGCAAAATAAACTTAGAAAGGCGGGTACTCAAGTTGGCTAATTGGTTTTCAAGCAATAAGAATGGCGAATTAACAGAAACGATCAGCAAAGAAGAGTTCGCTCGTATGACGCAATTAATGAATGAATCGGTTGTCATATCGGATCAACTGAATGCTGCTGTTGATGAAGTGGACCAATCCATTGGTCATTTAACAGCGATTGCAGACTCATCAGCCATTCAAGAAAACACACTTCGCTCGAGAAGCGAGCAAGCCATGAATCGAATTGAGGAAGCCTTTTCTGCACTTCAAGAGGTTGCATCAGCTGCTGAACAAATAAGCGGAGCATCGACACATCTCCATTCTAAAAGCAAAGAAACGAAAGAAATTGTTCTTGATGTATGCCGATCACTAACGACAACAGATCAAGTGATGAATGACCTACATAATCATAATAAAGCGGTGGAGAAGCATATCCATCAGTTAATTGAACAAACATCCCATATTAATGAAATTAATCATCTCATCCAACAAATTGTTTCCCAGACTTCACTGCTCGCGCTCAATGCATCGATTGAAGCTGCTCATGCTGGCGAATATGGAAGAGGCTTCTCTATTGTTGCCCAGCAAATTAAACAACTAGCTGAGCAAAGCCACGAAGCGGTTAGTCGCTCATCAGAATTAGTGGAGCAGATCGAGAATGGCGTGGCGCTAGTTGTTCGTTCGGTTGATGATGAGAAGTTAGCCGTAGACCGAGGTATAGCAGAAATGACTGTCAATAAAGAACGAATGGACCTTATCTTCTCTCGTATTCATGAAGTGAATGAGCTGGTGGATCAAACTAACTCAGCTAGTCGAGAACAAACGGTGCATATGAATGATACGACAACGATGTTAAAGGATGTTGTTGAATCGGTAAATGAAACGCTCGACAGCGTTGAAGTGACCTTGAAAATGACCGACAAGCAGCGAGAGCAAATAGGCAAGCTGAACCGGATAAGCCGTAATTTGCAAAAGTCCTCCTCCGAGCTATCCAAAGCGGTAGATCACATCGGTGTAAAACGAAATCATGTTGAGCAGCATGTTGATGTGAATGTAGCCGCACTACAAGAATGGCTGCAAGGCGCTGCACTTGATTCAGAATTAATTGCTCTAGATGAAGGAAGTCATCAACGAAAGCTTACTGCACTATTGAAATCCAAGGCAGATATTGAAGCGATATGGTCCAACCGCGCTGATGGTTCCTTCATCTTCTCGCTTCCAGAGGCAGGATTGCTTAACGCCAAAGGCCGTGAGTGGTGGAAACGCGGTATAACTGGACAAGTGTTCAAATCAAGTATTTACGTATCGGCCATTACGAAGAAGCCTTGCTTAACGATTGCCGTCCCAATCAGATCAGTAGATGGCGCAATAATTGGCGTTATCGGCGCGGATATATCAATGAAATAATTCGAAAAAATAGTTTTCAAAAGACGTCGACTTATTGTATGATATTCTATGTTAGCAAATATCACATGACAAGTTGGGTGGACGATTATGACGGATCCTATTATTCATACGAACTATTCTGCTTCGCATCATCACAGGGCTGCTGAAGTATTACCGTTCATAGATGCCTACGTCTCCAAGAAAGAGCAGGAAATAGCCGAAATTGAACAGATGGTTGACCGTTATGAGAAGCGCCGTCTGAAGGAAGAACGTGCTTATCAGTCCATGTCAACGTTTAGACGCATGTTATCAGGAAAGAAGCCGGATCATCATCTGGCTGTTGAATATATCCATTTCGTCAAGAAGCCGATGGAGAAGGTACGCGCCCTTCGTCTTGAAATCGACCTAGCTAGAGCGATTCAGAGTGACGCATCTCCAACCGATATCGTATCTATTTCATCCGATCTAGCTGGACAGATTTACACCTAAAAAAACGGTGTCTCCTTTCAAATAGGAGACACCGTTTTTTTAGGTGGCTATTAATCTAATCTGTTCGTTTTCATAAGTAGGCTGAGGTAAGCGTCCCATGTCCTCAATGCCACATATATCAATGTTATCTGTTTTTCAAATGCTCCAATTCAATAAAATCACTGTCCTGACTATAAGCAGGCACGCCGTGAATACCAACGTCCAGCCCGACCAGCTCTTCATCTCTTGATACCCGTACGGGCATAATCTTACGAATTAACCATAAGGCAGCCCATGTCATGCAGAAGCCCCATACGGAGACAGTGACTAATCCAAGCGCTTGAACGCCTAGCAAATTCCAGCCGCCCCCGAAGAATAGACCATAATAACCATGACCCACATCCTTCGTTAGCTCAGGCATGGCGAATAGTCCAACGGCCAAAGTTCCTAAGCTCCCGCTTATACCATGGACTGCGAATGCACCGACTGGATCATCAATTTGTTTGCGCTCCAGCAGTTCAGTTACAAGAACCATGGCAATACCGCATATCGCACCAATTAAAATGGCTGCTTCATTGGAAACGAAAGCACAGCCGGCAGTTATACCGACAAGACCAGCTAGCGAGCCGTTAATAACCATCGGAGGATCTGCTTTTTTATATCGGAACATTGTAAATAGAATACAGGTTGCCCCGCCCGATGCCGCTGACAACATCGTAGTGATGGCAATATGGCCAATTGCTGTATTTGTAGCACTGAGCGTGCTGCCAGCGTTAAAGCCAAACCAACCGAACCATAAAATAAATGCACCAACAGAAGCAAGAGGCAGATTGGAGGGGGATACGATATTAACCTTGCCGTCCGCTGAGAATTTACCTATACGCGGCCCTATGAAGATGGCTGCTGCAAGCGCAGCAAATCCGCCTAAAGCATGAATAACGGCTGAGCCGGCGAAGTCGATCATGCCCAGCCCTCCAAGCCAACCTCCAGTTGACCATACCCAATGACCTGCAAGCGGATAGATTAATCCAGTCATCGCGATTGTTAATAAAATGTAGGCACGGAAATGAATGCGTTCAGCCACTGCTCCTGATACAATGGAAATAACTGCAATAACGAAGGCACATTGAAACAACCAATAGGTTTCATTCGTGATGGTCAGGACAATGTGAGATAAGTCGCCATTCATGAGGAAGCCGGTTGTACCGATTAATCCTGCAACATCTTGACCGTACATAATAGCAAAACCGAAGAAATAAAACACAAGCGCTCCGAAGGCAATGTCGACGAATACTTTCATAATAATACTTACAGCGTTTTTCTGCCTTACAAATCCTGCTTCGAGCAGGGCGAATCCACCTTCCATCAGTAGGATCATAGCTGCAGTCAAGACGACCCATATCGTATCAAGACCTTGTGATAGTTCGGATAACTCCATTGCTTCAACTCCTGTTCCATAACAGTTGTGTAAGGTATCTACTGCATTTCATAATCCGTTCATCATTATAAATAGTTAAAGTTAACACTGTCAACGAGTTTATGTTATATTTTGTAACGTAAGAAAGTTTGGATTTCGTTTTCTGGACTTGTTGTATCGGTCTAGAGACTGAGATAGATTTCAATCGGTCGTCCCTTTTTAACTAGAAGAGCATTAGTTATACTGGGAAATAAGAAGACGCTAAGTAAGAACACTAGGAGTTGGAGCATATGAATGGAAGCTTTCTGAATCGTTTGTTGATGGGAATTATTATTATTGCTCTAGGAGTTCTGTTTCTGTTGAGGCAGACAGGTTATCTAGACTTTGATATTAATATTGGGTCCATCATTTCTACCTTTTGGCCCGTTATCCTGTTGTATGTCGGACTAAAAGGATTGATTATGGGGTTGTCCAATGGATCTGGTTCAGGCTGGTGGGGCGGCGTTGTTACGTTGATCGGATTTATATTTCTAGGTCATAATCTAGAATGGTTTACTTGGTCAATTGGTGACATTGTTCCTTATATATGGCCAGTCGTTGTTATCTTGATCGGAGTTAACTTGCTTAGAAAGCCGCGCAAGAAAGAACAGACTCCGCCATCAGATGAATGGAAGTCATACAATGCTTATTGGGATACCAAAGGGGATGTGCCATCTGCACCGCCGCTGCATCCTGATCCTACGAAAGCTAAAGAGCCAGGGCAGGATACTTACCAAGCTGGCGCAGGTGAGAGCAGCGAGCAATCACATAAGGTGGATGCTGAAGATGAATATTCTTCAGAATCGTATTCGCACTATAATAAGAAGTACAAGAAATCGAAGCACCATTATAATCATAAAGATGATTTTGTTGAGTATTGGGATTATGATCCAACTACACAGACAAGAACCGGATTTGTTGGGGATATTCATATCGGACATGAATATTGGGAGTTAAAGCCGATGAATATTTCACATTTTATCGGTGATACAGTTGTTGATTTAACGAAGGCCCAAATACCATTCGGAGTTACTAAGCTTACTATCTCTTCATTCATAGGAGATGTGAAAGTGTATGTTCCTAATGATTACGAGGTAGGCGTTCAAGTGGTATCCAGCGCGTTTATTGGAGACGTGAAGATATTGGGACGCAAAGAAGGCGGTATTCTTAAGAGTATGAACATTAATTCACCAGCCTATGAGGATGCAGATAAGAAAATTAAACTTGTAGTAAGCACATTTATTGGCGATGTTCGCGTTACAAAGGTAGGGTAAAGCTCATGATGGTACGTTTTCTTCGCAGCGGTAAGTGGGAGTTAATTACGATGTTCGTCGCTTCTTCATCATTAGCCTTATTCCTTGCGTTTATGGTGTGGATCGGATTTGCTGATAAAGCAGGGCAGACGGAAGTTCGGCTTGGTGCCGCCTCCGTCTTTCTGCTTGTAAGCGTAGGTTTTGGTTACTGGGCGGGACAGCGAATTCAACGACGGATCGACACGATTCAGTTGGCGCTAAAACAAACGATTAATGGGAATTTTGGAGTGCGGATCACCGAAACGGGTCATTTTTCTTTCATGGAGCTGTATCGTGAATTTAATGAGCTGGCGATCGGAATCGAGGAACGGATGAAGTGGCTGCAAAAGACGGGCGAAGAAGATGTTATGCTCGAAGCCGCATCTAATGAGGCGGCTGTTCTTGAGGAACGGAAGCGATTAGCTCGTGATTTGCATGATACAGTAAGTCAGCAATTATTCGCTATTCATATGTGTGCTTCCTCCTTGCCGAAGCTTCAAGAAATTGATCAGGAACGGGCGGCATCTGTACTGGAACAACTTATTCATATGTCTACATTGGCTCAAAAGCAGATGCGTGTATTTATCGCCCAGCTTAGACCGATGGAGCTTGAAGGGCGTACGCTTCAAGAAGCGTTAGATAAATGGTTTCCGGATTATTGTCGTCAGAATAACCTGCAAGGTGTGTTGGAATGGAGACTTACAGAGCCTTTATCTGAGGCAAAGGAGCATCAGTTCTTTCTCATTGTGCAAGAAGCAATAGCGAATGTCGTTAAACATGCAGGTGCCAATAGCTGCTCGCTAACTCTTACAGAAAATGAGCGGCAAATTGTTCTTAGTTTGCAGGATGATGGCGCTGGATTCCGAGTTCATGAGGTAAAGAGAGGCTCTTATGGCTTATCGACGATGCAAGAACGCGCTCAGAAGCTCGGCGGCACCGCTGAGATTATAAGCAAGCCAGGCAGTGGAACAAGAGTTAAGGTGACAATACCGAAAATGGGGCGGGGAGCGAGTAAGGATGAGCGGGAATGAAAGATTAAGAATTATGATTGTTGATGACCATGATATGGTTCGAACAGGGCTTCGTACTTATTTAATGCTAGAACCGAAATTTGAAGTTGTTGCTGAAGCGGGAAGCGGCCAAGCGGCGCTCGATATGCTGGAAGCAGGCATCCCAGGTGGACAGCCTGAGCTTATACTAATGGATTTAATGATGCCCGGTTTAGATGGAATAGAGACAACTAGGCAAGTTATAGCTCGTTATCCCGCAATGAAAATTGTTATGCTGACGAGTTTTTTAGAGGATGATAAAGTATATGGGGCAATTGAAGCTGGCGCAGTCAGCTATGTCTTGAAGACGGTATCAGCTGAGGAATTGATCTATGCGTTGAACGGAGCTTCCAAGGGAATGCCGGTTATGACTGTCGATGTGTCGCAAGCGTTAACGAGGGGGCTGCGCCAACGTACAGCTCAAGCGGGAGACGAGAATTTGACAGAGCGGGAGAAGGAAGTACTGCTGCTTATTGCTGAAGGACGTGCGAACAAGGAAATAGGCGAAGAGCTGCATATTAGTGTGAAAACGGTTAAAACACATGTAAGCAATTTGTTGATGAAATGCGAGGTTGAAGATCGAACTCAGCTCGCTGTTTTGGCTCATCGCAAAGGCTGGGCAAAGCACACATAAAAGGAAAAAGGAGCGGCTATACTACCTTTTAGCAAAGATTGATATAACGCTAAAGGAGCGGAACCGCTATGATGCCACTTTCATCAACATTAGAATCCCGCGAAATGACATTTACAGAGCTGCGCAGCGGACTTGAACCCAATCAGTTTGTCCTTGGAGGCAATTGGGATTATACAAACGGATCGTTTGATCGATTTTTGGACGAGGATCGAAAGGTATGGCTTCGCTTGCCGTTCGAAGTAATTAATGGTCATGTTGATGATACAGCGGACGAAAATGATGCAGTCATTCAATTGGGGTCACCGTTTGTGTTGAAGCATATCTATAATGAGGGCAATGATCCAGAGGCAAAGGCTCATGTAGTTGGAGCGTTGTTCGACCAATTCCAATCACCCTCTGAGCCTAATGCACCAATTGAACCTAAATGGATTGATCGCGCCAAGCAGGTGCTGTCTGAGGTGGAACAACAATTTTTACATTAGATTAATGGTCTTCAGATTGTTTGAATTGGGGCTGTTTTTCATAAAAAAAGACGTCGAAAGACGTTTTTTTTATTTTCGTTTAAATTCCTTTTAAGTTTGTTTTAAGGTAGAATGTGCATGATAGGATTATAACAATTATCCAGCGACCGGTCGGAAGGATCAAATGGATCGGAAGCTTCGTGGAATATTTGGAGGAGGAGAACGGAAATGGACGATCAGAACAAAAAGAACGAGTTTGATGATTTTTTTCAAAATCGTGAAGAAGGGGAAGAGGGGAAACAGCAGAGTGAGGGGAAGAGTGATAGCGGAGACGCAACATCGTCTTCTGAAACACAAAGCAAGCCTTCTTACTATTATTCCTACGGACCGTTCAAGACTGGCGCCCAAGATGATAGCTTGACTGCTGCATCTCGTACAACTTCTAGTGATGATCAGTCAACTCCAGTTAAACCGTTTGTTGAGCAGCAGACTGCTGCATCAGCAAGCTATAATGAGCCGGCAGCTATTACGCCTGAGCCGCCAATACAAGCAGAAATAACACCACCGCCGCAATTGCGTTCATTCACTTCCAATCAGCAGCCACCTAAAGGGGGATGGCAAGTGCGGGAGCCAAAGAGGAAAACCTCATTCCGAGCGATGTTCATTTCATTTCTTGCAGGGGTTGTCGTCGTTGGCGGGTTGATGTATACGGCTGATGTGAGAAACTGGTTCACACCTGGAACGGCAGCATTAGCGGAACAGAAACAAAGTGCATCAGGTTCAACTGCGAATGGTAATTCAGCTCAAAGTAATGGCGGAGCTACATCGGCAGTCTCAGCGGCAAGACCAGATAACATTGCGAAATTATTTGAAACTGCAAGTCCTGCAGTCGTCAAAATCGAGACTTATGTGAGTACTACATCGAACGGCAATGGCAGCGGTGGCGGTGGAATATTGGATGACCCGTTCTTCCGTCAATTTTTCGGAGATGAAGCGCCGAAAACGCAGACAGAGCCTGAGCAAGGCCAGAGGGAAGACAGCGGCAATATGCAGGCTAGTGGAATCGGAACAGGCTTCTTCTTTGAATCAACGGGCTATATTTTGACGAACCAGCATGTGGTTGGAGATTCGGATAAAATCGAAGTAACGGTTCAAGGCTACGATAAACCGCTCACTGCAAAGCTGCTTGGTTCAAGCTATGAGCTGGATTTGGCCGTACTCAAAGTAGAAGGGGATAAAGCATTCCCAACATTGCCCCTAGGCAACTCAGATAACATTAATATCGGAGATTGGGTTGTGGCAATTGGCAATCCATATGGCTTTGATCATACGGTAACTGTCGGAGTACTTAGCGCGAAAGAACGTCCAATCGACATCCAAGATACACAAGGAACTCGGGAATATAAGCATTTATTGCAAACGGATGCTTCAATTAATCCCGGCAACTCCGGTGGACCGCTGCTTAATGTGAATGGCGAAGTTGTTGGTATTAACACCGCTGTTAGTTCACAAGCGCAAGGTATCGGATTCGCCATTCCTACGAGCACCATTCAAGAAGTACTGGAAACGTTGAAAAACAATGAAGAAATACCCAAAACTCCAGTTCCATTTATTGGCGCAGAACTGCAAACTGTGGATGCTGATATTGCGAAGCAGCTTGGTATGGATACAATTGAAGGCTCAATCGTTATGAATGTCTACTATAACTCTCCTGCTTACTTGGCAGATCTGAAGCAATTCGATGTTATCGTAGGTATTGACGGCAAGAAGTATAAAACAAATCAGGATCTAATTAAAGCAATTCAAGCCAAAGAAGTTGGCGCTAAAATTGAATTGAACGTCATCCGTAAAGGCGAGTCGATTAAATTGCCGGTAGAAATTGGTGACAAGAATAAATTCAATGCGCAATAATAGGTAGAAGCAGCGTTTTGCAAATAAGCGCAGAGTGCGGCATAAGGCTCTGTGCTTATTTTTTTATGCAAAGGCTAGTTTACGGGAAAATGAGGTGCCCCTATGAGGCCGCAAATAGTAGTAGTTGATGATGATGACAAGATCACTTCTTTATTAAGAAGGAGCTTAGCTTTCGAAGGGTATGAAGTAACGACGGCCAGCAATGGGATGGAAGGGTTAAAGGTACTGATGACTGCTGAACCCGATCTGCTCATTCTCGATGTAATGATGCCGCAAGTTGACGGATGGGAAGTATGCAGAAGAGTTCGTGAAAGCGGCAGTGTCGTACCGATCTTAATGCTGACGGCGAAAGATGATATTGCTGATCGAGTGAAAGGTCTTGATACTGGAGCTGATGATTATTTGGTCAAGCCATTCGCGCTGGAAGAGCTGCTCGCTCGAGTACGTGCTTTACTGAGACGGAAGACTGACAAGATAGAGGAATCCAGCAGTAAAATAATTTATG
The DNA here is from genome assembly GCA_048976605.1 of Pristimantibacillus sp. Lineage (GTDB taxonomy): Bacteria > Bacillota > Bacilli > Paenibacillales > Paenibacillaceae > Pristimantibacillus. Next base: position 150,704 of record JBHGUX010000018.1, on the reverse strand, counting down.
AGGATTTGGCGCTTGATCAAGATTCTCGCGAAGCGATTCGTTCGGGAAGACGGATTGAATTAACGGCCAAAGAGTATGATCTGATGCTCTTATTCATGCAAAATCCACGTCGTGTCCTAACAAGGGACTCTATTATGGAGAAAATTTGGGGGTATGACTTTAGCGGTGAATCCAATGTATTGGAAGTGTACATTGCGATGCTGAGGCAGAAGCTGGAGGATGGAGAAGGGAAGCGAATCATTCAAACCGTGCGCGGCACTGGTTATGTGCTGAGAGGAGAGGGCTGATAGAGCATGACGATTCGTCTTCGGCTTACACTATGGTATTCAGGCTTGCTAGCCGCAACGTTAGTCGTGTTTGGTTGTGCCATTTATTTTTTCGTAACGATGAATACTTATGGTGATATGAAGGCTGCTCTTCGCAACCAAGCAGATAGTATACGAGTAATCGGTACCAAGAATTTTTTTGATGAGCTTGATTTACAGACTGATTCGTATTTCTATGAGCAGGACTTATATGTTCAAATCGTAAATTACAAAGAAGGCGCTATTACTCCGGATAGAAGCATGAAGAAGCTAGGTCTGGTGTTTCCTTATCCAGCAGCAGGCAAACAGCCAGGTATACAATATACCAAAGCTAAGGTCAATATAAATGGTGACAGCTATCCTTTTCTTATTTTTCAGACACCTCTTATTGATTCGAAGGATAACTCACTCGTTGGACTGCTGCAGGTTGGTGCTTACAATGGCAGTGAAGAAAGATTTCTAAGCGGACTGCGTTCCATTCTTGTGTTCTCATCCATTGCTGTACTGGTATTTGCCTTTACGGCAGGACTATTCTTGGCAAGACAAGTACTTCGTCCGATTGAACGTGTCATTCGAGCAACAGAGAAAATCCAAGGCGGATCTGATCTCAGTGTTCGAATTCCAATAGAAGGTCCTAAAGATGAAATTGGACGATTAGTCTACACGCTTAATATTATGTTATCTCGATTAGAGATGACCTATAATGAGCTGGATGATTTGTATAAAGCACAACGAAGGTTCGTCTCCGACGCTTCACATGAACTTCGTACTCCGTTAACGACGATTCGTGGCAATATTGAATTGCTGCAGCGAATGTGGACCAAATCAATGGATCCGCAAGCGTTGAACGGCATCGTGTTGGCTTTGGATAAGCAGCATTGGGAGCTGTCGAATGAAGCTATGCAAGATATTTCAGGTGAAGCGAAGAGAATGTCGACGCTTGTGAATGATCTATTAGCTCTAGCCCGTGCCGATGCTGGTTATATTATGGAGAAAAGCTCCCTGTCCATGCAGCTTCTTGTAGAAAAGGTAGCGAGAAGGGCGCAGTTGCTGCCGCATTCGGCTGAATGGAAGCAAGGCGACTTATCCTCATTGGCTGATGTAAACGTATACGGTAATCAGGATTATTTGCAGCAGCTGTTATTTATTTTTATAGAAAATGCTTTTAAATACACGCTTGAGGGCAGTGTCGAATTAAGCGCACAGCGCAAAGAGGATCAGATCGGAATCGTTATTCGCGATACCGGAATTGGGATGAATCCGAATGAAGTGCCGCATATATTTGACCGCTTTTATCGTGCGGATGAATCACGCGGACAAACAGTTGGTACTGGACTAGGCTTATCTATTGCCAAGTGGATTATTGATGAGCATAAAGGTTCAATTGAAGTGACTACAATGGAAGGTAAAGGGTCGGTCTTTATCATATGGTTGCCGATAGACTTTTCTGTAAGCCCGGCTTCGGATATAATAGAGGGAATGGATCGAATCGAAGGCTAACGTCATTCGATCAGAAAGCAGGTGCAACTGGATGGAAATCGTTAAAATATCACCGCGCGGCTACTGCTATGGTGTCGTCGATGCGATGGTGCTCGCCTTGCAAACGGCTAAAAATTTGGATTTGCCACGTCCTATTTATATTTTAGGCATGATTGTTCATAATTCACATGTTACTGATGCATTCGAGCAGGAAGGTGTTATTACACTGGATGGCGAGAATCGCTTGGAAATATTGGAGCAAGTAGAGAAGGGAACCATTATATTTACTGCTCACGGGGTTTCACCTGAAGTTCGTCAGCGTGCACGTGACAAAGGGCTTACCGTTGTTGATGCAACTTGTCCGGATGTTACAAAGACGCATGATTTGATCCGCGAGAAGGTTGCCGAGGGTTATCATATTATTTATATTGGCAAAAGAAATCATCCCGAACCAGAAGGTGCGCTAGGTGTAGCACCTGACCATGTTCATCTTATCGAGCGCGAAGAAGAGATCGCTGAATTGGAAATACCGGAAGGCCGTATTATTATTACGAATCAGACTACGATGTCACAATGGGATGTTCGCATTATTATTACAAGTCTTCTGAAGAAATTCCCGCATGCGGAAATTCATAATGAAATTTGTCTAGCTACACAAGTTAGACAAGAAGCAGTTGCTGAGCAAGCTGGCGCTGCACAATTGTGTATCGTCGTAGGTGATCCGCGCAGCAATAACTCCAATCGTCTCGCTCAGGTATCTGAGGAAATTGCTGGCGTTACTGCTTATCGGGTATCCGATGTCTCGGAAATTAAGCAGGAATGGCTGGTCGGTATTGAACGAGTAGCGGTAACTTCAGGGGCATCGACTCCGACGCCAATCACGAAGGAAGTAATCGCTTACTTGGAGCAATATGACAACAGCAATCCGGATACTTGGGAGATCAAACGGACGATTAATATGAAGAAATTGTTGCCTACTATACGGGTTAAATCATAAGGAGGGGCCGCTCGATTGTCGAGCGGCTTTTTTATTTGCCTGGGATGGGGGCAGGGGGGAGGGCAGAAGGGGAGCAGGGCGGCAGGGCGGCAGGGCGGCAGGGCAGTTCGGGGGACGGGGGATCTCCTTACAGCCGCTGTTGTCCACCTTTTGCTTGATCAGGTTTCAAGGGGGCAAAAGGTGGACAAAGGCGGACGCAAGCTCTTCCAGGAGAATCCCCCTTACCCCCTCACCTAATCCAACTACCTAACCCAAGAAACCCAACGCCGCTGTCGCGAGGCAAATAAAACCAGCCGCCCTAACTCGGCGGCTGTGAGGGGGAAGTACGTGGAGCTCAGGCGCATGGTGCGCGAGCTCCTTTAGAAGAGCAGAAGAGCAGAAGAGCAGAAGTGCAGAAGAGCAGAAGAGCAGAAGAGCAGAAGAGCAGAAGAGCAGGAGAGCAGGAGAGCAGGAGAGCAGGAGAGTAGAAGAGCGGAGATAAGATAGATAAATGGGTAAAGTTCAATTGGTTGGAGTGAGGAGATTTCACGGGGTTCGGCGTCTGTCATTGGGCGGTGAAAGCGACAACCACTACTTAAAAAAATAAACTGCTCTTTCGGAGTGGGGAAATAGTGGTGAGATGAGCACTAAATGCATTTGTACATTTAGATTGGTGGATTATGGTCTGAAATGGCGGTCTAACTGTGATCGTGCAGTTAAATTGGCTGTATTGGGGCTAACAGGGGGAAAATGGGGGAAATAACTGTACCGACGCAGTTAGTGAGGGAAATGGTAGGAGGAGGAGAATTTTTAAGTGTACCATCGCAGTTAGTAAGGGGGTGGAAGGTGCTGGGTGGAAGCGGGGGAGTTTATAAGTTAGAAGAGAACAATCACAGTTAATAAGAAGTAGAAGGTGGCGGACTTTAGAGAGTTGTTGGAAAATAGAGCTATTTAGATATAAACATAGATGTAGATGCAGATATAGTTATAGAGTTACGTTGGAGAGAGGAGCTGGCAACAGCTAGAAGTGTTTTGGATTGATAGAGCGAAATAGTTAGAGAAAACTAGTGTTACTTAAGTTCAATGAGTTGATGTGATTTGAGATGGAAAAGTAAACGTAGAGGTTGAAGCAATTTTTTCTTGACGATAGGGGATTTATTGTGTATATTTACTTTATCGAGTAAAAGCGTAGAAGCATTTAAGCATAAAAGCAGAGAAGCTTAAAAGAGTCGAAGCGTTTTAGTGGAAGAGTGAAAGAGTAAAAAAGCAAAAGAGCAAAAGAGCCAAAGAGCCAAAGAGCCAAAGAACAAAAAAAACAAAAGAACAAAAGAACAAAAGAGCCAAAGAACAAAAGAGCTGAATGAAAGATTTTTTTAAAGAGTCGTCAGTGGGGCAGTGGCAAAGCAAGCAGCAAGCAAACAAGCTCAATATTCATAAAACATAGAAGCACAATAAAAATAAAGGCTGAAACGCCTATAAGGAGAGATTATTATGATCGCTATTACAAATTCAAATATTACAGAGGAACGGATTGCGGAGATTGTACAACTTATTGAGAAGACTGGTGTGCAGGCGCATGTGTCGAGAGGTACGGATCATACGGTAATCGGTATTATTGGTAAAGCGGAGCCGACTTTGGCAGAGCATTTGCGTCAAATGAAAGGTGTAGAAAATGTAATAAAGATTTCTAAATCCTATAAGCTTGCGAGCCGTGATTTCCATCCCGATGACACTGTAATCGATATTAAAGGTGTGAAAATCGGCGGTAATAATCTGGTTATTATGGGTGGACCATGTGCTGTTGAATCTCCAGAGCAGATTGATGAAATTGCCCGTTTGGTCAAAGCGGCAGGTGGTCAGGTGCTTCGCGGTGGAGCATTTAAACCTCGTACAGGTCCATACAGCTTCCAAGGTGTAGGTGTGGAAGGTCTTGTCATGATGGCTGAAGCAGGGAAAAAGCATGGATTGTTGACGATCACTGAAGTAATGACACCTGAGTATGTTGATGTATGTGCAGAGTATGCTGATATTTTGCAAGTCGGAACTCGTAACATGCAAAACTTTGATCTATTGCGTAAACTTGGAACTATTCAGACGCCTGTGCTGCTAAAACGCGGATTCAGTTCAACTTACGATGAGTTTCTTAATGCGGCGGAATACATTTTGGCGGGCGGCAATCCGAATGTGATGTTATGTGAACGCGGTATCCGTACTTTCGAGACTTACACAAGAAACACACTCGATCTATCAGCTATTCCAGTACTGCAATCGCTTAGCCATCTGCCTGTTATCTCGGATCCAAGCCATGGTACGGGACGTAGAGAACTTGTTGAGCCGATGTCGAAAGCTTCCGTTGCTGCTGGTGCAAACGGCCTTATCGTAGAAATGCATACTGATCCTGATAACTCTATGACAGGGGATGGCGTGCAATCCTTATTCCCTGATCAATTCGCTAACTTATTAAAGGATTTAGAAAAACTAGCTCCGATTGTTGGCAAACAGTTTGATACTATGAAAGAACCTGCTGAAGCTTTTAAAGAATGGAAAAAATAAAAGAGTTAATTTAATAAAGTCGTGACTCCTTGAACATTCAAGGGATCACGGCTTTATTTGGTATGAGGCGGTAGAATGTGAACACTTTTTCAAACTTGTAAGTATACCTGACATGAGATTAAAAAATACCTGACATAGCTATTGACGATGATATTGCGTAGTTTTATAATTACCTCATAGTTTGGAACGAAATATTGAACAATAACTGTTCAACACTAAGCAAATGTTCGGAAATGGAGGAAATATCTGATGTCAGTTCAAAATGTTTTAGACAAAATCAATGAAAACAGCATTCAGTTCGTAGATTTCCGCTTCGTGGATCTCGCAGGTCGTGCACATCATATTACTCTTCCTTCGACAGAAGTCGACGCTGACACTTTCGTAAACGGTGTAGCATTCGACGGTTCATCGATCCCCGGTTTCCGCGGTATCGAAGAATCTGACATGGTAATGATGCCAGATCCTGAATCTGTATTCATCGATCCTTTTACAGACCACCCTACTTTAAACATTATGTGTAATATTTATACGCCTGACGGCCAACGCTATGAGCGCGACCCACGCAGTATCGCTCAAAAAGCAGAAGAATATCTGCAAACAACTGGAGTTGGTACAGCAGCTTATTTCGCTCCTGAATCCGAATTCTTCATCTTTGACGAAGTTCGTTATGAAAGCACAATGAATTCTTCGAGCTTTTTCGTAGATTCTGAAGAAGCTGGCTGGAATACAAACCGCAAAGAAGATGGCGGTAACCTTGGTTTTAAAATTCCTGTAAAAGGCGGTTACGTTCCAGTAGCTCCGGTTGACACTCAACAAGACATCCGTAGTGAAATGGTTCGCCTAATGCAAGAAACTGGCCTTCGCGTTGAACGTCATCACCATGAAGTTGCAACTGCTGGTCAAGCTGAGATTAACTTCCGTTTTGACACTCTTACTAAAACAGCTGATAACTTGCTCTTATACAAATATATTGTACACAACACAGCTCGCCAATATGGTAAAGTAGCTACTTTCATGCCAAAACCACTGTTCGGTGATAACGGTTCAGGTATGCACGTTCACTCTTCTATCTTCAATGGCGATTCACCATTGTTCTATGAAAAAGGCGCTTATGCGAACTTGAGCCCGATGGCAATGCATTATATCGGCGGTATCTTGTACCACGCTCCAGCGTTGATCGCATTGACAAACCCAAGTACAAACTCGTTCAAACGTCTTGTACCTGGTTACGAAGCACCGGTTAACCTTGTATTCTCCAAAGGTAACCGTTCAGCAGCAGTTCGTATCCCAGTTGCTGCAGTAACTCCTAAAGGCTGCCGTATTGAGTTCCGTACACCGGATTCCACGGCTAACCCTTACTTGTCATTCGCAGCAATGCTGCTTGCAGGTCTGGATGGCATTAAACGTAAATTGGATCCAGTTGCATTGGGCTATGGTCCTTTCGACAAAAACATTTACGATTTGCCAGAAGAAGAGAAAAACGAAATCCGCAGCGTACCTGGTACGCTTGAAGAAGCGTTGGACGCTCTTGAAGCTGATTCCGAATTCTTGACAGAAGGCGGCGTATTCTCCGAAGACTTCATTGCCAACTATGTTGCACTGAAACGTTCTGAAGCGAAAGCTGTTGCAATCCGCATTCATCCGCATGAGTACAGCCTATACTTTGGTTGCTAATTAATAAGCGAGCTCCTCTAGGAGCTCGTTTTTTTATTTGAACTAAATGTAAGGTCGCTGCTGCCCTGGGACAGTGTATCTTCTTCCGGCCGCTGTTCTCCTCACTTTGCATGAATAATATTCAGAGGAAGCAAAGTGAGGAGAAAGGCGGACGTAAACTCCTACAGAAGATACACCTTACCCTTCTCATATGCTCCCATTAAATCATAGTTCCACAGCATAAAAACCCGAGCTCCCAAGGGAGCTCGGGTTTAATTATGGGGAGGGGGGTTGAGGGGAAGAGGGCAAGAAAAGATCTCTTCATACATAGGCGAATGACCTAGATGGGTACGATAGAGTACGATGCGATCTATGGTGAATGCTGTCGAATGTTGTTGGATTAAGGAAGAGGATTGACTCAGCAACTCTGTGGAGCAGGTCTCGAGACCCGCATATTTGCGTGCTAAGGTCATATGTGGCTTGAATGGTCGAGACTCTGGAGTGAATCCTGTTGAGGCCATGAGAGCGGTACCTAGAGCGTCGTGAAGCAGATGAAGTGATTTCATATCACCATCCAACCCTAACCACAGAACAGATGGCCGCTCCCCTCGCCCGAATACACCTAAGTCCGTTAAGGATAACGAGAAGGAGCTTAGCTCTGAGACTGCCTTTCTCATCGCAAGTTCGATATCGGAAAGTGCAGAGGGATGGACGTCGCCGATAAAATGTAGAGTGATATGCCAATCCAGCGAATGAACCCAACGTTCAAATGACAATGTGGCTTGCCAAGCAGGAATATGGCTAAAGATTAGCTTGCGAATCAGGTCAGAAAGTGGTAAAGCGGTGAAAATCCGAATATTCTGCGTCAAAATACATTCTCCGTTCGACTTTTGTTCATAAACAATACGTAATGACACTTGATGGTTTTCTTCAAACTTGCTATCATAAAATTTATCATGTGAGATGAACCTCGGATGTAATAAAAAGAAAAGGTGGGTAACGGAGATGAAACGAGCATACAATTTCAATGCAGGACCAGCCGCTTTGCCGCTTGAAGTGTTGCAACAAGCACAAGAGCAATTTGTCGAATATGAGGGCGCGGGTATGTCCATTATGGAAATGTCGCACCGAAGCGCATTATACGAGAATGTGAATAATGAAACGCAAGCATTAATGCGTGAATTGTTCGGAATTCCGGATAATTACCAAGTCTTGTTCCTCCAAGGCGGTGCTAGCACACAATTCGCGATGTTGCCGATGAACTTGCTTCGTCCAGGACGTCCAGGAGCTTATGTTATGAGCGGTAACTGGGCAGAGAAAGCAGTGAAAGAAGCGAAACTGATCGGTGAAACGGTCATTGCCGCATCTTCTGAGAATGACAATTTCACTCGTATGCCTAACCTTTCTGATCTTTCAGTGCCGGACAATGCTGCATACCTGCATATTACTTCTAATGAAACGATCTGTGGCACGCAATTTGCTGAATATCCAACGATTGGCGGGAATGTGCCGCTAATAGCGGATATGTCCAGCGACATTTTATGCCGTCCTGTAGATGTTAACCAATTTGGACTTATTTATGCTGGCGCGCAAAAAAATCTTGGACCATCGGGCGTTACTGTTGTTATCGTTCGTGATGATTTAGTAGCAGAGAGCCCTAAGACGATTCCGGCAATTTTCCGTTATGATACTCATGCGAAGAGCAAATCGCTTTATAATACACCACCTTCTTTCTCAGTATATATGGTTAATTTGGTGTTGAAATGGATTCAAGCAAAAGGCGGAGTTGCTCAAATGGAGCAATATAACCGTGATAAAACTAAATTGATCTATGATACAATCGATAACAGTGGTGGTTTCTACAAGGGCTTCGCGCAAGCGGACAGCCGTTCACTTATGAATATTACGTTCCGCATTCACAACGAAGAGCTGGAGAAGCAATTTGTTAAAGAATCGGAGCAACAAGGTTTCGTTGGTCTGAAAGGACATCGTGATGTTGGCGGCCTGCGTGCATCGACCTATAATGCAGTACCTCTTGAGAGCTGCAAGGCACTCGCAGAATTTATGTCTGATTTCCAACAACGCAACGGCTAATCAGGTTGACCCTGAGTCTGTCTGTTATACGAAACAAATAGACCGCCCATTCCTTCGAGGAACGGGCGGTCTTCCATCTGTCATATAGGGCTGAAATTAGCCGGTTGGGCCAAGCAGCTTATAGCCAATATTGCGGATGGTCATAATATATTCAGGCGTTCGAGCATTTCTTTCGATTTTGTCACGAAGATGACTAATATGAACGTCGACGATTCGTGTATCGCCAAGGAAATGATAATCCCATACTCCGATCAGTAGCTGCTGGCGACTTAACACTTTCCCTTTATGCTTGCATAGGAACAGGAGCAGCTCAAATTCTTTAGGCGTTAGTTCGACGCTTCTACCGTCAATAGATACTTCTCGTTGTTCTGCTTTTACAGACAGAGATCCAATATTGAAAAGTGTAGTTTCGACCGTGCCAGGGAAATGTTGAATACGGCGGAAGATAGCTTGAATACGGGATATGAGCTCCTGTGGACTGAATGGCTTCGTCATATAGTCGTCAGCACCGTTATCGAGTCCGGTAATTTTATCGGTTATATCTTGCAGAGCAGTTAGCATGACGATTGGAACAGCATTGTTTTGTTTGCGCAATTCACGGCATACTTGAATACCGTCCATCTTCGGGAGCATCAGGTCAAGCACGATTAAATCAGGACGAAAAGATTTCAATATGTCGAATACGGCCTCACCATCAGCGACGCAACGGACATCAAATCCGGCTAACTTCAAGTTAAATTCGATAAGCATGGAGATAGAGGGCTCGTCGTCGACGATTAATATTTTCTTATTCATCATTCAAATCTCCTTTTTTCTCCTAATGATGTCTCTATTATGTAGGCAAACGTTAATCAGGAGATTAAGTAGACGTAAAGCGTATGTAAAAATTGACTATGAAGTGCGATCGAATAGTAATTCATGTATAATAGTCAAAGATGAGAGGTGGAAGTAGAAATGGCATTTCATATTGTGCTAGTGGAACCGGAAATTCCGGCAAACACTGGGAATATATCCCGTACATGTGCAGCTACCGGAACGCATCTGCATCTAGTTCGACCACTTGGTTTTCAGACCGATGACCGCTCGTTAAAAAGGGCTGGGCTAGACTATTGGCACGCGGTGCATGTGGAATATCATGATTCGTTTCAAGAATTGCTAGATTTGAATCCAGAAGGACGTTTCTTCTATGCAAGCACACGTGCTGTCAAAGTATACTCGGAGTTTCAATTCAAGGATGGCGATTTCTTCGTCTTCGGGAAAGAAACAAAAGGGTTGCCGCAGGAACTGATCGACGCGAACAAGGATACATGCTTGCGGATGCCGATGACGGGCGATGTCAGATCGCTTAACTTATCCAACTCTGCCGCTATCATTGTTTATGAGGCGTTAAGGCAGCTTCAATTTCCGGGTTTGGATTAATAGCAGGATATTAAGAATGTCCGATTCGGGGAAGGAAATTGCTGAATAACCATCGAAAGACTATAATGCAAAGGTTTCACAAAAATGGCTTGCGAATCTAGACACAGGAGAGGTGAAAACGATGAAACCAGCAGGAGTAGTAAGAAAGGTGGATCAACTAGGACGTATTGTTCTTCCTAAATCGTTGCGTAAACGATACCAGATGAATGAAGGGGATCCCGTTGAAATTTTAGTACAAGGTGAGCATATTATTTTGGAGCGTTACCGTCCAAGATGTGTGTTCTGCGGGTCGATGGAAGAAGTACGCGATTTTAAAGACCGGTACTTATGTGGACAATGCATGAGCGAAATGAGTCAGCTTCGTTCGTAATCATACTAAATTCCATAATGAAACTCCATTCATAAAAATGAAGCTTCCTGCAAGGAGCGCCTAGGCGTTCTACTGCAAGAAGCTTCATTTCTTTTACCCTTGAGTTACAGACCCTTTGTCATGTCTTCGTTGTAAGAAGATGTGAGCATTGCTGTGATGAACAGAACAAAGACGGTCAGTACGATGAACATCGTCATTGTGATACACCTCCGGTTACTATTTTAATTATACCCAACGATCACAGAAAAGAAAACTTTAAAAGTTGTGAACAGATTGTTAACATAAAGGAAAAATACGCTTGGAATGCTTGCTTCAAGGTACTTATTATGCAAAGATTATAAGATAAATGTTGTTAGGAGGAACTTCGTAATGGACTTTCGTTTTGCATCAAGAATCGCTCAGGTGAAGTCGTCAGCGGTAAGAGATATTTTGAAGCTGACCCAGGGCAAAGATATGATTTCATTTGCTGGAGGTCTTCCGGCAGAGGAGCTGTTCCCAGTACAAGCGGTTCGAGAAGCAGCAGATCGCGTATTTACGAATGGTACTGGAGCATTGCAATATGGACTTACTGAAGGATATTTGCCGCTGCGTGAGCAGCTTTGTGTTCGGATGGCTCAGAAGGATATGCATGTTGAGCCTGATCAAATGATATTAACAACGGGCTCGCAGCAAGCGATTAGCTTGCTTGTCGAAGTGTTGACTGAGCCAGGCGATACGATTCTCGTTGAGAAACCGACGTATCTCGCTTGTCTGCAAGTATTCGAATTGCATGGTCTTAAAGTAATAGCGGCGGAAAGTGATGAGCATGGAATTATTCCAGAAGATGCAGAGCGTCTTATTCGCCTACATAAACCGAAATTAATGTATGCGGTTCCAACCTTTGGTAATCCAACAGGGTATGTATGGAGCTTGGAGAGACGGCAGAAGCTGCTGGATCTATGTGTGCAGAATAACATTCCAATTATAGAAGATGATCCGTATGGAGAAATTAAGTTTGACCAAAGTGCAACCTATCCTTCGTTGTTTGCTCTAGACGGCGCTGCAGGAAGCGGTGCAGTTATTTACACAAGTACATTTTCCAAAATCGTTGCGCCTGCACTCCGCACAGGTTGGGCGATCGGCGACGCTCGCGTTATCGCAATGATGGCTAAGGCTAAGCAAGCGGCTGATTTGCAGTCCAGTACGATGGATCAACAAATCTTGAGCCAGCTTCTTGGCAGCTTCGCGCTCGATGATCATATTAAAATTATTTCGGACTCCTACGGTGATCGGATGCGTGAGATGCAGACCCTTCTGAAGCAACAATCTATTGAAGGTCTGCGCTGGATTGAGCCTAAGGGCGGTATGTTCCTATGGGCGGAGTTGCCAGAAGGTCTCGATGCGGAAGTACTGCTGAAGGTTGCTGTTCAGAAAGGGGTTGCATTCGTTCCGGGCAGCTCTTTCTATGCGTATGACCCGAAACGCAATACAGCCCGTCTAAACTTTACTCATAATAAAGGTGAGCGCACCGCAATGGGCGTGGAGCGACTAGGTGAAGCCATTCGTGAGTTTACAGCGCGCAGCTAATTAAGTTCAGCTCTGTAATTCTCTACTGTGCTGTACTGTACTGTTCTACTGTACTGCTCTTGGCGGTAAAGTCTTGACCCATTCAGCTATAACTTCGGTATATTCGATCAAAGCGGAGGCTCCTTCAGCAGTAATGCGGTAGGAGCCTCGTTCGATTCGTTCGAACCAGCCATAGTAGTTCTGGCGCAGCATCTCTCCACTGCGAGAATTGCCAGTCAGCTTAGCTATACCGCTAGGAGAGAGGGGGCCGGCTATATGAAGCGCGTAAGCGCAGCGAAGCGCCTTCTCGCGATAGGAGGTAACAAGCTTACGACCCGTGCTTCCGCCAACGTTATAGTCACCGCTCCGTTCACGGAATTCTTGAAGCAGGCGAGCCTGCTTCTTTTTTCTTATGCCTCGTTTGGGCTCTTCGCCCGGTTCGCATAGTATTTCAATAACAGGCGCCTTCGTCTTGAAGAAGGTTACCGTCATTAATCCGAGACCAAGCATGCGGCAAAGCTCGGTTATATCGCCAAACCGTTGATTATGAGCACCGCTTTTTTTACGATTGCGTTCGACCGCGAGAACGACCTGATCATTTATACGCAAACGTTCAATCCCTTGCAGGAGCAAAGCGAGATTGAACGTTTTTTTCATTTCGACAACAACCGACTCAGAACCATCAGGTCGTATGGCCACAAGATCGCAGTGCAACACTTCGCTCTTAACCGTGAAACCACGCTGTTCATAGTAGGTTTTTATCGGGCTGTACAGCTCCTCTTCCTTGTTGACCGCCACGATGATCCCTCGCTTTCTTTTTCCTATTATAACAAAGGTTGCTTTGCACTTGTCGGATTTTGCGGTATTGCTCACTAAAATAGTGGTCAATTTCCGTAAGGACTAAGCATAGGAATGTAATACTTCAATAAAAGTTGGTTCCCCTCGATAGATTGCCCTAGAAAATATCCCGGGCGAAGTGACAAATGCGGATTGCGGAAGCGATGGGAGGAGGCACGGCATGGACATTTTCAAGCGAATATCGGAGTATCAGACAGAGAGTGAAAAGCTTTCGTGGACAGGAACTTTCAAGGAATACATTGATTTATTGAAGCAGGATCCGTCCCCAGCCATGACAGCGCACGCGCGCGTCTATGAAATGATTGAATCATTTGGAGTGGAAGATGCCAGCGGGAATAAACGGTACAAATTTTTCGAACAAGAAATATTCGGGTTGGACCGGGCTGTTGAGAAGCTAGTGGAGGAATATTTCCATTCGTCGGCACGCAGGTTGGATGTTCGTAAACGTATACTGTTGCTCATGGGTCCAGTAAGCGGTGGGAAATCAACCCTTGTTACGATGCTCAAAAAAGGATTGGAGCGTTATTCCAGAACCGAACGCGGCGCCGTCTATGCGATTAAAGGATGCCCGATGCATGAAGAACCGCTTCATCTCATTCCGCATGATCTGCGTATTGAGATTGAACAGGAGCTTGGTGTACGTGTTGAAGGAAACTTATGCCCGTCTTGCCAAATGAGGCTTCGAACCGAATATGATGGAGATATTGAAAATGTGCTGGTAGAGCGAGTGCTAATATCGGAGGAAAATCGGATTGGTATCGGTACATTCAGTCCTTCTGACCCTAAGTCACAAGATATTGCCGACCTGACAGGCAGCATTGACTTCTCGACGATTACGGAATATGGATCAGAATCTGATCCGCGTGCCTATCGGTTTGATGGCGAATTGAATAAAGCTAATAGAGGATTGATGGAGTTCCAAGAGATGTTGAAATGCGATGAGAAGTTTCTATGGAACCTGCTATCACTGACCCAAGAAGGCAACTTCAAGGCAGGCAGATTCGCCTTAATATCGGCTGACGAACTCATAATTGCACATACGAATGAATCCGAATACAAAGCGTTTATCAGCAACAAGAAGAATGAAGCACTCCAATCCCGTATGATCGTGATGCCGATTCCCTATAACTTGAAGGTGTCGGAGGAAGAGAAGATTTATACGAAGCTCATCGGGCAAAGCGATATGAAGCATATTCATATTTCTCCTCATTCGTTGAAGTCCGCTGCGATTTTCTCCATCCTTACTCGGCTTAAGGAAACGAAGAAGCAAGGTATGGATTTGGTGAAAAAGATGCGCATGTATGACGGTGAGGAGATCGAGGGGTTCAAGGAAGCAGATTTGAAAGAAATGCAGACGGAATACATTGAAGAAGGGATGTCGGGTATCGACCCGCGGTATGTCATCAACCGAATTTCGAGTGCATTGATCAAGCAGGATATGCAGTGTATCAATGCTCTTGATGTATTGCGGGCGTTGAAGGAGGGTCTTGATCAGCATCCTTCGATTACGAAAGAGGAGCGGGAACGCTACTTGAATTTCATCTCGGTGGCACGCAAAGAATACGATGGGCTTGCGAAGAAGGAAATTCAGAAGGCATTCGTTTATTCTTACGAGGAGTCCGCTCGTACTTTGTTCGAGAATTATTTGGACAATATCGAGTCCTATTGCAACTGGTCGAAAATCAAAGATCCGCTCACTGGTGAGGAGATGGATCCGGATGAACGGCTAATGCGTTCTATTGAAGAGCAGATTGGTGTATCAGAGAATGCGAAGAAGGCGTTCCGTGAGGAAATATTAATTCGGATATCTTCGTATTCACGCAAAGGAAAAAAATTCGATTTTACAAGTCACGAACGACTGCGCGAGGCAGTTGAGAAAAAGCTGTTCGCTGACTTGAAGGATATTGTGAAAATTACAACATCAACGAAAACGCCAGATGAAAATCAATTGAAACGGATTAATGAAGTGACGAAACGGTTGATGGATGAGCATGGCTATTGCCCAGTGTGCTCTAATGAGTTGCTGCGTTATGTAGGAAGTTTGCTTAATCGGTAGTGAGGGATAGAAGGAGCTGGCGGGCTAATTGCTCGTCAGCTTTTTTTTTGTTAGCAATATTTAATAAATAGTGTACAGCTGAGATCAGATTGACGATATAATAATAGGAAATGTTTGTATCGCACCATAGGAGGTCAACTTGATTATGATTAATGTTTCTTCAGAGCGTAAACGCCAATTGGATTACACAAGAATTACAGAAGATGATCTGAAAAAGCTAGCTGAATGTCGCCCCATTTTCACTAAGGTGGTAGATGTTGTAGTAGATCGCTTTTACGAAAGCATCGAACAGTATCCCGAACTTATGTCATTGATTTCTAGAGTAAGCAATATTGAGCGATTGAAAGAAACGCAGAGAGTATACTGGGTCTCCTTAACGGATGGAGTAATCGACGAGCCTTTCATTGCAGATCGGATTAAAATAGGACTAGTTCACTCCAGAATCGGATTGACAAGCGACTGGTATTTGGGAACTTATATGACTTACTTGGATATTGCAACCGATGTGCTGCGAGAGGTGATGCCAGAACGCTGGATCGGCGTCATACATTCTCTAAGTAAGATGTTCAATCTAGATTCACAGCTTGTACTAGAGGCTTATAATGGATCAGAGCAGGATAAAATACAGAAGCTGGCGGATGAGCGTTCCGGAATGCTGACCATTGTAACAGATGCGGTTCAGAAACTTGCTGGTTTAATGGTTGAGCTGGATGAAGGAGCACAATCAATAGCTGAGACAGCAGTATCTACCTCGCAATCTCAAGATAGATCGCATGAATTGCTTGGCGAGCTTAAGGTTGAACTTGAGGGCATAACAGAAATGGGATCGCTTATAAGAGGTATTTCTGATCAAACTCATTTGCTAGGATTGAATGCAGCGATAGAAGCAGCTAGAGCAGGGGAGCATGGAAGAGGCTTTGAGGTGGTTGCCAACGAGGTAAGGAAATTGGCGGCATCCTCAAGAAAAGCATTGGAAACGATTCAAACGAATCTAGACGAAATCGATAAAAAGCTGAATACCGTTCGCCAAGAATCTGAGAAAACATCAGATGAGGCGCGCAATCAGGCGGCTCGTTCACAAGAGCTAGCAGTGTTCGTACAAATGGTGGACAATGTGGCGAAAGATTTGCGCCAATTGAATACATAACAAGAGAATAGGCATATGATATAAAGCAGGGTTTCTACGCCATCGCAGAGACCCTGCTTTTGTGATATATAAGTTGACATCATAAGTGGGACTGAGTATGATAAATCTAACAAAATTTTACTTTATAGCCTCTTTAGTGTTAGATTTGTTTACATTAACTTAACAAATGATCAAGTTTAGTCATCAATGCAAGCATCAATTAGGATGCTGCGCCATCATGGAGGAGGCGGTTGTCATGTCGACGGCCAAACAGTCGCATTCGCATTATTATGATTCTCAATCCTTTTACGATGAAATGTTCGAGAAGGACTTTACTGTCCGTTCTCACTATGACAGTGTACATCGGTTATTCGCGCGAATGAAACCGTCAGAGCTAACGATGCGACAGCATTCCCTCAATCAACGAATGATGGAAGAAGGGATTACGTTCACGCTTAACAGCGGTAATCAGAACGAGCAGCTAGAACGAACGATTCCATTCGATTATATCCCTCGTGTTATACCCAAGCATGAATGGGAAGCAGTAGACCGCGGTGTAAGGCAGCGTACTCGGGCACTCAATGCTTTTATCCATGATATCTATCATGGTCAGCGTATTGTATCCGATGGGGTTATTCCTAGACGTATGATTGTGTCCAACACGTATTTCCGTCCAGAAATGGTTGGATTGGATGTTCCTGGAGGCGTTTATATTACAGCTTCTGGCATAGACTTAATAAGAGACGAGAAAGGCCGTTATTATGTATTGGAGGATAATCTACGTTCTCCGTCAGGCTTCTCGTATATTTTTAAAGGCCGCACTTTAATGAGCGAGCTATTCCACGATTTATATCTTTCATCCTCCGTACAATGCATTGAACGCAGTCTGAATTATTTCTTAAGCTCACTTCGCTCGCTTGCGCCGAACGGCAAACGTGATCCGCTTATCGTATTGTTGACTCCCGGAGCATTCAATTCGGCTTATTACGAGCATACTTTCCTTGCGCAACAAATGGGAATTCATCTGGTTGAGGGACGTGATTTGGTCTATAAGGATCATAAAATTTACTTGCGCGATCTTCGGGGGCTTCGACAGGTGGATGTGATTTACCGCCGGATCGATGATGATTTCCTAGATCCGCTAGCCTTTCAGCCAGATTCCCTGCTAGGGGTTCCAGGATTGATGAATGCTTATCGAGCGGGTAATGTAGCCATTGCTAATGCTCCAGGAACGGGGGTGGCTGACGATAAGGCGGTATATGCTTACGTACCGGATATGATTCGTTATTACCTTGGGGAGGAGCCAATCTTGCATAATGTGCCGACGTATATTTTGACACGCAAGGAAGAACGGGATTATGTGCTCGATCATCTCGAGCAACTCGTAGTGAAGGAGACCTCGCTCTCAGGCGGTTACGGTATGCTAATCGGACCAAGTGCTTCAGCGAAGGAAATCAGTGCTTTTGCAGAGGCGATTAAGTTGGATCCAGGGCGTTACATTGCACAGATAACGATGAAGCTGTCGCGTGCGCCGGTCATGCTGGACGGGAAGATGACTCCGCGTCATATCGATTTGCGCGCATTTGCTCTTATGGGAGAGGGGACGCATGTTATACCGGGCGGACTTACGAGAGTAGCGATGAATGAAGGATCGCTTGTGGTGAATTCCTCGCAAGGCGGAGGAGTCAAGGACACGTGGGTACTTAGCCGATAAGTTGAACTACAGCTCTAGGTCGAAGAAACGGAGGGATCGCTATGCTTAACCGGAATGCAGAAGCTTTATTTTGGATTGGGCGCTATATGGAACGTGCGGAGAATCATGCGAGATTAATTGATGTCCACTATCATCTGCAAACGGAGGATGATAGAAGTTTAGAAGCAAGCGATCCGGACGATGAGACAATAGATGCGGCGTGCAAATGGATGCGAATTGTCGATGCGCTTGGCAGCAGGGATTCCTATGAGCAACAGTACGGTACGTATAGCGAGTATAATGTTCTGCACTACACAACGCTTGATCGAGATAATCCTAACTCTCTCGTATCCTGTGTCAGCCATGCGCGAGGGAATTTACGGACGCTTCGTGAGAAGGTGCCGAGCGAATTATGGGATACGGTCAATGCATTTTATTTGTGGCTTCGGGAGAAGCAACCGGAAGATCTCATGAGAGAGTCGCCCCATTTGTTCTATGGACGTATTAAGGAGTGGACGGGTCTATTCCAAGGGATTGGGCAATCGGTCATGCCGAGAGAAAATGAATGGCATTTCATTGAATGTGGTCGTTACTTAGAACGGGCAGAGAATACGCTTCGTATTATTAAAGCCGTTGGCAATGCCGTGCAAGGTGATGGCTGGAATACAGCGGGAGCCTATTCGTATTTGCAGGCTGTACTCAAGTCGGTAAGCGGCTATCAATCATTTCGCCGTTATTATGCAGATGGCATGTCCGTGGAAGCGATTGTGGAGTTTGTCATCTTGAATCCTGCGTTTCCTCGTTCTGTTCACTTCGCCCTGCACACGCTGGATGAACATATGCGGCAGATTGAGCTTCAAGATAAACAGCTGCGAACAGCCCATGATCGGGTCATTCGTCAAGTTGGGAAAGTGAAGGCGGATCTCGCCTGCTTGGAGCAGGATGATATGATTGTTGATCGGAACGGTTCGATTGTCGGGCACTTGCTGGAAGCCTGTCAAGTGTTAGGTGTTGCGTTTGCCAAAACCTTTTTTCGAATGGGGGAAGCAAGCGCGTGAAGCTGAATATATCACATGTGACGCAATACGATTACGAGGATCCAGTGTCGGACAGTGTCAATGAAATAAGGCTTACGCCAAGCACGAATGAACGTCAGTCTTGTTATCAGCAAGCGATCTGGATTGAGCCAAATGCTTCTTTGTTTAGCTATGAAGATTATTTCGGCAATCGGGTGCATTCGTTTTCGGTTAATCCCAATCATAGGAGACTAACCATACGTACGCAGATGACCGTCGTGACGAAGCATGCGCCAAGTCCTGAGGAGCATGCAGCGTTATTGAATGGGAAGCCTGCCAGAGAAGCATGGGCATGGCTGCAAACAGAGGATGCGGCGAATCGCTTTGCTGAGTTTTTGCTCCCTACCGTCTACACAGGCATTACACCTGCTGTTGAGGGATATGCTGACAGTCTGTACGATAAAGAAGGCTCTGATATTAGCATGCTTGCTTGGTTGATCGCGTTGTCGGGAAGAATTCGTACAGAGTTTATCTATGATCCCGAGGCAACGACTGTAGATACGAAGGCAAGCGATATGTTTGAACGCAGGCGAGGCGTGTGTCAAGATTTTGCTCATCTTATGATTGCCTGCTGCAGGGCGCATAGCATACCAGCTCGTTATGTGAGCGGCTATCACTTTGTAGGTGATCTGCAGGGCGGAACGGCCGATTTCGAGCAAGCATCACATGCTTGGGTGGAAGCTTACGTGCCGCTGCTAGGCTGGTGCAGCTTCGATCCTACCAACGAAGCACCGGTAGGCGAGCGTTATGTGAAGCTCGGTCATGGCCGTGACTACAAGGACATTGTACCGGTAAAGGGTGTCTATCGTGGTAATGGCGAACAGAAGCTTAAGGTGACCGTTGATGTACGGAGGATCGAAGATTGAAAGTAACATAAATAAGCTGTGACAATCAGACGATGGTTTGATTGTTGCGGCTTATTGTTGTTTGGTATCATTATCTTGCTTTTTTATTCGATTATAAATACAGAGAAGTCAGATATGTGTATGATTGATTAATATAAGTACGGAGGAGGCAGGCGCTTGCGAACGGTTGTGACAAAATATTTTGACTATGGGCAAGAAGAGATCGATTATTTGAAAAGCGTTGACGAAACGCTTGGGGCAGCGATGACAAGATTGGGTAAGGTAGAACGTGTCGTTATTCCTGATCTATTTACTGCGCTCGTGTATGCAATTGTAGGCCAGTTAATCTCGGTTAAAGCGGTCCACACCATTGGGGAAAGAATGCAGAATCAGTTCGGAGAAATTACGCCGTCTAACCTTACAGCTCGGACGGCAGATGATATTCAAAGATGCGGGATGACGATGAAGAAGGCGGTTTGCATTCATCGTATTTCGCAGTCAATTGCGGAAGGTTCTTTTCAACTGGACGAGCTTAAGGAGCTATCAGATGCGGAGGTTATTAAAAAGCTAATGACATTAGATGGAGTTGGAAGATGGACTGCGGAAATGTTGCTCATTAATGCAATGGAACGGCGGGATATTGTAAGCTGGGGAGATATTGCCATTCGTCGAGGTATGATGAAGTTATATCATCTCCATACCATTACGAAAGAGCAGTTCGAGGAATACCGTCTCCGATACTCGCCATGTGGTTCAGTCGCATCCATCTATTTGTGGCAAATTTCATTCGAATAGTGAAGACGAGTATATGGATTAAAGATGAAGTGACAAGGAGAAATAACAGAATGAACAATGATTCAATTAGGGAGCAGTTATTGGAGAGGTCGGAAGAAAGCTATCAAAAATTTGCTGCAGCACATATTCCGAATATAAACAATGTGCTAGGAGTTCGATTGCCGGAGCTGCGCAAGATGGCCAAAGTAATCGCAAAGGACGATTGGCGTACTTATCTTGAGCAAGCCGATCATGAGTACTTTGAAGAAGCTATGCTGCAGGGTATGGTGATCGGTTATGTGAAAACAGATATCGAAGAGATTCTCCGCTATGTAGCTGATTTTGTGCCGAAATTCGATAATTGGTCCGTATGCGACAGTTTCTGTACGGGGTTGAAGTTCACGACAACGAATAAAGTTCAAGTATGGGAGTTTCTGCAGAGTTATCTAACCTCCGATAAGGAATATGATATTCGGTTTGGCGTGGTCATGCTTCTCTTTTTCTATATGGAAGAAGATTATATCGGTAGAGTACTGCAACGATTAGACAGCATCAATTATGAGGGCTATTATGTCAAAATGGCGGTCGCTTGGGCTTTATCCATCTGTTATGTGAAGCTGCCTGAGCCCACGATGGCTTACCTAAAAAGCAATTCATTGGATGATTTCACCTACAATAAGGCTTTGCAAAAAATAACGGAGTCTTATCGTGTAGATCAGGAAACGAAGAAGCTGATACGGAGTATGAAGCGAAAGTAAGAGGTTATAGAATAACGCTAATTTTACTCTTGTTGAAGAGGTAGATAGAAGGATGAGTGACTAAAGAGGAATGGTTGATTGAATTATTAAATTCATT
The DNA here is from genome assembly GCA_048976605.1 of Pristimantibacillus sp. GTDB lineage: Bacteria > Bacillota > Bacilli > Paenibacillales > Paenibacillaceae > Pristimantibacillus. Next base: position 129,027 of record JBHGUX010000018.1, on the reverse strand, counting down.
CAGACTATTCCTCTTTAGGTCTGGCACCGCTCCTATAGCATGCTCATTGCAACCAAATCACGCATGTGAAATACGAGGCATCGGCATCGCTTCCTTGCCTAGTTCCGCCCACACATATTTCAGCAAGAGCTCCAGCTTCAGCTCCTTATATTGCTCATCCTCCCATAAATTACGAAGCTCATTCGGATCTTCTGAGAGATCGAACAGCTCACCATACGTTTGGTTATAATAGACCGTTAGTTTGTAGCGATCATTTACGTAGGTTTTCTGATGAATCGTCGTTGGCTCATGACGGAACTCGCAAATAATATGATCACGAGCGGACTGTTCCGGTTGCATCCATACGCCAGATTGATCAACACCTGTCATTACGCCAGGAACCGGTATGCCGGCGAAGCCTAGGATGGTTGGGGCAATATCAACGAGTGATTGCATGGAGTCCGTCGATTGCCCAGCAGGCACTACATTCGGATATTTTACGATAAAGGGTATACGCAGCAAATCCTCGTAGTGGAATCCGCCCTTTGCCTGCAAACCATGCTGTCCGAAGAAATGTCCATGATCGGTCGTAAAGATCACGATGGTGTCATCGCTTAAGCTAAGCTCATCCAATTTATCCAGAATGCGCCCGATGTATTTGTCCATAAAGCTGATCATCCCATAGTAGACGGCAACTGCTCGTTTATGCTCTTCTTCCGAATACTGCTGATGAGTATGATACCCGTGGATGGCGAATCCACTTTCCTTATAGGAGGAGAAGTCGGGATCCTTTTGTTGTGTCATGCCAAAATGTGGGGGATTGGCGTCATGCTCGCCAGGTGTTCCCTTTGGTATCGTTAATTGATCAGGGTCATACATAGTTGACCACGGCTCCGGTGCCAAATAGGGCGGATGCGGATCAGGAAAGCTTGCCCATATGAAGAAAGGATCATCCTTGCTGTCGTATTCCTCGAGCAGCTGGTTGGTTCTCTCGGCGATCCATGTGTTGTAGTGATATTCCTCGGGAATCGCCCAATCGAACAGGTCATTCTCATCCATCGTCCCTGTAGGTGCTGTGAAGTAATCACGCCAGTTGGTGCATCCCTTCGCTTCCAGCCACAATACATAGTGTTGCCCTACAAGCCATTCATTGGTATGACATCGTACCATCTCTGCCGTTTCAAACCCGTAGTAGGGTCCATTGAATGATTTCCAAAATTCATAATCATGCAATTTTTCTTTTCCCTCTATAGAAGGGTATTGTTCAGTTGAACCGACAGGTTGAAAATGAGCCTTGCCGATCAGCGCCGTACGATAATCCTCATTGCGAAGCAAATCTCCAATCATCGTATGATCTTCTGCCAGCTTCGTGCCTAATGTCCATGCCCCGTGCTGACTCGGATACATTCCTGTAAGGATGGAAGCTCGCGTAGGCGTGCAGGTTGGATTCGGGCAATAGGCTCTGTTAAAGGTCGTTCCTTCGCTAACAAGTCTGTCCAAGTTGGGTGTTGAAATTTCCGGATTAAATGCTCCAATTGTATTCCAATGCTGCTGATCACTAGTAATCAACAAGATATTTGGTCTTTTTGTTGAATTCATTAGCTTGTGCCTCCTCTATGTTATGCAGGATTGGTAGTTTTACTTCCCTCTAATATAGAAGAGTGTATGATTGTTGAACAATTGCAGACGGTTGAAGATTCTTTGCATTATGTAGGAATTGTGATAGGGTGAAATAAACAGGACAGAACAAGTTAAATGGGTAAAGTTAAAGTGAAATTGAGTTGGAGAGCGAAGGTGATCCCTATGCCTATAGAAGAAACTCCGCAGGAGTTTATAGAGAATTATTACTTTGTTCCTGATGAATTCGATACGCAATCGGGTTTATGGCCAGTTCGATTCGGTCAGAATGAAGCGAAGAGCGGCTATCGTGCCGGTCCTAAGAGTATTGAATATTACAGTATGCATTTTGTAAGGAGTGGAGCAGTAGAGTTGGACACGGGAGGGGAGAAGATAGAGCTCAGCGAAGGTGACCTATTTTGCTTGTTCCCTCAACAGACGCATAGTTATCGAAAGCTCGAATCTAAATCTGCCTTGGAGATGAGCTGGATTGCAATTGATGGTCCACAAGTGCCTATGCTGCTTAGCATGGTTTCTATTAGCACGAATACACCATATGCGCGGAAGAAGATCACGAAGGAGATACTGCTGACGTTACAGCAGTTGCTGCAGTCCGGAAGCACAAATAACCGATACAACAAGCTTAGACGAAGCAGTTTATTGTACCGGATATTCAGCCAGCTTCTTGGACAAGCCGATAAAGCTGAAGTCATAAGAAACAGCCCGAAAGAATGGATTGCTGACAGTATGGAATATATGAGAGCTTATTATAGAGAGCAGATCGGTGTACAGCAAGTTGCTGAACATATTGGTATACACCGGACTCACTTCTCTAAGCTGTTTACCGAGCAGGTTGGAATTAATCCATCTGATTATTTGCGCAAGCTACGCATGGAACAGGCAGTTATCTGGCTGCGAGCAAGCTCACGCTCCGTTCTTGAGATTGGTCTGAGCTTGGGGTATTCCGATGCAGCTTCTTTCACCCGTGCTTTCGGACAATACTTCGGTTGTTCACCCACACAGATACGGATGGGGAGCGGCTTGACTAGCACTGATTGAAGATAAAGCAGATATTTCAAGCTCGGAATTTTTTTTATGTAACTAGATAACCGAGAAAAGAATCGAATTTTCAATTGAGTGTTTTTAGTTGAAAGAGTTGTTAAATTCCAACATTATCCTTTGTTTATTAAAGAAAATCAGCTAAAATAATACAAAAAACCGAAAGGTGAGACTGTTTTGCATGTTAACTAAGTTGAATATCTTTTTATTTTTTGTTTTAGCTATCATAATAGCATTTAGTTGTGGAGTGTATTATTCTAGCAACGTGAAATCCGCGCTGAATCTCGAGGGAAAAATCACGCAAGCTGCGGGGGAGAAGCCACCGTTAGAGAATAAAGAAGCTGTTACTGAATACAAGCCTGAGAGTACAGAAGAACCTGGAATTGAAGCTGAGCCTGAGAGTGAAGCGGAATCTGACCTTGGGGATGAATCTGAGAGTGAAGAGATTCGCAATGAGGCAGTAGACTCAGAAAATAAAATAATTACAACGGAAACGAGATTCAGTGAGCCAACGGATTTTGAATATGGTATGAATTCAGCTGATGGTATAACACTTACATGGTACGTTAATAATCTTTCTGGGAAGAAGATTAACTACTATACGGTAAAAGTTAGTACTTTTAATGCTGTTGGTGACCCTTCCTATGACCAGCATTCAGGAAAAAGTACATTTAGTCTTAAATATGTTGGACCAATTGAGCCCGACGAAGAGTTAGGTGTGTTCAATTTATTCACCTATCAAGGTGCATTGGATTCGATCACAATTGATGAGGTGGACTTGGAGTACGCAGACGGAACCAAAGAAACGGTAAGGTATGATCGTTCAACCTCAAATAACGGCGGACTAAATAATTAATATGAATTTTATACAATGCAGCAACTTGCTCAAGCTATACCTCACTATTTGAGTGATGGACAGCATAGCGTGTGAAATTAGTAAGGATTCGGCAATAAACAGTGAGGCTTCAATCCGATACAAGGATAATGCAGTCGAAGTCATGCTGCTGATAGTCAAACGGACAAAAAGACATGATTTTGAAGGTAAACGAAAGGGTCAAGTCGAGCAGTTAGCTTACGACAGATGTGAAAAAGGGATGCTCCAACAGTGTATTAATCTGTTGAAGCATCCCTTTTACAATATTAGTTAAACAAATTTCCGACTCGTCTTCTTCCCATCACAGCTGAACACGATCTTCTTATCCTCGACGATCGTCTCGAGATGAACGGACTTGCCCCATAGCTGAACAACATAGGGGAGGGTTCGTTCCACATACTTGAGATCCAGCTCTGTGCCCTCGTAATTATGCTTCAGATACAGCTCGCCAACTCGATTGAAGTCGCCGTCGAGGACGGCGAGGCTAGGGAAACCGCCGTTGACCTTGGAATAAACGAGCTGCTCGCGGATGTTCTCCCATGACTTATTCGTAATTTTCCATTCAGGACCCTTCTTCTCGAAGACATACAGGTCTAGATCGTCAACCAGCTTCTTCGTCATATAGTTGCGGATGAAGGATATATCCGAATCGAATTCGCGGACCTCGAAGATTTTATCTCGGCCCCTGCCGGGCACACGCCCGAACCGCTCACGCTCCTCCGGAGTCGGATTATCCCAGCGCTTCTCAATATCCTCAAATATTTTGAGCCCTAAATAGTAGGGGTTGAGGCTGTGACGTGACGGCTGCACAACGGAGGAGTTCAGCATGGCAAACTCAATGGTCTCCTCGCTGGTTAGCGGCAGCTCACGGATGATACGTTGATGCCAGTACGAAGCCCAGCCTTCATTCATAATCTTCGTCTCAATCTGCGGCCAGAAGTAAAGCATCTCGTCACGCAGCATCGACAGGATGTCACGTTGCCAATCCTGCAATTGGGGAGAGTACTCCTCAATAAACCAGATAAGATCCTTCTCAGGTTCTGGAGGGAAGTTCTTAGAGGCTAGCGTAGCAGCAGCTTGAGCACTCTCAGCCTCTGCTTTCTCTTCGCTGTCTAGTGACCACAGATCCTCATATTCGGATTGGGAGCCTTTCTTCGTAGAACGATGCTTCTCCTTCGTCAACAGCTCGATATATTGGGATTTATCCAGTTGGTAGGGCTTGATAATCGTTGGATCCACATGCTCTTGAATAGCAAGCACAGCGTCGATGAACTTCTCGACTTCCTCCGCGCCATGATCCATCTCATATTGATGAATGCGATCAGCGGTCGCTGACATGCTCTCCACCATATTGCGATTCGTATTGCCGAATCGAGCGTTATTCTTGAAGAAGTCACAGTGAGCGAGAACATGCGCGACGATAAGCTTGTTCTGAATGAGCGAGTTGCCCTCGAGGAGGAAGGCATAGCAAGGGTTGGAGTTAATGACCAGCTCATAGATTTTACTGAGGCCAAAATCGTACTGCATCTTCATTTTATTAAATGTTTTACCGAAGCTCCAATGGCTGAAGCGGGTCGGCATACCGTAAGCACCAAACGTATAAATGATGTCCGCCGGGCATATTTCATAACGCATCGGGTAGAAATCTAGCCCAAAGCCTTCGGCAATTTCGGTTATTTCATCGATAGACCGCTCCAACGCGCGGACCTCATCCTGGTTCATCTGACATCCCTCCGTACTAGTCAATATCGTTCATACCATATGTATGTCGGGTTGACCAAGTGTATGATGTCATAACGAAAAAGCTGCTCAGAGGATGCAATCTCATCCTATTTGCACAGCAAAAAACCTTGAAGAATTCCAAGATCATGCTGAAATTCGTTCAAGGTTTTATCTTTTTAAACAGATTGCTTACGTTTCATATGATACATGGCCTGATCGGCGTCTGTAATTAATTGCTTCAAGCTTGTGTATAACCCTTGATTGGAACTAACTCCGATACTCGCAGATATTGAGATCGATTGTCCTTTAATGAGGAACGGTTCCGAAAAAGAGCTCTGAATCTTATCTTCGACGACTGCTATGCCGCTATTCTCTGCCAAGTTCTGAAAACAAATAATAAATTCATCTCCGCCATATCGAATGATCCGATCGGATTTGCGAATATGTCGCTTCAACCGATTCGAAATTTCGACGAGCAGTAAATCCCCGAAATCATGGCCGTATTTATCATTAATCATTTTGAATTCATTAAGATCGATGAACATGACACCTAACGGAATTTCTGTATTATCGAATAACTCATCTAGAAACCTTCGGTTGTATAGGCCAGTAAGACTGTCTGTTACTGTGGCATTCCCTAGTTCAATCGTATAGGCAAGTAACGACGCCATGGACTCTAGCAGCGACAGTACATTCTCATCCAATTCGATTAGGTTTTTGTCTAGGACATAAATGGCTCCGAATTCAGTGTTATCGTTCATGGGGATTGGAACTAATTTATGAGGATGGGCTTCTAGAAGCGCCCGGAGGTCTGATTGTAATGCTTGTCCTTCATTAATGATAGACTCTTGCCGATTATAAGCTTTCATAATATAACTGGTCTGATATTCCTCTTTTGTGATGAACAAGGTGTTTGCTTTAATGATATGTTTCAGTACATGGATGACATGTTCGCATGCATCCTCAAGCGAGCGGACGGGGGTGCTCATACTTTCTTCTCAACTCCTGCGATAAAGGTGAAGCTGCTATCATTATCATCTAGTAATGTAAGTTTAGTCGAAATGGGCATGATACTCAATAATGAAAAATTTACATTTTATAAAAATAGATTAATAGAGTATAGGGTTAGTCAATATGTTAATTCAATGATTAATGAATTAGCTATTGAATTATTCTGTGGTTTGTTGTTTAATGAAATCAATGCAGTAAAAAGGTTATCTGATTAACAAAAATATTAATTATATGAGGTGATCCTGACATGTCAAACAAAGCAAAGTTGATCGTAGATAAGGATTTCACAATTGGTGAAGTAGATAAACGGATTTATGGCTCCTTTATCGAGCATTTGGGACGTGCTGTATATGGCGGGATTTATGAGGCAGACCATCCACTGGCGGATGATCAAGGTTTTCGTTCAGACGTACTTGAGCTAGTGAAAGGGCTGGATGTTCCTATCGTTCGTTATCCTGGCGGGAACTTTGTATCCGGTTACAACTGGGAAGACGGAGTTGGCCCTATCGATCAACGGCCTAAACGACTGGAATTGGCTTGGAGGACGATTGAGCCGAACTGGATTGGGTTCAATGAATTTATGGACTGGTGTAAAAAAGCAAATACAGATGCGATGATGGCGGTTAACCTTGGAACACGCGGGCCTGAGGAAGCTCGTACGCTGCTTGAGTATTCGAATCATCCTTCTGGAACCTATTGGAGTGATCTTCGCATACAGCATGGCTACAAACAGCCTCACAATGTGAAGACATGGTGTCTAGGCAATGAAATGGATGGTCCATGGCAGATTGGAGCGAAGACAGCTGTCGAGTACGGCCGAATTGCTAATGAGACGGCAAAAGTAATGCGGTGGGTTGATCCGACCATCGAATTAGTGGCATGCGGCAGCTCGGCAATTACAATGCCTACCTTCCCAGAATGGGAAGCTACGGTGCTAGACCTCACTTATGATAATGTAGACTATATTTCGCTTCATCAGTATTACGGCAACACAGAGAATAACCCGGAAACTTTCCTAGCAAGATCAATGGCAATGGATTCTTTCATCAATACGGTCATTTCTACAGCTGATTATGTACAAGCGAAGAAACGCAGCAAGAAGACAATGAACCTTTCATTCGATGAATGGAATGTATGGTTCCACTCTCATGAGTCGGATAAAAAATTAGATCCATGGCAAATTGCACCGCCACAGCTCGAAGATATCTACACACATGAAGATGCGCTTGTTGTTGGTTGTATGCTGATAAGCTTGCTAAAGCGTGCTGACCGGGTGAAAATGGCTTGTATTGCGCAGCTAGTTAATGTCATCGCTCCGATTATGACGGCAAACGGCGGAGCAGCATGGAAGCAGACGATCTACTATCCTTATATGCATGCGAGCTTGTTCGGACGTGGAACAGTACTTGTTCCATTATTGAATTCGACGAAGTATGATACGAAGGATTTCACGGATGTTCCTTATGTAGAGGCAGTTGCTGTCCATAACGAAGAGAAAGAGGAAGTCACTATCTTCGCTGTGAATCGTCACTTGGAGGAATCAATGCCATTCGAGATCGATTTGCGCAGCTTTGGAGCATTCCGTTTGATTGAGCATATCGTGCTTGAAAGTGAAGATCTGAAGGCTCGCAATACATTAGATGCGCCAGATCAAGTTAAACCGCATGTTCGCGGCAATGCATCACTTCAACAGAATGGCACGATTGAGGCATCGCTTGGCAAAGCTTCATGGAATGTTATTCGAATTAAATTGTCATAATGAAAAGAAAGGAGCGCCTGTGGAGTCTAGAAGATTTGACTCCCTAGGCGCTCCAATTTGTATTATGATAAGAGAGACAGGAGGTAGGGGGCAATTGATTAAAGCAAATACGAATGCAGCTTGGCTGCCTTTATATGAAGCACTTGCCAGTAAGGTCAGGTTGGAGATTATCGATCTGCTTGCTGTAAGTCCAATGAATGTGAAAGAGCTGGCAGAAGCGCTTGGACTTAGCAGTGCTATTGTAACGATGCATATTCGCAAGCTTGAGAATGCTTCCATCATCGAGACGAAGATGGTGAGGAAGCAGGGCGGCACGCATAAAATATGTACATTATCACAGCATTCGATCGAGATTGAGTTGCCGCATCCTGAGCAGACGATCAAGAAAATGCATGAGATAAGTATACCGGTCGGTCACTACACGGAATATGAAGTATATCCGACTTGCGGGATTGCTACATCAGAGAAAGTAATCGGACAGTTTGATGATCCAAGATTTTTTATTGAGCCGGAGCGGATGAATGCCGGTATCTTGTGGTTTGGAAGAGGTTATCTCGCTTATAAGATTCCTAATTACTTGCTCGCCGGTCAACGACCTAGCGCACTTGAGATCGTGCTTGAGATTGGATCAGAAGCTCCCGGTGCGAACAGCAATTGGCCTTCGGACATTGCCTTTGCTTTGAATGGCATCGATATTGGCATGTGGACAAGTCCTGGTGATTACGGTGATACTCGCGGCAAATTCTCTCCGTCCTGGTGGCAGGATCGGGAAATTAATCAGTATGGTTTGCTTAAAGTCATTCGTATTCAACAAAATGGTACGTTTATTGATGGACAGCAAATATCAGAGATTGGCATCGGTCAGATTGGGCTTGATCGCAACCATTGGACGTTCCGCCTAGAGGTTAAGGAAGATGCGACCCATGTCGGCGGTTTGACGCTTTATGGAAAAGGCTTCGGCAACTACAATCAAGACATGGTCTTCCGTGTTTATTATGAGGAATAAAGAAGAGGCGCATCTCCCAAGTGAATGGGGGATGCGCCTCTTTTGGATAGAAGATTAACCTTCTAGCAGCAATGTTTCTGGATCTTCAAGCATCGCTTTCACTTTAACTAGGAAGCGAACAGCTTCCGAGCCATCAACGATACGGTGATCGTAGGAGAGCGCGATATACATCATAGGACGGTTCTCCGAACGTTCAGCATCGATTGCTACTGGGCGAAGTTGAATTTTGTGCATGCCGAGAATACCAACTTGCGGTGCATTCAAGATTGGCGTAGACAGCAGGGAACCGAATGTTCCGCCGTTCGTAATCGTGAATGTTCCACCTTGCAGATCAGCAACTCCTAGTGAGTTTGAACGAGCTTTGCCTGCAAGATCGACGATTTGACGTTCAATCTCAGCGAAGCTTAGGCGGTCAGCATCACGAACGACTGGAACGACCAAGCCTTCTTTCGCAGATACGGCAATACCGATATCGTAATATTGTTTGGCAATGATGTCTCCGCCGTCAATCTCTGCGTTAAGAAGCGGGAATTCTTTCAAAGCGCCAACAACTGCTTTAGTGAAGAAGGACATGAATCCAAGACCAACTTCATGTTTCTCTAGGAAGGATTGTTTGCGGCGTTTGCGAACATCCATAATGGCTGTCATATCAACCTCGTTAAAGGTTGTGAGCATAGCTGCAGTTCTTTGTGCCTCTACTAGACGATTAGCGATAGTTGCACGACGACGAGACATCTTCGTGCGCTCATAAGGCTTGTTCGAAGTGAAAGCAGGCTTAGCTGGAGCAGCAGGCGCAGCAGCTTGTTGAGCTGCAGGAGCTGGCTGTTGTCCGAACGAACGTACATCATCCGAATTCACACGGTTTAGAACCTGTGTTAGATCAATGCCTTTTTCTCTTGCAAGTTTTCTTGCAGCCGGCGAAGCCGAAACTTCTTTGCTGTCAACAGCTGGTGCTGCTGCAGGTTGTGCAGGTGCTGCTGGAGCAGCTGCAGCTTTCGCAGGTTCAGCAGCAGGTGTTGGAGCTGGAGCAGCAGCTGCGCCGCCGCCAACTCCGATGTTGCCGATTACTTCACCAATTTGTACGTTGTCGCCTTCGTTGCGAATAATTTCTTGAAGGACGCCGTCTTGCTCAGCAGCGATTTCAATGTTTACTTTGTCAGTTTCAAGCTCTAGAAGTACGTCCCCTTGCTTAACGGACTCACCTACTTTAACAACCCATTTCGAGATCGTACCTTCTGTAATTGATTCACCCATAGCGGGTACTATAATCTGTTGCACTTAGGACTACCTCCCTGTGTTATATGTTAATGACGGACTGAATTTCAATGTTTGCAAAATAATATGCTGTTGCTCAAAGCTGTGAACTTGCTGGAAGCCGCTCGCCGTACTGGAACGCTCTGGACGGCCGATGTAGCTTACGCTTGCTCCATTCGATGCAATTTTGCGAATGCGAGGCTCTACGAAGCTCCACGCACCCATGTTTTGTGGTTCTTCTTGTACCCACACGATTTCCTTCACATTAGGCATACGCTCTAGAATAGCTGCGATTTCCTTCTCAGGGAACGGATACAGCTGCTCGACACGAACGACGTGAAGCCAATCCATGTTTTGCTCATCTTTCTCGATCGCTTCTTCAAGATCAATTGCGATTTTGCCTGTGCATAGAACAAGACGTTCTACACGGTCAGGATGAGCACCTAAACCAGGCTGCTCAATGACGAGCTGGAATGAACCTTCGCTAAGCTCGGCAACCGTCGATGCGACACGCGGATTACGAATCAAGCTCTTCGGCGCCATAAGAATAAGCGGACGAGCAGCTTCACTTTCTGTAATCGAAGCTTGGCGACGCAGGATATGATAATATTGTGCAGCGCTAGACAAGTTAGCTACTGTCCAGTTCTCTTCACCAGACAATTGAAGGAAACGTTCCAGACGAGCGCTTGAATGCTCTGGTCCTTGGCCTTCATAACCATGTGGAAGCATCATGACCAAGCTGGACTTCTGTTGCCATTTGGAACGGCCTGCTGAGATGAACTGGTCAAGAAGAACTTGCGCCACGTTCGTAAAGTCACCGTATTGTGCTTCCCAAATAACAAGTGTTTCAGGAGCATGTACGTTATAGCCATATTCGAAGCCAAGTACAGCTGCTTCGGACAATGGGCTGTTATGAATAGCGAAGGATGCCTTCGCTTGCGGCAGTTGATGCAGCGGGCTGAACGTATCGCCAGTTTCAGCATCATGCAAAACAAGGTTGCGATGAGCGAATGTTGCACGCTCAACATCTTGGCCGCTGAGACGTATTGGCTTGCCGTCAGCAAGGATAGTTGCGAATGCCAACGTTTCGGCATGACCCCAATCCAGCTTCTCACCATCATTCAGTGCAGTAGCGCGACGCTCCAATATACGTTGAAGCTTAGGATATACGGTGAATTTATCCGGCCAGCGGAGCAATTCACTATTAATTTCACGCAAAGTTTCTACTGGAACTGCTGTTACAGCAGCACCGAACTCGCGCTCAACAGGCATTCCGACTGTTTGGTGAACAGGCTCTTTGCCTTCCCGTTGCTTCACTTCATCATAAGCAGATTTCAGACGACCGATGACTTCTTGTTTCAAGCCCTCAGCTTCAGCTTCAGTGATAATACCTGCTGCAACAAGTTTATCCGTATAGATACGGCTTACAGTAGGGTGAGCTTTTACTTTTTTGTAAATAAGCGGTTGTGTTGTTTCTGGATCATCTGTTTCGTTATGACCGTATTTGCGATAGCCGATCAAATCGATAAGGAAGTCCTTCTTGAATTTTGTACGATATTCACTAGCCATACGAGCAGCAGCTACTACCGCTTCTGGATCATCAGCATTAACGTGAACGATTGGTATTTCATATCCTTTAGCTACGTCACTCGCATAGTGAGTCGAACGGGAGTCGTGGCTCTCCGTTGTGAAGCCAATGCGGTTATTCACGATAATATGAAGTGTACCACCATGAGTAAAGCCTTTCAATTGAGCAATGTTAAGCGTCTCTGCTACGATACCTTCACCAGGGAAAGCGGCGTCACCGTGCATAATGATCGATGCAGCGGAATCGAGATTTTGCTCAGGGTATCCTGGTTTCGTACGATCTTCCTGCGCTGCGCGCGTGAAGCCTTCGACTACAGGGTTAACGAACTCCAAGTGACTTGGATTGTTCGCTAGTGTAATTTTTGTTTCTACGGTTTCACCGGTTTTGAACGAACGGTTCGCACCTAAGTGATATTTCACGTCGCCAGTCCAACCATAGTTAATACCGATGGAACCTTCGGACGGAATCAATTTCTTGTTCGGAGAATGATGGAATTCCGAGAAAATTTTGCTGTATGGCTTGCCAAGCACATGGGCCAAAATATTCAAACGACCGCGATGCGCCATGCCCATTAGAATGTGGCTTACACCGTCGTTGGACAATTCATGCACCATTTGATCAACGAGTGCGACAAGCACATCATTGCCTTCTACGGAGAAGCGTTTCTGTCCAACAAAGGTACGCTGTAGGAAATCTTCGAATTGTTCAGCCTCGAACAGCTTGGTCAATAGCTTCTTGCGTTCTTCTGTATTTAGAGAAGACAGCGGAATATCTTTCTCTGCACGTTGTTTCAGCCAAGCACGTTCTTCTTCATTATGAACATGACTAAATTCATAAGCGATCGTACCCGTGTAAGCCTTGCGCAATTTTTCAATTGCAACCAGTGCATTAGGAATGTTAGAAGGAGCATGCGTCCATACCAACTCAGCTGGCAAAGTAACCAGATCTTCCGGTGTCAGCTTGTAAGTTTCGAGATCAAGCATGCGCGTACTTGCTTTGGGCCCAATATCAAGTGGATCGATATTAGCAGCCAAATGTCCGAACGCACGAATATTCCAAACCAGCTTGCCTGCGGCTACAAGATTTTGCAGCACCTTAGCATCGATTTGGGTTGCGTTAGCGGACTGACTAATAGTCCCGGTTTGTTGTTGAGCGTATTGAGGCGGCTCACCATAACGAGCAAATAGCTCGCGATATTCGAGCACTACCGAATCAGGATTTTGCTTGTACATTTCGTATTGTTCTTGGACATAACCAAGATTGGGACCATAATAGGATACCCAAGGATCTTGCGTGTGTTCATTTCCAGATGACATTGACTCATACCTCCGCCTTACGGATTTTGAAGTTCATGGACGGAATAGAACTTTCATATAGATTCATTATATTATAAAGGTACCATATAACTTAAATAGATATTATGTATCAATACTATCTTGAAAACAGATTGATTCCGCTATTAAATGCGAATTCGACATCTATATCAATCATTATTCTGCCCATTTCGGCATTATTCTAACATAATTCGCTGCCTATGCGTTTAGTTTCAAAATAGTTATGACAAATAGGCTATACATACAGATGCTTTAACTCAATAGAAATTTCCCCCATTTATTAGAAGAAATTGCCCCTGAACGTTAGGAATCGAGGATTATAATGAAGTTGGATAGACATGACGGCTGGGAGAGGTGACTTCATCTTGAATATTTCAATTGGAAGCTATTCGTTTAATAACATGTATTTGGAAGGTAAAATGGATGTCTTTGGTTATTTGGAAACGGTTAAATACCGATATGGATTAGATGTGGCTGACTTGTGGAATGGTTTCTTCATCGATCGAGGAAGTAAGCCGGTGATGAAGCTCGTTGAGGAGAGCTATATTCACAAAATTAAAGAAGCGCTCGATGAAAAAGAGCTGCGAGTTATCAATTTTGCGATTGACGGTGCTCATTTATGGGACCCGGATCCTGATATGCGCAAGCATTTATATGATAATGCCTTGCTTCATTTGCGGGCGTCGGTCATTCTCGGAGCAGAAACGGTCCGAATCGATACGGGTGGAACCTATACCGAGTTTCAAACGATGAGCGACGAGCAATTCGAGTACACAGTGAGCAGATATCGGGAGTTCTCAGATTTTGCTGCTAACAATGGATTCCGGATTGGACCAGAGAATCATATGGGTGCATCACTTTTGCCGCGAGAGATGAAACGGCTAGCAGAAGCTGTCGATCATCCTGCTTTTGGCTTTCTTGTCCATCTTGGCAGATGGAGGGCGGATCAAGAAGAGGGCGATAGACTAGTTGCACCTTGGGCTTACCATACCCATTTCGACGCTGATACGGCTGTATCCGATCAGGCAATAGAGACGATAAGAACAATGAAGCAGGCTGGATATAAAGGCTACTGGGGAATTGAGCATAACGCGCCTCGCAATCAATATATCGAAACGGAAAGATTAATCGGCATGGTGAAAAAGCTGCTTGTAGATGAGGCTGACCAACAGGGGAGAGATGCATAATGGAAACGAAAACGATTAAAATCGGCATTATTGGGGTCGGACAAATCGGCAAGATGCATATCGAGCAATATAAAAGCATCCCAGGTGCGGAGCTGATAGCGGTATGTGATGTTAACGAAGCTGAAGCAAGGCGAGTTGCTGAGCAATATCAAATTCCGCAAGTATACTCGGACTTCCGAAGCCTGCTGGAAAGAGATGATCTAGATGCAGTGGACGTATGTCTGCATAACAATTTCCATGCTCCGGTGACAATCGCTGCTCTTCAAGCGGGCAAGCATGTTTATTGTGAAAAGCCGATTGCAGGCACTTACATTGATGGATTGCAAATGCTTGAAGCTGCCGAGACAAATGGCAAGCATCTACATGTACAGTTAGGTACATTGTACAGAAAAGAGACAAAAGCAGCTAAGACGCTGATCGATGGCGGGATGCTCGGCAAGCTGTATCATGCTCGCTCGACTGGCTTCCGCAGAAGAAACCGCCCATTCGTTGACGGCTATGGGACGCCTTATTTTACGAAGAAAGAAACGGCTGCTGGAGGCGCTTTGCTCGATATGGGTGTCTATCATATTTCACAGCTGCTCTATCTGCTGGGCAACCCTAATGTAGAACGAATATCTGGTAAGCTATATCAAGAGATTGACATGCTGGAGGAAAGACGAGAGCGCAGCGGATTTGATGTGGAGGAGCTTGCTGCCGGGTTCATCCGCTTCACAGGCGGTATGACACTCGATATTATTGAAGCTTGGGCTGTTCATCAGGGCGGCTTCGAAGGAAGCAGCATCTCTGGCTCCAAGGGCGGCATTCGCTTGCCGAATGGTCAAGAAGGAGCGAATGCGAAGCCATTCAGCTTCCACAATACCGTCTGTGATATGGACATGGACAGTACACTAGATCTCGATATGATGGATATTCGCTGGCATCGCCTTCGTGAGAATGAGGATGCCTATGATTCATCGCAGCATCACTGGATTGCTGCTTTGCAAGGACGTGTGCCATTGCTGCCGACAGCGCAAATTGCACTTCGTACAATGCTCATAAGTGAAGGGATCTACCTATCAGACAAACTAGGACGTGAAGTGACTGCAGAGGAAGTAGTAGAAAGCTCTAAAACGTCTGCCGTTAGCGTATAAGTGGATGGATAGTCGTTCGACGGACAACAGGAAGTTTCATTATATAAAGGCATTTAGTTTTTTCTCCTATGGCGCTATTGCGATATTCAGCACTTTTTTTGCACTCTATTTGCAATCGACTGGCATGTCCACACTAGAGATTGGTGCATTGATGGCGGGAGGTCCGATCGTCTCTATTATTGCTAATCCTTTATGGGGTTACTTGAGTGATCGGCTGCACAATATCAAACGAATTCTGATTACAATGCTAATCGGAAATTTGCTTGTCATGCAACTCGTGTTTCTAGCAGATTCGTATACACTTATCTATGCAAGCATGGTTCTATTTTTCTTCTTTCAGATGCCTTTGTTTTCACAATCCAATAGTTTAATTCTGAATAGTATTGAAGGAACCCGCTATAAATTCGGTGCGTTTCGGTTATGGGGCTCACTTGGCTGGGCTGTACTTGCAGTGGCAACAGGGCCAGTTATCGGTCAAATCGGTATTGAGAGACTGTGGATCGTCTATAGTGTAATGATGCTGGTCGCGATCGGCCTTGCTTTCACCCTTCCAAGCGGTGCCGTTGCAGCAACAGGCGGGTCGAGCAAATTGAATTATCGCTCGATGTTCAGCAATCGGCCTTTTCTACTGTTTCTGCTTATAGGATTAGTCATCTCGATTCCAAACTCTATGAATACGACTTTCGTAGCGCTGTATATAGTAGAATTAGGAGGCAATACGAAGCTGATAGGCTGGTCGACATTCTTCTCCTCCATATTTGAGATTCCGGTCTTTCTATTGCTTGACCGCTATTTGAAGAAGAATCTTCGGATGATGGTGCTATGTCTTATAGTTGTAAGTGTGTTGTACACTCTTCGCTGGCTGCTCATGTCCGGTGCGGATCATGCCAT
Organism: Pristimantibacillus sp.; assembly: GCA_048976605.1. Taxonomy (GTDB): domain Bacteria; phylum Bacillota; class Bacilli; order Paenibacillales; family Paenibacillaceae; genus Pristimantibacillus. The sequence goes on along the minus strand of JBHGUX010000018.1, from coordinate 112,613 downwards.
GCAGGTTATCTTCATCCAGACGATTCATTGCTTGACGTTCGGAGCCTATTATTATATCGGTACACAGCTAACCGCCTTAATTGTACCTGCCGAATTCCGCGCTTCGGGTCAAGCTGTCTATGCCCTTACTTGGGGCGGTTTGTCCGGCATTGCAGCTGGTTTCATCGGGGGATGGATGTTCCAAAATGCAGGTCCCCAATCGATGTACTTGCTAAGCAGTGGGATGGCATTGGCGGGTGTAGTCGGATTTGCCCTGTTGTACTCTTACCTACGAACATCTGTTATGAAAAAATCAGTGAGAATAGAATTGTAATAACAAAAGATCAGCCAGATGGGTGTCATTCACTCGTCAGGCTGATCTTATTTGCTGCAAGATGACTTATCGCTTCAATAAATCTTCTCGTATAGGTGTGAATACGTCTAGCAAAGCGGAGCTTTCGAGTGCCGTAACGCCATGTTTGGCATGGCTTGGAATATAGATCGTTTCACCTTGTACGATAACTGTCTCAACCCCGTCAATACGGAACCGGATAGATCCCTTCAAGCAATAACTCATCTGCTCATGTGCATGACTATGCTCATAGCCTTCAGCTCCCGGCTCAAAATGAACCTCCATCATCATTAAGGTACCGTCTGCTTGTTTAATACATCGCTTCACACCAGGCTCAGCCGCTTCCCATACGTTCAGGTTACTCATTTCCAGCCCCTCCTCTTCCTATACTGGCATTGTAACGCAGTGATTAGAGAATGTCCCTTCAATTCCTATATTCCTAAAAAAAACACAAAAAAAAATAAAATGACTAGCAAACGGTTGATTGATTTCTGGAGCTACAATGAGTGCATACAGCAAAGACAAGTAGCGAAGGAGGACTGAAACCGTAAATGAAAACGCTTAAAAAAATGGTGCTTGCTATCGATTCTTTTTTAGAATCGGCGACCTTAGTAGGGCTGATAACGATGATTATCATCGTAACCGTACAGGTTTTTACACGCAAAGTATTCCGTTTTGTCTTCCATGGCTCGGAAGAGATTACGCTGCTGTTAATGGTATGGTTCTCATTTCTTGGTATTGCTTTTGGTTTCCGAGAAAAGCTGCATTTGGGGATTGATTCGTTCACAGCTAAGCTGCCCAAGCCGTTTAATCTGGTGTTGGACAAAGTCATTTATTGTACGATTTTTTCATTTGGCGGTTATTTAGTCTATTACGGTTGGGACTTTACGAAAATAATGAATGAATCTGAATTGCCCGCAACAGGATTGCCGAACAGTCTGCTTTACGTAGTTATGCCCATCACAGGTGTACTGGTCTGCATTTACTCCTTCCTGCAGCTAATCGGTATAGACACAAGAAGGCACACAAACATAGGAGGGCATGAGTAATGGCAGACACAGGAATAGCCGTATGGATTCTAGCAGGAAGCTTTATTCTCTTCATTATTCTTCGCTTTCCGATTTCACTTGGTCTAGCCGTATCATCCATTCTGACCGTTCTCTATTTGAAGGTTCCGCTTGCAACGATTGGACAGACGATGATTCAAGGGATGAACTCCTACTCGCTCTTGACCATACCGTTCTTTATATTAGCGGGACAAATTATGAGCGAGGGAAAAATGGCTTTGCGGATCATTAATTTGGCGATGTTGTTTGTTGGAGGCATACGCGGAGGATTGGCGATGGTGAACTGTGTCGCGTGTATGTTCTTCGGCAATATATCGGGATCTGCGGTAGCGGATGTCTCTTCCGTAGGCTCGATTATGATTCCGGCGATGAAGAAGAAGGGCTATGACACTGATTATTCGGTTGGGGTTACCGTGTCAGCAGCTATTCAAGGGGTGGTCGTACCGCCAAGTCATAACTTAGTGTTGTACTCACTCGCTGCAGGCGGCGGAGTATCGATTGTAAGCCTCTTTCTCGCAGGAATTATACCAGGGATATTGCTGTGCTTGTCATTGATGGCAACGAGCTATGTGTTTGCTGTCAAACGCGGTTATGAGAAGGGGGAAGCGGTCGCACGCAAAGATATTCCCCGTATTCTATTCGAAGGTTTTATGTCGATGCTGACTGCTGTTATTATTCTAGGCGGTATCTTTACTGGATGGTTCACTGCAACAGAGAGCGGAGCGATAGCATGTTTGTACGCTTTCATTCTGACTTTCTTTATCTATCGGGATATACCAGTCAGCCGAATGTGGGTTATTATGAAACGTACATTCCGAACGGTCTCCATGGTATTGTTCCTCATATCTGCTTCTGCAGCGTTCAGCTGGGTGCTTGCTTTCTTGCAGGTGCCGTCCATGATAACCGATTGGATGCTGACTGTTTCGGATAATCCGATCATTATTTTGCTCATCATTAACGTGTTATTACTGCTATTAGGGGCACCAATGGATATGGCACCGCTCATTCTAATTATGACCCCTATTTTATTGCCAGTTGTCACATCAATCGGGATGGATCCTGTGCACTTCGGTATTATTCTCATGTTGAATCTTGGGATAGGGCTTCTAACTCCGCCGGTAGGAACCGTCTTATTCGTCGGAGCTGCCATTGGGAATATATCAATCTCTCAGGCGACTAAAGCGATGATGCCTTTCTTCTACGTATTATGTATCGTATTGCTTATACTGACCTATATACCGGGCATTGTCATGTGGTTGCCTAATCTAGTTCAATAAAAGAAGATATTCATCTTCACATTAGGCAACCAAAGAAATTACAAATATTCATAAAATCAATCTATATGAATGTATGCGCTTTCCCATTACGATTAAGATGTGCAAACAGCCAATTATAATAAAGGGGCGAACAAGAAGATGAGGAAGAAAATACTGCTATCTATTATTTTAACAATGGCGTTAATGAGTGCTTTATTAGTTGGATGCAGTAAAAATACGATGGAGACGAACGTTGATCCTTCCGGATCTAGTGACGGTAAGAAATCAGAAGGACCAAAGTATACGTTCCGTCTATCTGACACCCATCCCCCAGATTATCCGACTGTCGTTGGTGATTTGAAGTTTGCAGAGCTGGTGAATGAAAAGTCTGGCGGCAGAATTAAAATTGAAGTGTTTCCTTCTTCTCAGCTTGGTGAAGAGAAAGCGGTTATTGAACAGGTTCAGTTAGGCGCTATTGAATTTACACGGGTTAGCACAGGGGCGCTTGGCGGCTTTAACAAGCAATACGAGGTATTCAGCCTGCCGTATATTTTCGATAATGATGAGCATATGTGGAAGTTCTTAGAGGGTGAGGATGGCAAAAAGCTCCTTGATAGTTTGGAGTCCTCACGGATGAAGGGATTGGCTTATTACAGCTCTGGAGCACGCAGTTTCTACTCCAACAAGCCGGTTACAAGTATTGCAGATTTGAAGGGGCAAAAGATTCGTGTTATTCAGAATAAAGTGAATATCGATCTGATGGAAGCACTTGGAGCCAACGCGACTCCAATGCCATACGGCGAAGTATTCAGTGCCCTCCAAACAGGCATTATTGATGCTGCTGAGAACAACTATCCGAGCTATTTCACATCCAATCATTATCAGCAAGCGAAGCATCTCATTCTAGATCGCCATCAACGTGTTCCGGAAACATTATTAATCAGTAAGATCACTTGGGATAAGTTGTCTGAAGAAGATCGGAAAATTATAAGTGAAGCTGCACAAGAGTCGGTTGCGACGCAACGAGCAGAGTGGGAGCGATTCGAGAAGGATTCGGAGGAGAAAATTAAAGCAGCAGGCGTAACGATTACAGAAGTGACTGACCTTAAGCCATGGCAGGATCTGGTTAAGCCAGTTATTGATAAGTATCGTGTTGATTACGGCGATCTTCTTGATGCAATCGAGAAGGCTAAGTAAATAATAGAAGGAGACCGTGATGGTCTCCTTCTTTATCCATGATATAGGGGAGAGGAAATGACGAGTGTATGGCGAACATCATAAATAAAAGAGAAGCAATACCTAGGAGGCCATTCACATGCATCGCAACAAAGCGTTGAAGCTGTGGCAGATTATCCAACGCATGCTATTCCTTCGAGATCGGCCGCTTTCGGTTAAATTGCTTGTTTTCCTAGGTACGCTCGTCATTCTCCCCTTATCCATTGTAGGTATGATCTCCTATAGCAAATCATCAGCCGTGCTGCGAGAGGAGTCCAGCCAGAGCAGTTGGCAAATTATTGAACAGGTTAAATCGCATATCGAATATTATATTAGAGACTTTGAGATTGATTCGATTAAAATGTTGAATCAGCCTGAGATGAAAAACCTGCTTCTGATGAATAGCGAGAAGGAAGTAGTAGAAAGTGGAATCAAGCCGCGTATAATCCAGTTATTTAAGGATACCGCGTATTCTCGTTCCGATTTGTCCAGAATTACACTGGTGTTGGATGGAATCGCGATCTTTGATACCGTCTCGACTGGATACGCTTACAACTTTGACGAAATGCGCAAGCGGTATGGTGCTGAGAGTATTCCTTCGAATGGAGATATCGTACTGATGAGCCGGTTATTAACGATTGGAGACCGGTCTGAGCCTGTTATCTCTATTGTGAAACGGGTGATTGATCCTCAGACACTGGAACCAGCAGGCTTGCTCATTATGGATGTCAATTTGAAAAGAATTCAAGAAATTGCTGATAAAGTTTCGATTGGGCGATCCGGCTACATGGCCATAGTGGATGCAGATGGTCGATATGTCTACCATCCTGATCAAGCCAATCTAAGGCAAGAGGCGAATTTTCAACATATAGATTGGATGCTGGAGCATAATAACGGTTATTTTCAGACAAAGAAGGCTCCATTCTATACCTTTAGTCGTTCCGCGTATTTGAACTGGCATCTCGTTACGATTATGCCGAATGAGGAATTAAATCAAGGAGTCAATTATATCGGTCATACGATTTGGTTGACGGTACTCATCACTTTGTTGATCGCGTATTTATTAGCTATTGGGTTTGCGACGAGTATTGTTGGTCCCATACGCAAATTGCAATTTTTCATGAAGCGGGTGAAGGATGGCGATTTCTCAGCTAGGGCGACGGTTGATTCAGGTGATGAAATTGGCTATCTTGCAAGTGATTTCAATCAGATGGTTGAGAAGCTGCAAGTTCTAATGGATGAAATTTATTTATCCAAGCTAAGAGAATCAGATTTGTCGCTGCGTCAAAAAGAAACCGAGCTGAAGGTGCTCCAGTCGCAAATCAATCCGCATTTCTTGTTCAATTCTTTAGAAACAGTGCGAGGCATGGCGCTGGAGCAAGGCATGGGAGACATCGCTACATTGGCGTCCTCGCTTGCTCGCTTGCTGCGCTATAACCTGAACAACGCTTCTCCAATCGTTTCGTTGCGTGAGGAGCTGACGATCTGTGAGATGTATTTGAAAATCCAAAAGTTCCGCTTTGAGGATAAGCTGGATTATCGCTTCGATGTGCCAGACTGGGCACTTGACAAAGGGATAGTGAAATTCTCTCTGCAGCCGATTGTCGAGAACTGTGTAATTCATGGAATGGAGCCCGGGGCTGATCAAGTGAAGATCAATATTAGCGCTTCCTATGATGGAGGCGGCAGCTATGAAGTATATATTGAAGATACAGGAGCAGGGATTTCTCCTGACAAAATGGCTTCCATCAATCAGGATCTTCGAGAGAAAGATGTGATGGATGGAGGCGCTCATATTGGCATCATTAACGTCCATAGGCGGATCTTGCATTTATTCGGCGACCAGTATGGGCTCAAGGTTGAGAGCAGATATGGTACAGGTACATCAGTAAAGCTAACCCTTCCGATGGTAAAGGCAAAGCCGAATGATATTCGTCAGGAGAGAGGAGAGCGTTATGTATAAGGTGCTTCTCGTTGAAGATGAGCGTTGGGTGCGTGTTGTGTTAAGAGAGGTTCTCCAACAGACCGGACTTCCATTCCATATCGTGAAAGAATGCACCAATGGTCTCGAAGCATTCGACTGGCTGCGAAATAATGAAGCTGATCTTGTCATGGCTGATGTCAGAATGCCTGTAATGGACGGTCTATCATTTGTAGAGCAAATAGCAACACTTGTTAATCGACCACCGGTCATATTCATTAGCGGTCATGATGACTTTCAGACTGCACGCAAAGCGATGCGCTGTGGTGTAATCGACTATTTATTGAAGCCCGTTGAGATAGAAGAGATGACCGAATGCCTTAGTAAATGGATGGATGACAATAGGAAGCGAGCTCAGGTTGCAGAGATAACCGGAACCGAGGATACTCATCACAAGTCGACCATTGAGCAGGTTATTCAAATTATTCGTGAAAGTCAGCCATGTGAAGTCAGTCTAACGGAAGTGGCAGCCAAGGTGCATCTGAATGCATGCTACCTCAGCCAATATTTTAAACAGCAGACCGGCAGTAAATTTGTTGATTATGTGGTTTCAGTTCGGATGGAGGAGGCTAAAATGCTTGTCGTCAGAACCTCTCTCCGAATATCGGAGATTGCTGAGCGGCTAGGCTATAATGATATAGCCTATTTCAGTAATACGTTTAAAAAGTCGACAGGGAAGACTCCGCTGGAATTTCGTAAAGCGCATGTTTGTAGAGGATAGAGCTGTACAAGAACCTCCGAAACCACGTTCTCAGTGGAGTGGAAGGTTCTTTTTTAATCCAATATGATGTGTTTGTTAACGTTTACTCATCCTTATCCTGTATAATAGTTGTATCCTATTCGTGGAGAGAGGAATGACAATGACGTTAATTAAACAGCTAGTCAATCAAGATGACTTCAACGGCTACTATTTATTGAAGGAGCTGGAAGTGAAACAAACGAACGGAACAACTCCTAAGGACTATTTTGATATCGTATTATGTGATTCTAGCGGGCAATTATCGGCTAAGTATTGGGATGTTACAACGACCGACAAAGAGACCTTCTTCCCAATGGGATTGGTGAAGGTGCAAGGTGTCGTTCATACTTACCGCGAGAAGCTGCAAATTAAAATTTCACGCCTGCGGAAAGTGACTGAGGAAGATGGCGTTAACTTAACTGATTTTATTCGTTCCGCACCGATCGCGCCGATTGATCTTATTCATATGATTAATCAGGCTAAGGATAGCATTGTTGATCAAGAGCTTCGAACGATCGTCACCTATTGTGTGTCCAAAGTAGAGGAAAAGCTGACGCATTACCCAGCCGCTAAGATGCATCATCACGCCTATTTCGCCGGATTGGCTTATCATATTGTTCGGATGCTGGAAATTGGTGAATTCATTTGCAAGCAACGTCCATTCTTAAATGCGGACTTCATTAAGGCAGGCATCATCCTGCATGATATCGCCAAGCCTGAAGAAATGATCTCACAGCTCGGCATTGTGTCTGATTACAGCTTGCAGGGTAAGCTGATGGGGCATATTTCGATTGCATCCACTTGGGTTACCGAGGCAGCGATACGTTGTGATATCAATCTGCAATCCGAGAAGGTGCTTGGTCTTCAGCATTTAATACTGTCCCATCATAATTTGGGGGAATGGGGCAGTCCGGTTCAACCGCAAACAGCAGAAGCTGTTGCGCTGCATCACATCGATGCGATGGATGCCAAGCTGCAGATGGTGGAGGATGCGCTGGACACTACACCAGAGTCAGAGCCTTGGACTCCGTTCATTCGGGGTTTAGAGAATAAGCCGATTTACCGAATGAAGCTATAATTGCGATGAGTGATATTCAACAACCTCCCCATAAACAATGTGTACATTGCCAAGAGCAAAGACCGCTGACTGAGTTTCTGCGCAGAACAGGAAGACGTTCTGGAGCGCTGTCCAGGCGCGGCGCATGTCGGTCATGCCGCAAATCAAAGCGGTCAGTTCCAGCATCAGCACCGGTACAGATCCCAGCGACACTTCCACAATCAACACCGATTGCGGACTCTGTTCAGGAGGTGAAGCGTCCGAGGGCGAAGTCGCCTTCGCGTCCGGTCAAGCCTCGTCCATTACCGAAGCCTTCTAATCATTCGCCAACAGATGTTTCGTATCTGAGGCCAACGAGGCAAGGTACGATATGGATGCGCGGGAAGACGGATAAAGGCCGGAGATGGTATCAGGAGATCGATCAGGAGCTTGCGATTACACTTGTGAAAGAAAAGGCTGCTGTCATCGTCAATCGGCATACGATTCGCCGATTATTCAGTAATCGAGATTTCCGTAAACATATATTAACTCGCGATCATTACACCTGTTACTTCTGCGGACAATATGGGGACACGATCGATCATATGCTGCCAAGGGCCAAAGGCGGCCATACGACTCCCGATAATTGTGTATGTGCTTGCAATTTATGCAATCAGAACAAAGCGGATAAAGATCTAGAGGAATTCATGCGCGAGAATTAAGATAGTGAAAGTCCCACAGTCGAAGTGACTGTGGGACTTTTTTTGAGGATATATATTTAATTAGGAATGGGAGACATTAACTGATCCAAAGCTCATATAAGCAATAACAATAAAGAGGATTACGATAATACATAACAACGTTCCGATAATCCCGCATACAAGACCAGCTATTGCATAGCCGCGTCCTTGTTCGCCAGATCTTGTGGTTTCTTTAAGCGCTATTGCACCGAGAATAATAGCGGGAATGCCTAAAAATAACCCGATAAAAGGAAAAACGAAAAAAATAATCGATAAAACAATGGATAAGATACCTAATACGAGTGCGACAACCGCTTTTCCATTACTTTTTTGCGGGTAAGGCGGTTGAGGGTCTGGAAGGTTGTAGTGGGGTTCTGAATGGTTATTATTCAAATAAAGATCCTCCTAGGAAATGAATACCAACAGAGATTATTATAAAGGCAATTGACCATATTTTCCATGTTTGTATAAAGCTCGACATCTATTTATTGTTAATTATCTTTCATTTTGTTGTCAGAAGCGGGTGCTATAATAGGGCGGTAAAGATTATGGAGGTGTATGCAAATGAGACAAAATGAGGAATTGCCAGAGCTAGATGAGACGAACTCAGTTGTGGACAAAGCGATGGAGCTATTTGAGAATAACGAGGATGAGCAGGGTATGGCCATTCTGAAGCAACAAGCAGATACCTTGCTGGTTAATTCGATCTATAGCGGCAGCCAGGATATGCAAGCCACCGCGCTTGAGTTATATAAGGTGCTGTCTCAATTCAAAGATTCGAGGGGTAGTGCCTGCAAACTGGAACTTTAAGCCTAGAATAAACTCCAATCGAATTCTTGAGACAAAATTTCTAATAGATGCACGCCAGCAATACTATTTCCTTTGGGGTTTAAGGCTGGACCAACGATACCTATCCCATATCTTCCAGGCACTAAAGTTAAGATTGCTCCTGAAACCCCGCTTTTCGCAGGTAAACCGACTTGAATTGCAAACTCCCCCGAAGCGTTATACATCCCGCATGTAATCATGAACGTCTTAGCAATTTGGACATACCGACGAGGAATCAGGGATGCTCCTGTAATGGGGTCTGTTCCGTTATGTGCAAGTACTAAGGCCATTCGAGCCAAGTCAGCACAGTTGACACTAATGGAACAATGACGGAAGTAGACATCAAGCACCTCTTCTACACTTCCATTAAGTACACCATTATCCTTCAAGAAATAAGCCATTGAACGATTGAGATTGGCTGTCTCGGACTCAGAGCGATAGACGTCTAAATCATAGGTGAGCGTATCATTATTCGCCAGAGCTCGGAAAAACTGAAGAACTCGAGCGGATTTTTGCTCAGAAGTGTCTCCTTTGATTAGCGAGGAGATAGCGATGGCACCAGCATTGATTAGTGGATTGAAAGGAATTCCCGGCTGCACCAGCTCCAGCTTCAGCATAGAATTAAAGTTGTCTCCAGTAGGCTCCATTCCAACCTTATCAAACACGACTGCTTCACCATTATCCATCAATGCAAGAATGAGTGTGAACACCTTCGAAATGCTTTGCATGGTAAAAGAAAGCTGGCAGTCGCCTGCCGTGATCGAGTGTGCATTCGCATCCAATATATGAATACCCAATGCTTCCTTAGGGAATTTCGACAACTCAGGAATGTACGAAGCAACCTTACCATGAGCGGAGAGCATTCGACTATTTTCAACCCAAAGAGGCAACTGTTCGTTGATGCGGTCAATTTCTAGGGATGACATAATGGTTTCCTCCAGTTTGTCTGTGTAAACTAATTTTACATCATCGTTAGGTCAGAGCACAATTAACGTTCAATGGATCTTGAAAAATATAATCATTGACTTACAATGGAAGGATAATAATTACAAAACCTTATTGTGGAAGGAAATATGATGACAATACCATTCATAGATAATGAAGAATTAGAGAGAAGTATAGTTAAGGAAGAATATATTAGCGGTACACCAACAAGGTACTATATCCTTACTGTGAAGGATGTAGACCAGCTTGGTGAAGTTCAGTATGAGGTTCGATTAATGGAAGAAAGACTTCTTATCGAAAGAAAGATAGCAGGAAAACTGCAGGAAGCTAAAATAGAAGGGATAAGAATGCTCCTTCACTATTTTCCTGGGGCAGATCGCAATCATTTTATGATGGTGCATTATAAAAATAGAGGGGAAAACAATCCTTGGCAGAAAGATACGAATGAACAGGTAAACCTATTATTTGAAGAAATCAAGAGTAAATTATCAAACCGATTGAACCGGAATTTTGAACGAAAAGGAGATACAAGTATGGTTAATCTCGGTAACTATCAAACGATATTTGATCATAACGTCACTCATGAAAGATGCCAAGCTGTATTGGAGCAGATTGAAACACCAATAAAGCCGATCATGCAACAATTTATGGACGGCTTTAACGATACTAACTTATCTCTTCATACATATGGGGTGACATTAACGACGACCTATCATGATGCGTTGAACCCTAAAACGGCAGAACAAAAGACGGACAGCAATATAGGTCGTAAATACTTCTTGAAAATAATGAGAAAAATAGGCGATTCTGAGGTTAATGCTCTCTCATTAGAATTCAATGGAATGGAGAGAACGATGTCCATTTCGGTGGATAGCAATTTTTACCCAATGTGGGAAGCCGTTCGCCTCAATCGGTTGCATAATCTATTGTTAGAGATTAAACCTGAGATTGACGTACTCGTTTCCAGCCAATCTAAAAGTTCTCCTCTTAGAGAGCCATTGACGCGGAACCAATTGGAGGATTTTATTAAATCTTGCATCAAACCCCGCAAGAGACCGGGTTTATATTTTGCAAAATGTTTTCCGCTCGAAGGAGAATGGTCGGAAGCGAAATTACTGGAAGAATTACAAAGTGCATGGGATGACTTGGTGCCTGTACGAGTGTATTTAGAGGAAGAAAAGATGAATAGTGTCCATGCTGCCCATATTTTAAATCTAATTAAAGCTGAGGATACAAAACAAGATGTTCTATTATTCCATAAAATGTATCAACTGCAATATAGTTCGGTAGAGCAAGTGAAATCCGGCGTTTCCCGGCAACAATTTTTGTTGAAGGATCAGGATCAATTAATTGTTAAGGGTTACGTGGTTTATTATCAATATCACGAGAAGCAATCACCTCATCAAGTATTGGCTGTTCAATTGGACGGTCATAATCATATTTATACCAACGTACGTCAGTTGCTTGAATATGATAAGAAACCGTGGTGGATTCGTAAACTATTTGCTACGCATTCTTTGAATAATGCTGAGATTTTGGAATCAGGAATGGCCTTATTAAAGCAACATGGCATTCAAGCAAAAGAGAATGAATATTTAGTAGGTACATATGATAATGGCTTGAAAACCTTCACTGAGGGAGCACAAGCTGTGAAAAATAAATTGATTACAGCTGCGCTTTTATTTGCACATGCAAGTGAGAAACTTCAATTGCCGACAACAGAGGAGCAGCAGAATGTAAGTATGGATGAATCAGTAGAAGAAGGATTTGAAGTGGAAGAAGAGGAGTATACCGCTAGCTTTCATCTTACATCCATTCTAGAGCTGATTACCAACAGCAGGTTTACCTTTCACATGTCAATCATACGAGACTTTCATTTGAATTTGACGGCGTTGGATGACAAACATTTAGTTATTCTAAGCGGTATATCTGGGACAGGGAAAACGCAATTGGCTCGATTATATGCTAATGCAGTGTATGGGATGGAATATGAGGCTGACAACCCTTATCTCTCTGTTATTCCTGTAAGGCCGGATTGGACAGATGGCAGTGCTTTATTCGGCTATTACAGCTCATTTGAAAATCGCTACGTAATGCCCGAATTTTTGAGAATGGTAATGAAGGCGCATCAGGAACGTGTAAAACCACATTTTATCGTGCTTGATGAGATGAACCTGGCACGCGTAGAGTACTATCTCAGCGATTATTTAAGCGGTGTTGAATCTAGACGGGAAATCCCGCTGCATAATAAAACGGATCTTGTGGATATTCCGAAAAGCATTAAAATACCGCCTAATTTATATGTCATCGGAACTGTTAATGTGGATGAGACTACTCATACGATTTCCGATAAAGTGCTTGACCGCGCATTTGTTATGACATTAAATGAAGTGGATTTTCCAACATTTTGGGAAGGTTATAACGAAGAAGTGAAGCTAAAGCTTCAAATGGAATATGATTTCCTGACCCGAATACATTCAATCTTGAAGCCAAGCCATCTTCATTTTGGATATCGTTCAATGAATGAGATGCTGCTAAAGCTGTCGCTTAACAAAGAATTGGAAGTCAGCATTCAGATGAAAGATAATGAGGCACTTGAGAAAGTCATTATTGAAAAAGTGTTTCCTAAGCTTCGTGGAGACGATGACATTTCTGATACGCTAGAAAAGCTCCGTCTAGAGCTGACAATGCAATTTGGAGCGGAAAGTGTGTCCGTAAGTATCGTGAAGAGGATGGAAAAGGAGATCACTCGTTATGGAGCCGCGCAGTTTTGGAGATAGTTTTTTAGTTCGGAAAGCGGGAGAAGAGTGGATCTCGATCAGCAATGCTTATTTAACTGAGGCCACAGAATATGAATGGCACTTGGAGCATACGGAGTTCTCCATTTTACTGATGCATGGTATACCTTTAACCTACAGAAAAGTAACGGAAGGGGTTACAGGACAATTTATGACCCCCTTTCAAAGCGGGCAACTGCACTTTACTATAGAGCAGCAGATCTTTATAACCCATGTATACCCGGATGACCGGAAAATGACCGCTGAGCAATATGATATTATGCTTAGTGACATTTTGAATGAGGCGGCGTTATGCTTTGATCATACTGGACTAGATTTATCCATTAGTGCGAATGATCGAGCAAGGGATGTTTCGTGGGCGCAATGGAATTATATAGATCATCATTTCAAGGATGTATCCCTTTATATACGGCGATTTCTTGATAGTCCGTTAAAGAGACTATCAGAACAGGGAACCTATTTAAAGCGGGAGCAGGTACAAGTCGTTAATAATCGAACTACTCAGTGGTTGGAGAGACATTATGGTCAAGATCCGACGAATGTGATACCAGCTAATGTGTTAACCTGCATACGAGCAGAACATTATAATTTTTATGAGAACCAAGTCATTAAGCGATATCTAATGGATCTTCAAAGGCTGCTTATTAAGTATATGAACTGTGGAATAAGCGATGTTGCATTAAAGGCAAATAGATATGCAGATCTTGTAAGGTACTGGTTGAAACAAAGTGTTCTTGAAGAGATTACTTCGTATCAAGGTCCATTAAGAGTATCGACGATTTTTCGCAAGCATCCGATTTATCGATTGTGTTACAAATGGTTTGAGCGGCTTTATCAGCATGGTAATGAGAAGATTGGTTTTGAATATCCGTTTCCTTTGAAGGATACCTTTGCCTTGTATGAGATATGGTGTTATATGAAAATTCTGGGGTTGCTGAGGGAGAAAGGCCGAATTAAAAATACCTCTAATTTGTATAAAACAGCAAAGGACCGTTTCTTCCTGTCATTTGCCAAGAATAAAGAGAGTCGTGTAGTTCTAACAGGTGGATTCGAATTATTTTATCAAAGATTATTTCAGTATAATTCAGAAAAGTTTTACACCTTCACCCAGCGAATGGAGCCGGATATTACTCTTGAAAGTTCAGAGGGAATTGTCATATTTGATCCAAAGTATAGAGTACCGTCGAATTTGAGTACCGCATTAGGTGAGATGCATAAATATAGAGATGGTATTTTATTTAGAGAGAAGGAAATCCCAGCAGTAGAAACTGTATTTATTCTGACTCCTTCAAGGGGACAAGGGGAACCTAGATATTATCAAGAATGGTATCATAATCGCTATCAGATGGGAGCAATTGAGATGATGCCGGGGAAGTCTCATGATCCGTCGTTGGAGAGAGTGATTGATCAATTTTTGGGTGAATCGTAATAGTGCGTTTATTATTTGAAACAAACAGGCAGCCATTCACCGCTACAATTGCGATGCGTTGGCTGCCTGTTGTTGAATTATAAGCGTTTCAGGAACTCGACAATCGTTAACAAACCTTTATCGAAATTCTCAAGGTTGAAATGCTCGTTAGGAGCATGGAGGTTCTCATCCGGCAAGCCGAAGCCCATCATGACGACAGGAGCCTCAAGAACGCGGGAGAATGTCTCCACGATCGGAATGGAACCGCCGTCTTTCGTGAAGAGGGCGCGAGTGCCATATACTTGCTCGTAAGCGTCTGCTGCCGTCTGCAGAATAGGATTAGATGGTTCCATATTAAACGCACGAGCCTTCTCGCCTGGCTTAACAATTAATCTAGCACCTGTAGGCACATTAGCTTCCAGATGAGCGATTATGCGGTCTAATACCTGTGAAGGATCTTGATCACCTACGAGGCGGCAAGTGATCTTGGCGTGAGCTTCTTTTGGAATGACTGTTTTGGTACCTTCGCCTTGAAAACCGCCGTATACACCGTTGAGCTCCAATGTAGGTCTAGCACCAGTTCGTTCAACAAACGAATAACCTTCTTCACCGTATAGTTCATCGAGTCCAAGGTTACTCTTTAGTTGTTCTTCGTTATGGTTCTGCTTGGTGAATTCTTCACGCATCGCTGGTGAAAGCTCTGGAACACCTTCGTAGAAGCCTTCTATCGAGACGCGTCCTTTGTCATCATGCAGCGTGTTAAGAAGCGAGATCAACGCATGCAGTGCATTGGGAACTCCACCGCCAAATGTGCCTGAATGAAGATCTGTATTGGCAGTAGTTACTGTCACTTCAAGTGAACATAGACCACGCAATCCAGTGGAGATAGCAGGCTTGCCTTTCTCAAGAAGCGATGTATCTGATATGAGGACAGCGTCAGTTGCCAATTTATCATTATTTGCTTTCATAAAAGCAGGCAAGTTAGGACTTGAAATCTCTTCTTCGCCTTCTATGCAGAACTTCACGTTTACTGGAAGGGAGCCTTCTTCGCGAAGGATCGCTTCGACCGCCTTAACATGCAAGAAAAGCTGACCTTTATCATCCGTAGCTCCACGAGCATACAATTTGCCGTCACGAATAGTCGGCTCGAATGGCGGTGTATCCCAGAGATGGAGCGGATCTACAGGCTGCACATCATAGTGACCATAAATAAGAACGGTTGGTTTGCCGGGAGCATGGATATGCTCGGCATATACGATAGGATGGCCATCAGTAGGATGAATTTCTACATGCTCAAGACCAGCCTCTTCCAATTTAGTTGCAACCCATTGTGCAGCCTCATTCATGTCGTTCTTATGATTAGACAAAGCCGATATGCTGGGGATAGTTAGAAACTGTTGTAGTTCATTTAAATGCTGTTCTCTTAAATTCTCGAAATACGATTGGTAACTCATGGTATAACCTCCTAAGCGATATGACTTAAGTATACGCCTTAGGGCAAAGAAGTTAAACTGACCAGAAAGCTATAACAGAATAAATCCCGCTCAGGCTTCACTTTACGTGAACCGAAACGGGATTGATGATTAAGGAGTAAGCTCTCTTTTTCGAAAGAACGTCTTCAACGCATTATAGATTTCGCCCTTCTCCTTAATAACATAATAGAGGAACTGTTGATGCTCTAGATGCTTGAAGGCAGACATCAGTGTACTGCTCCGATTGTACTGATTCACTTCCCCATAGCCAAAGATGTTGGAGCGTTCAAGCAGTTCCTTAATGAGCCTTACGCAACGTTCATTATCACTTGTCAGGTTGTCCCCGTCGGAAAAGTGGAAGGGATAAATGTTGTATAGTGCCGGAGGATAACGAGTGTCGATAATCTCTAAAGCTTTCACGTAAGCAGATGAGCAAATTGTACCCCCGCTTTCCCCGCGCGTGAAAAACTCCTCTTCGGTTACTTCCTTGGCTTCCGTATGATGTGCGATGAAGACAATGTCGACCTTCTCGTATTGACGACGAAGAAAGCGCGCCATCCAGAAGAAGAAGGAGCGTGCACAATATTTCTCGAATGAGCCCATGGAGCCTGAGGTATCCATCATGGCTATAATGACAGCATTATTTTGCGGCTTTATGATTTCATCCCAAGTCTTAAACCGCAAATCATCAGGACTGATCCCGCCAATCTCCGATTTGCCCTCTCTGGAGTTACGTCGCAAATTCTCGAGTATAGTCCGCTTCTTGTCGATGTTGGACATGATGCCCTTGCGCCTAACATCGGTGAATCGAACATCCTTCACTTCGATCTGTTGTTTATCCTTTTTCTTAAGGTACGGCAGCTCGAGCTCTTCGAACAACATAGTCTCTAATTCTGCAATAGAGATTTCAGCTTCGAATACATCCTCACCAGGCTCTGACCCTGCGCCTTCTCCTTTACCTCCGTTAGCAGGTGTAGGATCGACTCCGATGACGTCTCCTACTTGACTATCCCCATTGCCTTGCCCGACATGCTTTTTCTTGTTCATGTTGTAGACAAAATGGTATTCATCTTGGCTGCGAATCGGAATCTTAATAATTTGGCGCCCATCGGACATGACGATATTCTCTTCGGAAATAAGATCAGGCAAATTCTGCTTAATCGCATCACGGACCTTTTGTTGATGACGTGCTTGATCCTGATAGCCTTTGCGGTGCAAGGACCAATCTTCCTGAGAAAGAATAAATGATTGATGGCTCATATTGGGCCCCCTTTCCTTGGTAACCTAACGGATTTATGCCAGTTGTATGATTAGTATATTCCGTTAAACAGAAAGGATGATTTAGAATAAAGAAGAGTTGATTCAATTATTGATTGTGCTCGATTAATAGGTAATAACGGATCCCCTGTCCGCCAAAACATGCAAATGAATAAAATTGGACAAATAGCGGAATGTCAGTCCTCAGATTGGCCACAGAACAATAATTAGAATGGAATCATCATACTCCGGTGATGGATGGCTATGAGCCGAAAAGCGGGGGAGTACTGGAGCTGGCCTCGAAGGATCGAACTCGCGCCATTGCGGACGTCTTCCAGCTTGCCAATCTGCAAGAGCGTGAATATACAATTCAATTACGAGGGCTGGATCGCTCTAGGAAGTATAAGGTAACTCGGGATAATAGCGTACAAACCGCGGAAAATCGATGGCTACCTTTTAATGAATCAGGGTTTGATTATTCCTTTAGAGGCTTATACAAAGAATGGGGGAGATGCGCGATGCATCTCCCCCATTCTTCATAAGTGTGTCCAGGTTTATTTGATAATCCCTTTATATTAATTTGGCTTGCTGCAAGAACCGTTGAACAATGGCAGCTGTCTCAGCTCTTGTGATGTTCTTGTCTGGCAGGGCAGAACCATCAACACCATTAATAATATTATATTGAATATTAATTGCAGCAGCTGTACGAGACCAAGCATTAAACTGATCATTGTCATTAAACGCTTGTAGTATTTCATTAACTTTGGTTTCACTGATGGATATATCCATACCTGAACGTTCTAAAGCTCTGAAGATAATGACCATCGCTTCTTCTCTCGTCAGGTTTTGCTCGGGTTTGAAGCTGCCATCTTCGTAACCTTTAATTAGGCCGGAATTAACACCAGCAGCAACAGTATCATAGAACCAATCAGACGGTTGAACATCTGTGAATTCAACTGGCTGATCGACAGCTGACAATCCTAATGCCCTAACTACGATAGTTGTGAATTCTGCACGAGTTATTTGTGTATTCGGCAAAAACTGCTGTTCAGTGTTTCCTTGAACAATAAGTCTTGAAGCCATGTCTTCTATGCTTGTTTTGGCCCAGTGGTTCGTAATATCACTGAAGGTTTTGTCATAGGAGATGAGGGCATAGACGCTATTCGACAAGCTGTTAATGACACCATGTTGCTTACCGTCTTCACCCTTAGTAACTTTTGTTGGTACAGGAGACAATTTGCCCTCTTTCGTAATAATGACCCCAGTGATTTTTTGAGAATCAGTAGATGTTGGGATTGTAATGGTTCTTTGTACAAAATCATTGAAATGATTGATTTCAATAGTATGGCTGCCGTATGTTGCCGTTAAGTTGAATTCTACGGCTGGTGAAACCAAGCTGATTTGTCCTAATTGACTTTGGTTCATATTAACTTCGTCTTTAGGAATTGTTGTCATTTCGATGTTCACGTTAATATCCTTTAAAGCTATTGTAGTACCTGATTTAGCGGATAACTGCTTAACTAAGTTGTCGATATTAATCCGTTGGATAGGAAGAGTATAAGATGCACTGTCCGTTTGAAGTTTAATAACGGCATCTTTGCTAGCAAGATATTCGAGCAAAGCCCCATTCAATGCGGCTGCTACGGTGCTCGAGCTATTATCAGCTTTAACTGTAATAGATGACTTACTTTGTTCTTTATTTAGTATATCTTTTAATTTTTCTTGATCGAATGTAATGGTTGTTGTTTTTTTGTTATTTATAACTTGAGCGGTTGCTTTGATTAGTTGATTGCTTGGGATAGCTTTTTCATTAATTATTAAAGTTACCTTTTCTTCTGGGTTAGTAATTACGATGCCACCGCCCGATGAACCTGAATCAGGGATAGGAAGCTTGATGATAAAAGCTGCTGTCGTATGGTTACCGGCTGCATCAGTGACAATAAGGGTGTAAGTTCCTGATGTCTGAATGGTCGTTCCAGAAGTGAAGGCTGAACCATTAAGTGCAGCAGTTCCTTCGTTGAAAGTAACTAATTTGCTGGTAGTATAGCTCTCCCCGTCGATTACACCAGTTATTATAGGGTTGGTTTTGTCGATCGTGAAGGCAAGGGTAGTCACATTCGAAGCATCATCCGTAACGACAAGAATATAATCGCCTTCTGCCGTGATGGTCGTTCCAGAAGTAAATGGAGCTGTGTTCAACGTAGCTGTTCCTTCATCAAAAGTAACAGTTCGATCTGAATTATAGCTTGTGCCATCGTTAACCCCTGTTACGACTGGAGCTGTTTTATCAATTGAAAAAGTAACAGAAGTGCTATTTCCCGCCGCATCGGTGACAATCAGCGTATGAGATCCAGCCATGCTGACGGAAGAACCCGAAGTGAAAGGGCTGCCGTCCAGCATACCAGTTCCCTCATCGAAAGTGATCGTTAGATCACTGTTATACGAGTCGCCATCGATGACACCGGTAATAACAGGATTGGTTTTGTCGATCGTGAAGGCAAGGGTAGTCACGTTCGAAGCATCGTCCGTAACGACAAGTGTATAATCACCCTCTGCAGTGATGGTCGTTCCAGAAGAGAACGGAGCTGTGTTCAACATAGCTGTGCCTTCATCAAAAGTAACTGTGAGATCCGAATTATAGCTTGTCCCATCGGTAACACCTGTTACCACTGGAGCTGTCTTATCAATTGTGAAAGTAACGGAAGTACTATTGCCCGCCGCATCGGTGACGACAAGCGTATGAGGTCCTGCCGCGCTGACCGAAGTGCCAGAAGTGAAAGGGCTGCCGTCCAGCATGCCAGTCCCTTCATCGAAAGTGATCGTTGGATCATTGTTATACGAGTCGCCGTCGGTGACACCGGTAATAACAGGATTGGTTTTGTCGATTGTGAAGGCAATGGTAGTCACGTTCGAAGCATCATCCGTAACGACAAGCGTATAATCGCCTTCTGAGATGATGGTCATTCCAGAAGTGAATGGATCTGTGTTCAACGTAGCTGTGCCTTCATCAAAAGCAACAGTTCGATTCGAATTATAGCTTGTGCCGTCGACAACACCTGTAACGACTGGAGCTGTTTTATCAATGGAGAAAGAAACTGAAGTGCTATTACCCGCTGCATCGGTGACAACCAGCGTATGAGATCCAGCCATGCTGACCGAAGTGCCGGAAGTGAAAGGGCTGCCGTCCAGCACACCAGTTCCCTCATCGAAAGTGATCGTTGGATCACTGTTATATGAGTCGCCGTCGGTGACACCAGTAATAACAGGATTGGTTTTGTCGATTGTAAAGGCAATGGTAGTCACGTTCGAAGCATCATCCGTAACGACAAGCGTATAATCGTCCTCTGCGGTGATGGTCGTTCCAGAAGTGAATGGAGCTGTGTTCAATGTAGCTGTTCCATCATCAAAAGTAACTGTGCGATCCGAATTATAGCTTGCCCCATTGTCAACGCCTATTACGGCTGGAGCTGTTTTATCAATCGTGAAAGTAACGGAAGTACTATTGCCTGCCGCATCGGTGACAACAAGCGTATGTGTTCCATCCAGGTTGACCGTGGAGCCGGAAAGGAAAGGGTTTCCGTTCAGTAAGCCCGTTCCATCATTGAAAGAGATTGTTTTAGTTGTATTATAAGTAGCGCCATCATCAACGCCGGTAATAACAGGGTTGGTCTTATCGATTATAAAAATCACAGTAGTTACATTCAAGGCTGCATCAGTTACAACAAGTGAATAAACACCTTCTGCGGTAATTGTCGTTCCAGAAGAGAAAGGAGCCGTGTTCAACGTAGCTGTTCCATCATCAAAAGTAACTGTGCGATCCGAATTATAGCTTGCCCCATTGTCAACGCCTGTTACGGCTGGAGCTGTTTTATCGATCGTGAAAGTAACGGAAGTACTATTGCCTGCCGCATCGGTGACAACTAGCGTGTGTATTCCCTCCGTGCTTACTATGGAGCCAGTTGTAAAAGGTTTGCCGTTCAATGAACCCGTCCCTTCATTGAAGGTGATCGTTTTATCTATATTATATAAACCGCCATTATCAACATTCGGTATTGTAGGTGCAATGGAATCTAAAATAATCGTATCTGAATAGGTGGTTGAGACTGCATCTGAATCGTCCTTCAGTCGATAATAGACCGTTTTGACACCGTCTCCATTGGAAAGGTCCCATGATGATACTGTTGATGCATAAGTCTCGTATGATGACCAAGCAATATTGTCATTGGAGAATTGCATCTCGATAGGATCACTATCTTGATCAACACCAGTAAGATTTAATCCCACATTAGTTGAATTGGTATAGGGATCACCGTTGTTGATACTTATCGATCCAGTTGGTGTGTAATTAGGAGAATAGGTAACAATTAGCTGTGGATGAGTTAATGGTTCTTCTCTAGTA
The DNA here is from genome assembly GCA_048976605.1 of Pristimantibacillus sp. GTDB lineage: Bacteria > Bacillota > Bacilli > Paenibacillales > Paenibacillaceae > Pristimantibacillus. The sequence continues at coordinate 91,141 of JBHGUX010000018.1, read as the reverse complement.
TTCAATATAATATTAGAGAATACTGATTCATTGCCTTTCATGACAAAAGTAATGTCCCGATCGGTTGCATCTGTGAAATGTTTGACTAAAGCAGTTACATCAAAAGTTATGTCACCACTGGTTGGGATTTCATTATTGGTTTTACGTACTGTGGGAGTTGAAGTATCCCAAGTTGGAAACGTAAAAGGAGCATCGTCGACAGCATCGGACATGTCATTATTCGCTGATCCCCATATATCCAGGTAGAAAAGAGGATCAATAGGATTCTTTTGAATAATATGAAACTTTAATTCATATTTAGTCGGTGTTCCAGGAATATCAACAGTATCAGGAAGTTTGAAACGAAATGCTGATCTTGAAATGTAGGTATCACCAGCAAATACCTCTCTACCTGTGTAAAATGTACCAGAACCTAAACTATCACTAGTAACACTCTGCGAGCTTCCATTAATATCTTCGTACATTAAATCAGCCTCTGCTTCAAAAGGAGGAAGGGTGTCAGCATGGACATAATTGGTTAGCCCTGATGGGGGAAATAAGCCAATAACTAGAGCTGCAATAAGAATGACAGATAATTTTCTCATAAGATACTTGCCTCCATACGATAGATTCCTACTGGTATAAATGAAAAAGAAATATGACCTGAAGTCCACGATGGAGACAGGTCATATCTAATGTTGAACTAGCTGTGGGGAGGGAAAATTCCTTCTAACGCAATAATATAGTTGATACCAACGGAAGGCTGCATGTTATTGTGTGGTTGACTGCCTCCTTGGATGCCAATGGCTTGTGTACTCATTGGAGTAGCTGGTGTCGGCCCATATTGCAGTGGTCCTCTTGCACCTACAGTACTCGTCCACACTGCATTTGTTGGATCAGCGACGCCTTGTGCAACTTGAGCATTCGGGACATGCGTATGAGCAGGCATCTCAGATACTTGTAAAGTAACTGAGGGAGTCCCGCCAATCTCACCAATTGTTCTTGGAGTTAGCCCATGGCCTGTACCTTGATGGATCGGTGCTTTTCCACGAAGATCAGGAAGGTTAAAGTTGGTCTTGCCATCACCACCGTACTGTACTCCTATTATTGAGTAAAGAGTTGTGTATTGCCTTATCTGCATTGTTTGTCCATTGCATAAAGCCCATCCTTTAGGTGCAAAATTTCCAGCGAACATTATTATTTCTCCAATGTAGGGATCCATAGTTAAGCCTCCTATTCTCTTGGCGGGTAAATTCCGGTTAATGCAATACAATAGTTTAGAACGGTATAAGGCTGCATGTTGTTATGTGGCTGACTGCCTCCAGCGCTCGAGACTGCACTCGGACTCATGGATGTATTTGGGGTAAGTGTATAAGACGGAGAAGAAGTTGGCCCCCACACATTGCTAGCTGACGGTTTATTGGAGGTAGAACTAGCTGCATCTGCTAAAGCTTGGTGAGTATGTGTGGGCATTTCATTAGCCGTAAGTGTATGTGTCTCTTCACCTAATGATTGACCAAGAGAGACTTGCGTGCCAACGTGAACAGCTACTTTTCCCCTAAGATCCGGTAATGCGAAATTGAATGTTCCATTGCCTCCGTATGTAGTACCTAATAAGGAGAATAAAACCTGATTGGACTGGATGGGGAGTATACTTCCATCGCATGCTGCCCATCCTTTAGGCGTGAAACCGTAAGGGAATAACTGAATTTGACCTACGAACGGTTCTAACATAAATAATTAACCTCCTTTTTGGGATAATTTCTTTAGTTCTGAGAAGGAAATACGCCATATAATGCGATAATGAAATTGATCGTTAAGAAAGGCATCATATTATGATGAGGAAGATTACCGCCTGCAGGAGTAAGTGCAGCTGGATTCATCGTTCCACTAGGCGTACTCGCTACATAGGATTTACCGGCTTCATTTGTACCCCAAACATTATTCTGAGGGGTGTTGGAATCACCTATACTGTTATTAGCACTGACAGTGTGAGTGTGGACAGGTAATTGGGTTGAGATTAAAGTTACATTTTCAGAGCCGCCAAGTTGACCTAATACGTAATTCGTTCCTGTGAAGGGATTTCTGCCTTGGTGAACAGGAACTCTCCCCCTTAAATCTGGCAATCCAAAGGTGGTTACTCCATCTCCTCCATAGGTAGTGCCTAATAATGCATACAACGTCTCATTCTCGCTAATCGCAATAAGACTTCCATCGCATATAGCCCAGCCCTGAGGTGCAAAATTCCCAGTGAACATTCGAATCTCGCCTACATAGCATTCACTCATTATTTCAATCTCCTCTCCTATGAATCTTCTGAAAGCCTGGATTGCTAAGCCATTGTTAAATAATCTACTCGATCATGCATGCTACATCATCTAATCGTATAGAAGCATAGACTTCCTAATAAAGATGGCTCTGCTGTAAATGCTGCAACTCTTCTATTTGGAATCCTATGATCTATAAAATTTTCACATTAACAATCTACCATATTTTTGCAAAAAAAAGTATCCCCCATTCGGGTGATGTGGAAAATTGTCATCAATTGGATGATTTTAGAGTTTTGAAATATGAGCTGATTAAGAAGGAGCAAGCGGATTTATGTATCCGCCGTCCCATCTTTTCATGAGATCAAAGTATATTTTAGAAGCGCGTACATACTTATATTTCAATATGAAACGTTTCGACGGCAGTAAGAGCTGAATCAGAAGGAAGGGGAGGTGATCCATGTGAAGGACACCGCTTGGGGAAGTGCAGAGAAGGAAGCGTTATTGGAGAAGGACCGCAATTATTTATGGCATCATATTACTCCTCATAATGACAACCCGATGGTTATTGTCTCAGGTGAAGGCAGTTGGATTACCGATATTGACGGCAATCGCTATTTAGACGGCATGTCCGGATTGTGGTGCGTTAATGTCGGTCATGGGCGAGCAGAAATTGCCGAGGCAGCGGCCGAGCAAATGAAGACCATTGCGTATACACCCCTTATTCAATCCCACATACCCGCTATCGAGCTTGCAGCTAAGTTGAATGAATGGCTTGAAGGGGAATATCGAATATTTTTCTCCAATTCCGGATCGGATGCGAATGAAGTTGCTTTCAAGATCGCCCGCCAATACCATCATCAACGCGGCAAGCCCAGCAAGCATAAATTCATCTCACGGCACCGAGCTTATCACGGTAATTCCATGGGTGCGCTGGGCGCTACCGGACAGGCACAACGCAAGCTGAAGTACGAGCCGCTTGGTGTAGGATTTCAGCATGTACCGCCGCCTTATTGCTACCGCTGTCCCTTTGGTCATACGAGCGGGTCTTGTGAAACTCAATGTGCAACCGCCTATGAGGATGCGATTAATTGGGAGGGAGCGGAGTCGGTAGCTGGCATTATCGTCGAGCCCGTCATTACAGGCGGAGGGATGATCGTCCCCCCAGATGATTATTTGGCGAAGCTAAGAGCGATATGTGACAAGCATGATGTATTGCTTATCGTCGATGAGGTGATTTGCGGATTTGGACGTTCCGGAGAGAAATTTGGACATATCAACTACGGGGTAAAGCCGGATATCGTAACGATGGCAAAAGGACTGACCAGTGCCTACTCGCCATTATCTGCTACTGCTGTATCAGCTGGCTTATATAGTAGCTTCAAAGAATCGGGTCCAGACAGTCATTTTCGGCATATAAATACGTTCGGCGGAAACCCGGTATCTTGCGCAGTTGCACTCAAAAATCTAGAAATATTAGAAGTTGAAAACCTAGTAAGCCGTTCCGCTTATATTGGCAAAGAAATATATAAGGCCATTGCCTCTTTAGTTGACCATCATCCCCTTGTAGGGGAAATTCGAGTATTTGGATCAGCCATCGGCATTGAATTGGTTGAGGATAAGCTGACGAAAGCTCCAGCATCAGCAGCACAAGTGATTACTATTATTGCAGCTTGCAAGCAAAAAGGATTGCTGATTAGTAAAAACGGGGATACCGTTCCTGGGTTTATGAATATTGTGACAATCAGCCCTCCATTATCTTCGACGGATGAAGATATCGCCTTTATTGCCGATACACTGCTTGAGGTGTTCGAGGCCAATCGAGGAGGAGAGTGAATGATGAACGAGTCACCTCAATTAAATATTAATTCGAAACGGCTTCATGATCGGATACAGAAACTCGCACAAATTGGCAAAATCGGAGATACGGGTGTTTGCAGACTTGCTTTATCCACGGAGGATAGAGCTGGAGTGGAATTGGTGAAAGGCTGGATGGAAGAAGCGGGAATGGAAGCACGTATGGATCCATTCGGCAATTTAATCGGAGTAATGGCGGGACGCCGAGCTGAGCTGCCTGTGTTAATGATCGGCTCTCATGTCGATTCACAGCCATACGGTGGCCGCTATGATGGAGCAATTGGTGTGCTTGGAGCGATTGAAGCTATTCAGACGATGACCGAGCATGGCTTTGTTGCTGAAATGAACATCGAGGTTGTGGCCTTCTGCGATGAAGAAGGCTGCCGATTCAATAAAGGCTTATTCGGCGTGAGAGGGATGACGGGGAAATTGGAAGACGGCGAGCTGGAGCGAATGGATAAGAATGGAGTGACTCGCCGGGAAGCACTGCTGGAATTCGGGTGTGATCCTGAAGAGTATGATCAATATAAATTTGAGCAAGATCGGATTGGAGCTTTTTTGGAGCTTCATATTGAACAAGGTCCTGTGCTTGAAGCGTTGGATGCACCGATTGGTATTGTGACGGGGATATCGGGACCGATGTGGTGGACGGTAGAGATGACCGGTTTTGCAGGGCATGCGGGTTCTGTGCCGATGCTGATGCGCCGGGATGCTCTCGTAGGCTGTGCCAAAGTAATCGTAGCGCTTGATGAATTAGCCAGACAAGAAGAGGGCGCTCCAACGGTAGGAACAGTAGGTTCAGTGACGGTGTTTCCCGATTCACGCAACATCATACCGGAGAAGGTATCGTTCACCGTTGACTTTAGAGATATCGATCTAGACCGTCGCAATAAGCTGGAGCGGCACCTTAGAACAGTCATTGAAGAAACCTGTGACAACCATGGTTTAACCTATACCCTTCGAGAGGATACCAACAGCGAACCGCGATTCTGTGCGGAATGGCTGAAGGATATATTGCGGCAGGAAGCCGCTAATATGGGGCTGACACCGCCGGAGCTGATGAGCGGTCCTTTCCATGATTCGCTTACGATGTCCTATGTATGTGATTATAGTATGATTTTTGTCCGGTGCAAGGAAGGGATTAGTCATAATCCGAAGGAGTTTTCCTCGGAGGAGGATATTTCACTTGGAACAGAATTGCTGTATCTTGCAGCACGAAGAATCGGTGGTGGAATGGGATCATCAGCTTATGAGGGCAGATCGAGCAATAGTTGACTAGAAAGTGGGGACGAAAATATGAGTGCTGCTTTTATATCTGTTGAGGCGTTAAAGCGTAATTTTGCAGAAGTAAAGGCTGGTATGAGGCTGAAGGAGGCAATCGAGGAATCGAATCGTTGTCTCTACTGTTATGATGCTCCATGTATTAAAGCTTGTCCAACCGGAATCAACATACCTTCTTTCATAAAAAAGATAGCTTCAGACAATTTGAAAGGCTCAGCTAGAGTGATTATGGATGCGAATCCGGTAGGCGCCAGCTGTTCGCGAGTATGCCCTACGGAGGAATTATGCGAGGGAGCATGCGTACTTAATCATTCCTCTAAGCCGATTATGATCGGCGATCTGCAACGTTATGCTACGGACTGGGCGATTAAGAATGAGCAAGTGTTATTCGCTGCTGGTCGAAGCAATGGGAAAAAGGTAGCGGTAATCGGTGGAGGCCCTGCGGGACTGTCGGCTGCGAGAGAGCTGGCGCGGTTCGGTTGTGCGGTAACGGTGTTTGAAGCGAAGGAGCAAGCAGGCGGACTGGATACCTACGGTATAGTATCGTTCCGACTGCCGCAGGAGATTTCATTATGGGAAGTCGAGCAGGTACGCAAGCTTGGCGTTGATATTAGAACGAATACGAAGGTTGGCGTTGATATCCATGTAGAGCAGCTGATGCAAAATTATGACGCAGTCGTTCTTGCTATTGGAATGTCGAAGGTTCCGAAGCTTGGGATTCCGGGTGAGCAATTAGCAGGAGTATACGATGCGATTGATTATGTTGAATCGACGAAAGTAACGGCTCGCACCGATATGGCTGGCAAGAGAGTTGCAGTTATCGGAGCAGGCAATACAGCGATTGATGCAGCGACTTGTTCGGTTCGGCTTGGTGCAAGCGAGGTGAAGATCGTCTATCGTCGAACAGCCATTGAGATGACGGCTTATGACTTCGAATTTGATTTTGCGAAGCAGGATGGTGTGGAATTCCGCTGGCTCACTGCTCCCGTTCGGATTATGGGCGATTCTACTGGCAAGGTAACTGCAATGGAATGTATATCGATGAAGCTTGAGGAAGTAGATGGAGTTATCCGACCCGTTCCGATTGCGGGCTCAGAATTCATTATGGAGGTTGATGCGGTTATTCTAGCAATTGGACAAACTCGTCACCTCCCTATAGTCGAGCAGCTTGGATTGGCACATAAGCGGGGAGTGGTTACGGTAGATACGGAAACCTATCAAACATCTGATCCGCGTGTGTTCGCCGCAGGGGATGTCATCTTTGGTGAAGGTCAAGGAGAAGTGATGGTCGTATCAGCGGCACAGCAAGGTAAGCAGGCAGCCTATGCGGTCTATAAGCAGTTCATTAAGCTCCAGGAGGAAACGGCTTAGCAGAATTTCTATTGAGGAGGGGAAGGTCATGGCTGATTTAACAACTAATCTAGCAGGTATCATATCTCCAAATCCGTTCTGGCTTGCATCTGCGCCGCCAACTAATACCGGCTATCAGGTGCAGCGCGCCTTCGAGGCGGGCTGGGGCGGAGCAGTGTGGAAGACATTGGGCGATCCCATCATCAACACTTCATCGCGGTTTGCCGCTGTGCATTTCAACGGTCAAAGGGTAGCGGGATTCAATAATATTGAATTGATTACAGATCGACCTCTTGAGGTGAATCTGAAGGAAATAGATGAGACCAAGAAGCGGTTCCCGCATCATGCTGTCGTTGTATCTCTTATGGTGGAGCCGAATCGTGAGAAATGGCATGAAATTGTGAAAAAAGTAGAGGCAGTTGGAGTAGATGGCCTCGAGCTGAACTTCGGCTGTCCGCATGGTATGGCAGAACGTGGAATGGGCGCAGCCTCCGGACAGCAGCCAGATCTCGTAGAAGTGCAGACGACGTGGGTGAAGGAAGCGGCGCAAACACCCGTTATCGTTAAGCTGACACCCAACATAACAGATATTACTGCAACAGCCAAAGCTGCAGTAAGAGGCGGAGCAGATGCAATATCGTTAATTAACACGATCAATTCATTAGCTGGTGTGGATCTCGATTCATGGAATACGATTCCCCATGTTGGCGGCAAGGGGGCTCATGGCGGCTACTGTGGTCCAGCAGTTAAACCTATTGCATTGAATATGGTAGCGGAATGTGCTCGCAATCCATTTGTTAATGTTCCGATATCAGGTATCGGCGGTATATCGAATTGGAAGGATGCAGTCGAGTTCATGCTGATGGGGGCGACGGGCGTTCAAATCTGTACAGCAGCGATGCATCATGGGTTTAGCATCGTGGAAGATATGATTGATGGACTGAATAATTATTTGGATGATAAAGGACTTCATTCGGTCGCTGAGCTAGTCGGGAAGTCTGTTACACGATACTCCGATTGGGGTGACCTTGATCTTAATTATCAAGTGGTTGCGCGCATTAATGAGGAGCATTGCATCGTTTGCAACAAATGCCATATCGCTTGTGAGGACGCTTCGCATCAATGTATTGAGAGACTGACAGATAGTGAAGGGCAAGCGTATTTGAAAGTTAGAGAGGAAGATTGCGTAGGCTGCAATCTATGCTCCATCGTGTGTCCGGTTGAAGATGCGATTGCAATGGTAGAGATTCCTTCGACAGAGCTTCCCATGTCTTGGAATGAGCGGCAGAGAGCGATTGCCAGCATAGGTGATAATCAAGCTCCAGGGGCGAAGGAGGCTGTATAACTAATGGCCAAAATCATTAAAAATGGAACTATCGTAACCGCAGCAGATATCTATCAAGCGGATGTTGTTATCGATCAAGGTGTTATTCAACAAATCGGCATTGGGTTGGAAGTGGGAGAGGAAGAGGCTGAAATTATTGATGCAGCCGGCCATTATCTATTTCCAGGCGGGATTGATCCGCATACCCATCTCGATATGCCGTTCGGCGGCACCGTAACCGCAGATGATTTCGAGACGGGAACTATGGCTGCCGCATTCGGAGGCACAACGACGGTTATCGATTTTTGTCTAACAGACAAGGGCAGGCCGCTGAGTGATTCTATACAAAAATGGCATAAGAAATCGCAAGGGAAAGCGGTCATCGATTATGGATTCCACTTGATGATCGGCGAGATTAATGATGCTGTGCTGGCTGAGCTGCCCTCTATCGTGTATGAGGAAGGCATTACCTCGTTCAAGGTATTCATGGCGTATAAGGATGTGTTTCAGGCTGACGATGGCACCTTGTATCGAACGATGTTAACGGCCAAAGAGTTAGGCGCTATGGTCATGGTACATGCGGAGAATGGCGACGTAATCGAGTATCTTGTAGCCAAGGCGCTGGCTGAAGGCAACACCGACCCGATCTATCATGCGCTTACTCGTCCATCGGCGATTGAAGGCGAGGCGACAGGCAGAGCAGCAACGCTTGCAGAGCTCACTGGGGCAAGATTGTATGTCGTGCATGTCACTTGCGAAGAAGCGGTAAAGGCAATTATAGAAGCCAGAAATCGGGGTGTAGATATTTGGGGGGAAACATGTCCGCAATATTTGCTGCTGGATCAATCTTATCTAGAGCTGCCTGATTTTGAAGGGGCCAAGTATGTATGGTCTCCGCCGCTGCGCGAAGCTCATCATCAGGATGTGCTGTGGAATGCGCTCCGAACCGGTCAATTGCAGACGATCGGCTCCGATCAATGCTCCTTTAACTTCAAAGGACAGAAGGATCTGGGCTTGGGTGATTTCAGTAAAATACCGAATGGCGGTCCCGTCATCGAAGATCGCTTCTCGCTGCTTTATTCAGAAGGAGCAGCGAAGGGACGGATCACGCTTAATCAGTTCGTTGATATCATCTCTACGCGAAATGCGAAGCTATTTGGTCTTTTTCCGAGAAAAGGGACTATTGCAGTAGGAAGTGATGCAGATATCGTTATATTTGATCCTAATGTCGTTCGGACGATCTCAGCGGATACACATCATATGAATGTGGATTACAACCCGTTCGAAGGTACGCAGGTTAATGGCGCACCCATTAGCGTGTTGTCGCATGGTGAGTTCGTTATCCGCGATCAGGCGTTTGTTGGAACGGCAGGGGCAGGTCAATATGTAAAGCGAACTACTTATACGGATGCACAGTTGATAAGCATGGATGGGAAGGAAGCTTTGCAACGCTAGGGAGGAGCTGCTGAAGATGTCGGTATACGCGGAGTTTCAGGAAGAGAAAGAGCGAATCGATTCCTATATAAGCAGACAGTTCAGAATCTGCAACGTGACAGAGGGCTTAAGCGGCTCGACAGTTGAGCTGAAGCAGTCGAATGGGGAGAGTGTCACGCTGCTGGTGCTCTCCGCCGATGCCCGTAAATATTTGTCTAATGTGCTTATTAAACAGATTGCGATGGAAGCGGAATAAATTCTCTCCCTTGCGTGTAATCATCAAGATGCAGAAGCTTGTCTGGAGGGTGCTTAGCTAGCTTACAATACCGCATCTTTCTTCTTCAAATGCTGAAACAGCCAAATGGACATTACGGAACAAAGCAAAGCACATACAGCGATAAAAGCATACCCAGCCTGGAGGCCGACGATAAGTCCGGCTTCCGGGTTATTGTCGTTGTGGAACAATTCCTTAAAGAGATCGGTAATCGCACCGATCATGAAATTCCCGAGAACGCTGGCAATTCCCATTAGCGTGACCGTGAATGTAATCGCAGTTTCCGTGCCGTTCCGGTATCGTTTGGCTAGAAGAGCCATAACTGTAGGATAGATAGGAGCGATTCCGATACCCGCTAATGCGAATAAGAAAGCACCTTGTTCACCTGCGAATATCGCTGCCAATGAGCATAAGCCTGAGAAAGCGGATAATACGATCAGTGATTTTGTGTAGCCGACTCTATCTGTCAGAGGACCTAATAATAGTCTAGCCATCATGAAACAGAAGAAAAAGGCAGAGAGCATTCCCGCAGCGGCGTCGCTGCTCCAGCCGTAGGCCTTCTCGAGAAAATTGACGAGCCAGCCTCCGATCGCAAGCTCTGAGACGACCCCAAATGACAGCACGCCAACAATAAGCCATGCTGCAGGTTCACGAATAAAGTCTTTCAAAGAAATTCGCTCTTCTTGCTGAATCTCTTCACCTGGTATGCGTGCGAATAGCGCTGGAAGCATTGGAAGTATCGACAAGGACAGCATTAGCAAATACATACCTCGCCAACCAAGCTCAGAGCCGAATAAGTTCACTCCCATGAGCGAAGCTGCTAGAATAGGTGCGACCATCGAGCTTAATCCATAGAAGAAATGAGATAAATTCATCATCGTACCGGTGTTTTTCGTGAAAATACGTGCAGCTAATATGGCGAGTGCGATCTCGAGCAACCCATTGCCAATATACATAAAAAAGTATGAAAACGAGAGAGTTGCATAGCTTGACGAGAGATAGATGAACAATCCGGAGAAAGCCATGGAAGCAAATGCGAGCATCGTTGTCAGTTTGACACCAAATCGTTTGGCGAGCGCGCCAGTAAAAGTGCAGGCCAGCAGATAGCCAAGTGAATTAAGGGCGAGCAGCAGGCCAACCTGCATCTCATCCAAGGAGAAGTCAGACTGCATGCGAGGAATGGCTGGTCCTTTAATATTTTCCGAGAATCCGAATATAAGAAAACCGCCGAATACGACGGCTAGCAGCAGAGAGTAGTTGTTTAGCAGTTTATGTTTGAAACTAGTTGTTGCTTTCATAATAGAATCCCCCGATGTCAGGTGTGATGATAGGCTACTTGATTGTTGTATCGGCTATTAATGTAACGCGGGATCTCATTCAAGTGCAACCAAAATTTGAAATTGGGTAAACCGAAGGGAATATTTGCAGGAAGGATATCGTCGTTATTTGGGCGAAATGTACTATGTTGAGGATCAATGCACTTCTGGTTAGGATCGGAAAGGAATGTAGAATACGATGAAAATATTTCATACGGCGGACTGGCATTTAGGCAAGCTGGTGCAAGGTGTATATATGACGGAAGATCAGCGGTATGTGTTGGAACAACTGCTGGCTGCCGTGCAAGAAGAGCGACCGGATGCAGTTATTATTGCAGGTGACTTATACGATCGTGCGGTGCCTCCGACCGAGGCGGTTGATCTGCTGGACGAGCTTCTGAAGAAGCTTGTCATTGAATTAAATACGCCTGTGCTGGCGATTTCAGGAAATCATGACAGTCCGGATCGTATTGACTTCGGTACGGCGATGATGGAAAGTCGAGGCCTGCACATTGTCGGAAGGCTGAAGGATGAAAGGAAGCCCGTAGTGCTTCGGGACAGCTTTGGGGAAGTTCATTTTCATCTCGTACCTTATGCAGACCCGGCGCAAGTACGCCATACGTTAGGCGATGAGAATATTCGCTCCCATGATGATGCGATGCGGGAAATTACGTCTCGTATTGCGGCTGAGATGGACCCGGCTGCACGTCATGTGCTGATTGGACATGCTTTTGTTACGGCTACTGGTGCAGCCGAGCCGAATACGAGTGAATCGGAACGTCCGTTGTCTATCGGTGGAGCAGAGCATGTAAGAGCGGATTATTTTGCTCCGTTTCATTACACAGCTCTTGGTCATTTGCATCAGGCGCATTATGTTCAGCAGGATACAATCAGATATGCAGGTTCACCTATGAAATATTCTATTTCCGAGGAGAACCATAACAAGGGCTATTATGTGGTTGAAATGAATGGAGCTGGAGACGTAACAGTCGAGAAGCGGGAGCTGAAGCCGCTGCGTGATATGCGCCGTGTTGTTGGCACGATCGAAGAGATTGAAACGCATGCGTTATGTGAGGATTACGTGTTCGTTACACTGCTTAATGACAACCCGGTATTATTCCCGATGGAGAAGGTTCGTGCAGTATATCCGAATGCACTTCATGTGGAACGCCGTGTGACACGTACTTTAATAGCCGGGGAAGAGGGCGGAGCCGAGGCAGATGCCGGTCGACGAAGCGAGGCTGATCCGGTATCCTTATTCGCTTCCTTCTATCAGGAAGTGAAGGGAATTCCTCTTAGTGAAGACAAGAAGCAATTGTTTGCAGAAAATTTTGATCAGCTTTTGCGTGAAGAAGGAGGTGCCGTATGAGGCCGCTTAAACTGACAATGACCGCATTCGGTCCTTATCGAGACGCAGAGGTTATCGATTTCACGAAGCTGGACAATCATCGCTTATTCGTCATATCCGGCAGCACTGGAGCGGGTAAAACATCGATATTTGATGCGATTTGCTTTGCGCTCTATGGTGTGGCAAGCGGTGAGGATCGTTCTGAGCCGCGTATGCTGCGGAGCCATTTTGCCGATGATGAGACGCATACAGCCGTTGAATTTGAGTTCGCCGTTGGAAGCAGGAGCTATCGTCTATTCCGACAGCTGCCGCATCGCAAAGGTTCTAATAAGAGCGAGACGGGCGGCAAAGCGGAGCTGTTTGAACTGTCTAGCGGTATAGAGGTTCCAGCAATCGATAGGTTCACCGTCAGTGATGTGAATGCTAAGCTTGAGAGCATTATAGGGCTCTCGAAAGAGCAGTTCAATCAGATTGTTATGCTGCCGCAAGGAGAATTCCGCAAGCTGCTTACTTCCGATACGGATAATAAAGAAGAAATATTGCGGCGAATCTTCCGAACAGAGCTGTATCAACGGCTTGAGACAAGGTTCCAGCAACGGAACCGTGAGCTCAATGATGCACTGAAGGAAGCGATGCTGAGGTCTGAGTTGTATATGAAGCAAACGGCCGAGTCATTGCCGCAGCGTGAGGATAGTGCGCTAAGCCGTGTTCTTGAACAAGAGGTGTACAATGCGGCTCAGCTCTCAGAAGGCTTAGGGCTGGAGATTGTCTATTATAGAGATATGGCGAAGCAAGGGGAAGCAGGCAAGGCGAATTTACAAAGCCAGCTCGAAGCTCAGGAAATAAAGCTGCGTGATGCACTTGCGCTTAACACTCGGTTTAATGAACTCGCAAGCGAGCGAATGAAGCGTGAACAGTTGGATGGCCGCCAAGCTGAGGTTACAGAATGGGAAAGGAAGCTTATTCTCGCTGAGCGTGCAGCTTCTATAACTCCTTATGCTGAGCAAGTGGGACGTGCTGAGCAGGATGCGCAGGCGAAGCGACTGCAGTCCGAAGTGAAGCGAAAAAGCGCAGAAACAGCTTTGCTTGCACGGGAGGAAGCTTCCTTGAGGCATGGTCGTGAAGTGCTGCGGGAGACAGAGCGTCAGGAAGCGGAACGCGAGCTGCATCGGCTTATCGAATTGGCGCCTATTGTGAACACGCTGGATTCCCAGCGCCTTGCTGTAGAGCAACTAATGACCGATGAGAAGAACAGTGTGATGAAGCTGGAACAGATAGAAGCGCAAATCACGACTACCAAGGAAAATAAGCTGCAACGCAGTGCGAAGCTGAAAGAGATCGAAGGTGAGACAGCTTCGCTGCAAGACAAGCTGGATCAACTACGGCAAGTGGAGCAGCAGGGGAAACATATTACGAGGCTAATTGAGCTGGATAAAGAGATTAGCCTTTATGCGAAGCTTGAAGCGGAAAGAGAACAGGCATTAGCTGCTATTCGCAGCGAGCATGAGCGATTGGAGAATCGCTGGATCGAAGGACAGGCAAGCTTGCTGGCAGCCCATCTTCATGATGGCAAGCCATGTCCAGTATGCGGAAGTCCAGAGCATCCAGAGAAAGCAGAGCTTGCTGAAGCAGTACCTTCTCGCGAGCAGCTTCAGCAAGCGAAGGAGCAGCTTAGCCGCTTTGAACGCGAGCTGAATGAATCTAAGCTTCAGGCTGCTGCCGCAAGGGCGAGCTGGGATGGAAGCGCCGCAGAGCTTGCTGAGTATGGCGCAGAGGCAAAGGCAGATACAGAGACGCTGTCTCAGCAGCAATCGTCCTTGAGGCAGCGTTGGAAGCTGCTGAAGGATGAGGCAGACCGTCTGCAAGGGCAAAGCAAGCTAGTGCAGGAGCTGAAGCAGCAAGCAGAAGAGCTTGATTCGCGAGTAGAGAAGCTGCTGCAGGTGAAAGATCAACTGCAAAGAGATCAACAGCGGATCGCAGTCGAGCGGGGAGCCAAGCAATCAGTGCTGGAGAAAGAGCTGGAACGTATTCCTTCGTTTCTGCGCTCACCGGAGCAAATGGCGCATCGGCTTAGCGGTCAGCGACAACTGACCGAAGCGTTAGCCGCGTCATGGAAAATTGCACAGGAGCAATTGCATCACACGCAGACGAAGGCAGCTGAGGAGAAGGTGCATGCTGAGCAAACGGAGCAGCAGTTCATAGAAGCAAAGCGGAATGTTGACCAAGCTGTTGAACGGTTGACCCAAGTGCTTGCAAAGGCTGAATTTGAATCTCTTGATCAATATCGGGCAGCAGAGCTCCCAGGGAACGACAGAATTCTACTGAAGCAGCAAATTGATGATTATAAAACAAATCTTCTTGCTGCAGTCCGCCGGATTGCTGAGCTTGAACTGGAATTGTCCGGCAAGCAACCTTCTAATATGGAGCTGTTGAACGCGGAGAGTGTCGCCTTGAAGCAGCAGCTAGAGAGTATAGTGTCGGTACTGCAGACTGCCGCACGTTATGAGGAAGAAGCGAGCAGGTTGAAGAAAGCGTTGGATGGAGCGTCTGTAAGAACGAAAGAACTGGAATCCAGCTTGGAGCAAGTGTTGGACGTGTATCAAATGCTTAAGGGTGATAATGCTCTGAAAATATCCTTCGAGCGCTATATTCTGATCGAGTTTCTCGAACAGATTTTACATGCGGCGAATGTGCGGCTTCGCAACTTATCGGGAGGTCAGTTCGTGCTGCAACGCAGTGATAGACTGGAAACAAGGGGTAAGCAAAGCGGTCTTGGCCTCGATATTTACGATGCGTATACTGGACAGAACCGTGATGTGAAGACGATGTCCGGAGGCGAGAAATTTAATGCTTCCCTGTGTCTGGCACTTGGGATGACTGATGTCATTCAATCGCATCAAGGTGGAATTTCCATAGAGATGATGTTTATTGATGAAGGCTTTGGTTCACTGGATGAGGATGCCTTGAACAAGGCGATTGAAGCGCTCATCGATTTACAGCGAGCAGGCCGGATGATCGGGGTTATCTCCCATGTTCAAGAACTCAAGCATGCCTTCCCGGCGAGCCTAGAGGTTCATAAGACAAAGGAAGGCTACAGTCGGACTTCTATCACAGTGAAATAAAAGAAAAAGCTTGCAACAGCCGCATAAAGCGATTGTTGCAAGCTTTTATATACTCAGTGTCTATCTGGATTATAAGCCGGCAGCTCCCGACAAAATACCAATGAAGAACAATCCAACCGTTCCAAGTACGATTAATCCATTCAATACGATACCGATAACGGCAAAAGTTTTGCGGCGTTTATTGGAGCAAGCACCGATGATGCCTAGTATTAAACCAATAAAAGCTACACCAACAGAACCGAATATGCAAGCAATCATCATCATGATTTGAACCATCGAATTGGAATCTTGTATCATTGATTCTATTAGTGCTTGATTAGTGGAGTCGGACATAGGAGCTCCGACATCAATTTGACCAGTGATCTGGGCAGCAAGAACAAAGGCGAATATAAAGCCGACGATCATTAATGCAACTGAAGCAAGTGAGATAATAAAAGAAGCGATGCCAAGCCCGGATTGCTTCATGCGTTGATCTGCATTCACCTTGACTTCAGATGGTATGCCTGATGCGGCTGGTTGAGATGCATAGGGGTTGTACTCTTGTCTGTTGCTCTGTATGCTGGTTCTAACTCGTTCTTTTGGTTCAGTGCGTTCTTCGTTGCGTTCTTCGTCCAAGTCAATCGACTCCCTTAAACTCTATATTTGCAAGTACGTTAAAAATTATACCAAAGAAGTGAGGTTTGACCTATCATGTTTAGAAAATATTTTGCATATGGTGCAATTGGAGCCTCGCTTGCTGTTGCGCTGGGCGCTTTTGGCGCTCATGGTCTTAAGGATATGGTATCTGAAAAATTGCTGACCGTATATGAAACGGGTGTCCGTTATCATATGTATCATGCTTTGGGAATTATGTTGATTGCATTGCTTGCTGATCGTATTGGTGACAGTAAACTGCTAAGAAACGGCGTGCGTCTACTTATTGTAGGGATCATTCTATTCAGCGGAAGCTTATATGCCATGACACTTACAGCTTATTCTAAATTGGGCGCCATAACACCACTAGGCGGCGTTGCGTTTATAACAGGCTGGATATGCGTTACGACAGCTGTTCTTGGTAAAAAAACAAAATAACAGTTTCTTCGACATAATTATAGAAAAACTAACAATTAACATACATTTCTTTAGCAAATATTTCTATACCGCTAGGCCCATATCGTTTATAATATAACTAACATTCACTTGACCTGAGCAGAGGAAGGAAGTTGGTGCGTGACAAAACGAATGGACGCCTCGTTAGTAAGACGATCACGGAACGCAGTTGCGCAACCACTTAATGAGCCGTGGACAGTTAGTTTATTGTTTTTGATTGGTTCGGTAATTATTGTTATCATTTCTTTTTCATGGTTATCTAATTCTCTTCTAGAATGGGTATCCTCCATTGCAGCTGCCTCGATATTTATTGTCACTTTGCTATTGTATACGAGGAGAGTTCAATCGATTAGTTTTCAGAACTATCATACACCAATTGTTGAGACGCTGTTGCGTACCGAAGCAGTACCGCTTGCGATACTAGACCGTCACGGCATTATTATGGAAATGAATGAGGCATCCGGCAAAACGTTGGGTTATGACCGTTCAGAATTAATAGGAAATTCATTAACACCTTTAATCGAGCCTAGCAGCAGACAGCTATTGAATGACATGTTGGAGCAGTCTTTGCTTGGTGTAGCGAAGCAAATGAACATTAACATTACGCATCGTTCGGGATTTCCGCTAGAGCTGCAAATTGTTTGTGCGCCAATGATTAAGGATGACAAGGTTATAGGAACAGTTCTCATTAGTCATGATACGAGTGATCGGAAACGAAATATCGAGAGAATTCGCTATATGGCCTATTACGATGATATGACAGGTCTTCCGAATCGGACTTTATTCCTTATGAAGCTGAATGAAAGTCTCGCACTTGCGAAGGAGAATCATGCCATTGTTGGACTCTGTTATTTGGATTTGGATCGCTTTAAGCTTGTGAACGCCTCCTTCGGCCGGGAATTCGGCGATATGCTGCTCATGCAAGTGGCGGAACGGTTAGCTAGAGCAATGTCCGATCAAGGATTTGCCGCAAGGATGGAAGGCGATGAATTCGCCTTGTTGTTTGACCATGTAGAGTCGGAGAGCATTCTAGCGGAACGAGCACGTGGTGTGCTTGGCTTAATTGAAGAGCCCTTTGAGTTGAAAGGATTCCCGCTTCATATTACAGGGAGTATCGGAGCGATTACGAGTGCTATAGAGGAAGACGATGGTTACTCGCTGCTCAAAAAAGCAGACATCGCACTTGTGAAAGTCAAGGAAAGCGGTAAGAATGACTGCATGCTATATTCGGAGAATTGGACCAATTCCTCAATGGAGCGGCTCACCTTGCAGCATGAGATGTACCGTGCCATACAACGCCAGGAATTCATTCTTCACTATCAACCGCAATATGATCTAGTATCGGGCAGGATCGTTGGCGTAGAAGCCTTAGTACGTTGGAAGCATCCCATTAAAGGCATGATACCGCCCGGTGACTTTATTCCGTTGGCTGAAGAAAGCGGTATGATTGTCCAAATTGGCGATTGGGTGCTTGAAGAAGCATGTCGCCAAAATAAAGAATGGCAGGAAGCGGGTTTCCCACCGATGCCCGTATCTGTTAATCTATCGATTAGACAATTCGTTCAGCAGGATCTAGCGGATAAAGTGGCAGACGTTCTTAGAAAGACAGGCCTCAATCCTAAATATTTAGATCTAGAAATTACGGAATCAATTACGATGGATGTTGGTCATGTTTCACGTTGTTTGATCGAGCTGACGAATATGGGAATCGGCATTAGTGTCGATGATTTTGGAACGGGATATAGTTCGTTTCATTATTTGAAAAACTTCCCGATTGACCGGTTGAAGATCGATCGCTCATTCGTAAGAGATATTCAACAAGATCCTAGTGACGCAGAGATTGTAGCTGCTATTATCGCAATGGCGCATAACTTGAATATTCAAGTTATTGCGGAAGGTGTAGAAACAGAAGGTCAGATGGAGTTTCTGAGGAAGCATAATTGCGATGAGATGCAGGGCTATTACTGGAGTCCGCCAGTAACGAGCGAAAGTATAGAGGCTATGCTAGGCGCAGCTCAAATATAAGAATACATACAATAACACCCGTTCAAGTTGCTGACAATGGTCAGCTCTATGAACGGGTGTTATTGTATGTATGACGTTGTATTATTCTTGGAAATCCTCAATTTCATTAAGGCGGAATGTGTAAACTTGTTTCTCATCCACATGATAGACGGTTACGACATTCGAAACTTCATCCACATTAATAATACGGCAAGGAATGCTGAGTGTTATGCCAAATCCTTTATTAACGATAAGACGAATCAGCTTATTGCTCTTCATGTATGCACGTATAGAATCGAATCCATCTGACAGCCGTGAAGAATCTTCTTCAGCTTTATTTGATTTTGAATTCGAAACAGCGTAATTAGAATCGGTCTTAGAAGAATGAGGCAAAGGGATTGGAACGGAATGTTGTTCAGTTGCTTCTTCTTTACGTTGACTGATCAAGTTTCCGAGTTGTATCCCTTCCAAAATACGATAATCGAGAAATTGTCCAAGGTTTAACGCATGTATGAGTTGCTCCAAAGCGGCTTTGTTATTCACACCTTCAACTAGCAGTTCGACCTGAAACACATATGAGTTTGTAATTTCTGACTGTTTTGGGTTCATAGTTCCTCCGGACTAGGTGAAATTTACTATAAATATATCATTAATTAGGCATTTCAAATAGTCCCAATTTATTGTTTTTTGCGACCCTGCTCGAAAGCTATTGCATATAATGTCATGCAGTTTACGCACTTTTGCCTTGAAGACGGTGCGAAGGGGGTGAACCCAAAATGATGCGAATGGTTCCTTTTACACTGGATAATGGGGTAACGGTTATAGGTGTGGAAGTACTGTTGCCCAAAACGACACTTCTTACTTTGTCCACAGATAAAGGTTATATAATGTGCGGTGCTCTTGATGTCGGATTATTGAATGAACGGCTGAAAGACCGCGGGATAATTGCAGGCAGAGCTGTTGGTGTCCGAACACTCGAGCAATTAATGGAAGCGCCGCTTGAATCCGTGACGACTACAGCGGAGGCGCTTGGTATTGTTGTTGGAATGAAAGGCGCTGAAGCACTCCGTTTAATGGTATAGAAAAAGCCTCCTTGCGCGTTCCATAAAGTGCGGCAAGGAGGCTCTTTGTCGCTTAAGCTTGATCGAACAATTTCTTCAGGTTGACGTCGTAT
Organism: Pristimantibacillus sp.; assembly: GCA_048976605.1. Classification (GTDB taxonomy): domain Bacteria; phylum Bacillota; class Bacilli; order Paenibacillales; family Paenibacillaceae; genus Pristimantibacillus. The sequence continues at coordinate 71,322 of JBHGUX010000018.1, read as the reverse complement.
GGAGCTTTGACGATACCTTTTTCAGTAATGATCGCTGTTACATATTCATTAGGTGTAACATCGAAAGCTGGATTATAGACTTTTACGCCTTGTGGAGCTGTCCGTTTGCCGAAGCCTTCTGTAATTTCTTCAGCCGGCCGCTCCTCAATCGGAATTTCAGCACCTGTTGGTGTTTGGAGATCAATGGTAGATAGCGGACTAGCTACATAGAAAGGAATTCCATGAGCTTTCGCTAATACGGCAACACTGTAGGTACCAATCTTATTGGCAACATCACCATTAGCTGCTACTCGGTCAGTACCAACGATAACGGCTTGAATCCACCCTTTGGACATAACCATGCCTGCCATATTGTCACAGATGAGAGTAACATCAACGCCTGCTTGCTGAAGCTCGAATGCAGTCAAACGGGCTCCTTGCAATACGGGACGAGTCTCATCAGCGAATACCTTCAGCTTAATTCCACGTTCCTGTGCTAGATAGAACGGGGCAAGAGCTGTTCCGTACTTCGCCGTTGCAAGTCCGCCGGCATTACAATGGGTAAGGACACCCATATCATCCTCGAACAAGGACAACGCATACTCACCAATATTCCGATTGGTCTCTTCATCTTCACTTTGAATCGCAATCGCTTCATCGAGCAATGCTTGCTTGACATCTTCAAGCAAAAGTCCGCTTTCGGCGAGTGCTGCTGCACGAGCTTTCATTCGATCAAGCGCCCAGAATAAGTTGACTGCTGTTGGTCGTGATGTTGCAAGATATTCCGCTTGCTTGATGGCTTCTTCCAACCATTCAGCGATTGAAACGGTATGACGACTACCAAGAAAAACTCCATAGGCTGCCGAGATGCCAATTGCTGGAGCTCCTCTAACCTTCAAATGACGGATCGCTTCCCATACATCCTCAGATGTTGTAAGCGGTAAATAGACAATTTCTTCAGGAAGCAGACGCTGATCGAGTAAATCTAGTTTGTCGCCTGCCCAAATAACAGATTGCAAGCCTGCATAGCTGGTTGTCATAGGTAGTGTTCCTCTCTGTTCTCTGTCTATTGTTGTTTTGCTGATGCGGTTAAGACGATGTCGATGACTTGTTCTATGGAGACAGCTTGTCGGTTGATATGGATCAAAGCCGTTCCCACTTCTAGCGCCAAACGTTGTGCACGCTCACGAGTTGCGTCATCTGGAATACGATCGATATCGGCAACATGCGATAAGCCAACGATTCGGCGCACAATTTTGCAGCCTGCAAAACCAATAGTATCTTGAAGCAAACGACTCATGTAGTAATCCTGGTAGTCTGGTGTTGAAGCTGCAAGACGATCAAGATTATGTTCATTCCACAATGCCCGGAATTTAACATCGAATTTCGTCCATACGTCTCGAACCGTATCAAGCAAGTACCGGCGGAAGTCAGTGCGATCGTCTGCATTTTTGATCCAATGCTCCTGTCCCGCATAGTTCATTAGCAGATTAGCAATTACTGCACCAATATCGAAACCAATTGGACCGTAGTAAGCAAACTCAGGGTCAATCACTTTTGTGGATTCTGGAGTTGCGAATACACTTCCGGTATGCAAATCACCGTGCAGCAATGCTTGTGCGTTCGTTAGAAACTTCTCGCGAAGTATCGCGACTTCTAGATGCAGGGCATGGTCTTGGCGTAAAGCCTCGGCTGCATCTTCAATAGCAGCTTCATAATTATTATTGTCCGTAACCGTATACGGATCATCAAAGATCAAGTCTTCGGTTATTTTGCACAGATCGGGGTTAATGAACTGTTTCACACGAAGCTTCTTATCCTGCTGATTCATCCCTAAATCTGACGTGAAAAATAAATTGCGAGCGATGAAAGTGGAGATGTCGTCAGCGAATTTGGGATAACGAACGCCATTCATCAAACCTTGTCTCATAATAACATGATCGCTCAAATCTTCCATAACGGTAAGAGCAAGCTCTGCATCATATTTATAGACAGTAGGGACTAAGCCAGGAGTCAGCCTATTTTGCGAGATTAAAGCTTCGCTTTCGATACGAGCTCTGTCCAGTGATAATGGCCATGATTCGCCAACTACTTTAGCATAAGGAACGGCTTGCTTTAGAATAATCGCTTTGCCGCTGTTAGGATCGCTTATATGAAAGACCAAATTTAAATTCCCGTCCCCAATTTCTCGGGATTGCAATGCGGCATCTGCGGGAAAAAAACCTTCGATAGTACGGGCAATTTCAATAGCTTCAGGTTCCGTTAGTTGGTGATAAGCGGACATGGTGGTTAACCTCCGATTTCTATTAAAAAGATAATCAATGCCAAGTATTCTTCTCCGCTTAGTATACCGGATATTATTTCGCCTTGGAATACCTACAAATGATATAATGTGTTGTAAATTAGGACAAGTTTTATTTGAAATACAATCATTTATAAGCTTGGAGGGAGAATAACATGGTTGTTAATATAGAGATTCACCCCGTCGCATTGAAGGAATGGGCAGTGACTGTTAAAGCTTTGCAGGAAGGGTCCCTAATGCTCGTCATGCGTAAAGGAGGCATTATTGAAGAAACTAGAGATTTTCAACTCGTTAGTCCTGGTTTTTATCTCATGCCAGCTTACGAGCATCAGAAAGAGCATTTATTGAAGCATTCCTACCAAGGACAAATTAGAGGAACAATGGAACATTGGTCGCCAGATATGGAGAAGATGAAGCTGGAGTCTTATGCTGAAGCGGTGGAAGATATCGAAATTACTGATCAAGAGACGCTGGATCGATTGCGTGAATTCCATATTTGGACAGATACATTCGCCGAGGAACGGTTAAAGTGGAAACGAATGCAACCACTGCATTTGCTGCTGCTGAGGGTGTATCGATTAGAAGATGCTATAGAGATCCCGATGCGTTCCGCATATGCCGGCTGTAAATCATGGGTGCAATTGGAAGATGGAATTCCGACAACAGCTATGAAGCCGGTCATTGCCGAACAACAATTCCAAGAGCAAGTTCTCCAAATTAAACGAGCAGTTGCTGGGAATTAAGTCCGGCTAGATTAGAATTATTCAAAATAGAGACGTTATCGCATTGATTTATAATGAAACTTATACTAAAATAGTTATTGAGAATCAATGATAATCACTCTATAATATTTAGCATTTCATTTATAGTGTGGACGAACAGTCGAATATAACCAACCATGGAGGGATCAGCATATTATGGCAACACAATTTGTCATCGATGGCTTGAAAGCAGCTATCGAAGGAAAAGAGATACTAAAGGGGATCAATCTTGAAATTAAAGGCGGAGAAATCCATGCGATCATGGGACCTAACGGTACTGGTAAAAGTACGCTAGCTTCCGCATTAATGGGGCATCCTAAATATGAAGTAACTGAAGGTACCGCTGTATTGAACGGCGAAGACGTTCTTGATATGGCTGTTGATGAGAGAGCACGCGCAGGCTTGTTCCTTGCTATGCAATATCCAAGTGAAATTCCAGGCGTTACAAACTCCGACTTCCTGCGCAGTGCAATTAACGCTCGCCGTGAAGAAGGCAGCGAAATCTCGCTCATCAAGTTTATCCGTCAAATGGAAGGCAAGATGAAGGAACTTGAGATGAACCCTGAGTTTGCTCACCGTTATTTGAATGAAGGCTTCTCCGGCGGCGAGAAGAAACGTAACGAAATTCTGCAAATGACATTGCTTGATCCTAAGATCGTTATTCTTGATGAAATCGATTCAGGTCTTGATATCGATGCGCTGAAAATTGTATCTAAAGGTGTAAATGCAATGCGTACCGAAGATCGCGGTTTCTTGATTATTACTCACTATCAGCGTTTGCTTGATTATATTACACCTGACTTCGTACACGTTATGATGCAAGGTCGCATCGTGAAATCAGGCGGTCCTGAGCTTGCTCAGCGTCTTGAGAACGAAGGCTACGATTGGGTTAAAGAAGAACTAGGTATAGTTGACGAAACAGTAGGCCAAGCATAAGCGGGCAGATAAAGGGGGCTTTACAGATGAGTACACAACTATCGACTCCGACTGACCGTCAGTCTGCCGAAGCGCTTGCGCGCAGCAAGGGAGAGCCGCAATGGCTCGTTGACCTGCGCGGTGAAGCAGCTGAGCTTGCTGGGACGCTGGAATGGCCAAAACCGGAGAAGGTTCGAATTGACCGGTGGAACTTAACGGCTGTCGGAAATTATGAACAAGCTAGCACTGTATCTTCTGTTGAAGAATTGCCAGCAGTTGTTCGTGATCTCGTTACTGAAGGAACTGAGAATTTGCTCGTGCAGCAAAATTCAACTGTCGTATGGAAGCAGTTATCTGCTGAACTTTCGGCTAAAGGTGTTATCTTTACTGATCTCGAGACAGCATGCAAAGAGCATGGCGATCTCGTTCAACAATATTTGTTCCAAGCGGTTGCAAAGGGCGATAACAAGCTTAACGCGCTTCATGCAGCATTGTGGAACGGCGGGGTATTCATCTACGTTCCTCGCAACGTAGAAGTTGAATTGCCTTTGCAAGCAATTCTTAACAATAACAAGGCTGATGCAGCGTTCGCGCCGCATATTCTTATTGTTGCTGAGAGCAACAGCTCTGTAACTTATGTTGATTATGTATTATCCGAACCAGGCTCGATTTCAGCGCCTTTCGTTCATCATTCAGTAGTTGAGGTGTTCGTTAAGTCGGGCGCCCACGTTCGATTCGGTTCCATTCATCATATGGCTGATCAAGGCGTGGATATGACCATTCGTCGTGCAATCATTGAGAATGACGGCCAAATGGAATGGGTTATCGGTGACCTGAATGATGGTAATACACTATCGGATACAACTTCCGTGCTGAAGGGCAATGGATCAAATTCAGATGCGAAAGTAATCAGCATTGGTAAGAATGATCAGAAAATGAGCTTAACTACACAAGCTGTCCACTTCGGTCGCAGCTCCGAGAGTAACATGGTTACTCGCGCTGTTATGAAAGACAGTGCTTCAGCGATCATTAATGGGGTTACGAAAATCGAGAAGGGTGCGACGAAAGCAAACGGCGTGCAAACAGAGAAAGTTCTTATGCTCAGCCCGAAAGCGCGCGGCGACGCCAACCCGATTTTGCTTATTGACGAAGATGATGTTAAAGCTGGCCATGCGGCAAGCGTAGGGCAAGTTAACGTGGAACAGGTATATTATCTCATGTCCCGCGGTATCACCAAGAAAGATGCTGAAAGATTGATTATATACGGATTTTTGGCGCCTGTCGTATCAGAGATTCCGATTGATGCGGTACGCGAGCAGCTGCAACGTTTGCTCGAAAGGAAGCTATTAGGATGAATATAGAGGCGGTACGGGAACAATTTCCGATACTGCATCAAGAGATAAACGGGCATCCGCTCGTTTATCTAGACAGCGCGGCGTCTTCCCAGAAGCCGCGTTCCGTCATTGATGCGGTTAGTCGTTATTATGAGCTTGATCATTCGAACGTACACCGTGGTGTTCACACGCTTGGTTCACGTGCGACTGACGCTTTTGAAGGCGCACGCGAAAAGGTTGCAGCATTCTTAAATGCCAAATCTTCGGAAGAAATTGTTTTTACTCGCGGTACGACTACTGCGCTTAACTTGGTCGCTTCGAGCTACGCCCGTTCGGTATGTAAAGAAGGCGACGAGATTGTAATTACACCAATGGAGCATCATAGTAACTTGATCCCTTGGCAACAAGTGGCCAAAGCAACTGGTGCTACACTTAAGTATATTCCGCTGCAACCGGATGGTACATTATCTATTGCAGATGTAGAGAAGACGATAACGCCGAACACGAAGGTTGTTTCCGTAACGTATGTCTCGAACGTACTTGGTGTTGTCAATCCAATTAAGGAAATTACGGCAATCGCTCATCGCAATGGTGCGGTTATGGTTGTAGACGGTGCGCAGAGCACCCCGCATATGAAGGTTGATGTGCAGGATCTGGATTGCGACTTCTACGCTTTCTCTGGACATAAGATGTGCGGACCTACGGGTATTGGCGCTCTATATGGCAAGATGGCGCTGCTTTCCAATATGGAGCCGATTGAATATGGCGGTGAAATGATCGATTTCGTTGACCTGTATGAATCTACATGGAAGGATGTTCCTTACCGATTCGAAGGTGGAACACCAATCATTGCCGGTGCTGTTGGTCTTGGAGCGGCGATTGATTTCCTAGAGCAAATCGGTCTTGACGAAATTGATAAGCATGAGAAGCAGCTTGCTGCATATGCTTACGACAAACTGTCGCAAATTGATGACATCATTATATATGGTCCGAAAGCTAATCGAGTAGGGTTGGTTACCTTTAACTTAGGTGATGTTCATGCACATGATGTGGCAACTGTACTAGATACTGAAGGTATTGCGGTTCGTGCCGGTCATCATTGCTGCCAGCCTCTTATGAGATGGTTGAATGTATCTTCAACAGCTAGAGCAAGCTTTTATCTATATAATACCGAGCAGGACGTAGACCGTTTAGCGGATGGACTGCTCAAAACAAAGGAGTTCTTCGGTCATGCAATTGGATGATTTATATCGTAGAATCATCATGGATCATTATAAAAATCCACGAAACCGCGGTACAATGGAAGCCGAATCCGTCACCATTAACTTGAATAACCCGACATGCGGTGACCGCATTTCACTTCAGTTGCAAGTCGACGACGGTAAAGTGACCGACGCAAAGTTCAGCGGAGAAGGTTGTTCCATTAGCTTGAGCTCTGCATCAATGATGACAGAGGCGGTTAAAGGGAAAACATTCGAAGAAGCACTTGAGCTTGTACAACGATTTTCTGGTCTCATGAAAGGCGAATCGGTTGAATTCGAAGAGAATGAAGATATCGAAGCACTTTCAGGGGTTAATAAATTTCCTGCGCGAATTAAGTGTGCAATGCTTGGATGGAACGCTTTGCGTAAAGGGATCGAACAACAACAGAACTAACATCACTATACTATGAGGAGCGTGAATACATTGGCTAAACAGATGCCTGAGATGGAAGAGTATAAGTATGGTTTCCGTGACGAGCATAAAGCAGTGTTCCAATCCGGTAAAGGATTGACAGAAGAAGTCGTACGCACGATTTCCAGTATTAAGGGCGAACCCGAGTGGATGCTCGAATTCCGTCTGAAAGCTTTGGAAATCTTCAACAAAATGCCAATGCCAAACTGGGGCGGCGATATGTCATCACTAGATTTCGATGACATCCAGTACTATGTTAGACCTTCTGAGAAGCAAGGTAAAACATGGGAGGAAGTTCCACAGGAAATTAAAGAAACTTTCGATAAATTGGGTATTCCTGAAGCTGAGCAAAAGTTCCTTGCTGGTGTATCTGCACAGTATGAGTCCGAAGTTGTCTACCACAGCATGCAGGAAGATCTAACGGAGCAAGGTGTTATATTCACTGATATGGATACTGCAGTTCGTGAATATCCGGACCTGGTTAAAGAATATTTCAGCACCATTATTCCACGTACCGATAACAAATTTGCTGCATTGAATAGTGCGGTATGGTCGGGCGGAAGCTTCATCTATGTTCCAAAAGGCGTGAAATGTGAAGTTCCGCTTCAAGCATACTTCCGTATCAACTCCGAGAACATGGGTCAATTCGAGCGTACGCTAATTATCGCTGATGAAGACAGCTTCGTACACTATGTAGAAGGCTGTACAGCTCCTGTATACAGCACGAACTCCTTGCATAGCGCAGTAGTAGAAATTCTTGTTAAAAAGAATGCTCGCTGCCGTTATACAACGATTCAAAACTGGGCACCGAATATTTTTAATCTAGTTACGAAACGTGCCGTTGCTGAAGAAAATGCGACAATGGAATGGGTTGATGGCAACATCGGCTCCAAACTAACGATGAAATACCCAGCTGTTATTCTGAAAGGCCGCGGTGCAAAAGGCATGGTATTGTCGATTGCAGTTGCAGGTAAAGGTCAACATCAGGATGCAGGTGCGAAAATGCTTCACTTAGCTCCAGATACAACGTCGACGATTGTTTCCAAGTCGATCAGTAAGCATGGCGGTAAAGTAACCTATCGTGGTCTTGCACAATTCGGACGCAACTCCGAAGGAGCCAAATCAAACATTAAATGTGATACGCTCATTCTTGATAATGAATCGACTTCGGATACGATTCCTTATAACGAGATTATGAACGATAACATCACACTTGAGCATGAAGCTACAGTATCCAAAGTATCTGAGGATCAATTGTTCTACTTGATGAGCCGTGGATTAACGGATGCTGAAGCGACACAAATGATCGTAATGGGCTTTATTGAGCCATTCACGAAAGAACTTCCAATGGAGTATGCGGTCGAGATGAACCGTCTTATCAAGTTCGAGATGGAAGGCAGTATCGGATAATCGGAACAATAAATTGTAAATACAATAAAGTATAAATGAAGAATCCCGCCAACCTTTGAGGTTGGCGGGATTCTTCATTTATTGAAGGCTAATCTAAACTCGAATGGGTCAGAAAGTTAAAGAAGCGTCCGGTTTGATCCAGTAAGATCGTCGATGATCCTGATGGATAAAGTGAACGCTTCTTTATTATTTAAATATAAATTTCTAGAATTTCATATTCACGTTCTACTGTCAAATCGATAAAGCGGTCATCGATTTGGATAAGCGGACGGAAAAATTCGGTTGGATGAGTCATGACAATGACGCCAATTTCACCGGATTCGAGCAGTGCTTTTTTGCCGATAAAGTTGGGAATCATATGTTTAATAAAAGTATGGGTCGTATTAGCATCTAGTTCTCTGAAGCTCAATTTATAAAGTTCCTTCAGAACGAACAGCAAATCACGTTTCTCCTGATAAACCCTCTCGGATATCATCGCACTGTAGATGTCGACCACGGAGATGATTTTGGATACAGGATGAATTGAATCGCCCGTTAAACCGTGAGGGTATCCACTGCCATCATTGCGTTCATGATGCTGTAATGCGCTGATTGCGATGTAAGGCTCATCGAAAGATTTTTTAATAATCTCATGTCCATACAAGGTGTGCTTCTTCACTTCTTCGAACTCTTGCTTGGTGAGCTTCTCGGGTTTATTCAAGATGTCATCGGAGATGAGGCTCTTGCCGATATCATGGAGAAATCCTGCTTTGCCAATTTGAAGTGCTTCTTCATTCGTGTAGCCTAACCAAGAGGAGAGATAGTAGGACAACATGCCAACTTGTACAGAATGCTGATAAGTATAGTCGTCTTTGGTGTTGAGAAGCAAAAGCATGGATACGACATCGCGCTCCATTTGGAAATTTTTGATAAGCGGTTGGAAGGCATTAGTTACTTCTTCCTGATCGATTGTGCCATTACTAGTTGCTTTGGTAAAGAGATCTTCAAAGCCTTTAATAGCGTTTTCATAATCCGGCTGTACGTTAGGCAGCCATTTGGGGCTGACAGTCGATTCTAATGTTCGGTCTAAGGGTTGTTCTGAGATGCGCGCTTCAATCTCGACATAATCTATTTGGTGCTGGAGTAACTTGGACATTTCTTTGCCCTGGAGTAAAGTACCTTTTGAAAGTACATGCAAACCAAAGTCATTAAAGGTATCCTTTTGTAAAAGATCTCCGGTCTTTAAATCAGTAACATGAACCCTCATCGCTGCACCTCTATATTGAAATGTTAATCCTATAATTATAGTAGCAATGAAAACGTATATTGGCAATAAGAGGAATATACAAAATTATAACTAAATACCTAATATATTAGCATAAATCGCCCTTGCTTTTATAGAATCTTCCGTACCTTGCACTAATGCACGTCCATCAGGAAATAAAATAAAGATTATTTCATTACTAATATGGATACGAAGTAAAAAGGGATTAAGCTCAATAACGCCAACAGAACGCAGTCGTATCGAGAGTTCTTGTAGATCCAATTGCTGGACAGTACCTGGTGTGATCTGAATAGTAAGACGGCCGCATAAGGAAGCTGTGTGGGGATTCGAATGTTCGCTAGAATCGTACTCATTCAAAGAGCTGTACTTATGTTCGACGCAAGTTGGACAACTCGGATTATGGGACTTTGAGATGTTGACCGGCATCCAGGAATGATGCCAGAAATCTGCTTGAAATAAGGTGCCATGCAACGCGTGTTTGTTCCCAGACAGCAGCTTGATTGCTTCTCCAGCCTGAATAGAAGCGATAATGTCCACAATTGGCGATAGAACACCAGTTGTTTCACAGCTGTCAGCAGCACCTGCAGCAGGCGTAGAGGGGAACAAACAGCGATAGCAAGGTGTCTCCTGCGGAATGATCGTCATCGTCATACCTGATGAACCTACGGCTCCTCCGTAGATCCAAGGGATACCATGCTTAATGCTAATATCATTTAGTAAATAGCGTACAGTAAAATTATCTGTTCCATCCACGATTATATCAACATCTGTCAACAATTCTTCCGCATTAGATGCTGTTAGATCAGCTACTATAGCTTCTATTTCGATCGAGCTATTAATATTGCGCAGATGTGCGGATGCCGCAGCAGCTTTGGGCAGTAAGTCGAGCACATCCTGCTCGGTATATAACATTTGACGCTGTAAATTGCTCCATTCTACAATATCACGGTCAATGAGCCTAATATAGCCAACTCCAGAACGAACCAAATGCTGTGCGATGACTGATCCTAGTGCTCCAAGCCCAACGACCGCGGCACGACCGCGACTAATGGATTGCTGACCGGCTTCACCGAATGGAGCGAATCGAATTTGGCGAGTATAACGGCCGGTATCGGAGGGGTTGAGCGATTGTTGTTTGGTCATTTAGTTCGCCTCCACTAGCTGGATGTTAACGGTGAGATGGGATTCCAAGGTCCTTGCTGATGACCTTTCCATTCAGAGCCATCTTCCCATATTTCTTTTTTCCAAATCGGGACGATTTGTTTAAGTCTTTCTATAGCGTAACGACTTGCTTCATAACAGCTGTCTCTATGCGCTGACGAGACAGCAATCACGACGCTTGTCTCAGCAATAGCGACAACTCCAATCCGATGACTAATAGCACAAAGTGTACCCGGCCAGCGTTCAGCGAGCTCTTCTCCAATCTGTTCCATCGTCCGAATAGCCATCGGTATGTACGCTTCATATTCCAATCTTACTGTTCGTTGGCCATGTGTCCATTCACGTGTTGTTCCTACGAAGGCAATGGCTGCGCCATGCTCAGCTACAATAACTTTCGCAAGTATTTCATCTGTATCTAACTTATTTGCTGTGATCGTGTAGCGATTTGAGGCTAGCGCAGCGTCACTGGTAATCTCTTGGTTATCATTCACGAGCTTCACCGCCTGATACAGGAGGCAGTAAGGCTAGCTCGTCTGAGGTATGAATGATTGTATCATCGGATGCATAGGCATGGTTGTGCGCGACAAACGAGATGCGAAGCAGCTCGGCTTGATTCGGATAGTGATTCATAAGCAGCTGTTTCAGTTGAGCAACAGTAAGCTGTTGCTCAGGGGAAGATATCGTAATAGCTGGGGTTCCGAATCGTTCGGATAACCCTGCGAATAGTTTAATTGTCCAAGAGTATGTCATGTCAGTTTACCTCTCATTTATAAGGATGAACACGGTTATAGCATACCATAATGTCTAGAAAAATGTTATGCTAGAAGCAGATAGAAGGGAGTGAACACCATGCCTCAGCTGAAGGATCGCTTTGAACGAGTACATGATTATTTACGTATTTCAGTTACGGACAGATGTAATTTACGTTGTTTGTATTGTATGCCTGAGGAAGGCGTGGAGTTTGACGACGCAAGTAATTTATTAAGTTATGACCAGATTGTTGAAGTCGCGGAAGTGGCTGCCAGCATGGGAATATCAAAGCTGCGGATTACAGGAGGAGAGCCTCTTGTTCGTCCGGGTCTTGATGGATTGATACGCAAGTTAGCTGCAATTCCGGGAATAGTAGATATATCGTTAACGACTAATGGAATGCTGCTTGGCAAGCAAGCAGCTGCTTTAAAAGAGGCTGGGTTGAACCGAGTGAATATTAGCCTGGATACGCTCGATCCGACGAGGTTCCGATTTATAGCTCGAAGAGGCGACCTTAAGCGGGTAATTGAAGGGATTGAAGCTGCAGCAGAAGCAGGACTATCTCCAATTAAGCTAAATTGTGTATTATTAAAAGGGATCAATGAAGATGAAATCGCGGCCTTCTTGAAGTTAGCTTATGAACGGCCGATGCATGTTAGATTTATTGAATATATGCCAATTGGTCACGCCGATGATAATTGGCGTACACATTATTTGCCGCTTTCGCGTGTAATGGAAATTGCAGAGCAGCAAGGTTACCTCATGGAACGGCGAACAAATATAAAAGGAAACGGTCCTTCTGATGACTGGCAAATGGAAGGAGGGCTAGGGTCCTTCGGGTTAATTCATCCGGTAAGCGATCATTTCTGTAAAAGCTGCAACCGTCTGCGGTTGACAGCCGATGGTTCAATAAAGCCATGCCTATATTGGGTGGATGAATTGAATGTGAAGGAAGCGCTCGGTAACCGAGATGCGTTGAAACAGCTTTTTTATAGAGCGATGGATTTGAAGCCGGAAAATCATGAGATGGCTGAGAAGCTCGCGAATGAAGCACAATCCCATGTGCCGACGGAGCGTAGGATGTCGCAAATTGGAGGGTAATCGTAGATGACGGAAAGGGTAGTAATCCTTCATAGTAACGATATTCATAGCCGTTTGGAAAATGCAGCAAAAATGGCCTCCTATATCGAGGAACAACGTGAACGGCTTGGAAGTGACCGGCTGCTGACAATTGATATTGGTGACCATATGGATCGCATGCGAGTCGAGACAGAAGGCAGCGATGGAATGGTAAATGTTGAATTGCTGAGTGCAGCAGGATACGAGGTCATTACTCTTGGCAATAATGAGGGGTTGACCTACTCGAAGGACAATCTTGCTCGTATTTATCAGGATACGCCATTTGCAATTATAGGAGCCAACATGCGTGAGACTGCCACGGGAGAATTGCCGGAATGGATGCTTCCTCATGTCATTACTAATAAGGGTGGAATGACGATTGGCTTAATTGGAGTTACCGCCCGCTTCACTGATTTCTATGAACTGCTTGGTTGGGATTTGATCGATCCCGTACAGGCAATACAAGAGCAGATAGCGTTATTGCGAGATCAGGTTGATGTATTAGCAGTCATGTCGCATGTGGGAATTACATTCGATCGAGCTTTGGCTGAGCAAGTGTCCGGAATTGACCTCATTATGGGAGCACATACCCATCATTTATTGGAAGAGCCGATTGTAATCGGCGATACAACGATTTGCGCCGCCGGGAAATTCGGCGAGTATATGGGGCGCGTGGAAATCGAGTTGGATCCGATATCCACGCGCCCGAGGTTTCATGCGTCATGCGTGCCTATGGCCGCATACGCGGAGCAAGCGGAAGCTGCCGCCATAATCGGCGGCTTCCGTGAGGCGGGCTTGCGCCGCTTGAGCCGGGTTATTGCCCGGCTCGATGCGCCGCTGCCCGCTAGTGCCGAGCGAGAATCGCCGCTCGGCAATCTGCTGGCCGCAGGCCTGCGCCGCCATACCGATGCCGAGATCGGCATCGTTAATACGGGGCAGCTGCTTGGCGGCCTAGCAGAGGGCGACGTGACAGAGGGGCAATTGCATGCCCTCTGTCCATCGCCGATTAATCCTTGCCGGATGCTGCTGGCCGGCAAGGAGATTCGCGCAGCGCTGGAGCAGGCGCTGCTGCCGGAATACACGAGTAAGCCGATTAAAGGCTACGGCTTCCGCGGAGAGGTGCTCGGTACACTTGCAATCGACGGCATGTCTGTTGAATACGACTACTCTGAGCCTGCTCTGCATCGCATTAAGACGATACTTGTAAATGGTGAGCCGCTCATCGATGAGTGGAATTATATTGTTGGTTCAATTGATATGTTTACTTTCCATATCGGTTACTTAACTTTGGGTCAGGCCGCGAAAGTTTCTTATTATTTGCCGGAGTTTATTCGAGATATCATGGCCGAAGAGCTTGTTCAACCAGCATCAATAATCGACAGTCATCGCAAAAGATGGATTAGTATAGGTTGATTTTTATATTAATTTAGTCGAAAATAATCTTTTTTAAGTATTTGTTAAGATCTTGCATTAACATTACAGCTCGTTTTTTCCGATGTAATAAATAAAGACCTTATAAGAGGAAGGATCGAGAAAATGCGTTTGGTGCCATTAACGAAATGTCAACCGGGTATGAAACTTGCCAAAAAGATTTTCTCTGGTGAAGGTGTAGTACTCTTAGGGGAAAATATGGAGTTAACTAATCGTTTAATTACTCGACTTGAGCAATGCGGTATTCAATATGTATTTATTGCCGATCCGAAGACGGATGACATTGTTATTCCTGAAATTATAAGTGAAGACACAATGCGTATCGCGTTAAAGGAAATAAGGACCAATTTTCGCGGAGTAATGGATCGTTCAAAACGGAAAAAAGGGATGACGTATCCTTACATTGCCCAACCATTCAAGCAAATGATGAGTTTGATTATAGATGATTTGTCAAGCCATAAAGACGCGATGATTATGCTTATGAATATGGGTCAAGTCGATGACTATCTTTTTCAGCACTCCTTAAATGTGTGCGTCTATACGACATTGCTGGGAGCAGCTAATGGTTATTCACGTGATGAGCTCATGACATTGGGGATGGGAGCTCTTCTTCATGATATCGGGAAGACTCAAATTTCAGTTGACTTGCTCAAAAAACCAGGAGCATTAACTTCTGAAGAATTCATCAGAATGAAGGATCACGCGAAAATCGGTTTCGAAATGCTGAAGGACGAGCCTAATTTGCCGCTTATTGTAGCTCATTGTGCGTTTCAGCATCATGAGCGCATAGATGGCAGCGGATATCCGCGCGGTATTGCCGGTAATGATATTCATGATTATGCGAAATGGATAGGGTTAGTAGACTCGTATGATGCTATGACCACTAATCGTGTATATCGGTCACCGATGCTGCCGCATCAAGCGATAGAGCTGCTATATGCAGGGACAGGTACATTGTACGAACAACATATGGTCCAATTATTTCGAGATAAAGTAGCGATTTATCCGATTGGTATTCTAGTGCAGCTGCATACAGGAGAGTCTGGGGTAGTTGTTGATTTCAATCAGCATTATCCGCATAGGCCAATTGTACGATTGTTATATAATGAGGCTGGCGAAGATTTGGCTGTTCCTTATGAAGTTGACTTATCGAAACAACTGTCTACGATGATTGTAGGCGTTAACGGCGAGCAGTCTGATGTACCGCTTGTGTCGGGCATTTAAATGAATTAGCAATTAATGGAGCCGAAAGGCTCTTTTTTGTTTTTTTATCGCTCTTTTATTTGCTTCCTTTGGATTCGAATATTACAATGAAGTATATAATTAATTAAATATGATGGTAGTCAGGTGCTGATATAATGAATACGATAGATTTACAACATAGACATGAGCAACTTCCCGTATTATCTCCAAACAATGATCCTTGGGATCCTATTCGCTCTTTGCAGAAGCACGGAAAACATCGTTTGACGAGCGTCGAGATGACGGTATCGAACCTTTGCAATATGCGATGTGAGCATTGCGCGGTTGGCGATACACTTGTGATGGCCGAGCCTGCCAAGATACCGCTCGAGCTTATGCTCAAGCGGCTTGATGAGGTTGAGCATTTGGAGACCATTAGTATTACTGGAGGTGAGCCATCGTTCTCGGATCGAACAGTCAGAGATTATATGGTGCCTCTACTTCAATATGCAAGAAGCCGTGGCATTCGATCTCAGATCAATTCTAATGTAACGCTTCCGTATAGTAGATATGAACAATTGGCTCCTTATCTAGATGTCATGCATATTTCCTTTAACTATACGAATGCAGACGATTTCCATCAAATAGGCTTTGCTAAGGCAGGGCATGCCGTGTCACGTGACGCAGCTGCTCGGCTGTATGAGCGAATGATTGATAACTCCCGTAGATTAAGTGATGCGGGTGTTCTGGTGTCCGCGGAGTCGATGATTAACTACCGTACACATGACAAAATCGATGAGATTCATCGGCTAATTCTCGAAATGGGTTGTGGGCGTCATGAGGTTCATCCGATGTATCCAAGCTCATTCGCCAAAGATCTTCCAGTCATCTCGCGTTTAGAGATGCGTCAATCCATCGAACGTTTGCTGGATGCTCGAGATCGCTCAATATGGATGTTGTTCGGCACGCTGCCGTTCTATCAATGTAGTGATGATGCAGAGGAAAGGGCATTATTGTCCCGACTAGCAGCTGAGCCTAACGTGACCGTTCGCAATGATCCTGATGGACGCAATCGGTTGAATGTCAATCTGTTCACTGGGGAAGTATTTGTAACGGACTTCTCAGATGTACCTTCGTTCGGCAATATAGCCTCCGAGAAGCTTGATGATGTATTTGAGCGCTGGCTTGATCACTCGCTTGCGCGCAGTGTCAATTGCCATTGCCCAGCAGCATCATGTTGCGGTCCGAACTTGCTTGTTAAGGAAATGTACTACAACAAGGTTGATTTCCATCAACGAAGCGCAATACTGTAAGAGGTAGAGGTTGTTCAAAAAGTCAGCTTTACTTCATGATTCTGAAAGCCGACTTTTTGAACTCGTACTTTAACAGAAAAATAAAGGAGACCTCAGGTTGACCCATACTGAATTTTTACCAGGAGAGATTGTACTAAATCTATTCATTGTTGCATTTCTTGTAATGTTAAACGGAGTTTTCGTCGCCGCAGAGTTCGCTCTGGTGAAAGTAAGGCAGACACGACTTACGCAGCTATCAAATGAAGGCAACGTGAGGGCAAAATATGCGCTCAAGGTGAATAGTAAGCTGGATGCTTATCTATCGGCGACACAATTAGGGATAACATTAGCTTCACTTGGTCTTGGTTGGGTAGGGGAACCCGCTATTTCAGAGCTTATCGTTCAGCCTCTGTTACATAAGTTAGGTGTTACGGATCAGACGGTCATATCGACTTTATCGATTACGATCGGATTTATCGTCATTACATTCCTGCATATTGTACTTGGAGAGCTTGCTCCCAAATCATTGGCCATCCAAAAATCGGAACAGACTTCGATGTGGCTTTCCATGCCGCTCACCATTTTTTATAAAATCGGTTGGCCTGCGATATGGGTATTGAACGGTGCAGCGAATAAGTTATTGCGCTTGATTGGAATCTCACCAGCTGGTGAGAATGAAGGCGCTCATACTGAGGAAGAAATTCGTATCCTGATGAATCAAAGTGCGAAGAGCGGTATTATCGATAAGGATGAAATGAAGCTATTCGATAATATATTCGAATTCTCAGACAGACTGGCACGGGAGGTTATGCTTCCGAGAACAGATATGGATTGTCTGTATAGCAGCTTGCCATTTCATGAGAATTTGAAAACGGTATACAGCACTAAGCATACCCGCTATCCGGTTGGGGTAGAGGACAAGGATCAAATTATCGGATTTGTACATATAACCGATTTGCTTACGGCTGATCCTGATGAACCAGAGTCTCATCATTTGCATAGCTTTCTCCGCCCGATATTGAGCATTCCAGAATCGATGGAGATTAGCGACGTACTGAAGTTAATGCAACGCAAGCATTCCCAACTTGCCGTAGTTGTCGATGAATACGGTGGTACCGCCGGAATGCTGACGACAGAAATGATTCTTGAAGAGATCGTCGGTGAAATACAAGATGAATTTGACACCGAGCTGCCGAGTATTGTTGTTAAAGGGGAAATTACTTCTGTAGATGGACGTATGCTCATTGAGGATATTATGGATTTGTTTGATATCGAAATTACTAATGAGGATGTCGATTCGATCGGCGGTTGGCTGTTCATCAGATTTGAAGGAAATCCAGCTAAAGGCCATCGAATCGAGCAGGATGGTTATGTCTTTGAAGTAGCAGAATGTGAACGGCTTCGTGTAACCCGCGTACATATCTTCCGTAAGAAGGTCGAAGAGAAAAGGGGATAGCACTGTGTCTGTTAAAACGTTACTATTGCTAGCAGTGGGCTTGTTTCTCTTATATTTATTTTTTACAGTAGGAGCACCTTTCTTGCTGGCTATTGTAGTCGCTATCTTTATGGAGCCGTTGACGCAATTCATTATTCGTAAATTTCGTACGAATAGACTCATTGCTTCAACGATCTCCAGCAGCTTATTCACCGTTGTACTCATTGGGTTAATGGGACTGCTTGGTGTGAAAATAGTAACGGAGCTAATCGCATTTGCTCAACGTGTTCCCAATTATTTTGGCGATGCGAATGCTTACGTCACCGAGCTTATGGATAATGCGCAGTCCTTGTATGAGAATTTCTCACCTGAAGCTGTCAGTCAAATTGAGAGCTGGTTAACACAACTGTCCAAGACAGTTATGAGCTTGGTTTCATCATTGTCTTCAGCAGTTGTTGCTTTCGCGTCTGGCATACCGGGCATGTTCATCTTCTTTATCGTGTTTTTGGTAGCAGTGTACATGTTCGGATTCAGCCTCAATACGATGAAGCAATCAGTTCTTTCCTTGTTCGAAGAGAAATCCCGTCCGCAAGTAGATGAAGTGTTGAATAATTTGAAGAAGTCTATATTTGGTTTCTTACGCTCGCAAATTATTCTAAGCGCAATGACTTATGCGCTCTCATTAGTTGGCTTGTTGATTTTGGATATTAAATATCCACTGGCGATCGCATTACTAATTATCATCGTGGATATCATGCCAATTCTGGGAACGGGATCTGTATTAGTGCCATGGGGAACATATCTGATATTAACGGGAGATGTCTTTACTGGTGTTGGACTGTTTATTCTGTTCCTGGTTATTACAGTCTTCCGCCGTATTGTGGAGCCCAAAATATTGGGAGATTCCGTTGGTATTGGATCATTGTCCGCACTGATCAGCTTATACGTAGGTTTCAAGCTAGTAGGTGTAATCGGCGTATTCTTGGGACCGCTTGTTATTATTATCTATATGGCAGCTCGGAAAGCTGGACTTTTCAAAATAAACATTAAACTATAGATCGACTACTTTTTAATACATGATTTCCATGAAACCGGTGACTTTCAGTCATCGTTTTTTTTTATTTTGAGATATGAATGACCGAAAGACTGCATAGAGTATCTTGTGATACTTAACACAGGAGGGGTGCACTATGAATAATGCTCCGTTAATGAATCCTCTCAATCAATTGCGCGTGTATAGGCCGTTTATCGGGCCTTACGATCCTTGTCCGCCGATTACTGCTAAAACCTATGTTCTTCCACCGAATCAATTTATTAACTTTCAGCCGCCAGGCTGGCCGCAATTCTCATTACAAGAGGCTCTGAGGCTGGGGACGTTATGGGTTCCTTTATTTAGCGCTTACCAATCCAAGTACAACTTGTAAGAAAGGAAGGTGATTCTGGTGAGTATAACTTGTGATGAGGAATATTATCGACGGCTGGAAGAGCTTCAAGCCATCCAATTCGCCCTTGTAGAGCTAACCTTATATCTTGATACGCATCCGCATGATCAGCAGGCTTTGCAGCAATTCAATCATCTCGCCTTGCAGCGGCAACAAGCCGCGCTTCAGTATGAGCAATTGTATGGTCCATTGATGCAATTTGGTCATAGTTATTCGCAATATCCATGGCAATGGGCTGAGAGCCCTTGGCCTTGGCAAGTATAGCGAAGGGGAGGGAAGACAAGAATGTGGATTTACGAGAAGAAGCTGCAATATCCAGTAAGGGTTAGTAAATGTGATCCGAGAATGGCAGGTTATTTGATCGAACAGTATGGTGGTGCGGATGGTGAATTATCGGCAGCATTGCGCTACTTGAATCAACGGTATACAATTCCGGATAAAGTGGTTGGTTTGCTAACGGATATAGGCACTGAGGAATCAGTACACCATAGTTATCGGTGACTGATTTCCCCAGTGTTTTCAAGGGTTTTTGGAAAGAGATGAAGATCGAATTTGTCAGTTAAACCACTCCACCGGCCACCTTTTTCTTTTGTATAGACAACAGAAGATACGATTGACTTAAGAAGTGCATTTTTTTCAGCAGGATTATCAGTCTTATGATAAACAGATAAAACATGTTCCACCTTAGGGATAGTTTGTACTTTTGCTGTTGCGCTTTTTTCTTGGATATCAATAAGATTACGAGCCTGTGAGAGTGCTTCGTCAATGTCTTTAATCCTTTGATCTATTAGTTGTGATCGTTGCATAAATACTTCCACTGTATAAACCTTCTGTTCTAGTAAATCATGAAGGTTCCCCTTTTGCCCTTCGTAATCTAAACGTTTCTTTTCTAACGCTTTAAATGCCTCGTGATGAGCTTTAACTTTGAGTAGCTCACTCTGACTTGTCTCAGGTCTATTCTCTTCCCATTGAGCCTTGTAGCCCTCCAGCCATTGCTTTAATGACTCCACAAGTCTTTCTTCAACGATACTGAAGTAAGAACCAACGTTTTTACAAGATTGGCTAGGACAAATCAACATATCGGGAGTTTTATTATGTGGACGCAATACTATCGCACCGCCACACATACCGCAACGAATAATGCCGGCTAGAGGGTTGGATATCTTTCCAACTGGGGCAGGTGGGTGGCTGTTACTCTTCATAATTTCTTGGGCTTTGTTATATACTTCTAAGTCGATTATTGGAGCATGTAGTCCTTGCACAATGATTTGCTGGTCAATATTCATTCTGGGGCGACTTTTGCTATTTCGGCCTTTAACGAGTGGACGTGACTTCCAACGAACCATACCAATATAGACTGGATTTCTAAGAATACTGTTAATGGTTGCAACAATCCAAGAAGCATTCTTCATGGTTGGTACCTTTAACTCTTCATTTAGATATCTGGCTATTAATGCAGTACCTTTACGGGTGTCCGGATTCGTATCTGTGTATAAAGCAAAAATCAATTGTACAATATGTGCCTGTTCTGGATGTGGTTCAAGTGAATATCCCTTACCTGGTAATTTAACTCTGGTATAACCGTATGGAGGGATGTTGCCTAAGTATTTTCCTTCTTTCACAGCATCTGTTCGACCGCCTTGCATACGACGAGTAATTGTTTTAAATTCACGTCGACTCATAAATAGCCCGAATTCAAAGTACTCCTCATCGTTCTGATCGTTAGGATCATAGGTACGCATGGGTGTGACAATAAGAGTGTCGGAATACTTAAAAGCTTGAGCCACAATTCCCTGATCCATTGTATCCCCACGAGCTAGTCGCTCAACTTCTACTACCAGTACTCCAGTCCATTGTTTATCCTCAACATCAGTTAGCAGCTGAATCATTTCTGGTCGCTCAGATATACGTTCTCCTGATATAGGACGTTCACGATAAATTTTTGTTAAAGTAATATCTAGACGCCTAGTCAAATCAATGAGAATACGTTCATGTCGAGCGTATGTTTCCTCTTCGCCTCTATTCTCAGCTTCTAAATCAGATCTTGATTTACGAAGATAAGCACAATATTCACCTACTGGGAGTTTACCAAACATGAAAATCCTCCTTAAAGAAAAAAGCCCAAATGGGCTTTAATGTGATTAGCTATTATTTTGGTATAAAACAATGAATAAGGCAACTAGAGCACCTATAACCATTGCAGATACTCCAATTATCGTGGTAATTGCGATCATCCTTGTATCTTTGGATGTTGATTTCATTTCAGTTCTAAGTTCGAGCATTTCGCTTTTAAGGTCAATCTTCAATTCAGAAATGCCACCCTGAAGGTCGGATTTTAAATCCTTGATACCACTTTTGAGATCAGACTTTAATTCTCCAACTAATTTAATGAGTCTTTCTTCACGTTCTTTTGCATCAGTGCGATATCTGCGATCTTGCTCTAACATCTCCGTATGATACCGAGCCTCACGCTCGCGTGCGTCATTATGATATCGTTCTTCACGCTCACGTGAATCTTTATCGATCCGATCAAGTAACCGGTTCATGCTGTCATCCATGTTGTCAGAGCCTCCTTCCGCAGCACTTGCAATTTGAGCCTCACTTAATGAAAGTTCACTTTGTGCAGTAGTTTGTTTATTTATCTTACCATAATCTTGTCTACCAATTCTATTTGTAGTAGTTCTTTTAGGCTGATAATTCTCCATATAAGCAATATTACCTTCTCGTATACCTGTAAATAAAGACTTAGGAGGATTGCTCATTAGTATCACCCTCATCTTCAATTACAAAGAAAGTTTCGAAAATAGGTTCGTCATTAGAAAATATTACTACACTATACTCTCCTTCTTGTTCAAAAATAATTTTTTCATGGGATTGAAGAATTATTACTCCTCTATAAAAATCATTCTTTATACTTTCATGTTGCGTTAAGAAATCATATAAATCTACTTCAGTAAGTGTTTGCTTTTGAGGTGTGAAAATCACAGCTAGTAATGTTGTGTCCTGAGTGAAAGTATATTGGAGGGCAATATTCAAGGTAATGTAATGTGCCTGTGGTAATTCTCCTCTTCTCACTAAAATTGGATTGTAAATCAAATGCGCTTTACTATCACTAGGACCAATTTCAGTGGTATCTTCAGAAATAATTATGTAAAAAATATGGTTTCTAGTTATATTGTTGTCCATATAAACCCCCACCTTTATTCGAATAAAATAATTGTTAAAAAAATACAGCCCAGTTCCAAACACATAATCCAACTTCTTAAAACTAAGAATCTAGTTTATTGTTCCGAAAAATTCATATTTGATTTGTTTACAAATCTTAGCTATTATAAAAGCAACTATAATCGTACGGAGGTGGTTTCATGAGCATATTTGATCAGATTCTTCGAAGAGGGATTAAGGCTCTAGATAAAGAGACCACCAAATTTGAAATTGAATATAAAAACACATCAGGACAAATCAATAAAACAAAAAAAGAAATGGAAGAATGGTCTAAAAATAGAAAGATTAATCGAAATAAATAGCTATTGGGGAGACGATATGGTCTCCTTTTTTTATTATATCTAATTGTTGCGTCAAACCGTCTAACATCGAAGAAATGGCTGTAATCCCTGATCCAGAATTAGCATCAGCAATGTTATCGAAGATTTTAGTGTATTTCCCTATGACAGTTATATTTAGTGTGCTATTTCTACCATATTTGAATATAAGCTCTTTAGATTTTTCACGAAGAAAGTTTGATTTTAGTGGACATAAATATTTATCAATTCTAATGTAACTTGTGTGGGGAAGAAGAAGAGATATATAATCCAGCATAGCTGCCACTTGATTAAACTGTTTTTTTGTGTCTTCGCTATCTTTTTTCGCTTTATTACTCATTCCTAGTATTTGTTGTTTCGTTTTGTTGTCTAATCCTGCTGCTGCTTCTTTAATGCCTTTCAGTTCTTCGCTTATCATTAAATCAAAAATAGTGCTTAGTTTTTCAGGATTTAATAGACTAGAAAGAAATTCCATATCGATAATTTCAAATTTCCCTCTGTAAGAAATGTAGCTTCCAGGAATTAATTCATCAGTAGTAAGTGGATACTTCAGTAAATCTTTCTCTTTTAAATATTCTTCAAAATCATGTAGAGCATTGTCGTGTAATTGTTTTGTAATAATTTCTTTGGCCGCATCTAATTGAGTTAGTGTTGCTGACTCATTAGTTCCTTTTATACTCTTTAAACCATAGTCTCCCTTCGATGTTGGTAATTTAAAGAGACCGGGTACAGCAAGCTCACCAGTTGTAATCCCGATATTTAGATTATTTTGTAATTGGTTGTTTTTATCAACGCTGTTTGTTTTAGTTTCAGATTCTTGAAATTCAGTACTAGTCGATAAAGGCAATCCATTATTAGTTTGTGCTATAAACGATTGTAAAAAAGATGTATCTAAATAAATAAACTCTTTCATATATATCTATCCCCTTGTAATTTAATGTCGAAAATTGTCGGAAATATATTGTATCTAATGAAATATTTTCCGCTAGAAGATATAAAAAAAAGGCTCTATGCCAGTTATGTTAATGATGCTTCACAATTCATGCAGAGAATTGGTAAAGCATCCGTAAATCCTAAGAAATGATTGTGGCCACAACAGAAACAAATAATTTCATCAGGTAATGTTGCGACAGCTACTTCTTCATATGAAAGTAATTCTTGTTGGATTGATTCTATGAGTTCTGTTAACTCATTCTGATTCCAATGAAACTCTTGAATAGTATAAATGTCATTAATAGGCGAGTCTATTATTGTTTTATCCCGATCCCTTTCTAGCACTTCGAGTAAATCTACAAGTTCCTCCTTAGGATATTTGAAATCCTCTATTGGTCCAGGTGATAAACTAAAAAAGTCCACCATTTTAGATGCTTGTGCTATCAAAGTTTTCTTTGTTTTGTCACTGAGTTTTTCAATACGTTTGTTTGCTGCAGAGAAATTAACCTTACATTTTTCTGCTAGCTTTTCAGGATCAAGGTCCGCAATATGATCAAATATGTATTCAGGCATCAGAAGCCGAGAAGCAAACCAATGCGCTTCGACCTCAAGTACCGCAGCGTAAGCCTCATCAATGTTATCCCAATCAATATGACTATGAAGTAATATGTGACCGATTTCATGTGCGATTGTGAATCTCTGTCGGCATATAATAGTCTCTAAGCTGTATTTCTCACCATCCATATCGGAAGCAACAAAGATTACGAAGCCAACATCACCGCTAGGCAATTTTATCTTTGCACTATATCCATCTGCTCCATACAATTCCTCGTAAACAACTTTCCAATTATATTTAAGAGTTAAGTCAGATAGCTCAATTGGTGCTTTAGGAAAATTTAGTGAACGTAGGAGATCGTCCGCATATTTGTTTGCTCGCTTAAAGTTAGGACGGATCGCTACGCTCGATATATTCTGTTTAATCCTTGTCGTCCTTATCTTCTTCAAATAGTTCCCTGGCCTTCTTAGCGAGCTCTTGCATTTTCTGATAAGCCTTAGGGGAAAGGTTTTTCTGGGAACGTGCTATAAATTGGACTCCTTCAGTATCAAAAAAGTGAAAGTCTTGATTGGGTATTGATTTTGGACTTGTAGGACGCTCGATAACTGTGTCAATAACATCTGTCCGCCCGAGTAAGTAGTCAAGTGATATGTCTAGTGTATTAGCTAAATCTAATAGCATGTCATGAGATGGCGAGCTATAACCCGTCTCATAATTTGAAATAGTTGATTTTTTTGTGTTCACTCTTCTAGCTAATTCGTCTTGAGTTAACTTTTTATTTTTCCTAGCTTCTTTTAGTCTCTGAGGAAACATAAACAATCTCCCTTTCCAGTTGAAAAGTTCAATAATATTGTACACTAAAGTACTTTTTAATTGTATGGATAAAAGTACAAATTACTCAAACAAATGTATTGACATACAAGTTAATTGGACTTATTATTGAGTTATTGGTACAAGTAATTTGGACAAGGGTGGTGACTCATTTGAAAAACGAAAAAATCATTGAAGCTCGGAAAGAGAACGACTTCACTCAAGAGCAGCTAGCTAATTTAATGAATTGCAAGAAATCAACAATCAGTAATTGGGAGAATGGATATTCTGTCCCAAAGTTGGCCGATGCGCTAAAATTGTCTGAAATTCTTGGACGTGAAACAATGGTTCTTTTTTCAGAGCTATTGGTACAAGATTCTCATACAATTAAAAAGGTAATCGCCAAAAAGGAGGCGAGTTAATTGAGTGATAAGAAAGCGAACTTCATAGATGAAATCGCTGCTGGTTCTGAATTTAGCCTTCCCATAAGCGCTGAACGTTTATGGGATTTACAAAAAATCATAAATCAGATCTGGACGTATACGATCAATCGTAACTGCACTCCACTCGAAATGATGTTGATTGCATCTACCTTTAAAACATATGCAGATAACTTACAAGGACAAGGAGGCGAAGATTGATGCCTGTCCTCGCAGAACAGCCGCATATACTTCCTCAAAGGAGTGATGCGGCTGTGAAAAAAAGAAAGCAACCAAATGATCTTCCTATTCCTAATATCGTAAAAACTTATCAATTAGGAAACACCACGATACATATCGCAGATAACGCTTATAGGGACAAAACAACGGATCAGCTTGAGCAAGTTTGGAAGGATTTCTACGCCGCTGCTTGGGTCATATTGGAGAAAGCTGAGCAAAGCTGTGTGGATGATATAACACTTTAAAAAAAGAATGCCTGACATCGGAAACACTGAAGCCAGGCGAGAATTTAGGGAACGTTGGTTAACCACATCGTACAACAGCTTAGCCGCCAAGTCTGTTCCAATTTGGAACGAAGGGAGGACAGGAAGATGCGGTTAGGTTTTGGAGCAGTCTTACATGCTTGCCGTGAACGTGCTGGTATGAGTCAAGAGAAACTAGCAGAGATGTTACATCGATCGAGGTCATGTATCAGCAAGTTTGAGCAAGAACATAAATTGCCGGATATAAACACGTTTCTCATTTGGTTGGATAAGACAAACGCTAGAGACGTTGGATTCGCCCTTATGAGCGGAACAGATCCGGCAACGATCTTGCAAACCATTTTACAAATATCAGGAGTAGCTTAATGGGAGGGGATTAACTTGATATTCACTTGGTGGTGTCAAGGATTAGGAGTCATTTTACTTATCGGAGTAGTAGTTGTAATGTTCTTGAATTTCTATGAGGTGAAGGTAGTTACGGTTACAAAAGAAAAACTGCCCAACGGCAATTGGACAGTTTCGAATGCTGGTAAAACTATTAGTTATTTGAATTATAACACGAATCGACAAAAGCGACAACGGAGGATTTCGTAATGGACAAGCCCTTGAAGGTGTTTTCTTTCTATCGTTGTGAAGTCTGCGAGAAAGAGTATGCGATTGATTCTGAGGAAACCGAGGAACCCACTTGTCCGTACGGCGGTCATCCTTATTTCACTCATATAGTTGATAAAGAAGTATCGCTATAACAGCGACGATAGAGGCGTTTGCCTTTATCGTCAGCCATCCAGAATGCCGGAGCTACCGGATCAGGATGGCTGACGATGCAGGGTAAGTGAAGCATCGGGAGGGAGGGAATGCAGCCAAAATGGCTAATTTGCACCCATTAAAGACGAGATGGCTGACAGAAATATGAGCAGCAAGGAGTGATAACGTGAGCGTAAACTATATCCGGGAGATAAACGCGTTTTATAACGGGTTAGAGATAAACCCACTTTCCTCATCTGCGATTGCTTTGTGGTACGCTCTCATGCATATCAACAACAAAAGCGGATGGAAAGATAAGTTTTCCGTACCTGTCGGAACGCTATCTCTTAAAAGCGGATTGAGTGAGAGAAGTATATCAAACGCTCGAAATGAGTTGAAAACTAAGGGTTACCTCGATTTTCAATCAAGAGGCGGAAATAAAGCAGCTATGTATCAAATCAAATGTTTGTCGGCATATATTGCCGACAATCTTTCCGGTAATACTTCCTACAATCTTTCCGATAGTCCTTCCGACTATCCTTCCGGCAATGCTTCCGCATTATTTAAACATAAACTAAACGAAACAAAAAAAGAAATAAACAATAATCCTACTACTGGGCCGAATCCGTTTCGGATTTTTGAATCAGAAGGATTTGGAACACTAAGTCAAATGATTGCTGAGAAGCTCGGTGACCTTATTGACGATTTCAGTGAACGTTGGGTATGTGAGGCTATGAGAGCTGCAGTGCATCAGGGTAAACGGAATTTGCCCTATGTTAAAGCTATACTAGATCGTTATAAATCAAGTGGCGTCGATGAACCGTGGACCGTTGAACGGAAATCAGATGCTCCAACACATGTGAATCGCCCAACTCAGCAAAGAAAAACGAATTATTCTGGTAAGCCTAAATTAGCAGTTGTAGATGATTCTAAGCATTCAAGTAACGACCTCTCAGATGACAGGCTACGCGAGATGTGCCGTACAAGTAGGAAAATAGATGGCAAATCTGAACCAACGGAAGGGGATTACGCAGAATTCATCAAGAAGATGCGTAGAAGTTTCCCTCAACCGGCGATATAAGGCGGGTTATGGAGGATTTGTTTTTTCTTGTAGAAGATCCGTTTCCGAAATATAAATTAGACAGTCATCGGTGGGTAAGGTTATTTCGGCTTATTCCTATCCACGTATTGGACAAGCAAATTGCTGAACTATTGTCCAAACGTATGTGGACGCTTAGATCAATTGGAGCAACCATGCAACGAGATCTAAGCGGAATACGAATTGTTCCAATTCTAGCTCCAGAAGGTGGATGGAGCACTATTGAAGAGTACGAGGAACTTACGGTTAAGTATTTAAAACCATATTCGAATGAGATTAAGAGACTTATTCTAATGGTCGAAGATCAGACAGATTAACGTGAGGTGATCAGAATGAAGCGCAGAAGAATATTGTCTCTTGCTGAACAGCTACTCTGGATCAATCAACTCATATGCGAATGCGCAGTGCAGATTGAGGTTGTAGCCCTTGACAAGGAAGACGATCAGCGATTCATGGGGATGCACGAGGGGACTCTGAAAACATTCTCTGCAACAGCAAGTTGCAATGCATCTTATACATGGCTTAGCGCAACAGGGAGCATTAGAGACGATGGCCATGCCGATAGGCTTACAGAACATATGATTCTTGAAGTTGAAGTCGGAGATGGGCAAATGGAGCTTGAATTGCTATGAACTGGCGGCACGCGAACAGGGAGCAGCTAATAAATATCGCTTGCATTGATAATGGCGCAGCATTAGAGCATCGGATCGCGGCGGCAGAAGAGTTAAAAAGAAGGAACCGTAAGAAGCATGTTCGGGTGCAATACAAGATGAAGGAGGTTTATGCGAGATGAAATTACCTATGGACAGGCAACATTATGTTACGGATAACCTTGATCTTGTCAGGGACATTGCCAATAAAATGACTAATGTTGTCCGTGATGCGGCAGTGGATTTTGATGATTTGTTTTCGGTGGGATGCATGGGATTAATACATGCTGCTTCTCGGTTTGAACCGGAAAGGAATTTGAAATTTTCAACCTATGCTTATGGCAGTATAAGAGGTTATATCCTTAGACACTTGGACACATTTACTCCAATACGAGTGCCAGTACATGTTAAAGCAACAGCAGCACTTATTGCTAAACAGGGTCTTAGAGATAATCCGGTAGAGATGATTGCAACAGAACTTGGTCGTAGCCCTTCTTGGGTGCAAAATGCACTAATCTACCTCAATCGTAACGTGGTTTCGGCGCAGGCGAAAATAAAATCTAAGACCGATGACAATACTCTAGAACAGTTTATGACGACTGCTGATGATTACACTGTCGTTCAAGTTGAAGAGTTTGTATCTACATTGAAAGAGAGAGAGCAGCATATACTTCGTGGGCTAATGAGACATCAGACGTTGCAGGAAATAGGGGATAGCTTACAAGTTAGGTACCAGCGTATCAGTGCACAGAAGAAAGATATTCGTCGGAAGTGGGAGCGTTACGTGCTGAAGGAAGCAAATGCTTAAATTAATAACCTATTAATAATTGAAGTGAGATTTACATGTAAACAGCTTAAATTATTAACCTACTAATAAAAAATGAATCAATTGGCAGTATTTCAGCTGTAATTATTAATGGACTAATAATGAAGGGATTGAAACTAATGATTTTTGGCATTGACGCTGGTAACCATGAAGTAAAGGTCGTTAACAAAAATGGTGCATTTAGTTTTGCATCTGATATTGGGGAATGGCGTGATCGTAAACTCGTTACTGAGTTTGGACAAGATGATATGGAATTTGAGTATAAGGGTAGAAAGGGGTTTGCTGGAACACTGGCACGGTTTGAAAGTGAATTTGGTGGGAGCATAAAAGGCGATACCAAGGCCAATGAGGACGCAAAGCTAAGGGTACTACTTGCTATCCATCGGTGTTCGGATGATATGGATAATGCCATCGTAGTCGGGCAGCCGATCAGTAGGCATACAGATGTTGAAAAGTCATTAATTAAGAAAATGCTTATCGGTCAGCATACGATGACGGTTAACGGAAAAACCAAGATTTTCAATATAAACCGCGCGGAAGTTGGTGCAGAGTGTGCTTCGACAGGAATGCTCGAACCACCAGTGGGATATTTCCACATTGTTGACCCAGGCGGAGGGACTCTGAATTGGGCAACATGCTATTTTGACGGTGAAGTTGTTCGAAAGATTGATCGGGATTCGGGAACTGAACTGTTAGGCATGGACACGGTTAGAAATGCAGATGTAAAGGCAATGGCTCGACTCCTGATTTCTAAGACTCAATCAAGATGGGGGAAAGGTAATCCAGTACGTGTTATTGGTGGGGCAGCCGAGGCGTTTGCTGAGGAACTAAAGGGCTATTACGATCTAGCTGAACCATATAAGCCAGAGGTTAATAAAGAACGAGTGGCACCTACCTTTAGTAGTGCTGCTGCATTTTTCGCCATAGCAAGGAGCGTGTACAGTGAGCAAAAGTCATAGTACTGCAATCAAGAGTGTTAGCTTCACTCTTGATGACCCAGATGAGCGGTTAACATTTGAACATGCAATGAAGCGAACAAATTTCAGTGCTTATGTGAGAGGGCTCATAGAGTTAGATCGTTTGGGTGGGAAGCTCGCAGTGCTGACGAATAAGATAGAGACTTTACCAGCCCAATCAAGTGATGAAGCTATCTCACATAATTACGATTTGGTAGAGCCTTCTGTTGTTGAGAACAGTGCATTGGGGTTTTTATGAATTTGAGTAGGGAGCGTGAATGATATGAAGGTTTGGGAATTAATCGAGCTATTGAAGACGATGCCACAAAGTGCGGAAGTAAAGACGGATAACGGCGAATACCTTGAAGATCCTGAACGTGTAGATTTAGATTCACGAGATTATGTAATTATCCGCAATAGGTAAAGAGTGATGTATCTGAATGAATACGGAAGGCCATGAGGTCCTCTTGATAACAACAAAAGCCCTCCAAAAATTTGGAGGGAAAGAGAAGGTGGTAATGCACAGTCTCAATATATGTGGTTTTTCTTGATAGTGTTCTCACTTTAAGCTTTCATTTTTTAGATGAATTAACTGGGAATGCACCATGTACATTATGTGGCTCTAACAGTTCAAGTTCATTATAAGTGTTCTTAATGATTTTGCCGTACATGATAATGTTTGTTTTTAATTTCTTTGATTTCTTTTTCTTCATTATAACCTCCCTGAGAATGTTCATAATTTTAGAAAGAAAAGTACCCCCCAGCTGGAGGGTAAAGAGGTTTGAATTGTCCTTGTAAATTTTATGTGACATAAACCATTTGTGTGATTGATAGCATAACAATTTTTTAAATGAATACTTGAGGAGGATTACGGAATGGATAAAAAGCAAGAAAGTACAAGTCGTGAAAAATTGAAGGCATACGGATTTTCGAAAGTGGTCCTAGCAACTATGACTGATGAAGAGTGTGATCAGATGATAAAAACGGTGATGTTCATTTGAATACCGACTGAATATTGAAGAACATTAGGAAATAGGAGAGTGTGTGTATGAACCACAGATTTGAAAAACTAATCAGCCAACTATCAAGCATCCATCCTGAATATAAGGAGAGATTAGAATCAATAGAAATGAAAAGTCAGTTTCGTGCACCAGAAGTACAATTTCAAAGCTGGGTAGAACTATCTATATTAGTTAAATCGCTACCTGTTGAAAAAATAGCAGTTTTGCTTTCTGAGCAATTCGAAGGAATTACTTTTAGTGCTGACGAGAAGCTGGCGATAAGTAGAGCGCTTAGACATCATAGAAAACATATCAATGATGTTGCTCTGAAGTCTAATAAAATTAGTGATAAAGATAGACAATCAATCGAATTATGGCTTAACGATAATGAAAGTGCGAGTGAAAAAGTTGAGCAAGACTTGTTTTCTTAATATCTACAGGCTGAATACAGAAATACATGGGGGAGGGAACGGCATGCAGAAGCTAATGCAAGAATTAGTAATTGATAATTTCGCGGGCGGCGGTGGTGCTAGCACGGGCATTGAATTGGCAATTGGCCGAAGCGTAGATATTGCGATCAACCATGATCCAGCAGCTATCGCTATGCACAAGACTAATCATCCCGACACGAAGCACTATTGCGAATCGGTATGGGACGTTGACCCTCGCGAGGCGACGAACGGGCAGCCCGTAGCATTGGCATGGTTCAGTCCTGACTGTAAGCATTTCAGCAAGGCAAAAGGCGGAAAGCCAGTAGAGAAAAAAATAAGGGGGCTTGCGTGGGTAGCTGTTCGGTGGGCCGCGACAGTGAAACCTCGAGTGATTATGCTGGAGAATGTCGAAGAATTTCAGACATGGGGACCGATTAAAAACGGTTATCCTGATCTAAAACAGAAAGGACGGACATTTCGTAGCTTCGTGAATGCGCTGCGCCGACTTGGGTACGAGGTTGAATGGCGTGAGCTACGGGCATGTGACTACGGAGCGCCAACGATTCGCAAACGTTTTTTTTTGGTGGCCAGATGTGACGGACTATCTATAAATTGGCCGCAACCCACACACGGGGATCCGAAGGGTATCCAAGTAAAGAAGAAACTTCTCAAGCCATGGCGAACGGCAGCAGAAATAATCGATTGGTCTATTTCTTGCCCATCAATTTTTGAACGAAAAAAGCCACTTGCGGATAATACTCTGCGGCGTATCGCACGAGGGATTCAACGGTTCGTGATAGGTAATCCACGACCTTATATCGTTCGGATCGGGCAGACGGGCTTCGGTGGTGACCGGCTGCAGTATGAGATTGATAAACCACTTACGACAATCACCACAAAGGCCGAACATATGCTGATTACTCCTTTTTTGTCCCAATATCATACAGAGACATCAAACAATGAAGCACGGGGACAGGTGCTTGATAAACCAATATTAACGCTGGATACGTCAAACCGGTATGGATTAGTGGCAGCGTTTCTTGCAAAACATTATGGTGGAAATTATTCGGGACCTGGCACGGATTTATATGAACCGCTATCCACGGTTACGACCGTTGACCATAATGCGTTGGTCACAAGCCATCTGATTAAAATGAAGGGTGATAATATAGGACATGCAGTTACGGAACCGATTCATACAATAACAGCCGGCGGATTGCATTTCGGAGAAGTCAGAGCATTCCTTATGGCATACTATGGTGCGAGTATCGGCCAAGACGTTGAGGAACCGCTGCATACAGTGACTACTAAAGATCGATTCGGTTTGGTTACTATTAAGGGTCAGGATTATCGGATTGTGGATATTGGAATGAGAATGTTGGAGCCGCATGAGCTATTCGCAGCACAGGGGTTCCCACCTGAGTACATCATAAAAATGGATCATACGGGAAAGCCTTATCCGAAAACGGCTCAAGTGGCTCGCTGCGGAAACTCGGTGCCGCCGCCATTTGCGAAAGCTTTGGTCAATGCAAACATGCCTGAGTTGTGTGTGAATGTGCCTTACTTGGGGGAACACCAGTTGGAGATGCAGTTAGTCTAGCGGACAGATTTGAATATTGAGGAACTTGGGAGGGATTAAGTGAACGCAAAACTAGTTGTTGATGCACTTCGTAAACGACACGGAGCATCAGGTAGGGAATGGGCGTTTTTCGATGAGTTACGAGCTGGCACTGGATACAAGAACATACGCAAGGGGATGAATCCCGAACAACGTTTTGATGCTTGGGCGATAAACCTATACCCGTCAAAGGGGCACATGACTATTGCGTATGAGGTAAAGGTTTCGCGAAGTGATTTCCTGCACGAAATTGCCAATCCTACGAAACGGGAACAGGCATTGCAACACTCCAATGAATTTTACTTTGCAGTTCCAGCTGGCCTTGTCCGTCCAGACGAAATTCCGGAAGAATGCGGATTGCTTTATGTCAACGAAGACTTGACCACAAAGGTCATAAAGAAAGCACCATACCGAGATGAAGTATTGCTAACTTGGGGGCTGCTGGCGTCTATCGCTCGAAGGGCTGTCAAGCAAGACATGAAGGCAGTCTGAATATTGAAGTGTATGAGGAGGTCTGGAAATGTCAAAGGAATGTTTGATGTGCGATGGAGAGAAGATTCACGAAAATGAGGAGTGCAGTTTTTGCGAAGGCACGGGTTTTGACCTTGAACATACTGAAAACCCCGTTTGTCCTCATTGCGGCCACGAAGAAGAGGAGCATGCTGAGCTAGGATTAAAAGATTGGTCCGATGGTTCTGAGTGTGTGGAACAGTGCTCTAACTGTAACCAGAAGTTCGGACTAGTTTTATCAGTGTCATATACGTTCGGAACAACCAAAAAATATGACGGACAAGTTTGAATACTGAGGAACTTGGGAGGGGAATTCATGCAGGAAGTACTTGAAAAATGGGAGTGTACAAGCCACCAACATTCGTTCCTGGTGAGCAAAGATAGAGCCAAAGGGAAAACTCTTAATTGTCCTTATTGTCTCGGGGATGCAGAGTCAGTAGCTGAACAAGATCCAGCGTCAAGTATAGAAGATCAGCTTGATGGGTGTCTTTTTCCGCGTTAGTAAAAGTATGAATATTGAGGAACTTGAGAGGAGTGGACGAAGTGGCTTTTAGAAAAACAGTTAGAATCACGGATACCAACCATAAATACTTTGGTCAAGAGTTGCCAGGAGGATGCGTCTATTATGACATCAACCATGTTGGAGATGGCGGCCCCGACTTGTACCATATAGTAACGCCAGAAGGTGAGCGACGTATTTTATCTACCCAAATCGACGAAGAACATTACAATGACCAAGGTCGAGATGAAGGACTCAAGCGATTAGGTGCCAAAGTCGGCGATGTTGTAATGATCACAAGAAGTGGGAGTGGCAGCTCCAAAGCAGGATTTAGCACTAAGGTACCCCATACGATTACAGCTATCTGCAAATATGGTGATGACGTAACTTTCGACAACGGGGAAGCAAGGATGTTCCGTCCGGATGTTGTGAAGGTTTGAATATTGAAATGTATCGGAGGCGGTCCTAATGGCAAGTGGCTGCATCATGGGGGAATGCCCTTACTGCCGTGAGTTGGTATGGGAGGATGGCTGGACGATGGATCGGTTCGATCGGATATGTTGCGTTGGCTGCCGAAGTAAAGCAGGGGCAAAGGCAGCGATGGAATTAAAGCTGAAAATCATGCAAGAAGCACTTGAAAGATTGAATAGCGAGTCAATGATTGCGACCGAAGCTTTATTCAAGGCTAGAGAAATTGACGGACAGATTTGAATTTTGAGGAGATTTGGAGAGGTTGCTATTGAATGAAGCCAATTGGTCAAAAGAAATGATTTGGGTGGCTCGTGACAAGCATGGACAAATTTTGCGGGTATCGGATACTTCACCGGAAGAAATGATTCGCCAAGCAGAAGAACTGAAGAAGTTAGCAAGGTAATGGGAGGGTTTGTCTATGACCTCTCCGATAAGCCCTAAGGCTATGCAAATGATATATGATGCTCTTGGACAAGTTATGCTGCTGAATAAGAGTGTCAGCAATTTAAAACTCTATGTTTGTCCTACATCACCGATAGCACGATTCGAAAGCATTGATACAAAATATGGTGCACTCCAAGTACTGCCAGGCGAATATGTGCCAAAAGGGGTTTCATACATCATAGAAAACTCTACTGGAAGGAGGGGAAGGGCATTTGCTTGGGTGTCAAGAAGCGAAGGGCAGTCAGTAAACAAATAAAATAACCCTCGGACTCTGTTGGGGAACGGTCTCCGAGGGCGAACGTACAATCTCATCTTCTAATATAACACAGAGAAGAGGATGAGGGGAATGTTGGCTATGCAGTTGAATTTTTTTGAACCAGCAACAGAAGAAGAGATTAGTCAGACTAAATCACTGTTGATGCGCTATAGACGTCATAAAGCGTTAATAACAGAACTGGAACAGATTAGAGACATTGCTCCAAAACAAAAAAAAGCGTACAATGCATATTTAAATGCTACAACTGCAATTGAGAGAGCGGTAAGACTTATCATTGACCAGGACATTAAACGTGCTATTCAGATGCGATTTATTGATGGAGTTAGACGCAAGGATGTAGTTATTCATTATCGTTTCTTAGATCCATCAACCGTTGATCGCCGTATTAATAAAGGTATTGAATCAATAGCAAACACGATAAAAGAATTTGAATGTTGAAATGCGTGTAAAATGCAGATTAAACGCCTGCATATCGCTAGTCGTATGCATTATTTACAAAGGTACAGTAATAGCAAGGAGTTAATGACTCCCAGCTATAACTGTACCTTTTTTATTTGTTCATTTGAAAATTGAATAGGTCGTGCGAAACGTCGAATGACAAAGTAGCCGGGGAAAAGTAGGTGCGGTATCCGTAAGTAACTCGGAGGTTCAGATGCCTTGCCCTGAGAAGCGACTCAAAAAAATTCTAAACAGTAGTTGATGAGATATTGCGAACTTCGCTATATGTCATCAATCACTGTAATTAACAAAGGCGGTGGTCGGTTGCGATACACAAGAAAATCAAGGGAAACAAATAACTTGCAGCAGCCGGCCATTTTCCGGAACTGTCCATGGGGCAGATTTGAAGGATCTAAGCAGTTTTGTAGTAAGCCAAAGTGTGTGAAGGAGGGGGAGCATGGTAAACAGATTTCTAGATTGGTTCGTCGCCATTCTGGCTCCATATTCTGATTCTACTCCGCGGAATAGGGTTGAGCGTAGGCAAGGTAGATCACAGTGACAAGCGCATGTAGCGCTTCACATAAAATTTAAACCGACAGCGACAGCAATATCTAGTTGGTAGATATGTCGGAGGGAGACTTAGCCAGCTCTGAACTGGCGGATGGCAACCGAAATCAGATTGAGGGGGAAACGCCTTATCCTGGTAACACACTTTTCAGAGCAAACAAAAAGAGCCGAGGATGCTTTCCCACGACTCTTTGACCGATGCTTTCGGATTTGTATATATATTACAATAAAAATCATCTTATATCAATGAGTATTAGGAGGGTGATCTGATTGAATTTTGTCCAACCGATCCGTGATCCCTCTATCATTGAAGGGATTAAAGAATACTTGAAATACAATAATCTTAGGAATTACATTTTCTTCTGTTTTGGTATTTATAGCGGTCTTCGAGTATCAGATTTATTGAAGCTTCAGGTATTTATGGTTCGAAACCAAACACACATAACTCTAATTGAAGAAAAAACGAAGAATACACGCAAAAAGAAGAAAAAGAAGAAATTTATTATTCACCCGGATTTGTTACCAGATCTCCTCAGATATATTGAAGACATGGATGATAATGAATATTTATTTCCGAGTAGGCAGAAGAAAAAGAGCACTGGAGAGCAAGGACAACCATTTGATAGAACCACAGCATACAGAATGCTTAATACGGTTGCTCGTCGATTTGGTCTAACAGAGATTGGTTGCCATACAATGAGAAAAACGTGGGGATATCACCTCTATGTATCTGATCCGATTAATGCTGCAATCAATTTAGCGTTACTAATGGATATGTTCGGTCACTCTGATCCTACGGTAACATTGCGTTATTTAGGACTCACGCAGGACGTTATGGACCAAGCAATTAGGCGTTTGAGTTACACAAAAAACAGTTAATGTTGCACTCAAATAGTGAATCAGAGAAAACCCTTGATATTGTTGAGTTTTTGTGTTTTTACCAGTGAAACAGAATTACCATTGTGTTTCTCTATAGAGACAGTTATTAGGAGAAAATAAGCCCATGAGCTGTGATTCCAATTACTGACTAAAATCAAGCCAAAGAGAAATGAGCGTTACCAATGAGTGAGGAGCGTTCAATCCAACACGAATACAATCGGAGGTGGGTGAAATGTAGTGGCTAGGCAGAAAAGTACGAACCGATCCAAAGCCCTGAAATTGTGGTTGAAAAGTGGTCGGTTAATGAAATTAAAAGACATCGCTGAAGAGTTAGGTGTAAGCGATGTAATGATACGGAAGTGGAAATGGATTGATAAGTGGGACGAGATACCTGAGAATCGGAGCCGCGGCGGTCAGAGAGGCAATCAGAACGCTAAGGGCAATGCAGGTGGTCCCGGTGGACCTGTTGGTAACGATAAGGCTGTAACACATGGTTTTTTTCGCAAGTTTCTTCCCGACGATCCTGAGTTCATTGAAATTACAGATATGGTACAGGATATGGACCCATTAGAAATGATTTGGCACAATATCACAACACAGTTTAGGGCAATTATTTGGGCGCAGCGGATCATGTTCGTTGAAAGTAAAGACGAGATGGTTAAAGAGCTGAAAAAACAAAAGTTTGAAGTGCATTCAAAAGGTAGAGGGGATAACAAACAGTTAATACCTGTTGTAATTGAAGAGGAACATGAATTTCAGTTCTCTTGGGATAGGTATGCAACCTATTTGAAAGCACAGTCAGCAGCTATGTCAGAGCTACGTGCAGCTATCAAGCAATTCCTTGCTGCTGCCCCTGATAACGACGAACGTCGCCTTAAACTTGATTTAATGCAAGCCCAAGTAGACAAAGTTAAGCTTGAAACAAAAGCCTTAGCAGGTGGACGTGATCGCGCGCCAGTCATAATAAAGGATGATTTGCATGAGTGAGATTAGCCTTCAAGCGACTGTCGGCAAAGGCTACGTTGATTTTTGGCGCTTCCGTGGACGTTATAAGGTAGTAAAGGGTGGAAGGGGTAGTAAGAAGAGTGTAACGGCGGCAATATGGCACATTCACCATATGATGAAATACCCATTAGCTAATACGCTTGTTATACGCAAGACATTCAACACTCATAAGGACTCCACATGGGCACAGCTTAAATGGGCGACAAACCGCCTAGGTGTATCTCATTTATGGCAGTTCAAGAAGAGTCCGCTAGAAGCCATTTACAAGCCCACAGGACAGAAAATACTATTCCGCGGATTAGATGATCCAATGTCAATTACATCGATAACCGTTGATGTGGGTTATCTCTGCTGGGCATGGTTCGAAGAAGTATACCAGGTGCTCAATGAAGATGATTTCGATAAAGTAGACATGTCAATTCGTGGTGAGTTACCGGAAGGCTATTTCAAACAACTAACGCTTACGTTTAACCCGTGGAATGAAAAACACTGGTTAAAGAAGCGTTTTTTTGATGTCTCAAACCCCAACACGCTAGCTCTTACAACCACGTACCTTTGCAATGAGTTCTTAGGCGATGATGACCGCGCATTATTCGAATGGATGCGGGAAAACAAGCCTAAGCGTCACCGTGTAGAGGGAAAAGGCGAATGGGGTATTGCTGAAGGTGTTATATTCGATAATTGGCGGGAAGAGGAATTCGATTGGTTGAAGATTGCTAAGCAGCCAGGCTATAGATCAGCATTTGGTCAGGACTTTGGGTATACGAATGATCCATCAGCTTTCATCGCTGCTCTTATTAATAAGGAAGAGAAGAAGCTATATCTCTTCGATGAGCATTATGAACGCGCCATGAAAAACAATGATATTGCAGAGATGCTTAAGCGAAAAGGGCATGCAAAAGAACGAATCGTAGCGGATTCAGCAGAGCCTAAATCTATCGATGAAATTCGGGGTTTAGGCATTACTCGGATGCGGCCTGCTGAGAAAGGTCCGGACAGTGTACTAACGGGCATTCAATTCTTGCAGCAATTTGAAATCATCGTTCATAAATATCGCTGCCCTAATGCTAGCCTTGAATTATCCTCCTACGTGTGGGACCAGGATAAAAGCGGTCGTTTTTTAAACAAACCAATAGACGACTTTAACCATCTCATTGATGCGTTACGTTATGCTGTTGAACCGATCAGGCGTGGGTCAGGAGCATCATTCGACTAAGGAGGGGTGAATAGGTGAATCCAGAAATGAAAAGCATTACTGATATTCTAGAAGCTGGTGCTCGTTCTGCTATGAGTATTGAGCAGATTATCGAGCAGGAGATAAAAGATTGGATGGCAAGTGATGAACGGAAGCTTATGTTAATTGGCGTCAATTATTATAAAGGTGACAGCGACATCATAAAAAATAAGCGTAAGGTAATAGGTCCCGGCGGTGTCTTAGTAGAAGCTACTAACCTAGCGAATAATAAACTTCCTCATGGCTTCATCCGTAAACTGGTTGATCAGAAAGCAGGCTATCTGCTTGGTAAACCTCTTTCTATCCAAACAGATAATACCAATTATGAAGAAGCACTCTCCAGTTTCTTTGATAAAAAGATGTTGCGTACCTTAAAGAGTCTTGGTAAGGAGGCAACAAAGAAGGGCCGCGCATGGCTTCATGTGTATTACAACGAATTAGGTCAACTATCATTCATGACTATCCCATCTGAGGAAATTATTCCTCTATGGCGTGATGCAGCTCATACCGAGCTTGAAGCCGTTATTAGAGTCTATGACACCGTTGTTTACCTCGGCACAGAGAAGAAGACTATACGGAAAGTAGAGTTTTGGCATGAAAACGGTGTTGATCGTTACACGCTAGGAATAGCAGACGGAGTCGCTAATAACTTTTCAAGCCTTATGCGCGATGTAGAATCGGAAGAGAACACAGGTCATTTTAATGTTGATATAGAGGGGAATGTTCAGCCGTTAAATTGGGAACGTATCCCGTTCATCTGCTTTAAATACAATGAAGACGAATTGCCGCTAATCAAAGGACTGAAATCGCTTGTTGATGATTATGACAAGAAGAAATCAGACAACAGCAACAACGTTGAAGATGAACCTAATTCAATTTTGATTCTTACCAACTATGATGGTGAAGATTTGGGAGAGTTTCGTCGTAATCTATCGACCTATCGAGCAGTCAAGGTCCAAAGCGGAGCAGGCTATGAGGGCGGCGTAGAGTCACTTAGTGTTGATATTAATAATGAGGCATATCAAAACCATGTAGAGGCGCTTAGAAAGGACATCTACGAGTTTGGTCGCGGGGTAGACACCCAGTCGAATAGTTTTGGTAATAGCCCTAGTGGAATTGCACTTCGCTTCCTATATTCCGATTTGGATATGGATGCCAATGATCTTGAAACCGAATTTCAAGCATCATTAGAGCAATTAACCTGGTTCATTGATCAACACCTGTATAACACGACTAAGGCAGATTACTCTGATGTTGAAGTGACCTACATATTCAATCGGGATATCTTGATCAATGAAACGGAAACTGTCGAGAACGCGAAGAACAGTGTAGGCATTCTATCAGATGAAACTGTTGTTTCTAACCATCCTTGGACGAGTAACGTACAAGATGAACTGAAGCGTATTGAGATGCAACGAAAAGCGGAGATGGACCAGTTTAATAATTATCCGACCTTGGATAAAGAAAGTCAGAATGAGGACCAAGCTGAATGAAGCCGGCCCATTACTGGAAACAACGTAGTGAACAAGTTGCAGCCCGTCAGTATATGAAAGCTGATCGTTATGAGAGAGAATTAAAGCGTGAATATGAAAAGGCCATGCGTAACCTTCAACAGCAAATAGAGAATTTTTATTTTAAGTACGCGATTAATGACGAGGTGAGCTTTCAGGAAGCGCGTAAGCAGCTTTCACCTTCTGAGTTAAAGGGTTTTAAAATGACGCTTGAAGAATTTACCGAAAAAGCCATGAACAATGCCGATGGGCGCTGGACGCAACAGTTGAATAGTATTTATTACCGGACGAGAGTTACCCGATATGAAGCCTTACTTACTCAGATTCAGCAGCAAGTCGAATTGCTTACAGGAATGCGACAGACAGACATGCGGGAGCTCTTAGGAGATATATACGAGGATACCTATTTACAAACGCTGTTTGAAGTACAGAAGGGAACAGGTGTAGGCGCATCCTTTGCACGAATCGATGATAAAGGACTTAATATGGTCCTTTCTACTGAGTTTGAAGATTCAAACTGGAGTAAACGGATATGGGGTGACCGAGATAAACTCACTAATCAGATAAAAACCAAGATGGCTCAGTCATTTATACGAGGAGAAACCGCTGAAAGATCAATACGAGAGGTAGTCGGTCGTATGCGGGTATCCCTTGCCAATGCCGAACGCCTGGTACAGACTGAAGCTGCTTTCTTCACCGGACAGGCTACTATGAAAGGTTATAAGGAAAGCGGCGTAATAGAGCGTTACGAGCTTGTAGCGACCTTAGACAGCCGGACATCTTCAATTTGCCAATCTCTTGATGGCAAGGTATTTAAACTCTCTGAAATGGATGTTGGTGTGAATTATCCACCGCTTCATGTGAGGTGTCGCACGACTACAGTAGCTTATTTCGATGATGACATTGATCCTGGTGACCGTATAGCGGAATCAGACGGAGGTCATTTGTATTTAGTGCCTGGAAATATGACCTTTCCGGAATGGAAAGAACTATACGCATAACGTAAGGGCTTGGGATGAGACTTCCTAAGCC
Organism: Pristimantibacillus sp.; assembly: GCA_048976605.1. Lineage (GTDB taxonomy): Bacteria > Bacillota > Bacilli > Paenibacillales > Paenibacillaceae > Pristimantibacillus. The sequence goes on along the minus strand of JBHGUX010000018.1, from coordinate 28,916 downwards.
CTTTTTATATACAGTCTTTTCGGTACCGCAGACTTTAAAGAACGGGACATCACCGGACACGACCGGGTTAACAAGTGAAGATGAAGGGATGATAATCGATGGAATGGTTAACGAAATTGTTAGAGAGTCAAGGAATGTCGGCAGATCAAATTAAAGTTATCGTGGAGGGCGTTGAAGGTAATTACAAGACGCATGTACCGAAACACCGCTTTGACGAAGTGAACGCTGCTAAGAAGCAAGCTGAAGATTCCCTGAAAGATCGTGACACACAATTGGCTGATCTTAAAAAGTCAACAGGTGACAACGTCGAACTTCAGAAGAAGATCGAACAGCTTGAATCGGATAACAAGTCTGCAGCGGAGAAGTATGACGCAGATTTGAAAGAGTTGCGGACGAATACAGCACTTAAATTAGCTCTTTCTGGTGAAGTACACGATCCTGACATTGTAACTGGTCTTCTTGACAGAACGAAAATTGAGCTCGATGAAAACGGCAGTGTGAAAGCTGGACTCGATGATCAGGTGAAGGCATTGCGTGAAAGCAAGGCCTTTTTGTTTGTCGAAAAACAGACCACACAAGGACAGAATCAGTTCAGAGGAGCAAGACCGCCGGAAGGTGGGGGAGGTAGTGGTGGTTCAGGACAAGGTCAACCAAAGTCCTTAGCCGATGCTGTTGCCGCTCATTTTAATCACAATCAAAATTAATGGAGGTATTTATCAATGGCTGTAACTTTAGCAGAAGCAAAGAAAAACGTGCAGGACGATTTACAAATAGGTGTAATTGACGAATTCCGTAAATCAAATTGGCTGCTCAATAATCTGACATTCGATGATGTTGTTTCCCCTACAGGCGGCGGTGCAACACTCACCTATGGGTATACACGATTAATTACACAACCTTTAGCTAATTTCCGTGCAATTAATTCGGAATATTCTCCGGGAGAAGTAACAAAACAACGATACAATGCTGATTTGAAAGTATTTGGCGGTTCGTTTCAAATCGACCGGATTATAGCTAACATGGGTGGTATTGCTAGCGAGGTTGCTCTTCAAATGGCGCAAAAGATTAAAGCTGCACAAGCCTTGTTTAATGATACCGTCATTAATGGTGACAGCGGAGTTGATGCGAATTCATTTGATGGATTGGAGAAGGGGCTTGCAGGAAGTTCGACGGAATTTAACCCTTCAGAAATAATCGATCTCTCAACATCAGCTATGATTGACGCTAATTATAAATTGTTCCTTGACGAGATGGATAACTTTCTTTCCTTACTGGACGGAAAACCATCGGCCCTCATGATGAATAGTAAGTTGTGGGCTAAGATCCGCGCTTGTGCTCGTCGATCCAGCATGTACATGGAGACGAAGGATGACTTCGGTCGTAATGTAGCTAACTATGATGGCATTGCGCTGGTTGATGTAGGGGACAAAGCAGGTACCAGCACATCGGTTATCCCAATTGATGGCACCACAAAGGAAACAAGCCTTTATGCAGTGCGCTTGGGCTTGGATGGATTCCATGGTATTTCCATGGCGGGACAGCCGCCCATTAACACATGGTTACCTGATTTTAGTACAGCTGGTGCTGTGAAAACAGGTGAGGTCGAGATGGTTGCTGCTGTAGCGCTTAAGGCAACAAAAGCCGCTGCTGTTATGCGGAAAATCAAAGTAGGTTAAGGAGGGAATACAGATGGCTAGAAAAATATATGCACCTAACAAGCAATATACGGGTATTTCAGCTAGTGTACCATTTGTTAATGGGGTCGGAGAAAGTTCCGATCCTTCTCTTTTGGAATGGTTTCAAAAGCATGGCTACGAAGTAGAGGATGAAACGGAAGATGAGCTGAAGGTCAAAGCGGAGAATGAGCAAAAGGATAAACTGTTAGAGTCTTTCACAGTGAAAGAACTCCATGAGTATGCCGAAGCTCGTCAAATTGACTTAGGTGACGCCACCAAAAAGGATGAAATCTTAGCAGTCATTAAAACGGCTGAGGCTGCTGCTAATGCCGATTAATTCGGAAGTCATAACAGAAATGGTTAAAACCCGTCTCTCCATACAGGATGGGTTAACGGATTTCATGATTGTATCGTACGTTGGTGAAATTGAGCAGCGTATATTGCATTATTGCGGGATAACCGAAGTGCCGGAAGGTCTTCGGTTCACATGGACATCGATGACTATTGACGCTCTCCGTATTGAACAAGCCCATGTGCCTGATATTGGGGAAACTGCAGGCGGCTTAGTTGATGTATCCATAGGCGATACATCAACTAGTTCAGGGGGCGGTAATGGACTTACAAATACTTCAAAGTCGGTTATTGATTCAGTCGTCTTAAATTATAAGATAGACTTGAATCGTTATCGAAAGTTAAGGTGGTAAGCATGTTACTGTATGAGCGGCATCGTAAAGCAATTGAAAAAATGTATGCCCATAAGGCAACTATTTCTCGTCATGTGAAATCGGAAAAGGGTTCTGGCGCTACTAAAGTGCAGTTATCAGTTGTTTATGAGAACCAGGCTTGCCGGCTTTCTCAATCCGGTTCAGGAAAAAATAATCAATCACCAGCCCAGAATGACATTCAATACGAATTGAGGCTATTCATAGCTCCTGAGATTATCATAACGCAAGGGGATGAAATCACAGTAGCATATGAGGGAATTGTCATGACTTATGTAGCTGGAGAACCTTTTCGTTACAGCAGCCATCAAGAAATAAACCTTGAGAGGAAGGGCTATGCGTAATGGCCAAAAGCAATTATCTAGATTTCAGCCAACTGGAGAAAGCAATAGAAGGGCTGGAAGAAGCCATTGAAGGTGACGTGCTCGATCAGTTCATGCGTGACTTCTTGGTCGAGATGGCATATAGAATACATGCGAGAACGATTAAGCGAACGCCGGTACACTCCGGAGAGCTTCGGCGTAACTGGCAGGTCGGAAAAGTGGAGAGAGTTGGTGAAGGCTACGTTGTAGAGCTTTTCAATAATACTGACTATGCCTCGTTCGTGGAATTCGGTCACCGAACCGGTGATAATCTGACTGAATGGAATGAAGGCAAATTCATGATGACGATGTCCATTGAAGAGGTGCAGAAGGAGCTTCCGCGCTATTTCGATCAAAGAGTTCAAAAGTTGTTTGATAAGCTCATGAAAGGGTGAGGGCGCTGGTAACCATTAATCAGGTGAAGGACGGCGTTGTGCGCTCGCTTAAGGACCAGTATCCGTTAGTAGATATTTATGATGAGGAGATCAAGCAGGGGCTTACTAGTCCCTGCTTTTCTGTTTTAATCCTTAATACATCGCAGGATCATCTCATGAATCATCGTCACAAGCGAAATAACAGCATCGTCGTCCGTTACTTTGCCACAACTAATGAGGAATGTCATGACATAGCTGAAGCGCTTTACAGCATCCTCAGAAGGATTACATTGGATAACGGAAGGGCGACAGGATCTGCTATGACACATGAGATAGTAGACAGCATAATGCATTTCTTCGTCCACTACAATTTTCATGTTATGGATCAGGCTCAGGAGCAACCCAAAATGCTAAGCATTAAACAGGAGGTAGGTTTGCAATGAAAGCAAAAGCAGATACAGATATAAGTAGTCCCAAGTATACAAAAGAGCAGCTTCTCGGCTCTCAGCGACATGCACATCAAAAGGATATTTTAGCGGCAGTGCTTAAAGACAAGGAAATGTACACGCACGAGCAAGCCGAAAAACTGGTTTCTACATTTCTAAATAAGGAGGTAAAGTAATTTATGGCCGGAGGAACTTGGACAACTCAAAATGAAGTAAGACCAGGCATATTTATCAACTTCGCTAGCAAGCCAAAGCCGCTTGGTGCAATTGGTGAGAGAGGAATTACCTCAATGGCACTTGCGTTGCCATGGGGAGCCCCGCAAACCTTGATAACCATACATGCAGGCGATGATATCAAAACGCTACTCGGTTACGATGTTCTAGACGCAGATATGCTTCTTATCAAGGAAGCACTCAAACGTGCGCAGACGCTGTTGCTGTACCGACTGAACACAGGGACAAAGGCAGCGGCTACTCATGGCACTTTGACGGTTACGGCGAAGTATGGCGGTTTACGTGGTAATGACATTACGGTTATCGTGCAGGTTAACGTTGATGATGCCAGTAAGTTTGATGTCATTACCTTGTTATCTGGTGTAGCTGTGCATACACAGACAGTAGCAAGTGTTACTGATGTCGCTAGTAACGATTGGGCTGACTTTACTGGGACAGGGACGCTTACTGTAACAGCAGGTGTTAACTTGATTGGCGGTGAGAATGGGACGGTAACCAATCAGAACCATACTGACTATTTAGCCGCTGTTGAGCTACAGGATTTTCAAACCATTGCTCTTATTTCTGCGGATATGACATTAAAGTCTCTGTATGCCTCTTTTGTCAAAAGGTTGCGAGAGTCAGAAGGAAAAAAAGTACAGGCTGTACTTGAAAACTATCCATCAGCTAATCATGAAGGTGTCATTAGTGTGAAGAATGGTGTTATTCTCACAAACGGAACGGCACTTACAGCGGCACAAGCAACCGCATGGGTAGCTGGAGCAACGGCGAGTGCAGGAGCGAATGAGTCACTAACCTACAGCGCCTATGACGACGCCGTTGATGTCATGCCGCGGTATACCAATACACAAATATCAGCCGCTCTTTTAGCTGGTGAATTTCTTTTCACAGCTATTAATGGGCTAGCGGTAGTAGAACAAGATATCAATACGCTTACCGGCTTTACCCCTGAAAAAGGGAAAGCATTTTCTAAGAACCGTGTCATTCGGGTGTTGGACGGATTTGCGAACGACATTAGTAAGACCTTTCATAAGTATTACATTGGGAAAGTGGACAATAACGAGGATGGCCGAGGCTTATTCAAGAGTGAGATTATCTCTTACATGACCACACAACAGGGTATTCAAGCCATCCAAAACTTTGCAGCTCAAACCGATGTTTCTGTATCTGCTGGTTCAGAAACAGACAGTATTTATGTGGAGATTCAACTGCAGCCTGTCGATTCTGTTGAAAAAATTTATATGAAAGTGCAGGTGAACTAGGATGGCGGTATTAAAAGCAGGCGATACGATCTCCGGTCAAGAGGGACGCGCGTATGCCAAGATTAATGGCATTCAAGAGGAGATGTTTTACCTTAAGACACTAGAAGCTTCTGCAGAGAAGCAAAAGGCAGAGGTAAAGACACTCGGTCGTCGTGGAACGCAACATAAAGCTACTGGTTGGAACGGTACCGGTAGTATGACGATCTATTATGTTACTTCTCGCTTCCGGCTTCTCATGCTGGATTACATTAAGAATGGTAGAGATATCTATTTCGACATTGAAATTATCAACGAAGATCCAAGTAGCACGATCGGCAGGCAGACAGTAACGCTGCGTGACGTTAACTTGAATAGTGTCCTTATTGCAAAGCTGGATACTGAGAGTGAAACATTGGAAGAAGAAGTGGAATTCACGTTTGAGGACGTAGACATTACATCATCGTTTAACGCGCCTACGGCGTAATAGAGAGGGGATAATTGAATATGCAAAAAGATATGTCGTTTTTTATGAAGGGTAAAGCAGCACAGCTTCCAGAGGAGGATGTGGTCGTAAGTAAACGATTTAAGGATAATGAGGGCAATCCCATTCCTTTCAAGTTAAAAGCACTTCCGACTGCAAGAATCGAAGAGATTCAAGAAGACTGCACGAAATCAATTATCAAGAAGGGCCGAGTCGTTGAGAAAAAATTGGATCAACAACGCTTTGTTGCTCGTATGGGTATTGAGTCAACGGTGTATCCGGAGTTTCGAGATGCTGATCTGTTAGCTTCTTATGGTGTGAATGATCCAGTAATATTGGTTAAGCAGATTTTGTCTCTTGCAGGAGAATATGCGGAATGGATTGCTGCTGTGCAGCGTGTTAACGGGTTTGAAGAGGATTTTGACGACCTGGTCGAAGAGGCAAAAAACTAATCAAGTCCGGTGATAGGGATGCGGTATATGCCCATTACGCACTGCACGAGCTCGAAATATTACCGCAAAACCTATGGGCAATGGATCTCTATCATCGGGCTTATATCTATGCTTCAATTGATCTGCGATTGGAAGACGAGCGTAAGAGTGCAAAATCAAAAGGAAAATGATGGTTGCCCTTTTCGAAAACGTTCGCTATTCTAGAGAAAAAGGGGGAGAAAATTGAAAAGTTTATTCTATTTAGTTGCTGGTATCATCATGTTCATCGTTATTGCTGGTGCTTGTTCCAAATCGGATGATCCAGTGGATACAATTGAGGCAACTCCAACTGCTACGATTACACCGGAAACACCTAAACCGACTGCATTTCCTAAAGATCGACCTGGGGTAACGATTATAAATTTTGAGAAAGCACTTAATAACCCCGATATTCATTTAAATTGGGATAGCAGTTACAGTGTGGAATTGTCGAAGCAGGATGATCCAGGAATTGTTCTGAGTGCTGATGGAATTTTATACGACGGCAGCTTGGAATTTACTGCTGACGAGTTTGAAAATGAAGAAGATGCAAAAAGAAACTATGACCGTCTTGCGGAATACCCGCCTAGTAAATATCGGATATATCTAAAGGGATATCTTGTACTTACTGTATTTAGTGATAATGAACAAACATTCAAGGAATATGAAAAAATCATTGAGAAAATGACTCCTTAACAAAGGGGTCATTTCTTTTTTTATAGGGGGTCTTCCCAATGGCAAAAATGACGGCCATATTTGAATTTAGGGATCGAATTTCCAGAAAGCTCATTAAACCCTTGCAAGGGATGCGTCGAATTACAGAAGCTACTGAGAAAACAAACCGAATAGTCAAGAAGTTAAATAATACTCATGTAGCCCCTAAGATTACCGTTAACGATCGAGCTTCACGTCAAATTACTGAGACTTCAAGAAAGTTATCAGATCTTGACAATAACACTGCTAACCCCACAGTGAAGATCAATGATAAGGCATCATCAGTCATTGAGGATATTAACGGACGATTAGATAGAATGAAGGCTGTTACAATTGGGCTAGCTGGAGCTGCTGGAATATCGGCAGGGGGTCTTATGTTTGCTGGTCAAAATGCCTTTGAAATGGATTCTAGGGCTGCTGCATTAACTGGAATGAATCAAAACTTTATTACTTCAGCTACACAGGACATTTATTATGGTCAAAAGGCTGGATTATCTAGAGCGAATGTAGTTTCTTCTATTTCAAATATTGGTCAACAAACAGATTTGACAGGAAGTGATTTAACAGGCGGGGCAGCATTGGTCAGTAAACTGAATTCATTAAATCCAAATGCCGATGATCGAGAAATTACAAGAGCATTTACAGCTTTCTATAATGCGCAAGGGACAAGCTTTGAACGAGTAGGGGACAGCCTGGCCTATGTAATGAAAAACGGTGGGGATCAATACGAGGATTTATTTGATACCTTTAATGAATATGCGTCTACTTATGCTAAATTGCAAATAAGTCCAGAGCAACTTGCGAGTGCACTAGTAGCAGGACAAAATGCAGGTGCTCATAACTACGATGTGCTAGGAGATAGTATTCGTGAATTCGGCATTGAGACAATGACCAATATGGAAGATAATGCGATAAATGCATTTCGGGATATATTCGGAGAAAATAAAACAAGAGAAATGTTTAAAAGTTTGAATGATGGTAGTCTATCTGGTGGACAGATGATTGCTGAGTTTGCTAACCGTTTATCCGAAATAGATAGCGCCGCATTACGTGAAGAGTTGGCTAAGGCTGTGTTCCTTACAAAATATGAGGACATTGGAAAACCAATACTTAGAATGGCTGAATCCTTATCCAAGGCCGCAAATACAACCGGCGAACTCAACAGGCAATTCGATACCATGCGTGCTAGTCCAATAACGCCGATCAACGATACCTTGCGTAATATGCAGTTACTCTTGGAAGATACAGGACGAAACATTCTAACAGGTGTAGGACCGGCATTCGATAAGCTTAACAAATGGATGATTAGTACTGAAGGACAAGCTGCTATCGCAAATTTCTCAGAAAGTGTTAAGGATCTAGCAGTAGCATTCGGACAGCATCTTGCTGAAGGTGTACAATGGACGATCGAGAATTGGGATACCTTACTTCCGATCCTAAAGACGGCTGCTGTGATTTTCGGGCTTCTCTTTTCCGTTGTCAAAATTGCAAAATTCGTTAAATTTGTAGGTTCAGCTTTCGCGGAATTAAAAGGTTTTGGCAAAGGGATAGCTTGGCTATTCCGTGGACAAAAGGGCAGTGGCGGCGGTGTAATTGGTTTTATTCAGAAGATCATTAAAATACCGTGGATTACTAAAATTGGACAGTTTGTTGATGCAGGATGGAAATTCTTTACGATGATTTCAGGTTTCCTGATAAAGGGGCTATCTTGGTTAGGTCGTGCATTCGTTACATTGTTAAAATTCATCCGTCCAGTGCTTCCATGGATTGTGCGGTTAATCGGTGTGGGTGTACGTTTTATACCGGTAATAGGTTGGATTATAACGGCGGTTACTGCGGTATACTGGGCTTTTAAAAATTGGGATAAGATTTTATCGTTCCTGAAACCTATCTTCGATTGGTTCAAAGAAGACTTAAGTCGTCTAGGCCTTCTTCTAGGGCCACTTAGTCAATTGGTTTTTGGTGTCTATCAAGCTTGGAAAGACTGGGATGGTATCAAGGCTTTTCTAGAGCCGTTTTTTAACTGGTTTGATGAAAGAATAGTAGCCCTTAAAGGCTGGATAGACGGTCTTACCGATAAGTTCAGTAAGCTTATGGAGTATGCCTCTCAGTTAGGCAGCATATCAGGCAAACTGTTTACTGGCGATATCAAAATTGGTCTGCCGAAAGCACTTGGCGGTGATGGACTTGTTCAATTGAATGGTGTGGATGGTTCGCATGCTCGCGGGATTTCAAACATTCCTTTCAATGGCTATCGAGCGGAGCTGCATAAAGGCGAAACAGTGTTGCCGCGCACAGAGGCTGAATTAATTCGGAGTATGGCTACTAATAGCCGTCAGGATGCAAGAGGATCGGGTGACATCTACTTAGAGTTCACTGGTGATAATCATTATGCGAGCGATATGGATGCGAAGAAGATAGCAAATATTGCTATACAGGCTTTAAGGAGTGAATTGTCTGATGTCTTAACTGTTGGTGCGAAAGGGGTTTATTCGGCGTGATCGAGCTATGGCTATCCTATAATAATAATGCTGAACGATTGCAACTGCCAGTTAACCCGGCTGAAATAACCATTGGTTCTGGCAGCCAGAACAGCTCTGTAAGTATCTCGGGTGTTGGAGAGGTATCAATCATCCAAGACCCGGTACTCAAAACATTTGAGTTTTCGAGTTTTTTTCCTGCTACATGGGGGCCGTACTGCGCGTATAAGCAGATTCCTAACCCTTGGACGGCTCATGCAACCATTGAGAGATGGAGAAGGACCCGACGACCGATACGCTTTATTATGACAGAAACACCTATTAATTTTGCAGTGACGGTTGAAGACTTTGTAATCAAACCACAAGCAGGCGATGTAGGCACATTATATTACGATATTACTCTTCATGAATATCGTTTTATCCGTCCTCGAAAGCTTGAACAAAAAAAAGTGGACGGTAAAGATATCGTCACGACAGACAATACAAGCTCCAGACCAAATAACAAGGAAAGACCGGATAATTATACTGTGAAGAATGGTGATTCCTTATGGGAGATAGCGAAAAAGTATCTGGAAGATGGTAGTCGATATAAAGAGATTGCTTCATTGAATAGCATTAAATCACCTTATACCATTCATCCTGGTGATATCTTGAAGTTACCGAAAGGATGATGACATGATAGAAATCCTTTTAACACGTCCTGATGGCACGTATTTACTTCCAGTTGAACGAGTGGAATGGAAAGGAGCTAAATATCGTGCACCACGCTCCATTCAAGTTGAGCTTATATCTAGCTCAAAAGGGCTTCACCGTCCCGTGATAATGGATGAGGGGGATGCTGTGATGTTCAGGTGGAAAGGGATCGAACTCTTTCGCGGCATCGTCTTCAGCCGAAGCTTTTCGATGGATGACAGAATGACGTTCACTGCCTATGATAATCTCTATTACCTTGTCAACAACACTGATTCACAGGTATTCACGAATCAAAAAGCTAGCGATATGCTCAAACGACTGTGTCAGGAGTTTCAAGTCCAAATGGGAAATATCGCGGATACACAATTTGTGAAGAAGAAGCAGATCAATGAAGACGATACTCCTTATGAGATGGTACTCATGGCATTGGACACAACTTACAAGCAATTAGGTACCCGATACACGATACGTTCCCGACAAGGCAAAGTAGAGTTACAAGCAAACACGAAGAATATTCATAATTGGATCATTGAGAAGGGGGTCAACTTAACCGGCTATAACTATTCCACATCGATAGAAGAGACAGTCACTCGAGTTAAGATGAGATCCGGCAGTGAGGAGAAAACAATTACTGTTCAAGCGGATAATGCTGCGGCACAGAAGAAATACGGTATTCTTCAGCTTCTAGAGACTGTTTCCGAAGATCTAAATAAAGCCCAATTGCAGCAAAGGGCTAATCAGACGCTTAGCAATAAAGGTAAGGTAAACAAATCATTTTCGATTGAATCAATAGGCATTACAGATGCTGTTTCTGGAGCCGGTATTCATGTCATTATTCCTGAGCGTGGGATCAAAAAGGGTTATTATATCGAAGAAGACACACATACCTTCGAAGCTCATGATTATACGATGAGTCTGACGTTGTCCGAAACTGACGATTTACCTGAAATTGATGAGGATATAGATATATCCAACGGCACTAGCAAGAAGAAAGAAGATACATTCGCTGAGGATCTGCGAGAAGAAATAAGGGGGTAACGGGTTATGCAAGATGAATTGAAGCGCCTAATCATGAGTGTCTTGAAATCGAGTAAGCCAGTTCACTTGATGCAGGCTGAAGTCCTTTCTGCACCGCCTAATCTTATTGTTCGAGTGGATGGCGATATGAAAAAGGAATATACGAAAGAGTTTCTTATTGTGGCACAGCATTTAACAGCTCATGAACGTTTGATAGAAATAGGAGGCAACGATCCGATCAGCATGAAATTTAATGATGAACTAAAAAAGGGCGACCAAGTGATGATTGCGGCCATACAAGGCGGGCAATCTTTTTTTATTTTAGACAGGGTGGTGACCTATGGCTCTTGAACCTGAAATAACTGTACCGGAGATTTACAGTAGAGTTGCTGCTACCAGCAGAACATATGCATTGGATGTAGTTGGTGGTCGTGTAAGAGGGATGATTGACGGCAAAAGTGCCATAGAACAATTCATTTTCAAAAGTTTGCGTACAGCACGATATGAACATTTGATTTATTCGAACAATTATGGCTCAGAACATCATTTATTAGGCAGCACACTTAATGGAGTTACAGAATCAGAGCTTACCCGTACAATCACGGAAGCGCTAATCTATGACGAACGAATTATTCGTGTTTATGATTTTGAATTTGCGCAAGTGGAGGATTCGTTGAGTGTTAGCTTTAAAGTCGAGAGCACTGAGGGTGACATACCATATATTGAGGTGATTTAACATGTACGAGAGTCAGAGTTATGAGGCTATATTGCAACAAATGCTAGAACATATCCCCGGTAATATTGATAAAAGAGAAGGTTCAATTATATATGATGCATGTGCTCCTGCTGCTGCCTTACTTGCTCAGGCATATATTGAACTAGATATTAATGCTAACCTTCGATTTCCGGATACGGCAACAAATGAATATCTTGACCGCTCGATTGCGTGGTCAGGGATCGTACGTAAGCAGGCGAGAAAGTCACAGCTGCTTGGGTTGTTTTTCAACGGCAACAACGATCTAATAGATATCCCGGTAGGAAGTCGGTTTTCACAGGGGGATTTGACTTATAAAGCTATCGAAAGACTCACAATCGGTAATTACCGCTTAGAATGTGAGACAGCTGGTGAAGAAGGAAATCGTTACTTTGGAACGCTGATACCGATCGACTATATCACTAATCTAGGACGCGGAGAATTAACCGAATTGCTTGTTGTTGGGCAAGACATCGAAACAGATGAATCGCTCTATGAAAGATATCAAGAAAAAGTCTCCCGTCCCGTTACAAGCGGAAACAAATATCAATATGAGGTGTGGGCGAGAGAGATCCTTGGGGTGGGGAGAGCAAGAGCATTCCCACTATGGGATGGTGAAGGAACGGTTAAAGTGGCTTTGTTGGACGCCGATATGCGAGCTCCTGGTCTAGTCATTGTGGACGCCGTGCAAACTTATATTGACCCTACCCAAGATGGAATGGGGGAGGGAGCGGCACCGATTGGTGCAAAAGTGACAGTTGTAGGAGCCCAAGAAATCCCGATCAACATATCAGTCAGTGTGGTGCTTGCTGCTGGAGCAACCATAGAAGGCGTGAGAAACTTGTTAGAGACTGGGGCTAGGGAATATTTAAAGGATCTTGCTTTTACTGATCCGCTAGTGAGGTATACACGAATTCAAAGTGTAATTCTCGGTATACCCCCGGTTGTTGATTACTCAAATCTTCTTGTAAATGGTGGAACACAGAACATTGAGATACCATCAGATTCAGTCGGAGTGCTAGGTACGGTGAATGTGTCATGACAGCCCTAGAGAGACTTAAAGCCTATTTACCCGATTATTATGACGGGATCGTGGAGATGGACGCTCTGGTTGCGACAGAAGGTCTAGAATTTGATGGGTTGTATTCGGATATCGAAACATTGTTGAACGAAGCTTATCCTGAGTCATCTACTATTTTTTTAGATCGTTATGAACGAGATCTCCATATACTTGTCGATCCTACTAAGCCAGTAGAGCAGAGAAGATCCGTAATTATATCTAAAATGCGTGGAAATGGTAAAGTCTCTGGTTCAATGTTGAAAAATGTTGCCCAAGCCTATGATGGCGGGACTGTAGATGTATCAGTTGATATACCAAATTACACGATTATAGTCACTTTTATTGATACTGTTGGCATCCCTCCAAATCTAGATGATCTTACACAAGCATTGGAGGATATTAAGCCTGCTCATATGAATATTGAGTTTAAATTGCGTTATCTACTAATACGTGAAATACACAATGTCATGAAGCTCAATCAAATAGAGGCTGTTACACTATCAAATTTTGCAGGAGGTGTATCGATTGGCTAGCAATACAACAAATCTTGGATTACTTAAAAAAGATCCAATAGCAGACGGCAACGACACGTTTAATATCGATACGATGCTAAACGAAAACTGGGATAAGCTTGACGGTGCTGTAGGCGATATGGCGACCGTGCCGACAACGGCGAAGGATGCAGCCGGTGCGATTACGGAGCTTTTTACAAATGTCAGTAACGGTAAATTGGTAGTCGCAGCCGCCATTACTGACATGGGCGTACCAGCATCAGGCAGTGACACATTCGGACAATTAGCGGATAAAATAGGCGATATTTCAACAGGCACAGACACGAGTGATGCTACGGCTGTTGCTGCTGATTTATTAAACGGTAAGACTGCCTATGGACCAATTGGGAAGATTAACGGCAGTATGCCGAATAATGGGGCGCCAGTCTACACTCCAGGGAAATCAGATCAAACCATACCAAAAGGCTATACTAACGGCAGTGGTAAGGTGCTAGCGGTACCAGTACCAGCAGCTAAAGTATTATCTGACACAACAATAGCCGGTACTGTAGGAACAATGGTTAAACAAGGTGGATGGACACAAGGTGCATCTGTATTAGCGGCAGCTGGACGATTGCATATGATGATTCCTCCGGGCGGGTACTTAGAGAATGCAAGCGGGCAAGTTAATCCGGGCGTTTACTTTGATGATCCTGATTTTATAGCTGGGAATATCCGTAACGGTATTAATATGTTTGGGCTTGATGGTGCGTTGAAAGAAAAAAAAGTAGTAACAGGAAGTGTCACATCAAGTCTAGTTAGTAGTATATTCAATACCTTGAATGGGACGTTTAGTTATTACTATGTGGAAATCACTGGGCATAACTTAGATGTATATTCTATAGTATTGACTCCGCCAGGTAGCCCTAGAAGGATTGTGTACATCAAAGACGCCGGATTTAACGGTGGTGCTGGGGCTGACACTATATTAAACCAAGTTAACGATTCAGCCTTGAATAGATACATCCTGACAACAGGATTGTTAGTAATCACGCCGACTTTAATCAGATTGCCTGTATTGAATTCTGGTTCAGCACACGATTTTACGATTGTAGGAACTTAAAAAAGGAGGGTGAAGTATATGGAAGTCGGCAAGCGTGTATATTACGAATTATTAACAGGAAATATATTTTTGATTACTCCCGAGATGAAGGGTGAGGGGATTCTACAACCTACCCCTGAACAAGACAAAGCGTTATATCTTGCTTTGGCTGATAAAAACGAAGATGCTTATTCTTTTATCGATTTAGAATACGGACAGTACACACAGGATTTCATGGAGTGCAACGGATTCCGTGTAGATTTAACAGGTGAGCCGACACTCGTGTTTTCGTATCCTGATCCTGCGGAACCGGAAGCGCCGCCAGTATATCAAAAACCGTTGACTGAAAAGGTTGCAGAGTTAGAAATACAAAACAATGAATTAATGCTCGCAGTCGCAGAACTAGCAGTCACCAGTGAGCAAGATAAAATCGAAACTCAACTGGCTATCGCTGAATTAGCAACTATAGTAACGGGAGGTATAGCATAATGGTGAAAATATACTACAACCTTATCGTGGCGGGGCAATGGTCAATTGATAACGTGCCAGTGCGTTGGAGAGTGGATGTAAAAGTATTGTTAGACGCTGATGTGTCGGCATAGGACCATACTGCACAACAACATATTAGTCAATTAGAGAGGGCTTCGCTGATGCGGAGCCTATTTTATTTGGGAGGGGGTGATAGTTTGAATCAGACAACCGTTATGACAATGCTGTCAGCAGTCGGAATTATCAGCGCCATTATATTAGGCTGGATCGGACAAAATCGAGTAATACACCAAAACACACGAAGCGATGCAGGTAATGATGCAGCATTAAAGACTGATGTGGACTATATCAAGCGTGGTATCGATGATATGCGGTTAGAGCAACGTGTACAAGGCCAACGTTTCGATGATCTTTCTGAACGTGTTACAAGGGTGGAAGAATCAGCAAAGCAGGCGCATCACCGACTTGATCGCATGGATAGTGTTAACAAATAAAAAACTAAATTGGAGAGTGAATTGAAATGGAATGGAATGCTATTTTTGAATTAATTAAACCGGAGTTATTTATTGTTGTTGCTGCTTGCTGGGTCATTGGTTTTATTCTTAAGCAAACGCCACAGGTGCCGAACTGGATCATTGTTTATGTGGTGACTGCCGCAGGAATACTCATTGTGACTGTAATGCTTGGTTTTAATGCCGAGAGTGTATTACAAGGCCTCCTATGTGGTGCTGTTGCGGTGTATGGTCATCAGTTGGTGAAGCAAGTAAAGGATGGGGCTGACAAGGATGTCGTTTAAATACATTGTTGACCACATCCCTAGAACGACACAATCTAACCGACGTCCTGCGTTGCCAATGACAGCCACTACGATAACGATCCACAATACAGGTAATCCGTCTAGTACGGCTAAGAACGAACGTTCTTGGCTTACGAATCCGACTAACACAAGACAAGCATCCTATCATATAGTGGTGGATGAGTACGAAGCCATTGAGTGTTTACCACTCAAAGAAAATGCTTGGCACAGTGGAGATGGTAGCGGTGCAAAAAGTGGCAACAGGACATCTGTAGGCATTGAGATATGTGAGAGCGGTGACTATGCCAGGACGATTGACAACGCCGCAGAGCTGGTCGCAGGTATGCTGTTGGCAAGAGGTTGGGGTGTTGATCGACTTCGCCGGCATTGGGACTGGAGCCGGAAGATTTGCCCGCGATTAATGTACGATGATGGCAAATGGACAGGCTGGGAAGCGTTTAAGAAATTAGTCGCTATTAAGCTGAAAGGAGAGGTGGAACCTGACATGGATAAAGCAGAAGTATATGTGAATGGCGTAAAGCTGGTCGATGGTTTGTATGATGGTAAAAAAGGCATAACCTATGTGCCGGTTCGTTCAGTAGCCGAGTCATTCGGTGCGGCGGTTAAATGGGATGAAAAAGCGAAACGTGTGGAATTGAAGAAATGAGTGAAGCCCTTGACCTTAATTGGTTAGGGGCTTTTTTTTGATTTTCCCTAGCGCTTGGGAATTTGGTTTAATTCATTATGCTTCTAAAAAACGCACAAGGTTTGCAATTGCTTGTTTCGCCTTGATAATCCGCAACGTGCATAAATAATACGCATTCATTTTTCTTGATAAACAATCTATGAATTTCTATTTTTTTACTGGAAATATTAGTTCATTGGTTTTATGATAGGAACATACATTCGCATTGGAGTGCTTATCATGAATGATGGGTTAAGAGTTATAGAACAGAATGAGAGTATGCGTTTTAAGTTTGAGATTTTGAAAGCAATATTCATGGCTTGTAAGACAGATGAGCTTTATGAAGTATTCCTAAATGAAACCAAGTATTGTGTATCATTTGAAAATGATGTCCTTGCTATCTCTTCATCTTCAATTAGTTCTGTTCTAGACGACAGTATGCTTCCTTTCTTTGAAAGCAAATTAGGAAAGGTGTCAAAATGTCATTCAAGACCAAACAGTTTGAGACCAGAACAGATAATATTCTATATGTCCTGGGAAGGGTTTAACATTGAAGTAAAATGATAACAGGGGGTTAACAACATGGCAAAAGGACCAAAACGACCAACTAGGGATGAATTTGAATTGGAAGAGCTAGGGGAGAGATTGAGCGAAGCTCATCAAGAGGGTAGCGAAATAGTGCTTAACGTTTGGAATTGGGAGCTGCCAGTTCAAGGTCGGATTGTAACAATGGATTCTAGGACGAGACTGGTTCATGTTGATGGCTTGGGATCTATAACGAAAATACCTTTCCTAGATATCATGAAAGTTGAAAGCCCTCGGTATTAATAAGTAAATATTAGTAGGAGGATACCTGAATGAAATTAACAGATCGTAACATTGAAATTGCTTATGCCGTTCTAGATTATACAAGAAACAATGGCAGACCTCCAGCAATTATTGATTTATGTAAGATCACAAAGATAGCATCGAAATCAACCGTACATGGACATCTCAAAAGATTAAAGGAATTGAATATAATTTCTTGGGTAGAGGGTGAAATACGTTCAATTCAGATTTTAGACCCAGGAAAAGTTGATTTTGAGTATGAAGCAGTTGTAAAGCGTAAAAAAGATAAATTATCCGAGTACATATTATAATAGTAGAAGTACGAAATATTCTTCTCTAATTAATATCACTTATAACTATGATGTACTGAGGAATTTGCTCATCTCGAGATGATCGCAACGATGATCTATAAGCTCACGAAGGATGCGACGCCAAGGCAGCTTGAAGAGGCTGGGCTGGGTGCCAACTACGTGGCCCATGATAGTGCGATGTTCTATAATAACGCTGCTGGTGTTCCATGGACCGCCGCATACATCGGGGCGAAAGGGGATCCCATTGCAGATCTGTACGAAGACATAGCGGCTGAGGAAAAGGCTCGTGCTACTTATCAGTGGTTAATCGATTTTACGGATGACGTTGATCTGCAAGACAGCTTGAAATTTCTTCGCGAGCGAGAGATTGTGCATTCTTTAAGGTTCCGTGAAGCAGTCGAAATATTGAAGGAGAAACGGGACGAGAAAATCTATTATTAATCTATATGCTTTGAATGAAGAAGGCTGCCGATGCATGATGTCGGCAGCCTTAATCCGCTGTACAAGGAGAAATATCACATCATGCGTTTCTTTCATTATTCTTTCATAGTGTTCTGTTATTCTTATCCTTATCTTGAATAACAAATTTTAAAGGTGAGGTACTTAACTTGAAAAGTAAAAAATATTACGCTAGTCTTCTGCTCATTGTTACTCTAATATTTGTGCTTCCGCAAAATGTACTTGCAATGCAAATTTTTATTAAAACATTAACAGGAAAAACAATTACAGTAGAAGTGGAATCGAGTGACTCCGTACAACAAGTGAAAATGAAGATCCAAGACAAGGAAGGGATACCGCCTGATCAAATGCGATTAATATTTGCTGGTAAACAGCTAGAAGATGGTCGTACCCTAGCTGATTATAATATTCACAAGGAATCCATATTGCATCTGGTACTTAAGCTCACAGATACCCCTACAATAACACCATTTAGTATTCGAATAATTGAAGGTACGATTTATACATTTTCTGAAGCTGTATTTGCCCCGCAATATTCAGGCACCTCTCCTTTAACTCAGATTAAAATAGTCACTTTACCAGAAATTGAATATGGAAAACTGCAGTTAAATACAGAGGGCATCTTAACGGATGTTCATGCAGGTCAGACTATAGATGTTAGTGATTTAACTGATTTACAATTTACCTCTTATGCTGGTAAAACAGGAGCGATATCTTTTGGGTGGAGCGCAAGTGATTTATATAGTGAATCATTGCCATCTACTATAGGCATTGATATTATTTCCAAGGATACCGTCCCACCCGTCCTCACCTTATTAGGCTCAAATCCGCTAGAGGTTGAGGTAGGCAGCCCGTTTACTGATCCTGGAGCGACTGCATTGGATGCTGTGGATGGCGACCTAACTAGCGAGATTACAGTTAGCGGTTCGGTGTATACCAGTCGAGTTGGCACTTATAAGCTAACCTACAAGGTACAGGATCGCTCGGCCAATGCTGCTACGGATGTGGTGCGGACCGTGAATGTTATCCAGCTTCAAAATCCACCCAGTGGCGGTGCTCAACCTAGCGTGACCCCATCCAGTAATGCAGATCTAGCTAAATTAACCGTTCATACATCAAGCAAGGAACTGGGACTATCGCCTGCATTCACACCCGAGACTAAGGAGTATTCAGTAGAGACGAATGTTGGTCAGGTAGAGTTGCAATTAGCTCCTGCTCATCCTAAGGCTGTTGTTAAACTGTTAGACGAACGTATAAGTGAGAGGGTAACCATTCCTTTGGAGATGGGTACCAATGTGCTGGGAATTACGGTTCAAGCTGAGGACGGTACCCGTAAAACGTATAGTCTAACGATTAATCGACTAGTTAATATTGAGGATACAGCTCCTGTATGCCATTTTACAGATATTGAGGATCACTGGGCGAAGTCAGATATTTGTGAAGCGGCAAGGCTGGGTATTGTGGTGGGAGAGAATAACCACACTTTCGTGCCGAATGGCTTCGTCACACGGGCAGAGTTTGCAGTAATGTTGATGAGAACCCTTCAAATCACAATAAGTGACGAGTCGAGCATGATTGACTTCAGTGATAAGGGAAGCATTCCTGAATGGGCGCGATCAGCAGTCCAGACAGCAGTGGCCGAGGGAATTCTCGAGGGATACCACGACGGGACAATACGTTCGCAGCAAACATTAAGCCGATCGGAGCTGGCTGTGATGGTATCCAGGGCAATGAAGTGGGAGGCTGGCAGTACGGAAAGCACATATTTCTCTGATGATGTACGTATTCCAGTCTGGGCTAAGCCATATATCGCAGCAACCTATGAGCATGGATTTCTGATAGGGGGAAGTGGCAATAAGTTTGACCCGGAAGGACTTACAACAAGAGCCGAGGCAGCCGTCGTATTTCTCCGATTGTGGAAAGCTCTATAACTTCATATTTAGTGTTGCTAATAAATTTAGGTTAATCGCACAGAGTTCAAGTAGTATTAATGGCAACCAATCGATGCCCTTTAAAATTACGCCCTTCCGTTGGGGTATCGCATGCGTTCCCTGCAGGCAAGCTCGGATTGTGGGCTTGCAAAATGAAAAGAACCCTCCGAGTCGGAGGGTTCTTTTCATTGCCGCGGAGCTTTACTAGACGCTGAAGATTCTGCTTTTGTTCTTTCCGCTAGCTTAGTAATCGTTTCAATGTCTTGATTCGTTAATTGATCAAGGAAATGTTTGCGTATTGAACTGGCAACTATGGGACGGGCATCGTCTAATGCCAATTTGCCGACGGAAGTGATGCTGACTTGAACACCGCGATCCGTATCTGACGGTTTCCTCATCACAAGTGTGCGCTTTTCCATTCGCGTCAGATGATGCGACAATCGACTCTTATCCCAGTCCATCGAGTCGGCCAATTCCTGTTGGCGAAGGCTGCCGTTCCCCAAAAGGACCAGCCGATCCAACACCCCGTAATCACCCTCCGATAGTCCTGTCTGCTCAGACATCTCTTTTATTATGCGGCCGAAGATGCCCTGAAAGGAGCCCTTCCACATATGCCATATTTGCATTTCTTCTTCGTTTAGCTCGTTCTTATCCATATGAACATCATATCATGGTTGACGTGTCAACCGCAATGTGTTACTGTTTGTTATGTAGTTGACATGTCAACTAAGTGAGTTATACTTTTTATCCAAGAAAGGAAATTTTATAATGAAAATCAAAGTTAGTGCACCTGCTCCAGTCGTTTCGGTGAAGCCGGTCGTGTTATCGGCCCCAGGCCGTGGTGAGGATCTACAAGTGCGGGTATCTGCTCCCGCAATCGGGAGCGAATTGCCTATTATTGTTTTCTCGCACGGCTTTGGCTGGTCGATGGACGGCTACGGCCTGTTGGCCGACTACTGGGCTGCTCACGGATTCGTGGTGATTCAACCTACCCATCTTGATTCGAGGACTTTGAATCTTCCTCCTGACGATCCCCGTACACCACTGATCTGGCGTTTCCGAGTCGAGGACGTGAAGCGCATCCTCGACCAGCTTGATTTCATTGAAGCCGCCGTTCCCGGCCTTAGTGGGCGCCTCGATCAAAGCTGCATTGCCGTAGCTGGACATTCCTGGGGCGGTCAGACGGTGAGTACGCTCCTTGGTGCGCGGGTCCTCGATGAGCACGGCGTACCGGGAGAGAACATATCCGACTCGCGGATTAAGGCGGGCGTGCTGCTTGCCACGACTGGTCAGGGCGGGGCCGATTTGACACCGTTCGCAGCCGAGCACTTCCCCTTCATGAACCCGAGCTTCGAGGAGATGAAAACGCCGACCCTCGTGGTAGCGGGGGACCATGACCAGTCCCGACTGTCCACTCGGGGGCCGGACTGGTTCACCGACCCGTATTTCATGAGTCCGGGCAGCAAGAGCCTGCTCACCCTCTTCGGGGCGGAGCACTCGCTCGGCGGGATCTCTGGCTACAGCGTTGCGGAGACGACTGACGAGAGCCCCGAACGGGTGGCCTTGATTCAAGGACTTACCTTGGCCTACCTTCGAAGCGCACTAGGTCTCGACGATTCCAGCTGGCCGGCAGCCTGCGCGGCTTTAGCAGGAAGTACAAACCCGCTGGGGCGCATCGAGTCCAAGTAACGGGCCGGCAAGCGGCTCGTCCTTATAGCAGCCGTGGAGGAAGAGGCTGGGATGGTTGCCAACTACGTTTTTGCCCATGATAGTACGATGTTCTATAATAACGCTGCAGGTGTTCAATGGACCGCCGCTTACATTGCGGGGGAAGGGGATCCCATCACAGATTTGTCGGAAGTTATAGCAGTTAAAGTAAAAGCTTGAGCTACTTATCAGTGGTTAATTGATTACACAGATGATGTTGATCTGCAAGACAGCTTGAAATTTCTTCGCGAGCGAGAGACTATGCATTCTTTATGCTTTGAATGAAGAAGGCTGCCGATGCATGATGTCGGCAGTCTTCTCTTATTAATATGTTCCTATAAAGTATTAAACTCTATAAGCTATTCAGCTATCTGGAAAAAACGATAGTTTAACGATACAAATGGATAAGCAGATATTAAAGTATCCTGCTCATTTTATTAAACTACCGGGCAGGATAGTTGAAGATCAAACGCGGGGAACCGTACCACAAGTAACGTCGAAAATTTGGTTGTGGGGAAGCTCGGAGGGTGTTGATAGAGGAAAGGAACTGTTCAGTTTCTTGTCGATTTCGATATATGTAGCATGGACATGGAGAACACGCAAAAAAACGCGATCAAAGCAACAATAATGCACAATAGTCAAGGTAACCAATAATACGAAAAGTATAACAGAAGACAATATGGCTTCAGTATCAGCAAGATATATCAAGTTGAACGTTACGACGCATACGCAAACCACAAACCCTGCGGCAAGACTATGAGCTTGAGGTATACGGACCAAGTATTACAACATAACATTGCGATGAATGTGGAGCGCGGTTATGAATCCGTTAAGATCTTTAACTCCACTTTGTTTTAGTCCAATAGAGGGTGTCTCACGTCCTAAAGCGACGAAGAGATACTCTCTTTTTTGTGAGGAAGAGAATTAGTATATTACCATAATTTAGTCAAAAAGTCTGTGGAATTAGGACCTAAGATCTTTATAATAGAGATAAGATTCATATTACATAGGGCTAATATATGGGTTATAAGCGTATAACACCCTTGGTTGCAGGAGGTTATCTATGGGAAGATCATTTGCTAATTTGCATATCAAGTCGAATAACCTTGAGAAGACGATCGAAGTACTTAGAGAGCTAAGAGAAGGGCATGCTGTTGTGTTAGGCAGAGATGAGGCTCAAGAGACCAAAGTGGTCATGTACGTAAGCCAAAGCAACGAGAACTGGATCAGCGTACTCCATGATTATTTTGTATGGGGGACGGTGAAGGAGATCGGCCGGACGTTGACCCAGCTTACCGGGGAGCCGATTATGACCGCTGGATATATAAATGAGGAAATCTTCGAAGTATCGATTTTTGTGGACGGGGAGATTCAAGCCGAAAGATATCTCTGTGGACCGTGGACGAGGGAGGAGTATGAACTCCAAGAAGAACGTCTTAATGATGACTGCTTGAGAGAAGTGTTGGATATCCGCAAGGAGGATCTTGATGAGCTTATAGGGATGACTAGCCCGTGGCAAGCTGTAGATCGGTTGACGGAGCTCGTAGGACTCCCTTTATGGAGCGATTCGGAGTGGCTCCCGTACGAAGCAGCGCTAAAAGAACAGTTTGTACAATATGAATTTTAAACGGGCGGCAAAGCCGGAATCGTGTGGTCCCGTCGATAGGATCCGCTAACGGAAAGGAGGCGACTGCACTGAAACCTACGCAAGAAATAGAGGCGCTGGCGGCAGAGATCGCCGGTGCAGCCAAGACGATTTTTTGTACTCTTTTTGAGAATGGCGAACGTTACTATTATTGCACGCTGTTTACTACCGGAGAGGGACATGCGCCAAGCGTCTCCTCCTGGTCATGGGAGGCTTTGGAGCGGGAAGCAGCTAGGCAAGGAGAGGACAGTAAGACGCCGATAGATATGATTGCGGAGCTCATCAAATGGTCCTATGCAGATTCGCCCTATTGTTGTTTCAGGGATGAGAACTTCGATGAAGTAAAACAGTTATTTATGGAGCGGCCTTCCATAACAGATCTTGAGGCTGACGAATGGGAGCGCGAGTTTACGTTCAGGCTGAAGGCTATGGAGCTGGCAATGAAGATGCTTGATGATGAAGGCGTGTTTGCTTTGAATCAACCGCGGGACTCGGTATGTGTCCTTGTCGAGGTCATGCCGCCGGATGAGGTCAATACCAACATCGCCCTGCGTTTGAATGAGGAAGAGTCTCCGGCTATGCAGGCCTGGCTGGCGGAGGCAGCGGAGTAACGGCATAAATTAGCTTGTTACGAGTAACAAATAGGAGGTTCACGAATGCGCAAGAAATGGAAAAGAAAGATTCTGATTAATAATCCTGTTGCACTGGACCGGGTGAAGATCAAGCAGGATTTGCTCGACGGTAACCAAGTAATTGTTCAGTTCTCACATCCGGATTATTATGGTTCCATGTTGGAGGAAGTAGATGAGCTTTGCGCGCGTTTGGATGAAAACTTCGGGGTACGTTTCTACGGGCATTACTCCCTCTCGTTCGATGGTGACACGCTCCTGAAGATTCCCCATGTCAAAATGCTGCATCTCGATAGTCTCCTCCAGGCGCATAACACCGAGACATTGGAAACACTAGTACACTTGAACAGTTTAAATCTGATGATATATGAGCTGGAGAATTCGGAAATTTTGGGAATAGAATCGCTGCGCTCTTTAAGAGATTTAGTCATTATGTCGGATAAAAAGATTCTCAATCTGCAATATTTAAAAGAGTTCTCTCTTCTTGAGCAATTGCATGTCGGAGGAAAGGTGAAGAGCCTGGATGCAATAGGTTATCTGGAAGTTTTGGATTACCTCGCACTGCATTCAATTAGTAAACCACCGTTACATTTTATAAATCAATTGAAGAAGTTGAAGCATCTTCGCATTTTGCTTGGAGGTCGAGAACATATTCAGGAAATCGAAGAGAATGAAATCGACAACCTGGAGATTTGTAGAGTCCGCGGTTTTCATGACCTGGGCAATATTACGAAATTCCGAGCGCTGACGAGCCTTAAGATTGAGGATCAAATTCAACTACGGGAAATAGGCTTTGATCAGGGGATGGAGGCGCTGGAGGAGATAACCATTTCAAATTGCAAAGGTTTGGCTCGTTTGTCGGGATTGGAGGGGTTGCCATCGCTGCGCAAGCTCCGCATTTTCAAAACGGCCATCGATTTTGATTCTTTCATCCAGCAAAAGCTTCCGAGTGGACTTTCCGAATTGGAATTCATAACCTCCAAAAGCAAAGCAGATCAAGCCATACAAGATTCCTTATTGAAGTTAGGTTTTCAAAAATGGAGCATCTGATCCAAGGGTTGAAGAAAGGATGATAGAAATGCCAAATAATATTCAAGCTCGTCCTCCTGCTGGTTCCTTTAGAGAAGATGGTCGTTATCCCATCGACCTGACAGGTCCTCGCAGTCACACTCTTGTCATTCAGCCCGGTGTGGGCAGTCTATCCATTGGGCCGTCGCAAATGGGGAAGAAGGCAGACCTTCACGTTGCGCCTGATGCTTTCATCGATTGGACTGTATTCGATGCCTTTGCCACTCCGGCGGGATCGCCCTGGCCGCGATATCTGCACTATACAGGCAGTGACGCAGGCTTTTTTGACTGGGCGCAGAAACGTCCTATTGAAGAGATGACGTGGGCTCCAATCCTGTCTGAAGACTCGGTGGCGGACGCAAGCCAGTCCAATTTGCATGGATTGCATATCGAGTTGCACCAGTCTGAGGGGCATCTGAGCCTGAAGCTTCCGAAGGGGCATTCCCGCCTGAGCGTGTCTGGCGATCTATCACGATTCACGGCCACTGGCGATATGCCATCCTCTCTGACTCTAGCACCGCGGACCAGTCGACGTAAGAATGATACTCCTTTCATACTGCCCAACCTGGGTGAGTTGCATCAGGTAACAAGCTTAACGCTACACAACGCACCGCTGGGACAACCCATCTCGTTGGAGTGTCTCGAACGGTTCCTAAACCTAAACTCTCTGAGTCTCTGGGGGAACTTCTGCAACGTGGACTTACTGGCTAGTCATACCCGGTTAACGAATCTGGAACTGCGCTTCATGCCTGACCTGGGGGACTTGCCGACATTGAACACGTGGCCGTTGCTTGACCGATTTATCGCCTATAATGTGGAGGAGATAGCTGGGAAGCGTCTAAAACAGCAAATGAAATTACGCGCTATAACCCGTCCGTGGGCCGACTATGTTTCAGTAAGCCAATTACGAAAGCCTGAGTGGTGGACGACCGAGTTCGGTCGCCCGTTCTCGTCCTGGCCTAAACGATTGGCCAAGCTGGCCAATGAAGCTTACAATGTTGCAAAGGCAACCTTGGCTGAGGCCCATAGCTTTGCTGATGCCGAGGCAGCCATTATCGCTTTCACCGTGCGTTTTAACACCATCAAAGGCATCGAAACCACCGAACGAGAAGACCTTGGTGAAGCGGTATGGCAACTCAGCCAATCTGATCACCTAATTGGCCAGTCTTTAACAGAGGAAATGGCTCAACGCTGGTTCGATGGAGCGCGTGATTACTGATTGACAAAGAAAATGATCAGGCACTAGAGATTAGGGAATTAAAGTGAAAATGGATATAAAGAACACTATGAATGCTTATCGGGATGTCCAGCACCTAGTTAACGGCTTGAAGGTGAGCGCGGTTACCAGCCGACTTGGCTGACTTGTCCTTCCACAGTCGCGGATAGGACGCCCGAATCGTAGAGCCGATACTGGAAGAGGGCTTCGATCACATGATGGCAGGTACTGGATGAAATTCAGCGAAATTTAAAAGGCACCCAAACGGGTGCCTTTTAAATTTCGCTCTATAGATGATACGGTGAACCGTATCACAAGTGATGGTAACTGATAGATTTGAGATGAAAATTTAATAGATACCAAAAACTTAAGATGGCCTTCCACATACATTAGGAATACATTCGTTTATACATATTTGCGAATCGTTTCGGAGAGTTGACCCGCAACGTAGTTAGCTCCAGAGGCAAGTTGATTACGATCGAATCGCACCCTTACAAAACTCTCATCCGTATCCAACGCTTCGGTGAAAAAGCCAGCTAACCCACGTGACTTACGATCGATTTGCAGGAGCAAGTCAACACCGTTCTCATCTGGTGAAAAAATGATTTCTAATTCGTCCAGTTGGTCCCGGAACTGCGAGGTCGGGACGAATTCGAACTCTTGAATGAAAGGCAATTCGTTACTTCTACTATAATGCGGTGCGTATTTGCAGGTTACCTCGCGAGTACGGAATCCTAGTAGATTGACCGCATCTAGAATAACCGCGGAATTCGGGTGAGGATTTACTTGAAGCTGATCCCGATCCTGTGGATCGAACGCTTCTTTAATATCAAGTCCGGTTTGTATCCACACAGGCGTTTGACCCACTGTCACTGGCGTATTTACCGGAAGCTGGAATGAGACTGGGAACTCATAAACCTGCTCGGCCTCTACTGTAAACTTACTCGCCAATAGGAACTTGGACAGAGTTGCATCCACTCTCAACTTCGTATCATTCTGTTCCTTCACGTAACGTGTCATGACGAACGCATAGACGTCATCGACCTGTTGAGCAACACGACCACCCTGAATTCGGACGACACCGCTGATAATATCGCCTGCGTACACTGCATCTTGATGGAGCATGAGATCTACTGTTGCGGCACCGATCCCGGCGCTAGCGAGCATTCGTTTAAATATTGACATTGTTGTAAAACACCTCCTATTAGATTGCATATTCCATGTTACGATGAAAAACGAAACAAGTTTCATGTGCTTGATACGAAACAGATATATCGAAGATTTTCTGAATTTTAGGTCTTGATAAATTGCAGGATTATACTTTTGTTTTCTTCTGACAACTTTGCGGTCTTAAGAAGGGAATACATTCTAAAACAATAGTAAAATGCTTTATTCAATGAATAATAAACCAATATATTAAATGATTGTCTCCTACTATTTGAGTGATGTGTAAATGTTTGATTGACCATGCTTAAGAATAACCGGTAGCCGATAATGATTATGCTAACGGGCAGATTAGTTCTAAGCTGACGGTTGCTGATTTATTCCATTCCCGACAAAGAAAAGGGGCTGTCCCAAAAGGGATAAGCTCGCTGCAGAGTTAGCTCGCTTTAAACAAAAATTCTAGAAAAATATAGAAAAATGGGGCTGTCCCAAAAGTCATTTATATGACTTTTGGGACAGCCCCTTAAACATTGGTACAACCGCGTTTGCAAAGTAACCAAGGTCCATGTAGCTCAACAAACTTAAGTAAACCAACAGAGCTTAGAGGGCGACTAGCTCTGCGAGCTTGGCCGCAACGTCTGCCATTGGCTCTTCTGCAGTGCTCAGGCCGCTTCGCGATCCGAGCAAGGGACTGACTTCGCGGAGAGCTTCATACGTTGTCTCGTGCACAATCGGAATGAGCCGATCACCCGCGAGGAGTGCCGAAAGTTCTTTGTCGGCGATGCCCTCTGATGGGAGCGCACGTAGCATCGCAGGTGTCACCAGCACAATCCCAACTCGCGATTTCGCCAAGCCTTTGTCGATGGCGCGAAGCAATGGCACACCGAGGCCAACGTCTTTCTCACTGAACCAGACTTTGACACCATGTGACTCGAGCAGATCGTGAAGTTCCTTTGCGGCTCCCTTCCGGTCGTCCCACGCATGGCAAAGGAAGACGTCCCGAAGGTCAGGCTGATTTGCCAGGTTTTCGACGCTGTTGCGGACTGGTGTAAGTGCCCGAACTTCTTCAGCCGTGTACAATATGGCCGAACCTGCTCCTGACCAGCGCGGTTTTGAACTGCGGACGGAACCGCTAACGCTGCTTCGGCTGCCCCCAATTGTCGGGGACGAGGAGTAAGATGAGGGCGAGTAGGACCTGTAGCCGCCACCACTTCGGCCATAACGCCCTCTGCACGCTGGACAGTTTTCTGCGGCACTCGCTGAGCTATGTCCCCTTACTGGAGCTGTGCATCTAGACATGTTTCTACCTCCCTAATTAAGTAAATAGTTCTGACAAATTATAACACGATTATCTAATATAATACAGATACGGATGATTACTGGCCTAACAAGACAAGGACTAATACGAGAACGCATGTGAAAGCCAAAAAGGCATTGATAGTGGGATCGGGTCTTTACGCTAACGGGTAACGATAGTTTAATCGAACAAGGAGCAGTTTGCCACGGCAGCTACTCCTTATTTTCATTAAACTAACGGGCAGTATAGAGTTATAAGCAGGAAGGGACACCAATGTGTTGAATTAGTAATTTACCCGTATTGAGTTTTGTACTAGTGCACATGACTTTACTTTTATTGTTCATATCGAGGTGATAGTGTGGATGAAGGTAATG
>JBHGUX010000017.1:0-165886 GCA_048976605.1 Pristimantibacillus sp. | reverse complement strand
CCTTCGGCGATGGCTGGGGACGTGGTACGGAGATCGTCTATCAGGCCATGGGCTTGAAGATGCCGGACAAAGTCAAAGAAATGACGGCCAAAGAAGGCTATTACGATTTGTCTCTGGAAATCCTGCCGGAATTCATGGGGGACTACGTTATCTATAGCAAAGACCCGGCAGCCGATGCCTCCTTCCAGGGGACTTCGATTTATAAGAATATCCCGGCGGTTATGAATAATCATGTCTTTGAAATAGACACCAATGCGTTCTTATTCAACGACGCCCTGTCTCTCGACTATCAGCTTGATTTCATCACCAAGTCGTTGTTGGGAAACTAACCGTCAACTCAAGAATTGAATGAATCATTAAACCATATTTCAGAGAAAAGAAGGAGCGCTCTTTGCGTTCCTTTTTCTGCAGATGAAGAAGGAACGGATGATTGAGATGATAATAAATTCTTCGCCATCAAGCTCTATTGCGCTCAAAGTACTCGTTAGCTTGGTCATATTTGTCGTTATGTTCGCCCTGGCCGTCATGCTTGGCGCAAATAATGTTTCGCTCGCCGATATCTGGAGCGCCATAAGCAATCCGCATGCGACTGGTGGCGATATATCTGTCATTCGTGAACTCCGGCTTCCCCGTGAAGTCGGCGGTGTGCTGGTCGGCTCGGCACTGGCCGTTGCCGGGGCGATCATGCAGGGTTTGACCCGTAACCCGCTTGCTGATCCGGGATTGCTTGGTCTGACTGCGGGCGCCAACGCTGCACTGGCCGCTTCTTTCGCGTTCTTTCCTTCCATCGGCTATTTTGGCACGATGGTGGTTTGTTTTATCGGAGCTGCATTCAGTGTGATGCTTGTGTTCGGTATAACCGCCCTACGGAAACGAAACTTATCGCCCCTGCGAATGGTTCTGGCAGGCTCGGCTGTCTCGGCGCTTCTTGCGGCCGTGGCCGACGGCATTAGCCTCCATTATAAAATTTCCAAGAGCGTCTCGATGTGGACCTCCGGCGGGCTAATCGGCACCACTTGGGGGCAAATCGCGACGATTGCTCCGGTCATTGTAATATGCCTCATCGCTTCTATTCTATTATCCCGGCAATTGACGATTCTCAGTATGGATGAAGGGATCGCGATCGGACTCGGACTTCGAACGACGCAGGTCAAAATTACGTTATACGTACTGATTACGCTTCTGGCAGGCGCGTCCGTCGCTCTCGTCGGCAATCTGGCGTTTATTGGCTTGATGATACCGCATCTCGTACGCGTCTTCTTCGGAACCCATTACCGTACTGTTCTGCCATTGTCCGCGCTTGTGGGTGGCACCTTTATGGTTTTCGCCGACACGCTTGGCCGGATGATCAACGTCCCGTTCGAGACACCGGTCGCTTCTATCGTGGCCATTATAGGCCTGCCATTCTTCCTGTTTATTGTTCGCAAAGGGGTGCGCTCGTTCTCATGACAAAATTAAAGCTACTTAGCCGACAGCAACTCGTCGTTGCGACCTTGGTTCTTATTACTCTGGCAACCGCCTTGATAGGCTTAGGTATCGGTTCATTCCCTGTGTCATATGACAGGCTGATTCCGGCAATTACTGGCCATGGAACGTTCGAAGACCGTTTCGTGCTGTTCTCCATTCGCCTGCCCCGGATGCTGATTACGCTGCTGTCGGGAATGGCGCTTGCGTTATCCGGTGCTATCCTGCAGGGGATTACCCGTAATGAACTAGCCGATCCCGGCATCATCGGCATTAATGCGGGCGCGGGAGTCGGCGTTACCGTCTTCTTTCTGTTCGCTCCGATTAACGTCGATTCGTTTGTTTACGCGATTCCACTTATGGCTTTTGCCGGAGGTCTCGGCACCGCTGTTCTTATTTATGCGTTCTCATACGTCCGCAGTCAAGGCATCCAACCGATCCGACTGATCATTACTGGAGTCGGGTTCTCCTTGGCTCTCTCCGGAATAATGATCGTGCTCATGTCTTCGGTTGACCGGACCAAGGTGGATTTCATCTCCAAATGGCTCGCTGGTAACGTTTGGGGAACAGACTGGCCGTTTGTCCTGGCCTTGCTTCCCTGGCTGATCGTCCTAATTCCCTACGCGCTGTACAAATCCAGAGCGCTGAATCTGCTTGCGTTAGACGAACAGACGGCTACTGGGGCCGGCGTAGCGATCCGCAGAGACCGAACCCTGCTGATGCTGGCAGCGGTCGCGCTGGCAGCATCAGCCGTTTCGGTTACCGGCGGAATCGCGTTCATCGGTTTGATGGCGCCCCATATTGCCAGAGCGTTAGTCGGACCAAGTCATCAGCGAATGGTGCCGGTGTCCGTTCTGATCGGTGGCTGGCTGCTGCTTCTGGCCGACACGATCGGCCGGAATCTATGGGAGCCGGACGGCATCGCAACAGGGATAGTCGTGGCTGTTATCGGTGCCCCATATTTCCTTTATCTTTTATTATTTAAGGACGGGTGAGCAGAGAGGGATAACCTTAGTGAATTCACTACAAGCATATGAGGGGGAGTATCAAGGAGAAAAGGCGATATGGTTAAAGGCAGGGTGCTATGAAGCGACCCTTTTACCGGAAATCGGTGAAAACCTGATCGCATTTCGTTTATCAGACAATCTTTTTTCATAGCCCTGCCTATAGATTACTTCATGAATTTTTCGGAAAACGCTTTTATTTTATCCAAGAAAATTCCTTTCAGTTGATCGGAACCTTCTTTTGGTGCAGCATAAGCCTTATAACCGCCAAACGATTCAATGCAGACAGCAGCTTCTTTTAGATCGGCGGGGATATTCCGCTCTATTATTTCTTTTGTCTCCTTTGGTTTCTCATTGCAAATAAAGTATCCCATTCTCTTCTTCAGCAATTCATCATGATTTTTTTTGATAAAGTCGCGAATGGGTTTGTATATTTTTCCGTCTCGAACTCCCGCACCCAAAATAATATGATCAAAATCCTCGATAGTGGGCATCTCCATCTCTATATTACAAAGTGTACTATTCGAAATCTCTTCTGCTAAAACTTTTACACATTGCTCTGTTGCTCCTGTTTTCGTAGCATATAGAACTAGTACTGCCATTTGACTCATCCCTTATCATTTAGAATATGAATTTGTTCCTCTAGAACGATGCTTGCTTTGCGTAAAAACTGAGTAATGAGATCAAGCTCTTCATCTGAATAGGATGAAGCGAGTTTGACCATTGCTGCGTGGAGCATAAGGTAGGTATTGCTGACTTCTTCATTATTCTCGTAGAGTGGGACGATAATCACTTTACGACGGTCATTGGGGTCATGCTGCCTGCGAACAAATCCGCTTTTCTCTAGTCGGTCGATTAATGCGGTAACGCTGCCCGTTGTGAGTCCGGTTAGTTTAGACAGCTCGCCGGCGGTGACAGGACCTGTTTCATGCAGAATGTCAACGGACAAAAAGTCATTATTGTAAAGTCCTAAAAAAGAAGCGACACTTTGCTGGTAAAGTACCGTTCTGGTTCCCAATCCGCGCATACTCATCGTAAGGTTTTCTTGCTGCTCCGTGTGCTGTTTGGTTCGATTACTTGACAAGAATAGACCTCCTTATATTAATCTCTTTTATCAAGATACTTTACAATCAAGATAATTTATTGCACCTTCGATGTCAAGCATTTCGCCCAATTTATGATACGGAGAACCGTAGCATAAGTAAGCACAAAGTCGTGGACTGTGCTAGTTAGGATAACAAGACATATTGATGGTACGTGGGATACATATGCTGATGTTGCTTTTATAGTCGATGAAGCACCTTGGCATTTGCTCGAAACAGGCTTTAGATTTAATCTCGGGGCAGGAAAGGATATTGCAACAGTGACCATTGTCTAAGTGAAGTCTAAAAGATAAGGAGGGTTTCTCTTGCAAAAAGTAATAATACCAGAAGAGGTTTCTAGAAATTTGAGAAAAAATATGGAACGAGTTTGGGATATAAGACAACCTTACTGGTATCCATTATTCGATTGCAGTAGGGAAGACCTTATAGCTTTTGATTCCGAGTATATAGAGAGTGAAGGAAAGCTAAATGATATTATTACGATGCTTACGCACCATGGAGTTGAGCAGGTGATTGAATTTCTAGAAACAGGTGAGACTTTCAATATACAGGTTTCAAATCTGTACCCTTATTATTGCTACAATGGCGATCTCTCAGGCGGTGAGGGGTTTTGGACTTCGCAGAGTATGGATTGGATTATCTATGCTTCTCATGAAGGAACAATAACGTTTGGTGGAGAATGGTTAGTCAATAAGATAAAGTCATTGTGGACTGATTGGAGAAGTAGTATTGAATGGGATACAAAGAATCAATAAAGAAACCACTCCTTGGGAGTGGCTCTGTTTTGTATGTAGATAAGGGCTGGTATGAACCTGAGTCAAAACATGATAAGAGTGATCTCCCATATGACTATTTCATCGATCAAGGTTAAATGAAAGAAGAATTTTTTTGGTTAGGAGGGAGTCAGGTGAAGCCAGATTATATTAATTTAAGTTTTGCTGATTGTATGGGTATTAACTTGAAAGCAGAAGTGGAAAGGCAATTATCTGAGGACTTAAAGTGTTATGGGATAATCCAAGATGAATATAAGTTTGATTGGTCTGATTGTTGTATAGAAGGGCATAGAACCAAATACTTAGATGGTGCAGTTGAGAACTTCTCTAGTATTATGGTGTTTAATGCCGACGGCGAATTGATTGCCGATGGGTGGATGGAGTTTATACATGAAGATGATGTGTTTATTGCGTATTGGGAATTTCTCGATAGGTATGAGAAAGATCAAGAAATAAGATTAAAAAATGAATGTGGAATACCTCTGCATATCTACGAACAAATACCCGACCAATTCAAAGAAAAATATAAAGAACATGTACTATAACGTGTTTTATTTAATGAAGCCACTCCATTGTAAGGAGTGGCTTTGTGTCTTTATAAAATGATGTATATATTGTGGTCAAACTGTACTTTGTGCTTAGGTACACCACGGTGATGCGTATCGCACATACTGGTACAGCAAGAGTTGAGTTGCAAGTAGAAGCAGCAATGCTAGAAGTGAAAGTAGGTACGTAAGTCATGAGACTTTTATTTTCTTGAAGGGCTCTGTTCAGTTCTCTGCTGATTTTTGGCTGGTAATTAGCAATTCTTATTGTCAACTAACTAATAATTTCAAGTAAAGAAAGGACAGAGGCACCCGCCCTGACCTTTCTTCATGGATGAGGATAAACGAATAAAGAGTTTGTGGTTCGTTCAAGGTTTACAGATCGACTCTCCAATTGCCCATCATCTTGGCGACTTCCGGGTCGCGGTACGATAAGAAGAGACTTTCCCGCGTATCGAGGGTCGAAACTTGTTCCATATCGTCCGCGCTTAACTCAAAATCAAAAATGTCGAAGTTTTCTACGATCCGCTCTATGCGAACCGATTTTGGAATGACAACGACTTCGCGCTGAACAAGCCAGCGCAACACGATCTGGGCGACGGACTTGTTGTGTTTTTCAGCGATCGAGGCCAGCACTTCGTTGCCGAACATGTTGCCCCGTCCTTCCGCGAACGGCGCCCACGACTGGTGCTGTACGCCCTGCTTTTTCATAAAAGTGGCGCTCTCGATCTGCTGGTAGAACGGGTGCGTTTCGATCTGGTTGACGGCGGGCACGATTTCGTTATGCACGATGAGGTCCATCAGACGATCGGGCAGGAAGTTGCTGACACCGATCGCTTTGATGGTGCCTTCGCGGTACAGCTCTTCCATCGCGCGCCAAGTGCCGTAGTAATCGCCGAATGGCTGGTGAATAAGATACAGATCGAGATAGTCGAGCTGCAGCTTCTTCAGGGATTTTGCAAACGCCAGCTTGGCACTCTCGTAGCTGGCATCCTGAACCCAAAGCTTGGTCGTGATGAACAGCTCCTCACGCGGTACGCCGCTTCGCTTAATCGCGCGTCCGACCGCTTCCTCGTTCAGATAACCGGCGGCAGTATCAATTAGGCGGTAGCCGGCCATCAGTGCTTCATATACTGCGTTCTCACATTCTTCAGCATCGGGTATCTGGTAGACACCGAAGCCAATGATCGGCATTTTCACTCCGTTGTTCAATGTTACGGTTTTCATGGTAACTCCTCCTAATGTTTAATTGTATAACAGCAAACGGCGCGTATCCTGGGAATCGGGTACTGGAGCG
The DNA here is from genome assembly GCA_048976605.1 of Pristimantibacillus sp. Classification (GTDB taxonomy): domain Bacteria; phylum Bacillota; class Bacilli; order Paenibacillales; family Paenibacillaceae; genus Pristimantibacillus. Next base: position 159,700 of record JBHGUX010000017.1, on the reverse strand, counting down.
GGGATTCCGCTTACGGCTGGGTTGCTTTATAATAAACTTAGCACCTTCGTGTTACACGAAGTCAAGCCGTCTTCAATAATTTATTTTCTTAGGAGGATCTCACATGCATACGGTCAAAGAAGCCGCCCAGATAACGGGACTCACCGAACACGCCGTGCGCTTTTACACGGATAAAGGCCTCGTGCCAAGCGTACAACGGAACCAAAACAACATTCGGATGTTCGACGAAGAATCGATTAACTGGCTATATGGCGTTAGATGCCTTAAACAATCCGGAATGCCGATTGAAGAGATCAAAAAGTATGTTGATCTCTGTTTCGAAGGGGATTCGACTATTCCGCAACGCTACGCACTCATGATGGAGCATAAAGAAGCGGCGCTTGCTAAGCTCGAGGAAGCCAAACAGCACGTTGCCCATTTGGAAGAGAAGACAGCTCTATATCAGGCCATTCTAGAGCACCGCTCTCCAGATACGACCAATCCCGCCCACTGGGACAAAATTCAGCATATGCATGCTGACGTATTTTACTCGCCCTCTGCTCGTAAGGCATGAGATATTCGTGAGCATAGACGGTTTACTTCGCTATATTTAGGGGGACTAATGGGGACTGCACTGCATGTGCGGCGGGCCGCAGAACCAGCATTCAGGTCCAATTGGGTCCTCTCAAAGAGTTTAGCGTAGCATAGGGTAAATAGCCCTTTCTGATTTCGCAGTAAGAGCGATACGGTGAACCGTATCATAAGTAATGGCAAGTTTTTATTGTACAACTCGAATTAAGTATGCAAAAATCAAACTTTGATCCCCAAGGAATGGAATACACGAATGGATTGTAGTTGGTTGCAAACAGTGTTACTCTAACAACGGTAAACTCAAAATCTATTATTTTGCGATGAAGCAAGTAATAGGCACAAATTTAGTTATAAAGAAAGGTAATACTATGATAAAAGTTGATAAATTATCTTTCTCATTTCCACAAAAAGAACTATATACAAACATTTCATTTACGTTTGAAGAGGCACAACATTGTGCTTTTATAGGAACAAGTGGCAGTGGGAAAAGTACTTTGATAGAGATACTGATGGATCCAGAAAGATATATGTTCGAGGGCAAGTTAGAAATAGACCCGACTTGCAAAATTGGACATGTAAGTCAATTCTCACAACTAGACAAAACGAAGGAAACAACTGTTTTTGAATATATAGGGGAAGAATTTATTAAGATACAAAATGAAACAACATCTATTTGTACTGCAATGGAAACATCATCGGATATGGATTCGTTATTAGAAAAGTATCAACTAGCTTTAGACGCATTAGAGTCAATCGGTGGGGATGATTTTGAAAGCAGCATTAATAAGAAACTAAATCTAGCAAACCTCATGAGGCTAAAAGATCATAGGGTATCCGATCTAAGTGGTGGAGAATTCAAGCTTATTCAAGTGATAAAGGAAATGCTTAGTCGTCCAGACTTAATGATTATGGACGAACCAGATGTATTTTTAGACTTTGAAAACCTCAATGCGCTTAAAAATCTGATTAATTCTCACAAAGGAACACTGCTAGTCGTTACGCACAACCGATATCTATTGAATCATTGTTTCAACAAAATCTTACACCTTGAAAACACGGAAATTCAAGAGTTTGATGGACGATATATGGATTATAACTTCTCACTACTTCAGACCAAAATGGAGTTACAAGAAATCGCATTCGCTGAGGAAGAAGAAAGTGAGAGAAACGAGAAAATCATCGATAATCTAAGAGCTATTGCAACTTATAATTCGGAAGCCTCTAGAGGCAGAGCTTTAAAAGCTAGGGTTAGGTTCCAAGAGAGATTTGAAGCGCGTAGAATTAAAGCGCCATTTGTTGATATTAAGCAACCGACTTTCAGTTTCGGTATTGATAGTGAAATTGAAGAAAGCACTGTTATAAATATCAGTAATTATAGTGTTGCCTTTGATGAGCTGCTTTTAGAAAACGTTAACTTTGAGATAAAATCTACGGATAAAGTAGCCATTATCGGTCCAAACGGTACCGGGAAAACGACTTTACTCCGAGATATCTTTAACCATTATCATGATTCCATTGAAGTAAATGCTGATGTTAAAGTGGCTTATTTATCTCAGATTCAAGGCGAAATGCTAAAGGATTCTAATACAATACTAGAAGAATTCATCGAATTTGGGTTTAACACTTATGATGAGATTAGATCGTATATTTCAAACTATGGCTTTGAAGGAGAAATCGTTAATCAGAAGATAGAATCTTTATCAGGTGGAGAAAAAAATATGCTTCAATTGGCTAAAGTTTCTGCCAGTAAAGCAAACGTATTGCTTCTTGATGAACCGACAAGCCATTTAGACACTTATACACAAATAGCACTAGAGAAAGCCATTGAAGACTATAAAGGTGCGATTCTCATGATTTCTCATGATTTCTATTCTGTTGTAAATGGTATGGATTATGTTTTAATTATTGAGGATAAGACGATTAGGAAAATGAGCATGCGAACTTTTAGACAGATGATTTATGCTAGTCATTTTGATAGAGACTATCTAGCAGCTGAGCAAAATAAAAAATCAGTTGAAATGAAAATAGAATTGGCTTTAAAAGATCGTAATTTTGAACTTGCAAAAGTATTGGTTGATGAGCTAGAAGAGTTGATTAAGTTGCTTTAAAGGTGAATTAGTCCTAAAAGAGAAACTGATGGATAGAATCAGAGACTTTTTTGGTGAACCGTATCATAAGTCCGAAGTGTCAGGGAAACAGATTGTATGAATCAGAAGTACCCATCGTATGGGGATGGTCAAGTTCTTTAAGGGCTATAGGAATATGCGAAAGAGCATCTCCGCTTTATAATGCTGGAGATGCTCTTCTAAGTTCAGGGCTGGAAAAGTAAAACGGAGCAAGTAGCTTGTTCAGCTTATAAAATAGAGAACCCGCGCAAGGCGCGGGCTTTATTAGACTATGGTTGTCTTCTGATAGGACTATAACCAGAAGCTCTCTTTTATTTACTCCGACTTTATTTGCCGAGATTAATGATATACTCTACGGTTTGTGGATCATAGTGGGAGAAGAATAAACTTTCGCCTGTATCGAGTGCGGCTATTTTCTCCATTTCCTCCACTGTCAGTGTAAAATCAAATACATTAAAGTTTTCTTCCATTCTATTTTTATTGACCGTTTTGGGAATGACCACTACGCCTCTCTGAATCAAGAAGCGCAAAGCAACCTGGGCTGTAGATTTGTTATATTTATCGCCAATTTCTTGTAAGGTTGAGTTAGTGAATAAATGGTTCTTTCCTTCCGCAAAAGGACCCCAGGATTCAATCTGCGTATTGTACTTTTTCATAATTTCATGTGCGTTTACCTGCTGGTTAAAGACATGGGTTTCCACCTGGTTCACAGCCGGCACCACTTCGCTGAACTCCACCAGATCAACATATCTATCCGGATAGAAGTTGCTAAGCCCGATTGCCCTGATTTTACCCTCTTTATAGAGTTCCTCCATCGCACGGTACGTTCCATAGTAATCATTAAATGGTTGATGGATCAGGACCAAGTCTAGATAATCAAGCTGGAGTTTGTCCATGGATTCCTGAATGGATGCTTTTGCTTTGTCATAACCTGCATTGGAAATCCAAACTTTAGTGGTGATGAAGAACTCTTCTCTCGGCACTCCGCTTTTTTTGATCGCACGGCCTACTGCTTCTTCATTTTGGTAGACCTGTGCGGTATCAATGGAACGGTAACCCACGCTGATAGCATCAAGCACGTATCTTTCACATTCCTCCGGATCGTGAATCTGGTAAACCCCAAAGCCCAAAATAGGCATTTTTACTCCATTGTTCAAGATTACGAATTCCATTTTCAATTCCTCCTATTGTTGATTATTAGGCCTTCCGACTGCTACAATTTACATATTACAGCATTCGTGTTACACGAAGGCAAAAGGTTTGTTTGTACATTTTTATATTGTACATTTATGAGGAGGAATTTCATGTACACGGTAAAAAAGGTGGCACAAATGCTTGACTTAAGCGAGCATGCGGTTCGTTATTATACGGATAAGGGATTAATACCAAGCCTACTGCGAGATCAAAATAACAACCGCCTATTCAATGAGGAATCCGTCAATTGGCTTATCGGTGTTAAGTTATTAAAACAATGCGGGATGTCTATCGAAGATATTAAAACCTATGCAGATCTGTGCATAAAAGGCGATTCTACAATTCAGGAACGCTACGAAATCATTTTAAGACAAAGAGAAATTGCCCTTCTTCAATTGCAGGAAGCCAAAAATACAGTTGATTATTTGGAATCAACATCCAATTATTACCATAACATTATTGAGGGTATAATTGCTGACAGCTCCAACCCCGCTAAATGGCCCCTAAAGCATAAAGTGCATGAAGTTTGGGACTCTATCAAGAAAGATGGTGCCAAATGACGTTGCACGCGATGCAAAGTTGCTTGAGCATATTTTTCTGGCTCAAAGCTTTCCTAACGATGCTCGATTCCGCGCAGCGCCAATCAGCATGGGAATGGCAATCAGAAGGCTGATCATAACTGGAACAATAGAGCCCTCGAGTCCAAAATCCCCCCCTGTGAGAAGTGCAGTACCGTTCACTTCCACAGTAAACAGACCTGCTGAAGAGTGCCCAGAAACAGGAATGCCAAGTAAAGCCTCAAGTGTATTCCAGGAAAAATGCAGTGCCATGGCAAACCATAGGTTCCGTCGCCACAAGAATGCGGCGCCGAGCAGAATACCTGCTTCTATGGTAATGGCGAACGCGCTCCATAGTGTTGCCCCTGTATTCCCAAGATGGGCAACTCCAAAGAATAGTGAGGTCACAGCGAGTGCGAGCCAGCTTCCCGCCCATTTATTAATGGCTTGAAACATGAGCCCGCGAAAGATAAGCTCCTCAATAATAGCTGCGCTTAAAGCTGCTGTAATAGAAGTTATTAGAACAGAACCCGTATCCGCAGCACTCGCCCATTGAAAGGAGTAACCTCCTGCAGCAACGATAATAAAAGTGGACACTGTGATAAAAATTGCTCCGATTAGCAACCCCATGCCGACTTCGATTCCTGCGCGTGTTCTTGATAGCTCAGGAGTTGACCGACTGGCTAGGTATTTCATCGTTAGCCTATAGACCAAGATGGCCACAGCGCCAGCCGTTAGTGTCAACAGAAGGGAAGCAATTCCCTCTGTTTGCTCTGCTAACGACCGGAATAGCGCATCCACAAGAATAATGCCGATAGTCCCCACAATCATCCAAACGATTGGAAAGCGCCACAATAGACGCCATGTACTTAATTTCCCGCCAATAGGCTGTTTCTCTTTCTGTGCAGATGTTTTCTTCATGTCTTGCTTCAGCTCCTCTTTTGCTTCTTAGTCATGAGTATAGGCTGAAAAAGTCATAAAGGAATAGTGCGGTTTTGTCATTATTTAATATATGAACATGCCCAAAAAAGCTGGCAACTATATTACGTTGCCAGCTCCCTTGGATATCGGTTTCTTAGTGATCCATAATTCCCGAATCTCGGGCTTTACGGGCGGCCTCCCGCCTTCCCCGCACATTAAGCTTCGAATAAATCGTTGAGATGTAATTTTTAACCGTACCTTCACTAAGAAACAGCACCTCAGCAATATCTTGATTGCGCAACCCAGAAGCCAGCTTATGCAGCACTTCAACTTCTCGAGCACTCAGCCCGTATTCATTACTTTTCGGGGTGGAGGTATTGTTCATATTTTTGATCATTTTACTTGCCATCTCCTGCGTGATTAAAGTCCCACCCGCATGAACCACCCTTATTCCTGCCGCCAAATCCTTGGGATGAATGGCTTTGAGCAGATAACCTTCTGCTCCATGGCTTAATGCCGCCATCACATATTCTACTTCCCGATAGGAGGTCAGCATGATAACTTTGATTGCGGGTATCCGCTCTTTAATCATGGCCGTAGCTGCAACGCCGTCCATGACTGGCATATTGATATCCATCAGCACAATATCCGGTAGAAACTGCTCACAGCCTTTAATTGCTTCTTCCCCATTCTTGGCTAACCCGACGATCTCTAAATCGTCTTCCATGGATAGTACAATATGTAGACTCTCCAGAATTAATTCCTGATCATCGGCAAGCAGCACCTTAATCTTCGCCATGCAGCATCGCTCCTTTCAGCGGAATTTCACATCTGACCTCGGTGGTCGCTGCAGTTCCCACTGTAGATGACACAAACAGGCGGCCTCCCAGCCGCTCAACTCGATGTTTCATAGAGGTTAAGCCGAAGCCATATTCCAGCTTGTCAATCGGTTTCCCATTATTTTGAATGAATAATTGCAGAATGGACTCGGAAAATCGAAGCTCCAGATGCAGTTGAGACGCTTTTCCATGTTTTAGTGCGTTCGTAAAAGACTCCTGGATGACCCGAAGAATGGCTTGTCGTACTTCAAAACGCATCGGCTGTTCTGTTCCTATCAGATTCAAAGTCAGAACTATTCCAGTGTGCTCCCGGAAACTGACCACAAGCGCCTCAATCTGTCGTATAAGAGTCGACTCCTCTTCTTCTCCCATCTCGTGTACAATATTTCTCATCTCGTCCAGATTGTGCTCAGCCAATGTTCGTAAACGAATTAACCTGTCTTTGACTTCGACAGGCTTGCGATCCATAAGGGCAATGGAAGCATCAAGGCTCATGATGAGAGAGATAAAGGAGTGACCCAGTGTATCATGAAGCTCCTTGGACATGCGGTTGCGTTCCTCAATCAAAGTCATCTTCTCAATCTCAGCGGCGTAATGGGTTAACAATTTATTTTGCTGCTCCACTTCCGCTACCAGTTCATTTTTCTGATAATACGCATTGCCTACGAAGCTTGCCCAAACTCCGATGAAGCAGAATAGCAGATTGTCTATTCCAATACTAAGGGTTTGTTCCCAAGGTAATCTTAAATAAGACTGAAAGATAAAAGGAATGAAAGCAACTGCGGGAATGATCCAGAGCGTCTGCTTAGTCAATAAGTACCCCATTATAAGACTCGGCAACAAGTAGTCTGCTTTTGAAGTCAGATCCGGATGGAAGACAGAATTCACATAATAAGAACCGCCCAATAATAGCTCCAGTATGCAAAACCAAACTTTGTTCATCCGCCGCCCAGGAAACCAAAATATCATAGGGATGATAAGCGCTGCCATCAGCCAGATGACGTTCAACAAGGTATGGCTCGGAAGCTCACTTTCTGTGAAAAACCGGGACGACAGCAAAATATAATGGTAAAAACGGAGAGCAAATATGCCCCAATCCATGAAAGATAATATTTTTTTTATATCATCATCCCACTTTTCTAGTCAAATAATCAGTATCAGTGACTCCAGTGTATCATTATAGCTTTCTTCCAACAATTGTACTTCTGCTTAGGATTTCATGCAGGACGAATGTGTATAAAAGAAAACCGAGCGATATCAGGAGTGAATACCTGAATTATTTTCGCTCGGCTCATCGGCAGACTTTAAGTGACAAAAAATATCCGGCCTGTGCTGTCATCTAGAATGACCGGCCGGTCTGAATCGAATTGGTTATGAAGCTACTGTATCGATAACCACAATCGTAAGAGAACAACGGCAGCCTCGGCTCTCGTCGCATCTTCCGCCGGGGCGAATCGATTGCCGTCTCGTCCGGTTAGGATCCCGCGCTCGCGAGCGGCGCCGACATAACCTTTAGCCCACGCCGGAATGCTTGCCTCATCGGAGAAATGGGCGTTGCCCTCTCCGGCAGCCTGCCATTTCATTGCTCTGGAGACCATCGCCGCCATCTCGGAACGGTTTACCTTTTGCATCGGCCGTAAGGTGCCGTCCGGATATCCGCTAATAATTTCTTTGGCTACCGCCGTCTGGATCGCTTGAAGCGCCCACTTCGGGGTGCTGTCCCGATCGCTGTAAGTCAGAGCGCCCGCTTCGTCGTCGATCTCGATCCGAAGCGCTCGGAGCAGCATGACCGCGAACTCCGTTCGCGTCACGTCGCTATTGGGCAGGAAGGTGTAAGCATTCACTCCCTCCACGATGCCCAGCTCTGCCGCTTCGCAAATCTCCGATTTCGCCCAATGTTTACGAATATCGGTAAATGAACATCCAGGAGCGGGAGGAGTCGTACTCTCCGCATTGTCCTCTTCCGTTTGATCTTCGCCGGAAGGTTCTCCACCGGTTTGCCCGCCTCCAGTTGAAGAAGAACGAATAACGTTCACCGTCCGCACGGCATCCGCCGCATTGCCCGTGTGATCCTGCACCTTGTACGTTAACGTAAACGTACCGACTTGATTCGTGTACACCGAGCCGCTGACCGTAATGTCGGCCGACATGTCGCCGTCTCCTACGTCCAAGGCTGCTGCCCCTGGATCGATAAAGGATCCGCCGACCTCTAGTTGCATTGGGTTGTCTCCCTTGAGCGTAAGGACGGGTGGCCTAGTATCTACGACTTTTACGTTGCGATACATCAATATCTGGTATCCGAGTGAATTCGTTAAGCTGTACTTGATAAGATAGGTACCCACATGTCCGGTATCTACCGATCCGGAGATTTCAATCTCGTCGGTGATGTCGCCATCCCGTTCGTCACTCGCGGTTGCCCCGGGTTCAGTAAAATGATCGCCGACCTCCACTTGCATCGTGTACAAACCTTTCAAAGATATTCCAGGGAAGAGACTATTGTACACTTTCACGGTGCGCAATTTGGTTGTCGTATTGCCAGCCTTATCCGCCACCAGATAGGTAAGAATATAATTGCCAGTTTGCGAAGTATCAACTGTTCCGCTTATGGTAATAGTTAAGCCCGCTTCGTTTGTGGTTACCCCCGGATCGGTGAAATTGTCGCCAAGCTGCAATTCAATCAACTCTCCATCGTTTAACGAAATCTCCGGTGCTGTAGAATCCATGGTAAACGTGATGGGTAACGACTCATTATGCATAGCAACGGTATCCTTCCAAGTGACCATAAGTGTATAGTCTCCATCCGGGTATTCGGCCCCATCCAGTGTCGTCGTTAGTTGAAACGCCTGATTCTCCCCTGTGGCGTAGGAGGAGTATACCGCCGATGTTACCGTAGCACCCATAGAGTTCTGGATGACATAACCGACTTCCAAGGGTTCGCCGATACTGCCGTCCTGAATCGTACCGGAGAGCGTAAGCTCATTGATGCCCGGCACCGTGGAGTAAACCTCAGACAATGGTTCTACCTTCACCGCCGGAGCAAACTCCGTTAAGTACGGATAACTTGTCCCATCTTGAATATCCCAAATCGTAGAATCCCACCCCGCATAAGTGGCCATATGCTTCATAGCATCCGAGCTAGCGGACTCGACTCTTCCTGTCTTATTGCCAATAGTCTGGAGATCGGGATTTACGGAATTCGTATCCGAGTTCCAATAGGAGCTTGTTAGAATGTCGTTTATGGGAAGGATGGTTTGATCTTCTCCAATCAAGCCGCCGGCAAACCCTGTGCCCGGGTCTACGATTCCAGCTGCATAGCTGTTAGTAATCTCCCCACTAAAAGCCACTCCCACTAATCCGCCGATAGAGTCATTGTCATCTGAAGTTACGCGTCCAGTGGCATAACTGTTGCTAATTGGCATACCGTTCAGGTAACCAACCAGCCCGCCGCCGCTGCCTTTCCCGCCGCCGCTAAGGGAAACATCACCGGTTGCATAACTTTGTTCGATACTTGCACCGCCATCTAATAATCCAACCAGTCCCCCAACACTAGGAGATCCGCTTATGTTTAAATTCACACTCGAACTGCCCATTTTAAGTTTGGCGCTCGACGACAGATATCCGACTAATCCTCCAGTCTCTCCTGCAACCCCGACTATTGTCCCAGACACCGAACTGCTGGTAATCTCGCCATTGTTGAAGAGACCAACAAGTCCGCCGACTGAGGCGTTCGTGTTCGTTGATGTAATATCCACATTTTCCAGTCTCACGTTTTTAATGAGCGGTGATAGCCTCACATAACCGAACAAACCGATATAATCAGCGTTCGAATCGATGGTCAATTCGCTAATGGTGTAACCCGCTCCATCGAACGTACCTTGGAATGAATGAGTGTGAGAAGTTCCGATCGGCAGCCAATTGTCGTAATCTGATTGCGATAGATCAATGTCCGCCCCAAGCTTATAACTTGCCGTCAGATCATCTCTGACTTGATTCAAATCGTCAGCTGTTTTAATAATATAAGGCTTCAATTCACTGCCGTTTCCCCCGCCACTAAACACAGGATCCGCCGCCTGAACACTCCCAGACCATGCCCCCATTAAAGGCAACACCGCAAGCAAAGTGATCAACGCCATCGTAAAGCTCTTTCTCATACTTGTTTCCCCATTCCCTTCCTTGTTCTTGATCTGTCCACTTTGTAGGAATTATAACAGACCGCTCTGAAAGAATAATGAAAGAAAAGTAACGCAAAGAAAGCGGACTGTGTCGTTATCGAGAATGGCGCCAAAAAACCTCCCCACAGCTTATTGTGGGGAGGTTTCTAGTGAAATAGAGTACTTATAGACCAATAAAAATCAAAATGGCTATCAAGTTGCTCAGGAGGTCTTTCCTAAAAAAGCAAGCTTGTTCGCAATATCCGTAACACCTTTAGTCGAGTGTTCGCAGTTCAAGTTGGCTTAGGCATTCAGGATCGGAGATCAGGTCGACCTCGGCAATCTTTCCATGACTCATCGAAAAATTAAGTACATATAGCAATCTTCCTTGAGGGGCCACAATGATTCCTACTGTTCCATTCACAAGGGCAAGTTGTGCCGCTTTTTGTGCGCGTCCCGAAACTTGTTTCGTTAGTGCGGCCACTCCTCGCGTTAGTCTTGCAGATCCTGTCTGACGATCGTCACGAAGTATAACGTCCTGATCGAGCACAGCTACAAGAGTATCGAAATTGCCTGCGTGCGCTGCTGCAAGAAAAGCTTGAACAACGTCGCGTTGGAAAGTAATGTCGACTTCCGGCAGTGCTTTCACTCCGCGAACCCGGTGCCGTGCCCTGCTCGCAATTTGCCTTGTAGCAGCCTCCGACTTTCCAACTATAGAAGCAATTTCATTAAAGGGCATGGCGAAAACATCGTGCAGCACGAAAGTGATGCGTTCCACAGGGTTCAAATTGCCGAGTACGACTAGTATTGCAATACCGACAGAATCAGCTAATATGGCTTCTTGTTCGGGGTCGATTATATTCTCTTGGCTCTTGAAAGAATCGGGCAAGTGATCTTCTATCGATTCTTCGCGCCTAGATTTACGCGATCGCAACATATCGAGACATATCCTCGAAACAACGGTAGTCAACCATCCTCCTATGTTTTCAATGCCACTTGCATCCGCACGACTAAGACGCAACCAAGACTCCTGTACCGCGTCCTCCGCTTCGCTTAATGATCCAAGCATTCGATTAGCCACTGCATGAAGGTGCATCCGGTGCGCTTCGAATGTAATTGCCAACCAATCCTGTTCGCTCATTAATGCCTTGGCGGCAGGTGAATCTGCAGAGCGTCTACTGGTCGTGTCGGCATGGCGTGAAACGCAATATTTCAATGACACCGTGCGTGCTGCCCTTTCGCTCAGCGAAGCTGTTACCCGACTCAATGACCGAGTAGACCCCGTGCCGGATGAGATCTTTAACGAGGCAGCCCGACACTTCGATGTGCAGGCATTGGCCTCCCTGATAGCCGGGATCGCCACGACGAACCTCTGGAATCGACTTAACGTCTCCACAAGACAGATCGTACCTGTTTCCGCGAGCAAATAATTGTAACTAATAGTTTTAATCAGCGGAATTGACAACAGCTTTATTCGTAAAAGCAAACAATCGCCAAGGATCGGTTACAGGGAAATTATATGAGGCATTCCTGAAAAGCTATAGAGCATCTCATCCGAATGATCTGGTAATAGAATTAGATCTGTTTCAAGTAAGGTTGCCTTTCTTGGATGAAACGATGATTAATGGGAATTACAAATCGTCCCATGGCATGGATCTCACTTCGGAAGAGAAGGCAATGCATGATATTGTATCTAAACATCTAGAAGAGTTTATCCAGGCAGAGAAAATCGTCCTCGCATTTCCGCTGTGGAACTTAACGGTTCCTACCGTTTTGCATTCGTATTTAGAGCCACTCCTTATATGGAGTGGTTTTATGTTTAAATACTAATGTGAACCGGATTTTGAAAGAAGAACGTGATATTGTGATATTGTGTGACTCGGTGCAGAATGAAACGGACTAGCGTCATGTCGAACGCTAGTCCGTTTCTGTTTGTTCATTGTTCTCTTTAATGAGCTGCTTTCGCTCGACATGGGCCACTCCCCATTGATGTAAGGCTTCCAACACCGGAGACAGGCTCATGCCGTATTCCGTGATGGAGTATTCCACTTTCGGCGGGATTTGTGGATAAATGACTCGTCTAACGATCTCTTCCTCCTCCAATTCACGCAGATGGAGCGTAAGCATCCTTTGAGTGATATCGGGCAGCAATCTTCTTAGCTCATTGAACCGCAAAGGTTTACCTTGAAGCAAATGATAAAGGATAATCGGCTTCCATTTGCCGACGATCGAATCCAGTGCCGCAACGAATTGACATTGGACAGGGTTCTTTTGCATACATTGGCCTCCATTACAGTACCTTTTTTGATACTATACCACATTATTGTGCCTACTTACCATAAGTAAGTATATATTATATGATCGATCTTGAAAGTGTACTTCATTTAATTCAGAAAGGAAGTTTTGATTATGGAAACTGTACTGTACATCACCGCTCATCCCCTTGATCCTCAGGAATCTTTTAGCCTAACGGTAGGCAAAGAATTTATTGAAGCGTACCGTGAGGCAAATCCAACTGATGAAGTTGTTCATTTGGATATGTACAAGGAGGATATTCCACAATTTGATGCCGATGTTTTACACGGTTGGGGAAAACTCCGATCGGGTTCGTCTTTCGATCAACTGTCTGATGCCGAGAAATCAAAAGTAGCTCGTCTTGAGGCGATTGTTGATCAATACGTGGCTGCCGATAAGTACGTGTATGTTTCCCCCATGTGGAATTTCTCGATCCCACCGGTTTTGAAAGCATACACGGATGCGACTTCCATTCCGGGTAAGACGTTCAAATATACCGAAAATGGTCCTATAGGTCTTTTGCCCGGCAAGAAAGCCTTACACATTCAAGCTAGCGGTTCCGTTTATTCGGAGGGTCCTCTTGCTCCAATTGAAATGGGATACAGTTATCTAACTAAGGTTTTACAGTTCTATGGGATTCAATCTATTGAGGCAATTTTTGTTGAAGGAACGGCGTCATTAGAGCAAGCTCCAGCTATTAAAGAAAAAGCAATTGCAGATGCTAAGGAATTGCCAAACGTTTCTAATAAAGGCAGTTCTTCAATAGGCTGAGGGCGCTCAAAAGAGCGCCCTGTTCTGTTTGAAAGAAAACTTGCCGTTTTTCAATTCTCATTGGCTCTAAACCAATTTACTGTATCCCGAATGGTATCCTCAAGTGGTCTACACGTAAGCTTCAGATCACGGACGGCCTTTGCTCCGCTTGTTCGCTTCATTTCCGTCATGACACGAAGCTCCTCTAATGAAAGATCCGTTTCTTTATTTCGCAAAGCTGCTATTCGTTCATTTATCCATGTTGACAGATAGACGATAGGAATCGGAAATTTTTTGGACGGTCCTTGAACTCCGGAAACCTTCTGAAGAACGGCGAACAATTGTTCTAAACTCGTATAGTGACCAGCAATGATATACCGTTCGTTGCCAATAGAGGATTCAGCTGCTTTCATCATCGCATGTGCGACATCCCGGGCATCCACGACATCTATACCGGAAGGGAAGGATCCTGGCAACTTCCTGGCGAGAAAATTCAATACCAATTGGCCGCTGCCGGTTGGTGCGGAATCACCAGGCCCGAACATCCATGCAGGTAAAAAAGTAACGACCGGAGTTCGGTGATCCTGTGAAAATTTATCAATTTCCTGGTCGCCGATCACTTTGCTTTTCCCATATAAATTTAGTGCTTCATCCGGATTCATCCGGTCGCTTTCATCACTAGGCATTCCGTCCTTACGTTTGCGAATCGTCGCATTCGTACTAGTATGGATGATTTTTCCCACACCGTACTTCTCCGCATATTCAAATAATTGAACGGTATGGGTCACATTTATTTTCTTTAAGGGGGTCCAGTGGTCTCCCCTGCGGAACGTCTCGCGAAAATAAGCGGCCGTATGGAAGAGAACATCGCAGTCCTTCAGGTGATGTGCCCATGGTTCAATGTCCATCATATCCCCTGTAATAACCTCAACATTCAACCCGCCTAGTAACTTTTCAGCTTTTTTTGCCGATCGAACAAGTGTCTTGACCTGATAACCATTATCCGCTAGTAGCCGAACCAAATTGCTGCCAAGTAATCCTGTACCTCCAGTAACAAAAGCACGCATCGTACCTCTCCCCCTAATGTAAATTTTTGGTGTACAGCAAATATACAACAAAAAATAGACTAAGTAAACTAAAAACACAAAATTAGTTTACTTAGTCTATATCGTTAATATCGTTTACTTAAATGGGAATGTAAGTTACGATGAAATTGATGAGATAGGAGGACGGGAAGATGGAGAAGGTCGAAATTAAATACAAGTATTTTGAAAAGATAAAGCCTGTCTTTAGAAAGAACAGATTTAGCCAACTCAATATGGACGATATTGCAAGGCATATGGATATCAGTAAGGCGACCATGTATAAATACTTCTCTTCGAAAGACGACATAGTCAAATTGTTTGTTGATAGTTGTGCAGATTACTTTAGATCCGGTCAGAACATGATGTTGGACGAGGGAATACCCTATTTAGAGCGATTTCAGATAACCTTTGAGCATTCATTGAAAGCTGCGGTGTATGTGCCTGATATTCTTCTACAAGATTTAAAGGAGGCATATCCGAATCTTTTAGATACTCTCTTGTTCGCAGAACAAGAACGTCTAACCTATTTCAGGCAGTTTTTCGATGCTGGTGTTGCCGAAGGCGTATTCAATCCCATTAATCCTGCATTGTTCTTAGTTCAGGATGATGTCGTGCTTAGACGTATATTGGAACCATCGTTCACCATACAATTTGATATCACCTTGAAAAAGGCGCTAACGGATTTTTACTTGATTAAAAAACATCAATTAATAACTCCAAACTTTCTAGATACGGTAGACGATTCCATCATGGAGAAAAAGATCTTGCAAGTCATTCAACAAATTTCATGAAGATTAGCGGAAGTAATCGTAATGGATAAGCAACCGATTCAGGCCGATCCGGTACGTCATCCTTAATGACATAACGGATCGGTTATTGGTGTTTCCCGACAGCAGTATAAGGATTCTGGCTTTCAACGGTTCCCTAAAATACCCACCCTCTCCTGCAAACCCTCCAATACCTCTTTCGGTACCTCCCTAACCTTGATGTCCCGGCCTAGGAAAAGCAGCCAATTTGTTATTTCAGCCAATTGCTCCGCATGATGAACATTGATGAATGTTTTTAGAACAGCTGTAGTTTGATATGGACTCGTGTATGAAATAGAAATACTTATTGGATGGTATTTTTTGAACTGGGCAATCGCTTTTGGACCGAGTTCGAGGACTAGGTTGATGGCTTCTTCCTGATTGTTTAGTTGCTCGACAATCTTCTTCTTGCTTATTCTTTTCTTCTCAGGGTAGGGTATGACATCGGTGAGATTGTCGACAGGAATTATCCGCCTCTTTTCCTCCTCTAAGTCGAAGCCTTCAATTTGCCATGAGCTTTTTTCACGATATAGATGGATGAGGTAGATGGGATAAGACTTTATTTCCCTTCCTTCCTCGACGGAAACGACTAAATAGTTGTCCATAAGAAGGATTCGGATAAGTTGTTCCAACATAGGATGGGGCAGATCTGACAGATCAAGCAGGTCGGGATTGTGGGGGTTGGTTCCTTCGAACAACAAAATTTGATTTAACAGAACAAGATCGTCCTGCTGGTTTTTCGAGATAAGGCCGAGTAATTTTTCCGCTAAAGATTGGCGACTCTTGAGATAGGGGAGTTGTTGATTTCTTGTGGCCATAAAGGCAATAAACAGAGCTTTTAACTCATTATCGGTAAAGCGGACAGTGGGCAGGACAGAGTTGTTCATGACAAAATAACCCCCGTCCCTCCCGACTTCGGCGACAAGCGGCATTCCCATCGCTTCAATTTCTCTGACATCTCTAATCGCCGTCGAACGAGAGATGTTGAATTCTCGCATGATTTCAGAAATGGTAAAGTGGGCGCGGTTATTGATATACCGCATGATGATGTTAATCCGTTCAACTTTTTTCATAGGGGGCCCTCTAAACAGTATCATTTTTTGACATGATTTATAGTTATTATAAACGTATCAAGTGGAAAAAGAAATCACTAGGAGGAATGAAAATGAGTATGATCATCGGTAATGAAAAAATCGCGAAAGTAGAAACCCGTACGATTGGAAGGTTGGTCGCATATTGGATTGTCACAATATTACTCGCATTCTCAATTGCATTAAGCGGTATCGGGCAACTGATGCGGTTTGGAGGGAATGTTGATCTAGTGACCGATATTGGTTTTCCGTTATATGTCACGAACATTCTAGGAGGCTGGAAGCTGCTTGGAGTCATTGCAATCGTAATGCCAGGCATCCCCCGGCTTAAGGAATGGGCTTATAGCGGTATCTTTTTTCTAATGACGGGTGCGGCCTTATCTCATGCGTTCGCTAACGATTACGGTGAATATGGATTCCATATTATTCTTCCGCTTTTCTATGCCGCACTTGGTATCGCCTCCTGGGCGCTGCGTCCGAATAGCCGCAAACTTTAATGCGTAAACAGTATCATAATTTGACATGGTTTATAGTTATTATAAACCTATCAAATGAAAAACAAATCATTTGATCTAACCAAAAAGAGGAGTGTTGATGATGACAATGTACAACCTTGAGGAAAAAGACAGCTTTATCGTTCTAGGTATTGGAACGGAACTGAAGAGCGATTATACCGATTATGCCGGCATGAACAAGGAAAAGGAAAACTTTTGGCGGGCAGTAGAGCAGGATGGAAGGCTTGATGCTTTAAAGTCCATTGCCACGAATGACTACGTTTTTGCCGTGAACGAAGCGGTAAATCACAAGATGATGTATTATGCTGGTGTCATGACAGAAGCAACGGTACCGGAGGAACATAGAGTTATTCAATTCCCGAAGGGGCAATACCTCGTCGTTAAAGGCGAAGGGAATACGGCCGAAGAGATGAGCAATAGGCTTACCGGAATTGCCTTTGGTCAAGTCTTGCCAGAAGCCCAGAATTTTGCCTATGTTGGTGGACCCAATACAACGGTTGAGATGGGGCAGCGAGACGGCCTTGTCTATGGTGAAGTATGGATTCCTGTTGTTAAGAAGTAAACGAGTAGGTAACCGATGCGAGCTTTGCTCGAAGTAGGTTCTAAAATGCAACACTAGCATAACTTTTAGGAGAGATGAGAATGTCGTATATCGTTGATTTCAAAAATGTATCTACGGTTGGTTTAGAATCTTCACCTGTGGCAGATGCGCTTGCTGGTTTACGTGCGAATGAAGCTCGTTACTTCATGAACAAATACAAGCATGAATTTACAATGGTACCAGCTAGTGAAAGCCAGGAGAACCTTGATTATGTGAACCTCATTTTGAAAGAACGTGATATTGCGTTTGCGGCCAAGCCTTTAGAAACTTCGCGTCTTCAAGTGGAAAATATTCAATTTACTTACGTCTTTTATGAGGATGGTCTTGGGATCAATGTCATGTATACGGTTGATGACCCTAAGAAGCGGGCAGTTGGTTTTAAGCTTTCTGAGGGGATGGAGGTACCAAAGGAGTTAGAAGAGAAGAAGTTTAAGTTTGCTAGGCAGAAGTCTAAACTAGCTGGAACCATTCGGGGCTCGTTTTTTGTAATTAAAGGACAATATTAAAGCAAGCAAAAGCGCAAGTGGAGGAATCCAGCCATTTCGGTTCATCATGAATGACGCAGTATTCTACGATATTCCCGTAATGATCCGCTTCGATAGGCTTGGGTGCTGAATCAGAAGGCCGTAACGAGTGTCGTTATTGGGGCAAAACGTCCCGATCAATTACAGGATAACCTTGCGGCAAGCGGGATTATTCTTACAAGCGATGAATGGTCCCGACTGGATGAGGTCAGTCGCTTACCAATCGAGTACCCGGCATGGCTTTCTTGGAGGGCGATGATTCTATCGTGAGAAAGCATGCGAAATCGTGAACTAGAGACAAGAATAGATCGTCGGCGGCACATGGCTGTTGACGATCTGGTGTAGAGCGCTTAGGTGGCGCTCTTTTTCTGTTTCATGATTAACACAAAATTTCGCTAATAATTCAACTGCGGTTTTTTATAATACTACGCTTATCATTTTTTGTATATTAAGTAGGCGGAAGGATAATAAAGGGAATAGGAAAGGGGAGATTGTTAGATGGAAACAACCGATCCAGTAGGATACATTGATTTTAACGATGCAGCAGATTGGGAAACGTGGCTGGCGAACCATTACAATCAACGAGAAGAGGCATGGCTTAGAATAGCTAAGAAGGATTCGGGAATATTGTCGGTCACCATTCCGGAAGCGCTCGATGTGGCTCTCTGTTATGGTTGGATCGATAGTCATCGCAAAGCATTCAATGAGGCCTATTACTTGCAACGTTATTCGCCGAGGCGGTCCAAAAGCCCGTGGTCCATGGTTAACGTGCGAAAAGCAGAGGAGTTAATGGAAACCGGACGAATGAAAGCTCCAGGTTATGCTGAAATTCAGCGAGCACAGGAGGATGGAAGATGGGGCGCAGCCTATGAATCGCAGAAGAGCGCAACGATTCCGCAGGATCTCTCAGCAGCGCTTGATGAGCATGAACAAGCTAAACAAGCCTTCAACCACCTCGATAAGACCTCTCAATATGCAATCCTCCTACCGCTCCTAAAAGCAACATCGGCAAAGAGCAGAACAGCTCAACTGCAAAAAGCGATAACTAAACTGGAATCCATTCGATGATCTTCTAGTTGCAGTAGGCAGATCACATTGCGTCATTCAGATGTGTGGGAGCTTAGTTTTTTCTTGTATTGCAATGGTGTTTCGCCAAGCACGCGTTTGAAGTCCGTAATGAAATGCTGTTGACTGCTGTAGCCAAGATCATAGGCTATATCTGCCCAATCGGGATGATCACATTCACGAATGAATCTTGCCGCCTCCAAAAGTTTATTCCTTTGGAGCTGCCACTTTATCCCGATCCCAATATAATTTTGGAATAGCTGCTGAAGCCAGCGCTCGCTTTTGCCAGCCCATCTAGCAACATCCCCGACGGTCTGCAACTGATCCGTCTCAATAGCTGTAATGATTCGGTTTATGATTTCGACGTTAGGGTCATATTGCGGGTTTTGCGCTTGCAGGAGCTCGGCAAGGGCGCCGACTGCAGCATCGTCCTGTAATGAGAGTGTATTTTCTATAAAAGTCTGATCCGCCTCAGCAAATGCTTGCTGTAATGCAATCGTCTCGTTGTGTAAGCCTGCTAGCGATCTGCGCCAAAAAGCATGGAACGCGCCTGGCTTAAATCGAGCACCAATGATTCTGCCTGTATCCGCTGCCTCGTAATCTCGTTTATCCCGGAAAGAGCACTGAATACCTGAATCTTGCGAAGACAAATATACATCGATATAAGGCCGATGCATGACTTGCTCCGAAATATAGGGTTGCCCTGACGTGATATTCCAACGTATGGTCCAAAAGTGGTTAATATATGGAGTTAAACTGGCTGGCGGCACATAGGTTTGAAAGTTAATATTCCGTTCGAAGCCGGCAGGATCCAGTTTCCCGCCTGTTTGATAAATGGTTGCGGATTTCTGTAATACAGTAATGGTCATCATCCCCTATCATTAACAAGAAAGTAAATACCAATTGACCTAAAAGGAGCATATCTAAGATGACAAATACACCTACTTTACGAGGCATGGCAAATGTGAGTTTCTGGGCGGAAGATCTCAAGGCTGCAAAAGAATGGTACACGAAGCTATTGGGGGTAGAGCCGTACTTTCAAAGTCCGAATATCGAGAACCCTGCTTACATCGAATATCGGATTGGCGACTTTCAAGATGAACTAGGCATCATTGATAAGAAATTTGCACCCAAGGCAGCTGATTTGACTGGAACGGGAGGAGTGACGCTGTATTGGCATGTAGATGATATTACCGGTATGTTAGAAAAGTTAGAGGAACTGGGTGCCACAAAATATGAGCCTCTAACAGAGCGTGGTGTCGACTGGTTCACGGCATCGGTCGTAGACCCTTTTGGAAACATCATTGGCTTGATCCATAGTCCGCATTATAAAGAAATTTTGAATTCCATCCAAAATACTTAACCTTGAATTCAACTGGCGTCGTTACGCAAACGATGTCAGTTTTTTCTTTGATTACAAATCCAATATTTTCAATTTTACCGCAATGTAATTTTAGCCACAAGATACTGAAAAGCCTAGGTTTATTCGGGCTTTTTTTTGCTGTAGAAGAAATGTGTCGATATTTGTCATTCTGCTGTCATTGGGGGGTGATATTCTTTTGAAGAAAGCAATAAAAGACAAGTTTAAAGAAAGTGGAGGCGTATTATGAAAAGTAAATTTTTTAGACAACTACTATCTACAGGTTTAATGCTTGCCTTGGTTTTGACATCAATCAGCTCAGTTTTTGCAGCAACACCTGCAAAAGCAAAATCGGATATCTCGGGACATTGGGCGGAAGTTCAAATTTCGAATTGGATGGATAAGGATTTAATTAATGGGTATGCAGATGGCAGCTTTAAACCAAATCATTCCATAACGAGAGCGGAATTTTTTGCATTAATTAACCGTTCATTCGGTTTTACTGCGACAACGGACATTTCATTCAGTGATTTAGCTTCGGCTAACTGGGAATATACGGAGGTGGCTAAGGCTGTAAAGGCGGGTTACATAACGGGGTATGATAATGGAACGATCGGTGCAAGCAAGCCAATCAGTAGACAAGAGGCTGCAGTGATTGTTGATCGGCTACTAGATCTTTCTAATTCAGACCATCCAGCGGGAGCATTTAATGATTCAAGCTCTATTGCATCATGGGCTAAAGAAGCCGTAGATGCGATTGTTGCTGGAGGGATTATGAAAGGCTACGAAGCAGATAATAGCTTCAAGCCAGCAAATCCAATAACTCGTGCTGAAACGGTTGTTATGTTAGATCGAGTGATTAGCACAAAATCAGTCGTATATGATAAGGCTGGCACTTATGGACCTGCTGAAGGAGTAGAAACGGTTAATGCGAATGTAGATGTTCGTGTTGCTGGAGTAACCCTGCAGAACATGGTTATTAACGGTGACTTATTATTAGGAGAAGGAATTGGGAATGGCGATGCATCTCTAAACAATGTGACAGTCAAAGGCACCGTAACCGTTCAGGGTGGTGGAGAGAACAGTATCCATTTTAACAACTCCGTGCTTGTTGATATTATTATCGATAAAAAATCCGGTACAGGTACTGTGCGCATTGTGTCGGAAGGCTCGACTACTATTGCATTAGTCGTGGTTAACTCTCCAGCAACGATTCGTCAGATGAATACCTCGGGCACGGGTTTCACCAAAGTGAATCTTAGTACTGCGATCCCAGCGGGTTCGAAAGTTACCTTACTGGGTGCGTTCGATACGGTAAATGTAAGTTCACAACAAATTCAGGTTGATGTACCCGAAGGCAGCATTAAAGATCTCAATGTAGATGCGAGCGCAACAGGGACAACTATCAATCTCGCAGGCGGAACGAAAATAAACGCTCTTATCTTAAATGCAATAGTCAAGATCATAGGCGAAGGAACAATTGTAGTAGCAACCGTTAACATACCGGGCACTACCTTCCAAACACAGCCACAAAAGATCTTACCAGCACCAACAGCATCAACAACACCAACGGGACCAACAGGACCGACGGGACCAACGGGACCAACAGGACCAACGGGACCGACGGGACCAACAGGACCAACAGAACCAACACCGACACCAACACCAACACCAACACCAACACCAACACCGACACCAGAACCAACACCGACACCGACACCAGAACCTGTAGTGACTAAAGGAACAGTCACAGGGAGTGTTTATATTAAGGCTTCGCCAAACGAGATAATCGTCGGAGTTACTGTAAGTGTCTACTCGGGAGTCGAAGGCAGCGGTACTTTTGTTGCTGCTGTAGAATCAGACTCTAATGGGGAGTACTCCATAAGCGATGTCCCGGTTGGGAATTATTATTTAGCATTTGCGAGCACAGGCTATCTGGATATGATTGTTACCCCTGTTAATCATACGGTTAATGAGAATGCTATAACCGATGCTTCTAAGGCTTATATGTACCGTAACATGGTGAAGGGTTATGTAAAAGATTCAAGCGGTATCCCAATCAGCAGCTTTGTTGTCGGTATATACGATAGTGATACTTATGACTATCAAGACTATGCACTTACAGATGAGGACGGGGCCTTTTACTTCTATGATGTTCCACAAACAGATTTTTTAGAAATCGTGCTCAATCAAAATGTATATTCGAGTCCTAGTATCCAAGTTGGATTCGTTGCGGAAAACGAATTGAAAGATATTGGAACGATTGAATTCGATAGAAGAGAAGACAAAAGATTAAGCGACTTCGCTTTAAGCGGAATAACCTTCAGTCCAGCCTTTTCTGCGAATGTAACGTATTACAATGCAACCGTACCAAATAACGTTACAAGCACTATCGTATCCGCAACAACGATGAATCCCAATGCAACCATTGGTGAAGGGCGGTTGGGTGAACAGCCTCTCAGAGTAGGGGATAATCAGATACAAATCTATGTAACTCCGGAAAGCGGAGAGTATTACACGATCTACACTGTTAATGTCTATAGGGAGCCAGGAGAAGCTCAAGTTATTGCTGTAGCCAAAATCGAAGCAGTGACAGATGCAGCCTCCGCGGACTCTATTACAATCGATGATTTGAATGCTGCCACAGGCGGAGAAGTCATAGCCATTGTTGAAAACTTGCCTGAATATAGGGCGGCCATTGCAGCGGCGGGGACTGGTGATTTAGAGACTTGGGATGATATTATTTATCTAATCTATTCCGTTGACCAGATAAAAGTGATTGCAAAGATTGAAGCAGTAAAGGATGCCGTATCAGCAGAGCTAATTACAATTAACGATCTCCAGACTGTCTCGGGTATAGTAGTCGAAGAAAATTTGGCTGCCTACCGCATAGCCATTGCTGCTGCCCTGGATGGAGCATTAAATGCCTCGTATAAAATTTATGATATGGTATCCAGAGTGAATAAAGCCCAATCTATTGCAAAGATTGAAGCAGTGAAGGATACTGCATCAGCAGAATTAGTCACCATGGATGATCTGAATTGGGCTGGAAATTATCGAGCTATAGAGGAAAATTTGGCCCTATACAGGCTAGCTATGATAGCTGCTGCGGATGGTGAATTAGATACAACTGAAGAAATCACTGCCATGTTATCTAATATTAACAGCGGCCTATAATTTAACGAAAGCATAAGTGAAAAATGTCCTTTAGGTGATTGGTCCTAGAGGGCATTTTTTTGCTTTCTATGTACAATTCGGAAGCATCAATTCCACCGAAAATAAGAAATATGAATGTGGTGTCCTTAAACGAAATGGCTGTGAGAAAAGGTTGCACTTCCTCTCGTACCGTGGAAAAGCGTACGGATACGGGCGTGACTATGGATTTTTCCAACGTCCCTGCTCATGAATCTCGCTCTATTTGTCATAGGGTGAACCGTATCATCGATAGTGGTAAAGCAAAGAATTGAGTTAAGTGTTGGAGCGGCAATGCTAAATTTGCGGGTTGGAGCTTAAATTGTTTAAGTACTCGACACATGTGGAGTGTCTAATATTGTTGGTGCGTAAGGAAAAGATGAGATGTGACAGGTTGACTCAGAAGCATTAGTTGTAATTGTGTACACATAGTCTTTGGTAAAGTAGTATTAAGCTAACGGGCAGAATACGTTAATACGGTCAGTAGTTGATGAACTTATTTAGGCTTGACTTGGAGTTCACTCCAGAGGTTAAGCTAGAGATAAAGTTGTGATAACAACTTCTTATTGAAAGCGAGGAAACAACCCAATGGAATATATGAAGCTTGGAAATACCGGCTTAGATGTATCGAGGCTTTGCTTGGGCTGTATGGGGTTTGGCGAGGCGGGCAGATGGATTCATCAGTGGGTGCTAGATGAGGAGAACAGTCGTCCAATAATAAAAAAAGCTCTAGAGCTTGGAATCAACTTTTTTGATACTGCAAATGTATATTCAGACGGGACAAGTGAGGAAATAGTTGGACGGGCGCTGAAGGACTTTGCCAATCGAGATGAAATCGTCATTGCAACAAAAGTGCACGGCCGCATGCATGAAGGCCCCAATGGTGCCGGGCTATCTCGAAAGGCAATCATGAGTGAAATTGATAAAAGCCTGAAACGTCTGGGAACCGATTATGTAGATCTGTACCAGATTCACCGCTGGGATTACCATACGCCGATTGAAGAGACGATGGAAGCCCTGCATGATGTGATAAAGGCTGGGAAAGCACGGTATATCGGTGCTTCGGCTATGTTTGCGTGGCAATTTTTGAAAGCCTTATATGTTGCCGACAATAATGGATGGACCCGGTTTATATCGATGCAAAATCATTTAAACCTTATTTATCGTGAAGAGGAGAGAGAGATGCTTCCGCTTTGCAAAGCTGAGAAAATTGGTGTCATACCATATAGTCCGCTAGCCGGAGGAAGATTGACTAGAGATTCAAATGAAGCCACACATCGCTCCGAAACCGATCAAATTGCAAAACAAAAATACGATGCTACTTCTGATGCCGATCAATTAATTGTGAATCAGGTTGCTGCTATTGCGGAACTACGCGGTGTTTCACGAGTTGAAATCGCACTTGCATGGTTGCTACAAAAAGAACCTGTAATAGCGCCGATAATCGGTGCAACAAAAATATCTCATCTCGAAAATGCGGTAGCTGCTCTTTCCACTAAATTAACCGCAGAGGAAGTTGCTTTGCTGGAGGGGCCGTATATTCCTCATCCGGTAGTTGGTCCACAGTAATAGTCGCTTCACTAAAGAAGGACAGTCAGTGGTCACTCCGAAGGACCTTCAATCGGGAAAGCTGGGATAGTTATGATGACAATAGCGCAAGTGAGTGAAAAATTTGTCACAATGACGAATCACCTGCAGCCCACTTGGCGCTATTAACGATTGCATAATACAGGTCTGGATTTTATTTGAAGATGAATGGGATTGGAGCGGTCATATTGGGAAATACAGATAAATTTGAGATGATAGCGAACACGTACGACACTCCTGAAAGAATTCAGACCGCCAAGGCAGCAGCAGATGCCATTCGCGAATATTTAGTTGACGCTAAAGGTAAGATGGCTATTGATTTTGGATGCGGAACCGGTCTTCTCGGCTTGAACTTGTTGAACGATTTTCATTCCATGCTCTTTCTGGACACTTCACCAAACATGATTAATCAAATCAAGCAAAAAATTTCCGATCTCCATGTTCAGAATGCAGATACGTTATGCTTTGATTTTGAAAAGGAAGGCTTATCGGATTTAAGTGCTGATTATATTTGTATGGCTCAGGTTCTACTTCATATCGCTGATTATGAATTCGTTTTATCAAGATTATATGATGTTCTCAATGAAGGAGGACATTTGCTTATCGTAGATTATAATAAAAATGAAAATATCGTTTCAGATATCGTTCATAACGGATTTAATCAGGATGAGTTAACCGACAGGATGAAGAGAATTGGATATGAGAATATTCAATCCAAAACTTTTTATACCGGAAGTAAATTCATGGGACAAGATGCAACGATGTTTATTCTTGATGCTCAAAAGTAACTGAATTAGATCTCATGATTTTTCAACTTTTGGATTATTTGCTTAGTCCAATGAATTTCATTGTCCATTTTATCGGTGAAGTAACCATCAAAGGAATCAGTTAATTCTCTTTTTGAGTCAACTATGTCTAATTTTCCGTATATATCCTTTATATGCGTACTCATAAGTATTGCTTTTTCTACTCTTTTCTCAAATATTGCTGCTACTTTTTCACGCTCAACAAAACGAATATTAATCAAACCAACCAATGTATTTGCCAATGCGGGGGCCTTTTCGAAAACTTGATAAATCTTCAATGGTAGTTGTTCACGGCCTTTATCAGTAATTGTGAATACTTGTTTATCGGGACGATGTGCCTCTTTAATAACTTCAACTGATTCGATAAGTCCCTGATTTAAAAGTGAATCAAAATGGTAATACAATTTACTTTCAGTAAGATTGATTATCGAATCAAAAGGAATAGGCTCAGATAATTCTTTACTCAATTTGTATGGGTAATTGTTTCCATCCATTAATTTGGATAAAATATAGATTTGTATGGGCATAATAAATGTCTCCTCAACTATTTATTTTCTCTTTCTGATAAGAATACAACCCGTGCTAATCATGCACGGGTTGTATTTTTTACTTTAGCGGAATTAAACCGTTACTTCATTTATCTTTTTAACATTTACGTTCTCAGTCACTACGGTATTAACAGGGTGTGGTTTATGGACGAACCGAACGATCACGATATTAATAACCATTGCACCAGCCGTGACTGCGGCTAATCCCAATAGGTATGGTGCAGCGCTTATAGACCCGAACATAATCGCCATATAGGATTGTACAGAATGATACATCGGTGTAATGTAACTAAACACTTTATATGGTGCATACATCATATCGCGTGGAACTGTTGCTCCATTTGCAATGGTTTGCATTAATAAAATCGGAATATTGAGGATCATCCCGCCTTCACCAACTAGAAATACCATAATTGCACAGATATTAAATGCGGCCATATACATGAGTATTTGCTGGCCAGCTACAGGTAATAAAATGTCCATGTCGATATTGGCAATAGAGAAAGCTACGATTAATGCGGCTAATGTGGATAAAACCGCTATGACCAACGCTGTTAATTGGACGTAAACAAATAATTTTGTTTTCGTTGCTTTTCCACGATTTGCTTTAAATGAGCCTACTAATTGCATTGCCGCAATCATGGCTCCTACATAACAAGCCATCGTTAGGAACATTGGCAGCATACTGTTATGCATACCGGTTGGTACATCATTCATGATGATATAGTTTCCTGTATAGCTATTTTCTATTTGAGCTGCCATTTCGGCTGCTTGCTCTTCAGGTAAGTTGAACTTCATTAAGATCCCTTGTGCGGTTTGTTGGGAGAAGTTCGCACTTAGCTGCTTATTAATTTCCGCAACAACGGATGCCATTGATGATGATACCATCGTTGCAGATGCTTCATTAACGGTGAAATCAATATTTGTACCAGCACCACTTTGAGCATTTTCAGAGAAATTCTCTGGAATGTGAATGACAAGTGCTAATTTATTTTTTTCTAACTCTTTTAATGCTTCTTTATTCGAAAGATCGGTTTCAATTGTTTTAAAAGGTAAGCTTTCACCTAATTGGACGGCTATTTGACTACCAGCCTCACCCTTGTCCTCATTTATTAATGCAATTTTCAACTCATCCATATTACCAGGGATTGCTGTATAGCCTAATAAGAATATTAGTAGCATAGCTACTGCATAAAAAACTCCCATAAAAATGGAAGCTGTTGCCCCTCTCGACGTTAAGAATTCTTTAAATTTCATGTAATCATTCCTCTGCATATTATTCTGTATAAATTACTCTGTTCAAAGTACTTTACTTTAAGTATCTTACAATATTATTTCAAATATTAAAAGTGAAGATTATTTGAACGTGATTTCACTTGCACCTTACGTAACGTAATGTTTTACAATAGAGCTACCGGTACATAGCTAGCGCAAAAGATTGGAGTTGGTTCATGAAGGAACATTGGAAGGTCGGGGATCTCGCTAAGCTGACGGGGCTTACTGTACGAACCTTGCGGTTTTATGATCAAATCGAGTTGTTCTCTCCGTCGGGACAAACGGAATCAGGTCATAGGCTGTACAATGAATTGGACTTGTCGCGATTGCACCAGATTCTATCACTTAAGGAGATGGGGTTATCTCTCGAGGAGATTAAGTCAGTCTTACTTGGCGGGCAGATTAGTCCGCTTGAGATCGTAGGCCTGCAGATAAACCAAATCAACGAACAGATCAAACTGCAGCAGAAACTATTGGAGCGGCTCAGACATGTATCCAAGCTTATGCAAGGCAAGGCGGATTTAACGGTTGAAGATTTCACGAGCCTTTTGCAAGCGATGAAAATGGGATTTGAGAAACCGGTTATTGAGCGGCAAACGAGTTGGGAACGACATTTGGACCTATTGGGAGACTTTCTTGCTGAGGAAAGTGAAATTCCGAAACATAAGGGGGAAATTCAATGAACGAACGATTTGTTAAGCATGGAACCTTCGTTGTCGAGCGGACTTATGCCGCTTCACCGGAGCGGGTTTATCAAGCATGGGCCAATCCAATTGCCAAAGCCAAATGGTTTTCGAAGCCAGACATCTTCGATTTCCAGGTTGGCGGGCGCGAGTACAGCAGCGGCGGGCCGCCGGAAGGGCCGATCTTTATCTTCGACGCCAATTACCAGGAGCTTGTTCCAGAGCAGCGCATTGTCTATACGTACACACTCGATTCGGGCGGCACACGCATCTCTGTCTCGATTACAACGGTCGAGCTGATCAAGGTGGAGAGTGGTACGAAGCTGATTTTCACAGAGCAAGGTGTGTTCTTTGACGGACACGATACACCGGAAGTACGGGAACACGGTACAAACATCATGTTGGATACACTGGGCAAGGTAGTAGAGGGGGAAGTAGGAACATGACTATAGGTGACAATGAACTGATGGCTACGCGCGAGTATGATGTCCCGCGGGAGCTTGTGTTTCGGGCATGGACAACCCCCGATTTATTAGCTCAATGGTGGGGACCGCAAGGCTTCACGAATACTTTTCATGAGTGCGATATGAGACCAGGCGGCACGTGGTTATTCACCATGCATGGACCGGATGGCGTGGATTATCCTAACCATAATGTCTTTGTTGAGATCATGCCGGAAAGGATTGTGCTTGATCATTTATCCGGCCACGAATTCCGGGTAACTGCTACCTTTGAGAGCCATGAAGGCCGTACCAGGGTCACCTTCCGCCAGTCTTTCAAGGAAAAAGAGGAGTTTGAACACGCTAAGCCGATCTGCGTAGAAGCTAATGAACAGCAGCTTGACCGTCTAGGCAAGGTGTTAGCGGAATTGGCTTCTTAGTGTTGCATATTGATATCAACCTGTACTCGAAAGAAACGTTACTTACATGATGACTTTAAAATTGTCGCCGTTCAATTTCCTGTCGGGAATCGGACGGCGATTTTTGAACTTGAAGGTAGTGATTTGTGGTAATATCTTAGGTGTAAATTACCATTCTATTTGAATAAATGGAGGCACTTACTTATGGACCAACAATTGCAGCAAGAGGGGTACTTTGGAGAGTTCGGGGGCAGCTTCGTCCCGCCAGAATTACAGGAAGTGTTGAGCTATTTGAGTGAGCAGTTCTACAAGTTCAGAGACGACCCAGAGTTTAAGGAAGAGCTTCACTATTACCTTCGCGAATATGTTGGTCGTGAGAATCCGCTGACCTATGCGGAGCGGTTGACCAAAGCTTGGGGTGGACCGAAGGTCTACTTAAAGCGTGAGGATCTGAATCATACTGGAGCGCATAAGATTAACAATGCTATTGGTCAGATTCTGCTCGCTAAGCGGATGGGTGCCAAACGGATTATCGCTGAGACCGGTGCGGGACAGCATGGTGTCGCTACAGCAACGGCCTGCGCTATGTTTAATATGGAATGTATCATCTACATGGGGGCTGAAGATATGCGCCGGCAGGCGCTTAATGTGTTCCGGATGGAGCTGCTCGGTGCGAGTGTCGTACCTGTTCATAAAGGTCAAGGACGACTGAAGGATGCGGTAGATGAAGCGCTGGACGATCTGGTTCGCAATTATAAAAATACGTTCTATTTGCTTGGTTCAGCAGTGGGTCCACATCCGTTTCCGACGATGGTCAAGCACTTTCAGGCGATTATTAGCGAGGAATCGAAGCAGCAGATTATGGAGAAGGAAGGCCGTTTGCCGGATGCGGTAATAGCTTGTGTAGGCGGCGGCAGCAATGCGATTGGTGCATTCGCTCACTACATCGACGAGCCGGCCGTTCGCTTAATCGGTGTTGAGCCTGATCAAGCGCCATCTTTAACCCAAGGTGTCCCGAGCATCATCCATGGCTTCAAGTGCTTAGTACTGCTGGATGAGGAAGGGCAGCCGAAGAAGACCTATTCGATTGCAGCGGGACTTGATTATCCGGGCATTGGACCGGAACACAGCCACCTGAAGGTAACGGAACGGGCAGAATATGCAACCGTCACTAACGAAGAAGTGCTGGAAGCCTTCCAAGAACTTTCCCGCACGGAGGGAATTATCCCTGCCTTAGAGAGTGCGCATGCTGTTGCCTATGCGAAGAAGCTGGCACCGACGTTGAGCCAGGATCAAATCATCATCGTCAATCTGTCTGGCCGCGGGGATAAGGATGTCGAACAGGTGTATCAAATGTTGAAATAAAACAACGTATTAGCACTTATTATAAGACGGAAGGGCGTCCAATTGGGCGCCCTTCTATTTCGCTATTCACAAGAACCTTTTTACGAATATTTCTCTAACATTTTATGTAAATAATTTCGAAATTCTTCAACATATGCTTTGGGCTCTACTATTTCTAGATTTGTGCCGAAGCTTGCTAGAAAGTGAAATCCAATACTGTTTTGAGGAACATAGATGGTTGCTAAGAAATATTCAGAACTATAGCTTTCAATATTCTTTCGCCCGTACCGTTCAATGAATTGATCTTTTATACTAGGTGAAATCAACGCCTTAATAGCAACTAGTTGTGGTTGATAAGTTGCTTCATGTTTTTGTTCTACTAAATAATCTCTAGGGTTAAATGTTTGTTCATCCATATGAAGATTATCGATCCTAGCTAATTTAAATGTTCGATATCCCTGATGATGTAGACAGAATCCCTTCAAATACCAACTCGTTTCGCTAAAATGAAGCTGATAGGGCTCGACCATTCTTTTTGTTTCAACGCCATTTTTATCAATATAATCAAATGAAATTAACCTTCTCTTTACTATTGATTCTTGACATGTCTTCAAGGGTTGAAGAATCTCAGACCGACCCTCCCAATCATAAAAGGACAGGTGAATGGAACCTTTCCAGGATGCTGAGCCTATCATCGCTTCAATTTTTTTAAGAGTTAGTCCCACTTCATCACTAAATAGAATCTGTCCCAATCCACCAAGTGCGGTTAAGATATTTTCTAAGTCTTTACTGCTTAAGAGCCGTTTGTCTAATTTGTATTCATCCATAATCCCGTAGCCGCCGTGAACGCCATTTATAGAATAAATAGGTATATTAGAATAACTCAAGGTACCCATGTCACGCAGAATTGTTCTTTTAGACACATTAAATAATTGTGAGAACTCGGTCGTCGAAACAACATCCTTTTGCAGCAAGATCATGACTATAGATATTAACCTCTCGATTTTCTCCATATTACCCCTCCCGGCTCGAACCGTAATAAGCCAACCCATTTATGTAAATCTGAGAATCCTCTTTAACTATAAAAATAAATTTATGCAAAGCCATAATAGGTGACAATAAGCTGTCACCTATTATAGCTTATACTTCATGTATTACAAGAAGGAGGTTTTTATAATGTCAGTCATAACTTATGTAAACTTTGATGGGAATACAGAGCAGGCCATTGCGTTTTATTCAGAAGCTCTGAACGCAAGTAAAGTAAAAAAAGTGAAATTCAAGGATTTTCCACAAGATCCGAACTACCCTTTGCCAGAAAATGAGTTGAATATGATTATGGAGTCATCGTTAGAATTCGCCGGTGGAGTAATAATGATGTCGGATATTCTACCTTCGATGAAGAAGGTTACTGGCGAGTTGGTTAAAGGCAACAATATGCTGATTAGTATCGTTATTGATGATAAACAGACATTGGAAAATTACTTTTCTAATTTATCTGCAGGTGGTTATGTTATCATGCCATTATCAGAAGTGCCGTGGTCTTCCTGCTTTGGAATGCTGGTTGATCAATTTGGTGTTGGTTGGAAGTTCAATAGTGACGCAGATAAGTTTCTTGACAGCGTCATTTCCAATAAGCAGTAACTCAGTCCGAAAATTGGTCTTTGAAATTAGAGATCCCAGCATAAACCTACAAAAGCAGTCCGTCCTCATCCGAGGGTGGGCTGCTTTTGAGCCATATCATAAACAACGGCTTGCCAAGGGGGATTAATAATGTTCTACATGAAAAGAGAAACTCTGAACTCGCTTGTACTGGATGCTGTCCCTTATTTGAGTGTGAAGCGTCATAATGCAGATGACATTTACGCTCAACTCCTTCATTTGTTTCCTTCAGATTTCATGCTTCTGCACGTTCTGCTTGCAGCATTCTCTCCTCTGCTTTTTTTCGCCCCAGACGATTTGTTCCAATAACTCCAGCTATAATTAGCACCGAGCCGATCAAATGGTATACCGTAATCTCTTCCCCGAGAACGATCGCTCCGGCCGCCATGGAGACGATCGTAGAAAGATTAGCAAATACGCTCATTTTCGATGCTTCCATTTTGGACAGGATGTAATTGGCTAACAATGCTGTGACCAGCGAAGATACGACGCCCAAGAAAAGAATGGATATGACAAAGGTACTGCTGTAGAGCGGTGCAAAAAAGCGATGGAGCGTACCAGTCGCCGCATGACCAGTGAAAGAAACAGTGAGGAAAACGGTGAATCCGATGGCCATCATCATATAAGTGATTTCAGTCGGAGTGAACTGCTTCGTCAACGTTCGGGCCATTACGGTATATCCGGCAAATACGAAGCATGTCAACAGTAACAAAGAGATCCCCGAAAAGTTTGACCAATCAATGCCACCGCCTTTCATAACGAAGATGAATACAACGCCGAACACCGACAGAAAGATCGACAGCTTCTGTAAGATGGTGGTCACTTCTTTCAAAAAGACGGAGGCGACGAGCATCGTTACGATCGGAGTGAACGCGTACAATATGCCTCCTTCTGCTGAGGTAGCGTGCTGCAGCCCGTACGCTTGAAGCGTGAAAAATCCAAGCGGGTACATAGCTGCCAGCAGCAGCACTTTGTACCACGGCTTGCCGCGGTATGCGAGCTTGACCCAGCCGAATGCTACCGGGACGGACATAACCAAAAACGATGCAGCGAAACGGAAGGCCAACGTATCGAGTGGACTGGCGTAATCGAGCGCTTTTTTGGCAAACAAAAAAGACAATCCGATTATGACCGCGTTAATCACGGCGAACAAATAGGGAAGCTTCAATTCTTTTGAATTCATGATGCATCATCCTCTCCAACAAAAGTGAGCGTGTTCGCGAACGTCTCGACCTTTGATTTGATGATATGACAGGATGGCTAGTCGAACAACGGCATTTTGTTCAATCTGTATCGGTACAGTTGGTGGGTGTACTGTATA
Source organism: Pristimantibacillus sp. (assembly GCA_048976605.1). Lineage (GTDB taxonomy): Bacteria > Bacillota > Bacilli > Paenibacillales > Paenibacillaceae > Pristimantibacillus. The sequence continues at coordinate 125,976 of JBHGUX010000017.1, read as the reverse complement.
ATGAGAAGAGAAGATTATGAGTACGGACGGGGAGGGCGACATGAAAAAGTATTTTTTGATTCTATCCGATATGGAGAATAAGATCCGGGAGAGACTATATATTCCTGGTCAAAAACTGCCTTCCGTTCGTAGTTCAGCTGAATCCTATGGGTGCAGCATCAGCACGATTACGAGGGCATATGCGGAACTGGAGAAGCGTCACGTCATTTATTCGGTTCCACAAAGCGGCTTTTATGTTGTCGAGAAGCCGGGAGATTGGCGCGACAACAGAGATAGCCAAATAATCAATTTCGCTACGGTATTGCCGGATTTAGACGCGTTTCCATATTTGGATTTTCAACATTGCTTAAACAAAGCGATCGATATCTACAAGTACGACCTGTTTACTTATGGCGAACCGCAAGGGTTGGAGTCCTTTCGCCACACGCTTGTTTCCCATTTGGCGAATGACCAAGTGTTCTCCAAAGCGGAGCGGATCATCGTTACCTCAGGAGCGCAGCAGGCGCTGGAAATATTAACGAAAATGCCGTTTCCAAATGGAAAAAAGGCAGTTTTGGTAGAACAGCCGAGTTACGATATCTATTTGCGATTTCTGGAGACGGAGGGCATACCTGTATATGGCATCGCTCGTACGGCGGCAGGTATTGACTTACGGGAATTGGAGCAGAGGTTCGGAAGCGGTGAAATCAAATTTTTCTACACAATGTCAAGATATCATAACCCCCTTGGCACAACCTATAGCGCTGAAGAGCGGAGGGCTATCGCCAGGTTGGCTGCCAAATACGACGTATTCATCTTGGAAGACGATTACATGGCCGACTTGGGTGCTGAGCGGCAATTCGATCCCATCTACACTTACGATGGGGGTTCGAACGTCATTTATTTAAAGAGCTTCTCCAAAATTATCTTTCCAGGCCTAAGGGTGGGTGCAATTGTATTGCCGGAACGGCTGCTCAAGACATTCCATGCCTACAAAATATACCCCAACACATCGCTATTGTCTCAAGCGGCACTCGAAGTGTTTATCAAGAATGGCATGTATGAGAGGCACAAGCACAAGATAGGCAGCTTGTATGAGTCGCGAATGCGGGCTTTGAACGAGTCAGTGGAACGGTACAATATGCAGGGGCTGATTGAGGTACCCCCCATTCGTTCAGGCATCTATATGCACTTCAAGCTAAAGCCGACGGTTAACATAGAACGGCTCTTAAAGCGGCTTGTTGGGAGGAATATCAGTGTCGTGTCCGGTAAAGGATTCTATTTATCAAATTATCTGGAGCGAGAGAAGTTCTTGCGAATCAGCATCTCTCAGACTCAACCTGAGCAAATCGATGAAGGGGTTAGAGTGATAATGGAGGAAATAGAAAAGGAAAGCAAGTGGTAGTAGTGTGGAATAACGTCTTTATCGCTCCAGACTCGGCAAAAAGCAGCAGATCACTTGATCAGCTGCTGCCGTAACTTATGCAGTTGTCTTACTTCTTCTCCGATACAGCAAAGTAGTTTTCTTCATTATCTGCAAAGTTGAAGACTCTGCCGGAGGGTATCTCTACAATGTCTCCAACCTTGACGTTCTTGTTCTGGAGATCGCTGTACAACGCTTCGAACTTATCTGTGTAATACATGATTGACGGGGTTCCGAGGTTCATTTCAGGGTTCATTGTGGCAACGAACTCCTTGCTGTGAAGAACAATACTGGTTGCCGCACCCTTAGGAGCGACTTCAATCCATCTCATCGGGCCGTTGGTTTCATCCGCGATAACCTCGAAGCCCAGCTTCTCCGTCCAAAAGTCTCTGCTAGCTTCTTGGTTATTCACGTAGAGCATAACTTGGCCAATTTTGTTAATCATAATTTAAACACTCCTCATCTTATTATTTTAGGGGTCAAGCCTGAAATCCAATGCTTCTTTCAACAACTTCTTGTTCTGTAGTTCACGCTAGTAACTGTCCAAGCGATCTTCCATCATGTGTTGGAAGGGCGTGAGTCAAATATACCCTATAGAGAATATTCTTGTCAAGGAATATATTAAAGAAATTTCCGTATAGATCGGCGTGTCCGTATTCGATAAGTACCTCGCATGTAGTTAAGTAACGGCGCCGTACAGTTGGGTTACGAAGCGCAGCTATGACAACAAAATAAGTCGATGAATGAAGAAATCGATATTACGTAATATTATGCCGGAGTCCAAAAAAGCCTTAACCCTTCATATGAAGGGTTAAGGCTTTCGTTATTCATTAAGCTAGTCTCATCTTAAAATCCTGATAGCCGAACTCGCGAACGACGCGGCAATTGCCATCTTTCTCCTGCACGGCGATGGCCGGCAGCGGCATGCCGTTGAAGGTGTTGGTTTTGACCATGGAGTAGATCGCCATATCGCCAAATACTAATCTGTCGCCGTTCTTTAAGGGTTGATCGAAGGAATAGTCTCCGATTACATCGCCCGTCAAGCAGGTTGGGCCGCCAAGCCGATAGGTATATGGCTTCTCGCCGGCTTCGCCTGAACCGAACAGCGGCGGACGATAAGGCATTTCCAGAACATCCGGCATATGACAGGTTGCCGACGTGTCAACAATAGCAATCTCAATACCGTTTCTATGGATATCCAATACGGAAGTGACCATATAGCCGGCATTGAGTGCGATGGCTTCTCCCGGTTCAAGGTAGACTTCCAAGCCGTATTTCTGCATTCGCTTAATGCAGGCTTCGAGTCTTGGAATATCATAGTCATCTCTTGTGATATGGTGACCGCCGCCGAAATTGATCCATTCCATCTGTGGCAACAAGTCACCGAACTTTTCTTCGACCGCATTCAGCGTAGTCTCCAAATCATCCGAGTTCTGTTGGCAGAGGGTATGAAAGTGCAGTCCCGACACGCCTTCCAGCAGCTCTGGCCGGAAATCTTCCCGTTTCACGCCGAATCTTGACCCAGGCGAACAGGGGTCATACATTTCATGTCCCTCTTGTGTCGAGCATTCCGGATTGATGCGAAGGCCCACTTTTCTGCCTGCTGCCAGAGCTTTAGCTTTATACTTTTCCAGCTGGGAGAAGGAATTGAAGATAATATGGCCGCAAATAGATATAATTTGGTCGATTTCATCTTCACGATAGGCAGGGGCAAAGACGTGAGTTTCTTTGCCCATTTCCTCGTGACCGAGCCGTGCTTCGAACAAGCCGCTCGCAGTCGTGCCGCTTAAATATTGCCCAATGAGGGGATACATAGCGGTCATGGAAAAAGCTTTTTGCGCCAGCACAATCTTGGCTCCCGTACGCTGCATAACGCCGTTCAGAATCTTTAGGTTTTTCTCAATGAGTGCTTCATCAACTACGAAACAGGGTGTCGGTAATTCCTCGAACCGCATATTAGCGAACGAGCTCCGGTTTCTTAGCTTCCTCAGGCAATGCGTCAACAAGCACCGGATTAAAGTCTTCTACCCATGGAAGTCCCCATTTGTTCAGCTCTTCCATGAATGGATCTGGATCGAACTCTTCGATATTGAAGACGCCCGGTTTATTCCATTTGCCAGTCATGACCATCGCTGCGCCGATCATAGCAGGAACGCCAGTTGTATAGGAGATGGCTTGGGAGCCCACTTCTTTATAGCATTCTTGGTGGTCACAAACATTGTAGACATAGTAAGTCTTGTCTTGACCGTCTTTTTTCCCTTTGAAGATGCAGCCGATGTTCGTCTTGCCGACTGTACGCGGTCCCAGGGAAGCTGGATCTGGTAGTACCGCCTTCAGGAATTGAAGCGGAATGATTTGTTTTCCTTCGTATTCGATCGGTTCAATGGAAGTCATTCCTACGTTCTCAAGTGCTTTTAAGTGCATGAGATAGCTTGGGCCGAAAGTCATGAAGAAACGGATACGTTTCAGTCCAGGCATGTTCTGTGCAAGGGATTCCAGCTCTTCATGGTAAAGCAAATACATATCTTTTTGTCCGACTTCAGCGAAGTTATAACCGCGTTTGATTTCCATCGGTTTCGTTTCGATCCATTCTCCGTTTTCCCAGTAGCGTCCGTTAGCGGATACTTCACGGATGTTGATCTCCGGGTTGAAGTTAGTTGCGAAAGGATAGCCGTGATCTCCGCCGTTGCAATCCAGAATATCGATATATTCGATTTCGTCAAAATAATGTTTCAGCGCATAAGCGGAAAATACGCCGGTTACGCCTGGGTCGAATCCGCTGCCCAACAGAGCTGTGATCCCGGCCTTTTCAAAGCGTTCGCGGTAATCCCACTGCCATTTGTATTCGAATTTCGCCGTATCTTCCGGCTCATAGTTTGCTGTATCCATATAGTTCGTTTTGGTGGCTAGGCAAGCATCCATGATCGTCAAATCCTGGTAAGGCAGAGCCAAATTCATGACGATATCCGGTTTAACTTCATTAATTAGAGCGATTAGCTCATCTACGTTGTCCGCGTCGACCTGTGCGGTAGTAATTTTGGTTTTGCCGCCATCCAATTTTGCTTTTAAATCATCGCATTTGGATTTCGTACGGCTTGCGATACAGATTTCTTCGAAAACCTCGCTGTTTTGAACGCATTTATGAATTGCTACTGATGCTACGCCACCGGCGCCAATGACTAGTGCTTTTCCCATTTTTTCGATCTCCTATCCCCAATAAAATTTTTGTAAAATGCAAAAACGGCAACAAAAAAAGCAAGCGAAACACGCACTATGCGCATCACACTTGCTTGATATATTATCGAATATTATGACATTCCCAATAAGCATAACTGGACAAACCTCTTGCGAGCTTGGCTGTCAGCCATAAAACTCATCGTTTCATGGAAAGGCGTACAATATTCAAATATATCATGTTAGGATCAGAGTCTATATAGCAAATAATTACTTTTACCACTCTTATTGACCGTTTCACAAGTTGTGTGCTGTGCACTGGTTGTAAAGTAACCAACTTATAAAATTTGAGCTTCTAACTCAATCAATAAGGCAACGAAAGTTGCCAATCGGCATTTGACCCGGCTGTCCGTATGGCCTTAACTTCTTAATGGAAGTGGTCAAAGATTATCTGCTTGGAAAGATCCTTGATATATTAAATATTAGCTTTCCAAATTTATAACTACTTCATAATAGCAGGATAGGGGTTATTGAGCAAGAGAAATTTTTTAACAAAATGCCTATTTTTTTTCGCGGTGTTGAAAACCGATTGAGATGGAAAATTAAAGATATACATAAGAGTAGGAGTACGCGGACTGAGATTCTGCTATTTGTTCGATTTTATTCATTTGAGTGTTTAAGCGGACAGCAGATCCGTTATTATCGATTAACCGAGTGATTTCAGGGCTCTTTTGGGGAAATAACGGATTCTCTGTCCGCATGGATCAACATATGTAGCTAATTCCATCAAATAGCGGATTCTCTGTCCGCCAAGTTACTCGATTGACTAAGATAAGCAGCTGTCACGACTCACTTAGTCCAATTTTTATGATCAAATAAAATAGGTTAAAAGTGGTTACACAAACATCAAAGCGGGCGATTCCTTCTGCGATTACATTGATTTCATCAATAAGAAAGGATTTAGTTATCTGTATGATATTGACAACTTTATTGAACAATGATACTCTCATTTTGTTGTAATTGATATTGATTATCATTGTTGATTACGACAAAAATAGCGTTACCAGGGGGAACCACCATGAAAAGGTTATTACAAGTTAGTATTGTTCTACTATCTATCCTAATGATCACTGCAGCATGTGGCTCGACTAATACGGATAACACCAGCAGCGGTGTTCCGAATAATGCCGATGCGACTGATCCTATTGTTATTAAACATGGAAAAGGCGAGACTACGCTTAAGAAGCCTGCAGTTCGAGTCGTTGCCTTGGAGTGGATCTATTCAGAGGAATTAATCGCACTAGGTATTCAGCCTGTAGGTAATGCGGACAATGCGGAATATACGATTTGGGTCACTGACGAAGCGGCACTCGCAGACAGCGTTACGGATGTCGGCTTGCGTTGGGAGCCCAACTTAGAGACGATCGCTTCTTTGAAGCCTGATCTGATTATCTCGAATACAGATAATAATGATGCCATTTACAATCAGCTTAATGCTATTGCTCCCACGATTGAATTTGATCCCTATCCGAACGAAGGAGATGCCTATACAGGAATGGTCAATGATTTTAAAACCATTGCTAAGGCAGTAGGTAAATCGGAAGAAGCAAATAAAGTGCTTGCAGATCTTGATGAGCATTATGCAGCGGCTAAGGAAAAACTTGCAGCAGCCGGCAAGGACAAATTCAATTATGTCATTACTCAAGCCTTCAGCAGCCAGAATGCGATAACGTTGAGGATGTTTACGGATACCTCGACAGTCGTTCAAACGCTCAATCGTATCGGTTTAACCAGCGACTGGAAATCGGACAAATTTGAGAAGTATGGTTTTACAGACACCACCTTTGAATCCCTGCCAGCAGTGAGCGACTCCAATTTCATCTACATTGTTCAGGAAAATGATAATGTATTCGGTGACTCGGTGAAGGATAATACGGTCTGGAACGGATTGAATTTCGTTAAAGAAAACCGGACTTATGGCATTGGCGGGGACACTTGGACCTTCGGCGGCCCCCTCTCCTCCAAAGTATTAGTTGACCGCGTTGTAGATGCTATAACGAAATGAGAACCGTTAGTTTATTCGGGGGTGGCTTAGCCGCCCTCTTCCTACTGTTGATCGCCAGTCTTTGCTTCGGAGAAGCACAAATCTCTTTCAAGGACGTCTCGGAAGCCCTATTTCATCGTCAGGATATGCTCTCACATAATGTGATATGGGATATGCGTATGCCGCGTGCGATACTAGGATTATTCTCCGGGGCAGGGCTTGCTGTAGCTGGGGTCTTGCTGCAGACGGTTACTAAAAACCCGCTCGCTTCAACAGATACGCTTGGTATTAATGCTGGTGCTTACTTTATGGTTGTTGCTGGAACGATCTATTTTCCCAACCTGCTTCACCAGTCACCATTTCTCTTTGCCGCCGCTGGCGGAGGCGTAGCTGCGATGTGTGCCTATATTCTCGGAGGCGGCCGATCTACAAGTCCAATCCGACTAGCCCTTTCCGGTATGATCGTAGCTATGGTAATCGGTTCAATTACAAGTGCTCTACATATATTCCATGCTACGGAAACACAGTCGCTATTTTTATGGGGCTCAGGCTCGCTCTACCAACTCGATTGGAAAGGGGTTATGTATGCTTGGCCTGGGGTCAGCGCTGTTATTATCGTCGCATTTTTTATGGGCAAGCAATTCGATGTATTGAACTTGGATCTGTCCACTGCTCAATCATTAGGCCAGAAGGTTGCTCTCACTCGCTTCGCCGGATTGGCGCTTGCCGTACTTGTTGCTTCAGTCGTAGTCAGTGTAGTTGGACCTATCGGATTTGTTGGTCTCGTTGCGCCGCATTTGGTACGTCTAAGCGGATTGCGTAAGCATAATTGGCTCATTCCAGCCACCGCCCTTTGGGGAGCTGTATTGCTCACTGCGGCAGATGTTCTTACGCGAATGGTTCGCAGCAACATGGGTGAGATGCCCGTAGGTGCGATGATGGCGATAATCGGAGCACCTTGGCTAATCTGGCTCATACTTAGGAAAATGAATGGTATTTCGGGTTCTTTTTCAACCTCATCCATGTCTATTGGTAGAAATCGTGTACGGATTCGATTCTCGCTGATCGCGTTCATCATGCTTTTCTTAGTTGTCTCATTCATTCTTGTTAGCATGACAATGGGCGGAACACGTATTCCGCTAAGTCAGTTATTCACGAGCTTAATTGGATCTGACGAGGCATCACCGTATTCAATCCTCATGAATTTACGATTACCTCGTACTCTAGTTGCCGCAGGCGCAGGAATTGCACTGAGCGTAAGCGGTGTTCTTATCCAAGCAGCCGTTCGCAATCCATTAGCTGATTCTTCTATTCTGGGGGTAACCTCGGGGGCTGGATTCGGAGCCTTGCTTGTGCTCATTGCCTGGCCGCAAGTATCGATCCTATTTCTTCCGATCGCTGCTATTGGCGGAGCTATAACGGCTGCTGCCGTCATTTTTCTATTCGCGTGGCGAAAGTCGCTCAATCCCTCGGTACTTATTCTTTTGGGGATCGCGGTTTCTGCTATCAGCTCAGCGGGTATTCAAGCCTTAATCGTACTAGGGCCATTATGGGGGAGTACTAGCTATATATGGTTGACTGGCTCGACATACGGTCGCACATGGGATCAATTCCTTATGATTTGTATATTCCTGGTCGTTCTCCTTCCCGTAGCATGGTGGCTGGGACGTAGGTTTGATTTACTCGCATTCTCAGATGATAGCTCTAAAGGATTTGGTTTATCGGTGCGTAAAACACGGTTCACTGCTATGACTGTAGGTGTTCTTCTCTCTGCCGGTGCTGTCGCCGCTGTAGGAACTGTAGGCTTTCTCGGTTTAATCGTCCCTCATATGATCAGAAGCTTAATCGGGCATAACACGCGACAATCCATCGTATTATCGAGCTTGCTCGGCGCTCTACTTCTTGTAATGGCCGACGCCATCGGTCGAACGATACTTGCTCCGGTCGAAATTCCATCCGGTCTATTAATTACATTGATTGGTGCCCCTTATTTTCTATTCTTAATGTTTCGGTCACATACTAGGAAGATATAGGCGAATAGCTAGTAAAGTGAACTGCACCCCAATTGTTAGAGACTAACTAACAATTGGGGTGCAGTTTTTTCTAATTATGAACATGTGCAAGCTCGCTTGTCGGTAATCGTAATTTTGTCTTCAATTGTTTATACATAAACAGGTACGTGTAATAACTAATCAAGAAGGGGATGCGTGAAAAACTTACCTAATTCCGCTTAGTTTCCATCAGGAGGTATAGCTATGGATATATTTATAACGATTGGCGCTAAGCTTATCATCAGCTTTTTTGGCTTATGGATGATTACCTTTATAACAGGGCGCAAGACGCTTAGTCAATTGACACCGCTCGATTTCCTAACTTCATTGATATTAAGTGAGATTGTCGGCAATACGATATACGATGGTGAGGTCAAGATCTGGCACCTACTGTTCGCTCTTTTCATTTGGTGTGCTCTAGCCGTTTTGTTTGAAAAAGCGACTGTCCATTTTGTGAAATTCGGGATTATGGCGGAAGGCCGGACTGTGTTGCTTATTGACCGGGGAAAAGTGAATCAAGACTTGATGGAGAAATATGATATTGAGTTTACACAATTGCTGTCGATGTTGCGGCTACAAAATATATTCTCTCTTAGCGAGGTGCAGTACGCTCTGCTGGAGACGAACGGTTCTTTGTCCGTCATGCGCAAGTCGGAACATGAACAAACAGAGCATCGTTCTGCTTTTTCCATTACAGTTATTGAAAGGGGCAGGCTGCTGGGAGAGTCCATGCGTGGCAGACCAATCGAAAAGGTACAGATTCAGGAATGGGTGAGGGAGCAGGGATATACACGTATTGAGGATATTGCCTATGCCGAATATAAAGAAGACGGAACGCTTTATATCATTCCTAGACATAACAAATAAACCGCATAAGAGGAGAGCCCTGATGCTCAAAAACGACTATTTGTAATGGGGAAAGTATGTTTTCATATGGATCTCTGTTAACCCTGTGGAACAATTGTATATGGACCGTGAGAAGCCGGGGGCTAACCGCCCCCTTACTCGATTGATTAAACCCCCGCAATGACTGAAGTCGTCGCAATTGTGTGCCATAGGGCTACATCGATAGTGTGTTGCTCGCCCTCTTCCTGGCGGCCGTCATAATAGAGGATTTCTTCTTCTAGCTCCTCCAGATTCGCTACCTCACCGGACAGGTATTGATTGATTCTATAACTCGCTGAATCGGTTCGTTGCAGCAGAGCGCCTATCCGAATCTCAAATACGTCGAATCCAAAGATTTTGTTCTCCTTGTTCCAAGCTTTCCGATAAACTGTAATAAAATGCTCGATTCTTCTTCTCAATTCAGGCAAAATATCCTTGTGAATCTGTGCCAAAGTTTCTCTATCCTGTTCTAGATAGGCGCTTCGAATCTGCAGACCCACATCGCATTTCAATTCAAGAATGCTGCATAATGCCGCTTGGGTGTCGAATAGGATCTGCCAATCTGGGTTGCGGCCTGCTGCCTCCCTTAAGATCTCTGCGCTTTGACGGTAATGCTCCGCATATACCTCTGGAATGACATGCTTGTCGAACAATCCACACATAATGTCTTGATACAATAAATATTTGGGCGGATTAACCTGGTTGCCTATACGGCGTCCCGGTGCGGGATTGTCCGGTGTTAAGTTGGCTATGTCCAGATTCATAAAGTCATCATAGTTGCCAAGCGTACAGGTCCTAAACCGCTTCCGCAGGTAGTCTTCATCCGAATTGTTCGCATAACAGAGCTCCGCCCACAGCTGAAGGGTCGGCAAGACTGCATAGACCGAGCATTCGCCGCCATTATCGCCCCACATGGTGAGGAGCACTTCGTTGACTCCGTTCGTGACGCAGCTATCATGCGCCATGAGTCCGATATGTCTGCTAAAGCGATTATTGGGCGAGAAGCCCATCCATTTCCAAGCACCGCCCGCAAAAATCAGTTTATCCGTAAGCTGTTTATGTCTTTTCATCATACTGTCGTATACATGCGGATCCTCGGAATAGTAATCCCAATAGACCATCGTTATATCATCCGGGATCATGTCCGTTACCTCAGGACTGATAGGGCTTGTTAAGTCATAATAATCACCACCGCTGGCGAGGCGGAAGAACATGTCACTCCACATCATGGGCTGATAGCCGTAGCGTCTAGCGATCTCCATGACTTTGCCAAAATGTTTAAGCATAAGGGAAGAACGATCTTGATAGCCGTGTTTGTCCAGATATTTGCCTAAACCCATCATATGGGCTTCGTCCATCCCGATATTGATTTTCCTGCTGGTAAGATTCTCAGACATCGTTCGGAACATTGCGTCAATGAGTTCATAGGTTTTGGGCTCGTCGATTAACAGAATATCATCATAATCCACGATAGAAGCATGAGTCTTCCATTTCAAGACTTGCTTCAAATGAGCTAGCGTCTGAATGCAAGGAACCAATTCAATGCCGAACATGGCAGCATGACGGTCCATGGCTTTAAGCTGCTCTGCCGTATAGCTGCCTCTCATGTATCCGAAATAAGGATATCCCTCTATCTCATATGTGTCTTCTGTATACAGTTGGACTTCGGAATAACCCATCAGAGCCAGATGCTTAATGAGGGCTTGGAAGGCGTCGAAATGTAGGACTGCATTTCTTGAACAGTCGATCATCACGCTTAAACTCTCATAAATAGGTGTTTCCTTAGTTTCGAAAGCTTTGCCGTCCTTTATCCCTTCTATGGCTAATCCAAGAGCCCGGATGAAGTGGTGATGGGCTGCGTATTGAACAGAAGCCTGATGACCGTCGTAAAGAACCTGTATCCCCTGACCTCCTTGCTCAAAATGGACAGAAGTTCCCGATTCCGACTGCTGCACGTCTAAGAAGTGAAGGATTTGAAGTGCTGCTGCTTGTTGTTTTTCATCTAAGCCGGTGAGATTCAGATTCATAGCTATTCCTCCTTGTTTAATGAGAGATGAGTGCCTCGATGATACGCGATCTAGAGTTTCAAACGAAGCTTTGAAGAATGCATGAGAAAAAATATCTTACTATTTTCTAAGTAAATTGTAAGGGATAAGAGAAGGGCATCGGTATAGACAAAACTATGAAAACTATATCGAAAACTTAGATAGGGCAGAAACGACGGTATTTTCCAAGAAACCGGTTTGAGAAGCGGGAGATCGGGGCTCCCCAATAAAAGCAGGCGAGAGGAAGCTGTGGGGCTTCCTCTCGCCTGCTAAAGGCCATATGATATGCTCTCTTGCTACTCCAGAGTTTACTCTGGAGTTCCTTGAGTTACTCCATGAGTATAGGTGAGCCATGAGGTATCCAGTGCTCCTTGCCCCGGATTATAGGTGAAGGAGTACTCGACGGTATCCCCGTATTGCAGGTTATTTATAGGATAGGTATAGTTACCGTTCTCTGTTGAGGTCATGGCGACGTTCTGCTGACCGCCGTTATTTACCCTGTAGTGTAAGTCGGCAAAGGTTGCGCCATTGACATAAAACAGCAGGTTATCACCTGTTTTTTTCAGGCCACGCACCTCATCGCCGATGATGATAACGGTGGTTGGCGCTGTTACAACAGTGACGGCAGTGATGGCTGTTTTATTGCCATCAGCAGTTGTGGCCGTAACGGTTGCCGTACCCGGAGCGAGTCCCGTCACAGTACCGTTCTGATTCACGGACGCGATGCCGTTACCCGAAACGGACCAATTTACCTGCTTATTCGTTGCATTAGACGGTGCCACGCTGGCGTTTAATTGCACGCTCTGTCCGACTTCTAGTTGTGCAGCGGTCTGATTCAAAGTTACACCGGTAACCGGCACGTTTCCAGGATTCTCGCCGCTGCTTTCTTTATAGACACGCACATAATCCACCTGCATTGTTGCAGGGATATCAGACGGATCCGGGGTAAGACCGCCGTCAAAGTGCCCGCCGATAGCCAGATTCATAATGATGTAGAAAGGCTGATCAAAAGGGGCGTTCGGATTGTTCGGTGCAGCTACGGAATACCATTGATCTCTGGTGACTTTAAAGAAGAACTTGCCATCCACATACCATTTAATATTATCTTCTTCCCAAATCATAGAATACACATGATAATCATTGGCAAAGGTTTGCCCTTCAGGGAAGTGATACTCGCCGGCAATATATCTATTCACGGGCCATTGTCCGCCAAAGTGTACGGCGCCGCTAGTCGTGCCGGGCAAACGTCCTTTCGCTTCCATAATGTCAATTTCGCCGGATGCAGCCCATGCACCGTAAACGGCATCTTCCGGAAGCATCCAGAGTGCCGGCCAGACGCCATTGCCTGTAGGCAGCTTTGCACGAATGTCTACTCTGCCGTGCTGGAAGGATAAATGATCTTTGGTGTTAATCTTACCAGAGGAGTATTGCGCATAACGATTTGGATCCTGCGGGAAGGATTTTGGATCATTCATCGCTTTGATATTCAATGTACCGTCCTGTACAAATATATTTTGTGCGCTGTTCGTATAGTGCTGCAGCTCCGCATTGCCCCAACCCCAGCTATTGGGATCTTGACTGATATAATAACCTTGTTCATAGTTCCATTTGCTCGTATCGAGTGCTGTACCGCTAAATTCATCCTGCCAGATGAGATTCGCGCCCCCAATGGCCGGGTCGCTTGGCGTTCCGATGGCAATATCGTCTTGATCGGTTACATCCGGACGTGGAGCATCTGGATTGCCGATTAATGTATAGGTGACGAAATTGTTGCCGACACTTCCGCCTGCCTGCCCATTTAATGGATAGCCGATACGGATCTGCATATCCTCCTGGATAGGCTGGAACCAAAGCCCATAGATATAATCGGCCCAATATCCCCACTGATTGGCATCGGACATATTATTGTAGCCATTGCCCGCGTATACAAATCCGCTCTGACTGGAATCACCCATCGCTACCCATTGTCCGTTGATGTTAATTTGGTATACGAAATTTCCAAGCTCAGTGCCTATTGGAGCGCCTCCATCGATTTTTGGCAGCGGTATGCCGATGACGCCGCTCGCATCCGCTGTAAAGGTGGTTCCATCATAAGGAGTGATGACATACGAATTCCTTGCGGGTTGATTAAAGGTGATCGTATAAACGAGGTTAGCCGAAGAGGTTTTCGATTCTAATTTGACGTTAATAGACTCGGTTACGGTAAACCAGTAGCCGCCGCCTCCATCGGTGAATTGGCCGAAGTTGCTGTCATAGATCCAACCGCTGGCTGCATTATTGTTAATATCAATCCATGTGCTGCTGTTAACAGGTTTGACAGACACCTTCAAATCATCGGCCACGGCATCATAGGTTATGGCTGAATCATTGTTGAATGTAGGATAAGTAAAGCCAGCACCGCCTGTAAAACCCGCTGTAAGCTGCGGCCCTTGTGTAGGCGTTAAAGCCGTGATGGTTGTTTTGTTTATGTTTTGAAAGACAAGGGTGTAATCAAGCGTAGCCTCATTAGCCTTGGAGAACAGCTGAATCTCGGTCGTTGCGGAGAGAGTGAACCAGTAGCCATTCGCACCGCCGTCGCTCCAGTGTCCCCAGTTTTGGTTATAGATATAGCCGCCTGCACTGTCAATATCGACCCAGTTGCCGCCTACTTTCACATTTACGCCCACGTCATCTGCAACATCATTCCAAGTGGCAGCGCCTTCGTTGAATATAGGCATGACAAAGCCGTAGCTGGCTTGCCCAACCCCTGATTTGGAGATGACTGGCCCGTCTGCTGCTGAAAAATAAGCCATGGAGGTAACGGTGGTTCCTGCCGCCTCGACTGTCTGAACCATCGAAGCTGGCAATAGACCAAAACTAGTCAACATGGCTGCCACTATGAACAAGCTTAAAACCTTCTGCTTAATCTCCGTGTAGTGAAATCGCTTCATGATTGCCCTCCTTTAATAAAATAATGGTTGCCCCAAGCACGGCATGGTGTACGGCTTCCTACATGGTTAGCAGTTTGGCAGCAGTGACACCTAATATGAGACCGCTTACATGGGAGAACACCTTTATTCTATCGAATCGAACAATCTGGGAATAGGTACATTTGTTTTTGTTGTGACCCAATTTTTTGGCTTTGATATATATTTGCTAACCAAGCAATGTTATTGCCCGATTCATAGCGTTGTGTCTTGGTAGTTCCTTTCTCTCTCAACCTTCTGTCGCTTCAACTGCCGGTACTCAGTAGGTTGCATGTTCATTACATCACGAAAAGCCCGTGTAAAACTTTTGTAGCTCTCATAGCCCACCATGGCAGCGACCTCGACAATTTTATATTCGGTTTCGGCCAGCAGCCGTCGGGCTTTGTCCAAGCGCACATCCCGTAAATATTCAGCAAAACCTTTGCCAATATTTTTCTTGAATAGGTTTGAAAAATAGGCATAATTAAGCGACACGTGGTTGGATACCATCGCGAGGTCCAGCGGCTTATGATAACTTTCGTGTATATAGCGAATGGCTTCTTTTAAGTCCTGCGTGTTGCGATAGCTGCACTTAAATTCATAATAAAACTGGTGCAGCCGAAGCAGCTGCTGTTGCAGCGCCTGAATATAGTCGCGAATGCCCGGGTAGTCGAAGAGATTGCGCAAACATTCCATATCCAGCGCTTCTTCCCCCATGTAGGGGCGGATCACGCGCTCATATTCCTCAAGCATCTGCACCATGGCGCGGCATAGCTGCTGGGTGTAGCGGATGTGATAGCGTTGCAGCACATTTTTATGAAATAGTGTAGAAACCACTTGGGCGATTTTACCGTTGTCTTTGGTGCCGATTAACTGGAACAGAGCATATAGCTCCTCATAGGGAAGCTGCCACTGCTGCTCCAACCGCTCAATATGAGAGGGCAGGATACAGCGTTTATCTGGGAAAAGGTAACTGTGACGGTATAGCTCCAACGCTTGTGTGTAGCTGCCAGGCAGCTCCTTTAATCCTTGCTGCGGGCCGGTCATGGCTGCGATGGCATCAATCTGTCCTGCCTTAAGTGCGGCGGGTAAGGCGCTCGTATCAACGGCCGCGTCAACAGCGAGGATTAGGTACGGGCGGTGCTGCAGGCATATATACCCCCGACTGCCATATACGCGGTAGGCAATGGATTCCATGCTATGGGCACTGCTGGCCCCCGGTTGGTTAATCCATCGTTCCTCCCGCAGCAGGCACAGACGGTAGTTGCTCCACAGCTCCGGATTTTGCTGCTGGGTTTGGAGGACCCACGCCTCATCGTTCGCCGCGCCTTGCATGAACATGCGCAGCTCCTTACGGTCTGTTTCCTGGGCGCGGCGGGATACATGCTCCATATTAAACGAGAGTGCCTGCCGTGTTTGTATTTCCTGCCATACATGCTCTACCGAGGTTTGCAGATCTTCCCGTTTCACAGGCTTGAGCAGGTAGCCCTTCGCCCCAAGGCCAATGGCCTTTTGGGCATAGGCAAAGTCGCTATAGCCGCTGATAATCAGGTAATCCACCTTAATACGCTCCTCTTTGGTTTGCGCCATGAGCGACAGTCCATCCATATCGGGCATCATGATATCGGTAATAACCAGCCCGATGCTGTGCTGCCGCAATAGTTGCAGCGCCTCTATCCCGCTCGCGGCACAGTAAAGATTATCAAGCGGTAAAGGAAATTGCTGCAGCATGGTCTGCAGGCCATCGCGTATGTGCTTTTGGTCATCCACAATCAGAATATTGATCATGCCCTACCATCCCCCAAGATTCATATTTTCCCAAGGCAAGCGTATGGTTACACAGGTATAGGCATCCTGCACGCTGTCAATCCAAAGTCCGCAGCCCTTGCTATAATGAAGCTGCAGGCGCTTATGCACGTTTTCCAAGCCCAGTCCGTTCTTGCTGGCGATGATCGGCGTATCCGAGTCGCCCTGCAGCAAAGCCTGCAAACTGGCTAGCATCTCCGGTTCGATACCGGTGCCGTCATCTCGTATCTCAATAAGCAGTAGACGGTCACTTTCCACCCGAACAGTAATTTGGATGCGTACACTGCCGCCAGAGGGTGCGGCGTGATGAACGACATTTTCGACGATGGGCTGCATGCACATTTTAGGAATCGCATAGCGAAGCACCTCCTGGGGGAGATCCGCCGTCAACACAATGCTGCCGCCCTCCATAAAGTTGATGAATTGGATATAGCTTCGTATGTTGGCAAGCTCCTCGCTAAGGGCAACGGTATCACTGCGCCATTGCATGCTGTACCGTAGTTGTGAGCCTAACGACACGAGTGCGTCTGCGATAGCGGGCTGCCGCTGAACCTCCGCCAGCATACGGATCGATTCCAGCGCGTTATATAAGAAGTGCGAATTGATCTGCGAATGCAGCGAGTGCAGCTGAGCATTTTTGGCAATTAATTGCTTATCCACGACCTGCGTCATCAGCGTTTTGATTTCATCCAGCATTTTGTTGTAGCTGACGGCTACTTCGTCGATTTCATCGCCGGTTTCATTTTCGTCCAGACCGGTATCAATCTTGGCATCAAGCTGGCCTTTTCGTAACTGGCGCATGGAGGCTAGCACGCTGTCCAACCGACGGAATATTCGCCGGTTCGTATGTGATACGAGCAGCATGATCAACAGCAGCACACCTAATGTAATGGCTACCACAAATGCATACCAGCTGCGCGGGCCCTTCATCAGCGCCTGATGGGAGGCAATATCCACCACATAAGCGTTCAACGGGGCGATGTAGCGATACAGCGCATAGTAGGTATGATCTCCTACAGTGACCTTCACGGGGGTTTCCTGCTGCAGCACATCTAGCTGCCGATGTATATGGCTAATAATTTCGTTCAGCTCATCGCCGGCATTTCGAGCAAACACATGATCAGAATTGTATACATAGCGGGCAGGATTCGTTCCGTCCATTACAACGGAAAAGAAGTCTTCCTCGGTCTCCTCCAGCATGTCGCTAAAAAAAACACTGTGCTGGGCGCGAATTTCCATAATCGTTGGAAGTTTCTGCTGCTGCCCCTGAAGGCGTACCAGCCGGTAGTAGGACAGCGTATGCTCGCCATCCTTCAGAGCAAATAAGCGGTATGCCGCACCGCCTTCATCCCGAAGGGTTACCCAGTAGTCCTGCGGCCAAAATCTGTCATAATGGTAGATTTCGGGCCAAATTTCATGCAGATTCGGATTATCGACATAAAAGCTAAGCTGACTGATCATCTCGTGGCTTTGGATGATGTTATGCATCTGCTCATATTGATTTTGCTTGAATTTCACCAGACGCAGGCCATCCCCGCTCATATTGGAGTGAATAAAATCCACAAATGCTTTTTGAGTCAGCGCAGTGGAGGAAGCGTTTTCAAGAATGTCCATTTTGCTGCGCAGCTGTTCATTTAGCCGTGAGACATGGCTATTGCCGGCGGTCATAGCATCCTTGTATAGCTGGGTTTCCTGCGTGCGGATAAATAAAAAGGATACCAAAATGGCAGGGATGGCAAACATTACGCTAAAGGCTAAGAACAACTTTTGAGAGATGCGGGAATTTCGGTAAAGCTTTCTCATTTTCGTCAGCAAATCCTTCATTCAAATGCCCTCCCCACCTTTGTAATATACCATATATTACAAGATGGCTGGTAAGAATCCAGACGTTATTGTCCCATTGTTAAAACTGCAGAAGCAGAGAATACCAGCCGCCATTTCGGCGGCTGGCAGCAATCAGGACAGGGTCATTGTTATTCCGCCATTTTGGCTTTTCGCACATCCAGTTCGGTCTGGCGATGTTCCATCACCTTGTCAAAGCCGTAACTTACACGGCGGGCAAGGAAGCTTTCGAAGATTTTATCAAAGGCAGCATCATCCTTGGCGGTAATCAGCTCCGGCAGCGTTTCCTCCCAATTTTGAGAAATACGTGACCAGGCTACCGCTACTTCAGAATCACCCAGTGGATCTAAGCCTTTATAGATACCGCTGTCAATATCGGCCTGTGCGTTGGCGAAGTCCTCCATTTGCTTAATGACAGGGGCTTTCGCCGGTCTCCATTGGTTGACGATGACAGGATTTCGCATCATCCAGTAGGTATCCAGAATGCCATATTCCTTCTCCATTTTCTCAATATCGGTTTCAACCAATTGTCCCATTTCGGCTTTCAACTGCGGCTTGCCGTTCGCCATGTCCCATGTCTCGCCTTCCTTGCCAAGGAATAAATCTCTTTGGCCTTCTTCGCTGGCTAGATAGGACAAAAAGCGGATGGCTCGTTCAGGGTTTTTGGTGGATTTGCTAATCATCGTAACCATCCAGCCATCCATGTTGCCGGGGAACAGCTTGGCGCTATCGCCATTGCTGTTCTGTGGCCCATCCACTGCGGTGTAGTAAGAATCCGGGTTGCCGCTTGCGGCCAGCATAGGGTTGACAGCCGTCATGCCGGACCATTCGCGAATCATCATAAAATAACGGGCGTTGTTCGTTTTCTCCTCTACTTGAGTATCGGAATCCACTAGAAAATCCACATTAATCAATCCGCGCTCGTAAGCTGTACGGAACGTTTTTAGCCAAGTAATATAATCGGGATCGGTAAGGCGGTCGTATACTTTGCCGTCTTTTTCATGCGGAACAGCCAGCAGGTTTTGCAGGTACTCGGTCATTCCGTAAGGAACATTACCCTGTGCGAACAAGGGGCTGATAGGCTGCTCCTTATACTTGGAGTACTGATCCTTTAGCAATTGCAGTGCATTCAAAAAGCCATCTGGGGTGCTTAAGTCCGGTTTGCCCATCTCCTCATACAGATCTTTGCGCACCAAAAAGGTTTGGTTGGCGGCGGTCATGCCGGTTTCACGCATCAGGTTGGGGCTGTATGAATCATTCGGAACGCCATACGTATTGCCGTTAGGTTGACGATACCACTTCAGCGTACCGTCGCCTGCGACCTTGAAGAAGTAGGGATCATACTGTTCTGCCAATTCATTCAAGGCATACACATGATCGCCTTCCCATAGCTTCTTGACAGCGCTTTCCCACGAGCCCATCGAAATCAAGTCCGGCAACTTGCCGGAGGTCATCATTAGGGTCATCTGCTCATTCGCTTCGCCGGAAGGTACTTCAAGCTTGACGTTGACGCCTGTTTTTTCCGTTACATACTTGGAGGTCAAGCTCTCCCCCCAGGAGTGGGCATACCAGTTTGCGCCTACAAACCAGGTTAAATCGACAGGGCTGGTATCCAGCTTCCATGCCGGTTCATCGGGGCTCGGCGTGGATTCGCTCGGTGGCTGCTGCGTACTGTCCACAGGCTTCGAGGTTGGTGTATTTTCACTATTCTCGGAATTGGTACACGCGGCCATGACTAGCGTCAGGATTACTGCTAGTGCGATGACCATACATGACTTGATAAGGTTGCGCTTCATTGCGTAATCATCCTTTCTTTTCTACTGCTGTATTTTTGTATATAGGTCTCATACGCCTCTCTAATTAATGACTTAGAGAAGACACTTACCCTTTAATGGCTCCAATCATTACACCTTTGACCAGAAAGCGCTGAATAAAGGGATAAAACACGAGAATTGGCAGCGTCGCCACCATCATGGATGCGAACTTGATGGAGTTGCCGGGCAGTCTTGCGCCGAATTGTGCCATGGCTTGCTGCTGCATGAAAGACATGGAGTTCTCCGCAATGATTTTGTACAGTATTGTTTGCAATGGCAGCTGGTCCTGTGAGCGGATGTAAATCACGCCCTGATAATAATCATTCCAATGATAGACGGCTGAAAAAAGCGCTATGGTGGCAATCACGGCCATGCTGTTAGGCAATACGATTCTGAACAGGACGCCATAATCCGAAGCGCCGTCTACCTTCGCGGATTCCTCCAGGCTGTCGGGGATGGTGCGAAAGAAGCTCATGAAGATGACCATATTGAAAAACGTATACATGGCGGGAATGATGAATACCCAAAAACTATCGTACAGGCCCAGCTTTGTCATGAGAAGAAACGTGGGAATCAGTCCGCCTGAAAACAGCATCGTAATCAAGGCAATCTTGAGATACAGCTTGCGGCCGATCAGATTAGACTTGCTCATTCCGTAAGCCACAATGGCGGTAAACAACACATGCACCGCTGTTCCTATCACCGTGCGCAGGGTGGTGATGTAAAATCCGTTCATCATGCTTTTATCATTAAACACGACACTGTAACTGGCCAGCGATATTTCCTTGGGGAACCAGTTGACCGTGCCGAGCATTGCCTGTTGCGGCGCATTAAGCGAGTTAATGAACACAAACCACATCGGGTACAGCGTAATAAAACAAACCGCCAGCATCAGGAGGGTATTGCAGACCTCGAATACTCCGATGCGCCGAAATCTTCTGCGTCTTTCCATGTATCTGCTTCCTCCCTTTAAAAAATGCTGTCGCCGGTTAGTTTTTTGGATGTGTAATTGGCCAGAAACAACAGCCCTAGCGCCACAATAGAGCGAACAAACAGGATGGCCGTCGAGAAGGAATGACGCCCGGATACCAGCCCCATGTTATAAATGTACAAATCCAGGCTTTCCGCCATCTTCAAGTTCATGTTGTTCTGGAGCATAAAGATCTGCTCAAAGTTACTGCCGAGTATCCCGCTGACAGCGAGGATAAACAAAATGGCGATGGTGGGGCGTATGCTCTGAACGGTGATATGCCACATGCGCTGCCAGCGGTTTGCGCCATCCAGCTCCGCCGCTTCGTATAGCCCTGGATCAATGCCGGCTATTGCAGCGATGTAGATGATGGCACTCCAGCCGGTTTCTTTGAGCGTATCGGAGAAATAGGTAATCCACCAAAAGTACTTAGGGTCGCTATTAAACAGGATTTCGCGCTCCTGAAGCCCCAATGCCATCATCAGTTGATTGATCACACCGCCCTCGCCAAGCCAATTGAGCATGATGCCGCC
This sequence comes from Pristimantibacillus sp., assembly GCA_048976605.1. Taxonomy (GTDB): domain Bacteria; phylum Bacillota; class Bacilli; order Paenibacillales; family Paenibacillaceae; genus Pristimantibacillus. The sequence continues at coordinate 104,465 of JBHGUX010000017.1, read as the reverse complement.
AAAAATCGTCCAGGCAATAAAATGCGGCAAGTACGAAATGGTCTGTGCCGTACGTTTAAACCGGATATTCCGTATTTCATTAAGCAGCAAGGCAAATATAATCGGAATGGGAAAGCCCAGCACCAGCTTGATGGCGCTCATCCCCAGAGTATTGCGGATCGAGCGCCAAAACCGGTCATCCGTCATAAAATCCTGAAAATGCTTCAGCCCGACAAAGGGCGATTCCAGCATGGGCCTCGCGATGCTGTAGTCCATAAATGCGATAATCAGCCACAACATGGGGATATAACAAAAGATGAGCATCCAGACAATGCCGGGTATGACCATGCTTTGCAATTGCCATTGCCGAAAAAACGTCTTTATTTGTCCTGTCCTGTATGGGAACATGTTCCGCGCCTCCTTCCTTTTCATCGTAAGAAAATAGGCATAGGAAAAAAAGGCCATAGTTTTCGACCCTATCCCATTTTTTTGGATTTGTTTGACCGGGCGCCAAAAATAAGTATGCTGTGATTAATTGGAAGGAGTGTGCAGAGGATGAACAAGCTGATATGGCAGCAGGATTTTCTAAATAGCAGTACGGATTTGAACGCATGGAATATACGCCGGGGCAACGACCTGCTTGATAACGATGGCAACGTCATTGTTCCGGGGTGGGGCAACGGGGAACAGCAGTTTTATACCGATTATTCTAATAACCTGTATATCGATGAATTCGGCTTAAACCTAAGTGCGAGGCGCGAAACTATTGAAACTGATGGCCGGCAATTTGCGTATACCTCGGCCCGTTTGGATACCAAGGATCATCTTTCCTTTTGCTATGGCAAGCTGATCGTACGTGCGAAGCTGCCGGTAGGGCAAGGGCTATGGCCTGCCATCTGGCTGCTTCCGCAGCATCAGGTCTACGGTCCTTGGCCAGCCTCCGGCGAGATCGATATTATGGAAGCCAAAGGACGACTGCCCCGGCAAGTTTCCGGAACGCTGCACTACGGGAAGGATTGGGACAATAAAAGGATCGATGAGTTCTCCTACGAGCTTGATAATGGAACCATTAATCAATTCCGGGATTATGCACTGGAATGGGATGCTAGCTCTATCCGATGGCTGGTAGATGGGCATTGCTTCGCCGAGCGTCACTTGGAGCAAGGAATTATGCCCTTTGACGAGCCGTTTTATCTGGTGCTCAACCTTGCCGTGGGCGGCTGGTATGACCAAGTGCCGGTGGATGAAGCCTCGCTGCCAGCGGTCATGACGGTTTCAGGCATATGGTTGTACCAATAGAGAAGAAAATAGGTAAGGTTATATATTTTCAGTCGCCTTTGGCATAGACAAAACTATGAGTTAAAAAGTTTAGCTAGCTTCGGTTAATTCAGTAGAAGATAACAAAGAATATAGCTAAATAAAAACAAATGAGGTGCTGAACAATGAATATGACTAATAACCCTAAAGCAGATCAGGATGCAATTGAAACAGTAAGACAATTAATTAAGGGAATCGACATAGCTATGCTGACATCAGTGACAGAACAAGGCTTAGTATCACGTCCCATGAAGACGCAGGAGGTTGAGTTCGACGGGGATTTGTGGTTTTTGACGATGAAAGACACAGAGAAGTATGATGAGCTTCTTCACAATCCGAATGTTAATGTAGCTTATGTAGGTAAATCCTATGTTTCGATTCGAGGAACAGCAGAGCTAGTGAATAGCAGGGAAAAGATCAAGGAGTTTTGGAATATGGCATACGAGAAGCTGCTGGAAACGACCAGTGATGATCCGAATCTGATCTTAATTAAGGTTAAAGTTGACACTGCTGAGTATTGGGAAATGGGAAACAGAATGAAATTGGTCAAGCAGTTATACAATAAACTAACTGGTAATAAATCCGATGAAGCTGATATGAATGAAATAATCGATCTAAGTCATGCATGACACAATAGGTGTTATTCATAACCGATGACAAGAAAAGGACTCTCAGACAATCCCTAATGCCTGAAGAGTCCTTTTCTATTCCACCTCTGTCCTCTTATTTGGCAGAAAGGCTAGACAGCCATTGCTTAGTGACCTGAGGAATCCCATGAGCTGCGCTTGGATAACGGAACTCAAAACCCGTTTCAAGCAGCTTGGCATTTGAAAAATAAGTATGTGCAGTTGCATACTCCGTTAGAACAGGTCCAATCACGAGCCGACACAGCCACGCAGGTATTTTTACTGTTTTTCCGGTAACGCGCAGCTCCTGCTCGATCATTTGTTTGAATTCTTCTGAAGTAATGGGATTGGCGTCGCAAAGAATGTAGCTTTCCCCTGTACGGGCATGTTTCGTTAAATGCAGACAAGCTCTTGCGCAATCTTCCACATGAATTGGCGAGAACATTGGCACTTTTCCCAGCAAGGAATAAATGGGCTTATTACGATAAAGCGGTTCCATAAACAGCTGAACGGTCCAGGAATCTGCACCATAAATTTGTGCCGGAAACACCGTCGTAATAGGCAGCCCGCTATGTTTGTACTTGTCTAACACATTTACCGAAGGTGCTATGTAAGGCCCCCACCCTTTAGGGGTACTGCGGTATATTTCATCCTGTGGCATATCTGAACCGCTATCTCCTAAATAACTAGTACCTGCGACATAAATGATATTTTGAATAGCAGAGGGGTTGATGTGATCGAGCAAACGCACGGTCATGGCATAATGGCCTTTGCTATATTCCAGTGCCACTTTCTTCGTTACCTTCTTCCCCCAGGTAGGAGGTGCTGCCAAGTGAATCACGTACTGACACTCTCGAATAGTCTTCTGCCACTCACCATCCTCCAGTAAATCGCCCACGATTGCCGAAGCTCCTTGTACCTCCAGCTGCTTCGCTTTAGAGATAGAACGTGTAAGCACAATGAGTTCTATATTTTGTTTAAGCGCTTCCTGAATTAATGTTTTTCCTATATAACCGGTGCCGCCTGTTACGAATATTTTATCCATGAATCCATGCTCCTGTTCCATGTGGGTTCAGCAGGTATAACTATTGATTTAACCTACACACCCTTCGATTTGTATTTCTCAAATTTTAACATGAATTGGAAGTGGAGTTAATCATTCTTAAGAACATTATTCGATTTAGCATGAGCAAGTAGGTCTAATGCAACCCAATAGCAATAAGTTAAGTGTCATCACCATGCTGTTCGGTCAGGCTGGAGCCTTTATCAATATGTCTCTTATGTTGTTTCAGACAGTCAATTGTGGTACGGTCATGACACAGGACATGATGCCTGCTGTATAACGGATCGGCCTTCCCCATTTATAACACCTCAGGAGGTTCGCAATGTCACTTCAAATATTTATTCTAGGGCTTTTGAGTAAAGAAAATCATCATCCGTATAGTGTGAAAAAACTAATTAGTAAGTATTCGAATGATATTATAGAAATTACGGATGGCAACCTGTATTATAATTTTGAATTTCTATACAAAAAAGGGCTCATTCAAAAAATACAGGATGTTCAGGGAGACAATCGACCAAGTAAAACGACGTATGGGATAACGGATGAAGGTCGAAAGTCACTAGAGGACAGCATATACGAAATCTTCAAACAAGCTAAATCAATTCAACTGTTGTATTCTTCATTGCTATTCATTGACCTCGTTGATCGCAGCCGACTTTCTTATATGGTCAATGAAACCATTCTCGAAATAAAGAAAAAAATAGAATGGATTGAAGAACGTTATAAAGAAGGCAATGAAGGAATGGAAGAGGTTATCACGATAGGATACGCCGATTTCATTGTTACGAATTCAATTGAAAGCTGGAGGACGGAATTGCGTGCATTTGAACGATTGCTGCTGCTTCTTCAGAAGCAGGTGTAAGATTAAATCCATATGCATGATAGTAACGAAAGACCTTCAATGTAAAGAGGAGAGCCGTCTATGAAATGCAGATGGCTCTCCCCTTTTTGTACAACCCATTAGTTGTTGTAATAATTAAACGATTAAATTTTAGCTCTGTAATCCTTTTAACCGTTGGATATTCGCAATTGTACCACCGTCTACAGAAATGTCTGTACCTGTAATGTAGGAAGCGGCATCACTTACTAAGAAGTTAACGACACTTGCAATCTCTGACGCTTCGCCTTCACGACGTAATGGTGTGTTATCCAGCATCGTTTTCATTTCAGGCTGGTTGGCTGCTTCTTGACGGCCCATTGGTGTATTGATCGTTCCTGGACATAGCGATACGATACGTGCGCCTTTCTCACCCCAAGCCCAGGCTTGTTCTTTTACCATTTGAATAACACCATGCTTCGATAATGAATAGGCAGCCCCTGGTACACCTTTCGACATATGTTCTAATGTTTCTACGTAGTTTGGTGCAAGAGGATTTTTAAGTACAGCAGTTAACTCAGGTGAGGAAGGTACCATATGAGCACTCATGGAACCGATACATACAGCAACCGTTCCTGGCACGGCTAATTTAATGAATTCATCTAATATATAAGCGGTTCCCAAAGAGTTCACTTCGGTAATCCGTTTCGAATCTGCCATTGTTGGAGAAAGACCAGCCGTGTGTACAATTGCAGCTAGTTCACCCATAGAAGCCGCTTTGTCGGCTAATGCTTTTACCGCTTCGCGATTTGTAATATCAGTTGCTTGGTATTCTACCGTTTCAATACCTTCTGCTTTTAACTCTGCAGCAGCAGCTGCTAAACGCTCTTCACTTACGTCTGCAAGCAGTAAGGCACCTTGTTTTCCCAGAATCTTCGCAGATGCTTTTCCCATACCGCCAGTTCCGCCTGTAATCACATAAACCTTGCTCATACTTTTCCCTCCTACATTTGTATTCCATTCTTATCTTATAATGTGGAAGGTAGTGATTCAAACAACAATCAAGGTTCAAATGTCTAGTTTATGAGAGTCCATTCCTATACGTATTTAAGAGGAGAGGAAGGCTTAACGATGAAAAATAGAGAAATGGCAGAAAAAGCTTCCGCCTATCCATATATTTTAATTGCCTTTCATGAATTGTTGAGTGAGTTTCTATTCGAAAAAATAACGATTCAAATGATTTCAGATCGAGCAGGTGTGAATCGTTCAACGTTTTACTTACATTTTCATGATAAATATGAACTGTATGATGTACTGACAGAAGAAATGCTGCTGAAGCTGCTTTCTAATTATATGGGAGGCTCATTAGATGATCATAATCCGGAGGAAGCAGCCTTTCAATCAACGCTTAGTATCTGTCAGCATATTAAATCGAATGTTGCCTTTTATAAACAACGTTTTAGAAATTTGAATTTTATTCAAACGCTATCCGCTCAATTATACAAAGCGCTATTTGCTGTTTTTCAAGATGAGACTTTCGCTACCTTTACGAGCTATGGCACAATTGGCTATTGGGCCGAATGGATTCAGGCAGATTGTAATAAAGAGGCTGAGGAAGTAGCGGCATCTCTCAAAAACATGGCGTTAAATTATAACTGGTTATCTGGTCAGCGCAGCGGCACGATTGTGTAAGTTTTCCAATGTCGTCATACTTTCGCCCTGTTGGCCTGTTGTGAAGTATGGGAAGATGGGGACATCAAAGATTCGAAGTCATAGACTTTGAAATTTGATCTTCAGGCTATTGCGATCCTTCCTTCTACTTCATTTGGCGAAAATAGGGTCGCAGCTCTCCTGGAGGAGTTCTAACCAGAGAGGAGGCGTCCAGGCTATCATATTCCTTCCTTCTATCCAAACCAATGAACTTAGGGATATGGCTTTCCTGGACTCTTTTATGATGATGAATACGATTTATTTGCGAAGAGTGAACAAACTAATTGTGAATCAAGGAAATGGGCAGGATCAACTCCCCGAGGTTTTCTTGGCGACAGCGTTGAACAATATCGAATATCTTGGATTTACGTTCTCTCATTCATTGATACGAGTTGTGCGTACCTTATCGAAGGAGCAGTTCGAAGCCTTCTATCATCAACTGATTACAGACTTAAGGGTGCTGGTAGGCGCACATGTGGATTACCAACCGATGTATCCCGCTTTCCCGATGCAAGTCATGCAGGAGGATGATGCGGAGCTTTATCTGAATGCCATTTATCATTATCTAACTTGGGAGCTTCCAGAGTATGAGTCTGTAGTCAGAGCTCCATTGCTGGATAAGGTAAATCTGAAAGTCATTGATCTTGGAAGCAAAGAAGGGCTTCATAAGATGGTCCAACAGCTGATCCAGGCGAAGGGATCGATCTCCAGCACAGACAAAGAAGATATAGATGCCGCCATTCAGTACGCCAATTCGGATGAACTAGATGACATTCTGCCGAATGAGATTGTGTTCAAAGAAAATGTGGGCTTCGTGGTAGCTTCCTTATTGAAGCATGATAAAGCAAATATGGAGCGGATTGGACGATACTTTAAAACCGCAACCGATGTGCTGCGTTTGGCTGTCGCTTGGTCGGATGGCGATGTCAGCTTGGCTGAGGCCACGCGATTTCGCAAATTTAAACGGCGCGAGAGACGGTTGCTGCTAGGATTACTGGAACAATGTCATCCTATTACCGAGGATATGCTGAGATATAAGGAGCGTTGGATTCGATTAGGCGAAATCCTGCATCCTTCCGAATATAAGCTCCGTTTCATGCGCTGTAAGGAAGCTTTTGATATTTTACGCAACAACAAGCCCTTTACTACGTTTAACGGCAGTGTTGAACTTGCCTTCCAATATCATAATGTCTGGACTTTGATCGATCTATTGATGAAGCGCCCCGGTGAATTTGCAAGAAGATTGGATCAGTTATTGCGCTCAACCGACAATGCGGAGTATGTCGTGCTGGCATTTGGTGAAGTCGCCAATCAAGTATCGACCCCTGTATTATTGCAAGTGAAGAATCATTTTTCCCGTCGCAATGAGCTTCATGAGCTGCGTGTCTTTTTCCCTAAAGGGAATGTAGCCAAAGCCTTTGCCATTCCTCATGCACTTCCGGAGATCGATGAAGCGACATGCCAGGATATTGTGCAATTATGCGAACAGGTGCTTATCGAGCGGTTCTCGGCATTGCCACCTCTGGGTAAAGTTTGTGTAGGTGAACGATTGAAGAATTATCATGTGCCGTTCTCTCAGAGATCAGCAAGCAAAGCGCTGCATACGCTTGTACGGGGAAGCCGTGTACCGATGATGGAGGGCGAAACCATTCGTTTCTTCAATTGGTGGAAGGAAGGGATTGTTGACGGCAAAGCCACGGACCGCGTGGATATTGACCTGTCCGCAGTCATGTATGATCGCAACTGGCAGTATGTTGAGCATATTTCTTATACGAATCTAAGATCGTCCAAATACCAAGCCGTCCACAGCGGAGATATCGTGTCGGCTCCTCAAGGAGCATGCGAGTTCATCGATTTGCATATTCCTTCTATCGTTCGTTATGGCGGACGTTATATTGTGGTTACGCTGTATTCCTTCACCAACCAGCCGTATTGCAATTTGCCGGAGTGTTTCACGGGCTGGATGATGCGTAAGAAACCCGGTTCAGGGGAGATATTCGAGCCTTCGACGGTTGCCAATAAAATCGATGTGACCGCTGATACGCAGATTGCCATTCCTGTCATCCTGGATCTGGTGGAGCGATCGATCATCTGGACAGATTTATCCCTAACGAGACATCCTGACTACTACAATAATGTAGAGGGAAACCAAGGGGGGATGGTCTTGATGGGCAAAGCAATGACAGCGTTACGGAAGCCGGACCTGTACGATTTATTCATGCTCCATGCCAAGGCTAGGGGAGAGTCAGTAGATACAGCAGATCAGGCCAATGTCATATTTTCGGTAGATGAAGGGATTACTCCATTTGATATCGAGCTTATTATGGCTGAATATGTGGTTTAAGTGCAGCTATGGAGCAGCTTCGTGCTGCTCCTTTTTTTGGGGGTAGAAGAGTGACGCAGCATTATCGTGATAGAATGCCTAAAATTTCCCTGAAACAGTCTAATGTATGGTAGAATTTTATAGATGTTGCAAGGTGTGGTGGAAAAGGATATAGCGCCATACAATTCTGTTGGGGGAGAGGAATTGTCAGATGAATCAGAGGTATCGCAAACGAAACACGGCTGCTTTCACGGGGGCATCGTATTTTGCATTGGCTGCAGGTCTTTTTCTATTCTGTCTAGGAGTGTACAACGCCGATTGGGAATTGAACGTGAAAGGGTATTATCTGCTATGCATGGTGTTAATTACAATTACCTGTATCGTTGTACAAAAGGTCGTTAGAGACAATGCGGAGGATAAAGAAATCCGCTTAGATAATCCGAAACATCGGATGAGGAATACAGGAGCTTTCACAGGTATGGCTCTTGCGGGTTTAATTATTGGTTATGCAATGTTCTTTATTGGCCTGTACAATGCTCCATTTGAATTAAATGTAAAGGGTTATTACATAGCTGTTATTCTGTTGATTTCATATAGCGCCATTGGCGTTCAGAAAGTGACGAGGGATAATGCGGAAGACAACGAGATTCTTGCCGAGCAGGATGCTAGACGGGATATTCAGGGGTAATCCTTTGAGTTGTTATATAATGAGGAAGTCTATCCTGAGAGGGATGGGCTTTTTTAATGATTTGAACTAATCGGTGACTGGAATATTAAGGAGGATGGACACATGAATCTACTAATTTGGCTGACTGGTCTGTCTGGCTCGGGGAAAACGACGATTGCTGAAGCGCTGAAGCCGCAACTGGCAAATGGCTATATTCTCGATGGCGATGTGCTGCGAAAGGGGATTAACCAAGATCTTCAGTTCAATGAGGAGGATCGGATTGAAGTGGGCAGAAGAACCGGTGAAATTGCCAAAATCCTGTTGGATGCTGGTCATAATGTGATCGTTGCTTCTATATCACCGCATCGTGTTGCCCGCAATAAAGTTCGTTCGCTCATAGGTGAATCTTTTATTGAAGTGTTCGTGCAGTGTCCATTGGAGATCTGTGAGCAACGGGACCCTAAGGGGTTATATCGAAAGGCGAGAGCTGGTGAAATTAAACATTTTACAGGAATAGATTCACCTTATGAAGAGCCTGCGCATCCAGAGGTGATTGTTGCTACGCATAAGCTAACTCCAGATGAATGTGTAGAGAAGATCATGAAGCATGTTGCATGGATAAGCATGGAGCAATAAAGAAGAAGGAACAAACATAATTTGAGTATCGTTCAGGAAACAGGAGGAGTATTCATGTACATTGTATCTCGCCCAATGCCGTTGTCTGATGTGCGAAGTCAAGCTCTTGCGAAGGAAGAGGAAGACATAGCTTCTTTTCCACCCGGCTACCTCCGGTTTTTGCAGCGATTTGGCGAAGGGACCTATAGAGGGTGGATGAATATCAATTTACCGGATAATGAGGTGCTAATTCCTTTTGCCGAATACGATTTATGGGAGCATGACTCAGACAGCCCGATTACACAGCAACAGATCGGACAATGTATTTCTATAGGAACAACGGTGGACGGTGATTTTCTAGCGGTTCATCCCCAGACCTCTCAGTTGCTCTGGCTGCCTCGACATGCCGAGCATGTGAAGGCAATTTCGCTGCAGGCTCGGGAGCAGGAAGAAGAAGGAATGTACGCTCTAGTGCTGGACGAAATATATCTTCAGGTATATGGCAGCAACCAAGAGGGGGCTGTTTATTATGAGCCTTGGACGGGTTCGCAGAGCCATCTCTTTTTACGCTTGCCACCGGGGAACGATCAGCTTTCACTGCCAGAGCTGGCAGGAATGTGCCGAGAGGCTTTTTCACCTGATCTGTCCGTCGAGAACCAATATACTTGCTATCTATTTTATAGGCAGCTGGGCGGCTATGTAAGATTTAATTATGCCAATAAGCAAGAGGTAGCCATCATGTATGAACAGGATGAACAACAGGCTTTTGTCGTTATGGAGCAATGGCTCTTGTCGAAAGGGTGCAAAACGGTTTCTGTTTAAGATAACACAATTGAGATCACACTTGATGATTGGATGGAACGAGGAACAACAAAATTGAAACTGTGATACTGGCAGCGTACGGAGGTTGAAGGATGGACATTGGGAGCCTATTAGAAGGTGTAAGGGAATCGAATATTTTCATTCAATTAGGTGTTGTATTTCTGGTCTCGCTCGTGCCTTTTCTGGAAGGCTATGTAGCGGCTTCAGTCGGAATTATTATCGGCTTTCCCGTCGTCCCAACGATCATAGCCGCATCGCTTGGGAACTGGCTATCCATCATGGCGATCATTGTGTTGTATGATAAGCTGCGACACCGACGCAATGCGAAGCCAAAAGACAATCGTCCCAACAAACGAATGGAATCTGCACGCAAGTTGTTCAACAAATACGGCGTGCCTGGTGTCGCTTTGATTGGACCGCTCGTTTTTGGCCATCATATTGGCGCATTTATTTCACTCGTATCGGGGGCATCTCGGCGTTACGTAACATTGTGGATGACGATAGGTGTATTAGTCTGGACGATCACAGCAGGTGTTCTGGCCGCATTGGGTGTCGATTTTGTAAGTCGCTTGCGATAAGATTCGCTCTATAACCCAAGTAACAGGAGGCCTAAAGCAAGGCTGCATATAGAAATTCACTGATCCGCGCAATAGCGCGGATTTTTTCTGTGAAAAGAATAACGCACGCTTGAAGCCGTAGATTTAATATCGACTTAAAAACGACTGATCGCAACAAATACAGCTAACGCAAAGAAAATAATGTTCACGCCGATTTCCCGATATTCCTTACGTGTAACATGGAATAGAGCTCCGAGAAGAACGACAGCGGCGAGTCCGGTTGCGGCGATCGGTGTTAACACGGGCACGATATTCATTGCTTGAGGCAGAATGAGTCCAAGTGCCCCTAACAATTCTGCTATCCCGATGAAGATGACGAATCCTTTTGAAACGTCTGTTACCCATCCCCAAGAGGCTTTGGCTTTTTCATACTGAAACGCCTTCAACCAGCCAGAGTAGATAAAACCTATTGCTGCAAGGCCTTGAACAGTCCATAATGCGATATTCATTAATGATGCCACCTCCTGACTACTTATTCGCTGCTTGCTAAAGGTATAATAATCCTTAGCAACTGATTTAAGGAAGTAGGCACTTTAACTAAACATAGTTAACAAAAAGTTACCTTAACATAGCAAAGGGAAGTGGGAGGGTTCAATGAAATCGTATTGTAAGTTTGAATCAGCACTGGATATATTAGTGGGGAAATGGAAGCCTGTAATTCTGCTTCAACTTATTTCGAACGGTACAATGAGGTTCAGTGAGCTACAAAGAGCAATACCGGATATAAATAAAAAGATGCTCACTCAACAATTGAGAGATCTTGAGTATAACGACATCGTACATCGCGAGGTGTACAATCAAGTCCCTCCGAAAGTAGAATATTCGATTTCGGAGTACGGGAAAGGTTTGAGTATTGTGTTACAGGCGTTAAACGATTGGGGTACCGCTCATATTGAGCATCTGGACACGCTATACGGATTGGATCGTTCTGAGAATTAATTTGGGTGTGTGCAAGCCGCCAGCCGCCAGTTAACTCTAGTTGTCGCACTTCATATTACAATCCGTTATTTGTCTAACATACTTTTCTAGAGCCGTGATAAACAATCATCCTTCCGCGTATTTGTGAATAACATTATGAATGGTGCAAAAGTCCGTATTCTTCTGATGCACTCCAGCCTCCACATGCCGTGCCTGTTGATGTGAACATACGATGTTGTATGAACGGATCTCTAAGGGCTGCTTTTGCGGGTGAACTCGTAGTATTAAAATCACTAATCATTAGGGTAGGAGAAAGGGGCAAGAGTGATGGAAGGGTCAGGACTTAGTCAGGGAAAGAAAAGGATTACAGCAAACATAAGAGGTTACTTGATGGTGGCAGCTATCATCGTTTCGTTAATGACATTAGGGGTTCCTGCAATTGCCGGAGGCGATCAAGGGGGCACCCCCACCCAATTGGTTGTGACTTATGAAACGAACGGAGGCTCGACGATTGCCCCTGGATTTGTGTGGTCCGGAGGTACATTGTTGTTTCAGCCTACTCCGGTAAAGGAGTGCTGCAACTTCGAAGGCTGGTACTACGACAGTGCGCTGACGCAAGCCTACAATTGGTTAGATCCAATCACTAGAGATCTAACACTGTATGCGAAATGGGCAGCTCCGGGAGCAAACGTGCTGTACAACGCTGCGACATTGACCTCGGCGATCGGTACGGTAAGTGCCGGCGGGACGGTGAATGAGACGATCACTGTTGGGAGTGGTATCACTTTAGCTGTGTTGAAGGCCGCGATCACGCCTGCTGCGAATGCAACGTTTGAGATCTACAATGCAGACGGAATAACGAAAGCGACGGCGCTAGAGACGGGTATGAAGATTATCGTAACCTCGCAATCTGGAACAATTAAGGTTACGTACACGATAATGGTGAGTTCTCCGAATTTAGCATTAAATAGACCCGCGACGGTTGACAGTACGTGCAACGCCTCGCAGACCGCGGCCAATGCCGTGGACGGCAGCATCATCAATGATAGCAAATGGTGCTCCAAGTCTAGCAACCGTTGGTTGCAGATCGATCTCGGCTCCGTGAAGCAAGTGAACCAATTTATCATCAAGCACGCAGCGGAGGGCGGAGAGACCACCTCATATAACACGAAGGCTTATAACATTCAGGTCAGTAATAATGGTACGGATTGGAGCACAGTAGTCACAGTAACCAATAATATGAAAAAATTGACTGTAGACAATATCGCATCAGTATCAGCAAGATACATCAAGTTGAACGTTACGAAGCCTACGCAAACCACAAACCTTGCTGCAAGAATCTACGAGATTCAGGTATTTGGACCTCCAAATTTGGCACTAAATAAACCTGCGACGGTTGATAGCACATGCAACGCCTCGCAAACCGCGGCCAACGCCGTGGACAGCAACATCATCAATGATAGCAAATGGTGCTCCAAGTCCAATAACCGTTGGCTGCAGATCGATCTCGGCTCCGTGAAGCAAGTGGACCAATTTGTCATTAAGCACGCAGCGGAAGGCGGAGAGACCATCTCCTACAACACGAAGGCTTATAATATCCTAGTCAGCGCTGATGGTAATAATTGGAATGAGATAGTAAATGTAACTAACAATACGAGCGGCATTACGGTGGACAAAATTACTGTAGTACCAGCTCGATATATCAAGTTGAACGTTACGAAGCCTACGCAAACCAAAAACCTTGCAGCAAGAATCTATGAGTTTGAGGTATACGGACCTCCAAATTTGGCATTAAATAAACCTACGACGGTTGACAGCTCGTGCAGCGCCTCGCAATCTGCGGCCAAAGCCGTGGACGGTAGCGTCATTAATGATAGCAAATGGTGCTCCAAGTCTAGTAACCGTTGGCTGCAGATCGATCTCGGCTCCGTGAAGCAAGTGAATCAATTTGTCATCAAGCACGCAGCGGAAGGCGGAGAGACCACTTCCTACAACACGAAAGCCTACAATATCCAGGTCAGCACCGATGGTACAAACTGGATTACAGTGGTCAACATAACCAACAATACGAGCGGTATTACGGTAGACAATATAACAGAAGTGTCGGCACGATATATTAAGTTGAACGTAACGACGCCCACGCAGAGCACAAACGCTGTAGCAAGGATTTATGAGCTTGAGGTATATGGACCAAGTTTTACAGCCTAACATTGCGAGGTATGTGGAGCGCAGCAACTACTATCATAACAACTCTCGAAGGAATTTTGCATATAAGTATATAAATACTTAGGCAAGGAGCCTCATGATGAGAATAGGAATGAAATCCAGATTATTGTTAATTGGATTGGTTGCAGCAGTTATGTTGCTACCGACGCCAAGTTATACCGTCAATGCGGCAAGTGCAGAGGCTGTAGATCGCAATATTTACGACGGTAAACTACAGAATGGAAGAGTATTCGCTCCGCTTCGCTCGATCGGTGAGAAGTTAGACGCTAAGGTTACTTGGAGCAGTCAGAACAAGACGGCGACCGTAACGAAAGATGGTGTAACATTAGAAGTGAAGGTAGGCTCAAAGGATATGGTTGTAGGCGACAGAATTATCCATATGGATGTGACGCCACAAGTAGAGAAGGGTAGAACCTACCTTCCATTAAGATATATTGGGGAAGCCTTCGGTTATAATGTAAATTGGTACAAAAATAGTCGCATTGCCTACCTAGAGGATAGGGTGGTGCCTAATATCGGTGTCTATGCACAGCCGATCATTGATACTGAAGGGTATGAACTGCTGAATGGGGCTATCAGCAAAGCAGAGAATATGTCTAACAGTTCTCAAAAGAGAGCCTACTTAAAGCCGTATTTTACAGACACAATGATTAACTCGCTGATTAGAGAAGGCGGGTTGAAACCAACGGTTCGTTTTCAGGACGCTGCCTCTAATATGTATTTCTACCCAAGCGACATCACTATGAGAATAAATAGAGAAGTTTTCAACGGAGCAGGATACGACACGGAGGAAAGTCTACTGGTGAAGCAGGGTGATCACTGGCTCGTTAGTTCTATTAAGTATGGTTTTGATGAAATGCGACCATAAAATTTCCTTTATTTCTTTTGGGAGAAAACGTTCAATCACAAGAAGCCACTCCATCTAGGAGTGGCTTCTTGTCTAAATACTAATATTAATTTTAGGGTCAAATTGTACTTTGTGCTTAACGGGCAATTTAGCGATTTTCATCTAGGGCATTCAGAAGGTAACACGACGCCATTACATTATTTTAAAACGTTAGAGCCAGCCTCTGCTATTATTCCCTTAACCTTCTCTAGAGTTTCAGAGAAATCCGTGCCGTCGTTATTCCACACTATGGCATCTGCTGCTTGAAGATACTCTTCCCCTAACTCGAGTTCTTTTGCCCTTAATATTCGTTGTTCCAACTCTTCACTTGTATTGTTTCTTATTTGAAGTCTTCTCTCAATACTTTCAATATTTGCGCCAATATAAATGGCAAAGACATTGTGGTGTAGTTTTTTTAAGGAAAGCACCCCTGCTAGGTCCAGAATAATACTCGCACATTTGTTATCGGTCGCTAACTTTTCTATGCTTGATTTTAACGTGCCATAAAGTTCATTGTTATACTCCGTCCATTCGATAAAACGGTTGTTCAGAATCTGATTCTGAAATTCACTTTTATCCATGAAAATGTAATGCGTGCCGTCTGTTTCTTTATTTCTTGGAGCTCGGGTTGTCGCCGTAATGATCCTCGGGAGACTGCTGCTAGTGATATGTTTCTGTATCTCGGTTTTTCCTGAACTAGACGGACCATACAACGCAAAAATGACTCCCACAACAAATTCCTCTCTTCCTATCATATATGCATGGTATAATTTAACAGTAAAAACGTTATAGAAATAGGAGACGGGGGATTACAGTATGATTCTTCAAAAAGCTCTACACAATTCATTTTACAATGATATGGATATTCAGCGAAAGGTTGATTCGGCAAACGCAAAGCAACGGGTTTCTGTCCGAGATGACTTCGAAAGAGACTATGGCAGAATCATTCATTCCGCTGCCTTCCGTCGATTACAGGCTAAAACACAAGTAATAGCAGTTAGTGAAGGAGATTTTCACAGAACTAGATTAACTCATTCCTTAGAAGTTGCCCAAATTGCACGAGGAATAGCGACTTCATTAAATGATAAAGACATTTTCTTAAAGGACACAGAGGATAAAATTGATACTTCCCTCGTAGAGGCATCAGCACTCGCACATGACTTAGGGCATCCGCCATTTGGACATCAAGGAGAGCGAGCGCTTAACAAATGCATGAGGAAATTAGATCTTAATTTTGAAGGAAATGCGCATACGTTTCGATTATTAACGCACTTAGAAGGTACGAGGGGAATTGGCCTTGATTTAACTAGGGCATCGTTACTGTCTATTTTGAAATACCCAGCTGTTATGAAAGACATCAATAATATTAATGTTCTTGATAAGCCGCCTAAAAGCAGTGTTTTCGATGAAGATGAGGCTGCGTTTAAGTGGGTTATTCAAGAATTTACTACAGATGAACAAAAATATCTACTAGAATATTCAGAGTTTGAAGATGGAAAGCATCGCAAAACATTCAATAAAACACTAGAGTGTTCCATTATTGAGTATGCAGATGATATTGCTTATGCTACATACGATTTGGAGGATTCTTTGAAGCTAAATCTTATTGAGCAGACGCATCTTTGTGGGGTGCTTGAGCGTCATAGAACTACAACTTCAGATAGGATTACTGCTGCTATAGATAGATTCTTCTCAGACAATGGTGATGATAAATTTAGAGTAAACCAACTATTCGCTGATCTTGTTTCGGGATTTATTAATGATATAACAGTAGAAAAAAGGATGCCTGGTCTCTCGTCTAAACGGCTTAGGTTTAAAGCAGTAATGCCATTGGGTACTACAGAGCTTCTTGAAGACTTGAAGGAGCTTGTATCCGAACATGTTATTTTGTCTCAACGGATTCAGACCTTTGAATGGCGTGGCGGTAGAATAATAGAGAAGTTGTTTGAAGCGATGTTAAACGACAAGAAGCTGCTGCCAGCCGATGAAAAAAGCTGGTGGAGTGTATCCTCTGACAGCCATAATGCGCGGTTAGTTTGCGACTATATTGCGGGTATGACAGATAATTATGCGCTAAAAATGTACGCAAGACTATTTGAGGCAACTGGCGGCAAGCTGTTCGACATTTAAATATCAGGCTCTGCCGAATGTCTTACATGGTAGAGCCTATTACTCTTGACGATTCTAATTAGAATGCTATATAATTTTACCGACAGACAGTCGGTCGATAAGAAGGGGCAAATATGAGAAAAGATGCTGATGAACGCAAGAACGAAATACTTGACGCGGCGGATGAGCTTTTCGGTCAGAAGGGCTTTGACGGCACAAGTACAAACGATATTCTTGAAAAGGTCGGAATTGCGCGTGGAACGCTATATTATCACTTCAAGTCGAAGGAGGATATTATGGACGCACTAATTGACCGGTATAGTGACCGTCTTTTAGACGCGGCGCAGGAAGCTGCCGCAAATAAGAACATCCCATTAAACGAGCGCATTATTCGGGCTGTATTGGCTCTGAACCTAAGTGGTGGAAGCAGCGAGGAAATAATGGAGCATATTCACAAGCCACAGAATGCGCTTATGCATCAGAAAATACAAAAGTTCATCATAAATGGCGTTCCCCCGATACTGACTGGAATCATTCGCGAGGGCATTGATCAAGGGCTGTTCAGCACACCGTACCCCTATGAATGCATGGAAATGGTTGTCGTCTACATGAATACTGTATTTGATGATGATATGGTTGAAATGACGAACGAGGAGCTGGCATCGCGCATACAGGCGTTTATATTCAACGTAGAAAGGCTGCTTGGTGCTGAAAGTGGAAGTCTTATGTACGTTATGCAGATGTTTGGTGAAAAAAATGTAGATAGCATTGAATAAATGGGGAAGCTCCTTCGATTAAAAAGCTTGAATCAGAGGTGACTTATGTATTTCAGATTAATCCGCAATGACGTTATAAAAAGCAAAATGATAACACTGACAACAATGATATTTGTGGCAGCAGCGGCTATGCTTGTTTCGCTCGCGGCGATACTCGTTGTTAATCTTTCGGGTGCGCTAGATACGCTTATGACACAAGCAAAAACTCCACATTTTGTGCAGATGCATACAGGTGAAATTGATACGACGAGGCTTACCTCTTTTACGGAGCAAAATAGTAATGTCGATGATTTTCAGGTGCTTGAATTTCTCAACATAGACGGAACGCAGATTATGTTGGGGGATAGTTCGCTTGCGAACAGCGTTCAGGATAACGGATTTAGCAAACAGAGCAAGAAATTCGATTATCTTCTTGATCTTGAAGGTAACATCATAAACGTATCCGACGGCGAGGTTTATGTTCCAATAAGCTATATGAAGGATAACACCGCAAAGGTCGGTGACAAAGCAGTAATAAGCGGGAAGGAATTTACCGTTGCAGGATTTCTCCGCGATTCGCAAATGAATGCCTCACTCGCCTCCTCAAAGAGATTTCTTGTCAGCGAAAATGATTACTCAGAGATACAAAATCTTGGAAGTATGGAGTATCTGATTGAGTTCAGATTAAAGGATTTGTCGGTGCTTGGAGAATTTGAAGCTGCTTATGCCTCCGCAGGACTTGAAGCAAACGGACCAACGATTACATATCCTCTTTTCAAAATGATTAACGCACTTTCCGATGGGATGATGATTGCGATTATACTTCTTGTAAGCGCACTTGTTGTTGCAATCGCATTTATGTGCATACGCTTTACGCTGCTTGCCAAAATCGAAGACGACTATCGCGAAATTGGTGTTATGAAGGCAATTGGGCTGCGTGTTTCGGACATAAAGAAGCTTTATCTTGTCAAATACGCAGCGATTGCAGCGGCAGGCAGTTTACTCGGTTTTGCACTTTCGATTAGGTTTAAAGGCATGCTTCTTGAAAATATACGGCTTTATATGGGAGAAAGTGAAAATTCTTTATTCGCCTTGCTTTTCGGATTAATCGGCATACTGATTGTATTCCTTGCCATTATTGCCTATGTAAGCGGGGTGTTGAAACGCTTTCGAAAAATATCCGCTGCGGAAGCAATACGCTTTGGAACCTTATTATCGAATAAAAACGTGGGCGCAAAGCGTTTTTGTCTGAACAGAAACAGGCTGTTTAACACCAATATTTTTCTCGGTATCAAAGATGTTCTAGCAAGGAAAAAACTTTATGCCACAATGCTCGCTGTACTTGTGATTTCGGCATTTATCATTATTGTTCCTCAGAACCTGTACAACACGATTTCCTCGAAAAGCTTCATTCAATATATGGGAATTGGAAACTACGATATACGCATTGACATTCAACAGAACGACCATATTTCTGAAAAAGCGGCTGAGATTTTAAAGTCTATGAGCAGCGACAGTTCCGTTTCAAAGTATGCACTCCTTACAACAAAAACATTCAAAGCAAAAACGGAAGATGGATCGGAGCAAAATATAAAAATTGAACTCGGCGACCATTCGATATTCCCTATAGAATATTCCAAGGGCAGAGCACCCGCAGCAAAAGACGAAATAGCACTTTCGGCTTTGAACGCCGATGAGCTGAGTAAAAAGGTCGGAGATGTCGTTACACTGGTGATTGAGGGGAAAGAGAAGAATCTAACGGTAAGCGGAATTTATTCCGACATTACCAACGGCGGTAAAACCGCAAAGGCTGTTTTTATCGACAATTCCGCAGACATGATGTGGAGCGTTATCTCTGTAGAGCTTTCGGATAAATCTCTTGTCGATGAAAGAATTAAGGATTATGCGGACAGGTATGGTTTTGCAAAGATTTCAGGTATTGATGAATTTGTTAAACAGACATTCGGATCAACAATAAGCTCGGTCGGTAAGGCTGCCAATGCCGCAATTGCCATTGCGCTCATTATAACGATACTAGTTACAGTGTTGTTCATGAAAATGCTTATAGCAAAGGACAGATCGTCCATTGCCATAATGAAAGCGTTAGGTTTTACAAACTCAGATATTGCGGTGCAGTATGTTTCGCGATCTTTATTCGTTCTAGTTGTCGGAATTGTTCTCGGAACACTCTTGGCAAACACTCTCGGAGAGGTACTTGCAGGTGCGGTTATTTCCTCGTTCGGAGCGTCGTCATTTATGTTTGTGGTCAATCCACTTTCGGCGTACCTGCTTTGTCCGCTGATGATGGCATGCTCGGTGCTTATTGCAACCATTATCGGCGCGTCAGGCGCGGGGAAAATAATAATATCCGAACATATAAAGGAGTAGCCTATGAAGAATATTATTATCGGTAATAATATTGTAAAATCTTTCGGCGATAGCGATGAAAAGCACAATGTTCTCGACGGAGTGTCCGTTGAAATAAACGAGGGCGAGTTCGTTGCGGTAATGGGTCCATCGGGTTCGGGAAAATCAACGCTGATGTTTACACTGAGCGGAATGGACAACGTTGATGGTGGAAAGGTCGTTTTCGACGACAGAGATTTATCAGCGGTTGGAGAGAATGAGCTTTCAGATCTACGTAGAACAACAATGGGATTTGTATTTCAGCAGCCGACTATGCTAAAAAATCTGAATATCCTAGACAACATCATTCTTCCGTCCATGCGCGACAACAGAAACAACGTTGCAAAAATTTCGGAGAAGGCAAGAGCACTTATGAAGAGGGTAGGCATTGCGGAGCTTGAACAGCGCGACATTACTCAGGTTTCAGGTGGTCAGCTTCAGCGTGCGGGAATATGTCGTGCGCTATTGAATAGCCCGAAAATCATCTTCGGTGATGAGCCAACGGGCGCGCTTAACTCAAAATCCGCACAGGAGATTATGGACATATTTTCTGAAATCAACACGGACGGTACTGCGATTATGCTCGTAACTCACGACGCGAAGGTTGCGGCGCGGACGGAGCGTATTATGTTTATGCGCGACGGCAAAATCGTAAGCGAGCTGAAGCTTGCGAAGTTTGACGGGACGGACATGGATGGTAGAATCGAAGCAGTAACGGAGAAAATGAGGATCATAGGAATATAATGCTTATGCGTCGCCGATATTGTTAGGACCTAACCTTATGTGCGAGAAAACGGCTCCGAAGATGATCATATCATCTGCGGGGCCATTTTGTTTCAGGCCTATCCTTCTAGTTTATACGCGTTCATTCCATCGATTGTTGTACATTTACTTGCCGACGACTGAAAAATAAATAATGAGAAAGTAACAAACAATACATAGTAATAAGCTTGCAAGAGAGGCGGATTTACGTGCAGCAAATATTAGAGAGTATGATTACGGCAACAAACGATTTTCTTTGGTCGAAAATATTGATTATCCTGCTTATTGGTGTCGGTCTGTATTTCACCATTAGATCGAAATTTGTACAATTGGGTATGTTTAAGGAAATGTTCGTCGTCCTTAAAGGATCCAATGTAAAATCTAAAGACAGTATTTCTTCCTTTCAGGCCTTCTGTATCAGCATGGCAGCAAGGGTTGGGACAGGCAATATTACAGGTATTGCGATTGCGATCTCTTTAGGTGGACCAGGCGCAATCTTCTGGATGTGGATTATTGCGATTATTGGCTCGGCATCAAGCTTTATTGAAAGTACTTTAGCACAGGTGTATAAAGTTAAGGATAAGAACGGGTTCCGTGGCGGACCTGCCTATTATATGGAACAGGGCTTGAACAAGCGTTGGATGGGATCGTTATTTGCAGTGCTGATTACATTGTCTTTTGGTCTAGTATTCAATGCGGTTCAGTCTAATACAATTACGGTTGCCTTTGAGAATTCATTCGGTATCAATCGTATCATCGTAGGGCTTATAATGGCTATTGCATTTGCGACGATTATCTTCGGCGGTATCAAACGTATCGCGAGAATGTCCGAATATATTGTAGTTGTAATGGCTGTTGTTTATATCGGCGCTGCCTTATGCATCGTACTTATCAATATTACAAAAATGCCGGAGGTTCTGGCGCTTATTATGAAGAGTGCTTTCGGATTGGAACAAGTCGTAGGCGGTTCTTTTGGTGCAGTAATTCTACAAGGTGTGAAACGTGGTCTATTCTCGAATGAAGCGGGGATGGGGAGCTCGCCGAATGCGGCAGCAACAGCAACGACAAGTCATCCCGTTAAGCAAGGACTAATGCAAGCGTTAGGCGTGCTTATAGATACGTTAGTTATTTGTTCGAGTACGGCTTTTATCATCTTGCTGTCCGATGCGTATAAGCAGCCGGGATTGGATGGAATCAAGCTGACGCAAGCTGCATTAAGCGAGCATATCGGTTCATGGGCATCGGGATCATTGGCCATAATGGTATTCTTGTTTGCATTCAGTACGTTGATCGGAAATTATTATTATGGTGAGACGAATATCGAGTTTTTGAAATCAAAGAAATCGCTGGTGGTATGGTATAGATATAGTGTTCTAGCAATGATTTTGTTTGGTTCTGTGGCACAGGTTCAATTAGTATGGGATTTGGCCGACTTATTTATGGGTTTAATGGTGATCGTCAACCTAGTAGCGATCTTCTTGTTATCGAAAGTAGCCTTTGCCGCCTTGTCTGATTACAAGCGACAGAAGCGGGAAGGGAAGGACCCTGTCTTTTTTAAAGACAGTATTAAGGGTCTGGAGAACGTAGAATGTTGGGACAACTCAACAGATAGTGGGAAATAGGCAGTGGTGGATAGGCAAAAGGGCTCCGTTAGCGGAGCCCTTTTCGTGTTCAGAAGATGGTCATTGCGTTTCTATGGGAGGGGCTGTATGTTGATGCATACGAAATAGCAGAGAAAGCTGCTTAGCAAGATATTGTGGCGTGTAGGGCATATCCTCGCGAAGCCAGCAGACAATTGTACCAATGAAGGCGGAGGTTCCGTACCAGATGGCGATATCTTTCGGAACGATTACAGCTGAAGCCGATAAGGTATCGACTCGGTATTCATCTCGTCTTGTAATGATTTCAACCATTAGCGCATAAAGTTGATCGGTGAAGATTGGTACGCGCCTTGAAGCGAGCAGCACCTTGTAAAACTTCGAATTTTCCGCAATGTGCTCAAGCATTTTGACCAATATGGACCAATCCACTTCTATGGAAGGAGATTCACTCCGAATAGTATTCAGGATCGTTCGAATTTCATTAATCATGTCTTCAGCCAGCTTCTCAAGCAACTCCGGAATATCCCGGTAGTGGAGATAGAAAGTAACACGATTGATGGTAGCGCGCTCGGTAATACGATTCACTGTTATTTTCTCAAGGTCAATCTCCTGAAGCAAATCAATAAAGGCATCTCGAATTAATTGGCGTGTGCGAAGTACACGCGGATCGGTACGTTTTGTTGGCAATGGACTCTCACTTCTTTTCTCTATGAATGCTCTATGCGACAATTGTATTCTATTATGTAGTTTATTCTCAGACTAGACGACAGATTCTGCTCCACTGTAAACTAATAAACACTTTTCGAGAATTTGTTGTTTGTGAAATGTAAGAGAGATCACTATAATTTTTTACATTGAGCTTATTATACTACAAAGTGTTTATTAGGTTCAGGATGAATTTGAAGGGATTGAGCATAAGCATCATGAGTAATAGTCTAGCTTTTGACAGAAGTTCCATTAAGAAAGGTCCCTTATTGTTTGTCATGATTCTGGGTGCGTTTATCGCCGTATTGAATCAGACCATTATGAGTGTTGCATTGCCAGAGCTGATGGTCGACTTCAGCATTGAGGCGTCTACCGCTCAATGGTTAACAACCGGTTATATGTTGGTTAACGGGGTTCTTATTCCGATCACTGCGTTTCTAATGCAACGATTCACAACCCGTGAGCTATTCCAAGCTTCCATGGTCATTTTCCTCCTTGGAACCATTGTTTCGGCAGTAGCTCCTAGCTTCGAGATCCTGTTAGCTGGGCGTTTAATTCAAGCTGCTGGCGCCGGTATCATTATGCCGCTGCTTATGAATGTCATTCTGACGGTATTCCCTCCTAATAAGCGAGGTGCCGCTATGGGAATGGTTGGTTTCGCAATTATTTTTGCTCCTGCAATTGGTCCTACAATCGCAGGTTATATTATTGAGCAATTTTCTTGGCGTACGATGTTTTATGGAATGATTCCAATTGTTGTAATCGTTATTGCAGTTGCTTTTGTCTTCCTGAAAAATGTAGCTGAACGAACTTATCCTAAAATAGACGTGTGGGGCGTCATTCTTTCAACAATTGGATTCGGTACTCTCCTTTACGGCTTCAGCAGCGCTGGAAATAAGGGTTGGTCAAGCGTGGAAGTGATTCTTACTATTGTTATCGGTGTGGTCTCCTTGATCTTGTTCACATGGAGACAGCTGGTTGTGAAGAGCCCGTTGCTTGATCTTCGAGCGTTCAAATATAGTATGTTCTCCCTAACTACCGTTATTAATATTGCTGTAACGATGGTTATGTATGCTGATATGATGCTGCTTCCGCTATACTTGCAGAGCGCACGTGGATACACGGCTCTGGAATCCGGACTATTGATGCTTCCTGGCGCGCTTCTAATGGGATTAATGATGCCGGTGACAGGAAGACTGTTCGATAAGTTTGGAGCGAAGTGGCTGTCGATCATCGGGATGGCGATTACGATCGTGACTACGATCGGCTTTGTTAATTTGACCGATTCCACCAGCTACACTTATTTGGTTCTGATGTCCACAGGTCGACGCTTCGGGATGGCCATGTTCCTGATGCCAATCACTACGGCAGGTCTGAACCAACTGCCAGCAAGACTCAATGCGCATGGTACAGCGATTTCCAACACAATTAAGCAAGTAGCTGGTGCGATAGGTACTTCTCTGCTTGTAACGGTTATGGCAAACCGTACGACTGCTCATCTCCAAGATATGATGGCTGCTGGTGCTGCAGCGAATGCTACTAAGGAGCATATCCTGATGGAAGCCACTATCCAAGGTATTAATGATGCTTATCTTGTCATTATTGGAATCGGAGTTGTTGGTCTGTTGCTCTCATTCTTCATTAAACGTGCGGGGAATACCGAGGAAGTAGAAGAAACCAGCAAAGCCGTGACTAGAAAAACAGTTAGCGAAACCTAGGTTGAGCATCTTGGCGTAGATTAAAGAAACCACCCCATGTCATGAACCGCCCCCCAATTGTTGGTTGTTAACAATTGGGGGGCGGTTCAGTCAGGAGTGGTTTTGTCTTTGTATACAGGAGTATATTTTTTGCTCAGACTCGTTACTGTGAATCAGACGTAATGTCTGTTAGCGGAATAATAAAGGAGATGGATGTTCCCTCGTCGGGCTTACTTTGAATAAGTAAGCCATGACCATAATGTTTCTTTAATCTACGATTCGTATTATACAGCCCGACACCCTGTCTTCTCTTATCAGACCGGATTAACAACTGGTCAACCGTTTCTTGATCCATGCCAATTCCGTCATCTTTAACCTCGATTAACGCCGAATGGCCTTGGCGAATAACGCGTATATGAACCGTGCCGCCTTGTCTTCGGCTAAGAAGACCGTGTTTCACCGCATTTTCAACCAACGGCTGGATCGTAAGCGGAGGGAGCTGAAGCTCGAAATAAGGATCAACCTCCCATGTTACCGTTAACCTGTCTTCGAACCGCTCCTTTTCGATATAAAGATAAGCTTTAACCAACTCTAATTCATGCGATAGATCGACAAAATGCTGCGTATTTAAAAAATCAAAGCTTATTCTCAAAAACTCAGTGAAAGCTTCGGATAGCTTGCGCATTCTGTCAATATCAACCACGCTTAACGATAGAATGGAATTTAAAGCGTTGAACAGAAAATGGGGCTGGATTTGCGCTTGTAAATAAGCAGCTTCCATTCGCAAGCTTTCGTGCAAGGATTGCTTGAGCCTTGTTAATGCGCTAATCCTATATTTTAGTTCTAGAGCATCCACGGGTTTAGTTACGTAATCATTGGCACCTGATGAGAAACCAGTGTAAATATCAGCGGTCTGGGTACGTGCTGTCAACAGCAATATCGGAAGTTCTGATGAGGAATAATATTCCCTTACTTTCCGTGTTAACTCATAACCGGACATATGCGGCATCATGACATCTATAATCATTAAATCCCATTGCTGCTCGTCAAGAACACGCAGCGCTTCTTCACCGGAGCTCACCGTCTTAATCATATGGGACTCCGTTGAAAGGATAGAGACAAGCACCTTTAGGTTGACAGGGTCGTCATCAACCGCAAGAATTTTAACATTATCGCTGCCTAACAGGCTTGGATAAGATTCAATGGAAGCCGCGACCAAATTGCTTGCACTTCCGATGTTAACCCAACCGACCGCTGCAGGGTCCGTTGTTTCCACCTCAGACAGAACATGGGGCTGTTGCAATATAGATAGAGTAGAGGACGACGAATCGGCTAACGGCAGATTAAAGCTAACCACCGATCCTTTGCCCAGTTCCGATTGAATAGTTAAGGAACCATTATGAAGCTCAATTAATTGTTTGCAGATGCTTAATCCAAGCCCGATTCCGCCTCCTTCGTTTATGCCATGAGGCCCTTGCTCATAAGGAATAAAGGCCTTGGCCTTCGTCTCCTCGTCCATGCCGGCACCCGTATCGATAACACGGATTAAAGCTTGTCCGGCAGTCCTTTCAACGGAAACAGAAACAGTTCCCCGTTCCGTATATTTGATCGCATTATGCAATAAGTTATACAAAATTTGAACCAATCTTTTTTCATCGGCCATTACAGCAGGAAAGGATGTTTCGACGTCCACTTTTAAATGAATAGGTTTGCTCTCATACAAGAAATGAAGCATGCTGACTACACTTGGCAGGATCGATTGAATGAGCAAAGGCTCCTTTTGCAACACGATGCGATGTTCCCGCAGCTGCGCAACATCGAGTAGATCGGCCAGCATGTGGGACATACGGCGGCTTATCGTGACGAGTAACTCCATATCCTTAAGGCTGCGCTGATTCAGCCTTTCCTTTTCTTGGTTTAGTACGGTTTCTGCGATATTAATGATGCCATGCAGCGGAGTTCTTAGTTCATGTGACGTATTGGCAAGAAATTGGTCTTTTAGCCTGTCTGTTTCCAGTAGCTGACGATTCAGCAGAACGTTTTCATGAGACTTGCGAAAATACTTTTTGAACCAATACGTCGAGAAGCCTATAATCGCCGCAATGATATCTATCGGATAATAAACGACAGGAAATGCGACGTAAGAGCTTATAGCCCCCCATATCGCGCTGGACAACACAGCCGCAGCAGAGAGTTGCAGGAATACGGCATCTTCATCGGTTTTTGTTGTGAAGTATATCTTTCCTATTAAGTAGATTACCCATACAAAAGGGAATAAGTACATGAGGCTAAAAATCCTAAAATGATAGGTTACATGGACAAGCAGAGTTGGTGCCGAGAGCAAAAATATTGAATAAGAAACAAGCATGGCCGAATAAATGAGAAACCAAATGCCGCTTTGCTTCACCGAAGTAAACCTTCTAAAAAAATAAAGGATAAAGAAGGCCAGCCACATATACGAGAGCAATCTAATTTTGATAGACCAGGCGTAATTGATAGGCAGCCATAACATAAGCAAATTATCGTGATCGGACACAATGGTTATTCCTGCTAACAAAGCAAGCATGCAGAATATAAGCAAAGACTTTTCTTGGCGGTTAAATAAATACAAGATGAATGCGTAAAAACCATGAAGCAGCAGGACAACGAAGGTAATCAGTTGGAAACCAATGGAATACCAGCGTTCCTTATCTATGGATGCCTGAGAGCCAAATCGAATGGAGTGCATAATTCCTCCATTGTAAGGATCCTCGTAGTTCGCTACTTGAATGAGTATGATGAGTTCTTGAACGCCTTGTTTCGTGTAAGTACTCGTATAAGATACTCTCTTAGGGATATAATCACTGGGGTTTGCGGCAGGCTTCCCAATTTCTCCTTCGCTGTAACCGTTTATTTCCACGATAGAAGCTGATTGAACCTTTTTCAGCCAAAGCGAGACGGGCTGCTCCAGTGGATCGATTAAAATGCGCAGTCGGTAGGTGCCGTACCCGAAAGAGGATTCAGGCTCTTTAGGAAAAGCTTCTTGCCAATCTCCTGGCACTTGAACGAAAGTAAAAGAGTCATCCTCCATCTTAGAAGTGTCGGTATAAGAATATAGCTTTGATGGAAAGAACTCCCATTGACCATCCAATGAGATAGGTGAGGAATGCCCAAAATCCCAGCCACGCATGTCAAGTACGCCATCGACCGGATGTGGCTTTTCGGAGGAGGGGAAAATAGCGGTCCAAGACCACCGTAAGCCGAGAAGCAAACAAAGAAATAATATCATTAAGGTAATATTTTTGAATGTAAATAAGGTTGTATTCATTCGCATAATGCCTGATTATTCGACATGAACCGATCGTATTCCTTTTGCAGGCGGTAAAATAAATTTAAACCCTAATTGAAACTAGGAGGTACATAATGAGAACGCCTTGCACCTTATGGTTCCGTATACTATATTGGAAGAAACAGTATACAACTAATATATTGTTCACGCCGAACATCAAGGGAACTATTCTATGAATTCCACTGTTGAGTTTATCTTTATGATTGCATCATTGATTATGATGGGCGTTATCTTGTTCTTTGTCTACGGATTTAGAAGAGAACGCGGAGTAAGTTATCTCGTCGGTCTGATCGTATGCCGGATTGTTTACTCAAGTGGTATCATTCTGGAGAAGAGCAGCGATTTATTAATGGACAAGCTGGTTTTTCGCCATATTCAGACTACGGCTATTAATTTAATGGTGCCTTTCTTTCTGCTATTTGTTTATCAGCTGATCGGTCGCGACATATTATTAAAGCTTCGATGGAAGATCATGCTGTTCATGATATTTGCGCTCTGGTCGTTGTTATCGTGGTTTGATTCCGAGCTTCATGTCATTTATCGCATGAGTGAGCTCTACAACGGACATTTAATTGTGACGAGGAGCATCTATTCCATTGCTTTCTCGGTTATTTGTTACTGCGTTATGGCAGGAGGTATTTATTGTCTATTTCAATATATACGGAGCATTCGCAGTGATTTTCGTAAGCCAGGGATGTGGGTTCTATTTCTGAGTTCATTTCCGCTTGTTCTAGAGATTGTCAAACTCATGAATCCTGAATGGTCGTCCTGGCTGCTTCCGTTGTCCGTTTACTGTGGATTTATTGGAACAATTATGTTGGTCATTACCTTGCGGATTAAGTTCTTCTCTACCGTTCCAATTGCTAGGAATATTGTATTCGATACGATTCAGGAAAGTATTGTAATAGCGAATGCTTCAGGTAAGATCATCGATAGCAATAAACGGGCTTCTGAGTGGTTTTCTGAGATGGGCTGTGCAGCTATTGATGGCCGGAATATAACAGAATTATTGGCACCTTGGCCAGAATGGCATAAGCTTAGCAAGTCTATGCAACAAGGCCGTGTCGAGATTGACGCTTGGCTGAATGGGGAAAGAAGAATTTACAGTGTGAATGTGTATCCATTACATATATTGCGTAAGCAAGGGCAAGGCAGTATTTCTCTTATCGTTGATATTACGGAAAAAGAGCGGCATCTGGAGCAGATTGCACAGTTGAACCAATTGAAGGATCAACTGTTTACAATCGTATCGCATGATATTCGTAGTCCATTGGCCTTGCAATTTCAACTCGTTGAATTACTAGAAGCAGACAGGGATCGTTTGGATCATGACCATAGGGAAATTATTGAGAATCTAGGCGATCAGATTCGTAATACACTTGGAATGACTAATAATTTGCTAGAGTGGTTTCGCAGTCAGCGGGAAGACATGAAGCTTCGTCCACAGCTACTGGAGCTGTCTGAGGTGGTGGAGGAAAGCTGTCATATGCTGCATATTAAAAGTGATGCCAAACAAATAAGTGTAGATCATACAATTGCCTTAGGCACCCATGTGTACGCTGACCGAGAAACTCTCGGATTAATTCTCCGCAACTTGTTAACCAACGCCATCAAATTCACTGGAGCAGGCGGTTCGGTTCATGTGTTTGCCCAGTTATCCGATGACATGGTGGTCATTTCTGTCCAAGATAATGGGGTGGGGATGGGAGAGGAGCAGGTCCGTCAGCTATTTGGCGAGAGACAACTCCACTCAGTGATGGGCACCTTAGGAGAAAAAGGGACAGGACTTGGACTGCTTGTAAGTCAGCAGTTCATAGAATTAAGCGGTGGGCGTATATGGGTGGAGAGTGAGCTAGGGCAAGGAAGTGTATTTCACTTCACTATGAGAGGTGGAGCAGAGTGATGAAAGTTCTCATCGTTGACGACGAGCCTGTCATGCTGCTCATAATGAAGCGGCTGCTGTCGGAGATGGAAGGTGTAGTACTAGTCGGAAGCTTCAATAATGCATCAGAGGCGCTGGAACTTGTTCGGGTGAGTGAGGTTGATCTTGCCTTTCTGGATATTCAGATCGCTGCGGACGATGGGTTAGAACTGGCCCGCAGTCTGCGTTCGTTATGTCCTGATCTGGATATCGTATTTACTACTTCTCATGCCGAATATGCGATGGATGCCTATGATGTATATCCATTGGACTATATGGTTAAGCCAATATCCAGAATGCGTCTGATGCAGACAATTAAGAGAGCAGCTAGTAAACGCGGTTCTTCCCTAGAAGATAATAGTAGCGAGCTCTTGCCGAATCTACTGTTAGTTCGAGGATTAGGCTGTTTCGAGACTAACAGCCAGCAAGTCGGAGCGGTTAAATGGGCTTCGAAGAAAAGCATGGAGCTTTTCGCCTATTTGCTCGTTAATCGGGGGCGAAGTGTAAGTAAAATTCGAGTTCTGGAAGATATTTTTCCAGATATGGCTCTTAAGAATGCGGAAATGTATCTTAATACGGTCGTTTATCAGATTAGAAGAGCGCTTTCGCTGCATGGCTTCAAGGAAATGATCCTATCAGGGCAAGAACAGTATCGCGTGGACTTGAATCAAACAGATGTCGATTTTATTCGGTTCGAGCAGGCTGTGATGGAATTATCCGAGATCAATACAGCCAATGAAGCGGTGGCAATAGAACTAGAGAAGCAGTATACAGGTGAGCTGTTTGAGAATAAGTCCTTTGAGTGGGCAACTGTGGAGCGTGAGCGATTAGCGATTATATACGATTCCTATGCCAAGCGTCTTGCAAGCTGGCTCCTGGATCGAGGGAGATTTACGGAAGCAGCGGACATTGCTAGGAGAATGGTATCCCGCAATGAGTTCGAAGAAGAGTCAACTCTCCTGCTGTTGAATATACTCGGATCCATGGGGGATTGGCTGTCCTTCCATCATCATTATGAGCATTATACACAATTGCTGTCTCTAGAACTCGGTCTGCAGCCTTCAGAGAAGTTTCGCCAGCTCTACGAGCAATATCAGTAAATACAGCTAGAAGGTTGTTGCCGTGCTTCAACTGACAGCTTCCCCCTTCTGCTTAGAAGGGTATTTTGTCATTTCAGAAACAAGCTCTCCAGCAAAACCTGCCTCAAATTAACCCTTTATATGACACTGTCATACCAAGTGGATGACTGCTGTGAATATCGCCTGTTTCTGTTCAGAGATAAGATGGAAGTACGAACAGAAGGAAGGGATGATGAACGTTATGAAAGGCAATGAAAGCAGATTACGCCTGTTGGATATTTTAAGAGGTTTTGCTATTATGGGAACGCTTGGAACGAATATTTGGATTTTTGCTTATATGGGGGACTTGAATTATATATTTACCTTTGATCACAATGAGTGGTGGTCATCTTTTCAACAATTTGTAAGGGTTTTTGTTCTATTCTTGGTCAATGGGAAGCTCCTTGGCTTGCTCACGATTATGTTCGGGATCGGACTTGAGATGAAGTATCAGCAGGCATTAAGAAGGGGCAACGCATGGCCTGGGGTTTATATATGGACGTCGATTATTCTAATTACAGAGGGATTTATTCATTTCACGCTAGTGATGGAATATGATATTTTGATGAGCTATGGAATGACAGCAATTATTACAGCTTTTATTGTAAAAGGCGGAGACCGTGCAATCCGCAGAGCGATGAAAATCATTGGCGGACTACATGGAACGATTATGCTGCTTATTTTGGGTGTCGGAATGTATCTTGGCGCAACAGGCGCTCATATCTCCTTAGGCGACATTAATGGAACAGTATTATTATATAAGGACGGCAGTTGGCTTCAGCAGGTAGGTTATCGGCTTTCCCAATTTGCTATACTGCGATCAGAGGTTTTATTTGTAATTCCAATGAACATCTTTCTATTCCTGCTAGGCATACGTATGATGAGGTCTGGTTTCTTTGCTTCTGATGAGGATGGTTCAAAGAAAAGGAAGAAGCTTCTTAACATCGGCCTAGTTGTAGGCATTCCGCTTAATTTACTTATTTTTGTGCCCGGCGGCTACTTTGATTTGCCCGTACGCTATTTATTTGCGCCAGTCCTTGCTCTTGGCTACATCGGGTTAATCGCTAAGCTGGTAGAAGCCAATGAAAAGCTATGGCTGTGGAGCAAACTTGAACAGGTAGGTCGAATGTCGCTTAGCTGCTATGTGATGCAAAATATCATTGCTGCAGTCCTATTTTATGGATGGGGCTTTGGTTTAGGCGGCAAGGTCAATTCGGTAACCATTGTATTGATCTGGCTGGCGATCTGTTATTTCCAAATTCTCTTTGCATCCATATGGCTTAAGCAATTCAATTATGGTCCCATGGAATCAGCACGAAGATTTACTTCAGGTATCATAGGAAAATCATAGACCGATTGATGATCGGATAAGGTGTGTATGAACGATGCTGAAAAAATGGTACCCTGCAGATCAGGTAGAAAAATATCTTATTATTGATGCTTTATTGGTTAGCTTTTTAATATATCAGGTTTTCATTGAAAATAGCTCCGTGAATCTAGTCTTCAAGCTTACATTTATTTTGTTGCTACTTGGTTCTCATTATGTTGGATTATGGTATCGCGACTGGCGTCTACTCATGGCCAGTCTCGTTGGAAGCTCGTTGCTTGTGGCGTTTGCTGTTTATGCCGACAATTGGATTCTAATGTACGGATTTGTATTTGCTGATCTGCTGGGAAGGGCTAATCGGAAGGCGATAATGATTACGGGGATGGCTGGAATTGCAGCTATGTTTGTTCTATTCGGCTGGTTGAATGAAGGCAGCCCGTTTGCGGTTTTTTCGACGATGTTTTTTCCCATTATGGCTGCTCAGCTGACAACATCGATTGTCGTTCATACAAGAGAAAAGTCGAAGATCTTGAAAGAAAAGCTGGATGTCGCCAATGCCCAGCTTGAACGGTATATTCAGGAAGAGGAACGTAACCGGATTGCTAGAGATCTTCATGACACGCTCGGTCAGACACTAACTATGATTAAACTGAAAAGCGAGCTAACGATAAGATTGGTGGAGAACAATCCAGAGAAGGCGAAGCATGAACTGCATGATATTTTGAACACCTCAAGGCATGCGTTAAAGCAGGTGAGGGAGCTTGTTACCGATATGAAATTTGTTTCTCTGAAGAAAGAAGTGGAACTGTCAAACGATGTTTTACAAAAGGCTGGCATTGAATTAGTGGTAAAGGATGAAGAGGACATGATTCCTCTATCCAACGTTGCAGAAACAATGGCGGCACTTTCCGTTAGAGAAGCCATTACCAATATAATTAAGCATAGCGAAGCCAAGCAATGTACGATTACAACCTACATAGAATCTGAATATTACTGTATCCAAGTGAGTGATAACGGCAATGGCTGCTTGAAACAAGGAGAAGGAAACGGTTTGCAGTCGATGAAGGAACGAATGGCTCTGTTGCAGGGTGATATGCATATAAGTGCTAGTCCGGACAAAGGTACGGTCATTACGTATAAGGTTCCATTGACGAGCAACGGGAGGGTATAGCAGGATGATACGCATAGTGATTGCAGAAGATCAAAAATTGCTTCGTGGAACATTGTCGGCTTTATTATCCATGGAGGACGATATCGAAGTGGTAGCGGAAGCAGAGGATGGGCAGGCGGCATGGGATGCTATTGAGCAGTACGAGCCGAGCGTTTGTCTACTCGATATCGAGATTCCGTACCTCTCAGGACTTGAGATTGCAGAAAAACTCAGGCAAGAAGGACATTCCTCGAAAATC
Organism: Pristimantibacillus sp.; assembly: GCA_048976605.1. GTDB lineage: Bacteria > Bacillota > Bacilli > Paenibacillales > Paenibacillaceae > Pristimantibacillus. The sequence continues at coordinate 70,741 of JBHGUX010000017.1, read as the reverse complement.
ATCATCGTAACGACATTCGCTCGCCCCGGCTTTCTGCAAAAGGCAATGGAGTTGAAGGTGGATGGCTACTTATTGAAAGATGAACCGATCGATTTTTTAATCCATTCTATACGCAAGGTGATGGCTGGCGAGCGGGTGATCAGCACCGACTTGGCTGCTGTTCTTTTCCTGAAGGAAGACAATCCGCTGACTGAACGGGAAACAGCTGTATTGCGATTGTCCAGGTTGGGACTGTCGACCAGGGAAATAGCGAAGCAATTGTTTCTGACAGATGGAACTGTACGGAATTATTTGTCGATTGCCATTCAGAAGCTAGGGGTAGAGACTAGACAGCAGGCGACGGAAAAAGCGTATGAACGCGGTTGGATTTCATCCTAAGTAAGGTGGGAATACGAACCTTTAGAATCGAGCCTACAGTCCCATATCAAGTTGGGGCTGCGTTTTTTATTGCCATAATTTTATAAGTTTATTTGACTCATTTCTGCTAACATAAAGAGTAGATTTTGAATTTTATTCCTGTGCGAGGGCTATTAACTATGAATTACAATTTATATCTATCGACCCTGCTGATGGCGGCCACCTGCTGCTCAATGGTCTTGTGCTATCTCTCTTGGAAAAGAAGACAATTACCCATTGCAATCAGTTACGGATTAGGCATGTTAGCCGGAGCTTTCTACACATTCGGGTATGCTTTTGAAATAACTAGCTCGACTCTGGAGCAAATACGCTTTTGGCTTCGCATTGAGTATATCGGCATCCCTTTTGGTGCGACAATATGGATTATTATGGTATCCCAGTATACAGGTCGGCAAGCACTTCTTCGGAAACCGATTATTGCTTTGTTGTTGGTTGTACCTATGATTACATTTGTTGCCCATTACACGAACGAGTGGCACCATTTATTCTATAGGAGCATGTCTATTGATTACTCCATGGGTTTTCCTCTGGTTAATTTGGAGAAAGGGCCATTGTATATCGTTCATCTTGGATATTCCTATTTCTTTTTCGTAATTGGTATGGGCTTATTGATCCAAATGTATCGCAAAGCGATACCTCGAATGAAGAAACAAGTTGCCTTAATGATGATTGGGTCTTTAGGTCCTTTTGGGTTTCCGATTATTTATATAAGCGGTATTTTTAATGTGCCTTTTGATCTTTCGCCGTTCGGATTTGTTTTCTCAGGTGTATTTTATATGTGGGGAATCTATCAATTCAATATGCTGAGATTAGCGCCTCTGGCCCTGCAAAAGGTATTTGAATCGATGCAGGATGCCGTCTTTGTATTTGATCTTGATAACAGATTAACAGGTGTTAATCATTCGGGAGCTCAGCTTATTGAAGGTCTGAATGGCAAGACAGCAATTGGACAGACTGCTGCTGATCTATTCTCGCTTTATCCAAATTTGCTGAAAACCATTGTACAAGAGCCTTCATCGAATAACAAAGTGCGAATTGCAGGGAAATCGCAGGATAGATTCTATAATGTTCATATGACGTCTATTAATAACCGCAATCTGAAGTCGGTTGGTAAGATGCTTCTATTAAGCGATATAACGGAAACGGTCCATTACGAAGAAAGATTGCTTGACCATTCAAGACAGCTGGCAGAGCTGAATACTTTCAAGGACAAAATGTTTAATGTTGTCGCTCATGATATTCGCGATCCTCTAGCAGTACTGATTAACCTGATGGAACTGATGGAAGAGGAGGTACAGGCTTGTGGTGAGAGCCATGATGAAATCGTCCATGAAATGAGACAGCAAATTCAGAATACTTTTACATTGGTAGAAAGCTTGCTGGAATGGTTTCAAAGTCAGAAGGGCGGCATGGTGTTTAATCCGGTTATAAGGGATCTAGCTCAAACGGTTCAGAAGAATGTTCAATTGATGCAAGTTCGGAGTGTTAGTAAAAATATTGAAATTATATCTTACATACCGGATAACCTATATGTTTATGCAGATAAAGAAATGCTAGATTTAATTATTCGCAATCTACTTTCTAATGCGATCAAATTTACTTCAGATGGAGGGGATATTCGATTAAATGCAGTTCATGCAGATGATAAAATAATTATCTCTGTTAGTGATACAGGAACAGGGATCCCGGCTGATCAAGCTAATTCCTTATTACAGGAAGTCTATCCAATCTCCTCATTAGGAACAGCTGGGGAGCGAGGTGTCGGGCTGGGGCTTGCTCTATGCAGGGAGTTTGTTCGCTTGAATGGAGGAGAAATTTGGTTGGATAGTGCACTTACACAAGGAAGCACCTTTTATTTCTCAATCCCTGCGCCTTCTAAAGCCTCCGCACAATCTATGGATCAAAGTGGACGGAGGGCAACTGTATGAAGGTTATTATTATCGATGACGAAAAGGCCATGCATTTAATTATGAAGCGGATGCTGGGTAAGGTTGATAAAGTAGAAATTGTGGGAAGCTTCAAGGAGACCTCGACGGCCTATTCATATGTAATGAACCATGATGTGGATTTGATTTTTGTGGATATTAATATGCCGAGAGAAAGTGGGCTTGAGTTTGCCGAGCGGATAAGGGAGAGCGGCAGACAAATGAAGATCGTGTTCGTTACCTCCCATAAAGAATATGCACTGCCTGCATTTGATGTTTATGCCTTTGATTACATGGTAAAGCCCGTTAATCAAGATAGACTTCAACAAACCATCCAAAGGGCACTTGCCGGAATGTTATCGGTGAATATACCGGCGGTTAATGATACTTCCTCTATCCGAATCCTATGTAATTGTCTAGGCGGAATAGAGATTCGAAATGCTCAGAACGTGTTAGTCAAATGGAAGACTAGCAAAAGCGCAGAGCTATTTGGCTATTTGTTACTGCAGAAAGGCAGACTTGTATCCAGAGCGAGAATTATCGAAGATATTTTTGGTGATATCTATCAAAAGAACAGTGAGATTTATTTAAATACGACTGTTTATCAGCTGCGTAAATTACTAGACAATCATGGACTTAAAGAGAGTTTATATTCGGATAGCAGCCATTATGCGTTAAACCTTAAATATGCCCGTGTAGACATGATTAGCTTTGAAGAAGGCTGTAAACGGATGGCAGTAGTTGATGATGCCAATATAGAACAGGCACTTGAGCTTGAACAGCTTTACACCGGGGATTTATTCGGGGATCGTGCATACCACTGGGCTTGGAGCGAGATCGAACGATTTTCGTTGATGTATAGATCTTTTACCCAACGGTTATGCAACGCCTTACTAATCAGAGGTGAAACGCAAACAGCCATTCGACTACTAATGAAGTTAAGCGCTCAGAATGAGCTGGAAGAAAGAACAATTATGCTGCTTATGAAGGCCATAGCTCTACAGAACAATAAAGAAGCATTGAAGCAACGATACATACAATTCACAGAAACCCTGTATAAAGAGCTTGGAATAGGTCCATCCCATCAAGTAACTGCGCTTTACAGCAAACTTTTGTCGGGGTTGGGTTCATAAGATACGATAGGTACAAACAAACGTGTTCTCGTTAGGGGACACGTTTGTTTTCTAGCAGAAACGGAATGACCCACTCATTCGTTAGAATTGAACTCATTCAATTACTTAAGTAGGGTAAGGATTACCTCTATCGAATGATCGACAAATGATCGCTCTGGACGAGACTTTATTAGTACGGTTAGTCCGATTAACGATACGAGCAGCGCCTGTGATACAGCCTTCGCATTCACCCCGATCTCGAGCTCGCCTGATTGTATACCTCGTTCTATGGTTTCTTGAAATATGACCGTTAGGTACATTTGATGTTCCCTTGTGAGGATTTCAAATTTCTCATCATGAGGTGCGAGCTCGACCATAGTGTTGATGCAAAAGCATCCTCTTCTAGGACTTTCTTTATATTCCTCATCAATTACACCTTCAAAAAAAGTGCGAAATGCTTCTTTAACAGATGGATTGCTTTGAAGTCTGGTCCGGATGAGAGCAGCGTGCGACATCGTGTATTTGCGCAGTGCGGCTTCGAACAATTCTTTTTTGTCTCCAAAAGTCGAATATATACTGGGTCTTTGAATTCCCATTCTAGAAGTTAAATCACTTAATGAGGTAGCCTCATATCCCTTCTCCCAAAATAGTTGCATTGCTGCATCCAATACTTTGTCTTCGTCAAATTCGCGGATTCGTCCCATAATCAATACCTCTCGACTTTATTTTAGTACCGAACAGTATATTATTATTGTATAATTATCCGTTTGTATTGTCAATGTTAGTATGGCTTATCCTAACCGAATATGATCATGTGCAAGCTGTATCAGGGAAATTTCGAGATATTTATTGACAGTATTTGATTGTGAGAGTTATATTTACTGGAGGTTATATTGTACTGATCGGTATTGTATTTTATCGGTATTTACTAAAATACTGGGAATAGGGGTTTTGTGAAAATGAAAGCTGAAGCAAAAGTAGTTAATACTGATGTAAAGGCGGATTCGTCAGAGGGGACGATTATCACATCTGGTTCAGTTCAAGGTTCTTTCATGTCCCGTTATGTGACATTATTGTTTGCGGCCGCCTGCGGGATGTCTGTTGCCAATATCTACTTCGCACAACCGATACTCGATAATCTGTCTCGTGAGTTCAGTATTAGCTATTCCACCATTGGCATAGTCATTACGATTACTCAGATTTTTTATGCAGCGGGACTGTTGCTGCTAGTGCCGCTTGGAGATTTACTGAACCAGCGCCGACTGATTATTGGTCAGATGTTATTATCCACGATAGCTCTAGTGATAGTTGGCAGTGCCTCCTCAAGCACGGCACTATTCGCAGGTATGGCTATGGTCGGACTGCTTGCCGTTGTAACGCAGACTCTTGTGGCTTTCGCAGCGACAATGGCTAGCCCTAACGAACGAGGACGCGTCGTCGGCATGGTAACCAGTGGAATTGTGATTGGCATACTTCTTGCTCGAACCATTGCAGGAATATTAACAGATCTTGCGGGCTGGCGTTCCATCTATTTGGTCTCTGCCGCGTTGATGCTTCTTATGGTTTGTGCACTATTTAGAGTGTTGCCAAATGTTGAGCATAGGGTGAAATCACTGTCTTATCCCCAATTGATTAAGTCGGTGTTTATGTTGTTCGTACAAGAACGATTCTTACGCATTCGCGCTATTTTAGCTCTGCTCATTTTTACGGATTTCAGCATTTTATGGACTTCACTAGTATTGCCTCTTAGCGCACCGCCATTATCCCTTTCTCACACGGCAATTGGGGCGTTTGGTCTCGTAGGAGTTGCCGGAGCTTTGGCTGCTGCACGTGCGGGGAAGTTAGCCGATCGAGGTTACGGACAAAGAACGACAGGCGTAGCTTTGATTCTATTGTTGATATCATGGTTGCTAATCAACTATACAGAACGGTCGCTGTTCGCATTGGCTATTGGTATCGTTCTTCTTGACTTGGCGGTGCAGGCGGTTCATGTCACTAATCAAAGTATGATCTTAGCATTGCGTACGGAGGCGCGCAGTCGGCTTACTGCCGGTTACATGATTTTCTATTCCATCGGCAGTGCTCTCGGCTCTATCACTTCGACCCATATATATGCTCACTATGGCTGGGAAGGAGTATGCTTGCTCGGAGCCTCTGTTAGTACTGCAGCTCTTCTATTTTGGGCAATGACCAGCCGCACCAAGGCTGCCACATTTCAACAGCATTAATCTACATGACGAGTTCGTAATAAATGGGCATAGAAAGTAATGAAATAGTATTTTTTGATGCTGCAATCTAGAACTAGGTGTTGAATGAATGTTAATATATAGAAGATTATTAGAATGAGTATATTAGCTTTTATCCGGCAGGGGGAATTTATATGTATTTTGCAAAGAAATTAGGGACGTTATTTTTAGTGTTATCTATTGTATCGGGTCTGTTGTTTTTAAAACCAATCGACAGCGTATATGCTGCTGCGCCTCCAACGGCTACCGTTGAAGTGGCCAAACAATCACTAAAAATCGGCGATACCTCATTGGTGACGATCACGTTCTCGGAAGCTGTAAGTGGCTTTGATAATGCAGACCTGTCGGTTGATAACGGTACGCTAAGTAATGTTAGTTCGATCGATGGCGGCAGCACGTGGACAGCAACGTTCACACCAAATGCTAACATGACAAAAGCGACCAATAACATTACACTTGACAATGCAGGCGTCTGGAATGGCTCTGGTGCGGGAACGGGTACGACCGACTCCAACAATTACGCGATTGATACGGTTCGGCCAACGGCCACCATTGTGGTCACCGATACATCACTATATACCGGTGAGACTTCAACAGTTACGATCACGTTCTCGGAAGCGGTGATAGGCTTCGATTATGGAGACCTGACAATAGCGAATGGTACGATTAGCGATCTGAGGACGTCTGATAATATTTCGTGGACGATGACGTTCACGCCGGCCCGGGGTATCATAGAAGCGACCAATGTCATTACACTCAACAAGACGGGAGTGATCGACGGCGCAGGCAATGTGGGAATAGGTACGACCGATTCGACCAATTACGTGATCGATACTGCTCGACCAACGGCGACTATTGAAGTCATCGACACATCGCTGACCACCGGAGAGACCTCACTGGTGACAATCACGTTCTCGGAAGCAGTGACTGACTTTACGAATGATGACCTGACGATTGCGAACGGTATGCTAAGCACGGTTAGTTCGTCTAATGGCGGCGTCGTGTGGGAGGCGACGTTCACGCCGGATCTGGGTGTCACAGATGAAACTAACCTTATCACGCTCGATAACACGGGTGTAAGGACTGGTTTAGGCTTTGCAGGAACGGGTACAACCGACTCCAACGATTACGCGATTGATACAGCTCGGCCAACTGGCACTATTGAAGTCGCAGATACATCGCTGATCATCGGCGAGACTTCATTAGTGACGATCACGTTCTCGGAAGCGGTGACTGACTTTACGAATGATGACCTGACGATTGCGAACGGTACGTTAAGCACGGTTAGTTCGTCTGACGGGGGCATCGTATGGGAGGCGACGTTCACACCGACTGATAGCATCACTGCTACAACTAATGTGATCACACTCGACCAAACGGGCGTGAGTGATCTCGTAGGCAATGTAGGAGATGGTGAGACGGACTCCAACAATTACGCGATTGATACAGCCCGGCCAACGGCAACAATTGAAATCGCAGATACATCTCTGGTCATTGGCGAGACTTCACTAGTGACGATCACGTTCTCGGAAGCGGTGACTGACTTCACGAATGATGACCTAACGGTTGCGAACGGTACGCTAAGCATGGTTAGCTCTTCAAACGACGACATGGTATGGACGGCGACATTTACGCCGCAGGCGAATGTAAATACAACTTCCAATCTCATCACGCTCGATAATACAGGCATCGGTGGCCTTGCAGGTAATACGGGCCAAGGAATAACGGAATCCAATCCCTATTCTGTCTCAACTGTACCAGTCACTAACGGTGGTAGCTCTACACCTACGGCGCCAATTAACAATACAGTGATCACGACAAATGGTAAAATAACGCTTCCGATTGGTACACCAGGGGTAGTTAGCTTAGGCAATGAGATCCAGATCTCTATTCCAGCAGCTGCTTCCCTTCAAGAACTGAAATTATCGATAGAGAAGGTATTGAATACCGAACCCTTGTTAACGAATAATGAGGTTCTGGCAAGCCCAGTATTTGAGGTTCTGAAAAACTTCTCAGAGAACTTCATTAAACCGGTAAAGTTGACCTTACCTTTCGGTCCAGCAAGCTTAAAGAGCGATCAAACGGTAGCTGTATTTTATTATGATGAAGTGAAGATGGCATGGGTAAAAGTCGAAGGCGGCATCATAAAGGATAACCAAATCACAGTTGAGGTAACTCACTTTACGAAGTATGCGGTACTCGTAGTAGATAAAACCACGGGAATGCCCGTCATAGATAAGCCAGCTGTTAATTTTAGCGATATCTCAGGGCACTGGGCCGAGTCAAGTATTAAGCAAGCAGTAAGCGGCGGAATTGTTACGGGTTATCCAGACGGGACGTTCAAGCCAGAAAATACTGTGACACGTGCGGAATTCTCCGTCATGCTGATGAACGCTCTGAAGTCGCAAGAAGCAGGAGCGGAGCTGATTTTCACAGATACAGCTGAGATCAGCTCATGGGCGAAGAAAGCAGTCTCACAGGCAGTACAAAATGGCATTATAAACGGCTATGAGGACGGTACTTTCCGACCGAATGCCAATATAACGCGCGCTGAGATGGCAATGTTGATTGCGAATGCACTGATGTTACCTACCGAAGGAATCGCTGCAACTCCATTCGCAGATGACAAAGCTATTCCTTCTTGGGCGAAAGGTTCTGTGGCAGCCCTCAAGGAACTTGATATTGTAAAAGGTATGGGTGCCAACGAATTTAATCCAAGTGCTCAAACAACAAGAGCAGAGGCAGTAATTGTATTGATGAACATGTTAGAGCAATCCAAATAACTATAGCTTTAGCCGTCAGGGGTTATTACTCTGGCGGCTATTTTTTTTACGGGACAGCTATTATGGTAAGACCATTATTCATCCTAATAAATTCAGCCCATTAATAAAAAAATAGAGCGTTTTGAAAGTTACATAACAGAAATCCCCCCCCCTTTTTTTTAGCTTCTCCCCCCCAAACGAGTAGTTATTTTATAGATAAAATAGGTCTATAGTAATGTAGATCTAGTAAAAAATGTCGAAAAAGCATATTGAAAGAGGAGAGAGATAACAAATGATTAAGCATTGGATTAGTGTAACTGCAAGTGGAAAGAAGAAAATCAGAATCATGTCTATGTTAATGGCACTAGTTGTAGCAATATCCTCGCTTCCGGCAGGAGCAATGGCTGCAGGGGGATTGCCTGTTACGGTGAGTGCCCAGAATGATGCAAGCAGTATAGTCGTTGGATCAAGCCTGCAAATGATAGAGGATTCACAATTGACCGTAACTTGGAGTGTATATGATGTTGAGGATGGGGAACAGCTTTTGACCCAGAATTACGCTAGTATTGAATCGGAAACAGGTCTATTAACCGGGTTAGAGGCTGGAACAGTCAGGGTGACTGCTAGAGCGGATGACGGTGATGAAGGCAGCATGGATCTGGTTGTGGCTGAACAAGTGGTTGTGGGTGGACTATCCGTTTCGCCAGCTTTGCAGGGTGGAGATATGGTGACACTGAACAAAACGAAGTTCGTAGGAATTCAGGGGAATAATATCTTCTGGGCAACTTCAGGACAGACGGATGCTGAGCCAGCTATTAACGAAGGCACACTGGCTTCAGAACTAGGTCAATACAGTATTAACTTAAGCAAGAATCCTTTCGTACCAGCAGCTGTTGGTCAGATTATTTCCGTCATTGAGGTTAATGCTGGCGGCGTAGTTGTTGGGTTTGATACGTTTGAGGTTTTAAATGATGGTGTTATCGGTACAAACAAGCCGCCGGTTGCTCGTTATGATGATACAGGTGCATTAATTAATCAAGATAGTCTTTTAAATATATATTCATTATTTACAGACCCTGAAGGTCAATCCATGGGGTACAGCAATATCAAGAGCTTGAATACGAGTGTTGTAACAGCAACAATTTATCCTTATAGCTCCGATTATATGGTTCTACGCGGGATTCAAACAGGTACCGCTTTAGTGAGTTTCGATGTTACAGATAGTACAGGAGATAAGATTAGCCACACTGTCGAAGTTACGGCTGGGGCTCAAGTCCCTTATTTCAATAGAAATGAAACAAGTCCTTTTACAGACTCTTCAGTAGGAATATTTTTCCAACCTAATTCAGATTGGGTAAGTAAAATCACTTCGATAGAAGTAGATGGTGAAGTTATACAGCCTGAGAATTATACAATTACGAATGACAAAGCCATAGCTACCATTCGAGAAGATTATGTGACTGGAGAAATCCTGTTCCATGAAGGTGTATTACTTGAAGGCAAGCACAGAATCGCTGTTAGAGCTGAGGGTTATACACTAGCCATTATGGAGCAAGATGTTTATCATTCGGAAGACTCTTATTATATGACAACCATTGTTGATAAGACAGCTGGAAGTATTACGGCAACGGCTAAAGTGGTTTTGAACCTTGAAACTTATGATTTGTATAATATATATGACGAACAAGCGACTGCTTATTTCCAGTTAATGAATGGCGATGTACCAGTTAGTACGGTGTCCTATACAATTGAAGATTTAGATGACTTTGTAACTTTCAAAGCTAATTTTAATTTAGCAGATACCGCGACCAATAATAATTACACGGTAAGATCCTTTCTAGTAGCTGGTGAAAATAGTACGAATGACAGTGATGTTACTAGCATGGGGTATAATCTTGCAACGATAGTAACAAAAGAAGAATTTGATGTGCTCTTTGAAGAATATTTGGATTGGTATTGAGGTTAAAAATAAACGATAGATTTCAACCTAACCTTTATATTGAAAATTGTAGAAAAGAGGTAAAACATACGTGAGAAAGAATACATTGATTTTATCACTGATTATTGTGCTATGCGTAGCGTTGTTTCCCGGTACGTCGTTAGCAGCTGTATCAGTTAGTCCAGTGTCTAGCACAATACATCCGGGTAGTCCAATTAACATAACGGGCACATCCGATTTATCACAGGTCATTATTAAAGTTTACCGTCCTGATCAAAGCATCCTATACTTTAATATTGTCGATGTGGTAAGTGGCGTATATAGCGATACGATTACCCTTGGAGATAAAGAAGCAGTAGGTACCTATCAGATTCAAGCCGGTCAAGGGACACAAATGGCAACGACAGATATAATTGTGACAGCAGGTTCAACACCGAACGTGGCAAAGCCTACTGCAAGTCCGGCGGGCGGAGCTGTTGCCTCTGGGACAAGCATAACGCTCAGCAGCACAACATCAGGTGCGTTGATCTACTACACAATTGACGGCAGTAATCCAACTACAAGCAGTCTATTGTACAGCACACCAATTGTAGTGAACAGCACACTTACGATTAAGTCGATTGCGGTACATGAGGGTATGATAACTAGCGGGATCATGACTGCAAGCTACACGATTTCTCCATCCGGCGGTGGAGATGGAGATGGGGGTGCAGGCGGAGGTGGAGGTGGAGGACCTTTGACGCCTGCTCCAACTCCAGAACCAAAACCTGAGGTTATGCCGGATCCCAAACCTGAGGTGAAGTTTGATGATAAAGTGGTTAATATCGAGAAAATGATAGCTAACCTTAAGAAAAAGGCAGAGGAAGCTAAAGCTAATCCCACTCGTGGTGAGTTCAAAGATACAACCTCACATTGGGCTAATGGCACCATTAACACTTTTGTTAATTTGGGAGTTGTTACTGGCTATGAGGATGGTACCTTCCATCCGAATGCAAGTATTACCCGTGCTGAGTTTGCCACGATTATTGCCAAAGTATTTAATCTTTCTGCGGCAGGTAACGGGAATAAATTAAGTGATACTTCCGGTCATTGGGCTGAAGCTTCCATTCATGCTTTAACTGAAAGTGGAATTATTGCGGGTTATGAAGATGGCACATTCAGACCGAATAAAGAAATCAGTCGTGCAGAAATTGTAGCTATTATTTCTCGAATTCTTAACCTGAACAATGTAGCTGCTGCTGCAACACCTGCGTTCTCGGATATTAATAGTGCATGGAACAAGGATCAAATCGAGAGAGCTGCAGCGGCGGGCATTATTACTGGAGCGGGCAATGGACAGTTTGCGCCAAACAAACCATCTTCCCGTGCAGAAGCATTGACCATTATATTACGTGCGCTTCAAACAAATGCAGACATCAATACTCTACTAGAGTCTATTAAGTAGAGCTCGAACAGCTGGGGAAAGTTTTGAATATTGCATGTAAAAGAACGTTAACCTTCGGTTAGCGTTCTTTTTGATAGGCTTACTGTAGCCATCTCTTGCTTGCACGCTGCGTTACTGTGAAGAATTGAAACCACTGCTTCAGTTCATGCGTATCTTTCTATTAATAGAATTCCAGATAATAGAAATATGAACTATCATGGAAAACTAAATAAGAGTATGGGAGGCGTTATTTGTTGAAAAGATTGTCGATTATATCCATGATTTGCGTGCTACTGTTCAGTTTAGGTGTTATTCCGGTCTCCGCAGCTAGTAAGGGGGCTTCCATTTTTGTAGATGGGGTGCCTCTTCAATCAAAAGCTGTCAGCAAAAATGACGTATCATTTGTCCCTTTCCGCGAATTATTCGAAAAATTGAAAATGGAAATCGGATACGATGCGAAATTGAAACAAGTTACAGGCAAGAAAGATAAATTAAAGATAACGTTCACACTTGGCAGTAAAACTGCATACGTTAATGGCCAGAAAAAAGCTCTGCAGGCAGCTCCTTTCACCCAGAATGGTACGACGTACATTCCAATTCGTATCGTTGGCGAGGCAACAGGAAACGCTGTATATTGGTCTTCAGAGGCAAATGTGATTCAGGTGAATAGCTCTTCGTTTAAAGGGGCTTCCTACACAATCGACGGAATATCTGTATATTTCAGTGCGAATGGAGTAGTTCTGGTCGGCCCTGCTGCCGAGAAGGCAATGGGGGATCAAAGAGAATTAGCCGAAATTGATAATATTAATGAAACGATAGCTAATTTCCCTAAATTCCGGGTTGTTGGAGTGCCCCCAACAGAGGCGCAATCCAAAGAACCGGGCTACAAAGGCTATCCAGATTATTTTGACGAAAATTATGTTACTGCAGCCGGGAACGATGAAAAGTTGCCTCCGTTAATGAGCAAAGGCTGGATTTCACTAGCTATGCTGAAGGAAATCGAAGGCATCACTAAACTTTCGTCTGATAGTGCTAACACGCTTGCGATCGGTAAATATGTTGGAATTAATATCGTCAGGTACGAGATTGAGTTGACAGATGAATACAAGAAAGCAAAGGAAGGCGATTTTACTTTAAGCGATTTACGCGTTAAGAAGTATAAAGGATCGATGTATTTGAATATTGAAGATTTACAGACAGTTGGACTTATAGATTCTAATTAAGCAACCCCAAGTTTTCTAGAATCAGAAATTATGGATCATTGTTAGCATGGTAATTGCATAATTTAAAAACGGTTGATACCATGAATAATGGCGTCAGCCGTTTTTTGTTTGATTAATTGCCGGTTCAGAAATTGCGGAGAACCCTATCATAAAGCTGCTTGCTATAGATGTTAGGACTTCACATAGAGGCTTCCTTATTCAAAGAGTGCAGGATGCCTCGTTTGCGGGTTGCGTATACGTAGAAATATCCGAGCGCAATGAGCGCACACATGAGGACATCGACACCGATCAGGACTTGATAATTGTGAAAGTAATCGAAAGAAATTCCTCCGGTTAACGAGCCAAGAATACCTCCCCCTTGATGAAAGAGAAGCAGCCAGCCCGTTTGCTTGCCTTTTCCTTTCAAATATTCATTGACCACTAACAAACCTCCCGGCACCGCACTTAAATAAGTAATGCCGAACGCTATTGCAAAAAAAATCGGAGACCAACCGAAATGCATGAAGAGTAGAGAGAACCCGATGATCCGTATGCCATACAAGATGGACATCATGACTAGCTTATTGATTTTGTCTAACCAATAACCCATTAGGAGTGATCCGGTGATTTCCATAATACCGAGCACGCTCATGGATATAGCGATCATAGCTGGTGATACATTCGCAAGCTGATGGATAGCAACCAAATTCATCTCTACAGTCCCCATATTAAAGCCGCAGGTGAACAAAGCGCCTGCTACTACGATGAAGATTGGAAGATGCAGGGCAGTTCCGTTGACCGGAGATCGTCCTGTTGTCTTCTTTTCATCGCCAGCTTCTTTAACCGATTGATTCGTCGGCTGGTCCTCTCCGTTGCTCCGAGGCTTCGTTCCCTTAATACCAAAGAAAATAACAGGCAAAGTGACGAGGATGCTGAGAATGAAGGAAGCGAAGAACGCATCCTGCCAAGTGAGTGAACTTGCTGAGACGAAGATCGGCGTGCTGATCGCTAGCCCTAAGGAGGATGCGCTTGCCAGCAGTCCTGTCGCTTTGGCACGGTGATGCTTAAACCAATTGAAAATCAACATATAGGTCGTAGCCGTCCCAATCCCGGCGAACCCAGATATCACTCCATATCCAATAAAAAAGACGATGTCATGTTGTCCAAAAACGACGGTTCCCGAACCAGCAATCCCAATGATCGCGCTGGCGAGCATGACTTTTTTCGGTCCATATCGATCCGCCAGCCATCCTCCAAGTGGGGCGCATAGGGCTGCGATCAGCAAATTCGTAGACCAAGCCATCGAAATAAATCCTCTGCTAATTCCTAAATCCTGCGAAATTTGTACTTGAAAAAAAGCCATAATGAATCGCATTAGCGAGCTGATAAATCCAACAATCCAGAGAGAGCCCAGTCCAATCCATGCAAGCTTCGATTCCTTAAACCATGTGATCCCCATTATTCATCCTCCTGTAAAGCGGGTTTAAAAAAAGAAACCGATCGGTATCTTTAAAGTAACACAGCATGATCCCTTATCGCAAGCATATTTTCTTTTGTTATAATGAAAGGAATCATTCCACAGTGTGGGCAGGGGGAATTGACATGAAAAAGGGAGAAAACACCCGAAAACACATTATCGCGAAGTCTGCCGAGCTGTTTAATCAGAGAGGTTATGCAGGCTCGTCCTTGTCGGACATTACGGAATTAACGGGTATAAAGAAAGGCGGCATTTACCGCCACTTCGCCAGCAAGGACGAAATCGCCGTTGAGGCTTACCAATATGCAGGCAGTATCGTGAGTCATAAAATCCAAGAGATGCTCGAGCTGGAATCAACTGCGATGGGCAAGCTGCTTGTCCACCTGCAGGTGTATGCCAATGTAGTCGAAGACCCGCCTTTTATAGGCGGCTGTCCTTTGCTTAACCTGGCAACTGAGAGCGACGACGGTCATCCGGTCTTACGTGAACAAGCCCGCCGAGGGCTTGGAAGAACATTGGACGCCATGAAAAGGATCATCGTAGAAGGCGTTCACTCCGGTGAGTTCAAAGCGGATCTTAATATCGATGCATTAGCGACCTTCACGCTATCTGTTATGGAGGGCGGTATTATGCTCAGCAAGCTGGAGGGCGACAATCGGCATGTCCGAATGAATATCGAAAGCCTGACTGCTTACTTGGAAGGGAATATTTTAAATAAATAAAATATACCGCAAATTCTTTCGCAACGAAAAGGAAAGCTGTCGTTCTAAGCTGAGACTATGCTGAAGCAAGCGTAGAATTAACGAACGGAGGGGCCTAGTGAGCCAATGAAACCATTCACAAGCAGGGTAATCGTAATTATAAAAAATATTCCGGCAGGTTATGTCATGACATACGGGCAAATTGCCAAGTCGGCTGGAAGTGCAAGAGGAGCCAGACAGGTAGTAAGGATTCTGCATTCCATGAGCGGCACCTATGATCTGCCGTGGCACAGGGTCGTCAATGCCAAAGGAGAAATCGCAATTAAGGATGATGAGTCTCGTTTCAAACAGCGGCTCTATTTAAGCGATGAGGGTGTTGTAATAGGTGACAATGACTTGATTGATCTGGAGAAATACCGATACGAGGATGAGTAAATCATACAATGGATTTTCCTGCATAATTAACAAACCCAGAGCAGTACTATTAATATGTACGGATAAGCATAGATAGGCTAACTTCATATATAAGGGAGGGATGACCTTGAACAACTTCGACGTAATCGTAGTAGGGGCTGGGCTTGCAGGACTAGTAGCTGCTGCGGAAATTGCGGACAGCGGGAAGCGGGTATTGCTGTTAGATCAAGAACCTGAAGCCTCGATTGGCGGCCAAGCATGGTGGTCGTTCGGAGGCTTATTTCTAGTGAACTCGCCGGAGCAGCGCCGATTGGGGATTAAAGACTCCAAAGAGCTTGCTTTGCAAGACTGGATGGGTTCAGCTGGCTTCGATAGGGATGAAGATGAAGACTATTGGGGCCGCCAATGGGCGGAGGCCTATGTAGAGTTTGCAACTGTGGAGAAGCGAGCATGGCTGCATGAGATGGGTGTCCGCTTTTTCCCTGTAGTAGGCTGGGCAGAACGAGGCGGGTATCTCGCAGATGGCCATGGAAATTCAGTACCTAGATTTCACATTGTATGGGGGACTGGACCTGGGATTGTGGCGCCTTTCGAACGACGTATTCGAGAGCATATGAGGAGCGGGCTGGTTGAGTTCCATCCTCGCCATCGTGTTAATGGTTTACTTAATAGCAACGGTTCTATTATTGGGGTGAGCGGATCTGTGCTTGCTCCAAGCTCTGCTGCTCGAGGAGAAGCAAGCTCGAGAGAAACAATAGGGGAGTTCACCTATCAAGCGAAGGTTGTTCTCGTTACTAGCGGCGGTATAGGCGGCAATCTCGATCTGGTCCGGAAGAATTGGCCGAGTCGGCTGGGTGAGCCTCCAGCCAATATGCTGTCAGGGGTTCCCGCACATGTAGATGGCCGAATGCTTGGTATTACGGAAGAAGCAGGCGGGCGAGTCGTCAACAGAGATCGAATGTGGCATTACACAGAGGGTCTTACGAATTGGAATCCCATCTGGCATAAGCACGGTATACGGATTCTCCCTGGTCCTTCTTCCATTTGGTTGGACGCACAAGGCCAGCGTTTTCCAGCACCCCATTTCCCGGGGTTCGATACATTAGGCAGTCTTGAGGCGATCCAAAAGACCGGATATAGCTATTCATGGTTTATTTTAACGAGAAAAATAATAGAAAAGGAATTTGCGTTATCAGGTTCCGAGCAAAATCCTGATTTGACGGGAAAAAGCATTCGTAAGATACTGACTAGAGTATTGCCAGGCGCTCCCGGACCTGTTCAGGCATTCATGGACAACGGTGAAGATTTCGTTATTGCAGATAATCTAACGGATTTAGTCGCGGGTATGAATAGATTAACGGGCGAAAGCTTATTGGATTGTGCAGCGATTGAACGCCAGATCCAAGCGAGAGATCGTGAAATGGACAATACTTTTACCAAGGATCTTCAAGTCACCGCACTAAGAGGAGCCCGCAATTATATTGGAGACAAATTAATTCGAGTCGCAGCTCCGCATCAAATACTTGATCCCCGTATGGGACCGCTCATCGCTGTCCGATTGCATATTCTTAGCCGAAAAACGTTAGGCGGATTGCAAACCGATTTATCTGCCAGAGTACTCCATTCCTCGGGTGCACCGATTCCTGGTCTATATGCAGCAGGAGAAGTTGCCGGATTTGGCGGCGGCGGTGTCCACGGTTATCGGGCGCTAGAAGGTACGTTTCTAGGAGGCTGCCTTTTCTCAGGAAGAGTAGCAGGCCGCGCTATTGCCGCTGAATTAAGTTAAATTACGGTCATAAATATTCAAAAAATCACTAGGTAGATACTTTAGGAATGAAGTCGGTATAATAAAAGCGGTTGCTACATTTAGGAGTGGGTTGAAAATGAATCATATTACGATATTGGTAGCGGATGATGATACGGAGATTGCAGACCTGATTTCCTTGCATTTAATGAAAGAGGGTTATCATATCATTAAAGCTGCTGATGGGAAAGAGGCTGTACAGGCCGTTCAGTCCCAAGTGGTCGATCTGGCCATTCTCGATATTATGATGCCTAAGCTGGATGGCTATGAAGTTACGCGTCAAATTCGGGAACACCACCATATGCCGATTATTTTCCTGAGTGCCAAAACCTCTGACTTCGATAAAATCACAGGACTTGTGATGGGAGCAGATGATTATATGACGAAGCCGTTCAATCCTATGGAGTTAGTTGCTCGTGTGAACTCTCAATTGCGTCGCTCGATGCAATTTAATCAACCTGCATTAATGAATAAGTCGGTATTGGAAGCGGGTGGATTGACGATTGATCTTGACCAGCATGCCGTTACTCTTTATGGCGAGAAGATCGAGTTAACGCCGAAGGAGTTCGATATTTTGTATTTGCTGGCTAGTCATCCGAAGAAGGTTTTTAGCGTGGACAATGTTTTTCAGCAGGTGTGGGGCGAAGCCTACTATGAAAGTGGCACCAATACAGTCATGGTACATATTCGTACGCTGCGGAAAAAGCTGGGTGAAGATAAGAGCAAGAGCCATTTCATTAAGACCATTTGGGGTGTGGGGTATACATTCAATGGATAAAATAAGGCGAAGCTTTCGGACTAGGATGATCCTATTATTGGGGTTAAGTATGCTTTTGTCCGGAATGATTACGTTTGGGATATATAAGTTGCTTCAGTCGTATTATCGTTCCAATGTTAAATTGGAGGATCCCTTGACGCCTATTCGCTATTTCATGAGAAATATTGGCGATATTAATTCCTTCTTAGTTATATTCATCCCCTTAGCTATCTTATTTTTCTTCCTACTAACTAAACCTTATGCCGCCTATTTTAATAGCATCTCGAAGGGTATTCATCATCTTGCGAATGGGGACTTTAAGCACCGTGTTCGTATCTCCTCTAATGATGAGTTTAGAGCTATTGCGGAAGAGCTTAATATAGCCAGTGCAAAGCTGCAAGAGGCTGTGGAAAGAGGAGAGTTTGCGGAGAATAGCAAGGATCAGCTGGTTGTGAATTTGGCTCATGATTTGCGTACACCTCTTACTTCCGTTCTAGGTTATTTTGATTGGATTCTCAAGGATAACCAATTGACCGCGGAACAAGTTAGACATTATACGACGATTGCCTATACGAAGTCCCAACGCTTAGAAAAACTAATCGATGGATTGTTCGAGATTACTCGATTAAGTAATGGCATGCTGCCTGTTGTTAAATCAGAGATCGATATCAGCGGGCTTCTCATGCAATTAAATGAAGAATTATATCCCGTATTTGAGAACAATGATGTCAATGCGAGATTGAATATTACTCCTAACCTATTCATTTACGGAGATGGAGAATTGCTGGCACGAGTGTTTGAGAATCTGCTCGCCAATGCGATCCGTTACGGGAAAGATGGTCAGTTTGTCGATGTGAACTGCCATCTTCATGACGATCAGGTTGTGATTCAAGTGATCAATTACGGAGGATATATTTCCCCTGAAGATTTGCCCCATATCTTCGATATGTATTATACGAGCGACCGGGCTCGGACACATCAAGAGGGGGGGACGGGTCTAGGATTGTTCATAGCCAAAAATATTGTAGAGCAGCATGATGGCATCATCTCCGTCGAGAGTAATGCCGTTCGTACACAGTTTGAAGTAAGGCTGCCGCAACCATCCAGCATTTAAGAAAAACTTTATAATTGACCCACTTTTTTGTTAAACAGATTTCTTTATCCTAGGCAGTAGATGAGGGATGAAAGGGAAGCTGCAAATGAAAAAGTGGGTCTTTATTATGTTTATTATTGCGTTGCTATGGATTTCCAATAAAGGGTTGCTGCCAAGCTCTGAGCATGATGGCAAAGCGAGGGAGCAAGAGCAAACTACGATGAAGGATACTTTGAAGGGTGAAGATACCGTTATAAATATCGCAGCAGATCAGGTGTATCAAGGAGATTTGCTATTAGTGAACAAGAAATATCCTATACGAGAAAACAGTATGAGATCGGATATTGTCTATTTATTTGGGCAAGAGGATTTGGTACAGGGATATGGGCTGTTGAATGCGGAAATTCAATTATCAGAAAGTATAGCACTGCAATTCAATAAGATGGTAAGGGCTGCTGGAGTGGATGGAGCTCAGCATTTTCTCATCAGCAGTGGTTATCGGGATTTTGCTGAGCAGAATTTGCTCTATGAGGAGAAGGGCTCTGATTATGCCTTGCCAGCCGGCTACAGCGAGCATAATCTAGGACTATCCCTTGATATAGGCTCGACCGAGGGTGAGATGAGTAAGGCGCCTGAAGGGAAATGGCTGCAAAAAAAAGCTTGGAAATACGGCTTTATTTTACGATATCCGAAGGACAAAACCGCTATTACCGGCATTCAATATGAGCCATGGCATTTCCGTTATGTAGGTATGCCTCACAGTGCCATTATGCAGGAACATAACTTTACATTAGAAGAATACTTAGATTTTCTGAAAGAGAGCTTGAGCATATTGACCGTTGTCGAGGGTAAAGAATACACGGTTAGTTATTATCCTATTTCAAAGGACAAGAAGATAGAAATTCCATCAGATCATCAATACGAGATTTCAGGCAACAACATAGACGGAGTTATTGTGACGACATATAAGTAGGAGGGGAACTGCATTGAAACAAATACAGATAATGAAAAAGATAATGCTATTGGCGGGATTTGGCGTGTATTTATATTTGTTAACCAAATTGATTTTGTTCAAGCTGGGTTCGGTTAATATAGCTTTTCTCATCGACCAGCTTCAACGCACGCTGCAGTACCCGGATCGGATTTTTAACAGGTCGGTGAATGTTGTTCCGTTTAAGGAGATCTCAAGGGGTGTACAGCATATGTCGTTGGCCAATCCATTCGAGATGACGAACATAACAGGGAATATTCTAGCCTTTATTCCACTGGGGATGTTTATCCCTATGTTGTTCAGGCACAGGACTGCCTTACTTACACAGGTGTTTATGCTTTCCCTATTGTTAAGCTTGAGCTTTGAAGTGACACAGCTAGTGCTGTATATCGGAACATTCGATGTAGATGATCTCATCCTGAATACATGCGGCGGAGTGCTTGGTTATGGTATATATCGCTTAGGATCGTTACTCGGAAGAAGTCGGCAAATAAGAAAAGTACGGATTAATTAGATATTCAACTTCTGGAATCGGAGCAAGTATCTGAAGAGGAGAAGCAAGTATAACCTGACGGCGGAGCTGTTAGGTTATCAGCTCGTCATGAAATGCGAGTGGACGCTGGACCGCTGATGGTATCATAATATCCCCCTTAATAGGTATAGAAAAATGGAATGTTTTGTTTTATGTTATTACTATAAGTCTATTAAATAGATAGATGACTAGAGAGGGTTAAATGAAAATTTAATTAGAATGGGGATTTATATGAAGGGCATAGAGCGAAATAAGCGATGGATAGCCATGATGCTTATCTTATTGGTTAGTTTAGGCTGGTTACCGGGTAAGGGTGTGTTCGCTGCATCAGCAGTCTTGGACCAACAACAGACGGTTGTTACAGGTAATATATGGGTAAGTGGCGACTATCCTCGCTATCAGACATTTACACCGGAAATTACGGGAGATCTAAGCGAGATTGAGTTGTATGTAGATGGTAGGGTTGGTCAACTAGCTATTCAGGTAGCCATATATAAGGAGAGCGACCTTTCGAAACCAATTGCCCATGCACAATTGGGTACATTTCCGTCGGGTTGGGTTTCTATCGATTTCTCCGGGGACATGCCTTATTTAGTGAAGGATACGATGTATCGAATGGTTGTATCCTGTGACCTCAATAACCCTTCTGGGTTTGCATGGTATACTAGTTCGAATAATCCGTATACAAGGGGAGACTCCGTCTCATCTAATATAGATTTCACATTTAAAACGCACATGATTGCTGATTACTCCACATCCCCGATCGAAAGTAGGCTTTCTGCTGCTCAACCCAATCTTGTTGCCGATGGTGTCAGCCAGACGACAGTTACCGTAGAGCTGAAAGATGCACAGGGCAACGATGTGACAACCGGTGGAGCGACAGTAGCCATCACATCCACACTAGGTACAGTTAGCTCAGTGACAGATAATAATAATGGAACCTATACGGCGACACTGACATCATCGACAAGTGTAGGCACTGCGACGATAAACGCTAGTGTCGGCGGCAGTGCAATTGGACAAACGGCTATCGTACAGTTTGTACCAGGGGCTCCATCCATAGCAAACAGCACAATAGAAGCGGGAAACAATTCTCTGACCGCGAATGGGACAAGCCAGACGACGGTTGCGGTGAAGTTGAAGGATGCCCACGGTAATCCTGTGACAACCGGTGGAGCAACGGTTGCGATCACAACAACACTAGGTACGGTCAGCTCCGTAACAGATAACAATAATGGAACCTATACAGCAACACTGACGGCACCGACAAGTGTAGGCACTGCGACGATAAGCGCTAGTGTCGGCGGTAATACAATTGGACAAACGGCTATCGTACAGTTTGTACCAGGGGGTCCGTCTCTAGCAAAGAGCACAATAGAAGCGGGGAACAATTCTCTGACCGCGAATGGGACAAGCCAGACGACGGTTACGGTGAAGTTGAAGGATACCCACGGCAACTCTGTGACAACCGGTGGATCAACAATTGACGTCACAACAACACAGGGTACGATTAGCTCAGGAACAGATAACAACAATGGAACCTATACAGCAATACTGACGTCATCGACAAGCGTAGGTACTGCGACAATAAGCGCAAGTATCGGCGGTAATACAATTAGTCAAACGGCTATCGTACAGTTTGTACCAGGGGCTCCGTCCATAGCAAAGAGCACAATAGAAGCGGGGAACAATTCTCTGACCGCCGATGGGACAAGCCAGACGACGGTAGCGGTGAAGTTGAAGGATGCCCACGGCAACCCTGTGACAACCGGTGGAGCAACAGTTGCGATCACAACAACACTAGGTACGGTTAGCTCCGTAACCGATAACAACAATGGAACCTATACAGCAACACTGACATCATCGACAAGTGTAGGCACTGCGACGATCAGCGCTAGTGTCGGTGGTAGTTCATTATCATCTTCATTAACCGTTCAGTTTCTCGTAGGGGAGATAAGTTCATCGAAATCAACGGTTTCCGCCAGTGATCTGGTTGTACGCGCTGATGGTACAAGCAAAGCCCTGGTCTCCGTTAAACTCATGGACGAATTTGAGAATCCCATCGCTGGAAAGTCAGTGCGGCTTGAAGCTGACGGCGGGCAATCAATAATCGACGATATTATAAGCGTAACGGGGCAAGATGGTCTTGCGACATTCTCGGTGAGTAATATAATGGCAGAGAACGTGATCTACTCCGCTAAGGAAGCAGCAAGCGGCTTATCACTTGATACAACTGTGAATATTACATTCACCTATGACCAGCCTCCGCATATCGAGCTTCAAGCGGTTCCTATTATTCCGACCTACGGAAGTGTGGATGTAAAAGTGACAGCTTCTGTATATGGCGATTATAATAGCGTTTCTTCGATTAAATGGGCAGCAGGAAGCCAGCCGCTCTCATACTTTGATACGATGGGCACTGAAATAACGGATCAGTTCACCGTACTAGAGAATGGTATTTATTCCGTCTATGTGAAAGATACAGCAGGCAACGCGAACGTAAGTCTAATCGATATTAACAATATTATTCCATTAAGCAGCAATGCGGATTTAATTGGCTGGGAGCTTACAGGAGTCGGGGGAACAGTGAATTTTAACTTTGACCCGGGAAATAGGAATAATAGTGTAAATGTAGGTCATTCCGTATCTGGTTTAACTATGAGATTGGCACCTTCGGATGCTCATTCTGTTATATATGTGAACGGAGTGCAGATAGCCAGCAACTTGGATTCTAATGAGTATTCCCTTGCAACGGGCAATAATCCTTTCGAAGTCAGTGTTCATGCTCAAGATGGTTCCATTGAAGTCTATAAACTCAATGTGATTCGTGCAGCTGCAAGCTCAACAGGCTCTTCGGAACAGTTGCCACCAAGCAATTCGCTTGTTGTTCGAATTAATGATAAAGAGATTGCTGGAATTGCCCATTATCAATTAGATGCGAATGGAGTGAAGTCCATCGATGTTCTAGTGAATATGGATACTCTAAAGAAGATAACCGATTCATCAGCTCCTGCCTCAGAAAAGGATCTTTCAATTGCGATTCCAGATGTGGCGGGCAAAGTAGCTCTGCGACTTTCAGGTGAAGCTGTTGCTTTCCTCGCTGGGAAGGCAGGAACCATTACTTTGACAACTTCGCAAGGGCAATATCGTCTGCCTCTGGATGAAGTAGTTAACCAGGAGTCAGGGTGGTCTAATAAAGAGTTACATATTACGATTGAACTTGGCAAAAGTGGAGCGATAGCTGGACTGCAGGCTGCGG
Source organism: Pristimantibacillus sp. (assembly GCA_048976605.1). Lineage (GTDB taxonomy): Bacteria > Bacillota > Bacilli > Paenibacillales > Paenibacillaceae > Pristimantibacillus. Next base: position 46,687 of record JBHGUX010000017.1, on the reverse strand, counting down.
CGAAAGAAGGCGGATTCCAGTTGGCAGCGGACGTGATCCATTTCAATGTATATGTGCTGCATAATGGTAAGACGAGAGAGATTACTAAATTCGACCGATATGTAGAAAGAGTCATTTACTTGTCTAAGGATTTCAGTAAGGCTTCAACGGTAATGGTGTGGGATCCCGAGCTCGGTGTGCGTCCAGTGCCAACAGAATTTACCCAAGTGGACGGACATCAAGCTGCTGTTATTCGCAGTCTTACGAACAGTACTTATATAGTGGTGTCCAAAATATCTCAGTTAACCGATATTCATGGTCACTGGGCTGCTGCTGAAATTACGGATATGAATAATAGAATGATCGTGAATGGCGTGGATGGAAGCCGATTTGCTCCGGAAGCCTATATTACTCGGGCAGAACTTGCCGCTTTGCTGGCAAGAGCATTAGGATTGCCGGAAGGCGGAGAAGCTGCGGGTTTAAGTGATGTAAGCAAGTCCAGCTGGTACAGTGGTGCCGTAGCAGCAGTTAAAGCGTACGGAATAATGGATGGATATGAAGACGGAACATTTAGACCCAATCAAGAGGTATCGCGACAAGAGGCGATTGTAACCATCGTTCGTGCGATGCAACTTGCTAAATCTGTTCCTGCGGCAAGCGATACCAGCTCGCAAGTAGATTTGTCCTTGTATACAGACAAGGAATTGATTGGAAACTGGGCAATCAATGAAATACAGACAGCCATTCATGAAGGATTGGTCAAAGGGTATGGAGATGAATTGCGTCCGCAACAATCATTAACTCGTGCTGAGACGACCGTTCTCCTTCACCGGATGCTGGTGAGAGCGGGTTTAATAAATTAAGAAGCAAGAGCACAAAAGACGAGTCCCATCGACTCGTCTTTTGTTCGATTATTAATTGATAAAACCCATTCAATGCCATGTTCAGTTCTCGACGAATGTAGGCATCACCCGAACGGACACAGAAGCTCTTATTTGTGAGTTTTAGGTTCGATATGCTTTTTGACGGACACAGATGCTCTTATTTACCCATAATTGGCCCAAAACACATAGAATGATTTGAAATAAGGTCTGCGGTGTCCGCAAGGACTCAGCATCAGTGTAATTACAGCAGATAAGGTCTGTGGTGTCCGTTCAATCGATTTTCAGCGTCTCAATCATCCTAATTGGCCGATTGATCACTTGTAATATTCATCATCAGGAATCATGAGGGATGGATGGATTATTGGAATCCATCCTTCAGCCAAGCGCTGGCTAGAGAAATTGCACTTTTGGCGGCTGCAGTGCCCGACAATGGATTCAACATGACGAAGTCATGAATGATTCCTTGATAACGCACCGCCGTGACATCAACGCCAGCCTCGCGCAGCTTATTCGCATAAGCCTCGCCCTCATCTCGCAGAACATCCGCTTCCGCAGTAACAATGAGAGCGGGAGGAAGGCCGCGAAGCTGTTCGATAGTTGCTCTTAGCGGGGAAGCGGTAATTTCATTTCTTTGTTCTGGATGGCTCGTGTACTGATCCCAGAACCACTTCATCCCATCACGGCGCAGAAAATATCCCTCGGCAAATTGTTGATACGACTCTGTATCCATTGAAGCGTCTGTCACCGGATAGAAAAGCAGCTGTTGCCCAATCTTCGGACCCTTACGTTCCTTAGCCATTAGAGTGATGGCAGCGGTCATATTGCCACCGACGCTGTCACCCCCAACGGCTAAGCGATCCGGATTTAATCCATATGCTTTGCCGTTGTCCACGATCCATTGTAATACTGCATAAATTTCTTCAATGGCCGTAGGATATTTTGCTTCAGGTGATAAGCTGTAATTCGGGAATACGACGGCAGCACCGCTTCCTACCGCCAGCTCACGGATAAGCCGATCATGCGTGTGAGCGTTGCCGAATACCCAGCCCGCACCATGAATGTACAATATGACAGGAAGATCTTGCTCGACTGTACCTGTTGGACGTACAATACGAACGGAAACTTGTCCGCTCGGGCCGCCTGCTGTGGTCATATCCTTCATGTCTACGTCAGGCTTATGAACCTCACCCGCTTGGGTTTTGTCGACTTCAAGTCGTCCTTTATCCGGTCCAAGCTCGAATAAATAGGGTGGGTTCGCAGTCGCTTCAACAAATTTCTGTGCTTCCGGCTCAAGAATTATTCGTTTCTTCATAGGTATCATTCTCCTTACAATTTAGTGGGTTATACGGCGAATAGCCCGATTATCGATCCGTTTCAAGCAGCAGATTCTATCTTAATTAGTACCCATAATACATAGGGTAGTAAACATAACTAAACCGTGGCGTTAAAATAGGTGAATATCTCCTATGATTTTATTGGCTGAAATCTTTTTTTTGGAAAGAACCTGTCATCAGCATTCCCCAATATATTCGATTGTGATAGCATCAATCTATATGAATTGGAATGACCATAGAGTTGCATGAAAACCTAATTGTTGAGTGGAGTGTATGAATCATGGGAACGCCTAATTCAGCTGTTATTACTCTGATCGTAACGGCTGGCGTCATTAATGTGATCATGGGTATTTATGTATTAATGAACCGATCGAAGCAGTCGATATCAAAGACCTTCGTTGCACTCAACTTATTATCCGCGATTTATATTTTTGGATCAGCGCTGGAGCATTCCGCTGATTCACTTTCGGAGGTGAAGCTCTGGATTAAAGTGGAGTACCTCGGTATGCCATTTCTTCCTCCGATCAGTCTTCTGTTGATCATGCAATTCCTTGGAATCGAGCATCGATTAAAGCCCTCTTTGCGTACAGGGCTATTTGTTATGCCGTTCGTGACTATGATTCTTGTTATGACGAATGAGGCTCATCATCTCTATTACCGATCAATTGAGGTCAGTCCCGTTATGGGCGCGCTGAAAGTCGATCTAAACGCAGGACCCTGGTATATTATCCAAGGTGCTTATACATTCGGGTGCATGATGGGAGGCGTGGTCCTGCTGCTGCTCTATTGGAATCGCATGAAGTCATCGTATCGGATGCAGCATATTACCATGTTAATCGGGCTACTGCTGCCACTGATCGGTGATTTTGCCTATCTCGGTAATTTGACTCCAGGAGGGATAGATCCTATTCCAGTCATTATGGCAGGAACTTCTGCTCTCTATATGTGGGCACTTGCTTCAAGAGGATTGATGAACGTCGCACCAATCGCCCGTGATAATCTTTTTGAAAGTATGGGGGATGGCGTACTCGTACTAGATTTGAATAATCGAATCGTCGATTACAACCCAGCAGCAGCGCTTGTCATACCTCAGCTATCTTCCCGTTACCTCGGTCGGCCAATTGAACCTTTATGGCGTATGCATACAGATGAACCTCTCGTTGACCCAACTGAGATGGAATCGAAGCTTCAAGAGTCTGGGATACCTGATACTCAAGGGATTTTATGGAGAAAAGAAGATCAGTCCTATTATTATGAGGTCCGGTCATCTATTGTCAGGAATAAGAGCGGTAAGGAAACAGGGAAGCTCATTATTCTGATTGATGTCTCTGAACGGGTCAGACTTCAGAAGCAGCTCCATGAGCTTGCCTACCATGATGGTCTTACCGGCATCTATAATCGCATTCATTTTATGCACCTGAGCGAGATGCTTTTATCGCAATCAAGGTCGAGCGGTGAGCCGCTAGCCCTGCTGTTATTCGATTTTGACCATTTTAAAAGGATTAATGATGTCTATGGGCATGATATAGGTGACCGTGCGCTGCTTCATGTGGTTGAGATATGCAGCAGTATGCTTCGCGATGAGGATGTATTCGCCCGGTACGGGGGGGAAGAGTTCGTCATAGCAATGCCTAACTTGTCGCTTGTACAAGCGGAGGCGGTGGCGGAGCGTATACGCTATGAGATCGCAAGGCAGCCTATGGAATTCCAGCCCAAGCCGCTGTCCATTACGGCGAGCTTCGGACTTGCTGTCGCGAGTGGAGGGCCTGAGAATAATGGGGGAATCACACAGTTGCTGAAAGCTGCAGACAATGCATTGTATGAAGCGAAGAATTCCGGACGCAACACGGTACGCATAGCGGATGCAGTCATGGCGACATAAAATGAGATTTTCACCTTCCTGCTATCGCGGAGTGGCGATAACTCGTTAAAGCATTCAAACCTCTCAATAGGTAGTCTTATACTAAAATTTGTGATAACATGTAGACTTATAAAGAGATGAACGTGAACGAGTAAATGCCCATTCCGTTCGTGCCAATATAACTGTAGCTTAAGAACGCAATTTTTAAACTACAGGTGAATTGGGTATGATTGTAAGGTCTAGTCAAGGTGATTAAATTGCAATTATTTTGAAGGAGGATATTTAACATGGCATTAGCTTCAATGAAAGAAATGTTGAACAAAGGATTAAAAGAAGGTTACGCTGTTGGTCAATTCAACATCAATAACCTAGAGTGGACTCAAGCTATCCTAGGCGCAGCTCAAGAAGAGAAATCACCAGTTATTCTTGGTGTTTCTGAAGGTGCTGCTCGTTATATGGGAGGCTTTACAGTTGTAACTGCAATTGTTAAGGCTCTTATTGAAGAAATGAAAATCACGGTTCCAGTTGCTATTCACTTGGATCATGGTTCAAGCTTCGAGAAGTGTAAAGCAGCTATCGATGCAGGATTTACTTCTGTTATGATCGATGCTTCGCATTCACCGTTCGAAGAAAACGTAAAAACAACGCAAGAGGTTGTTGCTTATGCACATGAGCGCGGCGTTTCAGTTGAAGCTGAATTGGGAACAGTTGGCGGCCAAGAGGATGATGTAATCGCTGATGGCGTTATCTATGCTGATCCTAAGGAATGTAAAGAGCTAGTTGAGCGTACAGGTATTGACTGTCTTGCTCCAGCATTGGGTTCTGTTCATGGTCCTTACAAAGGCGAACCAAACCTAGGCTTCAAAGAAATGGAAGAAATTTGCCAAACAATCAAAATGCCGTTGGTATTGCATGGCGGTACAGGAATCCCTACTGATCAAATCAAAAGATCAATTTCGCTTGGAACAGCGAAAATCAATGTAAACACTGAAAACCAAATCGCATTCACAAAAGTTGCACGTGAAATCTTGACTTCTGATTCAGAAGTATTCGATCCACGTAAATTCTTGGCACCAGGCCGCGATGCTATTAAACAAACGGTTATGGGTAAAATGCGCGAGTTCGGTTCTTCTAACAAAGCGTAAGATCTTCGGATTTATATAAGTAAGAATTGAAGCAATGAACCAAGTCCTTAGGGCTGGGTTCATTGCTTTTTTTGTCGATCCGTTCCGTTTATGGTGAAAAAGTAGATTAGTTAGATGCGAAGAAGCGCATCCTATACTTTACATTTGTCTGAATATGAATTATCATTTACTTATCGTTATTTACTTACTAATAATAAGTTAATTAAAATAAAGGATGGTGCATGGGCGAATGAATACATTTCATCAAAGTCCAAATGTGTTTGTCAGGGAAGTTGCGATTAAGGTGGAAGACCTCGATCGCGCAGCAGCCTTTTATGAAAGCATAATTGGTTTGCGGGTATTAGAAAAAACGGCTGGGCGCGCAGTATTAACAGCTGACGGCTTATCACCATTAGTTACGCTGGAGCAACCGGAGAATGTTATACCGCTGGCAGGACATTATTCGGGCTTGTACCACTTTGCGCTATTGTTGCCGACTCGTGCGGATCTCTCTGTGTTTCTACGTCATCTCATTCAAACGGGTTACCGATTCGGAGCAGCAGACCATTATGTTAGTGAAGCCTTATACATTACGGACCCCGACGGGAATGGGATTGAAGTTTATTGGGATCGTCCTTCTTCCGAATGGAAATGGGATAACGGCTTAGTGGAGATGGCAACGCTGCAGTTAAATGCCCAAGAGATTCTTGCAGAAAGCGAAGCACCATGGAGTGGTCTGCCAAGCGGCACCATTATGGGACATATTCACCTTCATGTAGGGGAGCTGATGCCTGCGGAGCAATTTTATCATAAGGCATTAGGCTTTAAGACGGTAGCTTACTACCCGCAAGCAGCCTTTATGTCCACTGGTGGCTATCACCATCATATAGCGATTAACACTTGGCAGGGTGTTGGAGCACCGCCTTTACCAAAGAACATGGTTGGGCTTAGCAGCTACACTATGGTATTTCCTGGTGAAGAAGAAAGACAGGCCGTGATTAACCTATTGCAATCTCATGGAGTGCCGGTGGATAAAGAATCCAATGACTACTTAACACGTGATCCTGCAGGCAATTTAATCAAAATGGTTATTTAAGATCAAGGGCATCCATATGGGATGCCCTTTTGAACATGCCTTTGAACACGTCTTTGAACTTTATAAGATGTAATTAATTAAGAGGTTTCGTTGTTGAAATAGGTAGCAGCCTATACTAACTCACCCTCCATTACATAAGCTTATTAGGTGAATAACTATGTTGGGGAGGAAATAGGTATGTTTTACGGCGCTCAGCGTTGGTATACGGGCTGTATCCCTTGCGAACAGCAACTGCCAATATCGAATTATAGAATGGGATCGAGCTCCATGTACAATCCTGCATGTATCAGTAAAACAGAGGAAGTATTAAACCAGGTGTTTCGCTTGCTCTGGGAGCAGCATGTTGAATGGACGAGGATGCTTATTATAAGCATTGCAGAGGAGTTACCGGATGAGGTGCCAGTAACGGAACGTCTCCTTCGGAGTGCTAAGGATATGACAGAGGTGTTCAGATTTTATTATGGTAATCAGATAGCTGAGCATTTTGACACCTTAATGACGGAGCATCTTGTATTAGCTGCTCAGCTAGTTAAAGCTGCTAAGGCTGGCGACAGCCAAGCGGCCGCAGAATCAGAGAGGCAATGGTACGACAATGCAGATGAGATTGCTGCCTTCCTTAGCGGTTTCAACCCCAACTGGTCAGAGCCGGCTCTCAAACACATGCTGCATGAGCATTTGCGAATGACAAAAGACGAAGCGGTCTTTAGGCTATCCAAACAATATCAAGCCGATATCGATACCTATGATCACATTGAGAAACAGGCACTAGATATGGCAGATGAATTTACAGCTGGTATAGTGAAACAATTTCCTTTTGCTTTTCGACACGCTTGATCTAAATCAATTGGCGGTGCAGGAGTAATTCTTGCATCGCTATTTTTTGCTAATGTCTATCCTATAAGGCTGCTTAAATTTGATGCACTTGCTCATAGGGAGTAGGTCTACTAACGAATGACTGTCGGAGCCAAGTAATCAAACATCGGAATATTCCGCAATATGCCGAATGCAACGGCCATGATCACCATGATGGTCATAATTCCATTGCTGAGAAGCCGCAGCTTCTTCCTTGTTGCGACAAAGTACATCGCATATAGCGGAAGCAAAACAAACAACAATGAGTTATACCGGAATGCCTGTTCAATATCTAATTGCAATAAGGACTGAATGACCCTTGTTACTCCACAGCCGGGACAATAAAACCCAGTTAATTCGTGAAACACACAAGGAATACCGATTTTTGTCACTGGCAGCCATACTTTTAAGTACAATAATGCTCCAACGCCAAGCGAGACACCCCAAAATAATTTGGGATGTCTCTTTGGGTTCAATGTGAACTTAGGCAAGTTTATTGACATCGGATTGGACCAAAGCGTACGTTACGATACCTAGACCGAAGAAGGTAAGGATAAGGTAAAGAACCGAATTATCGGATGCAACGTAACCGCGTTGTCTTTGTGCGACTTCAACTTGTTTCCCCACTTGATAGGCCCAGATATAACTCCATATCCCACAAGTGACTATTGAAAGCAGGAAATGCTTGCCTCCTGTAAAGGAAGGGTCCCCGCTCTTCTCGCCAACCTCATTGGTCAGTACGATAAACCAATAGATTCCATAGATACCGCATGTGATCAACGTAAAAATAATGGCTAAAGCGATATTCCTTTGATTATTCATGACACACCATCCTGATAAATTATTATTCTAAGAAGCAAAGCAGGTTTGAGACCGAATATTATCATAATAAATAAGAGATAGATATACAAGACAATATTTATTTATAATACAAATTGTAACAATTATAGTTTTTATATGAGAGTGATGAGAGGACGGGAAAACACCAAATTTTCGACTTATGAATAATTTACCAACCGAGGTTGACAGTATCCAATCGTTGCATATATGATATGAGCAAGTAAATATCTGTGATGGAGAACCGGAGAATCACATGAAATACGATGTCAATTTGACATTGTGTTTCATGTGTTTTTTTATTCCCCAAATAAAGCTTAAGAGTTCGAAGAGAGGAGAATGTTGATTGTCATCTCAAGATACTTCCATAAGCAAAAGGATGATTGAAAGCGCTTTATTTAAGAGGAGGAAGCTAGGAGAGAATGCATTAGCCTATTTATTCTTAGCTCCCTCTCTCATTCTCTTCATCACTTTTTTGTTCTACCCCATGCTTAAGTCTGTTTATTTAAGCATGACGATTACGGATCCACGGGGAAGGGTAGTCGAATTTGTTGGCTTAGCTAATTTCAAGGATTTGCTTGTATCTGAGCAATTCTACTCCAATTTGAAAGTAAGCTTGTTGTTTATCCTTCTAACTGTCCCGACCTCGATTATTTGGTCTTTAATTTTGGCAGCGCTTACGCATAACAAATTAAAGGGTATGAAAGTCTTTCAATTCATCTTCTCCTTGCCGATCGTCATTTCGGTGGGAACAGGTTCGATTATTTGGTTTCTGTTATTTCATCCGACGGCAGGGATGCTGAATTACTTTTTAAGCTGGGTTCATATTGCACCAATTCCTTGGTTAACGGATCCTTCGTGGGCGTTGATATCCATCGCTCTTATGACCATATGGATGAACATGGGCTTTCTGTTTATTGTTTTATCGAGTGGCCTTCAAGGGGTGCCGGAGGAAATCTATGAAAGTGCAAAAATTGATGGTTCCGGTCCTGTTCGTACGTTTATCCAGATTGTGTTGCCGTTGCTGTCTCCGACCATTTTCTTTGCATTGATTGTATCGGTCATCGGAGCGTTCCAGACGTTCGGACAGATTCATGTGCTGACCAAAGGTGGACCGATGGGCTCGACTAATGTCATTGTCTATTCCATTTATCAAGATGCCTTCGTTAATTTCCGGTTTGGTACAGGCAGCGCACAAGCATTAATCCTCTTTATTATCATCTTAGCGCTGACTTTGACGCAGTTTATCGTTCTGGAAAAGAAGGTGCATTATCAATGATCGCTAGAAAAATTTCTCCGACACTGTTGTATTTGCTCCTCATCATGCTAGCTCTAGCCGTGTTGTATCCGCTCATATTCACTGTGTTCTCATCCTTTATGACCGAGCAGGAAGTATCCAACTTCCCTCCGCCGTTGTTCCCATCGCAGCTGTATCTAGGCAATTTCAAGGAAGCCGTCGAGAGCTTCCCGGTTGTTCGATTTATTATTAACAGCTTTATCGTATCTACGGCGATCATGCTGGGTCAGGTGATCACGTCTAGCCTAGCGGCCTATGCGTTCTCCTTCTTGAACTTTGCAGGGAAGAAGCTGCTGTTCACACTCTTTCTCGCCACGATGATGATTCCTTGGGAGGTCACCATCATTCCGAACTACCTGGCGATTAAAAACTGGGGGTGGATGGACAGTTACCAAGGACTAATCATTCCTTTCATGGCAGGCGCTTTCGGCGTGTTTCTGCTCCGTCAGTTCTTCTTACAGCTGCCGGGTGAACTATTCGATGCTGCAAAAATTGACGGCTGCGGTCATCTGCGTAATTTCTTCTCGATTGTACTTCCGTTGTCCCGTCCAGCGCTGTCCACCTTGGCCGTGTATGTATTCCTTACGCATTGGAACCATTATTTATGGCCTTTGCTGATCACGAATCGTCCATCGATGAGAACGGTACAGATTGGGGTCGCCATGCTGCAGCACGCCGAGGTTATGTCATGGAATCTGATTTTGGCTGGTGTGACGCTTGTTCTGCTGCCTTCCTTCATTCTGCTGGCTCTTGGTGTAAAACAACTGGTGAGAGGCATAACATCAGGCGCAGTTAAAGGCTAAAGGTTAAAGACTAAAGATTCGTTTATCGGAGTGATCCGTCTGTCCACAGGGCAGGCTCATCATTAAATATATGAAGCTAAAGTGAGGGGACGAGATGAGAATGGGGAAAAAAAGAGCATTGGCTTTCTTGTTGGCTGTCATGATGGTCGTACTGGCTGCTTGTAATGTGAACATGGGGAATAATAATGGCGGCGTGAAGAATACGGAAGGAACCAAGGAAGGAACGAAAGAAGGTAATACGACTACGGCAGCAGATGTTAAGACCGTTACTTTCTGGCATGCAATGGGCGGCGCGAACACGAAGGTCGTTGATCAAATGGTAGCGAATTATAACGCTTCTCAAGACAAGGTCAAAGTTGAGGCGATCTATCAAGGCAACTACGATGATCTGCTTAGTAAACTGAAAGCTTCGATGGGTACCGATGAAGGACCTTCCCTTGTCCAGATGTACGAGATCGGAAGCCGTTTTATGATCGATTCGAACACCATTACGCCTATGCAAAATTTCATTGATGCGGACAAATGGGATGTGTCGCAGTTAGAGCCGAACATAGCCGGTTACTATACGTTCGATGGGAAGCTGTATTCCATGCCTTTCAATACGTCGAACCCGGTTCTTTATTACAATAAAAGCTTGTTCAAAGAGGCTGGACTTGATCCAGCGAATCCACCCAAAACCTTTGAGGAGTTAAAAGCTGCAGCAGACGCTATAACGAAAACAGGCAAAGCAACAGGCGCTAACTTTGCCATCTATGGATGGTTTATTGAGCAATTATTCGCTAATCAGGGCTCTGAGTATGTCAATAACGGGAATGGCAGAGATACGCTTGCAACTGAATCTTTGGTGAATTCCGAGGCTGGGGTGAAAACACTCACTTGGTGGAAGGATCTTATTGATACGAAAGCAGCGAATAATCTGGGGAGAAAAACGGATGATTCTAAAAAAGCCTTCTCAGCTGGACAGGTGGGCATGATTCTGGATTCCACAGCTGCGTTGAAAGGACTTGTTGACAGCGCTGGTGACAAATTTGAAGTCGGTACCGGATTCCTTCCTAAACCTGCAGATGCCAAGGAGGGCGGAGTTATCGTCGGCGGAGCAAGCCTATGGATGATGAACAATCGATCGGATGATGAACAGAAAGCGGCATGGGAGTTTATTAAGTTCCTTACATCTCCGCAAGAACAGGCTTACTGGCATATTAACACCGGCTACTTCCCAATTACAACTAAAGCTTATGACGAAGACAGCGTAAAGGAAAATCTGAAGAAATTCCCGCAATTCCAAACAGCCATCGATCAGTTGCACCAAACAAAACTGAACACAGCAACGCAAGGAGCTGTTATGGGTGTATTCCCTGAAGCTAGACAAATCGTTGAAGGGGCTATTGAGGAAGTTTTGAATAACAAGAAGTCGCCTAAGGATGCATTGGACGGTGCGGCGAAGGAGATCACCTCCAAAATTGAGCAATATAACAAAACGGTTAAAAAATAAGGGATGAAATAAGGGCACCCGCGATGGGTGCCCTTATTCGAAATATAAGAATTTATATGTTTTGCTTTACAAATACGCTTCTATTTCACCGCGAAACGATGCTTCACCTCCAAAGGATGGCGAAGCCGTTTCTGCTTGTCTATCCAATGAATCGAGCGATTCTCTCTAATGCCTCTGCCAGTATCGGTCTCGGACAGGCAAAGTTAATTCGCATATAGCCCTCGCCCCCTGCACCGAACCATGATCCGCCATCGAGCAGAACTTTTGCTTCTTCGACTATTTTTTTCTCGAGTCCTTCTAAGATACTTGTATCTTTGAAATCCAACCAAGCCAAATAGGTGCCCTGCGGCTTGACGAATTTTACGTGGGGCATTCTTTCTTGTACAAAATGGTTAATGAATTCAGCATTGGAATCCAAGTACGTCAATAATTGATTAAGCCACTCCGCGCCCTCTTCCGTATATGCGGCGGTAGTTGCTACGATACCGAATAAATTCAGACCGCCAATGGAGGATTTTTTCAGTTCCAAATCAATTTTCTCTTTGATGCTTGGGTTGGGGATAATAATGTTGGAGGTTTGCATCCCGGCCAAATTGAAAGTTTTGCTGGGGGCTGTGCAGATGACTGCATTATTGGCAAACTCTTCGCCCAATAGAGCATAGGTAACATGCTTATTCCCCGGCAAAATCAAATCATTATGAATTTCATCTGCAATTACAATAACCTGGTGCTTGTTGCAGATTTCTCCCAGCTTCCGAAGCTCATCGCTGCTCCATACGATGCCCATTGGATTATGAGGGCTGCACAGGATGAGCATCTTCGTACTTGGATCTTGCGCTAATTGTTCCAAATGGTCATAATCCATCACATATTTCCCGTTATCTACGATTAGAGGATTATTGGCTACAATCCTATTATTATTCTCAACCGTAGTACGGAATGGATAATAGACAGGCTCTTGGATGATAATTTTATCGCCTTCGTCAGACAGAGCTCTGATAAAGAAGTTTAATCCAGGGACGATGCCGGGCGTAGTTGTGACCCATTCGGTCTGGATATCCCAGTTATGCCTTGATTTCTGCCACCAAGTCAAAGCGGCATAGTATTCATCAAGCGGTGCACTGTAGCCGAAGATGCCATGCTCGACCCGCTTTATTAAAGCATCAATGACAGGCTGGGGGGCACGAAAGTCCATATCTGCTACCCAAAGCGGCAAGACGCCGTCACTTTCAAACCCCAGCATTTTATTATAAACAGTTGGTTCCCATTTGGCAGAGTTCGTATTCTCTCTTGCAATGACTTCATCGAAATTATACTTCATGATTAAACCCTCCACGTAGAGTAGTCTTAATTATAATGCGTGTACTGCCTATGTTCTATTGTATACGATGTAGGGGAGTGATTTCACGATCTGCTTGCGTATTGACAACGAAAAATAAAGATGATATATTTATCTTAAATTAAAGATTTTTAAATTAAAGATTATTAAATTTAAGGGTTTTAATTGCATAGTTTGGGAAAGCTAAAATTGAAATGGAGGAAACAATCAATGAATGAATTAAAAGGAATCCACCATGTAACGGCGATTACAAGCAGCGCAGAGAAGAATTATGAATTCTTTACCTATGTATTAGGAATGCGCCTAGTTAAGAAAACAGTGAACCAAGATGATATTCAAACTTATCATTTGTTCTTCGCAGATGATGAAGGCAACGCAGGTACAGATATGACCTTTTTCGATTTCCCGAACATTCCGAAAGGCGTCCATGGGATTAATGAGATCTATAAAACTTCGTTCCGGGTACCAAGCGATGCGGCACTGGATTATTGGGAAAAGCGATTTGATCGTCTAGCCGTTAAGCATACAGGAATACAAGAGCTGTTTGGTACAAAAGCGTTGTCGTTCGTCGACTTTGATGACCAGCAATATCAGCTGATTTCAGATGAGAATAATAAAGGTATAGCGTCCGGCAAGCCATGGCAAAAGGGACCGATTCCGCTGGAATATGCAATAACTGGTCTAGGACCCGTCTTTATTCGAATCGGTCAATTTGATTATTTCAAAGAGATGCTGGAGAAGGTTCTGTTATTCAGAGAAATAGCTAAGGAAGGCTCCTTCTATTTGTTCGAGATGGGTGAAGGCGGCAACGGAGCTCAAGTCGTGGTTGAGCATAATGTTGTTCTTCCTCCGGCTCAACAAGGCTTCGGTACTGTTCACCACACCGCATTCCGCGTCGCAGATCGCAGTGTGCTTGAGGAGTGGATTAAACGTCTAGAAACGTTCAGAATGCCATCATCCGGTTATGTGGATCGCCACTTCTTCGAATCACTGTATGCTAGAGTTGCTCCGCAAATTCTATTCGAGTTCGCGACAGATGGTCCAGGCTTTATGGGCGATGAATCCTATGAGACACTAGGCGAGAAATTATCGCTGCCTCCATTCTTAGAACCGCAGCGTGAACAAATTGAACAGTTGGTTCGCCCAATTGATACGGTACGCAGTACTAAAGAGCTTGTTAAGGAATAAAGGTAGAACGGAATCCAATCGTAAAGTAAGCACAGACCTCGGTAGAATGGCTACCGGGGCTTTTTTTTGGGATAAAATCCAGAGTCAATGCTTGACATCAATTTGACGGACACCACAACTCTTAATTCAAATTATCTACGTGCTGGGCCTCCAACAGCGCCCTTAACGATGTGGCGAATCGTCAAGCTATGACAAGCAAGCCCAAAACCAACTGAATTGGTCCAGATGTCCGAGCTTAACGATCTGCCGTATCGTTAAGCCCTCTAAAACAGCCTCCAACAGCGCCCTTAACGATGTGGCAAATCGTTAAGCAATGGAAAACAAGCCCAGAACCAACTAAACTGGCCCAGATGTCCGAGCAAACCTAATTAATAGAAGGGAATGGTAGACTATTATGAAAAAGGTACAAGAGGCAAGACTAGAGAATCAAGTCTATTCTAATCGAGTACTGAGATCTGAATTTGGGGAACTTGGGGGCATCCGCATCGGTTGTCCTTAAATTTATTGCGAGCCGTTTCATTGTTATACTTCTTGCTGAATTGTATAATTTTAGTTAATGGGGAGTGAGAAGCTGATGACAATAAAGATCATTATTGCGGATGATAATTCTTTTATCAGGGAAGGCTTGAAGATCATTCTGACTACCTTTCAAGAATTCGAAGTAGTGGCAACGGTCGAAGATGGGCAAGAAGCCGTCAATTTCTGCGAACAGAATGAGGTGGATGTAGCTCTTCTAGATGTAAGGATGCCGAATATGAATGGGGTAGAAGCGACCAAGCTTCTATCTGAGCGTACCACAACGAAACCGCTTATCTTAACGACCTTCGATGATGATGAATTTATTAGGGATGCGATTAAATATGGCGCCAAGGGTTATTTACTTAAGAACAATGATCCGGAACAGATCCGTGATGCTATCAAAATGGTATTCAACGGACATAACGTGCTTCAGGATGTAATCATGGACAAGCTGAAAATCGATTTGGCCTCGGACAAGCAACGGACAGACAACAAAGGAAAGATGTTCGACACGAGTCCATTCACCGAGAGGGAATTGGATATTATGACTCTTATCGCGAAAGGGCTGGCTAATAAGGAGATCTCGAAGAGATTGTTTATCTCAGAAGGAACCATTGCCAACCATGTGACATCCATACTGAGCAAGACGGGCCTGGAGCATCGCACTCAAATTGCTATTTACTATTTAACAGGGGAAGTAAACTAAGTGAGAGAACAAAGAACCTCTATGGAATTATGGAAGATTATCTTCAAAGTCATTTTGTTGCTCTATGTGATCATCCTGTCCTATACTTCTGAAACCGCAATAACCCCTTGGTATATGTTATCCATTCTGTTATACATATCCGTTAATATTTCCTTCTATATTCTGAAGAAAAATGGCGTGAAGGCGCTGCTTATAACACTCTATACTATGCTAATTATCATGGCCGCTCTCTACGTTAATCCGTTGTTGATTGTGCTGATCCCTGTCAATATATATGAATGGGTAACGCTGTATGTCAAGAATAATGGGGTAGCACTCCTCTTGATGCTGACTCCAATGGCGTTCCTGCCTCATGACATTCTTCTTATCTATGGGTTCGTAGCGGTGCTTAGCTTTGTCTATTGTAAGATGTTGATGACGTATACGGTCAAGATAGAATCGTATAGGGATAATATAGAGAAAATGAACAGTGATATTCAAAGATTAACGAATCGCCTTAATGATAACAACGAATACATTAGACAGTCTGAAAATATGTTCAAGCTGGAGGAGCGCAATCGGATATCCCAAGAAATTCATGATAAAATCGGTCATTCAATGACTGGTGCTCTAATTCAGATGGAGGCCGCAAAGCGGTTGATCGCAACTGATACGGAGAAAACGTCTGAGTTGTTGCAAAACGCAATTCATATTTCCAAAGATGGCATAGAGAGCATTCGACTCGTACTAAAAAATATGAAACCGCTGACGGAACAACTTGGCATCAACAGGCTGAAATTGTTCATTGATGAATTTTCAGCTACCCATTCTATTAAAACTGCATTAACCCATGAGGGTAATGTGGATTTGATTACTCCGCTCCATTGGGTAATTATTCAACAGAATGCGACCGAAGCGATGACGAATACGATGAAATATTCGAATGCCAATTCCGTCTCTGTACATATACAGGTGCTTAAGACCGTTATAAAGGTCGTCATATCGGATAATGGCAAAGGAGCAATGAAAGTGATTAAGGGACTCGGAATTATCGGCATGGAGGAAAGGACGGCTGCGGTCAATGGAACCGTTATTGTAGATGGCTCGCGTGGTTTTTCCGTCACGACATTAATTCCTTATACCGAATAATGAGTTTAATGGGATCACATATAGGAAGATTCTCATGGGTAAGGATGAACTTGTGCACTTCCGCAGGTTCATCCTTTTTCATTACAATAAATGACATAAAGGTGAAGCGGGGGGCTAAAGGATGAACGTACTTGAGATAAAGCAGCTTACGAAAAAATTCGGGGATTTCACAGCAGTAGACAATATATCGTTATTTATTAAAGAAGGAGAAATCTTCGGATTTCTAGGAGCCAATGGGGCGGGCAAAAGTACTACGATCAACATGATCTCCTCGTTGCTATCCATAACCAAAGGCGAGATTGAGGTATTAGGCAAGAACATCGTCAAGTATAGTAAGTTTGTGAAAACAAACATAGGGATCATTCCGCAGGAATTAGCTATCTATGAGGATATGACTGCGTATGAGAATGTCGAGTTTTTTGCAGGATTGTATGGATTGAGAGGATCTCAATTAAAAAACAGGGTGGAAGAAGCGCTCGAATTCGTCGGGCTCAGTGATAAGCTGCGGAGCTATCCGAAGAATTTCTCAGGAGGGATGAAGCGAAGGCTGAATATTGCCTGTGCGATCGCCCACAGACCGAAGCTGATTATTATGGATGAACCGACGGTAGGGATTGACCCGCAATCCAGAAGCTACATTATGAACTCGATCAGAAAGCTGAACGAAATGGGCAGCACCATTATCTATACGAGCCATTACATGGAGGAGGTTGAGGAGCTTTGTACCCGAATTGCGATCATTGATCACGGTAAGATCATTGCGGAAGGTACGAAAGCACAGCTTAAGGCCATAATTACGAATCAGAAGAACATCGCGATTGAAGTCAGGTCATCTGAAACTTTGGATGTATCGAAGCTGAAGGAAATCGTCGGCGTTACTAAGGTTGAGGTTCAGGATACTGTCGTGAGCATCAGCTCGGATGCTGAGGTCAATAATCTGAATAAAATCATTCAGCAGATCATGCTCAATGATGTGGAAATTCGTGCGGTAGAGACTGATGAGCCGAACTTAGAAACGGTATTCCTCACATTAACCGGCAGAAGCTTGCGGGACTGATAGAGGTCAGAAGAAGAGGAGGTACGGAAATTGAATATCATGCGAATTGCGATCAAAGAATTAACGGTTTTTCGAGATATTAAGATGTTGGTATTTATGCTGGCTACGCCTATTTTGCTGATGCTGATTATGGGTGCGGCGTTCTCTAACGCTTTTAACGAAAGCGCAACGGTCGGAGATATAGAAGTATTATATAAAATCAATAACGCAGATCCTGCACTTGCAGCGCATTGGGAAGCATTCACCCAAGAGGCAGATCAATCGGGCATTAGTTTCGTGAAGACCCGTGAACAGATGGACGGGAAGCTGGAAGCTCAGAACGGCCAATATACCGGTTATTTAGAAGTAACAGACAGCGGTATGAACTATTATGGAAATAGTGGGAGCAGCCTTGAGAACAGCATCGTACAGGGGATGCTTACGGCGTTTACCGATCGCTACAAGTTGACGACAGCAGCTATTAAATTTGATCTTGAACAAGACAACGGGCAGGAGAATTATGTGAATGAAACCTCGCTCCAAGTGGCTAAGAAACCAGGGTCGTTGGATTATTTCGCCATAGCAGTGACGACCTTAATTATATTGTACAGTGCCTTATCGGCCGGAATGTTGATCGAGAACGAGAGAAAAAGGAATACAGCTGCTCGTCTGTTGGCTTCACCGATAACCAAAGCGGATATTCTTATTGGGAAAATAGTCGGAAATCTACTGCTAAATGCGCTTTTCGTTATCATTATAGTTCTCATTAGTAAATATATGTTTGGTGCCAATTGGGGAGAAAATGTGGTACTCGTGTTTCTAGTGTTGTTTACAGAAATTGTGCTGGCCCTTGGCTTGGGACTCGGAATCAGCTATGTCATTAAAGGAAGTGCAGCGGGTTCGGTCATTATGATTATCATTCAACTGGCCGCTTTATTCGGTGGATCCTATTCTCCAGTCGAGAACAACACAGGGTTTATGAGTACGTTATCTTATTATTCTCCGTTGCGTTGGTCTAACGATGCCATTATGCAGATTATATATGCGGATAATCTATCTGCTGCGATACCAGCTATGGTGTTGAATGTTGGATTCACTGCATTGCTGCTGATTGTAACCATTGTATCGATGCGAAGACGGGAGGGATTGTAAGTTGAAAGATACACTCTGGCTAATTCGAAGAATGATGCTGACATCGCTCAGGGATTATAAAAATATACTTCTAATCATTGGCTTGCCCGTAATCGGGATTTTACTCGCCACTTTGACCTATGGAAACTCGGCAGAAACGACGCTTAAAATTGGCATACTCAATCATGATATTGGCCAAACAGTGACACAAGATGTGATTCAATTCGTTAGCGAATTGGATAATGTGCAAGCTAGCAAGGTCAAGGAGACGTTAGAAGGTGATGATCTTGTTGTGTCAGGGAAACTGGATGCCGTACTGGTTTTTCCTCAAGGATTTGCACAAAGCTTGAAGAATGGCAACCCTGAAGCCGTACAGCTCAAATCGATTAAAGGAACGCAAGTCACGGGGTATATAAAGCTGTATTTGAATCCGTATATCGATAATATAGCGTCCATCGGTAAGTCGGTCGAAGGGAATGAGACTGAATTTAACAGCCTGTATAGCGGTTATCGAAAATTTAATTTTCAACTATCGACTGAAACAGTGGATGACCATTCCGTTAACCGTAGTATGACCAACCAAACCATTGGTTTTTTAATCATATTCATGCTGTTCTCCGCCGTGAATTTATCCGGAATTATCGTGAAGGAAAAAGAGAATCGAACCTATTACCGTTTATTATCCGCGCCGATAACGTCTAGAGCTTACGTGATGGCTAATGTGATTGTGAATATGGTGATGATGATGATTCAAATTTTGGTGACGTTGGTCGTCATGGTCCGGTTGTTTCATATTGAACCCGGTATCCCGTTGCCACAGATGTTTCTGATCCTTCTGATGTTTGCTTTAGTGGCAGTCAGCTTATCTCTCGTCATAGTTGCTTTCTCCAATAGTTCCATGATGACCAACGGGATACAAACGATACTGATTATGCCAACCTGTCTTTTGGCCGGATGTTTATTCCCAATTGAGATTATGCCGACATCTATCCAGAAAATTGCCGACTTTTTGCCGCAACGCTGGCTGTTAGATACATTCAGTAAGCTGCAGCTAGGAAATTCATTAGACACTTTATATTTGAATCTAATGATATTGTTAGCTTTTGCTGTAACCTTGTCGCTGATTGCTATCTATAAATTTGGGAGAAACAATGATACACGGACTTATATTTAAGTAGAACGGATTTGTTCATTCTTGAACCCCTTATATGGCTGAAGCGGTACGGAAAATTGCTTTGGAGATAACTTTATATCGCTCGTTGACATACAGTTGTCAACAAGGGTGGTTTATTATGAGTTTAAGAGAGAAAACACATAATCAGTCACAAGAAAATATAAAGAAATTTGAGGAGGCTTTCCAATAATGACTTATTCCGAGCAACAAAGTATGCGCAGTGTCCACCAGAGCAATGAGATCAAACCTTTCCGCATCGATGTTCCGCAGGTTGACCTTGATGATTTACGTGACCGTTTAACTCGTACCCGCTGGCCGGATGCTTTGTCCGGTGTAGGCTGGGACTATGGTGTTCCGGTTGATTACCTTAAGGAACTGGTGGAGTACTGGAGGTCCAAGTACGACTGGCGCAAGCAAGAGGAAGCTCTAAATAAATTCCCGCATTTCACCACCACCATCGACGGTCAGAACATTCATTTCATGCATGTTCGCTCACCAGAACCAGATGCAATGCCGCTGATCATTACACATGGCTGGCCCAGTTCGATCGTTGAGTTTATGAACATCATCGGACCGCTCACCAATCCACGTGCTCATGGTGGTAACCCTGCAGATGCTTTCCATGTCGTCATACCTTCGCTGCCCGGCTTCGGCTTTTCTGGACCGACAACCGAGGCAGGGTGGAACATTGGTCGAGTAGCCAGGGCTTGGTCCGAGCTGATGCATCGTCTAGGTTATGAACGTTATGGGGCACATGGTGGGGATACCGGAGCATTGGTATCTCCAGAGCTTGGACGATTTGCGCCCGATTGTGTTATCGGGGTACATGCAAACGGACTTACTGTATTCCCGTCCGGTGATCCCGCAGAGTCCAGTGAACTAACTGAAATCGAACAAGCGCGTTTTAATAAGTTGAGTGGACAGAGCTACGAGACATCGGGCTATGCGATTATACAATCTACACGACCTCAGACGCTTTCCTACGGCCTAACTGACTCGCCGGTTGGTCAGCTTGCTTGGATTGTTGAGAAGTTCAAAGAATGGACCGACCCTGCAGCAAACCTTCCTCAAGATGCCGTTGACCTAGATCTCTTGCTAACCGATGTCACATTGTATTGGCTGACCGGAACGGCAGGGTCGTCGGCACGGATTTATAAAGAGGAGGCGAAATCCTGGGGCATGCCTGCTCAGCGATCTACGGTTCCTACCGGTGTCGCAGTTTTCCCCAATGACATTTCGATTCGTCGTATTGTCGAACGTGAGCATAACGTCGTGCACTGGTCGGAATTCAATCGGGGAGGTCACTTTGCGGCAATGGAAGCACCTGATCTTTTAGCAAATGACATCCGCAAGTTTTTTGGTCGACTCCGCTAAGACTACCCATTCACTCAACATACTATTCTTCCTCAGTACAGGTCATGGCTGCCGAAAGACAGAGCCTAACTAAATCGTATTTGTTCAAGCTCGAACAGCTGTTATTGCAGTCTGTTCGAGCTTTTTTTGAGTCGAGTTTTAATAGTTTGACAGATTGAAAGTACGTAACCGGTATATGCCGTTAAAATCCGCCTCTCAACCTATATCCTTATTCTACTTTAGGGCTATTCTATTATTTTTACTAAAATTTGGATCATCTTCTATCTGCTATACGTATAAAACATAGATTACACCCTAAGGAGGTTCATATGAGAAAACGAATATCATGGATACTGACAGCTGTGCTTGTGCTAACGCTTCTTGTCCCAACCGGAGTGATGGCTGCCGATCAAAGCGGCGGACCTGCCTATGAAGACACGCGAAAGACGGCAGCGGAGAAGGCCGCGCTGCTGACGAACAATTACGACACGACTAGCGTTCAATATGCACTTATCGATCATGGAAGCATTGTCGTATCCGGACAATCCGGTCGGAATGACGAGAAAGGGAAGCAGCCGCTGACGGCGAAAACGATGTATGGCATCGGGTCAACGAGCAAGATGTTCGTAACAGCAGCCGTAATGAAGCTGGCAGATGAGGGGAAAGTCGATCTGGATAAGCCTATCGTTAACTACATCCCAGATTTTACGATGAAAGATGAACGGTATAAGCAGATCACGCCGCGCATGCTGCTCAATCATTCCGCCGGTCTTAGCGGTTCGACGCTGACCAATGCTTTTTTATTCGAAGACAACGATACCTACGCTCACGATTCGCTGCTGAATCAACTGGCGAACCAAAAGCTCAAGGCTGATCCCGGCGCGTATTCGGTTTATTGCAATGACTGTTTTACATTAGCTGAAATTCTGGTAGAGAAAGTCAGTGACATGGACTATACCTCTTTTATCCATAAGTATTTCACTGAACCGCTCGGCATGCTCAATACGAAGACACCGCTGGATGAGCCTGACGTATCCGGGATGGCGGCGCTCTACTTTCCTACCAATAAGGAGCAGTTGCCTAACGAAACGGTTAACGTCATCGGTACGGGCGGCATCTATTCCACGGCGGAAGACCTGGCCCGGTTCTCGCAAATTTTCACGGGACAAGTCTCCGGCACCCTCTCCGCGGAATCTGTAAAGGCGATGGAACAAGAGGAATACAAGAAAGGCCTATGGCCCGAAGAGGCGGACACGTCTGTAAGCTACGGGCTAGGCTGGGACAGCGTCAACTTGTTCCCGTTCGGCGATTACGGTATCAAGGCGCTTACAAAAGGCGGCGACACGATTCTGTATCACGCATCGCTCGTCGTGCTTCCCGAGCATAACATGGCGGCTGCGGTCCTCTCTTCCGGCGGATCCAGTATGACAAATCAACTGCTCGCGAATGAAATGCTGCTTCATGCGCTGAAAGAGAAAGGAATCATTACTGAGTTCAAGGCCGAGAAATCCTATGGCAAACCGACAGCAGCGAAAATGCCGCAAGAAATGTTGAAGAACGCGGGGCTATACGGAATGACTACCCAGTCGATGAAAGCGGATATCGGCCAAACCGGTGAAATGACGCTTTCTTATCTGCAAATGCCTGACTACCCAGCCGAGAAATATGTCTATACGGCAGACGGTTCATTCGTAAGTGCGGACGGGAATACGAAGGTCAACTTCGTGACGGAGGAGAATGGACGTACCTACTTGTGGACCAGACAATATATCACAATCCCCGGGCTCAGCCAGACGGCCTTGTCGCATTATTCCGCGGAGAAGCTCGCATCCAACGACATCCCGGAAGAAACGGCTGCGGCCTGGACAATACGTGACGGCAAGAAATATTACCCGGTCAATGAGAAATATACATCTGTGATGTATATGATGATGTCCGCACTTCAAGTGAATTTGTCTAAGGAAGCACCAGGTTATATATCCGACAAAAAGATAACAGGCCCGAACACTGCTATTAGCGATTTGCAAATTCCGGCGATGAACGGCAGAGACACGTCGGACTATAACTTCTTCACGCAGGATGGAACAGAGTATCTCGAAGTTGCCGGCAGCCTGTTTGTGACCGAAGATGCAGTGAAGCCCGTCTACCCTGGTAAAAAGTCGTCGGTCACCATTTCGGCGAACGGCCACGCTAAGTGGTACACGTTGTCTGAGAAGACTGCGGGCAAAACCCTGAAGGTGAAGCTGCCGGCAACCAGCTCATTTGCGATCTACGACGAGCAAGGCATATGCACATACTTCAGCATCTTTAGCAACGATCAAAAGGTTGTTCTCCCCGAGAAAGGTACCCTAGTTTTTGCGGGTGAAGCCGGGGCGAAATTTGAACTGTCGTTAAAATGAATCGGCAAACGTAAGAGTGTTCAAGAAAGAAATCATGCCGAAGCTTGAAAAGGCACCTATGCAGAATACCATGCCTCATCCGCGATTAACTCGAACAGCTGCTATTGCAGTCAGTTCGAGTTTTTTTTTATTTTATGGTGTTGTAAGTACTTGCCAAATGGATGAATAGGCCGTATTATTGATAGTAACAAAGTGATATTATCATAATGATAATAAGTAAGGGGGTGCCGATCTTGGAGCCTGTAAATAAAGAGGGTTTAACGGAAAAGGAATATCTATTGCAATATGATGCAGCCCATTATGTGCGTCCGTCCCTGGCAACAGATATGGCGGTGTTTACCGTTTCGAGCGAGGATGAGGATAATTATCGGAAGCTGCCTGAGAAGAGCTTGAAGATTCTTATGATCAAGCGCGGGGAGCATCCTTTTATTGGACAATGGGCATTGGCAGGTGGATTCGTAAGACCTCATGAGACGACAGAACAGACAGCGAAGCGTGAGCTTGCGGAAGAGACAGGTGTCAGGGACGTCTATCTCGAACAGCTGTATACCTTTAGTGATCTTGGCCGTGATCCTCGAACTTGGGTGGTATCCTGCGCTTACCTAGCTCTTGTGGACAGTGATAAGCTCTCCCTTCAAGCAGGGGATGATGCCTCAGACGCAGCGTGGTTTCAAGTGGAGTATAAGCTCGTGCAAGAAACAAGCGACAGTGCGCCAACAGGAAATGTTGAGCAATCACAGTGGCAATTAACGCTTACCTGCAACGATATCGTACTTAGAGCGGAGATTGCATGTATCAAGACGGTCTCTGATCATTCCATAACGACGGAGTATAACATTGTTTCTTCCGACAATATCGCTTTTGATCATGCCAAAATCATTGCCTATGCGATAGAGAGACTTCGCGGCAAGGTCGAATATACGACGATTGCCTTTAATTTAATGCCTAGTCTATTTACGTTAACGGAGCTGCAGAGCGTATATGAAATTATTTTGGATAAAGAGCTGTTAAAGGCGAATTTCCGGCGGAAAATTGCGGATCATGTGCTGGAGACCGATCAATTCACCGAGCATGCAGGGCATCGACCATCACGATTATTCAGACGAAATTGGGGGAGATTGAAATGAAGAAGGTTTGGAGAGATTGGAGCTTATACGAGCTCGTATGGCTTGGGCTTTTTTCCAGTATTGCGATTGTGTTAACACTTATTATGAAAGATACCTTGTTTGGATTTACTGTATTTATAACCGGAATATTATGTGTTGTCCTAGCGGCTAAAGGCAATCTAATGACTTATGTCTTCGGGATGTACAATACGTTCGGATATGCTTATTTGGCTTACAGTAACGGGTTGTTTGGAGAAGTTATGCTCAATCTTCTCTTCTTCGTCCCGATGAATGTAATTGGATTTATAATGTGGAAGCGGCATCGGCATGGCAATAAGCTAGCTATGCGGCAAATGAGTATGAAGGGTGTATCTATCATAGCGGCGGCTTGCCTAGTCGGCAGTGGGCTGCTCGGATACGGACTTTCCTTCATTCCAGAGCAGAATTCGCCGTATATTGATGCGATTACGACCGTTCTATCGATTATAGCTACTTTTCTAATGGTGAGAAGGTTTAAAGAGCAATGGCTTGTCTATATCGTCCTTAATGCATTCACAGTATTGCTGTGGGTGATTAGAACGATCGATGGCAGTCCAGATGGTGTGTTGATGATTGTGATGTGGAGTGCTTATTTAGTGAACGCAATCTATGGCTACTATACGTGGAACAAGGGTGCTAGGGAGGCTGCGCAATGAGAACATTAGGGTTAACCTTAGGGAAGTTCGCGCCTTTGCATAAGGGGCATCAGTTGATGTTTGAAACGGCGTTGCAAGAGGTCGATGAGCTGATTGTTGTCATTTACGATACAGATGTGCTTACGATTCCACTGCATATACGTGCGAAATGGATTCGCAAGC
The DNA here is from genome assembly GCA_048976605.1 of Pristimantibacillus sp. Classification (GTDB taxonomy): domain Bacteria; phylum Bacillota; class Bacilli; order Paenibacillales; family Paenibacillaceae; genus Pristimantibacillus. Next base: position 21,192 of record JBHGUX010000017.1, on the reverse strand, counting down.
TATACCCGTCAATTAGAGTGATTGAAGCATGGGATGGACCAGATGGTTATTCCAATGATCGAGCTCATGAGATTAGAGAGGAGCAATATATTATTGGGCTGCTGCAAGGCGAGCAGGTTACCCACTTCTACTCTAGCGAGTTTTATGGTGAGCATATGAGCATAGCGTTGGGGGCTGTGGATCGGCGTGTAGATGATGATCGCATAATCGTCCCGATTTCAGCTACGATGATTCGTTCTAATCCATATGAGCACAGGCAGTATATAAGTGATATTGTCTATCGGGATTTAATAACAAAGGTAGTGTTCGTAGGAGCGATGTCTACCGGGAAATCTACCTTGACGGAAGCGTTAGCGAGACGTTATCAGACGGCATATGCAAGTGAATACGGCCGAGATTATTGGTCGGAGCATCAAGTAGACCGAAGAATTGGCTTGGAAGCCTTTGATGAGATTGCGGTTGGACATATCGAACGAGAAGAACAGGCTTTGCTGGAAGCGAACAAGTATCTTTTTGTAGATACCAATGCCATTACAACCTATATGTTCGCCAAAGACTATCATAATGCAGCGCCCGAGCTATTAACGCGTCTGGCATTGGAGAATGCGACGAGGTATGATCTGTTTTTCTTATGTGAGGATGATATTCCTTACGATGACACTTGGGATCGAAGCGGGGACCAGAAGCGGCAAGTCTTCCACAAGCAGATCATTGCGGATTTAAAGGAAAGACGTATTCCCTACATTACGCTGCGAGGCAGCCTTGAACAACGAATGAGTAAGGTTGAAGAAGTATTGGCACAATTTATCCCCTTCAGCAATTTTTACGGTGCGAATCGATAAGCAGGGAAGAATGAGGAATGGAGCGACTGTAGACGGGGAATATAACAACGTGTTATTTTTAAAAGATAAAAATTTGCATTCTATAAATACGCTTATATCCACCACGAACAGGTGCTTCGCCTCCGAAAGGACGGCGAAGCCGTTTCTGTTTGGGCAATGGCGGGCATGCTGTAACTGTAATTTATATGAAGAAAGGTCGTCTCATGAAAAAACGTATTTCAGATGTTATTGTCATTATGATCGGTACATTGCTGTTCGCCCTAGCTGTAAATTTGTTTATTATTCCCAATGATTTAGGTGAAGGAGGAGTAACGGGAATAACGATCATCCTTTATTATCTGTATCAATGGTCGCCCGGCTTCGTTAACCTGATCCTGAATGCCATCCTATTGATCGTAGGGTATAAATTTCTGGATAAGACAACGACAATCTATACGATTATTGCGGTCGTGTTCAATTCCCTGTTCCTGCATCTTACAGAGAGCTGGCATATCCAAACCGATGAATTAATTATTAATGTGATCTTTGGCGGTATTTTTACAGGCGTAGGTATCGGTCTGATCATCAGGGTTGGCGGTTCGACTGCAGGATCAACGATTATCGCTAAAATTATGCATAAATACCTGGATTGGAATGTAAGTTATTCTCTGCTGCTCATTGATTTGGTTGTCGTATTCGCCTCGTATTTCATTATTGGTGCACAAAGCCTGATGTTTACGATCGTGATGCTCTACATAGCGACGAAGGTGATGGATTTCATTATTGAAGGACTTAATCCTAAGAAGGCCGTCACGATTGTATCCAAGGAGCAGAATAAAATAGCCGAGCAGGTTACTGTCATTATGGAGAGAGGCGTAACGGTCATCTATGGCAAAGGGTACTATACGAACTCGCCGAAAGAACTGCTCTATATCGTGATTAGCAAGCAGGAAGTAAGTACATTGAAGAAAATTGTGAGATCGGTTGATAAGGATGCGTTCATTACCATTCATGATGTAAGAGACGTATTCGGAGAAGGTTTCGTGGATATAGCGAAGTAATTTGAAAGACGCTTAGGGTATAATGAATTGGAAGAAGTAAACACTAAACGGGATATTTTGAGTTCATATAGATAACTAAGCTATGTAAGAAAAAGGAGATATGATGACAGAGGACAATGTATTGATTGAAGCAGGATGGAACTTCGACAACAGTTATGCTCATCTGCCGGAATCCTTGTTTACTACAATTAGCCCAAACCCTGTTCGCTCACCGAACTTGATTATTCTTAATGAGCCGTTGGCAGCAGCATTAGGGCTTAACGTAGAGGCGCTACAGAGCGAAGATGGTGTAGCCGTACTTGCTGGCAACCAGATTCCTGAAGGTGGATTGGCGCTTGCTCAGGCTTACGCTGGGCATCAATTCGGGCATTTCAACAGGTTGGGCGACGGCCGGGCTATGCTGATTGGTGAGCAGATGACTCCTTCTAGTGAGCGGGTTGATATTCAGCTTAAAGGTTCAGGCAGAACGCCATATTCTCGCGGCGGTGATGGCCGGGCGGCGCTTGGACCCATGCTGCGCGAATACATCATCAGCGAAGCGATGCACGCGCTTGGCATTGCTACCACCCGGAGTCTAGCGGTAGTGACTACTGGCGAATCCACCATTCGTGAAACGAAGCTGCCCGGTGCCATTATGACGCGTGTGGCGGCTAGTCATATTCGCGTTGGCACCTTCCAGTACGCAGCAGCATTAGGCAATGTCGATGATCTTCGAGCTCTAGCTGATTACACGCTGCAAAGGCATTTCCCTGAAGCTGATGCGAAGGAGAATCGCTATCTGGTTCTGCTTCAGGAAGTGATTAAGGCTCAGGCCTTACTGATTGCCCAGTGGCAGCTCGTTGGGTTCATTCACGGAGTAATGAATACCGACAATATGGCGCTTAGCGGAGAAACGATTGATTATGGGCCTTGTGCGTTTATGGATGCCTATGACCCAGCAACTGTATTCAGTTCCATTGATGTTAATGGCCGCTATGCCTATGGCAATCAGCCGAATATTGCGGCATGGAATTTGGCGAGGTTCGCTGAATCGCTATTGCCGCTGCTGCATGACAATGAGGAGCAGGCTATTGCATTGGCTGAGGATGCCATTGCAGAATTTGTGGAGTTGTTTCACCGTAATTGGCTCGCAGGAATGAGAGCCAAGCTGGGAATCTTTAACGAAGAGCCGCAAGATGAAGCTCTTATTGAAGATCTTCTCGGCATGATGAAGAAGGTTGAGGCAGATTACACGAATACCTTCCGGGCATTAACCTTGCATAACCTAGAGGATACGGTCTTGTATGGCAATCCGGAATTTAATGAGTGGCATGAATTATGGCAAGCGAGATTAGGCAGACAGCAGGAGCCGCAAGCCTCTGCCTATGAGCTGATGCGCAGCAGCAATCCTGCCGTAATCCCGCGCAACCACCGAGTAGAGGAAGCGTTGGAAGCTGCAGTGAAGCATGGGGACTATAGTGTGATGGAGCGGCTGTTGGCGGTGCTTGCGAGCCCCTACGCACACTCCGCTGAACAAGCTGAATATGCGACATTGCCCGCGGCATCTAATTGTACTTACCAGACCTTTTGCGGTACCTAATTGAAGCATAAGACAATCTTCGGAGTCGATGGTTGAACAATAACAGCGGCAGTCTGGGAGTTTATCCTCCTTGACTGCCGCTGTTGTTCTTTTATAGGTGATGAATTAGTTGGTAGCTGCTGGATAGGCTACCTTCTGCTTCACCTTGTGTATCGATTTTCTCTGGTTCACATTGTTTCGTACTAGGGCAAAGATAATGAGCAGCGTTCCGAACAGTTCGTACAGGCTGATGTGATACCCTTGGAAAGCCATAATGACGAAGGTCGTAATCGGAACAAAATTAATAAACAATAAACCGTAAGCAGGCGACAGTAATTTGATTCCTGCATTCCAGCATAACAAGGCCGCTAGCCCTGGCAATAGAATCATGAAGGACATTTCATATTTGATTGACCAGATGGTCTCCCAGGATGGAACAGGAAGCAAGCCAAAGACGGAGGCTAGAGTGACGATTACAAATGATACAGCGCTGCCTAGCAAGCAGGTTAATGTCGAATACCGCAGAATCGACCACTCTTTAAATTGACTTCCTCCCATGGAATACAACACCCATCCGACGACGCCGATAAAGATCAGCAGCAATGGGAAGAGATGCTGTCCCGCCATCATGAAGAAGCTTAAATTCCCGTTGGTAATGACAAGTAAGGCACCGATAAAGGCGATTACAACACTTACGAGCATATGTTTTTTTGGAGCTTTCTTGTGCAAAATCCATAAGACGATGATCGAGATCATCGGCATAAGCACTTCCATAATGGAGGCAGCGACGATCCCTGACTCCCCCATTAAAGATTGTCCTAGAAAAACGGCCATATTGTAGACGGTAAATGCCATTGTTCCGAAGAACAACAAAGCCTTGCCTCTTCCCTCTAAGCGGAATGCTGCTTTCCCTTCTTTCAGCAAGAGCAACAGACTTAGAATGACGCCAACGATTAAATAACGGATAAACGAAAAGTAGAAGGGATCAATGTGCTGTAGGGCATGATGGGCAACAGGAAACATAGCTCCCCATGACATACTGGCGATAAGGCAAAATATAGAGCCGATAATAATTTGTTTCTTAAGCATGTTCTGTTGTCTCTCCCTGACCGGAATCTGCCGATTTAGTATGATAACCAAATCATAGGGGGTTGAAAGGATTTAGTAAAATGATTATAAATAATGTTTATGATCATTTATAATGATGATAGAATATACCGCATGAGTAGATGGTGAAGAGGAGCGAGCATAGTGGAGTTCAAGGATTTGAAGATATTTCAGAGCGTTGCCGCACATGGGAACATCAGTAAAGCAGCTTTAGAGCTGAACTATGTTCAATCGAATGTGACAGCAAGAATTAAGCTGCTCGAGAAAGAGCTGCAAACCCCATTATTTTTTCGGCATAAGCGCGGGATGATCCTAAATACAGAGGGAAAACGGTTGTTGGAGCATTCGCGAGAAATTATATCGAGAATGGAAGAAATGACGCGTACCTTTCACAATAAATCGAATCCATCCGGTATTCTCAACATCGGTATCGTGGAGACGGTCAATGCTCTTCCAGCTATTTTATCCTCATATTATACTAAGTATCCGAATGTTGAATTATCTTTGAAATCAGGGGTAACGGATCTTCTGGTGCAAGAAGTTATTGATATGAAGCTGGACGGAGCCTTCGTGTCAGGGCCAATCCGGCATCCCTTAATCGAACAGGTGGAGGTCATTCAAGAAAAGCTAGTGCTTGTGACCAAAGCGGATACGTTCTCGATGGAGGATATCACGACAAATCCTTTGCTGCTGTACAACAAAGGCTGTGGCTATCGCGAGAAATTGGAGAGCTGGATGAAGGCAGAAGGAATCATTCCGAAGCAGATTATGGAGTTTGGAACGTTCGGGACGATTATTGGCAGTGTAGCGGCTGGGATAGGAATGACGATTATCCCGGAATCCTCAGTAACCGATCTAGTTGCCAATGGCACCGTCTGCAGTCATGACATACCTGAACCTTTTCGTGAGATCACGACGATATTTATTCGGCGGAAAGATGCTTATTTAACGAGCACGCTGCAGTGCTTTATAGATGAGATAGTAGCTCGAGCGAGTGAGAGTAGAAAACATGTTGAATTGTAAAATAAAAAGCAAATATCGTTCCGTTTTCGCATTAATCGTTTGCGAATCAAACAGGATTCAAAAACAAAAGGCAGTCTAAACCCAAGGGTTTAGACTGCCTTTTTTGTTAACGTTTAACGTGGGTATCAGGAGCCTGATCCGACACGAGATTTAACGATGCCGTGCTCGAGGAGCGCCTTAAGACAGCAGAGAACAATCGTAAATCCTTTTTTTGAATCTATAGCTTGCTGTACGATTTCATCCCCATTGTCCTTTATGTAAATTAAAAATGTCTTTTGCAACTAATTTACCTAACCAAACTCTCCGATACTTTTTCGCAATAAAAAACTCGGCAATGGAAAAATAGAAGTCATCATCTCTATTTTTTAATTTGACCAAGACAAATCCAGCATTTTTCCCATTTAAATTTACTAAGTATGGAAAGTTAGAGTCTTCTGTCTAGTATTCATCTAACGGATATTCATTAAATTTACGATTATCTCCGATATGAAGATCCATAAACTCTGAGAAATCATACATATAGAATTGCAAAAGGTTATTGAGTGTTTCTTTTTCCTCCAAGGTTGATTTCGTAGTTCATAAACTTAATCATCCTTTATGATTTCACCTGATTACTTAATATTCGCTAGGATGCTCTACACCCCTGTTTATTGGTTCGTTGAGCTATCCCGCCCGCTCGTATTATGAGATCAACCAGTTCTTACTGGTTGATCCTTTTTCATTTGCATAGAGGATTAGGGTAGCCTGGTCCCTTGCTTATTCCACGTTTTCCGGTCCTGTTCGCCTATCGACGGTGATCGCTACAAAGTCACTATATTTATGTTGTTAGAGCACAATATCCCCATACCAAGTAATTGTACCGCAGCAATATCGAGGCGGCCTCTAATTGATATTCGCATTTTTCTCGGAAAATACTTTATTTCTTTCCCTCTATGCAATCTGCGTAATAACAAGGTGTGCGGAAACTGGCCTTGTTCCTCCAGCTAATGGAGTGATCGTGAGTGCCGCGGCATTGCCAGCAGGATTTCGAACTGTGAGTACTGAATTAATGACGGTTGTTTGCACAAGAGCTATTCCTACTATTTGAGAAGTACCTGTTGCACGTCCGACCACCGTATAAGCCAGGTCAGCGCCATTGAGTGTTAAGATGAGTTGACCCGGTTCGTTTACACCTACCTGAAACAAAACCTGATAAGTGCCAATTGCAGCCAAGTTGAATGAGCTTTCATTTAGACGGGTAATTCTAGTCCCACTGATTGGACCATCTTGCGGAAAACTTACGTCCGTGTTGGTAGCAACAGTTGCTGCATTATTAGGAGGCATCAAGGCAAAAAAATCTGCAAAGCCTAATACTCCAACTGCTGGCCCCGCGGGTCCCGTTGCTCCCGTTGCTCCCGTTGGTCCTGCCAGTCCAGCTGCTCCAATCGCTCCTGCAAGTCCTGCTAATCCTTGGGGACCAAGTGCTCCTGCAAGTCCTTCGGGTCCAAGTGCGCCAAGTGCTCCTGCAAGTCCTGCAAGTCCTTGGGGACCAAGTGCTCCTGCAAGTCCTTCGGGCCCAAGTGTGCCAATTGCTCCCGCAAGGCCTGCAAGCCCTCGAGGTCCAAGTGCTCCTGCAAGTCCTTCAGGTCCAAGTGCTCCAATTGCTCCTACAAGTCCTGCAAGTCCCTGGGGTCCAAGTGCTCCTGCAACTCCCTGGGGTCCAGCTTCTGCAATTGCTACCGCAAGTCCTTGAAGTAATTGCTCTCCTTCAGGCGGGGGACATAGACAACGTTTCTTTTTTTTAACTTTTGGACGGCACACAATTACGGGTTTCTTTTTACACCGTTTTTTTCTATCCAGACTCAGCAACGACACCTCCCCATCAAGATGGTTTAGTGTACGTGAGTCTTTTATTTTAGGTATGGACTAATAGCTGGCTATGGCTAGACTAAAAACTATTTTTAGAATATTGGGTTTATGGTAGGGTAGTGTACCGCAAACTCTAACACTTTCAGTTATAAGTACATAATTTAAAATCAAGACAACTCATCCTTAACTACGTCAACCTGAATCGTAGCGGTGAAATGTAATTCGTCTAAGGGAGCAACGAGATTACCAGGCACTTTGTCAGTTTGGAGATCATTCCCGCTAGCTTAGTTGGTTACTAAATAAACTAATAGGATGTAGATTCTTAGAATGTAGATTCCCTTTTAGCAAATCTATCTCGTGTTCCGTTAATTAAAAGCAATCGGTAGAATTAAGCCTTAACTATCAATCTCTTGTTTTTATCAATTTGGTTATCATCAAAAAGAAAACAGAAATTAATAAGGAAACTCCGCCCCATAATAAATAATTAAAGGCAAAAAAGAACTCAAAATCATCATCAAACCGCTTGGTATTAAAAGTAATGAGCATGATGAATATTCCTGCTAAATACGCAATTAAGAGTCCCAGTGCAGCATAATTTAAGTTTCGTCTTAATTGTTGCTTATTCATTTGTCACCCCATAATATTAGATTTCCAAAATACCATGACTTTTAACTACAAAGCTCTCTACGTCGAAATGATCTGTATGTTAAACACTGTTAAGTAGAATTGGTTTAAATTTTCAGTTGCTTTGTCTACTATGTTATTCGGGTATTCAACTTAGCTTAATAAGAAGAGCAGGCGACCGTAGCGCCTGCTCTTCGTGTGTTTTACTTCCCCTCCATTAGATCAAATTGCTCGTAAATATTCTTAAAATCTCACCTCATATGGTGCCTTATATAACATATATTTACTAGTCCACTGTTGTGATGTAACTACAAACTTATTCTGGCTATTTTTCCTTTGTGAAAATATATCCACTAAACTAACAATATCTCTTCGCGCGGTGTTGCTTTAAATAACAGTTCTCACCAATGTGGTGAAGATCTGCAAGCTTTTTGCATAATATACCTACACTTAATGCGCACTGGATGATATGCCGCTAATCGCTTGTATAATTTCCTCTCTAATTTGCTCGACCTGACGTGAATCAGTAGATTGAGCGTAAAGCTGCTCCCGTTCATCCTGCAATGTCTTGGCCCAAGCGAGCTGTCCAATAGATTGTTTAATACGAGCAGAGTAACGGCCCTTGATCTCGGCGATCTCATCTGCGAAGGCCTCATCTGTTCCAGGTGTAATACAGGATGTGTACATATCGATTATGATATCGGTATCGCGATCGGGGAAATATTCATGCGGCGCGGTACTGTCGAAGATAGCGAAATCCAGCTCACGAACGATAACCATATCCAAGCTGTTCGAATCGAAGCCGCAATGGTAGATCTCAACGTCAAAGCCTCGTTCGGTTGCTGTTGCAGCTAATTTTTTGAGAAACGTAGATTTGCCTGAACCAGCTCGGCCTTTAAGGAAATATCGATTAAGCCCCTCGGTCAGATTCGGGACAAAATCGACAGAGCCTTGCGGTGTTGCAGCACCTAAAAATCGGCGGTCAACGCGGCTCGACTTCTCCAGCTTATGATTGCCGAAGAGCGTATAAATATAAGTCTCAGCTAACTGATCTGCTGCTTGGAAATCCATATTGGCAATATAGGGTGTTTCCCATTCATCATGAATACGAAGAGCTTCGGCAAAGCCTGCATAGGCATTGTCATAAGCTTGCGCGATTTGCGTATTTAAACGTTCGATTGCTATTATGTTCGGTTGAGCAGAATCGGAATCCTCATCTAAGCTAATCTCTTGCAGATCTGTTTGAGGCAAAACAGGCTCAACGAAACGCAGTCCTGCTCCATCGATGACCCCGAGCTTTAGCGCGGGAATAATTAAGCCATCGAGCGCCTTATTGTCTGAAGGGCAATGAAGCAGCCAAACGTCATAGTCTTCTCCGGTTTTTTCGTCTGCGATTGCTCGAATGACATCGGTCCTTGCTGCAATCGATCCCCCTTTAAGAATGAACAGCCGCTCCAAATTCTGCAAAGATGAATCAAACAGGCTTGCAAAGCCTTGAGCGGTATTGCCGTTTCCATAGAAGTTTTTGATGATTCCAGTCATAACCATCACACCTTTCTAGGCTAATGTCTTTACTCCATCGTATTATTTCCATTTCGAAAAGGTGCTAGTTATGTGGATGCTTAATTTGAACCTGAAGTGTACGGAATAGCGGATGGTGCTCGAATGTGAACAGTGGAAATTAGGTCCTAAAAGGCACTAAAGTATCTCGATTGTCATAGTTGAAGATGAATAGTGCCCCAAAAGGGTCTTAACTAACCTGAATTATGCTGGAAAAATGAGGATGGCGCTCAGATTGGAGTAAACCAGTGGAAATTAGGTCCTAAAAGGCACTTAACTATCTCGATTGTCATAGTTGAAGATGAATAGAGCCCCAAAAGGGTCTTAACTAAGCTGCATAAAGCAGGTTGCCTTTCTCCAGAAGAAAGAAGGACAAGATCCTGAAATAATATTTTACAATCATGTTGAAAATTAAGAAATATTTATTTATTATTAGGGCATGAGTTGTTGAGCGGTAAACAATGACTATTTTAACGTATGGCAACTAAAAGGTGGGGTTTATTTGCATGGTGGGCTCGTCAGTATAAAAGAGGCTCTTCATTCGTTAAAGCCGCAGGAACGGATCGTAGCGGGCTTCATACTGGAGCATCCGGAAGAAACCGTGAAGCTCTCTGTTCAGAAGCTTTCCGAGTTGACGGGCGTCAGTGAGGCTACCATCGTTCGTCTCTCACGTTCCTTGCAATTTAAAGGGTTTCAAGATTTGAAAATGCGGATTGTAGCGGACTTAGCACAAACCGCGCAAGCTTACAAAGATACAGATACCTATCAGGAAATTCAACCTAATAGCTCGGTATCCGCTTTAATTGACTCTATCTCTCACAACAATGCGCAGTCTATTCAGGATACTTTGTCCGTGCTGTCAGTCACAGAGGTGGAGCGAGCAATCGAAGCGATTGGTACAACGAGAAAAATATGTGTCTTCGGCGTTGGTGCATCTGCTGTCATTGCGATGGATTTCATGCAAAAGCTGACCCGTATCGATCGATGGTGCGAGGCTGCGTATGATTTCAACTCACAAGCTACTCTAGCGGCGAACCTGAAGGCAGGGGATGTGGCATTTGGTATCTCCTATTCCGGACAGACGGAAGATATTATCGGATCGCTCTCTATTGCGCGGCAAAACGGAGCTACGATTATTTCTCTCACGAAGTTCGGCAGTAATCCTGTATCTGAACTGGCTGATGTGCGATTGTTCACCAGCTCATTAGAGAAGAGTATACGGAGCGGAGCGATGGCATCTCGGATTACGCAATTAAATGTTATTGATATTCTGTATGTGGGAATTGCACAGCTGCAGTATGATGAAACGGTGCAATTGCTGGAGAGAACAAGAAAAGCGGTGAGTCGTTCTAAACGCAATGGATACAATAAACCGATTAATTAACCGTTGGATTGAGGAGAACCGGATTCCAGGTGCGGTACTGGATATCCGGATCAACAATAAGAAGAGTTTTCAGGGTGCATTTGGGAGTGCTTCTTTGTCGACTTTGTTTGATGTGGCTTCCCTTACGAAAGTGGTCGTCACTTTGCCGGCGATTATGTTGTTGGTTCAATCGGGGAAGCTGTCGCTAAGTGATCCGGTACAGCAGTATATACCGGAATTTCGCCATGCTGAGGTGACGATTGAACACTGCCTTCGACACAGGTCCGGCTTGCCGGCATCCCTTCCGGGTTTCCGGGATCGATATACGAACAGGGATGTCCGGCAGGAGATTCTCTCGCAGAATCTTGAATTTGAACCAGGGGTACGTGAACAGTACAGCGATGTAGCGATGATACTTGTTGGTTGGGTTGTATCACATTGCTCAGGCAAAAGCCTTGATGTCTTCGCCAAAGACGGAATATTCGGGCAACTAGGCATGGCAGATTGCAGCTTCAATCCACCAGTGAATTGGAGGGAGCGAATTGCTCCTACGGAATGGGATGGGAGCAAGTTCATCGTTGGCGAAGTGCATGATGAAACTAGCTATCGTCTTGGAGGAGTTTCTGGAAGTGCAGGGCTATTTGCGACAGCTGAAGATTTATCGGAATATGCACAAAGCTGGCTCTACCCTGAACGCTGTTCATTCCTAACAAGAGCGTCAATCCATGCTTGTACACAGTCTCCAATTGAGGGGCGAGGCATAGGCTGGCAAGTACAAGACGGCAGAGATACCACGCTTTCTTGTGGTCCGAGTTGGCCGATTGGCAGCTTTGGTCATACCGGGTTTACAGGAACAAGTCTATGGATTGACCCCGTACATGAGCTTACTGTTGTATTTCTTACCAATGCCGTTCATTATGGCAGAGATAACCCTATTAGACAGCTACGACCCATTCTTCATGAAGCAGTGATGACCTCGTTAATAGATCAAAATTAAGGGAAAGTGTAAGGAAAACCAAACCGAGAAATGTACAGGGGAACCCGGGTTCTAAGCCTTATTTAAGGCTAATAACTCGGGTTTTTTGTTGCAGATTTAAGTTGGGACGAGTTCGTCGGGCGGATAACTGCATACGTACATTTAGTGTTGGAGCGGTGATCAAGCGAGAGATTTCGGAATTTTATGTCAGTTTGTTTTTACAACATATGGTACTATTGTGAGTGATGCTGAACAGGGTAAGAACTTGCTGAAGTAAGTGAGGGGGGATATGGTTGAAAAAAATAATTTCTATAATAGTTGTACTGGCAGTGGTATTAGCAACACTCTATTACATGTACAACAAGGAGAAGCAAAAGGCTGCCTCTCCCGATGATATTCAAATAAAAGCCACGTTGAAAATAAATAAGAACGAAAGAATGATTGATCTTGATTATGATTACATGTTAGAGGTGGTCATTGATCAGAAGAAGTATAGTCAACATATTATCTATCCTTATGTAGAAGGATTAGGGCGCTTTTCCCTAGATCCTAAAGAAGACGAGGGCTACTATATACCAGGTAGTATTGGGTCAGCCGGTAATGATGAACAGCTGGTTATTCAGGCTTTTCGAGATCAGCAAATATTCTTCACAGAAAAGGACTCATCATCCTTTATCGGATTTTATTTCCCTGAAGAGGCAGGCGTCTATAAAATGAGAGTTTACCTTGAAGAAGAGGCAAATTTCCGACCCTCAGATCCCATGTATATGGCTTATGTGCATAAGGGTGATAAGGGTTGGGGGCTGGATAACAACTGGACTAAATTAATTGAGATAAAATCTGAGTTAGAGTAGTGATTGCTATATTGGGTAATGGAGGGAAAGCGTCAACCGTCGATCAGCAGTCTGCAATTTGAAATCGGCTGCAAGTAGGTGTAGTAACTGCATACGTACAGCTAGTGCGGGATCAGATGGAGTAGGGCGAGGTGCGTAACTGCGTGCGTACAGTTATTTTCGGCGTTAATGGGCTACCAACGACAAAACAAGCGATTTAACTGTACGTGCGCAGTTAGAAAGCTGTTCTCAGCGAATTTGAGCGATTTTACTTGTGTGAATGCAGTTACGGATCAGCGAGAGCTCGAATGGGATTCACACTTGCGGCAATGGGGTGGGGGCTTAAACAAACTTATATGGCGGGGGCGATGGGGAGTGAACAAGAAGTTTACGGTTGTCATAGCTTTCATGGTTATGCTGATCGTTCTCGGCGGGTGCTCGAACACTAGAGATCTTTCTTTAGCTGAAAAGATTGAGGCTGCCTTCCCTGATGATCTCATGTATGAGGAAATTTATCATATCGAAGTGATTAACAAGGGTGTGCTTGTTTTTTATAAAAGTATGGATGGTTTAGGTACGGCATTCCTGAAACAGAAGTCCAATACGTGGGAATACGTAACAAGAACGGGGTATGTGTCGCTTAACACTGAGGACGGTTTGGCAGCAGCATTCTCGAATCAGGATAAGGTTTCTCTCTACATGTCATATGGTATAATTACGGATCCAGCTATTATTGAGGTGGTTTCATCAGGTGGCGATTCGACAAGTAAAGCGAAAATAGTTCAAACCTCCAGTGGTGTAAGAATTTGGTTTCACACTTATGATGAACTATTGGGTTCGCCTTTTCCTCTTATAGCCGGTATGTCCAAAGAAGGAAAACAAATCATTACGATTCCAGGGTAGTTAAATTAGAGAAATAGATAATAATGAAAGGTGTAATACGATGAGTGGTTCGATAATATCTACCCTATGGCAAGGAATGATAATCGCTGCTGTGATTATTGGTCTGTTGTTTACGTTGAATTACCGTATGCTTATGAATACGTTTAGCAACAGGAAGGAAGAGGATTTTCAGTATAGTGATACTTACTTTGCAACTTATCATGGTATATTAGAAAATCATCCTATTCTAGCGCTATTGTTCTGGGTGTTGATCATCATTATTGTATCGATTGTCTTACTGGGGATTGGAAAGGCGATATTGTATAGATTCAAATAATAGCGATACAAATTAATCCGCAATCAACAAAACTGCCCGCAGCGTTTCACTTACGCTGCGGGCAGTCCTATTCTCACAACATCAACAACAACTAACTCTTAACCGCGCCCGATGTCATACCTGCAACAATAAAGCGCTGCAGGAAGAGATAAAGGACGATGACTGGCAATGACACGATCATGATGGTCGTGAACACAAGGTTCCAATCTGCTGATTTCTGACCGAAGAAGAAGTAGATCAATAAGCTCAACGTATACTGGTCGGCAGAATTCAGGAAATAGAAAGGAATCGTAAAGTCATTCCAGATATTCATGGAAGTCAGAATCACAACGGAAGCATTAACCGGCAGTAAGAGCGGGAATATGATGCCGAAGAACAACCGGTATTTGCCCACTCCATCAATGATAGCTGCCTCGTCGAGATCCCTCGGAATGCCATGCATGAAGGAAATGTACAAATAGGTCGTAAAGGCGTAATTACCTGCTATGAATAGCAATATGACTCCGATGTGGGTTCTGATCAGACTGAAAAAGTCTACGACATAGTAAGTCGTAATAATCATCATTGGCAGGATCAGCCCGACAATTAATATTTGCGTCATTACTTTAGTTAGCTTCGTATCCCGTCTTTGAATGACGAATGCGGATATCGAGCACAGAATAATAATGAGCACCACACCAACTGCGGTGATCACGAATGTATTCCAGAAGGCTTGTGGTATTTTGGCAGCTGCAAATACATCTTTAAAGTTCTGGATGATATTCCATTGCGTCGGAAGGGAGAGATTCATGTCTGCCGCTTCTGACTTTGTCTTGAAAGAGTTAATAATAACGAAGTACAGCGGTATACCAATAATCGCTATACAGACGACAGCGAGCAATTCCCATAACCATTTCGTTGCTTTTTTCATAGGCCTCACCTTTTGGATTCTCGATTGATGACTTTGTTAAGGCATAATACGGTAATCAATATAATAACGAACAGAACAAGGTTAGCCGCGGTTGCTTCTCCATTGCGTCCTGCAGCAAAAGCCTTGAATACCGCCGTATTGATGACATTGGAAGCATAACCAGGGCCGCCCCCGGTAAGCGCATAAACTAGATCAAAGACTTTAAGTCCCCCAATGACGCTGAGGATAATGTTGGTATTGAGTACCGGAACCATCATAGGCAAAGTAATGAACCGGAAATGCTGCCAAGGTGTAGCGCCGTCTATCTTCGCTGCCTCGGTTACTTCTTGCGGCATTGATTGCAGTGCAGCAAGGAATAGCATCATCGAGAACCCTGTCCATTTCCACACTTCGACGAATGATATGGAATAGATCACGAGATCAGGATCGGTTAGCCAGCTCATGGCTAGTGATTCAAGTCCTAACCAGGTTAGGAGTACATTTAATATGCCGGTGCTAGGGTGGAAAATCGCTTTAAATGCGATAGCTACAGAAATCGTACTTAAGATAACGGGAAAGAAGAGAACAGAACGAAGCATAAGTCTGCTTTTCAACTTCTGATTGGCAAGTAAAGCTAGCAAGAGACCTAGTGCAATTTTGAAAATCGTCGTTAATGCAGCAAAGATAAAGGTGTTCTTGAAAGCGAGCAGGTTGCTTGGATTCTCGTATAAAGTAACGAAGTTATCGAATCCGACAAAACGGGATACTTTGAAAGAAGCATCCAAATCAGTGAATGAAAAATAAAAGCCCATTAGCGAGGGCAGGATGAAAAAAACGGCGAAAATCAACGCTCCGGGTAAAAGCATCCAGTAGGAGTAAAATTGTTTTTTTAACATAGGTGCTCCTTGATTGGGGAAAGGGGCCCCCTGTATGAGAAACCCCTCTCCCTGTCATCGTATTTTCTTATTTGAAATTAGCATCGCCTTTTGCTTTCGCATCGATCTCTAGATCCTTTTGCAACGCTTCAAGTACTTGATCTGGTGTTTTGCCGCCTTTAACGAACAATTCTTGAATGTAAGTTGGCAGGTTGCCGTCAGCATTGAATTTAAGCGGGTAAGGAGTATTGCCGATTGCCTTGCCTTCATCCAGATACTTCTTCGCATCTAGCTCTGCAGGCGTAAGCGTGGTTTTGGTAACACCCTTGATGGTAGGAATACCGCCTTGGTTCGAGAAGAAAATATCTTGAACTTCCGGTTGTTCGAACCAGTTAACGAATTTCTGAGCATTTTCTTGGTTTTTGCCTTGTACGATATACATCGATTTAGGAGCCCAGATTGCAGCCAGGTCTTCGCCATTTCCTTTGTAAGGCATCACGAATGAACCAATGTCGTTAGCACCTTCAGGGTACTTAGTTACGATCTCATTCATAACCCAAGTCGCCATCATATACATAGCGGTCTCGCCGCTGGCAAGTTCCTTCTGAGCATTATCATAGGTAGAGGAAAGAATATCTTTATTCGCATAGCCTTTGGCTACAACCTCTTGGATGAAGTCCATACCCACCTTGCGGTCTGCCAAATCGGTCATTTTCGCTTTATTATCATTAATCAACGGAATGGTCTCCGCTACAGCTTGAGTAGCATTGGAGATCAGCACCGGCAATTGTACTGTCCATGAATCTTGACCGGAGAAATACAATGGTGTTTTGCCAGCTTGTTTAATCGTTTCAGCAACGGTCCAGAACTCATCCATCGAGGTTGGAACTTGAAGCTTCAATTCTTCAAACACTTTTTTGTTATAAAGAACAACGCCCATGTCCGAACCGCCATAAGGAGCACCGTACCAGACGCCATCGTCACTTGTATCCATCAGGTTCTTCCAAGCCACTTTGTCGAAGTTGTCCATCCAAGGCTGGTCATCTTGCGGAACGAATACTTCTGAAGGAATACCGAAGCCATGTCTGCTGGACAATCCGTTTTGATAGAACAAAATGTCAGGTTTATCATTAGTTGCAAAGCGGGTTTTCAGCAAGTTCGCACCATCTTCGCCCTCAGGTACTTTCTCAATGACAAGATCAAAACCATTTTTCTTAGCTTCAGGAATAATCGCGTCCATACCTTGAACAAACCAAGTGGTGTGACCGATCATTTTGATCTTCGCTAGCTCAGGTTCATTACCAGAATTAGCAGCAGCGTTATTATCTTTGTTTCCGCCGCATGCTGTAAGCGCAGTTGCAAGAGCGATAACGGCAATCGATGAGAATACACGTTTAATCTTCAAGCTTTTCATGATGCTTCCCCCTAATAATAAAATAATTTATTTGCTTGCCTACTTATGATAGCCCTTACAATTAGACAGGTAAATGGCGATTCTGACGCGGACAGGGGGAAAATATTAAACGCTTTCTTTAGACAAATTTGATATGATAGCCTATAGGAGAGTGAGCACCTGTGAGAAGCTTCCGTATCAAATTATTCGTTGTCTATTCATTGACGTTAATTACGTTAACGCTTTCATTCAGTATCCCCATGTACTTTTATTTCAAGAATAATATTCAGCAAAACATCGTTACTAGTGTAGAGCAGCTGTCTGGGAGTACCGCCAGCAATCTGTCCTCACAGCTTAACATGTTTAACAATATGACCTTTCAACTATATAACAGTTACGATAATACCCGTTCCACTTTGGCTAATTACTTATTGCTGGAGCGGGATGTGGATGATACGGATGTAACGCTGAAAGTACGCAAATCCATCGACAATTTTATGATGATAGCCAACAATACCTACAAAAGTATCGATGAGCTCCATCTGTACACCGCAAGTGGGGAACTCTTCTCCAAAAAGGGAAATGAGAGTATTACCCGAGTGTCGCAAATAAACAACAATGCGTATCTTGCTGATGCAGCCGATGGTGCAGCGATAGTAACCAGCCAAGGATCACCCTCGGATTTCGCTATCAGTCGCAAGCTGCAATGGGGCTTGTTCGACATTGGTTATTTGGAAGCCATGCTCAAGCCGAATACGTTGATTGATTTTGACAAGCTATCTGTCATTAAAGGAGCCAATCTCTTCGTTATTCATCAAGGTCAGGTCATCTATGCCAGTGCTGGCACTACGGATGAAGCCAATGAGACGTTGAGCGGACTTGATCGATTAACGAGCAGCGAGACTGCCCAGCTTACAATTCAAGAGGACGGGCTATTAGCGGTTAAACAACTGACGGAAGATCCGGCCTTTATGGTTCTTACCATCGTTCCAGAGAAACAATTATTCAAGCCATTGCGAGTATTTCGTGTTGTGCTGTTTCTATCTATCATTCTTCTTATTATCTTCTCAGTGGCCTTTTATTACTGGTTAGCCAAAATACTGACTAGACCGATCACATCATTGAAACATGTCATGGACGGCATCAAAATTGATGATGAACATGAACTTCAAATTGAAAACAAATACAAAATGGATGAGATCGAATCGCTTCGGCGTTCTTTTCAGAAGATGAATGACCGGTTGAAGAAATCAATGGATGATAAGGTTCATTTTCAGACCTTGCAGCTGCAATCCCATTTCCAAACGCTGCAGTCGCAAATTAATCCTCATTTTCTGTTCAATATGCTAAGTGTTATTACGATTATGGCGGATAAAAAGGATTCGGCTGCTGTAGCAGAAGTCAGCCGAAAACTATCGCAATTCATGCGCTACTCGATCTCTACCGATTCGTCCATGGCGCAACTCGAACAAGAAATTATGTTCACGGACAACTACTTGAATCTGATGAAATCAAGATATATGCATAGACTCCATTATACCATCGATATTCCTGACGAATTGCTGGAGCTGTCGTTCCCGAAACTTACCATTCAGCCAATTGTGGAGAATTGTATTCATCATGGTCTGCATGAGGACATGCAGCAGCTGCGAATATCGGTGAAAGGAATCGTCACCTTTGATCGCTGGGAGATCATTATTAGTGATAATGGAAGAGGTTTCTCTGAAGGGACTTTGTTCCAGCTGAATCAGCGAATTGAGGAATATATGATCCATCTTCAGAGTGATTATACGAAGTCTCCCCAATCATTGACTTTAGGTGGGATGGGACTCATCAGTACGTTAGCGAGACTGAACCTAGTGGGGAAAGTATCTTATTCAATTGAAAATCATGCTGACGGAGGGGCGCAGGTATCTCTCCAAGGTGTAATCTCAGCTACTCAGGAGGCAATCAGATGAGGATTATGCTTGTCGATGACGAACCAATCTTTCTATATCATTTAAAAGAAATCATACAATCCTGTTGTGAGCAATTGAATTACGAAGTGGAGTTCGTATCGGAATGTTATAGCGCGGAGAGAGCTATTGGACAAATTCCAGAGACCTTGCCGGATTTGATTTTTACTGATATTCGGATGAATGCCATGGACGGACTTGAGTTGGCACAGAGAATACGGGAAGAATGGCCGTTTATTAAAGTGATCATTGTAAGTGGTTATCCCTCATTTGATTATGCCCGCTCTGCTCTGCGCGCTAATGTCGTTGATTATTTGGTCAAGCCGATTGAACCACAAGCGCTGCAACAGGTGCTCGCACAGACCATTGACCATATGAATGTTAGTCAGTATCAACGACATCGGGTAGAGCTTCAATCCTGGATTGAGCAAGGGGAGCCTTCCTCCGGCGGGGGAGAATCAATATTGAATCTAAGATCTTCAGGGTACGGTGTCATTGTGGTTAATAGCAGTGAATTTCAGTTTAATCCTCTGCTCTATGATTCCCATATGGGCATACAGACTTCATACGTGGAATCGGTTCGGCTCATGTTGGACCAGGGGGAGGACGTTTGGCTTTTTCCTAATGCGAATAAGAAGGGGCTTCTATTTGTTATCACCTTGCAGAAGGATGATCCGGTTAGGATGAAGAGCATTGCACAATATCTGCTAGCTTATTATTCGACACCGCAATCCTATGCCATTGCAGCAATTTCTCCACTAGTGGAGGGGGCAGCGAGTTTAAGGGACGAAATTAAGAGTCTATTGCGGAGTCTAGATCACCATCAGGTTATCGGCAGGAATATATTGCTTATGCCGGGCGATAGGGAGAAGGATAATAGCAAGGAGTACACTTCACTTACTGATGTGCAAGAGAAGACAATTAATTATTTGAGCAACAATAATGACTGGCAAGGAATTAGGGAGCTGGTTCAACAGCTGTTCGAGGTGTGGGAGGCAGAACGGTGCCCTTCCGTGTATATAGAGATGAATTTGAGACGGATAGCGAATGCTTTTGGAGGTCATATTAACGAGCTTGACCCCTTATCTAGAAGAGAGATGGAGCAATATATTCAAGAGCTGTTATTTGCTTCTTCCAGCTTCACGGAGGCTGGCGATGCATTTGTGGATTGGCTTCAATCGATCGTCAAGCCGTCGAATCAGCCTAATGAGAAGAAGAGCGAAGCTTTATTTTATCAAATACAGCAGTATATCGCGGCGAATTGGAGTGAGCCGTTAAATCTGCAAATTTTGACGGAAGAGTTCCATATATCATCGACCTATTTATGCAATCTATTTCGGATTTATTGCTCAAGCTCGTTTTTGGAGTATTTTACAGATCTCCGTATTCAGAAGGCGAAGGAATTGCTGCAAGATCATCGAGAAATACCGATTAAAGATATTTCGGAGATGGTCGGTTATACGGATCGCCATTACTTCTCCAAAGTGTTCAAGTCGATAACGGGACTAACCCCGTCAGAGTTCAGGAGTCAGAGTTAGAGTTAGGGTAGTAAGAGTGGAAGACAAGGCAAGTAGCATAGGTAAGAGTGATATTAGGGTGACAGCATAGATAGTGGTGGAAGTAAGGTCCAAATCATGAGGAATAGCCAAGTTAGGTTGAGTTAGCGGACACAGGTTCCCTTATTTCTGACGTTTGCGCGTTTCTGAGATTTAGCTGACCCCAGGTCCGCTATTTGATCAAAAGCAGTAAACATGGTCCATATGGAGTAGAATAGCTGACCCCAGGTCCGCTAAAACTCAAAGATGGACTAAATATGGAAAATAGCGGATCTGCAGTCCGCTATCTTCATGCTGGTAACATACCAATATAGCAAAAGGTGGTATAAGCGAAGCGGGTGTAAAAGTGAACCCAACCCAACCCAACCCAACAAACAGCCCGCCCCTCGTCTGAACTGCACCCCAATTGTTAGACACCATCTAACATTGGAGGTGCAGTTTTTGTATGACTAGGTATAGTGCAGAAGAAAAATTACAAGCAGTTATACGTTATCTAAATGGATCAGAAAGCTTAAAATCAATTGCCAGTTC
>JBHGUX010000016.1:0-43927 GCA_048976605.1 Pristimantibacillus sp. | reverse complement strand
CGGTCACTCTGCTTTTCTTTGTGTAGGGATGCATGATCACGTGAGCTGCTATTTCTTGAAAGGGTGCAGGAAATGGTATACTACGGTAACAAGCTAACAAAGTTCGAGGAGGAATACGACAGTGACACAGTCTATAACGATCATCGGCTTAGGGTCCGGCGATCCGGATCAACTAACGCTCGGTGTATGGCGAAGATTGCAGGCAGCATCCCGCGTATATGTTCGTACAGAGCAGCATCCAGTAATGGTGCTGTTGAAAGAGCATCAAATTAACTTTACCTCGTTTGATTCCGTATATGAACAGCATGATACCTTCCCAGAGGTATATAATACGATAGCCGATACGCTTATTCGTGAAGCACAGACGGCGGAAGAACCTTTATTATATGGTGTTCCAGGCCATCCAATGGTAGCAGAACGCACGGTACAGCTGCTGCTGGAACGATGTCCGCAAGCGGGGATTGAACTCACGATTATCGGTGGTGAAAGCTTTCTCGATCAAGCCTTTATTCGGCTCGGTATTGATCCAATTGAGGGATTCTCCTTGCTGGATGCAGCGGAGCTTCAGCCTGCTTTGCTTCAACCGCGTGTACATACGTTAATCGGACAAGTTTATGATGCATTCACTGCTTCTGATGTGAAGCTTGCTCTCATGGAACGCTACCCGGATGATTATGAAGTCGTCGTTGGTCATGCGCTCGGTGTGACTGGCGAGGAGCAGATTATTCGAGTACCACTGTATGAATTGGATCATATTGACGGATACGGTAATTTGTCGTTAATATGGGTTCCTCGCACGAGGGATGATGCGGTTTTGAATCGATCATTTGACAGACTCCATGAGATTGTTGGTATACTTAGAAGCCCCGATGGTTGTCCATGGGACAGGGAACAGACTCATCAGTCGATTCGTAAAAACTTTATCGAAGAGCTATACGAAGCGCTGGAAGCGATCGATAATGATGATCCTGACAGTATGCAAGAGGAATTCGGCGATGTTATTCTTCAAGTTATGCTACATAGTCAGATGGAGGAAGAGACAGGGGCTTTCTCCGTATATGACGTGCTTGAAACCTTGAACGAGAAGCTGATTTTCCGTCATCCGCATGTATTCGGAGATCGTGGCGCGAATGATGCAGAGGAAGCTCTTGGCAATTGGGAGCAGATGAAAGCGGAAGAGAAGCTGCGCAAGGGCAACAGCCGCCAATCACAGCTTGATGGGATTCCGCCAGATTTGCCAGCTCTGATGAAGGCGTATAATCTTCAGAAGAAAGCAGCCAAGGTTGGGTTCGATTGGGATGATCTTGAGCCTGTGCTTAGCAAGATTGAAGAAGAGCTGGCTGAGCTCCGTGAAGCAGTAGAATCCAAGAGTGCCGACGAACAGGCCGGTGAATTGGGTGATTTATTGTTCGCGGTGGTGAATGCTTCGCGATTCATTAAGGCTGATCCTGAAGAGGCACTCTCTCGTACCAATGCTAAGTTTAGAAGCCGATTCTCGTATATCGAAGAGCAGCTTCGTATAAACGGCAAAACTTTTGACCAAACTGATTTAACAGAAATGGATCAATGGTGGGAGCAAGCGAAGCGACAATAATAGCCGCTATTCGTCATCAATAGCAGTTTTTCCGCATCTTTCGGTAAAAATTTTCGAGTTGCGGCAGGATTTCTTGTCGTTGAGCAGAATATGTAATCTTCGTATAAGAATTTATGCGTAAAATTACCAAGAACGGCGGTGCGTAAGCGCTGACCGCAAATTAACTTAATTTAAATTAGGAGGATTTAACAATGAACAAAACAGACTTGATCAACAACATTGCAACAAAAAGCGGCTTGACTAAACGTGACGTAGAGGCTGTACTTAACGGTTTTCTAGGTGAAGTAACAGATGCTCTTGCTGGTGGCGATAAAGTACAATTGATCGGTTTCGGTACTTTCGAAACTCGCAAACGTTCCGGCCGCGTTGGTCGCAACCCGCAAACAGGTAAAGAAATCACAATTCCAGAATCCAAAGTTCCTGCATTCAAAGCAGGCAACAAGCTTAAAGAAGCTATCAAGTAGTTTATGAGATTAGATAAATTTCTCAAAGTGTCCCGGTTGATAAAGCGGCGTACAGTCGCGAAGGATGTGTCCGAGCAAGGACGTGTCTGGATCAACGGCCGCGAAGCGAAAGCAAGCAGCGCCGTCAAGGTCGGAGACGAGCTGACGATTCAATATGGGCAGAAGAATGTAACCGTTCGAGTTGAACGAATTGCAGAGACAACCCGTAAAGATGAGGCCGGCGAGCTGTACACTTTGGTGAGAGAAGAGCAACGCCCGCGAGAGAACGAACTCGACTGGTAAGGCTCAGAGAGAAGCTGTCCGCAAGCGTTAAGCTTGCTGGCAGCTTTTTTAAATATAAGAATTTATATGTTTTGCTTTATAAATACGCTTCTATTTCACCGCGAAACGATGCTTCCCCTCCAAAAGACGGTGAAGCCGTTTCTGCTTGCTTGTACAGGTACCTGGTACAGCATACAATATAAGTAAATGGGTAGCGAATCCCGCTGATTAGAGGGGTTCGTATTTTTGTTATGGGGGATCGTAGGATGAAATCGGCGATAGATGATTTACCTGAAATGCGTGTGTCGGGGTGGGGCGTGTTAACCAAGACGCTATCTTTATTTGCCAGAAATGCGGGTGCGCTGCTGCTGATAGCAGCCATAATCGCTTTGCCAATCGAAGCGTTGAAAAACTATTTTCTCGTATCGTCGTATGAAGGACCCTTTTCTACTTTCGCGAGAGACTCACTTGTCTCTTTGTTATTTCTGTGTGTATTAACTCCGGTGGTGACTTACTACCTCATGGCAAAGTTACGTAATGAGAAAGCTAGTATCCTTCAATCGTACTTATGGGGAATACGCAAGTGGCTCCCTATGATTACGTATAGTTTCTTGCAGGGTGTTATCGTGTCGGCTGGCTTTATTCTGCTCATCGTTCCTGGTATTCTGATGAGTATCCGACTGCTGATGCTGCCTATCATCGTCTCGGTCGAGAATACTTCGATCATGAATCCGTTGGAAGTGAGCCGGAATATGTCGGTTGGGCGTTTTTGGAGAATGCTGGGTTACGCGGTCCTCGTTATGGGAGTTGTTTTGGTCGTCGCATTGATCGGCTTAACGGGGCTTGACTATATTATTCCAGAATATTGGATATTGATGACGGTGTATGATGTCCTATATGATTGGCTGTATCTACTGTTCACCGTATTGCTAATCGTTATCTACCTTAAGCTGAAGACAGAGGCCAAAGATGCTGCGCAAGCAGAGAAAGACAATAGAGAAGTTTATTAGAGAGGTGCCACATGACAAGAATTGGATGGATTAGACATGGAATCACGCAGTGGAATAAAGAGGGACGCGCACAAGGGATGTCGGATATTCCGCTTGATGAGGAAGGTCTCGCCCAAGCAGAGATGCTTGGCAAGCGACTGAAGGGTGAGAACTGGGATTTTGTCTACTCAAGCGATCTTATTCGAGCTAAAGTAACAGCCGAGACGATTGCTAATCACATCGGGTGTGAAGAAGTCAGGTTGGATGTCCGTTTAAGAGAGATGGGCGGCGGATTGATTGAGGGAACGACAGAAGCAGAGCGAATTGCCAAATGGGGAGCAGGCTGGGCACAACTCGATCTAGATCGGGAGTCGCCGGAGTCGGTCATTCACAGAGGGACGGAAGTGAAGCAGGAATTGGTGCAACGCCATCCAGGAGCGAATATTCTTGTTGTTAGCCATGGCGCCTTAATCGGACGCTGCTTGGAACAATGGGTGCCAAGTGCTTATTCAGGCATTCATTTGAAGAATACTTCGCTTACTACGATCTATCATTCAACGGAGGGCCGTTGGGAGTGTGAATTGTATAACTGTGCACGTCACTTAGAGAGTGTGCCGAACTAATGACTTCATTCATTCGCAAGCTCGTTGTATTTGGCTGGCAGCAGGCGTTGTCCTGTATTTTTCCCGTCGTCATATTTGCTTCGCTCGCCTTTACGAAATATGCGGATATCCCTTACTTGCCTCGCTATGATCTTATTCTGATTATTTGTTTACTCGCACAAGTAGCTATGGTTAGACTAAAGCTGGAAACGATTGATGAATTGAAGGTTATCTGTTTATTTCACATTATCGGACTGATGCTAGAGTTGTATAAAGTGCATATGGGCTCATGGTCATATCCTGAAGAGGGATGGTCTAAGCTATGGGGCGTACCCTTGTACAGCGGTTTTATGTATGCGAGTGTAGCGAGTTATATGTGCCAGGTATGGCGTAGGCTGAGTATGAGCATATCGGGCTGGCCGAGAATGATCTACGCGGTGACGCTTAGTGCGGCTATTTATCTGAATTTCTTCACCCATCACTACATTTGGGATTTGCGGTGGATATTAATGGCGGCATTAGTCGTGGTATTCCTGCGGACGTCGATCTCGTTCAAGGTCCAGAATCAGGTTTATCATATGCCCATGCTGCTCGCATTCCTTCTAGTAGGTTTATTCATTTGGATAGCTGAGAATATATCGACGTTCTTCGGCGCTTGGACGTATCCAGATCAGGAGCAAGTATGGACTATTGTTCATGTGAGTAAAATAAGCTCTTGGTTTCTGCTAGTTGTCATCAGTGTTATTATTGTTGCTCAGCTCAAGCATGTTAAGAGTGCTAGATAGCAAGCAAAGAAGAACTAGACTCTACTGTTCTAAAGTTCGTCCCACCCCCATAAGCTAGTCTTAATCTATGCTTTCGAAGTGGATGGAGGGACGAGTCTATGAGCGACCAAGGTAAGGCGCAGAAGCGTCAGGAAGTGAAGATGCTGAACCGCAAGCTGCTCGAAATATCCGGTGTATTGAATGTGGAAAGTTTCGACAGCGAAGAGTTTTTGTTAGAGACCGAGCTTGGCTTCCTGACGATTAAGGGACATAATTTGCATATCAAGAATCTCAGCTTAGAGCAGGGTCTTGTTGCCATAGAGGGGTTTGTCCACTCTCTCGCCTATCTGGACGGCAATACCGCCGTGAAATCCAAAGGCTTGTTCGGGAAGCTATTCAAGTGACGTTAAGCATGCAATGGTATACGATGGCGATGATGCTGCTGTCCGGGATCGGTATGGGTGCTTTGTTTGACGGCTATCGGGTTGTGTCGAATGAACTTCGATTCCCGAAATGGTGGCTCCCGTTTCTTGATATGATGTACTGGATGGCAACGTCGGTGATTGTATTTAGGGTGCTGTACGCAAGCAACAACGGCGAGGTGCGTGCGTATGTCTTCCTAGGCTTGCTCATTGGGGTCACAAGTTATTACTGGCTGATCAGCAAATTAGTCATTCGTATTGTTCAATGGTTGATCCAAGCCGTTCGCGGAATAATTCGTTACACGCTCAGAGGGTTGGACTTGCTTATTGTTAAGCCAATTATGCTTCTCTACAAGCTTGTCAAGGTAATTTTAGCATTTGGGACTGCAATCACTATTTTCCTATTGAAAATTATGATACAATTGGTTCGTCCATTTTGGCTTTTGTTTCGTTGGATGCTCGGACCGGTTATTCGTCCATTAGGACGCTGGCTGAAACCGCATATCTCATCATGGCAATTGAAGGAAAAATGGACGGCAGTGTGGTCGCGAATTGCGAAACTGTGGAGAAAAGATTCTAGCGAATGATTAACCGTGGTTCACTCTTTAAGAGACCGGGGGGAATGCTCGCATAACCTTAAGGGAGGTACAAGCTCATGTCAACGATAGCAGCGAACAAAACGACGGTAAATTCTGGATCCAAACGTCGAATTAGACTAGCGATGATAGTCGTTGCTCTGTTTATGAGCTGGATGGCCTATATTTACTTCGGGCAAATGAAGCAACAAAACGCGATTGAACTTAAACTCTCTACTGTACAGAAACAACTGGAAGACTCGACTTTGGAATCACAGCAATTGCAGCTACAGATTGATCGGCTTAATGATCCGGAATATATCGAACAGCTTGCAACGAAAGAGCAAGGCATGGTAAATCCGGGCGAACAGCAGATTCAGGTCATTAAATAGACGCTGAAGCGGGTGAACGTCTGTTGACCTTACTTCAACGATTCGGTTATAATCACGATAGTGAGTAGTAAAAGCAAATATTTTAGGGAGGAACATTTTATTTTATGGCAATTGAAGTGGGCGCTAAGTTAGAAGGAAAAGTGACAGGGATTACGCATTTCGGGGCATTCGTCGATTTGTCTGGAGGTGTCACAGGCCTCGTTCACATTTCGGAAATCGCCGATAATTACGTCAAGGACGTAAAGGATCACCTGAAGATTGAAGACGTTGTCAAGGTTAAAGTGATTAACGTTGACAAGGACGGTAAGATCGGACTCTCCATTAAGCAGGCAATTGATCGACCGGAAGGTCAACAACCGCCACAACGCGAGCCACGCAGTGGTGGCCCAGGCGGTGGAGGCGGAGAACGTTTCAACCGTGGAGGCGGAGCAGGAGCTGGAGGTTCAGACCGAGGCGGACGTCCCTTCAACAAACCGTCATCGGGTAGACCGTCATTTGGCAAACCTTCATTTGGCAAACCGTCATTCGAGGATAAAGTGTCGCGCTTCTTGAAAGATAGTGAAGAGCGTATCTCCTCCCTGAAGAAGAACACCGAGGGCAAACGCGGCGGACGCGGAGCCAAACGAGACTAGTCGAATTTCATACAATCATATGAGAGCAGAACCTTTCGGTTCTGCTTTTTTTGCGTCTTGGCCTATAAAAAATAAATTTTCCTCCGTCACTCCTTCTATCCCGACACGAGGAGGCCCTCATTCGCCATTGAAGAAAGGCAGACAACTACGGTTTTTGTTGAAGGAGCAGTGCTCCTAAAGTCTGGCGTATATAAGAAAAGCCTTGCCCAGCAAGCGTTTGCAAGCAGGTGACAAGGGCTGCACGGCTGTTCTTTTTGTCGGAAAAAACTTTTTGACAAGCTACGTTAAACTGACAAACTTCATACGGACGACCTCCTATAATGAAGAACACAATAAACTCCGAATGGTGGTGCCTTGAAGTGAACAAGGAGAATGTAGTTGTCTTTCCGGGAAGTAATGGGAAAAAGGCGGGGTGGGCGCAATCGATGGGGAATAAAGGACGAGAGTGGATGACCTCCAGACGATCTGTACAGTTCATTCTTGCGAAGAAGTGGACGTTCTTGCTTGTAACGGTCGGCTTCTTATTGGGACGAGCTGTTATTCTGGAATCATTGATGCCATTCGCTGCTGCTTTTTTTGCCGTTATTTATTTCATGCGCAAGGATATTTACCCGTGGATTGCGGTAGCGCTTATTGCTGGGAGCTGGTTTGCTGTTACACCTGCACCGATGTGGATTGCAATGGAGATTGCCGTACTATTTCTACTGTTCAAAGGGCTGGAGGCTTATGAACGAGCGGAATTAGGTTCAGCACCGCTGCTCGTCTTCATTGCTATGCTGCTTGTCCAGTTATTCTCCGTATTCATTGGAGATGCGCTAAGCTGGTATAACTTCATGATGGTCGTGGTCGAGGCTGGACTTGGTTTCGTGCTGACACTCGTATTTATTCAAGCCATTCCGGTGCTGACAATGTCCAAGAGAACGGCATCACTTCGGAACGAGGAAATAATCTGTTTAATGATTCTGCTCGCATCAGTCATGACGGGAGCGGTTGGCTGGGTGTTCTATGATATGTCTGTAGAGCATGTGATGTCTCGTTATATGCTAGTGCTGTTCGCACTGGCCGGCGGTGCTCCCTTAGGTGCTTCTGTTGGAGTTGTTGCAGGCCTTATCTTGAGCCTCGCTGATTATGCTGCCATTGTGCAGATGAGTCTGCTTGCTTTCGCAGGGCTGCTCGCAGGGTTGTTAAGGGATGGCGGCAAAATGGCGGTTGCTTTCGGCATGCTGCTGGGCACTTCGATATTGGCTGTATATGTAGGAAGTCAAGCCGATGTGATGTCATCGACCTATGAATCAGTGGCTGCTGCGATATTACTTATGCTGACACCGCGAGTGATGATTCGTACAATAGCCCGTTACGTGCCAGGAACGACTGAGCATACCAAATCTCAGTTTGATTATGCGAAGCGTGTACGGGAAGTGACAGCGGATCGAGTGTCTCAGTATTCAGAAGTATTCCGCCAATTGTCACGGAGCTTTGGTCAATTCAATGGTACAGCCGCTGCTGTGAAGCGGGATGATGGGCTTGCCCCATTCATGAATTCGGTTGTCGAGCGGAGCTGCGCAAGTTGCCATAGGCAGCATAGCTGCTGGGAGGATAAGTATCATCAGACGTTCAAGATGATGACGGATATGATGTCATCTGTCGATGAAGGGCGGCTGGCATCTTCCAAAGCGATGCCGCGGGCATGGACATCCCATTGTGTGAAGCCGGCGCAGGTGCTTGGCGTTATGGAGCAGCAATACGAGCTATATAAAAATGATATGCACTGGAAGAAACAAATATACGATTCACGCCAACTTGTGGCTGATCAATTATCAGGCGTTTCCCAGGTAATGGAGGATCTCGCCAAAGAGATTAAGCGGGAGGGACAGACGCTGCACTTGCAGGAGGAACAAATACGCGAAGCATTGGAGGGATTAGGGCTATCTATTCAAGATATCGATGTGATTAATTTGGAGGAGGGTAATGTAGTTATTGAACTGTATCATCATTTTAGCAAGGGCTATGACGAATGCCGTAAAATCATTGCTCCGCTGCTCTCAGACATTCTTGGTGAGCATGTGGCGGTCAAGTCGGAACGATTGCCGAGCAAGAGCGGAGAGGGAACGCTCGTTATATTTGGCTCAGCGAAGGAATACGAGATCGAGACTGGAATTGCCGGAGCAGCTAAAGGAGGCGATTTGCTGTCGGGAGACAGCTTCAGTATGGTTGAGCTCGGTAATGGCAAATATGCGGTGGCAATCAGTGATGGGATGGGTAATGGAGAACGGGCACGGCAGGAGAGCAGTGCGGCGCTGTTAATTTTGCAACAGCTGCTGCAGTCTGGCATGGATGAGGTATTGGCTGTTAAATCTGTGAATTCGATTCTGTTATTGCGTTCTCCAGAGGAGATGTTCGCCACAGTTGATCTCGCCATCATTGATCTATATACGGCGAAGACTACTTTTATGAAAATAGGATCGACACCAAGCTTTATTAAACGGGGCAATGAGGTCATCGTAGTTACAGCCAATAACTTGCCGATTGGTATTCTCAAGGATATCGACTTCGATATGATATCGATGCAATTGCAGCCCGGCGATACGCTCATTATGATGAGCGATGGTATTTACGATGCACCAGGACATGCCGTTAATAAGGAGATGTGGATGAAACGAATTATCAATGAGCTGAAGACGAGTGATCCGCAAGAAATGGCCGATGCCTTGTTGGAAACGGTAGTCCGCTATCATGAAGGTGAAATTCTAGATGATATGACCGTGCTGGTCGCACGGGTAGACAAGCATTTGCCGGAATGGGCTTCATTCCGATGGCCTGGCCTTACGCGGATTGAACGTCCGCGAACAGTAAGTTAATAGGAGGATGCGATGAAAGATAGTTAAGCTATTCGCAGATACCTTTATCTATTAAGTTTGAGAAGCCTTTTGCAGCAGTGAGGAGGTGTGCCTCACACGGCTATGGCAAAGGGCTTTTTCTGCTGCATGCCAAAGCTAGGGATGTTGACCCATTCACTTAAGCTCGCTAGATTCCGAAGAAAGGTATAATGGTTATACCCAGAATCTGTGGAAAATATCGATAATTTAATAGTTTAGTCGTTTATACCTCCTAACAAAAGGCAAAACTGATAGAAAGCACGGATCAGCCTGTGCAAATCGGTAGGAGGGATAAACGAATATGAAACAAATATTGTTGATTACGGATGGTTGCTCCAATGTAGGCTTAAGCCCTGTCGTGGCTGCTGCTCATGCGAAAGCAGAAGGAATAGCCGTTAATGTGGTAGGCGTTCTTGATTATGGCGATGTTGGTGAGCTTGGTGCAGCAGAGATCGAGGAGATTGCTAGGGCTGGCGGCGGGTTGAGCAGACTAGTCAATATGAGGCAGTTATCGCAAACCGTGCAGATGATGACTCGGAAGACAGCTGTACAGACGATACAGCTGGCCGTTCAGAAGGAATTGAAGCAGGTTCTTGGCAATGGATCAATCGAAGCGCTGCCGCCAGAGAAGCGAAGCGAGGTCGTTCGTGTCATTGATGAGTTAGGCGAGACATCGAAGCTGCAGGTTGCGCTTCTTATCGATGCAAGCGCAAGCATGAAGCCGAAGATGCGATCGGTAGAGGAAGCGATTCAAGATTTGATGCTTAGCTTGCAAGCACGTCAAGGAGGCAGTGAAATATCCGTGTTTCATTTTCCAAGCTCGAAGTATGGGGATGATTGCATGCTCGATTTGGACTGGACGAATAACTTGAGCGGAGTGAAGTCGCTATTCCCGAAAATGCAGATGGGCGGGACAACGCCGACGGGGCCAGCAATTATGCAGGTCATTGATTTTTACCGTCAAGGGGATTATGGTAAGAAGAGCAGAGACGAAACGGATGGGATGATGAGTGACTACGTCGTTTAAATTCAACCTCCGTCGCGGAATGTTGGTGACGGGCAAATGGAAGCAAAACCGTTACCGGGTGGAGCGCCTTCTAGGAGAAGGAGCTAATGGAAAAGTATACTTGGTGCAGAGAGATTACGCATGGTATGCCATGAAGATTGGCGCCGATGCGGTTGATCTGCAGTCGGAGATTAATGTGCTTCAAGCGTTAGCAAAGCAAGGGAAGAGCGGTGCCGAGCCATTTCTATTCGATGTGGATGATCTGGGAGCGAATGGCCGCGAGTATCCTTTTTATATTATGCGTTATGTGCGAGGAGTTACGCTGGATGACTATCTGTCGCAGAATGGACAAGAATGGTTTCCGCTTGTCGGTCTGAATCTATTGAACAAGCTGGCTGAGCTTCATAGCAAGGGCTGGGTATTCGGTGATTTAAAGGTGGATAATGTCCTTGTCGCCGATTATGGGTATGTTGAGCTGGTAGATTATGGCGGTGTTACAGGGGTCGGCAAGGGAATTCGTCAATTCACTGAAATTTACGATCGCGGTTATTGGAATGCAGGATCACGTTCTGCCGATGCCAAATACGATCTGTTCTCCTACGCGGTGTTATGCATACAGCTTGTAGAGCCGAAACGGCTTCAGCAACTAACGGCGGGATTGCCGCAAAATCGTTCACCTGAAGACCTTCTAAATCTTGCTATGGAAAATCCGGTGCTTAAGCCTGTTTCGGGTTGGTTAAATAAAGCATTAAGCGGACAGTTCAACAATGCGGCTGAAGGAGCAGATGCATGGCGTATGCTCATGCATCGTCGGGATTTGCATCGTTCCTCGGCAACACCTGGTTGGTTGAAGGGATTGGTCATGGCATCGGCTATTGTGCTGGGGGTATCTGTGTATTGGTTATTACGAAGCGGCTTGTAGATTGCTGGTCTTAACGGCGGGAGAAGAACGCGTAATGAATGCGGAACGGGGAGATACATAAGTTATGGCTTTAGAAGAAGACAAGCTGCTGCTCGAAATGAAGAAGCTGGCGGCAAATGAACGTTTATGGAAGAAAGGCGACCGAATCGTGGCTGCCGTATCAGGCGGTCCCGATTCCATGGCGTTGCTTCATCTGTTAAGTCGTATAGCAGACACGGGTGAGATTACGGTCATTGCAGCTCATGTTAATCACGGCTTTCGCAAGGAGGCATCTGCGCATGAAGCGGAGGTTGTAAGGCGTTATGCGGAGGAGCTCGGCGTGTTATTCGAAATGGCGGTATTTGATTTGCCTGCTTATATAGAGGAAACGAAACGTAATGGGCAAGCGGCAGCGCGCGAGAAAAGGTATCAATTCTTTCATGAAGTCGCTGATCGGCATGACGCCTCCTTAATTGCGCTTGCGCATCATGGGGATGATCAGGCAGAGACTGTGCTCATGCGAGTTATACGCGGAGCTGGGTTGACAGGAATCTCAGGAATGGCTGTTAAAAGAAATGAAAAAAACGTGGAACTTATACGACCGATGCTTCGTATGAACAAGTTAGACATTCTGCGTTACTGCTCAGAGCTAGGTATTCCCTATTGCTTGGATAGCAGCAACAATGAACGTTATTATTTCCGGAATGTAATCCGGCTTGATGTATTGCCTTATTTATCTCAGTTCAATCCACAGCTATCCCATTCTCTTCGCAGGCTTGCCGATGTGGCAGGTGCAGAGGATGAATGGATGGAGCAGCAAGCTAAAGAGCGGTTCGCTGGACTTGTAACGTCCACCCCTGACGAATGTACCGTCCGCTGCCGTGATTTGAATGGGCTCCATGTCGCTTTACAAAGGAGATTGATTAAACTAATATTAAATTATCTTGCGAAGGAAACGGATAGTCCCTCCTTTGAACATATCGAGACAATGCGTCTCGCCGCTGATCAGAATGCACAGAGTACTTGGCGTTTTGATGCAGGATTTGGCGTTCGCTGTGTCCGTGAGTACGATTATATGCGATGGATTTCAGTATCGAATGCAATCGAGAACGATCAAGTTGCGAGCTATTCATACTCGGTCTCTGGAGAAATGGAACAACAATGGGTCGAAGCAGGTGAATGGAGCCTCTCCTTCACACATCATACCGCAGGAGATAAGTTGAAGCCGACAGGCAGGCATGAGGTATGCTTGGATGCCGGCAAGATTGTGTTTCCATTAGTGGTGCGAAATCGCCGTCAAGGTGATCGAATTCATGTTCTAGGATTAAACGGCTCCAAAAAAGTGCAAGATATGTTCGTTGACGAAAAGATTCCTCCATCAATGCGTGAAATTTATCCGCTCCTATTTGATGCGGAGGATCGATTGCTATGGATACCGGGCATTAGGCGATCTAGTCACGCACTTACAGACGCTGATACAACGGACTTCCTGTTCATTCGATTGGCTAACGAATAAGAAGCACTGTTACACTCATAACAATAGTATTGAAGTAGGGGGATTTTCATTTTGCTTAATGACATTCAAGAAGTGCTGTATTCCGAGGAACAGATCAAGGCTAAGGTTAAGGAAATGGGCGAGAGGTTAAGCCGTGATTTTGACGGTCGCAATCCGCTCGTTATTTGCATTCTGAAGGGTGCATTTATTTTCATGTCTGATCTGGTTAGAGAAATGACCATACCGGTTGAAATTGATTTCATGGCAGTATCAAGTTACGGCCAATCAACCAAATCTTCAGGTGTAGTCAAAATTATTAAGGATCTTGATGCTACAGTTGAAGGACGAGATGTCCTTATTGTCGAAGATATAATCGACAGTGGACTTACGCTAAGCTATTTAATCGATGTATTGGAGCGCCGTAATGCTAAATCGGTTACAGTTGCTACTTTGTTCGATAAGCCTGCTCGCCGTTCGGTCGATCTGGAAGCCGATTATACAGGGATAACGCTTCCTGATGAATTTGTAGTCGGTTATGGACTCGATTTTGCTGAGAAATACCGGAATCTGCCGTTTATCGGGATCTTGAAGCCGGAAGTGTATCAGAAATAGCAGCAAGTACACTTATTGATTTACCGGCATGCCTCCCTTCATCTTTAGTGCTATTGAGATGGAAAGTCATGCATGTTAAAATATTAGGAGCGTCTTGAGAGGAGGTAGGGGATGAATCGGATCATCCGTAATACTGGGTTCTATTTGATCATCTTTTTGGTAACCGTCGGGATCATCCAGTTTATCAGCAGTTCTAATGATACTACCGTCGGAATTCGATACGATCAGCTTCGCCAAGAGATCAGTAATGATAATATCGAAAAGATGAGTGTAAAGTATGATGGGTATACTTATTTAGTTACAGGTCAATATAAAACAGCGCCAGCTGGTGCGAAGAGCGATGAATTGAAATTCTCGACTCGTGTTCTTCTGGAAGTTGGGGATGATTTAGTAGCTGCAGAAAAGCAGTACGGGTTCCCATTAGAAGTTAATAAGATGACTACGCCTAGCGTTTGGCTAACTCTCCTTACTTCACTTATTCCGTTCGTGATCATATTCGTCTTATTCTTCTTTATGATGAATCAAGCACAAGGCGGCGGCGGCAAAGTGATGAACTTTGGCAAGAGCCGTGCGCGGTTGTATAACGAAGAGAAGAAGCGCATCACGTTTGAGGATGTTGCGGGAGCCGACGAAGAGAAGCAAGAGCTTGTCGAAGTTGTCGACTTCTTGAAGGATCCTCGCAAGTTCAATCTTGTGGGAGCACGAATTCCTAAAGGCGTTCTGCTTGTAGGTCCTCCAGGTACGGGTAAAACATTGCTTGCTCGTGCTGTTGCAGGGGAAGCGGGAGTGCCATTCTTCAGTATCTCCGGTTCGGACTTTGTGGAGATGTTCGTCGGTGTCGGCGCATCCCGTGTCCGTGATTTGTTCGAGAATGCGAAGAAAAATGCTCCATGTATTATCTTCATCGATGAGATCGATGCAGTAGGTCGTCAACGTGGCGCAGGACTTGGCGGCGGACATGACGAGCGCGAGCAGACGCTTAACCAATTGCTCGTTGAAATGGATGGTTTCGGTGAGAATGAAGGCATTATTATGATTGCCGCAACTAACCGTCCGGACATTCTGGATCCAGCGTTGCTCCGTCCAGGACGTTTTGACCGTCAAATTACGGTTGACCGTCCAGATGTGAAAGGCCGCGAAGCTGTACTGAAGGTACATGCACGCAACAAGCCGCTTACTAAGGACGTCAAGCTAGATATTATTGCGAAACGTACAACTGGCTTTACTGGTGCAGATTTGGAGAACCTTCTTAATGAAGCGGCACTCCTTGCAGCACGTCGCAGCAAGACCGAAATTGCGATGAAGGAAGTTGACGAGGCGATTGACCGCGTTATTGTTGGTACGGAGAAGAAAAGCCGTGTCATTAGTGATCGTGAGAAACGTATTGTCGCTTACCATGAAGCAGGACATACGATTGTTGGCTTCTTCCTAGAGC
This sequence comes from Pristimantibacillus sp., assembly GCA_048976605.1. Classification (GTDB taxonomy): domain Bacteria; phylum Bacillota; class Bacilli; order Paenibacillales; family Paenibacillaceae; genus Pristimantibacillus. Next base: position 28,907 of record JBHGUX010000016.1, on the reverse strand, counting down.
ATGCCGATACGGTTCACAAAGTAACGATTATTCCGCGTGGACGCGCAGGTGGATATGTGATCATGCTGCCTAAGGAAGACCGGATGCTAGCTACGAAAAACGAACTTCTAGATAAAATTACTGGCTTGCTCGGCGGACGGGTTGCTGAAGAATTGTTCATCGGTGAAATTGGAACCGGGGCATACAGCGACTTTAAGCAAGCAACAAGTATTGCTCGAAGCATGATTACCGAATACGGGATGAGCGAGAAGCTCGGACCAATGCAATTCGGTCAATCGCAAGGGCAAGTATTCCTTGGACGTGATCTAGGTCATGAGCAGAACTATTCTGATTCTATCGCATATGAGATCGATCAAGAAATGCAACGTATGATTCAAGAATGTTATGATCGTGCTAAGAAACTCCTTAGTGAGAAGAGCAAGGAAGTACATCTAATTGCTCAAACCTTGTTATCTGAAGAGACACTTGAGCTTGAACAAATCAAACGTTTGATCGAGACAGGAACTCTTGAGGGCGATGGTTCTTCTGAAGAGGAAAGCACAACTGCTTCTGAATCTACTGCTGAACCGATTGTTGATACAATTGGCAACGTGAAGGTTAGAATTCAATCTCGTGAAGCTGGCGACATTGAGCCTCCAGATTTAGATGAAGGCAAGCCGACGGACGACGGAGATTCGAACAAAGGGTAATAACTAATAATGAAGACTGCTTGCGAGAATGTGTTTCAGCATCTTGCAGGCAGTCTTTTTGTTCTAACGAATGACGGCTCTGTGAGCATCTGGTTATTTTACGAAAACTGTCACATGGCATAGATCTATAAGGGTTGGAATCTATTTTTACACTTTATTAATATTCGGGTTTAGCCTATAATACAAATTGTATAAACAAGACTATGAGTTAGCGTTGCAAGGTCAATGTAAGCTTTAAACCGTCTTACTTAGTACAAATGTTACAAAGTAATGGAGGGGCGAGGTGAACAAAATTTCTGTGTCAGGTTAACTGACATGAAAATCATTGACGTTTGTTTTTTTGCAATTATAATAAATAGAATAGCGACAGCCGACATCAAGAATACTAAGACTAATCGTCGCACTGAATGAAAAAAATGAAGCAGGGGAGTGCAAGGACATGAAAAGGAATTTCGGGGTAATGCTTACGATCATCCTTGCGTTGACATTAGTATTGTCAGCGTGCGGAGCGAAGAACGAGAACAACACAGGTGGGAACAAACCTGCTGAGACGAACGCACCAGAAGCAACCAAAGCACCGGAAGCTGCTAAATCGGATCTAAAAATCGGTATGGTTACAGATACTGGCGGCGTTAATGACAAATCCTTTAACCAAAGCGCATGGGAAGCTCTACAAAAAGTTACGACTGATACTGGCGTAAAAACAAAATACTTAGAAAGCCATGGTGACGCTGATATGGAGCCGAACCTTAACGCTTTCGTCTCTGAGAAGTTTGATCTGGTATGGGGTATTGGTTTCCTTTTCAATGATGCAATGGCTAAAGTAGCTGCTGCAAACCCAGACACCAAGTTCGGCCTAATTGATAGTGAAGTTAAAGCCCCTAACGTTGAGTCTGTTCTATTTGCTGAGAACGAGGGTTCATTCCTTGTTGGTGTAGTTGCAGGCTTGATGACAAAAACAGATAAAATTGGTTTCGTAGGCGGCATTAAGTCTCAAGTTATTCAAAAATTCGAAGCTGGTTTTAAAGCAGGGATTACTGCTGTAAACCCTGATGCTAAATTGCATGTAATCTATGCTGGTGAGTTCGGCAAACCTGACCTAGGTAAAGCTGCAGCAACTACGATTTACAACGATGGTGCGGACATCATTTTCCACGCAGCTGGCGCAACGGGTAACGGTGTGTTCAACGAAGCGAAAGACCGTAAGAAAAACGGTGAAAATGTATGGGTAATTGGTGTAGATAAAGACCAATCCCTAGAGTATGGCGATGACATTACGTTGACTTCAATGATGAAGGGCGTAGAAGCAGCAGTATACAAAATCTCTAAAGATTTGAGTGAAGGAACTTGGACTGGTGGTACGGCTGTAACACTTGGTCTTAAAGATAATGGCGTAGGCCTTCCTGAAACCAATAAAAATGTCCCTGCTGACGTTCTTGCTAAAGTAGATGAGTACAAAGCAAAAATCATCAGCGGTGAAATTGTAGTACCAACCGAATAATTCATTCGGATAAGGATTATGTAGTGATGTGTCCGACAAGACCGGCTGGAGGCCGGTCTTGTTCTTTTTGCCATAAAGGTAGAAACCCGGGGAGATGATGAAGAATGGACCGGAGCACAGCAGCTGTTGAACTGAAGGGAATTACGAAACGATTTCCAGGTTTAGTAGCTAACGATTCCATAGATTTTGAGTTAAAGAAAGGTGAAATTCACGCTTTATTGGGCGAGAATGGCGCCGGTAAATCTACATTAATGAATATTTTATTCGGGTTATATCAACCTGAAGAAGGTGAAATATGGATTAATGGCAACAAAACCGTCATTGAAGGGGCGGGCAAGGCGATTGAACTTGGCATTGGGATGGTGCATCAGCACTTTAAGCTGGTTAAGCCATTTACGGTTGCAGAAAATATTGTACTCGGCAATGAACCTAAAAAAGCAGGTATATTTGTTAACTATAAAGCAGCAAATGAAAAGGTTCGGGAAATATCCGAACGATATGCATTGAAAGTAGATCCGCAAGTGCGGATTCAAGATATTACGGTTGGCATGCAGCAACGGGTAGAAATATTGAAAACGTTGTACAGAGGCGCCGATATTCTTATATTTGACGAGCCTACAGCTGTCTTGACTGTGCAAGAAATTGAAGAATTGATTGGAATTCTGCGTAACTTGGCTGCAGAGGGCAAATCGATCATTCTTATTACTCACAAGCTGAAAGAAGTTATGGCGTTGGCTGATGCTGTAACCGTTATTCGTAGAGGCAAGGTCGTGCGTACGGTTAGAACGGCTGATACGAATGAACGCCAACTAGCAGAGCTTATGGTAGGACGAGACGTTACCTTCCAGGTTGAGAAGCATAAGAATGTTGCGGGAGAGGTTGTTCTTTCCGTCGATTCACTGCGGATGAAGGACGAACAAAAGAAGTTTGTATTGGATGGTGTCGGATTCGAGATTCGTGCTGGGGAGATACTGGGTATAGCCGGGGTAGACGGCAATGGTCAAAGTGAACTAGTACAGGCGATAACTGGCATGCTGTCAGTTAGTGAGGGGTCTGTTAAGCTGAATGGCAAGGATCTGACGAATCGCTCTCCTCGCCATGTATCGGTTGCAGGTGTTGGACATATTCCGGAGGATCGCCATAAGCATGGACTGGTATTGGACTTCTCCCTAAGTGAGAACATGATTTTATGCAACTACTTCGACCCTAGGTTTGGGAAGAATGGCTTTATTGACTTCAAAGCTATGGATAAATTAACGGACCAGCTTGTTGAGGAATTTGACGTTCGTGCCTCAGGCATTGATGCGAAAGCGCGCTCTTTATCAGGAGGCAATCAACAGAAGGCTATTATTGCTCGCGAGCTTTGGAAGGATCCGGACTTGCTGATTGCGGTACAGCCAACACGAGGTCTTGATATTGGTGCAATTGAATATGTGCACAAACGTCTTGTTGAAGCGCGGAATCAAGGCAAGGCAATCCTGCTTGTTTCCTTCGAGTTAGATGAATTGTATTCCTTGTCCGATCGAATTGCGGTTATGTATGAAGGCAAAATCATGGGTGAAGTGGATGCTGACAATCGGGATGACCAAGAGCTTGGTATGATGATGAGCGGTAATGTGGAGACGGGAGGGAAGTAGCGTTCATGGGAAAATCGAAAAATATTTTAGACAAGTTATTTAATGTACAATCCGTCCTAGTGCCGCTCGTGGCCATTGTTCTTGGTCTATTGTGCGGAGCGCTTGCTATGTTGGCAGGCGGATATGATCCGGTACTCGCTTACTCCTCTCTCCTGAAGAAGTTGTTCGGAAGCCCTTACGACATTGGTGAAGCCATTAGAGCGATTACTCCTCTTATCTTTACTGGACTTGCTGTTTCCTTTGCATTCCGTACGGGTCTATTCAATATTGGTGCTGAAGGCCAGTTCATAATGGGAATGACAGGAGCTACGATTATAGGGGTAACGCTCGATTTGCCATGGTATATTCATGGACCGCTTGCCATTATCGTCGGAGGATTATTCGGGGGTCTATGGGCGGCGTTGGCGGGTTATTTGAAGGCAGCACGTGGCGTCAATGAAGTTATCTCATCCATTATGTTGAACTGGATTGCCTTATTTCTGTCGAACTACATTATCTCAACGTTCTTATTAATGGAGGGGCAACAGAAATCAGAATTGATTCCTGAATCCGCCTTAATGTCGATTGGATGGCTTTCTAAGGAAATGGGAAATGCTCGCATGCATTGGGGTACGTTGTTTGCCCTTATTGGCATCGTTGTATTCTACCTTATCCTCTGGAGAACTAAGCAAGGCTACGAGCTTAGAGCGGTAGGCTTAAGCCCAGATGCAGCTTTATATGCGGGTATGAATGTTAACCGAACGATTGTGAAGTCGATGTTCATCAGTGGTGTGTTTGCTGGTTTAGGCGGCGTCTTCGAAACTCTCGGTGTATTCGGATATCAGTCGATTATGTCAGCGCCATCGGGCTATGGCTTCGATGGTATCGCTGTCGCTCTACTTGGCGGCAATACACCAATCGGTGTATTATTCGGGGCTGTATTGTTCGGAGGACTAAGCTATGGCTCAGCGGGTATGAGCTTCGGCGCAGATGTCCCTACGGAAATCGTTCGAATTGTAATTGGCTGCATTATTTTCTTCGTTGCTTCACATGGCATCGTAAGATTCTTCTTGAAGCCATTCTTGAATCGCCGTGCGGCTAAACGGAAGGAGTCGGCTTAAGATGAACATTGTTGAGATATTAGGGCAGTTAGTTAATATCACACTCGTCTTCTCTACAGCACTTATATTCACAGCAATGGGCGGCTTGTTCTCGGAGCGGTCTGGCGTTATCAATATTGGTCTGGAAGGCTTGATGGTATCTGGTGCATTTGCTGCAGCTGTAGTGACAGATTATGCTACACAGGCGGGATTTGGTGCTTCGGCTGCTTGGGCAGGGTTTATCGCTGCCATGTTATACGGTGTCATTTTCTCACTGCTTCATGCTGTAGCAACGATTACATTCCGCGCCGATCAGACGATTGTCGGGGTTGTAATCAATATATTGGCGCTTGGATTAGCTAGTTATTTAACCAAGAGCTTATATGAAGGATCAGGTCAATCGCCAACACTGGAAAATGTGTTCTCCAAAGTTCATATTCCATGGCTGTCTGATATTCCTTTCATAGGAGAGGCGATCTTCTCAGCTTATCCATCAACCTATATCGCAATAGCGATTGTGATTATCAGTTATATCACTCTTTACAAAACGACGTTCGGACTTCGCTTGCGTTCAGTGGGTGAATACCCAGGCTCTGCGGATACAGTAGGTATTAGCGTAAGCAAATACCGTTATATCGGTGTTATGATAAGCGGCGCATTAGCCGGTCTTGGCGGTGCGACGATTACATTGACAACGACAAGCAACTTTGCGCATAATACGATTTCTGGGCAAGGCTTTATCGCAATTGCAGCTGTTATCTTTGGCAAATGGAATCCACTCGGCGTTGCAGGGGCAGCGATTTTCTTCGGCTTTGCTCAAGCGCTTCGCAACTTCGCTCAGCTCTTTGAGTGGGCTCAATCGATCCCGAATGAAGTGTTCTATATGCTCCCTTACGTGCTCACGCTTATCGTTTTAGCAGGTGCAGTAGGACGTTCATCAGCACCGGGTGCGCTTGGAGAGCCGTACGATCCAGGTAAACGATAATAGGTATAACCAAATAAGAGCCTTCTTCTAGATGTGGAGTGTCTACACTCAAACTCATGTCAGAAGAGGGCTTTTTTCATGTTTTATAAGTCAGTTTTTACATATGGATTTAGGCTGCTGTAAAAAACCTGTTAAAAAAGTTAAATTGATGGCTCAGAAAGGCGTTTAACGCATTGACAGCATCCCTTGCCTAGAGTAAATTTAACCTTATCATATGAATTTATTCGAATGATTCAAACTATAAGGGCGAACGACTTGATAAGTTTGTGCATCAATTCACAAAGTCGGATTGCCGTACTCGGAATGGGAATAAACTCCCATCCTTCATAAGAGGAGAGGATCTACTGTGGAAGCGCTGGCACTGGAACGCAAGGCGGAACAGAACCGTGAACTGCGTGAACGGCTAATGCAATTGAAGAAAGAACGCAATGCCATCATTCTAGCTCATTATTATCAACGAGACGAAATTCAAGAGGTTGCTGATTTCCGAGGTGACTCCTTCCTGCTTGCGCAGAAGGCAGCGGAAACGGATGCGGATGTCATTGTATTTTGCGGTGTGCATTTCATGGGCGAAAGTGCAAAAATTCTAGCCCCGAACAAAACCGTTATTATACCTGATGAACGTGCGGGCTGTCCGATGGCGGATATGGTTAATGTCGACGGACTACGCAAGCTGAAGGCACAGCATCCGAATGCGAAGGTCGTCACGTATATTAACTCTTCGGCGGAGATTAAAGCAGAGACGGATATTGTATGTACGTCTGCCAATGCTGTCAAAGTGGTCAATTCGGTGGAAGGTGACGAAGTGATCTGGGTTCCAGATAAGAACTTAGGCCATTACGTCCAGCAAAATACCGACAAAAAGATGATCATCTGGGAAGGTTACTGCAACACCCATGATATGCTGACCGTCAAGGATGTAGAAGAGATGAAGGCGAAGTATCCGAATGCACAATTTGTTGTGCACCCAGAGTGTCGCCCTGAAGTTGTTGAATTAGGAGATTTTGTCGGCAGTACAACTGCGATTTTAAAATATTGTAAAGAGTCTGACAACCAAGAATTCATTGTCGGAACGGAAGATGGAACAGGTTATCAGCTGCGACTAGACAGCCCAAACAAGACATTCCATTTTGCATCGAAATATTTGGTTTGCCCGAATATGAAAGTAAACAATCTAAAGAAGCTTGTGAAATGTCTGGAGACAATGCAGCCACAAATCTATGTGCCGCCGCATGTTGCAGATCAAGCTCGATTATCCCTGGAGCGCATGTTACTCGTGAAATAGGAGGAGCATGCGCTACTCCTATGCCCGGAGGCGCAATTATTCATGATACCTAGATATCTTGTAGATATTAATCTAGACGAACTGCCAGTTGTAGAGAAGGACGTTATTGTGATCGGGGCCGGCATTGCCGGTCTTTTTACCGCATTACGGGCAAGCGACAGCAACAATTCCGTACTCATGATTACGAAGAAGTCATTGCTAGACAGCAATACCCGATATGCGCAAGGAGGAATTGCGGCCGTAATCTCGGAGGACGATTCTCCTGAATATCATCGCCAAGATACCCTTTTTGCAGGTGCGGGATTATGCTCAGACGATGCTGTTAATGTACTGGTTCATGAGGGACCAAAAGGCGTTAAAAACTTAATTAAAATGGGCACCCACTTCGATCAGGAGAATGGAGAATTCGCACTGACCAAAGAAGGGGCACACAGCCAGCGCCGGATTCTTCATGCCAATGGCGATGCTACAGGGTTTGAGATTGTACGCGCCTTGTCGGAGAAAGCAGTCGCCGATTCCAATATTGAGCTTTGGGACGACCACTTTGTTATTGATTTAGTTACACAAGACGGGGAATGCTGTGGAGCAATCGTCCAAAAGCCTGATGGTCAACGATTATTTGTTCGCGGCAAGGCTACTATTCTATGCTCTGGCGGGGCTGGTCAATTATATCGTTATACGACGAATCCTGATGTTGCGACTGGTGACGGTATTGCGATGGCCTATCGGGCGGGCGCCTATATTCAAGATGTTGAATTTATTCAATTCCATCCTACATCGCTTTGTTACCCGGGAGCACCGAGATTTCTGATCTCGGAGGCTGTTCGTGGAGAAGGCGCGGTATTGCGTAATATTAAAGGTGAACGTTTCATGGATAAATACCATCATCAATTAGAGCTTGCTCCGCGTGATGTTGTTGCTCGTGCGATTGTAAGCGAGATGGAGGAGACGAGATCGACGTTTGTCTATATCGATGTCACGAATGAGTCGGCTGAGATGGTCATGCATCGTTTTCCGAATATCTATGAGTTCTGTCTGAAGTATGGATTAGACCTGACAACGGACTGGATACCAGTTGCACCAGCAGCTCATTATATGATGGGTGGAGTCAAAACCGGCTTAAACGGGGAAACCAATATTAGAAGGCTGTTTGCTTGCGGAGAAGTGTCTTCGACTGGTGTTCATGGTGCGAATCGGTTAGCGAGCAACTCTTTATCTGAAGCAATCGTATTCGGCAGAAGAATTGTCGAGAGCATTAATAAATTAAGCGAGCTGGATGTTAGACCTTCTATAATAAATGAACAACTCCATACGACTGCTTCCATGCAGGCGGTGGTTGAGAAACGTCTTAAGCTGCAAAAAATAATGGTGAGATATGTAGGGCTGCGACGTGATGCGAAGGGCTTGGAGAAGGGGCTGGAAGAATTGAAGCGGCAGTTGCCTATCTTCCAGTCTGTCCTCACACAACGAGAGGATTATGAATTTGCGAACCTTCTGACTTGTGCCTTGTTGACGACCGAGTCGGCATTGCAGCGTGAAGAAAGCCGCGGTGCGCATTATCGCGAAGACTTCCCTGAGCGTGATGATCAGGCGTGGCGCAAGCATACGGTTATGCACCGTCTACATGGGATTACAGAGGAGCGAATGGTCGATGTTTAATACCAATTTTGATGGATATAACGATGCTCTGCGGGAGCAAATACGCGGATGGCTGGCAGAGGATATCGGCAACGGCGATATTACAACAGCTACGACAATTCCAGCGGGATCGCAGTCTAAAGCGGTCATTCATGTCAAAGAGAGCGGTATAATCGCAGGTATGCCAGTTGCAAAGCTGGTATTTGAGATCGTGGACTTATCGCTCGTGTTCGAGGCAAAGGTGGCGGACGGTGATTACGTGGAGAAAGGGACTGTACTCGCGATCATAGAAGGCAGCACACATAGTTTGTTAACCGGCGAGCGGCTTGCGCTGAACTTGATGCAACGGTTATCCGGCATTGCGACGAAGACGAAGGCATTCATTACTGCACTTGATGGTTTGCCTGTTCGTCTTGTGGATACACGCAAAACAACGCCAGGACATCGGTTGTTAGAGAAATATGCGGTACGTGTGGGCGGCGGGGCGAATCATCGCTTCGGTCTATATGATGCAGTTATGATCAAGGACAACCATATAAAAGGAGCTGGCGGGATTCGCGAGGCAGTAGAAGCTTCCCGCGCAGCGATTCCACATACGATGAAGATTGAAGTTGAAGTAGAATCACTGGAGCAGCTTGAAGAAGCACTCGCATGTGGAGCAGATATTATTATGCTCGACAATATGGCTCCTGCTATGATGACACAGGCGGTATCTAGGATCAAATCGCATTCACCGCATGTTATTGTGGAAGCTTCGGGCAATGTAAAGCTAGAAACAATTAAATCGATTGCCGCTTGCGGAGTGGATGTTATATCGGTTGGAGCTTTGACTTACTCCTTTAACGCCCTCGATATTAGTCTGGACCTGAATTCGCAGAAGGGAGGCGCTCTGCTATGATTTTAGTTGTTGATGTCGGAAATACAAATATCGTATTAGGTATATATAAAGGAAAAGAGCTGCTGCATCACTGGCGGCTCAGCACGAACCGTTCTGCTACAGTGGACGAGTATGGAATCAACATACACAACTTATTTCATGTTGCCGGTCTTCGGTTAAATCAAGTGGATGGTGTCATTATCTCCTCAGTCGTACCTCCGCTAATGCGCACACTTGAGCAACTGTGCAAGAAATATTTGCACAAGACACCGCTAATTGTCGGGCCTGGAGTTAAGACAGGACTTAACATTCGTTATGAGAATCCGCGAGAGGTGGGCGCCGACCGCATCGTTAATTCAGTGGCAGGAATTGCGAAATACGGCACACCGCTCGTTATCGTTGACTTCGGTACAGCGACGACCTTTGATTATATAGATGCTGCGGGAGATTACTTGGGAGGTGCAATTATGCCAGGGATCAGCATCTCTACAGAAGCGCTGTACCAACGTGCTGCTAAGCTGCCAAGAATTGAATTGGCAAGGCCAAAGAGTGTAATCGGCCGTAATCCGGTAACGTCGATGCAGGCGGGCATTATTTTCGGATATGCGGGCCAAGTGGACGGTATTGTTAAACGGATTAGGAATGAATTCGGCGTATCGCCGCGTGTCATAGCGACAGGTGGTCTTGCAGAGTTAATATGCGCGGAATCGGAAAGTATAGAAGAAGTCGATCCTCTTCTGACGCTGGAAGGGCTTCGCATTATATATGAACGGAATCAGGAGTGATCAAGGATGGAACAATTAAAGGATATACTTGTACGAGGAACGGCTTGGGGCGGTAAAATTCGAGTGTTCGCAGCTCGAACGACTGAGCTGGTGAGCGAGCTCCAACGGAGGCATCAAACACTTCCAACTGCAACGGCAGCACTAGGTCGTACGGCTTCGGCTGGAGCGATTATGGGTGCGATGCTGAAGGGTGAAGAGAAGCTGACGGTGCAGGTTAAGGGAGACGGACCAATCGGTCAAATCGTCGTAGATGCCAATGCACACGGTGAAGTTCGCGGGTATGTTGATAATCCATCAGTACTGCTTCCGAGCAATGCATTAGGCAAGATTGATGTATCTGGCGGAGTTGGGCGAGAAGGTTATTTAAATATCATTAAGGATTTGGGATTGAAGGATCCGTATCGCGGGAGCGTGCCGCTTATTTCCGGAGAACTCGGCGAAGACTTTACTTATTACTTCGCAGTGTCTGAACAGACTCCCTCAGCAGTAGGCTTGGGTGTATTGGTGGATGAGGATGGAAGCGTGCTTCAAGCGGGCGGCTTTATTGTACAAGTTATGCCAGGATTGTCGGATGAAGAAATCACTCGTCTCGAGCAAGCGGTAGGAGCTATGCCGAATGTATCGGCTCTGCTGGACCAAGGTGAAACACCAGAAGAAATTTTACATTGGATTGTTGGTGATGATCTAGTCATTCACGATACAATGGATATTGTATTCCAATGCAAGTGCTCCCAAGAGAGAGTAGCACAGACGATTATTAGCTTAGGAGAGTCGGAAATACAGCAAATTATTAAGGATGACGGAAAAGCGGAAGTCGTTTGCCATTTCTGCAACGAGGCTTATACATTTGACCGCGACCAGCTAGGGCAGCTGCTCGACCAAGCGAGGCCGAAGCCGATCCAATAAAACGGGGGCAGTAGGGGAATGAAGAAATTCGGGGTTTTGAAGACGGTTGTCGTTCTTCAAGCGGTATGCATGATTGTTCTGAGCGTCGTTGTCGTGGTGAGGATGTCTCCTTTTTCAGACCCTTCATCTGATCGGGAGCCCGATTTGGGTACAGAGCTGACCGATAATGGCGGTGATGGATCTGGCAGTGTAACGCCAGGGTCTGGGAATGAGACAATTGCATCTGTTGGAGGTCAGCCAATCACGAAGGATGAGCTGGAACAAGAGCTCTATTACCAATACGGTAATACGGTGCTGAGAACATTGATGGTACATAAAGCGATCGATCTCGAAGCGAAGGCGCAGCAGTTAGAAGTATCTGCGGATGAGCAGGAGCGTGAGTTAGCCGCGACGGTTGAAGGATACGAGAGTGAAGAGGACTTCTATAGAGTAATGAAGGAACAGCTCGGCATGTCAGAGGATGATGTGTTGAAGGATTTGAAGTATAGGCTTCTACTTGAGAAAATAGCGGTTCTTACCGTTCAAGTATCTGATAAGGACGTTGCGGATTATATAGATGAGCATCCCGAGCAATTCGCTGCACGGCTTCAGCTTCATATAGAGTGGATTGTCACTGAGACCTATAAGGAAGCAAGCGGGGTAGTAGATCTGCTGGCAAATGGTGAGGACTTCGCTCAAATGGCGAAAGTATACTCGGTGGATTCTTTTACAGCTGAAGACGGGGGAGACCTTGGATTAATTGATTCCGATGACCCCTTCTATGATGCGAATATGCTGGATACGGCAAGCCGTCTGCAGACGGGAGAAATGGCCGGTCCAATGCAGGTTGACGGCGGCTATGCCATTATTCGATTAGTAGAAAGGCAAAAGACATCGGCGATGACAGGTCATAGATTGAATGATACGGCTCGCAAGCAACTGGCATTATCTCGAGCTAAGCCGCTTCAAGAAATTGAAGAGGAGTTACTGGTGAAATATGCCGCAACCAAGACGCAATAAAGTAGTTATTTAATATTTCCTTCCTATGGAAAAGAAGCTATTGACAACGAATACAAGTCATTGTTAATATGTAATTAGATGAAAAACCGACTGAATTAGTCGGAATAAGGAGGAAGTAATTACCATGGCTAGAATTGTACAAAGCGTTATTGATCTTATTGGTGATACACCGCTAGTCCGTTTGAACCGTCTCGTTCCCGAGGGTAGTGCTGAAATCTATGTGAAATTAGAATATCAAAATCCAGGTGCAAGCGTGAAAGATCGTATTGCAATTAGCATGGTTGAAGTAGCAGAGCAAGAAGGCGTTATTAAACCAGGTGATACTATTGTAGAACCTACAAGCGGCAACACAGGTATTGGTCTTGCGCTTGTGGCAGCTGCGAAAGGCTACAAAGCAATCCTTGTTATGCCTGAAACAATGAGCATTGAGCGTCGCAACCTGCTTCGTGCTTATGGTGCTGAGCTTGTATTGACTCCGGGAGCAGAAGGCATGAATGGCGCCGTTAAGAAAGCAGAAGAGCTGGCGAAAGAAAACCCTGGCTACTTCATCCCGCAACAATTCAAGAACAAAGCAAACGTGAAGGTTCACCTTGAAACAACAGGTCCAGAAATCGTAGAAGCAATCAATTCCCTCGATGGTAAATTGGATGCATTCGTTGCTGGTATTGGTACTGGCGGTACGATCTCCGGTGTTGGCGAAGTGTTGAAAAAGAACTTCGAAGGTATTAAAGTTTATGCGGTAGAACCAGCTGGCTCACCAATTCTGTCCGGCGGTCAACCAGGCCCTCATAAAATTCAAGGAATTGGCGCTAACTTCGTGCCTGATATCCTGAACCGTGAAGTATATGATGAAGTCATTACTGTTGAGAACGAAGAAGCGTTCGAATACGCTCGTCGTGCTGCCAAAGAAGAAGGTATCCTAGTGGGTATTTCTTCCGGCGCAGCGATCTTTGCTGCATTGAAAGTAGCCAAAGAACTAGGTGCTGGTAAACGCGTCGTAGCGATTGTGCCAAGTAATGGCGAACGTTACCTCTCCACACCACTTTTCAACTTTGACAATTAATCATTAGACCTCAAAGTCTTCCATTTTGCGTATTCGCGAATGGAAGACTTTTTTATTAGCAAGGTATCGTTTTCAGTGGGGGTTACGGTCTTTTCTTTTGTCCCTCGTTTCTGTATACTTAGCAAATCAAACAAGGTTATTAAACGGGGGTTGAGGGTGATGTTCACCGCAATAGAGCAATGGTTCAGGTGGCACGCCGAACGAAAATATACGACATTGCCGCTTATGAAACGGATACCATTAGATACGATTGCTGTATCCTCATGGGAATCGATGTGGCAAGCTGCTTCGCCGCATGCTTTCGTATTGGAGAGCGGTAAGGATGGCCGTTATACCTATTTGGGGCTGCATCCTGCTGGTGTCATTCGCGGTAAGGCTATGAATGCGGAACTAACAGAATATGATGAAGCGGCAGAGGTTACCTCCATTTCAGAGTGGGAGGGGAAACCGCTTGACATTGTAAGACGCTGGATGGAGCCCTACCAAGCACCTAAGTTGGAGCAAGGACCGAAGTGGACAGGCGGCTGTGCAGGCTTCTGGAGTTATGATGTGATCCGCTCCATTGAACGATTGCCGGAGCTGTCGGCTGATGACACGGGATTGCCTGATTATTTGTTTCTTAGAATGAATGAGCTGTGGATTATCGACCATGAGGAGAATGCGCTCTATTGCGCAGTGCATTCAGCGGTCAATGTTGACGAGGATGATTCTGTTCTGAAGCTCCTTTATGAACAAGCATGCGCTAAGGCAGACGATATGACGGCTTTCTGGGAGCTGCATGTTGGTCAGAACAAGGAAGCGGTTGCCGTCCGCCAGTCTAGACAGGAGCTCATACAAGGCGACAATCTTCATATTGACGTAGAGTCAATGGGAGGAATTACTTCTCCGTTCACCAAAGAAGCTTTTATGGCGGCGGTGAGCCGCATCCAGCGCTATATAGAGCAAGGTGATGTGTTCCAAGTTAATTTGTCATTGCGACAGAGCCGTCCTGTTCAAGCGACACCTGAGGAGCTGTACGAGTGGCTGCGAATCTTCAATCCATCACCTTATATGGGTTTCTTGCGTTGTCCGGATTTTCAACTGGTGTCGGCTTCACCAGAATTGCTTGTAGAGCAGCGCGGGGATCGGTTAGGCACAAGGCCGATTGCGGGCACTCGCAGGCGCGGCAGAACGGAAGAAGAGGATCAGCTTATGGCGGATGAGCTGCAGACGAGCGAGAAGGAACGAGCAGAGCATATTATGCTTGTCGATCTAGAACGCAATGATCTTGGGCGCATAGCCGCTTACGGCACTGTTCAAGTAGAAGAGCTGATGGTGATTGAACGGTACTCCCATGTGATGCATTTGGTGTCTCAGGTTGATGCTCAGCTTGCAGCAGGGAAGGATGCTTACGACGTAATCGCGGCTACTTTCCCAGGAGGTACTATAACAGGCGCACCCAAGATTCGTACGATGCAAATAATTGAAGAGTTAGAGCCGGTAAGACGAGGTTCTTATACGGGCTCCCTTGGATGGATTGACTATAACGGCGATATGGAATTTAATATTATAATAAGAACAATGGCAGTAAAAGACGGTGTAGTAAATATTCAAGCCGGAGCTGGAATTGTGATTGATTCCGATCCAGAGCGTGAATATTACGAATCTTTAAATAAAGCGAAGGCATTATGGAAGGCCATACAGTACAGCGAACGATATGCGGAGCAGGTTGTTTAAACAAACCGTGTGCGAATAGCGATCCGAGGGGGAGCGAACCGATGATTCTTGTTATTGATAACTATGATTCCTTTACGTACAATTTGGTGCAGTATTTAGGCAAGCTAGGTGAAGAGGTAGTGGTGAAACGAAATGATGAGATCGACCTAGCGGGGATCGAAGCGCTCAGGCCGGATCATCTGCTTATTTCTCCAGGCCCTTGTTCGCCTAATGAAGCGGGTATTAGCTTGGCGTTAATCGAGCATTTCAAAGGCATCATCCCAATCTTCGGCGTTTGCCTCGGTCACCAATCGATCGGACAAGCATTCGGCGGGGAAGTTGTACGTGCGGAGAAACTTATGCATGGCAAGACATCAGAGATTATCCATGATGGTAAAACAATCTTCGAAGGCATCCCTTCTCCTTACACAGCGACTCGCTACCATTCGCTGATCGTTAAGAGAGAGACGCTTCCTGATTGCTTGGAGATTAGTGCAGAGACGGCAGAAGGTGAAATTATGGGTCTGCGTCACAAGGAGTATCCGATTGAAGGAGTACAATTCCACCCTGAATCGATTATTACGGAGCATGGCTTAACACTGCTTCGCAATTTCTTGCAAATTCGGACGGGCGCAGCACGATGAAAATCGGGTTTAACGGATCTGTAATGAATGCTGAAGAAGCTGTGATCTCAATTTACGATCACGGCTTTTTGTACGGTATGGGGTTATTCGAAACATTCCGAACCTACGAAGGCAGACCATACTTGTTGGAGCGTCATCTGGACAGGCTGGAGAAGGGCTGCGAGCAGCTGGGTATTCGTTATAAGCCAGATCAGACAGCGTTGCGGGTATTGATTGCACAGCTGCTTGATCATAATGATCTCAAGGATGGTTATATTCGTCTAACCTTATCAGCTGGTGATGGCGAGCTGGGACTGCCGTCTGGCGATTATGAGCAGCCTAATGAGCTATTGATGGTGAAATCACTCCCTCCTTACAATGAGCAATTATATCGGAGCGGCAAGGAATTAAGGCTGCTGCATACGGTCAGGAATACGCCGGAGGGCAGCGTTCGCTTCAAATCTCTTCACTATATGAATAATGTTATTGCCAAGCGGGAGCTGCTGAAGAGTGGAGCCTCAGCAGGGGCGGAAGGCTTGATGCTGAATCAGGATGGTTTGCTGGCAGAAGGCATTGTCAGCAATCTATTTTTTGTAACCGCTGGGGTGATACGGACTCCCTCTACAGATATCGGTATCCTCCCTGGGATAACTAGGCAACGGATAATTGAATTAGCACAAGAGGCTGGTTACCGTACGGAGGAAGGTCATTATCGCTGGACCGACCTGCAAGAAGCGGAAGAAATTTGGGTAACCAATTCGGTTCAGGAGCTAGTGCCGATTACTCGATTAGTGAATGAAGCGGGTAACGGTTCAGCAGTGGGAACTGGTGAAGCTGGAGCCGTATTGCAGAAGCTATTGCCTATTTACCGAAGGGACACGGTCTAAGTTAACATAGTCAGATCTAGAATAGAAATTGAAGGTGATTGCGATGAAGAGCGAATTGGGGAAAGAGAAGATGAGCTTAAAGCCAGAGTATTGGTATCGCTCCTATGATTGGAGTGGCGGCGTCAAGCTGGCGCTTGGAGAGCGGACGCTGGTGATGGGAATTCTGAATGCCACGCCGGATTCATTCTCGGATGGCGGTCGCCACAATGAGGCGGAAGCTGCTGCCGCTCATGCAGTGAAAATGGTGAACGACGGTGCTGACATTATTGATATTGGAGGCGAGTCTACGAGACCCGGCTTCGAGCCTATCAGTGTGGAGGAGGAACTTCGCCGTCTTCTGCCGGTCATAGATGCCGTACGCAAGGCGTTGCCTCATATTCCAATATCAATTGATACTTATAAGGCGGAGACAGCTCGTCGTACATTGGAAGCGGGTGCGCATATCATTAACGATATCTGGGGGTTGAAGTATGACCCTGAGATGGCGGTGGTTGCGGCAGAGTACGGTTGCCCAGTTATTATTAACCATAATCGAACAGCCCGAGATTATAAGGATCTTGTCCCTGATGTGTTAGCGGATCTTCGAAGCAGTGTAGAGATTGCTCTACAGGCAGGTGTAGCTGAAGATCAGATTTGGCTTGATCCCGGACTAGGATTCGCGAAGGATTATGACGACAACATGGAGCTGATGGGTCGTTTGTCGGAGCTGGCTGCACTCGGGTTCCCAGTTCTGTTAGGCGCATCGCGCAAACGATTCATCAAGCAGACGCTTGATCTGCCGGTTGAAGAACTAGTTGAAGGCACAACAACGATTACTGCGCTGGGTATTGCGCAAGGTTGCCAAATCGTACGTGTACATGATGTACTTGCTAATAAAAGGACCGCGATGATGGCTGATGCGATTCTATATCCGCGATAAAATTTGATATTGCGATATCCTTATTAACTAATAAAGTGAGGAATACAGGTTATGGACAACATGATTGTGAAAGGCATGCAATTTTACGGCTATCACGGTGTTTTTGCCGAAGAAAATAAGCTTGGTCAGAAGTTTGGCGTAGACATCGAGCTAAAGTTGGATTTGGAACAAGCGGCATCTACTGACGATTTAAGCTATACGGTTAATTACGCAGAGATCCACGCATTAACCAAATCTATTGTTGAAGGAAAGCCATACCAATTAATAGAAGCTTTGGCTGGCGGCATTGCAACACGTGTACTTGAAGCTTATACTATGATAAATGAAGTGACGGTTCGAGTAACGAAGCCTAATCCGCCGTTCGATATCCATTTCGACGGAGTTACGGTGGAGTTGCGCAGAAAGCGGGATGTCAATGGACGTATTATCCCCGTTTAATCGGCACTCCACCGCCTATATCGCACTCGGCTCTAACCTTGGAGAACGGGAGCTTCTTTTGCGACAAGCAGTGGAGCAATTGCATGCTCACCCCGACATAGAAGTAAAGCGAATATCCGGTATATATGAGACGGATCCTGTTGGATATACGGATCAGCCGGCTTTTCTTAATATGGTTATGGCAGTAGAAACTTCGCTTGCACCACTCGAATTGCTCCATGTCTTGCAGGATGCAGAACAGTTGCTGGGACGTGTTAGAGACATTCGATGGGGGCCGCGCACGATAGATCTTGATTTGCTGTTGTACCATGATGTCCAGATGGATGAAGAAGAGCTTACACTTCCACATCCGCGTATGATGGAGCGTGCATTTGTACTCGTTCCTTTGAATGATGTCATTGAGCCCTCTCATCCACTTCGGGATGCAATTACAAGAACTGCAACAGCGGCGCTTCAGGATGGAAAGGAAGGCATTACCCTATGGAAAATCATCAATTGGCTCAACGTGTCCGGGCATTCCGGAAATTAAAAGGCTATACCCAGCAAGAGCTGGCAAAGGTGCTCGGTGTCTCGGTAGCTGTACTCGGTTCATTGGAGAGAGGAACCCGCAAGCCGGATTCTAAGCTGTTGAATCATATTGCAGCAACACTTGATGTTAGCTACGAAGAATTAACAAGTATAAATAACTAATCGCCTTAGATTGAATGATAGAAGTGCAAGTTGAAGGAGGAGTGATAAGCGGGATGCTGAAAATCGGAGACATCGAGATGAAAAATAAGGTCGTGCTGGCGCCGATGGCAGGCGTGTGCAATCCGGCTTTTCGACTCATTGCAAAGGAATTTGGAACAGGACTTGTATGCGCAGAAATGGTAAGTGACAAGGCGATCCTGCATGGCAACAAGCGAACGATGGAGATGCTGTTCGTGGATGAGCGGGAGAAGCCGCTCAGCTTGCAAATATTTGGCGGGGATCGTGACTCGCTTGTTGAAGCGGCGAAAGTGGTTGATCAGCAGACGAACGCTGATATTATCGACATCAATATGGGCTGCCCTGTACCGAAAGTAACGAAGTGTGATGCAGGTGCTCGTTGGCTGCTTGATCCGAATAAAATTTATGAGATGGTATCTGCTGTAGTGGGTGCTGTTAGTAAGCCGGTAACGGTAAAAATGCGGATTGGCTGGGATGATGAGCATATCTTTGCAGTAGACAACGCGAAGGCAGTCGAAAGTGCAGGCGGCAAGGCTGTCAGTGTACACGGTCGTACGCGTGAGCAATTGTATACAGGCAAGGCCAACTGGGACATCATAAAAGAAGTCAAACAAGCGGTATCTATTCCCGTCATTGGTAATGGTGATGTATTCTCGCCAGAAGATGCTAAGAGACTGCTCGACCATACAGGTTGTGACGGTGTCATGATTGGTCGCGGTGCGCTAGGCAATCCTTGGATGCTGTACCGAACTATTCAATATTTGTCCACTGGCGAGCTGCTTCCTGATCCATTGCCGCGTGAGAAGATAGATGTTGCTATTCTTCACTTAGATCGTCTAATAGCGCTTAAGGGTGAATCAGTCGCTGTACGCGAGATGAGAAAACATCTAGCTTGGTACCTGAAAGGGATCCCTGGCGGCACACGCGTGAAGGAAGTAATCATGGAGGAGACAGGTCGCGACCGATTGGTGGAGATCTTGGATCAGTACATTATTTCCCTAGATGCGGATGCTGAAGCAGCAGGGAATATGCAGTCTGAGACTGTTCATTAGGTAAAGTGAAATCGACAAGACGTTTTCCGACATTTTCAGTTGGATTTTCGTCATTTTTTGAGGTCGATGACGGATGGATTTCTTTTTGTACGGGTATGAAGCGGTTTCAACGGTATATTTGGCTTTGATTGACATTCGGGGTTACTTTGAAATATAATCTTGCAATATACATCAACGACGAGGTCGTTTTAGCCTTCTGGCATGACGTCCGGTATGCGTAATATATTAAGTAACAGTGAATTCATACACCGTATGAAAATAGGTCACACGACAGGAGAATCGGAAAGATGAGCGATAAGGAAATCATTCTGACTCAGGACGGTTTGAGGAAGCTAGAAGGAGAACTGGAAACCCTTAAATCTGTTAAACGCCGTGAGGTAGCAGAGCGTATCAAAGTAGCTATTGGCTATGGAGACATCAGCGAGAACTCGGAATATGAGGATGCTAAGAATGAACAGGCCTTCATCGAAGGTCGTGTCATTACACTAGAGAAAATGCTGCGTAATGCTCGCATTATCAATAATGATGAAGTAGTAACAGATTCTGTTAGCATCGGTTCTATTGTAACCGTAGAGGATTTGGAATATGGCGACACAACAGAGTACGCAATAGTTGGTTCCGCTGAATCCGATCCGCTGCAGAACAAAATTTCCAATGAAAGCCCGGTAGGAAAAGCGATATTGGGCAAGAAAATAGGCACAGTCGTAGACGTGAGTGTACCTGCCGGCATTATTCAATATAAAATCGTCGATATTAAAAAATAAGGTTTGCACTGCGATCAATTCGGAAAGCTTCCTTAGCGGAAGCTTTTTGAACGTTCAAGTGGTGTCGAGGAGATGAATGAAGTGGTAGAGCAGAATACGGAACAAGGACAAGAGCAGGAACTAAGCGAACTTCTACAAATACGCAGAGATAAATTGGACGAGCTTCGTGGATTGGGCATCGACCCTTTCGGCGGTAAATTCGAACGTACACATAGTGCGAAAGATATTCTAGCTGCTTACGAAGAGCTAAGCAAGGAAGAGCTGGAAGAGAAAGCAATCCCAGTTAGTATTGCTGGGCGTATCATGCAGAAGCGCGGTATGGGGAAAGCAATCTTTGCTCATATTCAGGATTTAAGCGGCAAGGTGCAAATTTACGTTCGCAAAGATTCCATTGATGAGAATAAATTTGCTGCATTCCAACTGCTTGATATCGGCGATATCATTGGTGTTCATGGGGTTGTCTTTAAGACGAATACGGGAGAAGTTTCTGTAAAGGCACATGATGTCGAAGTATTGACGAAGTCACTGCTGCCATTGCCGGATAAATTCCATGGCTTGAAGGATGTTGAGCTTCGTTATCGCCAGCGTTATGTCGATTTAATCGTAAGCCCAGACGTTCAACAGACCTTTATTACACGTTCCCGCATCATTCAATCGATGCGTCGTTACCTCGATTCCCAAGGATACCTGGAAGTGGAGACGCCAACGCTGCATTCGATCGCAGGCGGTGCCGCTGCCCGTCCATTCGAGACTCATCACAATGCACTCGACATGAAGCTATATATGAGGATCGCGATTGAGCTTCATTTGAAACGCCTAATTGTTGGCGGCTTAGAGAAAGTATACGAGATCGGCCGGGTATACCGGAACGAAGGTATCTCGACTCGCCACAACCCTGAGTTTACGATGATTGAGCTGTATGAGGCTTATGCGGATTACAAAGATATCATGGCATTGACCGAGACTTTGATTGCGCATATCGCACAAGAAGTGCTTGGCACTACGAAGATTGTTTATCAAGGTGTGGACATTGACCTTACACCGCAATGGCGTCGGGTATCGATGGTTGACCTTGTGAAGGAAACGACAGGCGTGGACTTCGGTGCTGAGATCAGCAACGAGGAAGCTCATCGTTTGGCTAAGGAGCACAAGGTTCCGGTTGAACCGCATATGACGGCTGGTCATATTCTTAATCAATTCTTCGAAACGCATGGCGAGCACACGCTTATTCAACCAACCTTCGTTACAGGTCATCCGGTTGAAATCTCACCTTTGGCGAAGAAGAATGTTGAAGATCCGAGGTTTACAGATCGATTCGAGCTATTCATCGTAGCTCGTGAGCATGCGAATGCCTTTACCGAGCTGAATGATCCAATCGATCAACGTGGACGCTTTGAAGCGCAGCTGGTTGAGCGTGAGCATGGCAATGATGAAGCGCATGAGATGGACGACGATTTCATCCGTGCACTTGAATATGGCATGCCGCCTACAGGCGGATTGGGTATCGGTATTGACCGTTTGGTTATGCTGCTTACTAATGCACCATCGATTCGCGACGTACTGTTGTTCCCGCATATGCGCGGTGAATAAAGCTAGGAGTTATACCGCTTGGGGAATAATCCCAGGCGGTTTTTTTGTAGTTTGATTGACCCGTCTCCTTTTTTCCTTTAAAGTGAATATGTATTTTTAGGAAAAAATAGGCTGTAAGTTGCTGTCGATAATTCTCTAATAAGAGGTGGGAAGTTAGATGTGGAAGATGGGCGTCCGAACGCTGGTTTGTTCATTAATGCTCTTATTATGGTTCATTCCTGCGTTGACTGGTTATGCCGAGGGTGAGGGGCAGGCCAATCTGATTCATAACGGCGGTTTTGAGGATGCTGAATCGGGTATTCCATCATCGTGGACGCAGGATGTCTGGGTACAAGATGTGGGTGTGACCCTTTTTACAATAGAGACCAAGGATGTTCATTCTGGTAAAGCAGCTGTTGTTATTGAGAACAAACAGCCGAATCACTCCAAATGGGTGCAGAAGATCGCAGTTAATCCGAATGCTTACTATCACATAACGGGTTGGATAAAAGTTTCGGGCGCTAGCGATGCGGCATCTGGTGCAAATATTTTCATCGCTGGCGTGCAGGGCGCTTTTCCTCAGTTCAAAAATACCGAAGGCGAGTGGAAGCAAGTTGAGTTCTACGGCCAAACGGCATCCGATCAGAAAGAACTGCAGCTTGCTGCAAGTTTGGGTGGATACGGCAGCTTGAATACGGGACGAGCTCTATTCGATGATTTCTCGATGGTAGAGGTTGATTCGGTGCCGAACGGCGTAGAGGTCATTTCGTTCAAGCCTTATGATGCAGCAGCTGGAACTGAGGCTAAGCAGGATAATCCGGCTCAAGTGTCTGCTTTTCCTGTACTAGCCGTATCGGCTTTGTTCGCGGTGTTGTTCTTTGTTGTCTATAACAGGGCATTAAGACAGCGCCATCCGCTTGAGAAGGTCTCTTCACGCGATCGCAATCCTGTTGTTATGGGTTGGTTGTTAGTTGCCTTAGGGTTTCGAGTAGTTGTTGCAACTGCTTACCCTGGCTACATCTCCGATATGAATACCTTTATGTATTGGGCAAATGATGTCTATGTGAATGGGATATCCAACTTCTATCGAGAAGGTGTGTTTGCGGATTATCCGCCAGGCTATATCTATGTGCTCTATGTGCTTAAAATGCTGCAGTCCATGCTGGATCTTGACTACACGACTAATGCGGCGCGGCTGCTCTTCAAGCTGCCGGCTATGCTTGCCGATCTTGCAGCAGGCTGGTTCATCTATCAATCCGCTAAGAAAAAGCTTGGTGCATCAGCAGCCATCGGACTGATGCTGCTGTACGTTTGGAATCCGGCAATCTGGATTGACTCTGCTGCTTGGGGTCAGGTTGATTCCGTATTCACTTTATTCTTGGTGCTAGCTATCCATGCGGTTGTAGGCAACCGGTTTGAACGTGGAGCATTGTGGTACGCGATTGCGGTTTTGATTAAACCGCAGGCCTTAATTTTCATGCCGGTCATTCTACTTGCTGTCTGGCATAAGCGGGAATGGAAACGGTCGGCGATAAGTGCGCTCTACGGCATTGCCGTATTCATCGCATTGGCTATGCCTTTTTTCTGGAATAATGGCGGTATAGCAGGTTTAATCAATTTATATAAAACAACATTGTCCTCTTATGCGTATGCGACGCTTAATGCCTTCAACCTCTATTCGTTAACGGGAGGCAACTGGACACCGTTAGAAACCAAATGGATGTTCTTGTCCTATGGAACCTGGGGCAGTATGGCTATCGTACTTGCAGTTATAGCAGCTGTGTTCCTCTCGTTAAGAGGAAAGCATAAACAGGATTTATCCAAATCATTTTTCATTGGACTAGTTTTGATAGCGATTGTGTTCCTACTGGGGACCAAAATGCACGAAAGATACTTATTCCCGGCGATCCTGCTCCTTGTGTTTGCCTACATTCAAGCGCAGGATAGACGGATTCTACATTTGCTGCTCGGCTTTAGTGTTACGTTGTTCATAAATGTAGGATATGCGTTAGCGTTTAGTTCCTTCACGACAGATATACCTGCTGACGGTATCGTTCTGCTCACTTCAATTATTAATCTTGGGTTGCTCATTTATACGCTTTACATCGGCTATGATATATATGTCAGGGATAGGCAGGTTCTTGTAGAGCCGATAACCGATGATGAGCGTAGAGACAGTGACGAGCAATTATTAGCTGAAGTACATGTAACGCGAAGCTCAACAAGTACCTCGTCTTTAAAATTGTATAAAAAAGACTGGATCTGGATGTCAGGCATAACGTTAGTTTATGCAGTTGTAGCTTTATTCAACTTGGGCTCAACACAAAGTATGGATTCAGGCTGGAGACCAGATAAGGTCGCACAAAGCTTTTATGTCGATTTCGGCGAACCACAGAAGCTTGAGAAGATGAACAGCTTTGGCGGTGTGGGTACGGGCAAGTATAAGCTTGAATTCGCTGCCGATCCCAATCAGTGGGTGAAGCCGCTCGAGATCGAGCAGGTAGGCGGAGATAATCTGAAGTGGAAGAGCCATAACTTGGATGTCGAGGCGCGTTATGCGAGAATAACGGTAGTAACGACAGGCTTCTCTATACAAGAAATGGTCTTCTATAAGCAGGGAAGCGATCAGCCGGTTGCAATTAATGAAATAGTTGGCGGAGATGCAGAGGCGTCTGGTTCAGCTAATACTTCAGGTCGTCATCTATTCGATGAACAATCGGCGGCTGCGTATAAAGCTGATTATTTGAACGGCTCGTATTTCGATGAGATCTATCATGCACGTACTGCTTATGAGCATTTAGAAGGAATCAAGGCTTATGAAAATACACATCCACCGCTCGGTAAAATATTAATCGCGCTAGGGATTAAATTATTCGGTTTAAGTCCATTCGGTTGGCGGATCGTGGGTACCTTGTTCGGCATAGCGATGGTGCCTCTGATGTATCTATTCGCATTACGATTATTCCGTAAGACAGGCTATGCCACAGCGGCTGCTGGATTGTTCGCAGCAGAGTTTATGCATTTTACACAAACTCGAATAGCAACGATCGACGTGTATGGTGTTTTCTTTATTATTTTGATGTTCTTTTTCATGCAACGGTATTACTCGCTCAATTTCTATCAGACCGCTCTTCGAAAGACGCTCATTCCGTTATTCTGGGCAGGGTTGTTCTTCGGCATTGGGGTGGCTTCTAAGTGGATCGTTCTATACGGCGGTGCTGGATTAGCAGTCATGCTTGGCATATCGTTGTATGAACGATATAGGCAGTATGCAGCAGCTAAGCGGGCTCTGGCCACTGGTACGGTGAAAGGCGATATACTCGAGGCTTATCAACGTGTTACTAAACTTTTTGTAAGGAATACGATGATTACATTGGCTAGCTGTATAATGTTCTTTGTCGTCATTCCGTTGGCGATATACGGCTTGTCCTATATTCCTGTATTGTCGGTGGAGGGAGACCACTACTCCGGCGAGCGGCTAGTCGAATACCAAAAGCATATGTTTAGTTATCATAGTGAGTTAGTGGCTACACATCCATACTCCTCTCAATGGTGGGAATGGCCGTTTATGAAGCGTCCGGTCTGGTACTATAGCGGACAAGACTTGGCGAATCCTAATCATATTTCAGGAATAACGGTTTTCGGTAATCCCCTGATCTGGTGGATAGGCATATTTGCCTTCATTGGAGCGCTTTATATGAGTATTAAACGCAAGGATAAGCAGATGTATGTCATCTGGATCGCTTACTTATCACAATACTTGCCATGGATGCTGGTACCGAGGCTGACGTTTATCTATCATTATTTTGCGATGGTTCCATTCATGATCATGGCCATTGTTTATATGTTTAAGCTTAATGAGGATAAAAGACCGCATCAAAGCTGGATAAGATGGCTATTTGTTAGTGCTGCGGCATTGCTGTTCATGCTGTATTACCCCGTACTTTCAGGTATGGAAGTCAGCAGAGCTTATGCTAGTGTACTAAGATTGTTTGATTCATGGGTATTCTTTAGTTAAATGAAAGCAGTTTTACAGGAGGGAATAGGATGCAGGCCAAGTATAGTATTATCGTGCCTATGTTTAACGAAGAGGAAGTTATCGGGCATACGTATTTAAAGCTGAAGTCGGTTATGGATGACTACGATGAATCGTACGAGATCATTTTTGTTAATGACGGAAGCAGGGATAGAACGGTTGAGATCGTTGATTCCATATGCCATAACGATCAAAATGTGCGGCTCGTCAATTTTTCGAGAAACTTCGGGCATCAAATTGCTATTACGGCAGGCATGGACTATGCAAAGGGCGAGGCGGTCATCATTATTGATGCCGACTTGCAAGACCCTCCTGAAGTTATTCTTCAGATGATTGAGAAGTGGAAGGAAGGCTATGAGGTCGTATATGGCAAACGTCTAAAGCGGAAGGGTGAAACTTTATTCAAAAAGACTACCGCGAAGATGTTCTACCGTACGATGAGAAGCATGACTAACTTTGATATTCCGATGGATACCGGCGACTTCCGTCTAATTGACCGTAAGGTATGCGATGTACTTCGTGGTTTGAAGGAAAAGAACCGATTTGTCAGAGGGTTAGTGAGCTGGGTCGGCTTCCGCCAGACGATGGTTGAATATGTGCGGGAAGAGCGTTTCGCTGGAGTCACGAAATATCCGTTGAAAAGAATGATCAGCTTTGCAATAGACGGGATCACCTCCTTTTCCTATAAACCGCTGAGAATCGCAACCTATGTTGGGTTTGCAATATCAGCTACTAGCTTTGTTTATTTGCTCGTTATTTTGCTGCAGAAGATATTTACCTCGGCAAATTTGCCAGGATGGACAACGATTGTTGCCATTAATCTATTGTTTAACGGCATCATTCTTATTCTGCTCGGACTTATTGGCGAATACATTGGACGTATTTACGATGAATCGAAAAATAGACCGTTGTACATTGTGCGGGAAACGCAAGGTTTTGAATCCGAGGAGCAGTTGAAGGGGACAAGCGATGAGCGAGAACGCGAGTATGTCCGCTAAAGAGGTGCAGCTGCAACAGGAAAAGAAGCAGCGTCGGTTGGCAGTTAAACAGTTTCTAATGTTCAATATGGTTGGTTTAATCAATACGATTGTTGATTTTCTATTGTATAGTTTATTGATCTGGGCGGGATGGCATTATATCGTTGCACAAATAGCCTCATATGCCGCAGGTATGATTAACAGCTACACATTAAATTCCTGGATTACGTTCAGGAAGCCTCCTGAAGAACGAACGGGGACTTCTTTCGATCGGGGACAAATGATACGCTTCGTCTCGTTAAATCTTGGAGTGCTTAGTTTATCATTGGTATTACTCTATGTATTAACGGATATACTTGGTGCTAACGCATTATTGGCGAAGTTTGTCGTAACCTGTCTAACGGTACTTCTAAACTTTGTTGGAAGTAAAAAGTGGGTCTTTCGCCGCTAAAAATAGTGGATTAATCCGCTAAAAAGTTATTGACACCCAATTGCTACTAATTGTAGAATAGGACTTGCGAACCGGATGATTTTGGCATATCCGATAGCAATTAGTAGAACTAATTAAATATATTGACATGATAATAGCAAACCATCTGAAAGGATGGGACGCAAAGTCAGGAGTCTAATGTATCAGTAACTGTGATATGATGATCGTCCGACTGCCATGAATATTAACTTATTCTAGGCAGTCTTTTTGTTGTCCTAGAGTAAAATCTTTTGATATGAAGGAGTGGGACAATGTGAAGTCAAGGTTTAAAGTTGTGATCTCGTGTTTAGTTGCAGTTACTTTGCTGTTTAGTGCTTACACGATTTCGTTTGCTCATTACGAGGATGATAAAGATATTTCTGTCTTGCATCATCCGAAGCCGACAGCAACGCCGAAGCCAACGCCAAAGCCGACAGCAACGCCGAAGCCGACAGCAACGCCGACAGCAACGCCGAAGCCAACAGCAACGCCAACACCATCACCGACACCAACGCCAGAATGCGAATGGTGGGAATTCTGGTGTACACCAACGCCAGAATGCGAATGGTGGGAGTTCTGGTGTACACCAACACCAACACCAACACCAACACCAACGCCAACGCCAACGCCAGTAGCAACACCGGATCCAACACCGGTAGCAACACCGGATCCAACGCCAGTGGTAACACCGGATCCAACGCCAGTAGCAACACCGGATCCAACACCAGTGGTAACACCGGATCCAACGCCAGTAGCAACACCGGATCCAACGCCAGTAGCAACACCGGATCCAACACCAGTGGCAACACCGGATCCAACGCCAGTAGCAACACCGGATCCAACACCGGTAGCAACACCGGATCCAACACCAGTGGCAACACCGGATCCAACACCGGTAGTAACACCGGATCCAACGCCAGTAGCAACACCGGATCCAACACCGGATCCAACACCGGTAGCAACACCGGATCCAACACCAGTGGCAACACCGGATCCAACACCGGATCCAACACCGGTAGTAACACCGGATCCAACACCGGTAGTAACACCGGATCCAACGCCAGTAGCAACACCGGATCCAACGCCAGTAGCAACACCGGATCCAACACCAGTGGTAACACCGGATCCAACACCAGTGGTAACACCGGATCCAACACCGGTAGTAACACCGGATCCAACACCAGTGGTAACACCGGATCCAACACCGGTAGTAACACCGGATCCAACGCCAGTAGCAACACCGGATCCAACGCCAGTAGCAACACCGGATCCAACACCAGTGGTAACACCGGATCCAACACCAGTGGTAACACCGGATCCAACACC
>JBHGUX010000015.1:0-13990 GCA_048976605.1 Pristimantibacillus sp. | reverse complement strand
TGAGAACAGGCTACACGTTCGCAGGCTGGAACACGGAAGCCAATGGAAGTGGAACGAGTTATGCGGCAGCCGCAACACTCACCATGGATGTGGCGAATGTGACGCTGTATGCACAGTGGACGGCGAATCCTACTTACAAGGTTACGTATAACGGCAACGGAAGTACCGGAGGCACTGCACCAACAGATAGTGGAACGTACGAGACAGGCACAACGGCAACGGTGTTGAGTAAGGGAAGCTTGGTGAGAACAGGCTACACGTTCGCAGGCTGGAACACGGAAGCCAATGGAAGTGGAACGAGTTATGCGGCAGCCGCAACACTCACCATGGGCATGGCAAATGTGACCCTGTATGCGCAGTGGACGGCAAATCCTTCTTATAAGGTTCTGTATAACGACAACGGAAGTACGGGAGGAACGGTACCAACCGATAGCGGTGCATATGAGCAAAACACAACGGTAACGGTACTTGGAAACACGGGAAGCCTAGTGAGAACAGGCTACGCATTCGCAGGCTGGAACACGGAAGCCAATGGAAGTGGAACGAGCTACGCAGCGGGCGCAGCGTTCACCATGGGATTATCGAACGTGTCATTGTATGCGCAATGGAAGACCATCCCTGCTAGCGATGACGGCAGCGGTGGTGGCGGTATTCCAACACCGGTGGATAGCAAAGTAATCTCAAAGAATGGCGAACTGTTGCTTCCCGCAGGTAAAGCGGGCGAAGTTAGCTTGGGAGATGGGATCAAGATTGATATTCCGGCAAATGCAACAGAAAAAGATATGAAATTAACCATAAAAAAACTGTTGGAAACACACAATCTTCATACAAAAAACGAGGTACTGGCAAGTCCGGTCTATGAAGTGGTGAAAAGCTTCACAGAGAAATTCAAAAAAACGATAACGCTAACCCTCACTTTTGATCCGGCCAGCTTAAAGAACAACCAAAAGGCAGCTATTTTCTATTATGATGAAGTGAAGAAGAAATGGGTAGAAATTGGGGGCATCGTAAACGGAAATAAAATCTCCGTAGAGGTGGATCAACTAAGGAAATATTATGCGGTATTGGCTGTTGACGAACCTTCCCAAGAGGAAGTGAGATTCAGTGACATATCTGGGCACTGGGCAGAGGCCAACTTCATCCAAGCGGTAACTAGTGGAATGGTTGGCGGTTATCCGGACGGGATGTTTAAGCCGAATCATACCGTAACACGCGCGGAATTTGCAGTTATGCTGATGAATGCCCAGAAGCCGCAACGAGAATCAGCAGCATTGATGTTTACAGACACAGAGAAGATTCCGGCTTGGGCACAGAAGGCAGTCGCACAGGCGGTAGAAGCCGGCATTGTTAATGGCTATGCGGATGGTACGTTTCGTCCAAATGCAGAAATTACACGCGCAGAGATGGCAGCAATGATTGTAAGTTCACTTAAGCTGACGATCGAAGAAAATGAAGCAACCGGCTTCGCAGACGACAAGAGTATCCCGTCATGGTCGAGGGGGGCAGCAGCAGTATTAAGGCAGCTTGGCATTATGGAAGGCTCAGGAGCAAATAGATTCAATTCCGATGCTAAAGCGACCAGAGCGGAAGCCGTAACTATTATATTAAGAATGGTGGAACACCAGAGTAAGTAGGTTAATAAGGCGGGTTACCCTGAATGCGATCGAACAAATTGCTCTAGGGCAACCCATTAAGCTATATTACAATAGTAAGGGGGGCGAGGCGGCAGCCAGCCTCTCTTTATTATTGGTTTGTTTAGTCCAATAACAGCTGAGTCATTATAGTGAACAGCATAAATAACGGAGAAAAAATGTTGAAATTTCATTGGATTTCAACTTTCCTCCTTGTACATCGTTATTTTTGTATAGATTTCATAACCATAAGTATCTGGGTCGATACAATTAAACAACTGGATGCTGTTTAAATGACCTGAAGGATCGTTGTACTGAACGACAACATGTGTATGAATAGGGGTCTCATTATTTAATGAACATTGAACGATGTCCTTAATAGGAATTTCAAGATGGTTAATCATGTCCGTATTGTAATATACGAGTCTTTCCCGACTAAGTGTTAAGATGCCATCTACAATGGGACCAGGATTCATTAAACGCATTTGTTCATACAAATACTCATACTCATGATGTGGGATTCGCTTACTGCTATCATGGTTATTATTATTTGTATCTAGTCTGTCAGCAATCTTTTGCAATAAATGAATAACCTCAGCAAATCCGATAAACATCATCCCTAATATAAATCCGCCAATCCACCATACGATGGAAGAGGGCAGGCTTATAAATCCAACGATCAAACAAATCAACATTTGCAGTAAACCTATACCGAGTAAAATAGATGAGACCGAATTCCGCTTGTTCACTGACAGCAACTCCTTATATCGTTAGCATTCTGAAGGAAAAGGTTTTATTTTCCAATGATTGATTTATCATAGCATTATAAATAAACGCAATAAACACTTTTACCTCCTAGAATCGAAATATAGTCATGAGATATAATGAGGGGGAAGAGATGCTCGAAATAACCTGTTCGAAATAACCTTATAGAAACGTTGGTAGTTATGAGAATTGAATTTGAAAAACAAACCATAGATTTTAATGTACTATACGGCGGTGGAAAGAAGATTTCCATTCATATGGACTCTTTAGGTTTCATTACCGTTAAAGTTCCCAATCATACAAGTGAAGAGACGATAACGAGAGCCGTGGAGCATCATGGCAAATGGATTCTAAAGAAATTACATCACATCGCGAAGGCACGAGAGGCCACTAAGACCAAAGAGTATCAAGATACCGGGAGGTTCCTTCATCTAGGGAAAGAATACTATCTTCATGAGCTAATTGAAATCGGAGAGTTAAATGAAGAAGAACTGAAAAGAAATTTGAAGAAGTTTTATTTCTCCAGCTGTAAGAAGATTATTGGAGAAAGAATAACGAGATATCAGACAGAACTGAAAGTAAAACCCAAATCGATTGAAATTGAAGAGTCTAGAACGAAGTGGGGCAGCTGCAGCTCGAATAAAAAGCTAACCTTTAATTATCGTCTTGCGATGGCTCCAGTGGAAGTAATCGATTATGTGATCATTCATGAGCTTTGTCATCTGCTGCATATGAATCATGATCGATCTTTTTGGAGGCGTGTAGGGAGTATTATGCCGGATTATAAGGAAAAAGAAGAGTTTCTGGCTAGACATGGTCAGGCGATGACGCTTTGAAGATGCTGCAAAAATGAATAAAACGAGGGATTGTTGCAAATGCGGCAATCCCTCGTTTTATTATGAACAGCCTTATATTAAAGTCGAATTTATTTTTGTGAATAATTAAACCTTCATTTGGTCATTTATAGTGTATAATATAAGAGTATCTTATTGAAAAGACGAAAGTCCTTTATATTTGCTCAACTGTATAGAGGAACTAAGTAAACAGGGAGGGATACAAGTTGTATGGATCACATGATATTTGAGGTTGGAACCGCTTTACTGCTAGTCGCAATTGCTTCGTTACTTGCCGGAAAATTGAAGCTCTCCATCATTCCATTCTTAATTATTCTGGGAATGCTAGTTGGACCGCACGCGCCGTCAATTGGAATATTTGACTTATCCTTCGTGCACAGCCAAGACATTATTTCTTTTTTAGGTCGAATTGGCGTACTTTTTCTGTTATTCTACCTAGGGCTGGAATTCTCAGTTTCTAAATTGATTAAGTCTGGCCGCAACATTGTGTTTGGTGGAACCGTTTATGTTGTAATGAATTTTGTAATCGGGTTAGCATACGGATTTGCAACTAATTTCCCGCTAAATGAGACGTTAATTATAGCTGGTATGTTGTCTGTATCCTCGACTGCGATTGTAGCCAAGACTCTGGTAGAGTTAAGGCGTACGGGTAATTCAGAGACTGAATTGATCTTAGGCATGATTTTGTTCGACGACATTTTCCTTGCTGTGTTCCTGTCCGTTATGTCAGGAGTTCTGCTGGGTGGTGCGACATCCATTGGGGGAATGCTGATTTCAATAGGCATCTCGATTGGATATATGCTGCTGTTTTTCGTTATTGCAAGAAAAGGCCCCCCAATTCTAAACAAGCTATTAAACATTTCTTCAAGTGAAATATTTATTATTGTAGTGTTCTCGGCGTTGTTCTTCATTGCAGGATTCTCGGAAAAACTGCATGTAGCAGAAGCAATAGGGGCGCTCCTCTTCGGACTTGCTCTATCAGAAACGGAGCATAGTAAAAGGATTGAGCATCTCGTAGTCCCATTTCGGGATTTCTTCGGTGCAGTATTCTTCTTCAGCTTCGGATTAAGTATTGATCCGCTAACTCTTGGAAGCTCAGCATGGATCGCTCTTGGGGCTGTCGTATTGACGATATTGGCAAATGTCATTTCGGGTATGATTGCCGGACGACAAGCGAAATTGTCTCATAAGGCATCATTGAATATCGGGCTCACGATTATGGCGCGCGGAGAATTCACTATAATAGTAGCAAATGTAGGGATTGCAGCAGGACTGATGCCGCAGCTTAAATCATTTTCGGCTCTATATGTTTTAATATTAGCTATTGTCGGACCGATGCTGGCTAAAGAGTCAAAACATATTTATAAGGGCCTTAATAGAATATTCAAATGGACTGCAGTGAAAGAAAAGGTAGAATCGAAGTGAAATTTTGAAGCGGAGGTAATTTAGCTATGGGGACAATAAGAGAATCGGATTTACCCGGTATTGGACGGAAGTTTCAAGTAGAAGCAAGATCAGGTGATAAGATGGTCATTGTCATTCATGATGATGGCAGAAGAGAGCTATTCCACTTCGAAGATGATGACCCGGATGAGAGCATCTCCATGGTAAGCTTGGAGGATGAAGAAGCTAGGCAGGTAGCTGCAATCATCGGTGGGATGAATTACAAACCCAAAGCATTAGAAACGATTGAAGTGACACTTGATGAATTGGTTATTGAATGGTGCAAAGTAGAATCACACTATAAATGTGTGAATAAATCTATCTCCGAGCTGCAGGTTCGTCAAAGAACAGGCGCAACTATTCTAGCTGTTGTTGAAAAGCACAAACAAAAAATTAATCCAGGTCCAGATGATCGGTTATTAGCAGACATGACTGTTGTTATTGCTGGAGAAAGAAAGCAAATTAAGCAGCTTAAAGAGCTTCTGGTGAACGGCTAATCGCAAGCTTGCAGCTAACAGGCTAATAAAGAAACAATAGAAGTGCTCCCATTAACAACTAATGGAGGCGCTTCTTTTGTGTTATAGGTCGAATAAGAAGAAAATATTTATCTAAAGGACCTAGATTCACTGACAGATGGCTATCAGTATTGTATGGTTTAATTAATTTAAGAATTACAAAACAAGGGTGTAGGAGGAAGACAATGAAGTATATTGCTCATATCCGTGAAAATGATAATCAGATCCAAACTGTTGATGACCACTTATTAGGCGTAAAAGATTTGGCAGAATCATATGGGGAAAATATGGGGGTCAGACATGTCGCGGGATTGGCTGGTATGCTTCATGATTTGGGGAAATATACGAATGTGTTCAGAGACTACATAGTAGAAGCAGTGAACAATCCGAATTCTCCACCGAAGAGAGGTAGCGTCGATCATTCGACAGCAGGTGGAAAACTATTATACCAATTATTTCATACCGGCAAGGTTGATCGCTATAAATGGATTTTGGCTGAAGTAGTTGGAAACACTATTATCTCTCATCATTCCTATTTACAAGACTTCATTAATCCGGATGCCGAGTCAAACTATTTGCAGCGCGTACGGGATAAGCAAGCTGAAGAGTTAGATGAATTTGATATGACGAAAAAGCATTTTTTTGAACATGTTATGAACGAAGAGGAGTTCTATCTTTATGTAGACAAGGCTTCTGATGAATTGAGAGATTATCTAGTGAAAGAATCCTCAGCATCGGGCGAGAATAAGCTTATGTTTCTGACTAAATTTATTTTCAGCGCCTTAATAGACGCTGACCGAACGAACACCAGATTATTTGAGGAAAACAAGAACGAAGAACCCTCGCCTAATCGAGAAGAGCTATTCGATATCTATTACGAACGTCTCATGACGAAGATAAAGTCATTTGAAGATCAGCCCAATGCCGATTCACCAATTAATCGGTTAAGAAGAGAAATGTCTGATCAATGTGATCAATTTGCAGAGCAGCCTTCGGGAATATATACATTATCGATTCCAACTGGTGGCGGTAAAACATTAGCAAGCTTGAGATATGCGCTTAAGCACGCCAAGCTGCAACACAAAAAGCGCATTATTTATGTTGTTCCGTATACGACGATCATTGAGCAGAACGCAGCAGAGGTGCGCAGAATATTAATGGATGACGCCAATATCCTCGAACATCATTCGAATGTTATTGATGATACGAACGATAATGATGAAGAGCACGATGGACTAATCAATATACGGCAGAAGCTGAAGCTAGCTAAGGATAACTGGGATTGTCCGATCATATTTACAACGATGGTACAGTTTTTAAATGTGTTTTATGCCAAGGGAAGTAGAAATATTCGAAGGCTTCATCATTTAAGTGAATCGATTATCATCTTTGATGAAGTGCAGAAGGTTCCTGTTCCATGCATCTCGTTATTTAATCAAGCATTGAATTTTTTGAAAACATATGGGCGATCCGGTATCGTGCTTTGCACCGCAACCCAGCCTGCATTAGATTATGTTGAAAATAAGCTTGAAATCAGTACAGATGCTGAAATGATTGAAAACCTAGATGATGTTATTGAAGCATTCAAACGAGTAGAGATTATAGATAGGGCGACGAATGAAACTTTTAACAAGGATAAGCTCGCTAAATTTATTGAAATGGAAATTGAAGAGGTTCAAAGTATATTAGTCATTCTGAACACGAAAACGGTTGTGAAGCGACTATATGAGCAGTTAATAATGACTGAAAGCGAGATTCCAATCTATCACTTAAGTACCTCGATGTGTGCGGCGCATCGCAACTCTATTCTAGAAGAAGTACGGCAGCATCTTAAAGATGGGAATAAAATAATATGTATTAGCACGCAGTTGATAGAAGCAGGAGTAGATGTAAGCTTTGAATGTGTCATTCGCTCTTTAGCCGGGCTGGATTCTATTGCGCAAGCTGCCGGTAGATGTAACCGTCATGGAGAAAAGGAGCTGCAAACGGTATATGTGATTGATCATGAGGAGGAAAGCTTGGGAAGTTTGAATGAAATAAAGGTTGGAAAACAATTGTCCAAAAAGATTCTTATTGATCTTAAACGTGATCAAGCTCATCATGGCGGACATATCTTATCTGTTCAGGCAATGGAAAAGTATTTTACAGAGTTTTATACGGAGCTCAAATCAAATTTGAATTATTATATACCAAAGTTAAATAGGACAATGATTGATTTATTAACTGCTGATAGAGCTGACAACAGCTACTATCAATCCTATTGCAGCAAGCATAAAGAACGGCCTCCGTTATTTATATTGAATAGCTATAGAACGGCAGCAGAGCATTTTCATGTTATTGACGATCTTACTACCTCTGTTATTGTTCCTTATGGTGATGAAGGTAAGGATATTATTGCAGAATTAAATGGTGTAAGGAGGATTGAGGATCTCTCGCGGTTATTGCGGAAAGCACAGCAATTTACGGTTAATCTATTTGACTATGAACTGAATCAAATAGATAAAAACGGTGGATTAGAGAGTTGTCTGGATGGGAAGGTGCTTGTGCTGAAAGAATCAGCATATAGCAAGGAGTTTGGGATGGATATTAAGAATGACAGTTCATTCGATTCTAGCATATTTTGAAAAAACTATCTTCTTTGAAAGATAGGCTCTAACTAGTGTATTATCTAATTGAAAGAAATGTCAGATAAAGAAAGGAGATGACGAATGTGAGAAATTCTGTCGAATTTTCTGTATATGGGAATTACGCCTTATTCACAGACCCGTTAACAAAGATGGGCGGGGAAAAGCTTTCTTACCAGGTGCCGAGCTATCAAGCCTTGAAGGGGATAGTAGAAAGTATTTACTGGAAGCCTACCCT
Source organism: Pristimantibacillus sp. (assembly GCA_048976605.1). GTDB lineage: Bacteria > Bacillota > Bacilli > Paenibacillales > Paenibacillaceae > Pristimantibacillus. The sequence goes on along the minus strand of JBHGUX010000015.1, from coordinate 5,920 downwards.
GATCATGGTCGTCGATGAAGTCCGAGTTATGAATCCAATTCGTATGGAATCGAAGGGCATTCGTCCGATGGAATATAGCGGGGGGAATACGCTTGCTAATTATACTTATTTGAGGGATGTCTGCTACCAATTGCGCTGCCATTTTGAATTCAATATGAATCGTCCAGACATGGCTTATGACCGCAATGAGCACAAGCACCATAACGTATTTAAAAGATCACTCCGTGCTGGCGGACGAAGAGATATTTTTCTAGGTGCTCGGGAATGTCAAGCCTACGTTGAACCTTGTGATTTCGGTGAAGGTAAAGGCTTTTATGATAATTATGGTGACATTCATCTAGGCAATATGGTTCATGGTATTAATTATCCGGATGAAACAGGCTGTAATAAAATGGAAGTACGTCTTTGGAATCCGATTATGAAGAATGGCATTATCCAATTTATTCGACCTGAGCAATGTGAGCAGGTTCGTACGATTACAGAGATGGAGCCAAAGCATTTCGATGCTGCTAATGTCGAATCGATAGATGAGCTGGCTGCACAAATTGAAGAGGGGGGGAATCCATGAGCTGGTTATTAAATTTATATGAGACCTATGAATCGAATCTAGATCGCGTTGGTGTGATTGAGAAGAAATATAATGATCGTGAGTATACGCTGCTGCCTGTCTCCCACACGACACAAAATGCACATATCCAAGTTGAAATTACGGAGGATGGACAGTTTCATTCGGCTTTCGTCATTGATAAGAGTGATATCAGTACGTTAATTCCATGTACAGAGAAATCAGCGAGTCGGGCAGGAGCTGTAATTGCACCCTATCCGCTGCATGATAAGTTAAGTTATGTAGCAGGTGATTTTGTTGCTCACGGCGGACAAATAAAGAAAGAAGAACCTTTTACCTATTATATTCAACAGCTGGAAGAGTGGGCGAATTCACCTTCTGCGAATGTAAAAGTAAAAAGCATCTACCAATATTTAAACAAGCGGCAGTTAATTGAGGATTTAGTGAAAGAAAGAGTACTGTTTCTCGATGGTGATAATCGACTAATCGATAAATGGGACAAGAAGTATGAGTCTTTACACGGTGAGAAGCCTCCTATTTTCTCCATCGTTGCCGGCGAACAAGAAAGCGCATTCATCCGATTCAATGTTCGCTCCCCCGGTGTAGCATCTATCGATGTGTGGAAGGATCAGGAAATGTATGATTCTTTCATTCGTTACTATTCGGAGTTGTTAGGCAGCGAGGATGTTTGCTATGTAACAGGAAGAATACTTCCAAGTACGGAGAAGCATGCGAATAAAATTAGAAATGCGGCAGATAAGGCGAAGCTGATATCAGCTAATGATACGAGCGGTTTTACGTTTCGAGGGAGATTTAGTCAAGGCAATGAAGTGGCGAGCATCAGCTACGAAGTGTCACAGAAAGCACATAATGCACTGAAGTGGCTAGTCAATCGCCAAGGGAAAATCATTGATCAGCGAGTATTTCTCGTATGGGGAAATGAGGATCTGCATCTTCCAGAACCTGCTGAAGATATGTTTGCGATTGATCCTACAGTAGTTAAGCCCAAAGTGATTAAATCTTACACGAACCAGGAGCTTGCTAATGAGATTTCTAAAGCGTTGGATGGCTTTAAGAACAATCTATCGTCCAAGTCCGATGTGAATGTCATGGTACTCGATTCAGCAACAACCGGACGTTTGGCCGTGCTGTACTATCGGAATATGAACAAGGAGCTTTATTTGGATAGACTTGCAAAGTGGCATTCCAATTGTATATGGCTTCACCGCTATCGTAAAGACGAGCAGGGGGAATATGTGCAATTTTATGGAGCACCAGCGACGAAGGATATTGCTTTTGCTGCCTACGGACCAAGAGCAAGCGATAAGATCGTTAAAGGATTAATGGAGCGGATGCTGCCATGCATCGTGGACGAGAGGGAAATTCCGCGGGATATTGTAACGAGCGCTCGCCAACGTGCATCTAATCCTGAATCGATGGAGAAGTGGGAATGGGAAAAAACATTAAGTATCGTATGTGCATTGATAAACAAACAGGAGGGATTCACTGTGGCGTTAAATACGGAAAATAATGACCGTGATTATTTGTTTGGACGCTTATTGGCTATCGCTGATGTTTTGGAAAGATATGCGTTAGGACGCGAAGAGAAACGATCCAGTAACGCAGTTCGTTATATGAATTCTTTTTCCAAGCATCCTGCTAGAACATGGCAAACGATTCAGGCGGGTTTGCAGCCCTACCAAGCACGACTTGGAACTAATGGGATCTACTGGTCCAAAATTATTGATGAAGTGGCATCAAGAATTGAAATTGACGATTTTAATAATAAGCCATTGTCTGGGAAGTATTTGTTGGGATTCTACAGTCAGCGACATGAGCTCTATCAGAAGAAAGAGAAAAATGAAGATGCAATGGAAGCATCCAATAATGAGGAGTGATTATAATGACAATTTTAAATTATAAAATTGATTTTGCTGTCGTATTATCGGTAAGGAATGCAAACCCAAACGGTGACCCGTTAAATGGAAACCGTCCAAGACAAAATTATGACGGACACGGCGAAATATCGGACGTAGCGATCAAGCGAAAGATTAGAAACCGTCTGCAGGATATGGGCGAATCTATCTTTGTTCAATCTAATGATCGGAAGGTGGATGCCTACGATAGCTTGAGAGAACGGGCTGCCGGAAACACCGATTTGGATAAAATTATGAAGTCCAAAACAGGATCAAGCGATGAGTTTGCGGGAATTGCTTGTCAACAATGGATGGATGTCCGAAGTTTTGGACAAGTATTTGCATTCAAAGCAGACAAAGGCGCTGGTGTCTCTGTTGGTGTAAGGGGACCAGTATCTATTCATACTGCAACTAGTGTTGAGCCCATTGATATAACGAGCATGCAAATTACGAAAAGCGTTAATTCCGAGCCTGGTGCAGCAAGAGGGTCAGATACGATGGGAATGAAGCATCGCGTAGATTTTGGTTTATATGTATTTTACGGAAGCATCAACACCCAGTTGGCTGAGAAGACAGGATTCACGAATAAGGACGCCGAAAAAATTAAACAGTCTCTCATCAGCTTATTCGAAAATGATCTATCATCCGCTAGACCGGAAGGTAGTATGGAAGTTCATAATGTGTACTGGTGGGAGCATAATACGAAGTTGGGTCAATATTCTTCCGCAAAAGTGCATCGTTCGTTAGTTGTAAGTGCTGCTGTTGAAGAACCTAAAAAGTTTGAAGATTATACGACTGTATTAACTGAATTAGAAGGTTTAAAAGTCGAGATCATAGATGGCCGATAATGACGAAGATGACAATTATTTAATGCTGTCTGGCATTCAGCATTTTCAATTTTGTAAGAGACAGTGGGCATTAATTCATATTGAACAGCAATGGGAAGAAAATGTGAGAACGGTTGAAGGGCAACATCTTCATCGGAATGCCGATAAGCCATTCATGAGAGAGAAGCGGGGCGATAAACTTATTGTTCGTGCAATGCCTGTAAAGTCGGATGATCTAAAAATTACAGGCATTTGTGATGTGGTAGAGTTTGTAAAAAATGAGAACGGTGTTGAAATAAACGGTGCTGAAGGGAAGTATATCGCTTACCCGATTGAGTATAAACGCGGCAAACCCAAGATGGATGATGCGGATATATTACAATTAACAGCACAAGCTCTATGCTTAGAAGAAATGCTGCTATGCGACATACATGTAGGCTATATGTTTTATAACGAGATAAAGCATAGAGTTGAAGTGCCATTAACTTCAGCAATTAAGAGTAAAGTGAAATCGATTGTCATTGAAATGCAGGAATACTATAAGCGTAATTATACGCCTAAAGTGAAAACGGGTTCTTTTTGCCAAAGCTGTTCCCTTCATAATATATGTTTACCAGAGCTGATGAACAAACGGACTGTAAAAAGCTATGTTGAAGGGAAAATCAACGAATGAAAAAACTTCTTAATACGTTGTTTATCACGCAATCCGATGTTTATTTATCGCTAGACGGCGATAATATTGTTCTACTTAAGGAACAGGAGAAGCTAGGAAGGCTCCCGCTTCATAACTTAGAATCGATCGTAGCCTTTGGTTATACGGGCGCAAGTCCGGCGCTAATGGGATATTGTGCAGAGAACAATATCTCATTAGTATTTCTAACCATGAGCGGTAGATTTCTTGCAAGAGTTATTGGGAAAAGCAAAGGAAATGTTGTGCTTCGGAAAAGACAATATCATGTATCAGAAGATGAAGTGATCTCGGCAAAAATTGCTCGTAATTTTATAGTGGGTAAGATTTATAATGCGAAATGGATGATTGAAAGAATGACCAGGGATTATCCATTGCGTGTAGATGTCGCTCAATTCAAAGGAATCTCTCAACATCTGTCTTCCATTATTTTTGACGTGAGAGTGTGCGAGGATTTAGAAAGACTGAGGGGCTTTGAAGGACAAGCGGCTATTAGTTATAATAAAGTGTTTAACCAAATGATCTTGCAACAACAAGAGGACTTTCACTTCCACAACCGTTCCCGACGACCGCCTTTAGATAATGTGAATGCTATGCTTTCATTTGCTTATACGTTACTAGCTAATGATATGGCTTCGGCATTAGAGTCAGTTGGATTGGATGCATATGTTGGTTTTTTGCATCGAGATCGGCCAGGAAGAGTATCATTAGCATTAGATGTGATGGAAGAATTGCGGGGGATCTTCGCAGATAGGTTTGTCTTATCTTTGATCAATAAGAAAGTTGTTAATAAAGAGGATTTTCTACAAAAAGAAAATGGTGCTGTTATCATGACGGATGAAGCAAGAAAGAAGTTTCTAACCGCTTGGCAAAATAAGAAGCAAGAAAAGATAACTCATCCTTATCTTGGCGAGAAAATAACTTGGGGATTAGTACCGCATGCTCAAGCTTTATTATTGGCCCGCTATTTACGAAATGACTTAGATGAGTATCCTCCATTCCTATGGAAGTAGGTGCAGAATATGCTCGTATTAATTACTTATGATGTAAGTACTATTACTAGTGCAGGACAAAGAAGGCTGCGAAAAGTTTCGAAAACGTGTCAGGACTATGGCCAACGTGTCCAAAACTCAGTATTTGAATGTGTTGTCGATGCCACCCAACTCGCTATGTTGAAAATAAAGCTTATGGATATTATCGATAAAGACCAAGATAGCCTTAGGTTTTATCAGCTTGGTAATAACTATAAGAACAAAGTGGAACATGTTGGTGTGAAAGAATCTATTGATCTAGAAGGCCCCTTAATATTGTAGTGCGAATGTAAAGCACACATGGATTTCCTGATACATTCGCACCGTGATTTTATCCTTTTTATGTATATTAAATCTTATAATACAAGCTATTTGCTTTGTTTTTAGAGCATTAAGCGTGTTTTCGATTAAAATACGGTATTTTTAAGTTGTTTTGATCGAAAATCGCTGTCGCATCCCATGCGGATGCGTGGATTGAAATCTGCGTAACCACGTTGTAGCTTGTTGAGCTACTAGTCGCATCCCATGCGGATGCGTGGATTGAAATACTGATAGAAAACCTCCCCGCTGGTTAGATCGAGTCGCATCCCATGCGGATGCGTGGATTGAAATCTTGATTTGCAGTTACCAACTAGACACACCAAGTGTCGCATCCCATGCGGATGCGTGGATTGAAATTGTATTTGTCCGTCAATCTCTCTTTCTATTTCCTCGTCGCATCCCATGCGGATGCGTGGATTGAAATTCCATAAGGCAATCCGTCCTTATAGATGCGGTAGTCGCATCCCATGCGGATGCGTGGATTGAAATCTATCTTGATGTTGTCCATATAAACCGCATAACGTCGCATCCCATGCGGATGCGTGGATTGAAATCTATGAACTGTACTACGA
>JBHGUX010000014.1:0-42235 GCA_048976605.1 Pristimantibacillus sp. | reverse complement strand
AAATCTATATCCTAAAATCGATGTCCTTCCGACAAAAGTCAGATAGAACCAAAAGCTATCTCCATTATTGAGCCATATGAAAGTGTATTGATCCAAACAACCAGAAATTGTCCCAAGGTCAACAGCATATGGAGACATTTGTCTGAGGACACAAAATAAAACAAGATAATTCATTAAACTCCCTCGGAGAATGATAGTTCAATTAAGCGCCAGGACGAAACTGTCAGACAGCTAGACTTCCGATTTATCTCCCCGGTAATGGTAGCTGTTGACTGCAATTGCCATGATGACCGGCTGTTGGCTAGGATGCCCTGATATGGCCGCACCTTGATTTCCACAGGATGGTGCTTGGCCGGTGCGGTGCGAGGGATTTAATATAAGATCCGTACAAACGGGGAATGAAGGGAGCAACAATAGCATGAGGTCACAAAAATGGCAGCTGGTTCGCCGTACTGGTCTTGGGGATGGAAACGAAAGGGTGGAACCGAACCTTGTGACGCCGTCACTGAAACTGGTCAACGTCACCTGGGGACGTTCAATCTGCTTCTCAATATCGCGGTCGTATCGTGATCCTGCAAAATCGTCTTCAGCTCAGCTAAACGAGCAGCCGATGCCTTGAAATATGCGATGGTTATTTTTTGTGAGCCGCGAAAAGCTCTTTGTGACGGAATTTACGTCTAAAGAGCTTTTTCACGATTATACGGCTAGATGTTAATTCGAAGACGTAAATCCGCCATCATAGCCTCAGCTTGCTGTGGGTCTTCATTCAGCAGCTTCCTGTATGTCAGCATCCAATTCAGCGTTACAAGCATATGATCGTATTCGTCCTTCCTGCGCTCGATCTCATTAATCTTCTGAAGAATCCATTCTATTACTTCTTGGTTCGTGCGTGCGTTCGTATCGTGATCCTGCAAAATCGTCTTCAGCTCAGCTAACGAGCAGCCGATGCCTTGAAATTTCTTAATCAGCTTTAACCGTTCAATTGCTTCGTCTGAGTAGTTGCGGTAATTATTCTTCTCTCGCTGAATATGCCTGCTGTCAAGCAAGCCTTCCTTCTCATAAAAACGAATAGTGTGGGAGGTTAATCCCATCAAGTCAGCTAATTCTTGAATTTTCATTTGCAATCATACCTCCAAACGCTTGCCTTAGAGTGCACTTCATAGTTTAGACTAGAGTCATATCTTCGTCAAATTCTTAAGGAGGCGTAAACTATTATGCGTATATTCGTTACAGGTGCGGCAGGTTATATTGGTACAGCTGTTATCCGTGAACTCATCGGTGCAGGCCATCAGGTAGTTGGCCTGACCCGTTCAGAGAGTGGTGCTCAAGTATTAGAAAGCTTCGGGGCTGAGGTGATTCGCGGTGTTTTAGAGGATCTAGATTTACTGCGCAGCAGCGCAGCCACTTCAGACGGTGTCATTCATCTGGGATTTAACCACGATTTCTCTAATTTCGCCGCATCACTAGCAACTGATCTTCGCGCCATTGAAGCAATGGGAGAGGGGCTTGCAGGCTCCAGTAAACCACTTGTTATCACAGCTCATGTTAATGGCGAAGCATCGGAGGATGCAGCACTTGCGTTTATAGAACAAGGTGTGCGAGCATCGATCGTCTCGCTTGCACCTTCCGTTCATGGAGAAGGAGATATAGGCTTCGTCCCGCAATTAATTCAGATCGCCCGGGAACGAGGCTCTTCGGCTTACATTGGAGACGGCACTAACCGTTGGCCAGCGATTCATCGCTTGGATGCGGCAGTTTTGTTCCGTTTCGCTGTAGAATCTGCGCCTGCAGGCTCACGACTGGATGGCGTGGACGACGAAGGCATTCCGTTCAGCGACATTGCCAGCATTATAGGTCAGCAACTGAATGTGCCGGTAGTCAGCATCCCGCGTGAAGAGGCACAAGCGGCCTTCGGTTTTCTAGGCATGGTCGCGTCGCTTGACTTAGCAAGATCAAGTGAAGGGACGAAGGATTTGCTCGGCTGGAAGCCTGTCCAACATGGGCTTCTCGCAGATCTGGAGCAAGGACATTATTTCACTAAATAGCGTTATATCAATGAAGAAGGTCACAGGAAATAACTGTCGCATCTTCGCGATTCGCAAAGTGAATGAAAAGGAAGGAAAAGACAATCATCCCGCTGTACTTTAGGGTGATTGTCTTTTCACTTACGGTGAACCCAACGTTTTATCTGATACCTATTGGAGTTACGAGGTTTCTTGGCGCCCCTTCGGCATCAGCATAACGACCTTTGTACTTTGCTGTTCCACGCTTTCTATCCGAAGTCCGAACTGGTCACCAAACACCATCTGAATACGCCGATGCACATTTAAAATTCCGATGCCGCTCTTTTGCCCAAGCTCATCCTGTTCTTCTTCATCTGCGAGTCGATTCGTATCTAGCTTCTGCCGCAGCTGATTTAACCTCTCATCTGACATCCCACAGCCGTTATCCTCCACACTAACCCAGAATACTCCGTCCTCCTCACCGCAATCGATGCGGATGAAGTGATACTCCTCAACCCCATCAAAGAAGGCATGCTGGAACACGTTCTCTACAAGCGGCTGAAGGGTAAGGCGTACCATTGCATGTAATAAATACTGCGGTTCAATGTCCACTTCTATCTCGAATTCCCTGCCAATCCGATGCTGCATCACCATCATGTAGTACATCACATGCTTCAATTCATTAGCGACTGTGATCTCTTCCAGATTGGTCTGTACGGAATATCGAAGCATATAAGCAAGAGACTTGACGATCTCGGTAATATCCTCGGAATCCTGAATCGCTGCATAGCAAACAATTGTCTCCAGTGTGTTATACATGAAATGCGGATTAATCTGCAGCTGCAGGGACTGGAATTCAGCACGCTGGCGCTCGAGACGGATTTCCTGATTGCTTAGTTCCACCTGTACAACCTTATCTACCGCATCAGACAACCGATTAACCATCAGGTTATAACGGACCATGAGCTCAACAATCTCATCCCGATGATTCGGCAAAGGGATAGTCAACCAGTTTCCTTTCTCAGTCTCCCGCATCCCTTTCTTCAACGTCTGAATCGGTTTGGTAATAGATCTACTGAACCGATAAGCCAGCAATATAGCAATCAGAAGCGTGAACAAACCTATTGTAAACGTCGCATTGCGAATGTTCGTGATAGGTTTCCTCACCTCATCCACCGGCATAGAGACGATCAGCTTCCAACCCGAATAATCCGATGTTTTGGACATATACATCCGATTCTCGCCGGTACTATCATCTAAGAATGCGGCGTCGCCGGACAACTCAAGCTTGTTGCGTACAGCGCCTTCTAATTCCTTTCCTTCCAAATCCGCTTCCGGGTGATAGATGATATTTCCTTTATTATCCGTAATGAACAGAAAGCCATATTTACCGAGATCAACACCTTTCCAGAGCGCAGAAAGATCAGCCGAACGTATCTCGATGGCGATCAGCCCGCTCAATTCGGGCGAATTGAACCCTCTAATACGACGAACTAGCGTTAACATTTGATTTTCCTGATCAGCAAAAACACTGTTCTTCAAAATGCTCAATTGACCATGCGTGTTAGTCCTGCTCATGAAATAATCCCACTGCTGCCCAATCTCCTCAGGTGTGAATGATCGCTCACTAGTCCCGTTGAAATAGTAGACGGCATTGCCGCTGCTATTAATTAAGTAGACCGACGAGATCTTTGGGTTGCGTATGAATAAGGGATCCGCCAAATCCTCTCGTATTTTAGTCTGATAATAATAATAATCATACTCCTCACGGTCTTCCGGCAAATCCATAAACTCCATTACATTACGGACAGTAAGCAAAGAGACAATTGATCTCTCGTAATCCTTCAAATAAAGATCTGTATGATGAACTGCGTTACGGACGATCTGCTCCATTTGCTTCTCGACGAGCTCGTCCAGTTCCCTTGAAGAAGTAGTATACGAAATACCAACACCGCTCAGCGTGAGCCCAATAACAACGAGAAAATAAAACGTCAACTTTGCGTATAGACTGCGGGATCTCATTTGATCCCCAAAGCAGCACGGTAATCAGATGGCGTAACACCAACGAGCTTCTTGAATGTTTTTGTAAAATGCGGATAATCTTCATAGCCAACCTCTGAAGCAATATCTATAATGCGGATATGCGGTACGGCGAGCAGCTCCTTCGAGCGATCAATCCGCTTGTTGATTCGATATTTCACGAACGTCTCGTTCGTCATCTTTTTAAATAAGGAGCTGAAGTAGGTAGGTGATAAACCAACCATCGCCGCTACCTGATCCAGTGTAATCTCCTGCGACAGCTTGTTATCAATATAGGATTTAGCCTCTTCCATCGGATCACGAAAATTACCGCTTCGTACCGACGCCAGTCCGTCCCGAATATCCCCAAGCACTTTATCGAAAGCATCTAATGCATCTTTTACTGTTGCTGCCTCCAAGAAGGAATGATCTACTTTCGGTACAAAACCCCGAACCTGGAACCGCTTCAGCAGCATCTCATAACAGTCGCGATGCAGCTCCTTCAATTTGGCAAGAGATAGGTTGGAGGACAGGCAGTAATCCCGCCAGCGCACATTCAATTCTTTCAGTTCATTCGTCTGAAGAGACCAGATATGCTGCTCCATGAGATCTATCCATTCCAGGTATCGTGAAGGTGCGATGTATCCGTCTGACTGCTTCTTGACCAAACGTTGCAATACCTCATGGATATCTGGTTTTGTAACCGGTTTCAGCAAATAGTGCTTTACACCGTAATCTACACACTTCTGTGCATAGGTAAAGTCGTTATAGCCAGTAATTACGACTGTCTTGATGTGCGGGAATTCATCCTGTAGGATCCGGCAAAGCTCAAGCCCGTCAAGCTTCGGCATCCGGATATCCGTCAGCACGATATCTGGCTCCATTTCTCGAATTCGTGCAAGGGCTTCTATCCCGTTCTCAGCCGTTGACACTTTGGTGAAGGCAGGCACGAATTGCTCCGCCATCTTAGATAACCCCTTACTAATCACGGGTTCATCGTCTACGATAAGAACATGCATGATGCTTCCCTCCCTAGTTGTCTTTCGATTCTATCATCTCATCATGGCCTACTCAAGTTAATCGGGGTAGGAAAAATTTCAGGAGACTTGTGATTTTTTACGATTTTGAGATACAAAGAGGATGCCCATAAGTCTAGACAGGGCATCCTCTTAACCGTAATTTGAAATTATGATATACGTTTTCTAACTTCTTGTTCACATTATGACTTTACGGAGCCTACGAGCATCCCTTGGATGAAATGCTTCTGTAAGAAAGGATAGATAAGCATAATTGGCAACGTTGCAACGACGATAACCGCCATTTTAATCCCTTCTGGTGACAGGGTAAGGAGTTGATCAGAGATAAGATCCGATTGCCCGAACTGATCGGTAAATACAATCTCACGCAGACGGACCTGCAACGGAATCAAATTGCGATCACTAATATAGTACACCGCATCTGCATAGCGATTCCAATGCGCAACTGCGTACATGATCCCCATCGTAGCCATTGCTGGCTTCGATAACGGCAGCACGATTTTGAAAAATATTCGAAACTCCCCGCAGCCATCTATCTTCGCTGCATCAATGAGCTCATTCGGCAAGTTCATGAAGAATGAACGCATAATAAATAAGTTGAAAGAACTGATTGCCATTGGCAGCAAGAGCGCCCACATCGTATCAAGCAAGCCTAATTGTTTCACCAACAGATAGTTAGGAATAAGCGGTGCGCTAAACACTAATGTAAATATAACAAGTATCAGTATGGATTTACGGTATAGATACTCCGGTCGCGATAGCGGGTAGGCTAACATCGATGTCAATAAAAGGTTGATGATTGTGCCGAACACCGTAATGAACACACTATTCCGGAAGCCAATCCAGATCGAAGGATCCTGTAAGATAAGCTTATAGCTTCCAAAGGTGAAGCCGACAGGCCAGAAGCTGACCTTGCCTGCGTTGATAGCTACCGAGTTACTAAAAGATTGCGCAATGATATGTATTAATGGCAACACCATACTTAGACCGATGATACCGAGAAACACGATATTGAAAGCATTGAATATTTTCTGGCCTCTTGTCATAATCATAACGATTGTTCACCCCGTTTCTCTAACACTTTAGTACAATCCTTCGCCAGTTACTTTCTTGCTAAATTTGTTACCTACCATAATCAGAGTGAGACCAACGATCGACTTGAACAAACCGATTGCAGTCGTGTAGCTATACTGACGGTCAACGAGACCTGCACGGTATACATAAGTATCAATAATTTCCCCATTGTCACTATTCAGAGGATTCAAGAATACGAAGACACGTTCAAATCCAAAGTCCAAGAAATTGCCGATCTGCAGCAGGAACAAAATAACGATAGTCGGTAAAATACAAGGAAACGTGATAGATCTTACTTGTCGCAACCGGCTGGCACCGTCCATCTGTGCCGCTTCATACAAATCAGGATTTATGCCTGCAATTGCTGCAAGATAGATAATCGTCCCCCAGCCGCTGTCTTTCCAGATGCCTGAGCCGATCAAGATCGTACGGATGTAAGAATTCTCACCAAGAAAGTAAATCGGGTCGACGCCAAACAATGTCATGATGTGATTGACAATCCCAGTTGACGGAGACAACACGCCGACTACGACTCCGCCTACTATGACCCAAGAGAGAAAATGCGGCATATAGACAACCGTCTGAACGATACGTTTGTAAGCTATGATGCGGAGCTCGTTCAGTAAGAGCGCCAGAATAATAGGTACTGGGAACGCGAAGCAGAGATCGTATACACCAATTAGAAGCGTGTTTTTTAATATAGGAAGGAATTCCGCATATTCAAACATTCGTTTAAAATTATCGAACCCCACCCAGGGGCTATCTTTGATGCCTTTGAAAATATTGTAGTCTTGGAACGCAATGACCGATCCAAACATCGGGACGTACCGAAACAGCAGGAAAAAGATAATGCCTGGCAATGACAGCAAATATAGCGGCCAATGTTTCAGCATGAACCTCCATTTGTGGCCGGGCGTCTTGAACTGGTACAGCAGCTGATCTGATCTCTGAACCTTGCTCGCCATGCTATCCTCCCCTTTCCTCGTATCGTTTAATGTGCTTTGTCCCTCCCATCATAGCTAGGGAGCAGGAAAGCGAACATGGTGAAATTTAGAGGGAAGTTGTGTTTTTTTAATATTGAATTTGAAGAACAGCCTGCGAGCCCTGCAACAGCCTCGATTTCAAGGGGAATGCACTGTGATACACAACAGAGCACCCTCCATCTAGAAATGGAGAGTGCTCTGCTTCTTTAATCTGTACTACTATCACCCCTTACCCCAACAACCTACGAAGTGATGTTGAGGAATATCTTCTTGTAAGTCCATTGGCAGGCAAAGTTGATCCATAGTATATTGAATGTGCAAAGAAATCGTCCTTTCGTTAAATGGTGAGTCGTACTTCCGTTTCATCAAAGAATGGTTTCTTTTTGTTCATTTTCACAGAAAAAAAGAGGCTGCCTCTAAGTTCAATTCTGACCTTTTGAGACAGCTTCTTCTGCTTCCTATATTCCTTCCATACAAATACAATCTTTATCTGCTTTATTCGTTAATGAAGCCTAAATTTTGAAGCAACCGATTCAAGATCACGACGGTTTGTGCGCGTGTTGCTGGCTTGTCAGGAGCGAAGACATGCTCTTGCATACCATTCACAATTCCTGCTTCTACCGCCCATTGAACGGAATCCTTTGCCCAATCGCTTACGGTTGTGAAATCCTCGAATCGTGAATCCGACGAAGAGTCCCCTCTCGTTTCTTTACCAACATATTGAGCAACTCTTGCAATCATCACGACCATTTCTTCTCGGCTGATGCTGTCATTCGGATGGAATAATCCATCACCTGAGCCTTGAACCAATCCCGCAGCTTCTGCCGTTGCAATAGCACCCATATACCAATCATCAGAAGCTACATCCTTGAAAGTATCATGATTCGGCATCTCTTCCAATCCGAGCGAGCGTACGAGCAGTGCTGCGAATTCCGCACGGCTAATGGATCGATTCGGTTCAAACGTACCGTCCTCGTTGCCTTGAATAAGAAGTTTGGAGGCTAACCTATCTATATCCTCCTTCGCCCAGTGCTGCACTGTATCACTGAATGACTTAGTCGACTCAATTACTGCGTAGATCCCCTGCCCAGCATGCATGATCACTGCTTTGGTCAACCCATTGTCTTCTACGAATACAGTGGGTACGAATCTGATCCCACCCGTAATCGGATCAACAATAACACCAGTCGCCTTGTCTGGATTTACACCTTGCGGCAATGTAATGGTATGTTTCGTATAGACTGAATCCTTACTCAGTTGCTGTGACTTGCCTTTCGAGTTAACCCGGATATTGAACTGTACGGGTTCTACCACAAGCTTAGCTTCCATTTGAAGTTTTACTTCCAATAGCTTAATCTGTTCCTCTGCCTTCTGTATTAAATTCTCATCTGCTTGATTTATCGTTACTACAATCGTTGCATCCTGATCATCAGCTGTTAACATCGTTCTCACCAAACGAACTGGTATTTCGTAGGAAGCGATGTTCGTTTGAACGGTTACCGTTGCATCAGAATCAGCAGCAGTCAATAGAGAAGCCGGAAGTTCAACCTTGATCAACGACTCCAGCTTGCCGCCGACATCAAGCAATATGTTTTTCACTTTGTCCTTTAATGCTTCCTTCAAAGCGTTGATTAATTTATCATTTTGCCCATTTCCCCCGCTATTGCCTGGGTTGTAAGGAGGGGAAGTATCACTTTCACCTTTCGTAGATACATTAGCTCGTAAGGCAATACTCTCATTAAGCAATTCATCATAGGCGATGATCTTAAATTCATAATTCGTTCCTTTGCGTAATTCAGTAACCGTGTGAGAGAGCGTATTTCCGTTTACCTCAGCTATCTTGCTGCCATTATTCAAAATCACAAAATGAGTTACTCCAACATAATCGGCAGCTGCAGGCCAGCTCAAATTGACACTATTTTGAGTGACCTCGCTGGCCTGTAAACCTCCCCCGCCCCAGACCGGCGCCGTATGATCGACAACCAGCACATCGACTTCTGTAATGAAATTCAAGTATGTGGCACTCGTCACCGTCGCTTTTGCCCGCCCCGGCCGAAGTCCGCTAATCATACCGTCGATACTAACATCGATGATGCTGTCGCTTCCTGACCAAATGACCGTTTGATCGGCTTGCTCTGGAATGATCCTGGCATGAACTTGTCTAGATTGACCGGCCTCCAAATTTAATGCCGGATAATCTACAACAATATCGGTAGCTCCCGTTTCTTCAGTAGAACCTCGTACAAACTGCATACGGTATTGGGTAATGCTGCCATCAAGCGCAATTACTTTTACCGATGCGGTACCTTGTACTTCTATAGCCTGCTCGATCTCGAGCGATGCCGCTTCAGAGAATGATTCCGCAGTTACAATGGGAACAGCAGTCGTGTCTACAGGCAATTTGATTACATAATTACGTACATTTGGAGCAAACCCTGCAACCGATGCGCCATTAACATGAAGGAGTTTTAGAGATGAATTACTGTCTAGGAGTATCTTGTCTACTTCTGGATTCCAACCATCCGTTCCACCTAATATATTCGCAACCGTATACTGAGAAGCTTCCTCCGTTGTCAGTTGCTTAGACCAATTAACACGTTGTTCCGCGTTTGCGCCAACACCGCTGCTGTTATATTCTCCATAACGAGCCGTCAGTTCGTTCGCGCTGTTCCCCCAGTTATTCCAACCAGCCGGCTTAATATGATCTCCCATGGTGGAATTGATAAAGATGACATTAGAATCTGGTCTCCACGGTCTTCCCAAATCGACTAACCCCGTAAGACCAGGCTCTGCTGTCAGTATGCTGTCAATGAATACGTATCCCGGCTTGCCGCTAGTCGTTGATGCTGCTGTTACATAACCTGGACCCGCGCTATGCACTGTTGAATTTTTGAACACAGCCGATGAATTTCCGAATATAAAATCAACGCTTCCTGCGATATAGCTATCGGTAAAATACTGTCTCCCTTTATCCGCGAGTAAAGTATCTTGGAAGCCAGTCACCTTCACATTACGGTAAATGCCTCGATCTCCTTCGGCATATAGAGCTACTGCTTGACCGTCATTAATTCCGGCGCTGTTGGCAATCGTAATATTCTCCATAGTGAAATCCGTTCCCGCAGCCCGCAGCGTATAGCTGTTGCTGGTCCCAAGCACCTTGCCATCAGGTCCTATCGTGCTAGCCGTATCTCCATTTGTAATGATGGTTCCTTCTCGACTTTCCCCGATCATACTTACCTGTTTCTTAGATGCACTCACATAGACCTTTTCTCGGTAGACGCCATCCTTGATCCGAATAATAGTCGGATCCACGCTGTTATCGGGAACAGCATCAATTGCATCTTGTACCTTGGTGAATGCTTCACTGCCATCGGCCGCCACCTTCAATACGACTGCCGGAATAGTCCTCACTAGCTCTGAAGTATAACCTCTTGCCACCTCATTGCGGGCAGCAACCGCATAATAATAGACCCCTCCATTCTGAAGACCAGTATCTGTATATTCTGTTCCCGTAACATGAGAAGCTACAGGCGTGAATGGTCCATTCTCACTCATACTGCGCACAATTTCATAATCGACTGCTCGATCAGCTGCTTTCCACGACAAATGAATTTGTGTATCATCAGCTTCTGCTTGCAAGCGGCTTGGCACATCAGGCTCACCTGCTGAGACTGCTGTACGACCAGCAACTACTGAAGAATCCGGGCTCTGCATTCCCTGTTTGACCGCAGCGATTTTATAATAATAGGGAGTTCCCTCATTCACCTGTAAATCACCATAGGTTGCAGTCGTAACTGACTCAGCGATAGCCGTATAAACACCGTCTGCAGTCGCAGAACGCTTAACGGTGTAAGAATCCGCTTCTACAGGAGTCCAGCTTAGATAAATCTGACCTGCTCCTTCTTGCAAGGAAACGGACGGAACACCTGGTGGTGCATAAGCTGTTGCAAGCAAGGGAGCTGAATCAGGTCCCGAGCCTCCTACGCTTTTCGCTGAAACAACATAGTAGTAGGCTTGTTCATTCGGAACATTGCCTAGTCGATAGGAAGTCCCTTCAATCTTGGAAGCGACCGTAACGAATGGACCTGCCGCATCACTCGACCTCTTAAGCTCATAAGAGATGGCATTCGCTACTGCATCCCAGCTCAATTCCAATTGGGCGTTGCGAGCAACAGCTTTCAAACCCGCTGGTGCCTGCGGTACAGCAGCTGATTCACTTGGCGTCGCTTGCGCTTGATTGGAATATCCCGATTCTCCAATATCGCTATTTGCCGTTACTACATAATAATAGGCGGTACCATTCACAACCGACGTATCCACGAAGGTTGTTGCTGGAATAGGTACTGGATTCGGTTGTTCTGAGGTAGGCGTCACAAGTGTATACGGACCTCCGTTCGTTGTACTGCGATATACATGATAAGACAGCGCTCCCGGTGTCTCTGACCAATTAAGCCCAACTGCCTCATTGCCCGGCAATGCGTTTAAGCCTTTTGGTGAAGCTATCGGCTCCACATAGACTTTCACATTGTCTAAGTAATAGGTTCCTGTTCCTCCACCCGCTGTAGACGAATAGATTCTGCCGATCCCCATCTTTTTGAAATTATCCTTATCCTTGTAATCATCGAAGGTGCCGATCTCAATACCATTCATATAAAAGGTTACCTGACCTGCGGCTACGTCCATAACTAACTTAATATTATGCCACTTGTCTCTATAGGCAGAGAAGTTCTCATCCATAAGCGCATAGAAGCTCGATGAACCATTATCATAAACGACCGTATTCGAGGTTTTATTGGCGTCATCTGGTCTTGTTGGCTTTCTGATCCCGACACTGAACGCTCGTTTGGAGTCATCATAGCTCTTAACCTGAAACAGAACTGCATTGCCGCTTTCTTCCGTCAGCATAAAGTCAGCTTCTATAATGACTTTTCCCTTTTGAGATTCGAACTGCCTAAAGAAAGCTACACTTTGCGCATTTTCTATAGAACTTCCTTGATCTGCGATATACAACGCATGTTCGGAAGGGTTGCCCTTCGTTTTATCCGGCACCACAGCTACCTCAACCTTCTCAACCCCGCCGTTTCCAGGAAAGCTTGGAAAATAAGCAGCTGGAAGCGTTCCAACGGCATCCTCTTCAAAATCATCATTCACATAATAAATATTTTCCGGTTCACCGGTCGGAATGGCGCTGACCTCAGTCGATTCATAGCTCTGAACACCAGAAGCATTAACAGCGGTAACCACATAATAATACGTTTTTCCAGGTACGACATTCACATCCGTATAAGTAGTACCGCTTGTGAGATTAGTAGCAATGTCCTTGTACGGCCCGCCAGCAACATCACCGCGTTTGACATTATAAGAGCTGGCGTTGCCATCCGCAGCGCTCCAAGTCAGTACAACCTCGTTATCTCCGGAATCAATGGCCGCCGCAAGCTCTATCGGAGCTGCTGGGAAGTCAGCAGCCAATTCGCGAATCTCCACTCCGCTAAAGTTGGATGTATTGTATTTCCACACATCATTCTCTGCTTTAGAGGCATCCACGGCAAGTCCTGCGTAAACCGGCGACGCATTAGGCAAATCAAGAGTTGCGGAACCGATTCTCAGCCAATTCGATCCTCCATCCTGTGATATTAATCCTGTAAGCTGGTTTCCTAATCGGACTAGTCTAATCCAATACGGTGTAGCAATGAACAACTCCGATTCAATTCGGGATGATTCTTCTCCCGTTGAGGTACGGCTAATTAGAACCCCTTTCTTACCATTCTTCACATAAGGAATGCCCATGAACACCATTCGTGAGTTAGGATCCAATGATTCTCGAATCATAACTCCCGCTTCCGCATTATCATCGGTCGGCGTAATATGATCTACTCTAGCTATAATCTCGCCATTCCCATTTAAGGTCTGATAGAAATAGTGGAACGCATCCGCAGTCCCGCCGATATCACCTGTCGATTTCACTGTAATGGAATCGTCAGCCTCTAACTGAGCATGACCAGGAATACCAACCGTTCCAATATCAACAGATTCCCACTCTCCTGTATCTGTAGTTCGATTAGCATGAACGGTCACACTATTGGATTGTGTTGCCATTCCCTGACCGTCCACCGCACGAGCGGTAACATAGTGGGTGCCATCAACTATAGCGTTCCAATCGTAGCTGTATGGTGCTGTATCATCCTCACTAACCTTCATTCCATCAATGAAGAATTCAACTTTCGCAATACCATCCTTATCACTCGCATCCGCACTAATCGTCATACTGTTGCCTGTTTCGATAATCAGATTGTTGGTTGGACTCGTAATCTTTGTGTTAGGGTTATCCACATTGTCGCCTGGAATCGCAGGAATTAATGAATTTAAGTAGACTTCAAGATTCGTGTAGCCTGCTGCTGACAAGGACTGCAGACGGTGATCCTCTGCATCCGCAGCCGAAAGACCATTAGCCGACTCCCAACCATCATCCATTCCATCATGATCATTATCGATAACATCCGATACTGTCAAAGGATACTCCGCATAGCCTCCAACTTCCTTCGGAGAATTAATATGCTGCCCAGTACGATTGCGCACATCATTGATCACACGAGCATCAATGGCATCGCGTCTTGGCAATGTCGCTCCAGCATCTGCAAGCACCTGATCATAGGCATCTTGAGCAGACACTGCGGCATAAGGATTATACTCATTATCGCCTAAGTCCGGATAGTTTCCTTTGACTACGATAGGTTCATTCAATTTGGCTGCAGGGTCAAGCACTTTTTGTACACCTTGCCAGTTATTAGCTGTAACTGCAGCATTCCCATCCATAATATTGCCGCCAATATACATTTTGGTTGTGTAAGCGCTGCCAACTTCGCCAAATAATTGACTTCGAACGATGTCATACGTATTTGAACCGTATTTATAGTAGTTATTCATGACGTTATAGGAGCCTTCTCCGCCGCCGTATGAGGAAGCAAAACCCCAGTTATAGATCACATTATTCGTCATTTCCGTTATATCCAGTTCACGTTTATCTGTCGGGAAACGTGGATTGCGGCTCGTACTGTGCGCGATCAGATTATGATGGTAAGTCGCGTTATTGCCGCCCCATATGCCGCCATATCCATGTCGCCCCTTCTGATGCGAGGTCATCAGCATGCTCTCAGAAGAAATCGACCATTGTACCGTCGTGTTGACATTATCATATAAACTTACTACTTCATCTACCGACCAACTGAAGGAGCAATGGTCGATAATAATATTTTTATGATAACGGGAGCCGAATGCATCATCCTCGCTCGCATACCGGTCTCCTAGACGAAAGCGGATGTAACGAATAATAATATTGTCCGCTTCCAAAGAAGTCGTATAGTCGCTTATTGTAATGCCATCTCCCGGTGCAGTCTGACCCGCAATCGTCAGATTGCTGCCCATTACCTTAAGCGATTCCTTCAGATGAATGGTTCCTCCGACACGAAATACAATCGTTCGATCCCCAGCGCTTACCGCATCACGGAATGAACCCGGAATAGCTGTCTCATCTTTGCCGTAATCAGCAAGGGTAGTCACTTCATACACAGGCTTGCCGCGTCCACCTGTAACATATTTGCCGCCGCCCTCCGCACCCGGGAATGCCGGTACTAACGGAGAGGAATCTGCGCCGAAAGCTTGTATGGGGAAACAAGTTAGAACCAAACAAATAATTAACGTATAATATAATCCTTTTTTCAATTTACAGCCCTCCATTTTTGGAAACGCATTCATTTTGAATTAAAAAAAGGATTACGACTATAATTCCAGTTATAGCGTAACCCTCTTATCCTATCCCTATGAAATATACGAGTTCCTAAGCTGTCTTCACACGAATACGATCGGATTTCGTTCCAGTAATTTGAATCAATTGCTCAACGGCTGAATCCTCTGTCGAACCGTCCATTTCCTCGATATCAACGTTCATGCAGTCATGGAAAGAAGCAAGCGGTCCACTCTCAATCTGAAGATGAATATTTCGGAAATCTAACCCAGAGCCATGTCTGCAGATGATTCCCCGCTTGCTCTTAATGATCACATCCTGGAGTCGGCATTGACTGAGAGGCATTTCGGAAAGTCCATTAATTAAAAATGCTGCTGAGGCTCCTGCACAACGAATATTGCGTATCTCAACATTGCGGAATATAGGTGTTCCCTCATCAACAAGGTAGCTGCTGTCATCGAATCCCTCCGAGCCTTCTACTCCTTGATAGAAGAGATGGAAAGAAATCGCTTCAAGAGCAATATTCTTCATTCGAATGTCCTCAATTACGATATCCTCTACAATTCCGCCTCTACCACGCGCGCTCTTGAACCGCAAACCAATATCCGTTCCTATAAAATTGCAGTCCGACACATGAACATGTCTAACGCCGCCTGACATCTCGCTTCCGATAACGAATCCGCCGTGACCATGATAGACGTTACAGCCCTTAATCGTGACATATTCACATGGAAGACCGACCTTCCGTCCTTCTTCATCCTTGCCTGATTTTAAGCAAATCGCATCGTCACCGACATCGAAGATACAATTCTCCACCATAACATAGCGGCAAGACTCTACATCAAGTCCGTCTCCATTTTGTGAGAACCAGGGATTACGCACACTCGTATTTCTGACCGTCACATGCTCAGAACCCCACGGATGCAAACACCATCCTGGTGAGTTTTGAAAGGTGGGGCCGTCTAATAGAATCCGCTGACAATTCCGTAGACTCACAAGTGCCGGACGAAGGAAGTCCCTCACAGCTATATATTCCGTTACTTCATAGCTTCCTGTACGCCGCAAACGCTGTACCTCAGCTTCTCCGTTCATAGCTGCAGCAGTCGGCCACCAAATCTCACCGTTTGCGGCAACAACACCGCCAGAAGCCACTTGCTTCTCCCATTGCGCGGCGGTGAGCTTCTGCCGTTTGACTGGCCGCCAAGCTTCCCCGTTGCCATCGAAGATTCCTTCTCCTGTAATCGCGATATCTTCTAGTCCTTCTCCATCAATCGGAGATTGGCTGCGAACGGCTGATTTGCCTTCGAATTGAGATAGGATAAGTGAATAATGCTCAAAAACCGGACTGAACATGATGAGTGCACCAGCCATCGCATGAAGATTTATCCCTGATTTCATGACAATGGGTCCTGTCAGCCATATTCCGGCAGGGATAACGACCTTCCCTCCACCTGCAGCAGAACAAGCTGCAATGGTCCGCTTGAATGCCTCTGTATTATCAGTCAATCCATCACTCACAGCACCGTATTGTGTAATAACGAAGGATTGATCCGGTATATTCGGCAGCTGAACAGTCGGAAAACAGACTGCGTTCTTTAATGCCTTTGATTCAGAACTCTCTTGAACCCCATCTTCCTGATTTCTCTTGCTGATGCTCATTAACGATTCTCCTCTCCATTACAGGCTGCTGTTCGTATCATCAGGAGCAGTCATACGGAACCAGTCGAAATCCGCATAGCCGCCGCTGACTCGCTTTTCTCCCTGAAGAGCAAGAAGCCCCGCTTTCGCACCTACCCAGCGACTCTCCCTGGCTGTGAACGGAGCTGCCTCAACCTTCAGGAAGGATTGTCCATCCGTACTATATGCGAATGAACAGACTGCTCCTTGGCGAATTGCAGCCCGCAGCCATACCGTTTCAGGCATCTCGCATTGCGTCCAAATTATCGTTTCCTCGGCATCATCCCCTTCCATATACTTCAGCACTAGCCCACCGTTCATGTTGCGACTAACAACTAAGCTGGCGAATGAAAATCCGAATAGAACCAACCCTGCTTGATCACCCTCCTGGAGCCCTGTGCAAGTTAGCTTTGCATGAACATCAAATACTTCAGCGGGAAATTTCTGCAGCAGCAATTGCGGCACATCAAATAATGTTTGGCACGCTTGCGATACAGGCTGTGCATACAGTCGCAGATGGCTGGCATGTTCACCGAGTGAATACCAGCTTTCAAGCGGATTCGCCTGCCATTGCCATTGCAATCCCAGCTCCCGTTCCGTAAATTCATCAGAAGTGACAGGAACAGCAATCGGCGCTGAATGGCCAACATTCGGTTTGCGATAATGCATGACTGGCTCTCCAATGCCGTCCCCATTCGTATCAGCACCCATCAACGGCCAATCCTCTTCCCATTTAACCGGCTGCAGATGAACAATACGTCCGTATGCTCCTTTATCCTGGAAATGCATAAACCATGATTCCCCGGATTCCAGCTCGACCCAGCCGCCTTGATGCGGGCCATTCACAACACTGTCTCCTTGATGAAGCACAATCTTGTCTTCGTATGGACCATAGATCGACTTCGAGCGCAAAACCGTTTGCCAACCTGGCTTAACGCCGCCCGCAGGTGCGAATATGTAATAATAGCCGTTGCGCTTATACATCTTCGGTCCTTCCATTGTCGGATGCTCATCGGTACCGTCATAGATGATTTGCCCTTCATCCAGTAATCTGCTGCCATCCGGTGCCATCGCGCATAACCGCAGCTTATGCTTAATACCGCAGCGGCTATTGGCAAAGGCATGTACGAGATAGGCCTTCCCATCTTCATCCCAGAAGGGACAAGTATCAATTAACCCCTTTCCTCCCTGCACCAAATGAAGCGGTGTCCATTCTCCAGCCGGATGATCGGCTGTACTCATGAGAATTCCTACATCCGGGTCTCCGTAGAATATCCAGTACTTGCCGTCATGATAACGAAGGCTTGGTGCCCAGACCCCATTACCGTGCTGAGGTCTGTCATAACCTGGCAAGTCCATCTCTTTAATCACATGATTAATCAACGTCCAATTGACGAGATCCTTAGAATGAAGAATAGGCAGCCCCGGAATATGACCGAAGCTTGAAGCTGTCATATAGAAGTCTTCACCAACTCTAATCACATCCGGGTCCGAATAGTCCGCATGAAGAACGGGATTGCGGAAATTTCCGTCCCCTTGGTCGGAGATCCATGGTTCGCGTCTCTGCTGCTTTACTTCTGCCATCACTCAATCCCTCCATATTCAAACCAATCAAAGTCAACATAATTGCTGCTTTCTGTTCCGTTTGCAGTTGCATACAATCCGATATAAGTACCGACGAAACCTCCCGCTACATCCGAGCTAAGCAAGGTACCGTCCACATGCTCTGCCAACGTCTCCCATTGCTCTGACTTGGACGCATAGAGAAACCGATAGCTTTGCCATTCGGCTTCTACTTTCAAGTAAACTTTCTCGCAGCTCCAACCGCGCGAAGCTACAACTCGCTCTGTTCCACCCCTGCGTTCGACAAGCCGAAGCTCAGCGGCACCATTGTCCATTACATACTCAAATCGGAACAAATAGTCATGGTTTTGCAGCAGTACAATTCCTGCTGCCTCGCCATCCGCTTGCGGTATGAACTCCATTACAGTTCGGGCCGTGAAGCACATATGCTGCTGCCGCCGTCCAACAAAGCTTGGATTGACCGGCTCTGCGATCGTCTCCGGTTTCAGCTGTAATCGCAAATATCCAGGCCGCTCAGTCAAACTCCAAAAATCACCGCGGGGTGTCCGAATGAAATTCCAGCGATCATCCAGTATTTCGCTTTCAAACGAATCACATGCCGGCTTATCTGGGAATACATGCTCAGGTAGATTAGGTCTATAGGATTCTAGTTCTACAATGCCTTTCCCTGGATTAACAACCGGCCACCCCTCTTCCCATGCAACAGGAACAAGGAACGTCTCCCTACCCAAATTGCGGTAGGCCCCTCCATAAGGACGGGACGCAAGGCACACCATCCACCACTCGCCATTCGTCGTTTCCACGAGATCGGCATGACCCACATTAACTATGCCATAACTTTGACCAAGATGACGGTGCGTCAGAATCGGATTGGACTTGCATCCCTCATATGGCCCCGTAATATGTCTGCTTCTTGCAACTGTAACAGCATGTGTAAATCCGGTACCGCCCTCCGCAATCAACAAATAATAATAGCCGTCCTTCTTGTAGATATGCGGCCCTTCTTGGGCATGGGCTACTTTAAGCGCTCCATCCCATAGGCTGTATTTGTCACCGATCAGCTGCTGGCTCGGTAGATCGAATTGTTGCAGCCAAATTTCCATATGCTTCGGATATTGCTGCCCTTCTGGCGGTACCCGGTTGGCCATAATATAGACCTTGTCGTCATCGTCGAAGAAGAACGAGGAATCAATACCCGGAGCATCCGGAAGCCAGATCGGATCTGACCAAGCTCCTGCTGGATTCTCAGCGGTGACATAAAAGTTGCGCCGCTCCCCCATCTGACTGACAACAAAGGTCGTAATCATATAGAACAAGCCATTATGATAACGAATGGTTGCGGCATAGATTCCTTTCGAGCACGGCGTACCATCAAGCTCAAGCTGAGACGGCCGGTCAAGCACATGTCCAAGCTGCTCCCAATGGACGAGATCCTTGCTGTGGAAGATAGGAACACCCGGATAATATTCAAAGCTGGAAGTAACCATGTAATAGTCCTCGCCTACCCGGCATATCGATGGATCAGGATAAAACCCTGGAAGGATCGGATTGCGAAAAGTCGCTGACCATTCATTCATCCCTTCATCCCCTCTCCATGCTCGCGAACCTCTTCCATCTCGGTGCAAGCTAGAATGAATGCTCCCACACCGTGAAGATCATTCTCGCTGACTGGTCTTGCCACATAGTAGTCGTATTCTCCAGCCGAAGTACCTATACAAATATCGGGAACAATCACCCCTATTTCATCAAACTTAAGGCGTGAAATCAAACCTCGATACCCTTTCCATGCCGCATCGATATACGCTTCCTCGATACAACCGTGCTTGACCGCTTTCGCAATGGCATAGACGAATAAGCTGGTGCAGGACGTTTCGAGCCAATTGCCCGCGCGATCACCCTTATCAACGACCTGGTACCATAAACCGCTCTCTGCATCCTGCAGCCGGATTAATGCCTTCACAAATTGACCAAGCTTCTCCTTCCAGATGGTTGCGGCCGCGTGATCAGCAGGCAATATATCCAGAAAATCAGCTAACGCCATGCCGTACCAACCTAGTGATCGTCCCCATAACTCTGGCGAGCAGCCTGTAACGAGGTCAGCCCATGGGAAGCTCCTGCTCTCATCATAAGCATGGAATAGCAAGCCTGTCTTATCATCAGTCATACGCTTGCGCATCAGGCCTTCCCATTCCACGACCCTATCAATCAAGCCCTCATCACCATATCGGGCAGCATACTCAAGCGCGAATACGCCACCCATATACAAACCGTCAAGCCACATTTGATAGGGATACTTGTCTTTATGCCAAAATGCACCTTCTGCTGTGCGATTGAGTGTTCCGAATAAATTCCGCAGCTTCTCGATCGCTTGGCGATACCTTGGACTACCGTCTGCGTTATGTTCTTCCAACGGGAAGAGCAATAAACCAGCCATAATAGAATCCAGTTCATCTCTAGCAAATATGAAATTGCCATATTCATCGACCAAATGATCGACATACCGCTTCGTATACTGCAAATACGCTTCCTCACCATTTCTCTTCCATACCTGGAGCATCCCGTGCAAAAAAATCCCTTGATGATAATGCCATCTATTCTCTGGCGGCAGCTGCTCCGGCGTATATCTTGCCATTAATGAATCACAGGCCGCTTGCGCCCACTGCAGAGGAGTGTGCGTATCGATGTTTGCGTTCGTTACATTTGAATTCATGAAATTTCAAGCTCCTTTCATCGTTGTCTTGCCGTTCAGCTCGATTAACCTTTAATCGAACCAATCAAAGCGCCCTTGGCAAAATGCTTTTGCAAGAACGGGTATACGACTAGAATTGGCAGCGTTGCAACGACGATAACGGCCATCTTAATCGTCTGTTGAGGCGGCATAATAAACCCGTCCCCAAGATCAGTAGTGTCTCCTGCCAGCCCGCTTGCAAGCACCACAATTTGCCGCAGTATAACTTGAACCGGCCACTTACTAGCGTCATTCAAATAGAGTATAGCGGGAAGGTATGTGTTCCAATAGGTTACGGCATAGAACAAAGAGATGGTTGCAACCGCAGGCATCGAGAGCGGAAGTACGATTTTCGTAAAAATCCCCCAATAACCGGCTCCATCAATCTTCGCAGACTCTTCCAACCCATCAGGTAAATTTTGAAAAAAGTTTCGCATAATAATGAGATTGAACGCATTAATCGCAGTTGGAACAACCAGTGAAGCATAGGAGTCAATTAAGCCCATCTCCTTAACTACCAAGAAGCTAGGAATTAATCCGCCGCTGAACAGCATTGTAAAGACCACGATGAACATCAATGTCCGTCTGCCCATAAGATGCGGCTTAGATAAGCCATACGCCATAAATGCGGTCAACAGCATGCTGAACAACGTCCCGAAAAAGGTGACGCCAACAGATACACCAAGCGATTTGAAGATCGTGCTGGTGGAAAAAATAAATCGGTAAGCGTCTAACGACCATATGGTCGGGATAAGCACGAACTGCTTGCGTGCCAACTCTCCTACAGTCGTGAAGGAGCCCGCTATAACGTTAATGAACGGCAATATCATGACGATTGCAATAATAGATAACAACGTATAGTTAACAGCATCAAAAACTCGTCCGCCTATTGATTTATCCTGCAGCATATTATCCCTCCTTTAATAAACGCCTTCTTCGCCTGCTTTTTTGGCGATCCAGTTCGCACCCATAATCAGAATGAGTCCGATGAATGATTTGAAGAAACCTACGGCCGTACTATAACTAAATTCTCCTTGCTTCAAGCCAGCCGTATAGACATACGTATCGAAAATTTCCGCTACTTCTCGATTCATCGAGTTCAGTAGAAGAAAAATATGTTCGAATCCAAGCTCCAGCACATCACCAATCTTCAAGATGAGTAGGACGATAATGACACTTCTGATCGACGGAAGCGTAATATGCCAAATTTGTCGAAGTCGATTGGCTCCATCCATGCGTGCCGCCTCATACAGCTGCGGGTCGATGGCCGCCATCGCCGCCAAATAAATAATGGTTCCCCATCCCGATTCCCGCCATATAATCTGCAGTATATACATAGGTCGGAACCATTCATTGCTCATTAGAAAGTTGATTTTGTCGAAGCCCATAACAGATAACAATTCATTGACCATCCCGCGATCCATCGAAAGCATAATAAAGGAGATCGACACGATGATAACCCATGACATAAAATGCGGAATGTATACGATTGTCTGCACAAATCTTTTAAAGATGGAATGCCTAACTTCATTCAACATAACCGCCAAAATAATCGGGACAGGAAAGAAGAATATCAAATTCAACGCGAATAAAATAAGTGTATTTCCCAGAATGATAAAGAAATCCGGCTCCGAGAACAGTCTAATGAAATGCTCGAGTCCTACCCACTCACTGCCGGCAATGCCGTTATAAGGTTTATAATCCTGGAAGGCGATAATAATCCCCCCAATTGGAAAATACTTAAAGATTATAAAGAACAATAGACCCGGAATGATCATTAAGTAAAGCGTCCGATCCTTCCATAATTGCCCGAGCGTTCTATTTTTCCTTTTTACTTGAGGAACTGTTGTTGTCCTGACCGTTGTCTCACTCATTCATAAACCCATCCTTTCTCAGCAGGATTTAAAAGAGGCTGCGTTAGATAACAGCCTCATGTTATTTGCCATGCTTACGTTGTTATTGCTTCATTTCGCTTACTTCGCGTTATACTCGTCAATAATTTGTTGTCCGCCATCCTTCAGCCATTTATCAACCGCTTTCTGGAAGCCAGCTTCATCAATATCGCCAAGCATATATTGGTAAGTAGCGTCTTTAATAATTTCGGAGAGACGAACTCCTTTTTCAATCATCGTCTTGGACTCCAGCGCAACGGTCGGATCATTAATCAGAATGCTTTCATTATCTTTGATCAGCTGTTCAGACTTTGCTTTAACCGGCAGCTTGAATTCTGGATCCAACAGCTCTGGAATTGTGCTTTGACCGCCAACTTGGAACTGTAGGAACGGCTTAGCTTCACGGTCAGTAAGCTTCGTGTCTTCAGATGGAACGACACTTCCATTGTTTAACGTATAATGCTCACCTTCAATCCCCCATTGCACCACATTAGACAACTCAGGAGACATCATTTGATCAAAGAAAGTAAGGATTTTCTTCAGCTCATCTTCCGATTTAACCGAGGATTTCGGGAATAGGAATACGGAACCGTAGCCAGCTGTCGACCAGATGCCAGTACCTTTCGGACCTTCAATCCGATTCTGAATATCCAGATCACTAGCAGCATTTACCTCTTTCAGCTTCGGATCTAGGCTTCCAACGTCGCCAAGTGCTCCGATGTACATACCCGCTTTGCCAGTCGTAAACAAGTTTTGCTGGTCATTCTTTGCTGTAACAGGGAAGTCTTGGTTGATCAGACCTTCCTTGTGCAGCTTTTTGAAGAAATTAAGCGTATCCATATATTCAGTGAACATAAACTCAGGAGCTAGCTTGCCGTCCTTCTCTCCCCAATTGTTAGGTGTTCCAAAATAAGAGCTTACGGTCTTAAATGCACCGTAGATCAAGTCGCTGCGATCCGTCAGGCCGATCGTGTCGTCCTTGCCGTTTCCGTCAGGATCTTGCTCTTTAAACGCTTTCAATAAGTTATACAACTCATCGATATTCTTAGGAGCAGCAAGCCCTAGCTTATCTGCCCAGTCCTTGCGGAAAATAATTCCTTGACGAGACAGCGCAGATTCACGATACAATGCATATATTTTTCCATCTACTGATGTATTGTTCAGAACATCTTTATTAAGCTTGGCCAGATTCGGGTATTGATCGATCAAAGGCCCGATCTCCCAGAATTGTCCGTCCTTCAGCGCGTCGCGCATCAAGCTAAGTGAAGCGGCATTTTTTAATTGAACGGCTTGCGGCAGCGAGCCTGTCGCGAAAGTAGCGTTCAGCTTATCGTCGTAGCTGCCATCTGGAACCCATTGAATCTCCAGCTGCGTGTTTGTTTTCTCCTCGAGTAATTTCTCAATCTTATCCGCAGGTACATCAGGCACTTGCAAGTCCAGCATGACAGATAATTTGAAAGGCTCAGCCGGTTTATCTGTTGCTTGCGCCGTTCCATCTGCTGGTTTCTGAGTTGCTGCATTCTTGTCCACATCACTTGTATTATTGTTGCCGCATCCGGCCAAGAGAGCCATTGATACTGCGACTGCAGCCATTACACTTTTTTTCTGTTTTCTTTTCATTCGGTCGACCTCCGTTTTGTTTGGGTTTCCGTAACACCATCAGCATAAGCCGCGTATGACCATTCCGAGAATAATCTCGAGATTTGTTGTGGATAATCTCTTGCTGCGCCTGCGTTGAGGACGGTTCGAATGGACCCGATCACATCCAAAGATTATGCTGATTATCCCATCCAAGCCGCGTCGTCCATCTTCGCTTGCAACAAAAAAGGATCTCGGCAAGAGCGATATTCGCCCTGACAAGACCCTTTTATAGATAGGAATTCATTCGATATTTTACTTTTGTTTCTGCCTATAGGCTTCAGTAAACTCCTCTATCATTTGAGTTCCACCCTCATTCTTCCAACGCTCGACCTCTTCTTCGAACATCGCTTCGTCGCTTTCACCGATAATAAAGTTATAGGTTGCATCTCTGATGATCGTTTGCAATCGGTCGCCTTTTTCATTATAAGTAACCGATTCTAACGAAGCCGCCTTGTCATGAATTAATATATTATCGTTATCTATGACTAGTTGCTCAGCTTTCGCTCGTACTGGCAAAGAGAAGCCCGCTTCCAGCATACCTGGAATTGTGCTGACTCCTCCGATCTGCAAACCCAGATAAGGTCTTGCTTCGTCGGTCATTCGCTCATAATCATCGGTTGGAATAACCTTCCCATCTGCCAATCGATAATGTTCGCCCTCAATTCCCCAGTAAATTAGATTAGCCAGCTTAGGCTCCATTAAATGATCAAAGAAGGCAAGCACCTCCTTTAATTGATCCTCCGTTGCGATAGCCGATTTCGGAAATAGGACAACCGATCCGTAGCCCGGTGTTGACCATACCCCGAAGCCTTTATCACCGCGAATCCGATTCTGTACATCAAGCTGGGCTTCAGCATTTTCCTTCGTCAATTTGGCATGCAAACTGACTACATCCCCCATCGCTCCTATATAGACACCGGCCTTTCCTTGAATAAACAACTCCTGTTGATCGACTTTCCCGGTTACGGGGAAATCCGCATTCATTAATCCCTCCTGATGCAGCCTTCTGAAAAACTTCATCGTCTCCCTATATTCCGAAGTCATAAATTCAGGCAGCAGCTGACCGTTCTGCTCGCCCCAGTTATTCGGTGTTCCGAAGTAGGAGCTTACCGTCTTGAAGGCGCCATAAACGAGATCATTACGGTCTGCTAAGCCAATCGTATCTTGCTGGCCATTCCCGTCTGGATCACCGTTCGTGAACCGTTCTATCATGGTATATAACTCATCAATAGTAGCAGGCGCTGGCAAACCAAGCCGTTCTGCCCAATCCTTCCTGTAAATAATCCCTTGTCGTGACAAAGGCCGCTCTTGATATAGTCCGTATATTTTCCCATCAACGGATGTGTTGGCGAGAACTTCTGACTTCAACCGCTTCAAATTAGGATACTGCTCCAGCAGTG
This sequence comes from Pristimantibacillus sp., assembly GCA_048976605.1. Classification (GTDB taxonomy): domain Bacteria; phylum Bacillota; class Bacilli; order Paenibacillales; family Paenibacillaceae; genus Pristimantibacillus. The sequence continues at coordinate 16,456 of JBHGUX010000014.1, read as the reverse complement.
ATCCGATCTCCCAGAACTGACCATTTCGAATCGCGCTCCGGAACATAATGAATGAGGCTCCATTTTTAAGAAATACCGCTTGAGGCAATGTTTCTGTCGCGAACGCCGCATTGACTTTTTCTTCATAGCTGCCATCTGGAATCCATTGAATATCAAGCTTCACACCTGTTTCTTCCTCCAGCATTTTTTCAATTCGATCGGAAGGAATGATTGCCGTATGCAAATTAGCTATAATCGTAATCGTTGGTTGATCGCCTTTAACCGTCTCTCCTGATGCCCTATTCGTAATCTGATCATTCCCAGCACATCCCGATGCTGCCAGCAGTAAAATTAATATACTTAATAGACTGCCTTGCTTTAATGCTCGCACAATAGACGGCCTCCTAATTGTTAGACATGTATAATCGATTATCTCCATATCACTGTAGTTTGTACAGTTTTTGTCTGAAATTCATATTGTACCTTTAATCTGTTTTGTTTAGAATGAAAGCATCCAGCAGTTGAAAGGCAGGTAGCAATGAGGAAAAATAGCCTTTACACCAAGATGCTCTTATTCGGATGCACGATTAGCATCATACCGCTCGTGGCACTTGGATTCTTTTCTTATATGAAATCCTCCAATTCGATACAAAAGCATGTGAATGAGAGCAGTATTCAAATTATGAATCAGCTGAACGGCAATATGGAACAAGTGCTCCGAACTATCGACTACACATTGAACTATGTCATTAACACGAACCAGCTGCAAGAAGCTCTCTATCGACCGATTACCTTCAAAGACTTTCAACTATACAACCAGCTGAAGGAAGAGCTAAGCTTGCTGCAATCTCCCGATACTCGTGTAACGGATGTCATATTAGCCAACTCAGCGTCGGACTGGGTCATTAACAATAGAGGTCTTTATACTTTTGATGAATACGCTTCCAAGGATCTGCTGACTTCACTTATGCAGCAGCCTGGAACGAGTACCAACTGGGTGCTTCTTGAGACTGGCAGCTTAGGGTCTAGTGATACTCAAAGCTACGGATGCCCTTATACGATATCTCTGGTCAAAAAAATGCCGTTGCACACTTCAGACAAGCGCGGGATTGCTATGGCCACTATTCCCGTCTGTAGTCTAGCGAATATCATGGATTCTACGAATGAGTCGAGAGAAGTTATGGTACTAGACGATGATTATCGAATTATCGTCCATCATGACCGTGCCAAGATTGGCACTACATTAACCGATACAGGTTATGTAAGTCAAGTTGAGCTTAGCCAATTCACTGCCCATTCCGGACAATTTCAGAATAAACATACCTCTGTTACCTATGTTCGTTCCGATTTCAATGGCTGGATCTATGCGAGTTTCACCGATCTAACCGAATTTACCCAAGAAGCTCGCTCAATCGGCTGGTTTACGTTTTATGTATGTTTGCTCATTATTCTGCTGACAGTCCTGCTCGTATGGCAAGGCAGCCGTAAAGTCTATTCACCTATCAGACTTATTTTTCAGAATATTGCCGGTCGGCTTCCAGAGATCAAAGCTCAGAATCGAAGCGAGCTTCAAGTCATCGATGAGCATATTAGAGAATTATTTGACTCCAATGATCATTTGCGTCATGAAGTGAACCAGAACAGCCGTCAGGTTCGTACCTATTTTCTACTTAAAATGTTCCAAGGACAAATAAGCAAAGCCGAAATCGAAGAAAAAATTCAGCTTTTCGGCTTTGATCGACTCGCCGCCAATTGGGATCATTTAGCCGTGTTGACTCTCCAAATTGATATATTAAACGAAACCCGTTATAAGCAAACAGATTTGGATTTGTTATTATTCGCAATAACCAACATTATTGAAGATACCGTTCCGCCGTCCGATCGATTGCCGCCAGTTATTGTCGATCAATCCCAAGTAACTCTAATTGGCTCTAATCAAATGACGTTGGACGAGTTTCACAATCATACCTATAAGCTGACCGAAACGATTCAGCAAAGCTTAAAGCAGTATTTGGATCTCGAGGTCAGTATCGGAATCAGTCTGCCCTTTAAGAATTTAAAACAAACTGGACGGGCTTACCGGGAAGGCTTGGAGGCGTTAAAGCATCGTTTAAAACTGGGCAAAGGTGCAATCATACCCTATTCCAGCTTGAACGCTGGCAATCATACCCGGGTCTACTTTTATCCTGCCCAGCTTCATAATGAACTTATCGATGCGATTAAGCTAACCGATGAATTACGAGCCTCAGAATTGTTAAAGGAATGGATTCATCAAGTATTTCAAAAGGAAAGAACACCACAGGAATATCAAATATCACTTGTCCGTTTGCTTAATGATCTCATGATCGTCATGCAAGAGGTAGGATTACAGATTGATAAGCTTGAACACGGCGAATCAACACTTTATGAAGAGCTTATGCAGTTGTATGTCGCGTCTGAGATTGAAGCTTGGTTCCACAACCGGATTGTCAGCCCGCTTATTATTGTCTTCAGGGACCGGCAGGAATCCCAATACCAGCATATTTCAGAGCAGATTATTAACATAATTCATCAGGAATACGATACCGCGATTACTTTGGAGGAGATTGCTTCTCGCTTGCATTATAACGTGTTCTATCTAAGCAATATTTTTAAGAAAGAGACGGAAATGACCTTCAGCGACTATTTATCCCAGTATCGATTAAAGCTGGCGACAAAGTGGCTGGTTGAAACAGATATGTCTGTGAAGGAGATTGGTGAAAGGCTTACCTTCACTAATTCACAGAACTTTATTCGCGCGTTCCGCAAGCAAGAGGATATGACCCCAGGTCAGTATAGGAGTAAATATATGCAGCGTGATGTTTAATTCGTAATCAAAAGTGCGTTCAACAGAATATGGGATCACGTTCGTTCACGGAATGAGCGTGATCCCTTATTTTATTGGAGCACCGGATCAGGCTTCTTGCTAAGTGTTATATCGGCTTCGTCTGCTGCTTCATTATTAGAAGTCCGCAAAGGAATTTCCTTCAAGAACAACACCAGGATAAATGCAACGACCAGCAAGGCTGCTCCGAATAAGAAAACAACGGAAAGCGTATCACTCAGAACCGAACGAAGCATTTCAATCATTTGTGTAAATACGGGTTGAATCGCTTCAGGAAGCGTTGCGTGCAGCTCTTTCAACTTCGGCTGATCGAGAAGCAATTGCGGATTCATATATCCGGCGATTTGCTGAGCTTCTTCAGGTTTAAGCTGCGATAAATCTACACCCTTTCCTGACGCTAGAGCAGCCTCCAATTTACTCGCCATCGTTGAAGTCATTACTGTACCCATTACTGCGATGCCGATCGTTCCTCCTAAGTTTCTGAACAATGTCGCTGTTGCGGTAGCAACACCAAGCTCAGAAGGCTTGACTGCATTTTGCACCGTTAGCGTAAATACTGGCATTGAAATTCCTAACCCAATTCCGAAGACAATCATACTTGCTACCGCAATCGGGATGCTGTTCATGAAAGCCATCATAATCATACCGACGACCATAAATGGCATGCCCATAACAGCAAATTTTTTATATTTGCCTGAATTCGATATCCAACGTCCCGACAAGGTGCTAAGTATAATCATCGCAATCGACATCGGCATATTGACGAAGCCGGAATACGTAGGCGATACCCCTTCTACCCCTTGAACAAAAAAAGGCAAATACATCATAGCTCCCATCATCCCAGCATTCATTAGAAAACCGATGCTATTCGATATCGTTACGATACTATTCTTGAACAAGGACAAGGGCAGAACGGGGCTTGCTGCTTTCCGCTCAATAAAAAGCAGAATGATAATGCATAGAACCGCAGCCCCAAGCAGACCAATAATCTCTATTGACGCCCAGTCATACTTTGTACCGGCCCATGTGAACCCGAGTAACAATGCGACTATTCCTAGCGAGAGAAACAACATGCCTAGATAATCAATGGATTCTGCTGCTGCTCGGACTGTCTTGGGAAACATGATCCATATCATGATGAATGCAATGAATCCGAGGGGAAGGAAAATCCAAAAGATCCATTTCCAAGCCATATGATCCACCATAAATCCGCCAAGTGTTGGGCCAATTACGCTGGAGAAGCCGAACATTGCCATCATAACGCCTGTCCATTTTGCCCTTTCACGCGGAGCGAATAAATCCCCTACAGCCGTTACAGTTGCTGACATCAGCACACCGCCGCCGACACCTTGTATACCTCTATAAGTAATAAGCTGGAATATGGTGGTCGAAGTCCCGCTTAGAAATGCACCTATAATGAACAATACAATCCCTACTAATAAGAAGATCTTCCGTCCATAAATATCGGACAGCTTACCCACTAAGACCGTAGCGATTGTCGATGTTAGCATGTAGATGGTAATAACCCATGTATAATATTCCATTCCGCCAAGAATAGCGATAATGCGAGGCATCGCTGTACTGACAATCGTCTGATTAATGCCTGCGAAGAACATTGCAGTAATCAGAGCAATCATGATCGTTACTTTCTTTTTCTGCGTTAAATGTTCCATCTAGGTTCCCTCCAACTTTCTTTACAGGTTATTATTCCAGTTAGCAAGAAACTAATGCAACATAGTCACCATATTTCACATTGACGATTATGTTACTATTATGATATTTTACTCTTCGCTACACCCATTAACATTTGATACATCATGTTACAGGAGGGCTATCCATGCAGGCACATGAAATCATGATAAAAAACGTATACAAAGTCAAAGAATATGATACAGTTCGCACCGTCATAGAGAAATTCATCGAACATCATATAAGCGGCCTGCCTGTTGTAAACGATAGAAATGAAATTGTTGCCTACATTAGCGACGGAGACATCATGAGGTATATAGGCAAACATCGCAACCTGATCTTCAACAGTTTGTTTTATTCAGCTGTATTTCAAGGTGATGCTGAGGGATTTGATGAGAAAACAGCGAGTCTGATTGGTTCCAATGTGATGAATATTGCTCAAAAAAAGGTTGTTACCGTTACTTGGAATGAGGAAGTTGAGAATATTGCAGCTATATTGGGAGAAAAGCATATCAAAAAGCTACCCGTTGAACGCAATGGCGTACTGGTCGGTATTATAAGCCGTGGCGATGTTATACGGAATGTATTCAAAAATAATTGATAATCGAATCTATGATATTCCCTTCCAAAAAACAAGAAACGGTTGACGATCCTAAGTAGGATTGTTCAACCGTTTCTCTATTTCCTCATATTTATGGCTGGCTATACTTGCTTGCATAGACTATGCCGAATCCCCATTTATTCATTCCCCTTGTCCCTTCATGTTTTCCTTGAATTGCTTCGGTGTACAGCCGTTAAAACGCTTAAACAGCTCATAGAAATGAGCCATATTCTCAAGCCCAACGGCGTCTGCAATGTCTGTAATATTCATGTTGCCAGTTACAAGTAAGCGTTTTGCTTTGGAAATGCGTTTACGATTTACGAATTCTGTAAATGATAGGCTCATTTTCTTTTTGAAATATTTAGAAAAGTAGACATAGCTCATTCCCGCAAGCCGGCTAACCTCCGCCATGTCGATCTTATCACCTAGATTCTTCTCGATGTGTGCGACAACAGGACGCAACAAATCAGCATCGACATATTCATGCGCTGAGAGTAGTTGTTCATCGTCATTCCGAAGCAGCGTTAGTAGTAGATGTTTAATATGCATACTAACGGCAATCTCGTAGCCTTTCTTTCTTTGCATCACTTCCTCATGGATATGAAGAAGAATTTTACCTACCTCAGCTTGTACATTCGGATATTTGCTGAACAGATAGTTGAGATCATCCAAAGGGTTCATAACCTCCATGAAATGTCTCGTATAATGCATCATTGCCGGATCGAAATAAGGCTCCAGATCTACGTGAAGCACGAGATAAGACGCTTGCTGTCCAGCCCGAATTTGAGGTTTGTGGAGTTGTGATGAGCCGATCACCATCACTTCTCCGGGATGAAGCTTGTAGCTCTGACTTGGCGTATACATTTCATGAATGCCTTCCAGAACGAGAATAAACTCTATTTCTTTATGATAATGCCATGGCTGCGGACCGAACTGCTCGTCCCCTATATGGGAAAATTTCCAAACCTTTATACATAGCTGTGGATTTTGATAGTGAATAGGCTCTTGAAAACTATCCAAATGATCACCCTCGCGGAAATTGATAGATTGAATATGGATACAAATTGAGTGAATATTCGCATATACGTTCCGTCCCTCTGGCATGTATCATTTGGGTAGTTAGACAAATTCACCATACAAAGAGGAGACTGGCTATGAAAATTGCAGTATTAGGATGCGGTGGACTCGGACATATCCACGCTGAAACTTACGCAAAGTTGGACAGGGTCGAATTGACCGGCGTATGTGACCAACAAGTCGAGCTCGCAAATGAGCTGTCCCACAAAACAGGAGCCCCGGCTTTCCATTCCTTCGAGCAAATGCTCGCTGAAGCGAAATTTGACGCGATAAGCATTACACTGCCAAGTTATTTACACAAAGAATATACCCTCTTAGCCGCAAAAGCAAGGAAACATGTCATTTGCGAGAAGCCTATTGCGCTTAATCTAGAGGATGCGGAAGAGATGATTCGCAGTTGTGAAGACAATGGCGTTCGGCTTTTTATTGGTCACGTCGTTCGATTCTTCCCTGAATATGTAAGCATGAAGCAATCAATCGACAAAGGCTCGATTGGCAACCCAGCCGTAGCGCATGCTGGACGCATTGGACCACATCCAGGCAAAACTAAGGGCTGGTACAATGATTCGGATAAAAGCGGCGGCGTGATGATTGATTTGATGATCCATGATTTGGATTTCCTAAGATGGACGCTTGGCGAAGTTAAAACCGTCTATGCTCTTAATCACAGAAGCGAGCAGCTTGATTATGCTTTGGCCACCTTGCAATTCCAGAGCGGTGCAGTAGCTAATGTAGAATCGAATTGGGGATTCCCTGGACCATTCCATACGAAAGCAGAGATTGCCGGCAGCGAAGGTATCATTGCAACGAATAGCTTGAAGAATAGCTCTCTACAGATTAGTAAAGTTGCTTCTTCTGAGACGAATGAATTCGTTACTGTTCCTGAAAGCCCTGCTTTCCGCAATCCTTATGAACTGGAGCTTGAACATTTCATTCAATGCTTGAAATCAGGCTCGGAATCGATTGTAACCGCTCAAGATGCCTATAAAGCGTTGGAGCTTTCTCTTGCGGCTATTGAAAGTGTGCGAACAGGCAAAGCGGTTCATCTCCCGTTAGGAGGACAAAACAATGGATAAACTGAAAGTTGGACTGATCAGCTTTGCCCACGGGCATGCCTTTTCCTATCTCGCTTCCTTATTGGCTTTGCCTAATGTCGAGGTTATTGGAATAGCCGACCCGCTGGAGAGTCGTGTTAGCGAAGTTGTCGGCAAGCATTCCATTCCCTATTATGCAGATTACAAACAGCTCCTTGAGCAAGAGGTTGATGCGGTTGTCATCTGCTCAGAGAATGCGCTTCATGCGGAAATTACCATCGCTGCAGCTAAGAAAGGCAAGCATGTTCTATGCGAGAAGCCGCTTGGCATCCATGCTGCCGACATGCAAACCATGATCACGGTTTGTCAGGAGAACCATGTACAGCTGATGACTGCCTTCCCATGCCGTTATTTGGCTGCTGTCGTGCAAGCGAAGCAAGCCGTGGAACGCGGAGAGATTGGTGATATCGTCGCATTCAAGGGAACGAACCGCGGAACCGCGCCTGACGGCTGGTTCGTTGATCCCGCACTATCTGGCGGGGGTGCTTTGCTAGACCATACCGTGCATGTGATGGACCTCATGAATTGGTTCACAGGCTCGGAGCCCAAAGAAATTTATGCCTATGCGGCTACCCTGTTTAACGACAAGCTTGCCGTAGATGATGCTGGAATGATGCACGTGAAATTCGAAAATGGCGTATTCGGGGTACTCGATACAAGCTGGTCAAGAAAAGCTCCTTATCCAACTTGGGGGGATGTCACTCTTGAAATCATCGGTTCGAAGGGCGTTATTTCAATAAATGGCTTAGCGCAAATTAATGAGCTCTACAGCAGCCAACTTGGATCAGGCCAATGGAATTATTGGGGCGACAACATGGATGAACATCTCATCCGAGCATTCGTTCAAGCGATTTTAAGCGGTCAGCCTGTACCGATAACTGGGGAAGACGGCATGCGCTCCACTCTTGCTGCGCTAGCTGGTTATCGTTCTATTAAGGAAGGTCAGCCTGTAAGCTTCAAATAAGAATACAGAAAAAGAACAGCTGCTGCTTTATACAGCAGCTGTTCTTTTTCACTTAAACCAATGATTAATCTGTTCTGTTAATTTGGATTTACTATTCTCGAAATGTTTTTTTCGATGACCATTCGCACCAGAAGGATGCGGCAGATCAAACAAACATCTCTCTTCATTTAACAATCCTTCCTTTACGAACATATGCAGAACATCAGATACCGACTTTCCTAACGGCAATATCAGTGCATCCTTAACCGAGATTACTTCTTCAAGCAGAATACTTCTTGCATAGGCAAGCAAGAAATCCGATTTGATAATCTCTGGCTGATGTCCGGTGTAATTGGTCCCATTGTGATAAACAGGATAGCGGATCACCGAGGTCGTGTGCAGCAAATCTCTATTCTCTGCAAAAAGCGACTCGCTCCTATCGATTCCTAACGCTTCAGGCAATCCGATTTCATTTAACATTTCATTCAGATTGCTCCTCATTGAACCTGCGAAGCTAGCTACAAACTTAGCCTGCTTATCAATTTCAGGATAAGGTATTTTATTCAACAAGCCTTCTCTCGCTTGCAAGAATGCCAATTGCATTTGTGTAAATCCCGGTGTGATCCCAATAATCATAATTCTGGCATCGGTATTCACATAGTCGTAGGGAATATAATAGACAGACATGTTCCCGCTCTGATTAATGAGCAATTCCGGAACTAATAGTTGATCTTTAGACAGCTTCCCGGCAGGTAATGACAGAATAAACTCTTCATATTGCTGCAGTTGACTCATCGATACAAACTCACCTTTCCCTGACTAACCTCATTTGACCGATACAGATAAGCATGAACAACAAACACAATAAACGATAAAGCCGATGCTCCTGCCCCAATATAGAGGACAAGCGAAATACCCGTATTGTCATAGATCATTCCGTAGATGGTCGGTGCAATCATTCTTCCTGCACTGCCAAACCCGCCGACTATCCCCATGTAAAAAGGTGCCGATTTTCCTGAATTCTCGGAGAAAAAGGTTGGGATAACAGGAAGCAGCAGCATTTCACCAAGCGTACATATGATCATCCCCATAACGAGGAATAGATAGGAATCATGGAAAATAGCGATGAAGACAAAGCCTATCGTATAGCAGACCGAGCTCGCAACTACTTCCAAGCCTAGAGATCCATGCAGCTGTCTTTTGATCCAATTCGTAATCGGTTGTCCAGCAAAAATTACGATGCCATTAATGGACCATAGAAGGCTGTACATCGATAATGAATGTCCTTGCTCTGTCAAGTATGGTGCGATTCCACTATTCCAAATCATCAGCGCTGCGAAAAACAACATCGAGCCTAGTCCAAGGAATAAGTACATCTTAATATTTCCCAGCTTGCTGAGTAAAGATGAATCATCTGCAACTGCTATTTTCACCTCTGATGCTCCATTAGCAGGACTCGGTTCATCTCCATCGGCCTTCATAAAGTAGATAAGAAACACGCCAAAGGCGAGAGTTGATACAGCAGTCGCTATATAGGTTAGTGAAAAAGAGAAAGCTGCAATTATACCGCCAACAGATGCTCCGATTGCTAATCCTATATTATTCCCTACATAGATATCGTTATATAACTTGCGGCGATGCTCCTTCCACCGGAAGCCGATGTATGCGTTAATAGAAGGCATTGCAATACCGTTCATTAAGCCGTATATGCTCGTCATTAAGACATATATCCAATAATCTTGCGTCAATATGACTAGACCTATCAATACTGCGGACAATAACATCGACCCAACAATCAAATTCTTTGGTCCAAGCCGATGGTATAGAGCACCCCCAGCTAATTGACCGACAATACCTGCTAATGCCTGAAATAATAAGACCATACCAGCTTCACCGTAGGATCGCCCTAATACCTGATGCACATATAGTGTCGTTAAGGGCCACAGGATGGAAGTTCCTATCGCATTAACGAAGCTTGCAGCGACGAATGAGAGCGCTCCTTGAGGATAGCTGCTGAAAAAATGAGAGAAACGTTTGCGAACCTTATAAACCACTTGAAACTACCACCTTCTCGTAATAAGGCAAATAAAGCTGTTGTCTACAGCAACAACAACTTTCATCTGCTATGTTCATGTTGCTTTATAGATCATAACCTTATCCGAGATCTATTGCCATGTTAGGTCATTCCAGTACATGAAAATATCATAAAACGATAAGAGCCTCCGCCTTAATCTGCTTGGATTAAGGCGGAGGCTCCTATTAGCGATGTCATCTGTAGAACGATCTATTTTGTAAATACATGATTGCCGATTTTCACAGTTACTGGTCTAGATTTAAACCAAGAGGATGTCGTCATTTTTGGGTTATAGAAGTAAAGTGCACCCTTAGTCGGGTCAACCCGCCTAGCCGCCTCTTTTGCAGCTTTCAATGAACTTGCGTCAGGCGTAAGCCAGAACTGTCCATTATTGACTACACTAAATGCATTTGCAGCGAAGATTACGTTCCGAATATTACTCGGAAACATGGGAGACTTCGCTCGATTTAATACAACGGCTGCTACAGCTACTTTGCCTTTGTAGCTCTCACCTCTTGCTTCGCCGTTGACGACGCGAGCGATCCTCGACAAGTCTGAACGATTAACGGTCACTTTTTTCAAAGCCCGCATCGTTGTTGGTCCTGCGACACCATCCTTAGATATCCCCGCTCCTCCTTGGAATGCAGCTACGGCTTTCTTCGTTGATGCGGCATAGCTTCCTGTAATGTTTCCATTATAATAATTGAGCATATACAGCCTTTCCTGCAAATCCTTCACTTGCTCTCCTTTGCTTCCTACCTTTAGAGTGGCGGCATCTACTGTCGAATAGAATCCGAACATGACCGTCATAATGGACATCATAACTAACATACAAGTTTTTTTGAACATCTAGCTTATTTCCCTCCAATGCTGGTATTGAAATCTAAGATGACTAGGGCAACCTCGCGAGATCGATTCTACCATAACTTAACTTTGACTTGAGCCTTTCATAGAAAATTCTAATATTACAATCTACTCAGTATTAATCGTATCCCTCTTGAAAACTCATTGACAGCGCTTACTATAGAATGACATAATTCTTACATTCCTTTACTGTAAGGAGAATTATAACCATGCCTACTAAATTATTCGCTTTCAAGCACATGAAAATTAAAAACAAACTATCTATGCTTATTGCTTTTATTATTATTGTAATCTTTGTCTTTATGGCTGTCGTACAGCAATATGCTTTCTCTCTCTACGATGAACAGCTCTACGAGAAATCCTCCCAAGTGCTGAATCTATCATCCTCTGCGATTGAGACTGAACTAAAGCGGCTTGAACATATCTCTTACAACATGATTACGGACATCCAATTTCAGAACCTTCTGCTCTCGATTAAAAACAGTGAATCTGATTATGAGCGTCTTATTCTAAGGCAGCATGTACTCGATCGTCTATTCTACTATGCGGGTTCAGAATCATCCCTCTTCTCGCTTCAGCTATTCGATTCACGGGGTAAGGAGCATGCTGCCGGCAGTCTCGTTGCAATTGATTCCATTAAAAAAGCTCGCATCATGCAATTGTCTAAGGAAGCAGAAGGCGATATATCCTGGATTTTCCCCGACGAGCAGGATTCAGCTCTTATATTGAGCAGGGAAATTCGCTCTTTCCGCAATACGAACTTTGATCTGCAATATTTGGGAACGATTGTGGCACGTATTGATATACAGGAGCTTGTCCGTAAATTCGCCTTAGAAAAAGGAGAAGGAAATCTGATTATTCTTGCTGGATCAGAGATCGTATTCCCAGAGGACTCTAACATCCAGCCCGATCAGCTTACCTCTTCTCTTGTTGGCAAAACAGGCTATTTCACCAAATCCATCGATAAATTATCCCATTTTATTTCTTATAATCGTTCTTCTCAGACCGGCTGGACCTATGTCAATATCACCGAGTACAACAAAATTTTTCAACATATTCTGTTTATTCGTGAGCTTGTCATCTGGGTGTTCCTTATTATTTTCATCGTTGTCATTTTACTCGGCATTCGGTTCTCTAGAAGCTTAACTAGACCAATCGAGGATTTAATGGGACGGATGAAAATGGCTGAGAAAGGGAACTTTGCCGAAGCCAATCTCGCCATACCTGATCATCAGCCGATGGCAATGGACGAGATCGGCTTGCTGCATCGTACTTTCCGCCTTATGGTCGAGCGAATTAATTCACTGATTACTGAAAATTACAGCAACAGATTGCTGCTTAAAGAAACTGAATTCAAGGCGCTTCAAGCGCAAATTAACCCGCATTTCTTATACAATACGCTGCAATCAATCAACTGGATGGCTCGTGTAAATAAGCAGACACAAATCTCACAAATGGTTGAGTCCTTAGGCTTTCTGCTGCGTCATTCGATCGATTTGAAGGAGCCAATTCTGTCTTTATCCGAGGAGCTGGATATCGTACGCAGCTATATTACAATTCAAAAGTACCGTTTCGAGGATAGACTCCTCTTCAAGCTCGATGTCGCTGAACGATACTTATTACGAAAGATACCAAAGCTGTCGATTCAACCTCTGCTGGAAAACGCGATTCAATATGCATTAGAGCCTAGCATCGGAGCTTGTCAGATTTCCGTACAAGCAAGAGAAACGGCGGATGGCTTCCTCCTTATTATTGAAGATGATGGACCGGGAATGGCGGCGGATACCCTTGCTCTGCTTCGGAATGGGAATTTACGAACAAATGGAAAAGGAATCGGCTTGTTGAACATTGATGAGCGTATTGCCATCGCTTTCGGTGAGCCCTACGGACTCCGAATCGATAGTAAACTCGGTCATGGGACTCGAATCATTATCCATTTGCCTGGAGAAACGGAGGATAACAGCGATGTATAATGTACTATTAGTCGACGATGAGCCCATTATATTAGATGGCATTTCTCGCATGGTTGACTGGTCGAACTACGGGTCCATTCTGAGCGGTACGGCTAGAAATGGTGTAGAGGCTTATGAGCGGATCATGAACGATCCTCCTGATATTGTTATAACCGACATCAAAATGCCGGGAATGGATGGTCTTGAGCTCGTTGCTAGGACCAACATCTCACATCCCGCTATTAAGTTTCTCATCTTATCTGGCTTTGGCGAATTTGATTATGCGAATAAGGCGATGCAATACGGGGTCAAACACTATTTGTTGAAGCCGACAAGTGAAGAGAAAATTGGTGATTCCCTTGCCGAGATTGTTCAAGAGCTTAATGCTGACGCTCAGAGACTTGATTTCATGAATATGGTCAAGCAGCGACTTGATAAGGTCATGCCCCATGTGAAAGAACAAGTGCTCAAAGAATTCGTCACTAACAAAATGTATGGCCGCCTTGATTGGGATTATTATCGCAGTTTATTCCAATACGACTTGGATCGTCCGATCAGGCTCTTATTATTCCAGCCTGAGGGCGCAGCTGAATATGAACATTTATTCGCTATGAAGAATATTGCAGAAGAAATTCTAGTAACGACCTTGCTAGGAACAACAATCGGAGATCATGTCCTTATCCTCATACCTGATCCCCCCGATTCCTCGCTTCTTCAACAGCAGATTAGTGACATCCGCCATTCATTCCGTGGTTATTACAAAATGGATGTAACCATTGCACTCAGCGAGCCCGATCAAATTATTCATGCAAGAAGTCTATATCAAGAAATGCTGCAATGTTTGAATTATCGGTTTTATTTGGACGAAGGCGGGCTTATTACTCGTATGGATACCGCACAAATAACGGAAGGACAATTCACTCCGTTTCAATACGATGAGGATCGCCTATTAATGCCTATTCGCTCAGGCCATCAGAAGGATGCGGAGAATGCACTAGCAGAGTTTTTCTCTATGCTGAAGCAGGGTCCTTTCGATATAGACACCATCAAATCTTATGTCATCAGCTTGTATGTTTCCCTTATCCGTCTAGCAGAACCAAGCGAAATTGATGATTACTATCGTAAAATTCCGGCAATCGTCGAGATGAACGCCCTTCATACGATACAGACCTTTCTCGAAGATACCGTTCGCCAGATTGCCAAGTTTCGTTATGAGCAGAACAAAGTCAAATATATTGCTTTCGTTCGTAATACGATTACGATTATTGAGCAAAACCTATCCAATCCAGAGCTTTCCCTCACTTTCGTCGCGAACAAGCTGCTTTACATCAATCCCGAGTATCTCGGCAAGCTGTTCCGCAAAGAAACAGGTGAGAAGTTTACCAACTATGTAGTTAAGCTGCGAATCAAACAGGCTACTGAATGGATTGCAGCAAACCCTGACATCAAAATTTTCGAGCTTGCCGATCGTCTTGGCTATGGTGACAATCCCCAATATTTCAGCCAAGTATTCAAAAAATATATGGGCTGTACCCCTTCGGAATATATGAAATATTAATTATAAATTTCCTGTTTTTTGAACATTGTTTGCCGTTTTTTGTCTTAACCTTTGCGCTAACTACAAGCATAATAGGAAATGTAAGCACTATCATTTAGAAAGCAAGGGGAGGATACAAAGGATGAAAAGAACATTATCATCACTTCTCATTATGGCTTTATTCATCACCATACTAGCAGCATGCGGATCAGGAAATAACGGCAACCAAGAACCAGCTAAGGCAACAGATACACCGGCAAGCTCACCAGCAGCTACAGAAGCAGCTAAAGACAAAGAACCAGAGCCCGTTACACTGCGCATTACATGGTGGGGCGGTCAAGCAAGACATGACTACACATTGAAGGTGATCGAGCAGTATACCGCACTTAACCCTCATGTGAAAATCGAACCTGAATATGCTTCATTCGACGACCACTGGAAAAAGCTAGCTCCGCAAGTGGCTGCGAACAATTTGCCGGATATTATCCAAATGGATATCTCTTATCTATCCCAATACGGGTCTAGAGGTCAACTCGAGGATCTGCAGCCATTCATCGATAATGGCATCCTAGACGCTTCTTCCGTTAGTGAAGCTGCCCTGTCTGGCGGTAAAGTGGACAACAAACTATTCGCTTTCAACTTAGGCTCTAACGCATTGCTATCCGTTATCGACAAAGCGATGCTGGAGAGCGCAGGCGGAACAATGCCTACCGAGTCTTGGACATGGGATGACTTCACTAAGCTCGGACCTGCGCTGAAATCACAAGGTAAAATTTTGACACAGGATCTTCGCCATGATGTATTCTTCCCATTCTATCTCCGTGGCAAAGGGCAGCACATGTACGCGGCAGACGGCTCTGGATTAGGTTACACAGACGACAAACTTTTCATTGATTTCTACACGCAATATAAATCTTGGTATGACAATGGCTATTTGCTAGCGCTTGATAAGCTTGCTCAGAAGAAAGGTACTCCAGAAGATGGCGAGCTTGAGCTAGGAAATGCAGTAAGTACTTGGGGTTGGTCTAACCAATATATTCTATCTAGTACTGTAGCTAAACGTCCGTTCGAGATTTTGCCAGTACCAGGCTGGAATGAGAACAAAGCACTCTTCCTAAAACCAAGTATGTTCTTCTCTATCTCGAAAAACTCCAAGGTCAAAGATGAAGCGGCTAAATTCATCAGCTTCTGGACCAATGACATTGAAGCGAACAAAATCATTATGGGCGAGCGCGGTGTTCCTGTTTCCTCCAAAGTGAAAGATGCTTTGAAACCGCTCCTTACTCCTGAACAAACTAAAGTGTTCGAATACGTGGCTTGGGCAGAGCAAAACAGCAGCCAGATGGATCCTCCTAACCCGGTTGGTGCCGTCGAGGTAGACAAATTGCTCAAAGATACAGCCGAGCAGATTCTATACAACAAGTTAACCGTTGAAGCTGGCGCTGCTAAATTCCGTGAAGAAGCCAACAAAATCTTCGCAGCTGCCAAAAAATAAAACGAAACCGGGTCCTCTAACAGCGGATCCGGTTATTATTTAAACCCATGCTTTCGATGCTGTTTTTGCTACGCAAAAACTAAGCCCATGCTTTCGAAGTCGTTTTTGCTACGCAAAAACTAAGCCCATGCTTTCGAAGTCGTTTTTGCTACGCAAAAACTAAGTCCATGCTTTCGAAGTCGTTTTTGCTACGCAAAAACTAAGTCCATGCTTTCGAAGTCGTTTTTGCTACGCAAAAACTAAGTCCATGCTTTCGAAGTCGTTTTTGCTACGCAAAAACTATAGGAG
>JBHGUX010000013.1:0-13201 GCA_048976605.1 Pristimantibacillus sp. | reverse complement strand
TTTCTCGGAGATTGCAAGACCAGCTGCATCATCAGCAGCACGGTTAATGCGGTAACCGGAAGAAAGCTTTTCCATTGTTTTGCCCATTTGTGTGTTGTTTGCAGCAAGGTTGCGGTGCGAGTTGATCGCAGCAACGTTCGTATTAATGTACATTGACATTATAATCATCCTCCATGATAGGTATGTTAGCCACTTCCGTGTGGCTACATTATATATATCGTACTAATATCCTATAAATTTAATAGCAAAAATAAATATAATAGATGATTTGATCCCTTTAATAAACTAGTTTTTCACATCAAAATACATGGGCGTTATGTCGATACTATCCAGTCCGCCATACGATCGTAAAACTGTTCGGTTCTGCTTCACTCGATCCAGCATATCCACAGATTGATGACGAATCTGAAGGAGCCGCTCCTCAAGTTGTATTGTAAGCTCGTTCATCTCAGTAATAGGAACCTGAACAAGCTCATATAATCGTTGGCGTTCACTCGGTTGAAGCCCTATGATCTTGCCGTCGATACGCTGCGACAGCAAGGCCCAGTCAAGTGACAAAGCAGAGAACCTGGATAATATCATATTAGTCTCTTGCTGATCGTCTTCCTGAATCAATTGCTGACCAGTAGTCTCCATATTTTCTACCAACACGGAAAGCTGCTGACGCATAATAGCTAGAAGCTGCTCGTACAAAGAATGAATTTCTATTAATGGATTAGGCATATCCCACCGAAACTCCCTTGCCGATTTCTTCCCAGGCTTTCTTTATTTCGGTTATAAGTTGCATGACTTCCTTAACTTTCTCTGCATCCTTACCTACGTTTGCTTGAACGAGTTGATCAATCATGTATAGATAGAGATTTTTCAGGTTTTCTGCAATTTCACCGCCTTGCTCTGTATTCAAGACAGTAATTAATTCGTATAATATATCTTGCATTTTCTGAACCGAGCGATTCGTCTCCGCAATATTATTCTGTTCAATCATTTTAATCGTCTGCGTTCCAAACCGTAAAAGTCCTTCATACAGCATCAAAATCAGTTTATGCGGAGAAGCGGTCTCGAACTTGTTCTTCTGATAGGTCTGGTAGCCTGCTGGATTCGGGACTATCATCGTTGTTCATCCCCTTTTTCTTAAATAACGGGAAACTAAGAAGCTTATTTTTGCGTCGATGCAGTTAATGCAGCCAACTGACTTGTCATCCAACTTTTTTGACTGTTCAATTCGGTTAAAGCAACTTCCATTGCTGTATATTGCTTTTTCAAACGCTCATATTTCTGATCAATGCGGGTGCTCAGACGTTCCATCCGCTCGTCCACTACAGAAATTTCGGAATCATATCCTTTGATTTTGGATGTTACTGAGCCATTTACAACGCTGTTCCAAGTAGATATTAAATCATCAAAGCGTTGAGCCATGCCTGCTTGGGGATCATATTTAACACGTCCACCCGCTGGATCATTTACATCCACCGCATTAGGACGACTGAACAAATCTATCACATTTTGTGGGTCTTCCTGCAGCTTCGTCTTAAACACTTCTTTGTCAAACGTAATTTTCCCAGTCATTAAGGAGCCCTTGGTGACTCCTTTATCGATTGTTATTCCAAGATCCGACATAAATCCATTCGAACCGATTAGGTCTGTCACTGCACGATAAGCTGCATCTGTGATAGATTTAAGCACAGAATCGCCTTGTAATGGATTTACTTTCTTGTCGTCTAGTGGCGGTTTCAGGTTTTCTCGGACAATACTTATAAGTTCATTATATGCGGTTACGAATGCCTCAACCTTATCTGCTACCTTGGTACTGTCGGTACTTATGGAAGCCGCTACGGTACCTTCTTTGAAGAGGTTTAATGTTGCACCGTCAATTACATCACTAATTTGATTCGTACTGCGCTTCACCAATAAACCATTAACCTTAATTTCGGCATCTTGTGCTTGATGTGTTAGTGTACCTTGATTATCAGTTACACTGCCAGTAAGATTAATGGTACTAGCTAGTCCTGTCTCCTTTGAAGTTAATACGAGTTGCTTATCAGTTCCATCAGGATTAACTGAAATGATCGTTGCCGTAACTTTATTATCTTGCTCATTAATCTGTTTAACAAGATCTTTAAGCGCCTCTTCATCAGTTAGCCCCGAAGCAACAGTTATTTCTGCATTTGTGCCGATTTTCAATGTCTTCCCACTTAGGCTCCCCATTGTATTCACATCTAAAGTAACACTATCCGCTTTCGCCAACTTCAATACCTCAATATTGTAACTGCCTGCTAATGCGTTATCTTTTGTTGTAAACTTCATCACTGTTTCATCAGAATTTGTTGCTGATAATTGCTTATACGTCGATGGGAGCTTCAAGTCACTGATCGCTGTCTTGAGCGCAGATAACTTCGTATTAATGGTCCGGAATACGTTTTGCTCCGCTGCCAGATTTGTTTTCTTCGACTCCATATTCGTATAAGGTATTCTTTCAAGCTCTATCAACTTACTAATCATACCTGCTGTATCTAGATTGGAAGCAAGCCCTGGTAAACTAATTGACATTTTTTCTCATCCTCTCGATTCTAGAAATTTTTACGCAGTATTTATAGCTTCTTATCAATAAACAATCCAATAAGGTCCTTCATCTTAACAGACAATTCAAGGAGATATTCTGGCGGGATACTTTCCACAACTTCCTGAGTTGCCGGGTTGATTACCTGAACATAGTACTTTCCAGCATCCTCGCTATACTTAAATCGAAGTGCTTTGGTTTGAGACTTGAGCTGTTCATTAAGTTTATCAACTTCCTGCTCCAGCTTCTTATTGGATGCTTCTTTATCATCCTGTTTGGATAGAGAATAGGTGGATTCTTCCGTTCGCTTCTTCTCTAATAAGGAATCAACTTCACTTGCCGCATTTCCATTCAAAGCTGTTCCAGCATTCCATTCCCGGCTACCGCTATCTACTCGGTTAATTGCTCCTACCATCATAACTTCCTCCTTAAAATGTTCCGCTCGATTAACTACTCCCTTTCATTCTTCTGTCTACTTCCCATAAGATGTAATAACGCTTTTTGCTCTTCCCTGTTCATTCCCGCCTGAACGTTCTCATTGCGAATGGCATCATACAGTTCGGAGCGCATAATTTGAACCGATTTCGGAGCTTCAAAGCCAAGCTTGATGACATCTCCATCTACTGCAAGTACATAAAGCTCTACATCATCCCCGATTCGGATGACCTCGCCTACCTTTCTTTTGAGAACTAACATGAATCGTCCTCCCTCAGTATGAGAGGCGTACGAATGGCATATGAAGAATCATTCAGTACGAACTGACAGCCCTTCTGCGATGACGGTGCTAGCAGTATAGGGGCTTTCAAATTCTTATAGGGCACCTGATCCACGATATTCACAATAAGAAACGGCATAATATCTTCAGCTTTACTCTCCAACAGCTCGAGGAGATGATCCTCCATTTCAAAAGCATATTGCTCTTTTATTCGATGTGCTGGGATAAGAATAAAGCTTAAATCATCTGTAAGACTATGCAGTATGAAAAAATCTGTGTCGGAGTATGGTAACAAAGCATAAGTATGAATGTGAGCCAGTCCCACCAAACCGATTGAAAAATCATATATTTGTTCTTGGCTCACCTGCAGACTTCCATAAGCTGCACTTTCGATCCTGTGTGTCTGACTTTCCTTCATTTCGTGCAAGCTACCACCTCCATTTGCTGTTCCCTTAATCCATTACACACGTAAGTTTATAAAATTAGGTTCGATGTGAATGTCAGGCTTATAAACTTGAACCGTAATTTCCGGACCTCTTGACGGTACTAACATATATTGAAGCTGCGGTTGCTTTAAGCGTTGCAACTTTTCCAAAGCCATGTTGCCAAAGGGGTTCTTCTCTTTTGTAACTAGACTATCCCGCATTCGATTACCATCTCGTGCCTGCTGCTCAATTGCCGTTTGAATCTGCTGCGCCGATTTTGCCAGTTGCTCCCTTACGGCAATCATCGAGTTCTTCAGATCCATACTATCCCATACCGGCTGCATATCGACTGAAACATCAGGATTACGCAACTGGATGGTCATCTCCGCTGCTCTATAGGACGAACCCGAACTCAATTGACCTGAGATCATATCCATATCATGTCCACATCCTATTCAAGCTTTATCCGGTAACCTTTATTTATCGAATAAAGTCAATCAAAGATACCTGCATAATTCGTGCCCCAGTAGCCAAAGAAGCCTGCAAAATATTTTCTTTCAGTTGCAGCTGAACAATCGCATCAGCCATATCTACATCTGCTGTCTTGGAGCGCAATTCCTTCAAACCAATCTGCTCATCCAATATGCGGTTCTCAACGAGTTCAAATCGATTCGTTCGAGCTCCAATCTCTGCAGCATTAGAAGAAATACGGTCCGCAGCCACATCTATTAAAGCTAAATCATTTAATAGAGCAGGCTGATCATCGGTATCCAAATGATTCGCTATATCATCCAAAATCTTGAATACATTATCAGGATCCCCGGCTCCACCAAAAATTTTCTCTCCAGTAATACTAACTTCTACGGTAACTGTTGAACTAACGTTTAAATAATAAATACCTTCATCAGTTCCCTCCGTTGCAGCACCCGCTAAGGTATATGGAGGAATGTCTGTTTTCTGTCCATTGAAAATTTGGCGTCCACTGTAAGTGCTATTCCCGATCGTAACCATCTGTTCCTTCAACTGTTTAATCTCTGATGCGATTTGTTTCCGCACATCATCCGGCACAGTTCCTGTTGAAGCCTGCTGCGTCAAAACGCGAGCCCTGTGCAGAACGTCCGTCGCTTGCTGCATAAGAGCATCCATCGTATTCAACCAACCTGTACCTGTTCTAGCATTCTCCAAAAATTCATCACTGCGATCTAATTCGGTGTTATATCTCATTAGATAACCAATCCCTACCGGATCATCTCCAGGTCTGTGGATTTTTTGGCCAGTTGCCAGCTTATTCTGATAATCTGAAATACCTGCATTGGTGTTTCGCAGATTTTTAAGCATTTGAGTATTTTGCATCATACCTGTTACTCGCATTGGTTACCCTCCTTATCTACCTACAAGACCCATTTGATTGATTACACGATCAAGCATTTCATCCACCGTTGTCATGTTGCGTGCTGCAGCATTATAAGCATGCTGGTAACGGATCATATCAGCCATCTCTTCGTCTAATGAAACAGCACTGACAGACTGCCTGCGCACCTCTACGCCATCAACCAAATTCTGCTGGTTACCATAGTTACGTGTCGCATTGCTAGCGCGTGTTCCAAGGTCTCCAACCATCGCTCGAAAATAGTCATCTGACGTACCGCTGGAGAGCGTCGTTAATCCAGCGGGATATTCGAATACTTTATCTCGTAGACCAGAAAGTGCAAGGGCGATGTCGCTGTTGCCTTTGATTGTAATAAGATCGCCAGAGCCATTCGTTTCGTATTTGCCTGAAGCGGCTATTTTGCCTGTATCAGCCATAATTTCAGGATTAACTTGAATGTTATTGATATTGAATGTCGCAGTGCCATCCGTAGTAGTAAAGAAAGGAAGACCAGATTGTGCTGGATCAGAAAGGGTATAGCCTAGTTGATGCAACCCGTTGAAGCCATCTACTTCTACATCAACAGATGTCTTAATTACAGAGCCTGCTGCTATCGTACTGCCTGCTACTACAATCGTTCCATCATCCAACGTCACATCATTCTTTGCAATTAAACTAGAATTCGTCACGTATCCATTGGGAAGTGTTACGGTTACCTTCCCGTTGATGAGTGTATTTACCATTGCATTAAGCTGATTGGTAATAAGCACTACTTCTTCCTTCGCCTTCAGATAACCCGCAATCTCTCCGCTTGTTACTGCAGTGGCGTTTGCATCTGTCAACTGCGTTGTCTGATCACCATCAACAACTTGGACACCTGCAGAGAAGACCGAAACCATTCCATCTGCGTCTTGCACATATTGAACATCAACAATTGTGGACAATTGGTCGAGCAATACATCCCGTTGGTCACGATAATCATTGGCATTGTCACCGGTCGCTTCAATTTTCCAAATAATTTGATTCAATTGGGCGATATTTTCCGTGATACCGTTCGCTTGAATGATTTTGGCAGAAATACTGCTATCCGCATCGCCATCCAAAGTAGCGAGTGAGGCCCCCATATGTTGGAAGGTATCTGCCATATTCTTAGCTGATCCGGTCAGATCAATACGTGCACTTAGCAAGGAGGGATCACGATTCAAAACCTCAAGCGAGCTCCAGAACTTGTCTGTGACGGTAGCAAGACCGCTAGAAGTTGGCTCATTAATGATCTTCTCAATCGATTGAATCGCTTGATCATGTACATTCCACATACCCAGACTCTGATTCTCCCGACGGTATTGCAGATCGAGGTAGCTATCTCTAACTCTCGTGATACTCGTATATTCAACACCTGTACCGAGTTGACCCGGAGTGTTCGTACGTTGTAGACCTGGAAAGGCCAACGGACGTGCAGCCGTCATATTAACACGTTGACGCGTATAGCCTTCCGTTGATGCATTTGCGATATTATGTCCTACCGTTGTCAACGCAACAGATTGCGTGAAAACAGCTCTCTTGCTTGTCTCCAAGCCATGAAAAGTCGATGTCATGTTAGTGCCTCCAACTTCTTATTTTACGCGCGTGTATCAAAAAGACCCGTCCGTTTCGATCCCTGCGGTTGCAAAGCAGGATTCTTATAAACGACCTCTTCATCCGGTGCACCGAACATGGTGTCAAGTGAAAATTCAACAAATTCAATGGATTGCTGAATGAGCTGCTGATTCAATTCGTTCAGCTTCCTTAAGTTCGTTACAACCACATTTAGCTCTTGCTGCAGCTTCGTAATTTCTTGCTTGTCATCCGGGTTGGTCACCATCTTACTGATATCTGATAAAGTCACATGAAGCCTAGGTCTGAAACCTAAATCTCTTTGGATCTGAATAACGATCGCTCGTCTTGCATTTTCGTTCTCATTCATCAGCTTAAGCAGCTTTGACTCTTTCGAAAGGCTTGCCGTCATCTCGTTCATTTCATTCTTAATGATCTGATCCTTCTTCTTCAGTCCGAGCTCATAAAGCGTCTGATATAACATGAGCATCTCTTCCAACGATTGTACTAATTCACGAAAAGCCAATGTATCACCCAATTTCGCTCAGAATGCTTTCGCTAACACGGGAGTTGTCATTACTTGATGTAAGGCAAAAGCTTCTCCGCAATCTTGCCGGCATCTACATGGTAGGTTCCAGTTGCTACGGATTGCTTCAACTGTTCGATATGTGCAGCTCTCTCCGCACTTGTCGTTTGGCTAGAAGATAGCATTTCCTTTGCTTCTGCTGAGATTTGAACAGCATCTGTCTGGCGTTTCTGATTCATGCCAGTCGTACGAGACTCGTTCAGCTTCTGATAATGGTTTAGTGCGCTAATGCGCTGAGATTCATTTATTTTCAACTTATCCACCTCATCTTTTTACTGCAAATAAAAAAGCCGATAACCCTTTACTAGTATTATCGGCTTTAGTCAAATGAAATTTTATAGAACAGTTCGACAATAACTTTATATCGTAATTTATCGATCCTTAATACGATATGCGTTTTGGGCTGAGGATGATGTTTTAGAATCATCTTGTTTGCTTGCATACGTCGAGTTCAGCTTGTTAGCATCCTTAACGAAACGTGTCCGGCAGCTGCCGCA
Organism: Pristimantibacillus sp.; assembly: GCA_048976605.1. GTDB lineage: Bacteria > Bacillota > Bacilli > Paenibacillales > Paenibacillaceae > Pristimantibacillus. Next base: position 5,459 of record JBHGUX010000013.1, on the reverse strand, counting down.
TATATGGCTTTCACGAATAAGAGTACCGCAAACCTCACAAGGATACGATAAATTCGGAGCGTTTAACAACGAGATGCGTCCTTCTCGAATAAATTTAGTTATCTGCTTAATTGAAACCCCTGTCTCTTCGGACAAGTCATTGATCATAGCACCTTTATTCACACGCAAATAGGTGGAGCAAGCTTCATATTCTTTATCAATTTCCCGTATGCAGGAAGGGCATGCATCGCGAAAATTTTTGGCGAAGAGCTTACCGCAACGAGGACAATTATCTAAATCCATTATTCCATCCTCCAATCTATTAAACCCTTTATGATTAGTTTTATTCTACCGGATATAGGAAAATATTTCACTATTAATCTTACATCGCCTTTTGCCGATTAGGAGCGAGCCCAAGTGAGAGAAAAAATATCGAGAGGTATGGAGGATTGCCGGTGCAATGCCTCTGCACAAGCCTGAATGGTGCTCCCTGTCGTATATATGTCATCGATTAGCAATAGTTTGATAGATCGGGAATGAGCGTGCTGCAAGCTAGCCATCTGCTCTGGTATAGCTCTGAAAAGTCGATTGGTATTCTGCATTCGCTCGGATCGTGTCTTGAAGCTTTGTTTCTCCGTGTGCCTCTCACGAATAAGAAGATGAGCCAGCGGCATATGGTATTGCCTCGATAATATGGTTGCTAGTCTTTCTGCCTGATTGAATCCTCGCTCTTCTGCCCGTTCCGGACTGACCGGTACATAGGTAATCGCATCCCAACAAAAAGATCGGTTCTCCAACATTACCAACGGTTCACGGATTGCAGCTTCTCGCGTCAACACTGTATAGGCAGGAAATAACATTTGTGCTAAAAGCAGCTCCAGATTCTCATTCCCTCGATATTTGTACTGTGCCAGCCACTCTCTCATCACACTGCTATATTGAACAGCACTTCTGTTCATGATGAACTGAGGATCAATTCTGCGCTGGCAATCACTACATTCCACGCCCCTCCCGCATATTCGACAACGTATCGAGGTAAGCCATGGGATATGATCGCTGCAGTCTCTACAGACTGACTGGAAAAATGATTTGGGGATCACTGCTTGCGATGATTCGTTATATCGGGTAGAACGGTTGGATGGTGCATTGGATTTCATATTTTTCCCACAAAAAAGGCATCCGATAGCGTTGGGTCCTAGCAATTGCAGAACTCGACCTAGATCATCTGAGGAGCGCTTAAATACGGCTTGAATAATAGAACGGAGCATTCTTGTATACCTCCTTAGAGTAAATGAGAATAGTCGAACGAGGGTACTGCGGATTAGGTAGGATCCGTTAACTAGGTTGAATGATAGAATCATAGGCTGGAGAGTTCCTGTATGGCGCTTAAGCTATGGAATAAGAATTTTTTTGGGGCTATGCGATTCATTATTTGGAAACTACCTCAACATGATCATCTCTTAAGTTACAGAACAAGATAACCTTTCACTCGAGCTATGCGGTTCATTGTCTGGAAGCCGCATCAACAAGACTTGAATGTTAGCTTGAAGCATTCCTGTATAGCGTTTAAGTTACGGAACAAGATAACCATTCACACGAGCTATACGGTTCATCGTTTGAATCTGTCTAACTGCAGCAATCTGTGGGCGAGTGCGTTCTTTGCCGCAAAAGTATACCAACCCATTCGGGTCGTCACTGGATCTCCCTGCTCTGCCAGCCATTTGAACGAGCGATGCTTCGTCGAACAATCGCCCGTCTGCATCCAATATGTACACATCACTGCGAGGAATAGTCACACCACGTTCTAAGATCGTTGTCGTCACAAGCACTCGTATTTCCCCGCTTCGAAACCTTGCTACCTTGTCCCCTCTGTCAGAATCCTGCGATGATGTACCTTCTATTGCGGAGTGCTTCAGTGATTGCTGCAACAACCTCGCCATTGCTTCTACTTGAGAAATGCGCTGTACAAATATAAACAATTGCGCTCCACGATCTAATGAATGCTTCATGGCCGACAGCAAAGCTGGAGGTATCCGTTTGGAAAGCAACAGCTTGCCAACTGTCGGAGTAGAAATGAGCTTAGGAACAGGCAAAGGATGGCGGTGGTATCGAACAGGTACACGCGCATGAGGAAGCTCGCCGCTTCTTACTTGCCGCTGAAGCTCAATTGGCGGTGTTGCCGACAGCAGCAGCTTTGCGGCATTCGGAGCACCGCATTTGTCTGCTGCGTAATGAAGGATGGGATCTCCGTGGAATGGAAAAGCATCAAGCTCGTCCACTATAACGAGATTGAACATCTGATGAAAACGCATCAACTGATGGGTAGTAGAAAGCGTAATGTCTCCCCTCTCCCAGCGATCTTCACTTCCTCCATATAAGGTGACAACTTTGCTATCTGGGAAAGCTTTGCGTATGCGAGGATCAAGCTCCAATACGACATCACGCCTCGGCGTTGCAATTAATGCTTTACCGCCACGCCGTAATACGGATTCGACAAGCGGAAATATCATTTCGGTCTTCCCAGCACCGGTAACTGCCCATAGTAGGAATTGACGGGAGGCACTGTTCTGGGTAGGGGGCGCTTCGATGAAGTGAAGCGCTGATTGAGCCGCGGCAGCTTGCGCCGGGCTGAGCTTCCAGCGGTCTAGCGAAGCCGCTGGATTGAGCGGAGCAGAAGCTCCGCCCATCGGCGATGGCATGCCGAGCAGGAGCAGCTCGCATTCGCGGCTGCGGCCCATAGCGAGGCATGCCGAGCAGTAGGCGCATATGCGCCCGCACGCTACGCAAGGCGTGCGATGCATATGCGCTTCGCCGCTGCCGCAACGCAGGCAGCGGCACTGGCGCTTGCGTCGCCGCCCGGCATCGGCGGCGACCGCACCCTGAAGGCGCAGCCAGCCTAGCAGCTGCGCCAACTGCAAGGCGCCGCCCATACTGGCGGCGGCGCCCCCAAGCAGGGCTTGCGCTTCGCCGCGCAGCAGCGCACGCCCCTGTAAAGCACCTGCGGCCTGCTTCGCAGCGGCCGCCAGTGCCCAAGCCTTCGCGCTGCTATTCGCGCGCTCTATTACACTCCGCTCGCCATCACCTACGGCAGCTCGCGACCAGCGCTCCGCCCGAGCGTGCAGGCTATCGCCTATCTGCCCTCTCGCACGCACGCGCCCAAACCCAAAGGGGCGCCAGCCTACCCGGCGCCCCTCAAGCCCTACCCCCTCACGTCTCGCCTGCTCTACGCATTTTTCTAACAAAGACAATGCCTTGCTCTCTTCTAGCTCATAATTGTTCTCGACTCGTTGGACTTTCCCATTCCTGTGCTTCTCATCCTCTTTCCACAGTTCTCTAGCTCGAAGTGCATCACCCAGCGGCAATGCCTCTTTCCATAGCAGCCATCCATCTACCCTATGCCCAGCTAGTCTTTGTTTAACAGCCCCCATTCCATCTCTTCTTCTCTTCTCAAATCTATCATTCTTGCTTTCTCTTACGTACGCATCTCTACGTCCACCTAACCCAAGCACATGCTCACCGAGAACAACAAGCGCCTTGCGCAACTCCTCATCTAACCAAAAATCCCGATCAACATCTGGTGCAATCGTTACCTGTACATGCCAACTCCGCAAAATAAATACCAAGTATACATAAGCCTTCACCTATTATCCCTCCTACTATTCTCTGACTCTCTTCATTTCTCCAATCTCAATCACCACTCCAGCACTAAAAACAAACGTAAAAAAGCACACCACAACAACGCCGTCGGCGTCATCGGGGTGTGCTTCACTCCGAAACGAATAATCTATTTATACTATAGCTCAAAATGGCATCTTCGACAAATCAGAAGGATTTTGCAAATCTACTAGAACAGCATGATCAGACGAGGTTATTATCCCTTCTGACTGAAGCTTCCATAGCAGTCGCTCAGCATCTTCATCATCCATTTGAGAGCGTTTACGATCATTCTGACTCTTACTGCCGCCCTCATCTCCCACATATACCGTAGCCCCTACACCTCTGTGACCAAGCCGTTCAACAATATCTGTCGTTTGATCAGTCGAGCCTTCATCCACTACCGTCAGCTTCACATCAGTCCCCATACGTCGAGAGAATGCAAAAAATGAACGCAAGAACCATTCCATATTCATATGCTGATCATGTGCCACCAACACATAATGCTTTCTCACACGTTTCTTTCCAACACTTATCCAATGAGCCAAATGCACAAGCGCAGCAACCAAAGCATAGCAGCCCACTACAGCAAGTAATATTCCAATCATGACGGCCACCTCCTCTTTGTGACAATGTATGCCATAGAGCGCCCAGTGGTTCCGGACAGATAGGACGAGTTTATAAAAATATGTAAATAACGACGTATATTTTAGCCATTATCGACTTTATTCAGAAGTTACTGTAAAATATTATTAAAATATTAGCGCGTGAAGCACACCGCTCCTTCCTTGTAACAATGGGATGGGGGCGGTGTTTTCTTTTTTGAGAGGAGGATTGGCATTATGTTCGAGGTCTATTATGAAGAATGGCTTCATACACAACTAGCTGCAAGCGTAGGAGATAGAAAGCGTCGTCTGGAGGATGAGAGATTTGCAGAACGTTTATTTCTTGAACAAATTTGGTGGCCGGCTATTGGCAATTTCGAGGATTTGCACGGTGAATACGAGGTTAGTGACTTTAAAGATGGCAAACGTTTTTTAGACTATGCTTTTATAAGAGCTCCTTATCAGGTATGTTTTGAGATTGATGGGTTTGGTCCCCATTGCCGGGATATCGATCGGAATAAGTTTGCAGACGGACTAATGCGCCAGAACCACCTGATTCTCGACGGCTGGATCGTCATTCGCTTATCCTACGATGACGTGAAGAAAAAACCTCGCCAGTGTCAACAAATCATTCATCAGTTATTCGGAAGACTGTATAGTCTGAAGCCGAATCAAGAGCTTACACCTAATCACAAAGAGATACTCCGCTATATGTCTATTTCTCAAAAGTCGGTATCACCAAATGAAATCAGTACTTACCTTCATATTGGCATCAAAAAGGCTCGTAAGCTGCTAAAGGAGCTGGTGGATAAACAATATTTAGTGCCTGCTACTTCTAGCCAACAACGTATCCGCGTATACAAACTAAACTCTACCATTTCCCCCTTCTCCTATAACTTCAACTAAACCAACTGGATTCCACATCATATGACCCTTTTGGGTCCTTTTCATTACGCGTCAGGCAGCCACACTCCCGCTTAAGATCCCCGAAGGACCTTAAGCTCCACATACCGGATGCATTTCTGCGCATTTCCACCTCAAATACCATTTCACTCAAGATAAGACCCTTTTTGGGTCTTGTCTATATAGCCCCCTAATCCATTTGGACACTTCTAACCACATCAGATAAACTAAGATAAGTGGAGGAATGAATCCATGAAAAGACGGTTTAGGTGTCCTGTTGAGGCAAAAAAGGAGCTTGTCGTAGAGGTGCTATCTGGT
>JBHGUX010000012.1:0-5238 GCA_048976605.1 Pristimantibacillus sp. | reverse complement strand
TGTGATTGACCAATCAATTATCAGGTGGTATAGTATTGGCATGAAGTAATTAAGTGATCAATCAATAACATAACTAATTGGAGAGGATGATACATGTGAATAAAGCTATCGTTGCAGGGGCAACAGGAGGAACAGGAGCTTCAATTACTGAGGATCTTGTCAAGCGAGGGATTCACACGATTGCCTTCGGACGATCCCGTCAAAAGCTGGAGCAACTCGCGGCTAGGGTAGGGTATTCGTACGTATCGCTCGGAAAGCAAGTGGTAGCTCGAAACCGATTATTTCACTGGGGAGAGTTGGGTTATCTCTACTAGGCATGGTCGTCCCAGTGATGAAAGAAGTTGTTGAAATGGGAGACAAATACATACGGCTCATCGGCCCGATTGTCGCGACTCCGTTCGAAAAGGGTATCACCTTAACGATTCACGGGTTGCAGGGGCGAAAATGAATAATGTTTTTAATGAAATTTATTGATTGATCACTTAATGTATGTGATCTGCAGTATCAGACATGGATTTTTGCATAATAAATATTATAGTGAAGGACTGATTTGTGATGGGGAAAACGAATAACAAAAAGCACTTTTTCTTCTTTGGTTTCTCGCTGCTCTTACTGTTAATTGGAGTGACGATCAGTTTATATTTCTGGCAAATTAGGCTTCAGAAGCCTGTGGAAGTCAATATGGGACAGCATCAGCATAACGCCGTCTCGTCAGAAGGATCTCATGACCACCCTAACGATGGAGTTTCTTGCGAGAAAATAGTAGATAAGGAAACATCGGCACCAATACGCAAGTTCGAACTAACAGCTGCCCGCACCACAGTGAAGCTTGATAATGGCAAAACGGTCGAAGCATGGACCTTTAACGACATGTCGCCGGGTCCAGAACTTCGGGTTCAGCAGGGTGATAGAGTAGTTGTCACGCTGCACAATAAGGACATTGCGGAAGGTGTTACAATTCATTGGCACGGGGTAAAGGTTCCCTGCTCACAGGATGGAATAGCAGGAGTTACGCAGGAATCTATATTGCCTGGGAACCAGTTTACCTATACGTTTACCGCTTCAGAACCAGGCACGTATTGGTACCATTCTCATCAAATGAGCTCCATTCAGGTACAGAAGGGACTGCTTGGTTCGTTTATTGTGGAGCCGCGGACTTCGTCCATCCCACTGTCCACCGCGACAGAAATATCGGCGATCTTCCAACAGTTGAATTCAGTTATGCTGTTGAATGGTAGTGCTAGTGGATTGAATCTAGCGGGAAAAGCAGGCGATTATGAGAGACTGAGACTGATCAATGCAGGAAACGATACGATAAACATTTCGGTCGACGGGGCCGCCTTCCAAGTTATTGCAATGGATGGCCACAATTTACATGAAACTGGTATGCTGGAAGATGTTACTATACCGATAGGGGCAGGCCAGCGCAATGATCTGCTCGTTCAACTTCCCGAGCATAACAAGGTCGTTATAGGAAACGATTTGGATAAGCGCCTTTCAATTACGCTTGGCAGCGGAACCGATCCGGAGCCGTCAGGCGGAAGAGAGATATTCTCATTCGTAAATTACGGCTCCCCACTTCCGAATGATCCGCTCAATAAGCTGACGGTTGATAAGCAATTTGAATTACGACTTGGACGCTCCCTCTTCGTCAGCTCGATCAACAACCATTCCTTCCACGAGATTCCACCGATGAATGTGAAGGAAGGGGATCGTGTACTCATTACAATCACTAATGAGGGGGGAGGGGATCATCCGTTCCATATACATGGGCATACGTTCCGGGTATGGAGCAAAAACGGTGTTCTTTTAAAGGGCAGCCCTGTCTACTTGGATACACTCCTGACAAAAAAGGGAGAAACGTATGAAGTGTACCTTGTTGCGGACAATCCGGGCTTGTGGATGGCGCACTGCCATAATCTCCAGCATGCCTCAATGGGGATGAGCATGATGCTGAACTACGAGGGAATTACAACGCCGTTTCGGGTAGGAACCAATTCAGGTAATCTTCCCGACCTATAATATCAAAATCTAATAAAAAAATTAGGAGTGATCGCAATGCGTAAAGCAATGGTTGTAAGAGCAGGCCGAGCAATAGGAAACGATCTGGTTGAGAGATTAATAAAAATAGGTATGGATGTCATCACTCAAGAAAATCGCAAAAGGGCAAAAGGTGAAGGTTCTAGGTAACCCCTCTGTTAAACGAGAGTATCTGTATCTCAATGATGCCGCACAATATGCGGTGGAGCTTGCTTTAAAGGAATCTTCTTACGGTAAGATTTGGCGTCTACGCGGCGGCCCGACCGTTACTACAGAAGCGTTGCTAACCATAGCTGCTTCTACCGTTAATATCGCGCCCCGGTTCGAACTCATCAGCGATTGGAAACTGCGCCTGCTTCGAGCGTATGAGCCGAGATCAAGAGCATTATTAGATCGCTATGAAAGTAACGATTGGAATCTTCAAGAATACGAACTCGAATATATTGGAAGCGGTCAGGTTACTACTCATGAAGCTGCTATAGCTGAAACAATAAACGGTATTATGGCAAGGTAATATCAGTCCACGATGCAAAAAGGATTAATAATCAGTACTACTGGAATCATCGTTCTCGTTTTAATCGTCTATAATCTTTTCGACTAAGTTACAGCACAAAAAAGGAGGTTCGATTGATGGATGCACAAAACAAAAAAAACTTGAGTATCAGTATTGTCGTAGTGGTAGTCGTCGCTCTATTTTACATGTGGAACTAATTGATATTGATTAATCAATAAATATGAATTCATATTTATTGGAAAAAAACCGATATATAAACAATATCAATTTAAAGAAGGAGTATTTTTGTAATGAATATGAAAAAACTATTATCTACAATGTTAGCTCTAGTTATTTTTATTAGCATGTTCCTAATTCATTCTCAATCCGTCTCAGCAGAACCATCAAATGATAGCGGTTATTCGGACGGCACTTTCAAACTGGATACTCTCATAACGGAAGAAGAGTTTTTAACCATGGTTGTACGAGCGCTTAATCTTCCGATCCGTACACAACCATCCGATGCCTCGTTGTTTCTTCCTTACTACGATGCAGCTAGGAATGATGGAATCTATTATGATGATTATCGAAGTGATTGGTCAAGTCCCATTATTCGCGGAGATGCTGCCCAAACCTTGGTCAGAGCAACCCAAGCCGCTGAAAAAAATCGAATGCTTGCCAGGGAACGATCTCAGCAGGAAATTATGAGGATGAAGCCTGATGAGTTAAAAACTCTTCAGAACCTTCCGAATTTTAGAGGGATGGCTATCGGGAATATAAATGATGTCAGGGAGGTTCCCCAGTTAATTAAAGAACTGCGAATGTATCAGAATGATTTAATTGCGAAGTTCAAGGCCAATAAAACGGAAGGGACCTACTGCATTGTCGAAAAGGATAAGTCTCAAACCTGCTACTTACGTTCTGAGGCTGTTTACGGACAGGCGGTTGCGAAGTACATAGAGCTTCTACAATCTATTGTTCTGGAAGTGGAAGAAGCCGAAAAGAAGTACACTTACGATAAAATAGTATTTGAAGCTGCTAAGCGTGGCTTACTTACCGGGGTAGATGCGGAAGGCGAGCTTGCCCTTAGCTTTCCCTTGACCCGTGAACAAGCAGTAGTAAGTATTGATCGAATGCTCGCATTTAATCAAGGAGAAATTCTTCCTGTTGATAAGCATGCGATGTCGAGAGCTGAAGTGTTATGGCATGGGACAAATGTATTTACGATGTGGCCCAGATATTTTCCCGAAAAGTTTATAGACTCGTTTGATATCCATAAAGGCAAGTGGGATTCGGCAGACGGCATATATCATGAACAATTATTGGAGTTTATCGTTGTAGATGTAGAGGACCCTTATGATCCATTCAGGTCTGAAACCGAAGGGATGCTGTTCGATCGGAAGGTTTACGATTCAAACGAGAATCGATATAAATTACAAAAGATATCAGCTCCGCTTCAATCTTATGTTTCCTATTCCAAAGTAAAACAAGAACTAACAGAACCGTATCCATGGTTGTATAACTCTGATGGAGGTAAGGTGCATATCAGTATCAGCCCCATTGATGAAAGCAGTAAAACTAATGAAGGTATCGTGTTTAACAAGTCGGATAGCTATATCCCACAGGAAAGCGATGATCACATCGTATATAGCAAAAGCCAAAACGGACAAAATGAACAAGATCTTAATATAAAAAGAGGTTATAACCCTTCCAAAACGGTTCTTCAAGCTGGAGAGACTTATTACTGGGTTGCCGGACAATTGCACCCTAAAGGCGATATGAGCGCAGGCATTATATCCTATATTACCTATATGCCAAACAGCTACTATCGGCAACAAATCTATGGAAAAAACGGTGGGAATGCGAGTGTAACATTAATAAGTGCCAAGCCTAACTTTGAGGTACATAACGAGAGATAATTTGAATTAGTATTACATAATAGACACCAAGAAACATAATTTATCGTTGAAATATTCAAATGCTTCTGATATAAATGATTTAGGAATAATTTGGTATGTGTCACTGGCGTAACGTAGGTAACTACGATGGAGCACATATTTCATAAGCCGTACGCCTGGGCAAAGTATTTGATCTTAGATCAGATGCTTTTTTATTTCAAATTATGAAAGGTCAGGTGCTTAGGGATGAAGATGGCCTACATTCTGTTTGACAAGATGACAACGTTAGATTTTGTTGGTTTTTACGAAGCGGTATCTTGGTTAAGCATTCTAAAAGCCAAAGAGGGGGTAACGTGGGATCTTTGTTCGAACAAAGAGGAAATTACTGACGATCGGGGTATGACGATTAAAATCAAGCATGTTAACCCAGATTTATCTGAGTATGATTTGATATTTATTCCTGGTGGTATGCCCACTAGAGAACTGCAATATGATACAGAATTCGTTTCATGGATCCAAAGTGCACGCGATGTACAGTACAAAGTATCTGTCTGTACAGGTGCATTGCTTCTAGGGGCCGCAGGGTTCTTACATGGGAAAATGGCAACAACGAACCCTTCTGCCTACGAATTGTTGACTCCTTATTGCTCACAGGTTATTAAAGCCCGCATAGTACGGGACGGGGATACTTTTACGGGTGGCGGTGTTTCAGCTTCTATTGATTTAGGCTTATACCTTATTGAATCTTTAACAAATGCGGATATGACGAAAAAGGTTCAAAAGCTGATGGACTATCCGTACTATCGA
>JBHGUX010000011.1:0-29405 GCA_048976605.1 Pristimantibacillus sp. | reverse complement strand
AAACGCTTAAAAAAAGAAATCACTTTGGATCAATTAGAATTAAACGTTCCGCAAAACCATTCCTTAACGCCATACTTAATTGAGTTTTACCTGACAACTTCCCTTTCTTTATTTCGTCTTTGGCTCCAGCGTCAAAAGGATCTATCGTCAGAAGAATTTTTCAAGTTAGTGGAGAACCTATATTCAAGAGGGATTTCGCCCTATTTTAAAGAATGAGTCTGTCATTCAAACCAAATCCATATGTTGTATAACAATAAAAAAGCGCACATAAACTTGTTTACACAATATACTCCATAAAGACTGATCTAACCTACTCTTAAGGGTCCGCATTCTGTAAATACAGACTTCTGCAAGTTTTTCTTCAGAGAAATTGCCTCTATTTGTGATACGGTTCACCGTAGTGTATCTAAACACAAAGTACAGTTTGACCACAAAATTTACATTTTCATATAGAAAATAAGCCACTCTTCTTAACCAAATTGAGTGGCTTAAAATATTTAAGGCTCTGTATCACGCTAATATCCTCTCCTGCACGTACAAGTCCTGTAATGAAGCTGTGTCGCTGTACACTCCTGATGCTGAAACGTTCTTTCCTATTGCTTAGGAAAAGGGCAGGGTGGCTATCTTTTCGTTCTTCAAGATACGTTTCAATAGCCCTTCTTGCTTCCACGTTGAGTGCGATTATCGCATTCCACAACTTATTAATTGTGGATGCTGACAGTAAACCTTGGAAATAATCCAGACGAAAGAAGCGTCAAGGACATTGAATTGTTCTTTGACGCTTCTATAAACAACGACTTTGTGCTTGCTTATGATACGGTTCACCGAGATTGATCTTACCTCCTACCCGTTAACTTAATGAAGTATCGTCTTATTCAACTATCGTTCACCATTAGTTCAATGAAAAATTGATGTGGTTATTCTCTTAATACATCCTGCCAATTGGGTGGGAAATCGGACTTCTGCGGATCTTTAATGTGTTTCCAACTTAATAACTTAACATTATCGGGGTTAACTGGAGATATATCGAATATAAGAATGTCTTTTCCAACAGGTATATGGGGACCAACAGTAGGAATAACTTCTAAAGTTATTAAAAAGTGGAATTTTCGAAATCCATTTACACGATGTACGTCCTTAACTTCAACGAAATATGGATAAATTTCTGGTGAGTAATTTAATAAATTAGCATAGATTTCGTCTATTTTCTTATCCATATGCGGTAATAGGAACAGCATCAACATGTCTTGATACATCAATTCTTGTGAGTCTTGTTTAGGTTTGTCGGAATTAACTGATTTAGTTTTTTCTGATGCCATAACAATACTGTCATTTATGTATCCATTAGTCCCACATATAAGCAGCAACAATATTATCACCAATTTATTCATTACTATAGCCCCCGTTCATTTTGGAGCTATTTTCCCCCTATTTCCCTTTCACTATTCTGCTTGAAAACTCCCTTGCAATACCTGGATTATCCATCATAAATCTGGCATTAGCCTTGTAATTCTCTAGAATATTGTATATCTCCGTGAATAACAAAGTCTTTTACATACAGAAAGCTTTGTCCTTGTTTCATATTCATCAGTTACTCGGCAGCCACAGAAACGAGTCAATTTCACTTAAATTCCGAAATGAATAATAGATTGATTATAATTTGAAGCTTTGATAGCTAAACTTCCTCTGCATTCTTCTTTATATCGGTTGCGAAAACTAGTCTCACCGGCAGTAAAGATCATAAACTTGCATTTCTGTTATATGCGAGCCTTCTTGGCGATCCATTACACACCTCCAAAAGAACTTGAAACATTTGGAAAACGGTTTTCGTTCTATTATAAGTGAGGAGAAAAATTAAGTGAAATAGATCTTTTAGTTTCCGATCAATAGCAGAAATCTCTCAGTGAAAATATAGGTCATACTATCTCAGAATTAAAAATGGACTATAATCGTAAAAATGTTCGTTATGAAAAATGACCACTAGATTGGGCCTACTATAACTGTAAAGACGAGGAGATCTATAAATGTTGATAACTCGCAAATTTATTTATACGCCTTTCATCAAAACTTCAATCATTTGTGTTGTTTGCCTTTTTTTTAAAACATTAATAATGATACTGAACTCAAAAGATTTATACTTCCAGCCCATTTCTCTTATTAAGATTGGTGTTAGTCAGAGTGAATTAAATCTAATCTTAACTCTTATAGCTCTGGTATCTGGAACAATAGCTATCATTTTTAAAACTAAATATACCTTAGTTAAAGTATTAATACTCCTTCTATCTACAACTTTAATAATTGGTAATATTTTTATTTGGATGATTTTATTTAGCGAGGCCAAATATATCTTTTTTACTTCTCCAAATAACAAAGAAAACTTTGTAATAAAAGAGCTGAAGTATAGTAAAATTTATCAGGTTTCAAAAACAAAATTATTCACAAAACATATTACGGATATTAGTGGCGATGATGGATATAGAATGTTTTCCGACAACCAATATAGGCTAGAATGGGAGGAACCAAACACCTTGATAATATATTATGTATTTGATTACATGCACATGGATAAATTTTCTAAAAGGACTGTTAAGTATACAAACAATTAAAATTCTTGCATCTTCTGTTTTAAAAGCAATTAGCTCATAGCTATTACCAATAGAATTCCGAAATTGTCGGCTTGTCTTTATCGCTCTTATATGTTCCCCGTTAGCCACCCATGCAGATCAAGAACAGCTCTGCACCACTGAGGAAAGTGGTGGGAAATGTATTACCACTTTAATATTTAATTTAGTATTTTGTAAATTATATAACCTATAATCAATAATAAAATTATAATTCCAGTTCCTTTCCATCCCAAACCGCCAATTAAACCAGCTAAATTTCCAGATTCAGCACGATTTACTCCATCACTAAAAGCAGCATAAGGGTTGTTTTTTAATTCCTCTTGTCTTAAACGTTCTATTAGTTCTTCGTGTGTTTCTTTTCGAGAATCCATTTAACCACCTCCTAAATAACCTGCCCTTTTCTTCATCAAGAGCAATTCAAAAACCTATTCCATATGTTTCCTATTTCACTAACTGCCCGTTAACGTAAGCTGCCTTGGCGACAGCTTTCATTTATCACATTTTGGAATTAATATGCCCGTTAAATTAACGAAAACAAGGATCAGTTGCCGTGGCAAACTGCTCCTTGTTTGATTAAGCTATCGTGCACGTTAGCTTAAGATTTCAAAACATTTTGCCTTCGTTCGGTTCATAATACGATAACTTCAACTAAAAATACGGAGGCAGCGCACCATTGCTTCCGTTGGCTTCCAGGCTTCCTCGACTGACCTTATAGACCATCTGATATTGACCATTCTCTTCACCTTTACGCCAACGCTCCGTGAACACCACGTTGTAAATCGCTTTCCGAGACGTTTCCTCTACTTTCGTTTCCCGCACAACGTCATAGCCGCCAATTTGCAACTTAACTTGTCCCTTTTCCTTGGGAAAATGGTCGATAGAAGTGCTGTTGGCAGATGTGGCAAATTGTACAGCATCATTTGCTGTAAACGGCGGCTTCAACGGCGATATCGCATAGATCGTTCCTGCGATGAGAACTAATGGGAGAATAGGTGCGGCGAAGGAGATCAATCGAATCTTTAACTTAAGACTCAGGATGTAACGAACGATGATTAATTCGAAACTGAAGAAAAGGAAAGCCGCGACTCCCCCAATGATGCTTAATTGTGAAGACTGAAGCACGAAGCCAAAACATAGCCCAAATGCGACTTGAATTAAACTAGATACTAACTCCACACCCGGTCCTTTCACTTTTAACTTCACTGCTGCTGCTTCAAGGAGCGAAGAAATTAGAATTCCATAGAGAAAGATGACGGGAGCTGCGTACAAAGCAATCACTTGTACCGAAAGTATATAATTACCAGCTGCATTCCAGCTGGCACCTCCAAAAACTATGTTAGGAAAGGACAACCAAAGGGAAATTGCCCAAGTGGTAAAATAAGCGGCTACCAGCTTACGAACGAACATCTGCGCTACGTCCGACTGAATCAAAAAAATCCCCCCATGAAAAGTTGCTTCTCCGATTTCTTCGATTATATCAGGAAATTTCGTGGGGAAAGCAGTACTAAGTTTGGTAGGCCCAACCGTAACGATACCGGCGGCGAAATCTATAGTAAATAAACAGGACACATAATGCACATATTGGAGGTATTCTGCCTTGAGTTCAACACGACAGCAGCCGAACATAATACTCCGGCTGCTGTCGTGTTGTTAAGCTGTGTTCCCCGTTAGTTGAACCACCAAAATTTCTCCATAATCTCATAGGGAATCCTCTTCTTTATATGCGCTCATTGATTTTGACCAACAATTTCTTTAAGATTTGTTTCTCCTCGTCAGTAAGGGCTTGAACGATTTCATCCTCCACCTTCTGGAATGATTCGTTAAAGCCTTCAATCAGTTCAATCGCTTTTGGCAATACATATATATTTTTTTGTCGTTCATTATTGGCCGGGATTTTGCGCTCGATGAACCCTTTTTGCTCTAGACCTTGAAGCATGCTTGTAATGCTTGCTCCACGAACATGAAACCGATCTGCAAGGTCCTTTTGAATAATATGATTTTCCTGGTTCTCGTAAATATAGTCTATTACTTTTCCTTGTTGAGCGTTTAACCCTAGCTCCTTTATACTCTCGTCCGCTCGTTTCTTTAATTTAAGACCGATAATCTGAAACAAATCCAAATAAGGCGTATCCTTTCGGGATTCCATGATCGTCCCTCCTGAAATTGTTAGAAAGCTAATTGTAAGCAACTAAACTATACAGTGATCCTATAGGCTTGTCAAACAATTATTAGTTAATTGACAGTTAGAGTTCTAACTATTATACTTCGAGTTGTTGAACACAAACATATGGGAGGAATTCAAATGGAGAAGGTAACTAAAAATGCTGCGTTAGAACAAATTACGGCAATTACAAATGTACGTATATTTGATGGAGAACAAATTATTGCACCCAGACATGTTGTCATCAAAGGGGAGTCCATTATTTCAGTGGGCGGAGACCTTCCGGCCGATGCAATGATTATCGATGGGGAAAATGCCACTTTAATGCCCGGTCTGATTGATGCACATGTCCACACCTCAATCGGCGGATTACAAGATGCCTTAAAATTCGGCGTTACAACTGAACTCGAAATGAACGGCGATTTTACGAAAAGAGGACGCGAGATTCAGTTAAAAAATGTGAATGACGTCGCTGACGTCCGTTCTGCTGGCACAGCGATCACCGCTCCGGGCGGACACCCAGATGAATTACTACCGGATGGGGATGAAATACCGGAATTCGTATTAAAGGAACTCTTGAAGTTATCGGAGGAAGACCGAGAAGCGATGTTGGCCGCATACGCTCACGATCACGAAGAAATACCGCAAGTGACGACGGTGGAGGAAGCAATTAAACATGTGCACACCCAAGTGGAGAATGGAGCCGACTATATTAAGATTATGATTGAAGAAGGAACGGTCATGGGTGCACCTGGCCTGCCTGTTCTAAGCGATGAGATTCTAAAAACAGCCGTGACAGAAGCCCACAAGTTCGATAAGCTGGTCATCGCCCACGTCTTGACGGCTCTTTCATCTCAAGCAGCCATCGATTTTGGGGTCGACGGTCTGGGTCACTTGTTTATCGACAGACCCGAGAATACGTCCGAGTTGGTGAAATGCATAGCGGATTCAGGCGCTTTTGTTACACCATGCTTGGTGTTAAACTCATCGATTGTTGGGAATCCAGCATCGGAATTGGCGAATGATCCGCGTGTTCATTCCAAATTAAGTCCGGATTGGATCGGTATTTTGAACTCAAGCTTCAATACGTTCCCGCAAGGCAATATGGAGAACAGCTTTAAGAATGTGATGGACCTTCACCGTGCTGGAGTTGATATTCTGGTAGGGACGGATGTCGCCCCGGTTCCCGTTCCGAACCTTGGCGGCCTTGCTCATGGGGCCAGTGTCCACCACGAAATGCAACTGCTGGTGAAGGCCGGGTTCACTCCGATCGAAGCTCTTCAGTCGGCTACTTCCAAACCGGCCCGTTGCTTTGGCCTTCACGATCGCGGCCGTATTACCGAAGGTGCGCGCGCTGATCTTATTCTCGTAAACGGTGATCCAACAACTAATATTTCCGATACCTTGTCGATCAAGACCGTGTGGTTCAATGGTTCGCAGCAACTAGATTAATCAGGTTCGATCTCACTGCACAATGTCGTCAATGCGAATGATGGAGCGCCTTAATTTCGCAGACTACCTTCGTTTGAAATCCGCATTAGACGTATTTATTTGATAATTTCTGAAATGTAACTAAGCTCTTGTCATTCGTCGGGTATGATATCGAGTTCTTGTCATTGAACTTTGACAAGAACTTGATATCATAAAAACAAAATTCCGCAATATATGCGGCGATTTCTCACGTTATAACTCCCCTGCTCTAGAGAATCAAAAAGCCTATTTAGACCCTGAACAGAAACCTTCATCTCAATAAGTTGTTCGGACTCCTGGACGCAGAACGTGAGAAGCCTGAAGGTGGATATATTGATCTCGGATTATTTAAATTCGAAGTGATGACGCATGGCAGCAGAAGCTATTATTATATTCTTCATAACGAGGATATGCAGATTAAACTGGCAAGGGATCGGTCTAAATCGGAACCTACTTATCCGGTCTTTGTACATTTTAGATCGCAGTTTTTATGGTCGAACATCTATCTCTTACTACGCTCGATGCTAACTTTAAGCTGATCATAGAATGGTTAGAACAAGTGCTGGTAAACATCAGTGGAAATGAAGAGATGGTGGTGTTGGGGAAGTTACCCTGCACCGCCATCTCTGTTTTTTGGTCTATGGCTGTCTTCTTGAGCAGTTATGGGCAAGCGTAAGCCGCGCGACCTCTAGGCTCACTTTCGGCAAGCCTCTAAAACGAATTTTCTTCTCTGACAATTTTTTTGTCTTTAAAATAAAACATTTTATCGTGCTCGTTAATTTCGCGAAGTACCTTACAAGGGTTTCCAACAGCTACAACATTTGCAGGAATATCCTTGGTCACAATGCTTCCAGCACCTATTACTGTATTATCGCCAATAGTTACACCCGGAAGTAAAATAGCTCCAGCCCCTATCCAACAATTATTCCCAATAGTAACTGATGCGTTAAATTGATAACCTTCTGAGCGAAGCTCAGGCAAGATAGGGTGCCCCCCTGTTGCTACAATCACATTAGGCCCAAACATCGTGTAATCGCCTACGTAAATATGTGTATCATCAACCATAGTTAAATTAAAATTAGCATAAACCTTTTTCCCAAAGTGGACATGCTTTCCTCCCCAATTTGCATAAAAGGGGGGGTCAATATAGCATCCCTCACCAATCTCAGCAAACATCTTTTTGAGAAGAGCAGCCTTTTTTTCATATTCTCTCGGCCGAGTCATGTTGTAATCGTAGAGGTCTTCAAGAGCTTTGCTTTGCTCGTTTATGAGCTCCTCATCTCCAGGCAAATATAAACTACCATTGTGAAGGTTTTCTTTAACATCCATCATCACTTTGAGGATGGAGCATTGACATTCATACATGGAGATTTGTAGTATAATTATTCTGATATGTACTCTAAAGGAGAATTGATGATGGAAAATCCGGAGCATTATGAATATAGAGTACAGATTAATCCGTACTTATTAAACGCTGAGCTAAATATCACATTTGCCGGTGCAGCTAGACCTCGTCCTCTCCATAAAGTAGGTCCGGCTGTTTATAATTACACATTAATTCATAGTGTAGATCATGGATTTGGTACTTTTGAATGGCAGAGGAAAATGTATCATTTGGGAAAAGGAGATATTTTTGTTATTTTTCCAGGCGTGCTATTTAACTACGAAGCAGACAAAGCTGAACCATGGTCCTATCGTTGGGTAGCTCTACAAGGCCGAAATGTTACGGAAATGCTTGAGAATGTCGGTGTTACAATCACTAATCCCATCGTGAGAGGCGCAGATTCTGCAAATCTGGCGAGCATATTTGAAACCATAGAACATGAATTAGAGCTTAAATCTGGCGAGACAATTACTACCTTAGCCACTGATGGCTGGTTTCGCTTACTCTTAGCCGAGTTTGCTCGCTTGAATATAAATAAATTACATTATTCCTCAACTAAAGTTCTTACCGACTCCGAACGCTTAGTAGAGCAAGCGATTAGATGGTTCCAAACGCAATATATGCTGCCTATTTCAATTGAGAAATTAGCGACTTCTCTTGGTTACCACCGCACACACTTTACTAAGGTGTTCAAGCAGCTTACCAGTTTATCTCCCCAGCAGTACATTAATCAGGTTCGCATGAAAAGAGCTAGGGAGTTATTGAACACCAATATAAGCATTGAACAGGTCGGAAACTCTTGCGGCTTTTCTGATCCTTTGTATTTTTCAAAACAATTCAAAAAGTGGACTGGGACATCACCCACTCAATATAGAGTAGAATTGAAACGATCATATAGAGATAGGTTCTAATATGAGCAGGTCAGCAATTTCATTCATGGCAAAATAGGAGCAACTGCCAATCGGCAACCTGCTCATTATTTCGTTGAACTATCGTTACCCGTTTAATGAATTTAAAGGTATGCAACCATAGTTATTGATGTATCAAACATTCCAACTTTAATAAAACCGAATCGTTGATATAATTTGACTGCTGCCAAATTACCTGGATCTACACTTAATGATACTCCCTTTATTCCTTTCTCTTTCATTTCATTGATAAGCATTTTTAATAATGCAGTTCCAATTCCTCTTCCTCGATATTCCGTCCTTAATCCCATGCCTAGTTCTGGTATGTCATTACCAACATAACCAATTCCTTTTTGTCTTCAATAAAAAATCGTGCAGTAATTGAGCCAAATGAGAAGCCAGAAAAGAAGGGTTCATAAATCACATTTTGGTTAAAGGTTTTTGACCTTCGGGGACATATAAAGATTCATACAACATTTCCCGCAAAATGGTGAATCCTGCTCTGTTACTGGTCTGATTGTATACGAATTCACAGTTAATACCTTTATTTCTGTTCAATTATTTGGATCTAAGTATACAAAAAGGTCGCGATTTATGCGACCCTAGTTGTATATATGTTCTTGTCGTCCGACATGATCTGAATCTACTATAGTACTTATCTCACTTCTCCAAGCTCAGCTCGATAGGACAACATTATTTACCCATACGAATATTCTTGACTGTTTTTCTTTCAATAATCAGATTTTCATAAATTCGCTTGCCGCCGTTTCCTAGCGGTGCCTGTGCCAATAAACCCACTTTGACAGTAGTCTCATCCACAGGTAAGGTGAAAAATCTCATCATATAAAAGTTTTCTCCATCCGTAGAATAGTGGAAAGCAAATGATTTCCCACTTCTGCAAATTTGGAGCCATACCGTATTATTATCAATATTGCAGCCGTTTGCATCATCTGATTCTTCCTTCGTAACAACACTAACTACTGCATGAGTATCAAAATCAGTTAATTCAAAACAAGCCTTTGCCCAATGGGTCATATCCTTCATTACCATGATGGAAGCGGAATCGTAAGTATCTTTAAAATCATGCGATACTTTCACTCGCATAACAAAATCCCCGGATACTTGCGTATAGTAAAAAGGTGCATTACACAGTGTTTTCGGTGTGATTCCTTCATCTGAATCTGCTCCGTGGTTACAGAAAAAGTCGCTTTTCTCTGTAGCATATATTTCTATTCTACCATCTGTTTCAGTAATTGCGCTTTCATTAATCCACCTAAAATCCATTGTTCTTCCTCCTTGAAATAAATTCATTTGCCTACAGCCAAACACCATACAGCCTTTTGCATCTGTTTCGCCAAACAAATGACCAACTGATTAAATGGAATTACTTATAAAAAATAACATATCCCGTAATTAAGGACACTACAAAAATATGAATTCTTAGTATAGGGCACTTTAAAAATATGAACTCTCAGTGTTCCTTTTTTACTTAAAACAGTCTAATTTACCCGATTTCCAGTTCTCCTTTATTTGAATGACACCTTTAATTAGATAGCACCAAGCTATTAGCTGGTATAGTTTAATAACTCTTGTACTTTTGGTTCACGAGATTGTATAGATGTTCTTGTCATCCGACATGTAAAGTTGCAAATAAACCATCATTCTTATAAGAATGATGGTTTATTTGCTTGTTGTTTATTTCTATCTTAAATTGAAAACCTGTGGACGTATTTGCTAAGAGTCTTGGTTCTACTCGTTACATCCAAGCAAGAAGAAAGTAAGTGGTGCTTTTTTACAATAATCGCCTCTTTAAACGATCTAAGCTAAGTATAATTCTAACTAGACCAACACTTTAATCTTAACCAGCTTCTGAACACCATTGAACGTAATCGTTACGTGAGCAACACCTGGGGACAACGCCCGTACTTCCCCATCAGAATCTACGCTTGCAACGGCAGGGTTAGAGGAGCTATAGGCAGCCCAATTCGAGACATCCTCCCAGCCTCCGTCGCTATATTCCGCATACACCAGCAGGTCTCGCGACTCCCCTACCGACAGCTTCCACTTATTACCTAGGGTGTATAGCTTCTTCACATAACCGCTGGGAACCGCTACGTTCACCGTCAGCGCAGCTGCTGCTCCATCGAAGGAAGCGTTGATAACCGCCGAGCCCATTGAAATTCCTATAACCCCATTCGCTGCCGAAGTCAGGGCTGCAACAGAAGAATTGGAAGAGGTTAGAATAGCTTCGGCAGTGACATTCTTCTCCGTTCCGTCACTGTATTCCGCATACAGCTGGAACGTCTTCTGCACACCGATCTCGGTATGAAGTTCACTCGGGGTGAAGTACAACAGCTCTACTGTAGGAGCGGCATTCGCTACCATTACAGCTACCGTCACTTCCTTCCCTCCATAGGATACGGTAATCTGGGCGCTCCCTGCTGCAATGCCTTTCACGAGTCCGCCCGGCAATACCGTTGCAACCGCAGGATCTGATGATACATACTCGCTGTTTTCCGTTACCGCCTTCGTCTGACCACCGGCATAGTCAGCAGTTATATCAAGCTGCTGCTCATCGCCAACCACAAGGCTCAGCTCTGCAGGTGCGGCTGACAGTGATACTATCGAAGGTTCTCCCTCGGACAGCTTGGACACGCTAGTATCCGACCAGAACCACCAGCTGTTATTTAGCCATTTCGCCCCGCCTGACGGCACTTCCACTTCGGACCGTGTTCCTCCCGTCGCATCAGCGCGGTTAAGGTAGTAACGGGTCGAACCTGCCTCCGTTAGACTATAGACCACATCTCCAGCAGGGGACAGCGCTTGAAGTTTATACCCGGCTCTGCCCGAACCAATCTTCTCCTCTTCCCCTGCTGGCGAGCGCAGCCATAGCGTTACTTGCTGTTCTTCATCTAATCGCGGAAATGCGGCCCATCCCCCTGCGGTAGCAAAATTCTGCTGGCGAAGAACATTCGCATAGGAACTTACGATATCGAAATAAGGGCCGGATAACGGAATGGATTCCGTATCGGTTATTAACGAAATGACAGGTTCAGGATTGTAGTTAAGATAGAGAATTGAATGGCCTTCCGCCTCTATGTTATTATTGTCTATCTCCATCTCGTTTGGATATTCCGGTGCTTCCGTCAAGGCGGTGCTTATACCATCCTTGTAACTGAACAATTGCTCCACATAGGAATATAGAACAGTACCATCATCCAGAATCTCTGCCTCACCAAGCGGTGAATAATGATTGACCGGGTTAACAATCGTCTCCACCGTATTGCCGTGGCGCAAGCGCAGTCCGTTCGTTCCTGGCTCATCAAGAGAACCGTCTGTTCCAGAGCTGTCATAATAGGCTACATAAGGACCGTTAACCGTCCAAAAATAAGCTTGCAGCCTCTGAAGCGTACCGTTTCGATATTCCATCGACTCCCCATTTACCCCCGACAGGTGAAAAATAGCCCCATCCGCCGTAAGTGCTGCCTTATCCGGCTTCGTTGTAATACCTGTTGCAATCTCTAACGATGCGCTCCCATCCAATTGTTCAATCAGCACCTTCTGACTTTGCTCCTTGTAGACCAGTGCCTTCTCCGCGTTAAAATCAAGCAGTTGCCCGTCGGTCTGATAGACCTCAATCAGGTTAGCTGGAGGTGCACCCGCATCCGCGTAAGTCATCGCTGGAAGCATTAAACTTGCTGTGAGACATAGGGACAGCCATGTCTTGTTTCGCCATAATTTCATAAAAGTTTCCCCTCCTGTGCGACAGATCGCCGCAACGGTATATTACGCCCATAATGTATCACAGGAGGTTTACAAAGAGATATGAGTATATTCGCCTGATTAAGTGGAGAATACGATGCACTTTTTTTTAACTTGCTTTTCCTTCTGGTTCCATTAGACCATAAATATGTAAAAAGTCACAGAAACCAGCAAGCTTGAATTGTGAACGCTGCAAGCAGGTCCACGAACATTCGAAAGCGCTCACAGCTTGTCATCGAACTTTGACAAGAACTTGATATCATAAAAAAAATGCCGCAATAAATGCGGCATCTGAATTTCATTTGTGCATTTACTCCTCTAAGTGATAACTTAAAGCTTAATAAACCCGGCAGCGGATCTCTGATCTGCTGCCGGGTTTATTGTTTCCGTTCGAACTTGAGTCTTCGTTCTAGTGCTTTATTAAACTAACGTTCCTAGTTAACTTAATGTTTAGGCACCATGTGGATGATTCATTTCTGGCTGTTTTAAATGCTCCCCAATTGGAACAAGCGTATTTTAACTGATAGATTTCTCCATGAATTCATGGGAAAACCTCTTCTTTATATGCGCTCATTGATTATGACCAACAAATTCTTTAAGATTTGCTTCTCCTCGTCAGTGTGGGCTTGAACGATTTTGGCAAACTGCTCCTTGTTTGATTAAACCATCGTGTCCCGTTAGTAATCATTTAAAAGCAAAGCACGAGCATCAATTTCAAGTTGTAACTAAATTAGTCGATTCTTCAAGATCGCGCTAGCAATAATATTGAAGAGATGCTCAGCCCGTGGCGCCGACGAAGGCTGGTTGTGGAGCCACGCAAGCGCAGCAGCTAACGAGAACAAGTCATCACCATCCATGTCGGTACGCGCCATACCCTCGGCCTGAGCACGAGTAAGAAGCCGCGTACCTGCCATGCGCATCGTGATGCATGAAGCGTGAAGTGCGGACTCTGTGTCCTCCTTGGCTGCCATCATCACGTCCACAACACCTTGATAATTGCCTGTAAATGCGACAACGTCGCGCAGCCATGACACGAGTGCACCATCAGGTGAACCTGTAGTTTCGAGCTCACGTGCCTTCGTCGTAAACTCGTCGAAGCTTGAGCGGAGCAAAGCTTCGAGCAGCGCCTCTCTCGTCGGGAAATGACGATACAGTGTGCCAAGCCCGACACCAGCTCTGCGAGCGATGTCGCGCAGTGATGCATCAACACCTTGCTCGGTTACAACGACGTTCGCGACCACGGGAAATATAAATATTATATGACATATAACTAGCCTCCTTATAAAAATCAATAGTTTTTATCAATTCGGGAAAGAACTCTTAAATCCCATTACAAAGTTCTTCATTTGAAACTCATGTACACATACAACGGCGCTATCGTACACGTCAGCTTACCTGTTTCGTGCCTGGAAACTTTTTGGCAATGTTACCGGGGGAAATGGAATTATCAGTTCATAGACTCTGTCGAAATCCTCTCGCATCCGTTGAATAATGCAAAATTTTGAAAACAATTATTCAAAGCTGTTCGCAATTGCTTTGTTGGCTTTATGTCGTTCTCGTACCAGATGTTTTTAACAACGAGAGTCTCGGTTTTTCGCTCCGCGATTACCTCGGCTCGTCCGATGAGGCTTTCTCCGTATATTAGAGGCAACACATAATGGCCGAATTTTCGTTTGATTGCAGGCGTGTAAATCTCCCAGGTGTAATCGAATCCAAACAATTCCTTGATCAGTTTTCTGTCCCATATGAAATTATCTAGTGGGGCAATCAGCTCGCAGCGCCATTTCGGCGCTGGATTGTGCAGAACGGCTTCAATAAGCGGCAAGTCCTCCGTGCGGCAATAAAGTATATCCTTCATTTGTTCCACAGCAACAGCAACAATGCGAGATTCGTGCAATAGTTGGCGAAAAACCTCGTTGCGTTGCTTCGCTTTCATTCCCCATATGTTCAGCAAGGCATCGGATGCGCGATTCCATAAAAGGCCAACAGCACCAATTCGACGCAGTACCTGCCACTTGTGATGCTCAAGCTCGCCTTCCAGCGGCTCCGGCGCATTCAGCAGATTTGGCTGTATGTACTTCTCGGCGATATCGTAATATTTACGCATTCCTTTTTTGTGATGTATAATAAACTCACCTGTCGAGTACATCTGCTCCAGCACCGACCGGGATGAATTGTTTCCGCTGCTCCAGTGGATGGCCGATCGCCAAGCGAAATTTCCATCCAATTTTAGATCATCCGAACTTATCGAACCGTGATTTTGGATGTGAGCTCGTACTTGCTCTATCAACGCTTCCATTTCGGGATAGTGCTTGGCATGTTGTCGGGCAGCCTGCCTGTATCGCTCAAAATACGGCCAGTCCTCGACAGGAATAATGGCCAAATTCTTGTCGGGATAATCGACTAGGCTTCTATCTTGATACAGCAACTCGGCGAGCATGTTCTTGGTAAATCCTTTGATTCGCGACTGCAACACCAGTTCGGCGTTTTTTCCGCAAATATCGATGGGATCGTATTGAATACAGCCGACCTGCCGCACAAAATCCAATACTCCCTGCTTTCCAGTAAAATGATTTTCGCCCAACAACCCGTGCTTCAATAGCAGAAATTGCCGTGCCTGTCGGTTCGTCAATTGTATCATCTACACATCGACTCCTTTAACGTAATAAAAGGGAGCCAGATGGCAAGATTGCTTATCTCATTAAAGTTACTATTTGCTTCTTTCCATAATGATGGTATCCATTGGGGAGCTTCATTAGCAAATCCCTCTCCTAATTTTCCAACAATCGAAAATTGTTCTTTTTCAATGATTTCAAGCACGCCTATTCCCCCTATCTGTTGGAAAACAAAAAAAAGCAAACACATGTTCCTATAAAATTTTACCATTATCTAGAGCATAAAAACAAGAGCTATTGAAAAATACTGCCCGTTAACACAATGAAGCTGCCGATCGACGCGGCAGCTTCATCACAGTTGTGTATTGAGCTAAAGTTTCTCGTTAGCTCAACAGGCTGCCAACCATGGGCTGCCTGTATTATGTTACCTACTAATGAAATCAACAAGTGTTTTTTATCTCATAATCCAAATGCTCACAAACTAATTCAAACTGTTCTTCAACATTCAAATCGGGTGTTCTTTCCAGTGTTTTGATGCCATTTCGAATGAAGGCGATTCTTACATCATGAGAAAATCTAACCATGTTTTATTACTATTTGCGATTGTTACCGCTGGATTTGATGTAAGATTAATAACATCATAATCATCTTATGGTCTTCTCTAAATAAATATAACTTTTCTATTTCTTCGTCAGAAGTATAAAGGCAAATCATTCTTTCTTTTGGAATAAAGGGTAATATACGCTCGGGCATAATTCCTAAGTCTATAATGATTGGTTTATCCCAGTAGGCATTTTTAACAAATCCGCAACAAAAAATTCCATCATCTCTTCGACAATTTGAAAAAGCCAATGAACATGTTCATCGTTGGGTTTATTGAACCATTTATCCTAATCTAAACCTGAATGAGGATACTGTAGCGCAGGGTATTCAACTGGATTTGTGAATGGTCTGTACTTCATCACGTTATCTTCCAGTGTTTGAAATCCTAACTCGTTAACAAATTTCTTTGTCATTGTGGACTTCCCTGCACAACAACCACCATTTAACCGATATACATGCTTTAATTGTTCCTTCTCGTTATCCTGCTCTTTACTTCAATAAAAGCGGCAACTGAAGCAAATGACTAGGATATTCAGGGATATGCATTAAGCCTATCTTCAAAAACTTGGGATTCAGATTAATCTGATCTAATTCATTTAGATGTACCCATTTATATATTAATCTTTCTCCTTCAGGCCATAAAATATGTCATTCTGATACATTGAATTTGAAGATGATAACTTATAGTAAATGGTTCTAAAACTTCCGTTTATGATACGGGAGACCCTCGCCTTCTACGCAATACTGTAAAAATACCAAAGGATAGCTATAATATCTTACGTTATCACAAATCATTTACACACCATAGCGGTCCTTTATAAAAAAACCATTTCATCCCAAGATAACAATGCTTATATGCTTCATTCAGTGAGTAAAGAACATTAAACCCAATATCTTCCAAACCTGTTTAAGCTCCATCTAAGAGAAAAACCATGAAAAATTTGTCTCATTTATAATATGGTTCACCGTGGTTAAACTTCAACTATTCTGCCTGTTAGTGAGCTAGATCGGCTCTAGGCGTTTAAGGGTTTTGCGTACCCCATAACCGTCGTTTTAAATGATTAAGGGACCAGACGCTCCCCCGCCTTGTGTCCGAGCAAGATAATCGGGATCAAAATCAAACCGAATGGCAGACTGATCAGTATATCCGACATCTCGACTACATTTTCGTTCAGCATCCGGTAAAATAAATAAACGGTATAAGGAAGCGTAACACATACGGCCGTGATAACGCCGGGAACCCACATCTTCAGGAACACGGACTGCCCGATATGCATAAACACATGGAGCAACATAACGACGTTGAAGCCTAAAAACAGCAAATAATTTCCCTTTTCGGTAGCCAGGAACGTAAAAGGAACAAACACGATAAATTCGATGCATACGGCAACCGCAAATTGGGATGAAGTCATTTTTGCAAACGATTGGACATCTTTATGGAATTTTTGCGGAATTTTACTGCAGACGCTCTTGTAGTGCTTTCGAAACCAAGGTTCGATCCAGATGATTTCCTCGAAATCATGGAGCATAAAAGCGACTAGAAACAGCCAAATCAACGTATTCAGGCTTATAGACGAATCCAGTAAGTGAATCATGCGGAATCCCCCGTATCTAAACGATTTTGAGCAAGACCGTAGAGTAATAATTCGGTAAACTCGCGGGCGACCTCACTGGGAGGACGTTGTTTATCGATCAGCTCTTTCAGCGCGATTTGAATAAACATCCCGATCATGGCATTCACAATTAGCTCGGGACTTAAATCCCGACGTACGAATCCGGAGGCCCGGTTATGAACAAGATTGCTTACTATCGTTTGATGTATGAGGCGTTCCACATCCTCCGTGTTGCGCTCTTCCGCCAAGAAAATCGTCGTAACTTTCGGATTCTCATAGAACAAAACGAGTACCGATTCAATATTGCTTCTTACCCGCCTCGGAAAATCTTCGCTCTTCAACTCGGACGGAACCGCCGCCGCTTGAAGAAGCTTCTCCAACTTTATGTAGAACCGTTCTAGGATTTCCTGGAAAATGGCTTCTTTGCTCGGAAAGTACAAATAGAACGCGGCTTGGGTCAGTCCTGCCGCTTTAACGATATCGCTGATCTTCGTGTCTCCGTACCCATGCTCGGCGAATAACGCGAGCGCGGCATCCAAAATTCTTTTTTCGCTGTCCGCTCCTTTGGTCGACTTTCTCATAGTATGACCCCTCCTTAAAGTAACTCTTTAGTTACATAACTTATGAGTTATTTTATGTTATGTGGATTCCTATGTCAATGCTAAATTGCCCGCAAGTTTGAAACCGGCGACTCGATGGCACAATATTCCCTGACTTCTTCTTCCATAGCTTGCTCGTAGGTCAGAAAAACATTATTTTCGGTTTGCACCATAAACCATTCTTCAATCGATAGACCCGCTTCATACTAATGATTAGGGCAAACTCATGTTTCCACTTAACATATAATAATGAGAGGGAAATATTCAGAGTTTGTTGTAACGCCCCTGCTGATTTTGGCAAGGTTAAGAAATTGCTTTAACAAGAATCCGGGTTACTTAACGCTGCCTGGGAAACGGCTATAAGTGCAACCACATGTATGGGTAAGCGCGAGATTGCCCTATATTTGTTGGGAAAAGGCGCTAGAATCGATTTGTTCGCCGAAATGATGTTAGGTAAGCTTGAAATTGTAAACGCGACTATTAATGACGATCCAAAAGCTCTTCATAAGTTTTGTCGTCATCCGGGGGTGTATACAAGTTCTTGTGCAAACGACATATACACAAAATAAAAAAGTCGCGATTTATGCGACCCTAGTTTTATATTTGTTCTTGTCGTCCGACATTGAATTTCATTTATGCAGTTGCTCCTCCAAGTGATAACTTAACGCTTAATAAATCCGGCAGCGGATCGCTGATCTGCTGCCGGGTTTATTGTTTTGAACTGATTGAACTTCTTTACATTAAATTTGGAATACTGCCTACTAACAAAACCAAGTTGCCGTTCGAACTTGAATCTTCTTCCTGGTGCTATATTGAACTAACGTATCGAATCACGAAACGCGGTTCCCGGCAGCTACGTTACGCGCTGGTAATGGCTGTTTAGTGTGGGCTTATCCGTTCTCGAAACACTCATCAAAGAGTTTTACGAACGCAAAAGAGCTGAAGGAAAGCCGCATAAAGTGGCATTGGTCGCATGTGCAAACAAGCTATAGCACATGTTTTAGATCCTCTTTACTGGTAATCTTGACAAGCTATTAGCCGGTTGTCGTGGTGTTATCGTGTCCCGCTCAACGGACATTGCCATGTAACCATTCTTCTTTAATAAAACCGTATATAACTCGGTCAAAGTATTGATTTTGAAGCAATTCGTAGTTTCAATAACCCCTTCTTGAGTAAAACCCAGACGTTCTGGTATAGCCCTACTTTTGCTGTTGTTAGTTGCAGTTCCAATCTCAACCTTAGCTAGACTTAAATCATTGAAAGCGTGATTTATGAAGGCGTTACAAGCCTTAGTCATAATACCGTTTCCTTCAAATTGATTAAGGTTTTGCTATTTGATTGGGGCGACACACTAATGATCGATTTCAAAATTAATAGAAATGGAGCAGTTGCCACCGGCAGACTGCTCCTTTGTTTGTTGCACTAAAGTACCCCGTTAGATTAATCTAAAATCGGCATCAGCCTGAAGTTTCATCACTGAAGAAAACCGTTTTAGATCCTGAATGGTTGAAAACATGAATTCTTGATTAAGATGAAATTCTCCAGCTAAAATCGAATTTATTTGCCCATTGGAAGTGCATCTTGAAGTTAATAATGAATATGTAACCAAATAGTCTCCTCTGCGATTGATTCGCTCAACTGATATTTTGAATTCATCTGGAGACATTGCATGTAAACTGCATTTCTTTGAAACTTTCCCAACCTCAACATGATTAATAAATTGTATCAGTTCGTCTATTGAAAACCATACATCTGCATTCCAACCTGAAAATTTGTAATCAATCACATCAATGGTACAGGATAAACTAGGAAGGCGGTTATGTATATATTGTTCAAGTATAAAAGTAATGTATGATTTTTTGTCGTCAGAATATATCCTAAAGTCATAATCTGTTATAGGTTCAAACATCTTTAATCCACCTATCTCTTTCTTGCTTCGCTTTATGTCTTTGTCAAATCATCTCAATTATCCTATTTCAAATTTATCATTATGCTATCCTCCCCGTTTGTGTTAGATGAATTATCTCTATTCCTTGAATATATCATCAATGTACTCTCTCCAGTAATTCACAATCCATTCGTTATACTTTACATATAGTATCTTTAAATTTTCCATTGAAATGGCGTGTGCGATGCAACCTCTATCATCGTACATATGAAATAGAATGTCCTTTTCTCGATTTAAAAAGTAAACTTTTTGTCCAATGGACGGTTCTCTTCCTTGCTCATAATGAGAAATCCCTTCAAGGATTTTCTTATATGGAATTGAAGAAACCAAACCCGATAAGACTTTAAACCGATAATGATTTTTAACTTCAATTTTATTTCCGTCTTCATCCTCATCTTCATCGATATCAAAAAAGGTTTCTTCTTCCATTGATTGTTCTTGGAACAATTCATAAAGATAGTCCGGGGTTGTATTTCCAAACATGGGATCTTCATATGGTCCCCAATCTTTGATTAAGACATATACAAAATCTGTTGGTTTAAAAAGCTCTTCGAAAACTGTATTTACTCTTTTGTTTACTTGAACAATCCTCCGCTTTGATCCGTTTCGATATGGTTCACCTAACTCAAAACGGATGTTGATATCACTCCAATATTCAGGAAACTTACTTTTTAAGTAACTATATATATCCTGTAGCATTTGATCTCCTCAGTTTGTTCTGTCGTTTTGAAGAAATAAACTATCATTTCCCGTTAACATAATCCCCAATATTCTTTTTCTAGATCAAATCCGATTTCAGCTCTAGGTTGTTCTCCCTGAAACCAGCAATGGAAGCCACAAGTTCCAATAAATTCAGCATCATCCTTGTTAAATATCCCCCAGCAACAACCCGTATCTTCTATGTGAAATCTAATGATTTCTTCAGCTTCGTTTCTGTCTTACATGGACTTATATCCATAAATCTTGTAACATTATCATCTGAATAATACCACATATTGGAACTATTCTGCACTTTAGCTTAATGAAAAATAGAACAGATGTTTTAATTCTACTTTAGTCCAGAAATTTAAATTCAGATTCGCTTCTGCTGTCAGTAGTAGAGTATAGTAGGAGTAGTTGAAAATATATTCCAGGAGGCTATTGCCATGTCACAAGAGATCTGGATTAACCTGCCAGTCAAAGATGTTGAGAAATCAACTGCCTTTTTCAATGAGATTGGATTCCATGCGGTGAGCGTTGGAAACGAGAGAGCCAAGCTTGCGATAGGCCAAACAACGATTCTGCTGTTCCCGGATGCGGTGTTCGAGAAATTTACAGGTTCAAAAACCGCAGATACTTCGCATAGCGCAGAGGTGATATTTTCTATTGGTGCTGAAAGCAGAGAAGAAGTTGATGCCTTTATTCAAAAAGTAGAGTTTGCCGGAGGAAACATCTTTGGCAAGCCGAATGAAATTGACGGCTGGATGTACGGCGCAGGATTTGCCGACCTGGACGGACACCGCTGGAACCTGCTGTACATGGATGAGAGCAAAATGCCGAAACGCTAATATGAAAACGCCGGTCACCTGCTTAAGGTCACCGGCGTTTTTTTACACTCCTATAATCTCATATCTGTAATTGAAATTCTCTTGTTGTCTCACTCATTCAAATATATAGCCTTACCTGTATTAGCTGATTCATAAAGAGCCTCCAGAATTAAAGAAACGGTATAAGCCTGCTCAGGAGTTACGACGGGCTCCTTATCTAACTCAATCGCTTCAATCCACCGTCTCATTTCTACATCAGGCGCTTTTTCTTCGTTACCATCATAGAAAGCAACTCCGCCTGCATTCAGCTCAATTTCATTCGTATATAAACGGCTATGCTTCTCTCCGTTTATTCGAAGTCCATTTTTCATATCCGCACCTGCTTCTGTCCCGCTTAAACTGCACTTGGCTTCATCCACATCAAGCGAATTGAGTGCCCAACTGGACTCTAACATAATCGTTGCGCCATTCTCCATCACGATCATTCCAAATGCCGAATCTTCAACAGTGAATTGTTTGGGATCCCAAGGTCCCCAAGCATTCGCAGCATTTTCTCTTTGGGAAAGTTCATGATATTTGGTACCTAGAACGACCTTTGGCTTATAGTTATTCATCATCCAAAGGGTTAGATCAAGGGCGTGAGTTCCGATATCAATCAGCGGTCCTCCCCCTTGCTTTTCCTCATCCAGAAATACGCCCCAAGTCGGTACAGCTCTTCGCCGAATGGCGTGCGCTTTCGCATAATATATGTGACCCAGCTCTCCTGATTCGCAAAGTTTTTTCAAGTATAGGCTATCTTCTCTGAATCGATTGTTATATCCAATAGTTAGTTTTTTTCCTGTACGTTTTGCCGCTTCGACCATTTGCTTAGCTTCTGCTGACGTCTTCGCCATTGGCTTTTCGCACATCACATGCTTTCCTGCCTCTAAAGAAGCGATAGAAATTTCTGCATGAGAGTCATTTGGTGTGAGAACGTGAATGACATCAATAGAGCTATCCTTCAACAGTTCCTTATAATCGGTGTAGACAATAGCATCAGGGCTGCCATATTTTAGTGCCGCCTCATCTGCTCGTCCCTTAACAATGTCGCAAAAAGCAGTAATTTGAACATTTTCTAACTTACTTAAGCTTGGAAAATGCTTCCCGTTCGCGATTCCACCACATCCAATAATGCCTATACGAAATACTTTACTCATCTCATTTCACCGTCACTTTTCAGTTATTTAATTCGCTTACAGCAGGTAACATTAAGAACTCAATTCCGTTAACCTTATCACTCGACCCTCATGAGCAGATTGATTTGCTGCCTCCATTAATCTAGTAAGTTCTACCGCCCTCTGAACATTCTCTACTGCAAGCGTATTATTCTTGATATGACTGATCCATTGATGAAATGCACTTACATGATTCTCGCGGATGGGTACCTCTATCCAAGTATTAGAGGTGTCAGAAGTACTATTAGATCTAAGAAGTAGCTTCTCCTCTGGTGCTCCGTATAATAATGTCCCATCTACTCCATGTACTTCAATAGTAAACGGCGAGTGACTGTTCACAAAGCCAGCTTCTACTACCCCAATAGCCCCCGAATCCGTAAACAAGGTTACTACTGCATTATCTTCGACTTCTCTGCCCGTTACATAGCCCAAGTTCGCACTTACCCCCGTTACATCTTGACCTAGGAATAGCTTAGTCAGATACATCGGGTGGCACCCAAGATCAATTAAAGCTCCCCCCATACACTGTTTCAGACTATAGAAATGCTCAGGCAACCAATTGGCAATAGCACCATTGTGAGATAGTCGAACTCTAACGTATGTAATCTTCCCGAGCAGACTTTGGTGTAAAATCTCTTGAATCGATAGCGTATACCCCTCATTTAAACGAGGTAAAGATACAGTTAATTTAACCCCATTATCGGAAACTGCCGATATGATTTCGTTAACTTCTTCCAGAGTTGCGGCAATCACCTTTTCAGTGAAAATATGTTTACCCGCTTTGGCTGCAGCAACCATAACCTCTCTGTGTATGTTGGTAGGCGCATCAACTATAACGGCATCTATGTCCTGCTGCCCAAGCATGTCATCGAGTGAATCATAAAAAGCGACATTCAAGCGATCTGCCGCTTGTTGTCCGCGCTCAGGATCTTCGTCCCAAACGCCAGTAATAATGGTATCCTCATGTTCCTGTGCTTGCTTGGTATAATCCCATGCATGCACATGCCAAAAACTAATCAAACCAATTCTAATGCTCACTAATCTGCACCTCCGGTATTATTTTATTATATCGTGTATATTTCTTACCCTTTCGTTCCACCTTGCAGGCTAAATCCTTTGGACATATACTGCTGCGATAGGATATACAGGATGATCGAAGGTATGGCGTACATCACAGAGAACGCTGCAAGCTTGCCATAATCCGCCATACCATATTGTCCGAAAAACTGATAAAGCTTCAAAGCGGCTGGGAATTTTTCAGGGGTCTGCAATAAGATATAGGGAACAAAGAAGTTGCCCCAGCTGCCCGAGAAAGTAAAGATTGCTACGGTGCAAATACCCGGAACCATTAATGGAGCAATAACTGTGCGGATACCTACTAAGACCGATGCGCCGTCAATCCATGCTGCCTCCTCCAAGTCACTCGGCACCGAATCCATGAAGTTTTTCAGCATCCATATTCCATAGGGCATAGAAGATGCGACATAAAATAAGATAACCCCGAAAATATTATCGTATAGTTTTAAACTTAGGAATAATTGATAGACCGGTACCATAACCGCTGTAATCGGTAAAGAAGTCATAAATAGTATCGTCAGCATAAACGATTTTTTGTATTTCAATTGATACCGTGATAAAGGATACGCCGCAAGCACTCCCAATATGACGACCAGTATAGCTTGGCCAATTGACATAATAAGACCGATGACAAACGCACGCTGATTTGCACGATTAGTAATAACATCAACATAGTTCGCCCCAGTAATCTTGCTTGGCAGTTTTAGTGATTGCATAGCATTGGGATCGATTGAAGCAACCAATACCCACAGCAGAGGCAATATAAAACAGATTCCGATGAAAGCAAGAATCGTATAGGGCAAAATCCGATAAGTCACTTTAAGTTGTTTCGTATTCATATGAATTCTCCTCAAAGTTTTGTATCAAACAAAACTAACTTCCAGAGCATATACCTAAGTCAACCCTTTCATGGAGCGAATATAGAACAGGCTCAATATAATGCCAATAAGCAACAGCAATAACGATATCGCCGTTCCATATCCAAGCTGATAATTAACAAACGCCTGATTATACATAAAGATAGGCAATGTTGTGGTTGATGTTCCTGGTCCTCCACCAGTCATTGCATAGATAAGTCCGAATACTCCAAGTGTCTGCAGTGTAACGAGCATCATATTCGTTGTAATCGTATCTTTAATGTAGGGAAGGATAATTCTGGTCAAAATTTGCCAGCGGGATGCTCCGTCAACAACAGCAGCTTCTTCTATCTCATTTGGCACATCATCTAATGCTGCTTGAAACACAAGCATGGAAAATGCCGTGCCATGCCAAATATTCGCCAGTATGATAGTAATCATAGGAATGGTGTACAGCCATGTGACTGCTGGAACACCAAAGAAAGTAATGATCGCGTTGAGAGTCCCTTCATCCCCGAAAAAGCTATACAGACATAGCGCACAAACAATTTCAGGAGTTACCCAGCCTGCTAATACGATAGTACCAACGACGCGTCGGAACATTTTATTCTTATGTTTCATTAAGAGAGCAATAAGAAATCCTAACACTTGTTGTCCAATAACAGCAGAGCCGATTAGGAAGATTAATGTATTCCATATGCTAACTCTGACCGTGGGATCTTCAAACATACGAATATAGTTATCAACCCCAATAAACTTCAGTTCCTTGGCGGCCTCTCCTGTTAATGCTAGATTCGTGAAGGAGTAGAAGAACGTTAACAAAATCGGATATATAAAAAAAACCAACATAATCGCTATTGATGGAAGCAAAAAATAGAGCCACATATACGATTTTTTTTTCTTATAGTGAACATCAATCGTCAAGCTGCTCATGTAGAATTCTCCTCCCTCACACTAAGAATCAAAATAAAGAATCAGTTGCCCAAGCATTCCTACTCACTAGGATATGCTTGAGCAAGCTTCTTCCGTTTATTTTTCAGTTACATGATCCTCTCCAACAATTCTCGTTACACTTTGCGCATAATTTTTCATCGCCTCTGCAGGAGATGTACCGGTTGCCACAGATTCAACCATGGTTTGTATTTGTGTAGACACTTCCGGATATTTATCCTGTGCTGGTCTGAACTCAGCATTTTTCAAATATTCCGTTGCGATCTCGTTAAATGGCATTTTTGTATAACCCGGATCTTTTGCCACATCCGCCCGTACCGTTATATTGCCACCTGAGATAACAAGTTTTTGTGTATTCTCTTTATTGAGTGCGTATTTGATAAAATCAAATGCTTCGTCTTTATGCTGCGCATTACTTGGAATCGATAAAGCCCAACCTCCAGCTAAAGTAATGGATCCAGGTGCCTGACCTTTGCTAGTAGGCATTGGTGCAAAACCTAATACATCTTTATATTCCGGCCAAGGTGCGGCTCCTCCCTCGTGATAGTTGCCTGTGATCCAAGAACCATCTAGTGAAATAGCAAGCTTACCCTTTGGTAAATATTCACGTGAGGAAGAGTTGCTCGCTTGACCATTCAATACTTTCGACAATGGCGGCCCAAGCTTCTCTTTATTAACCGTCTCAATAAAGCCTAGGGCGTCCAATATTCCTTGGCTCTTAATCGTCCATTTTCCAGTCGCATCATCATAGAGTCTATCGCCTGTACCAAAGAGCAGCATTTCATAAGTCTGCATGGATGTAGCTTCTCCTGTTGCCTTACCCATGTTCATCCAAATAGGCACAACATCCTTAGCCGATTTTTCTTTGATCGTTCTCGCTGCATTTAGAACATCATCCCATGACTTTGGTTGCCAATCTTCCGGGAGACCAGCTTGTTTGAAGAGCTCCTTGTTATACCAGAGTCCCCGTGAATCGGTATTATAGGGCACTCCGTATACTTTTCCATCACTCGCAGTGACCCCTTTTTTCATAGCTTCAATAAAGCCTCCGTTGGTCCAATCTTCCCAACCCTTTAATTTCTCATCCAACGGTTCTAGATAACCTGCACTTGCATCCGAATTCAAAATAAAGGTGTCTTCCGTAACAATATCTGGTGCTGTATCCTTCGATTTCAGCGCTAATGCAATTTTGGCAAAATAATCGCCTTCAGATGCTTGAATGGGTGTTGGCTTAATTTCCACATCTTTATTAGGATAACTATCAGCTACCGCTGTGAGCCATTTATAGAATGTTCCTTCTACTCCTATTCCATCATCTCTATAAGTAATCGTTATCGTCTTTTTAGCAGCAGGTGCCTTCACCTCTTCTTTCACTGTAGCTTTTGGAGCCTCTGCAGTAGGTTTAGCGCTCGCTTTTGGTTCGACTGTGGTTCCCGTATTACTAGCACAACCAAATAACATGGAAAGACATAGTAATGCCGTTGTAAAAAGAAGAAACTTCTTTTTGTTAGTTGCCATTCTACTTTCTCCTCCTTTTGTGTGCTGCAAGTCACCTAAGTAAACTGCTCTTGTGTATCCGCTTACAATTAGCATATTTCATTCATATTTAATAACTAAACTATTTATTCCTTCTACTAAGGTACAAGCTATAAATAAAAGCCCTGACTATAAGCGTCAGGGCTTCTATCTTAATATGATGTGAATCTTCATTAACAGTCGCAATAATATATCTTGCGACAGCGGCTATGTACTGACAAAGGCGCTTAACAATCCGTCATTTTGCGAATGAATCTTCCATCCACTTTGAGAACTTTTCTTTTTCTTCAAATTGTGGATAATGAGCGGATTGGTCGTACGTTATAAATTCCTTTTTATTTGCATCAATTTGATCAAAGTATGTTTTGGCAGCTTTTGTGGAAGTCATGTAGTCGTATTGTCCCATTATAAAATACACTGGTAAATCTAGTTTTGTGACGATCGTAGGCAGAGGTTTTGTGAATGCTTGCCCTATTAAAATTTCTTGTGAATAGGATACGCTACGGTAATAACGGAGGCGATCTAATAAGTTATACTCCGGTCCGAACAATAGACCATTATCCATATCCGCAATATCATCGATCAGTCTTGCAGCACCGCCATACTTTCGAACATAATCGCGTGGAGTATAAATATCTCCGCTTTGAACTTTTTCAGTTAACCCTCGCAAATACTCAACGTCGGTTGTATTACCGCTCAATTTTGCTTGATCAATCGTGAAATTCAAACCATCCAATTCGCTTTCTAAGGTATCGGACATCTGTCCAATGCCGATATAGGCTTCATATTTTTCAGGAGCTTGCTGCGCTGCTTGTATGCCAATATATGTTCCAAAGGAATGACTGGCTAGTATGACCTTCTTTTGGTTGAAACGATTGGATATGTAATCCGTCAAAGTCAATAAATCTTTTACTAATAGATCTGTCGAAAGATTGGAATAATCTTCACCAAAGTGATAAGATTTCCCGCTAGCTCGTTGGTCGTAATGGACTATGGTGAAGTTCTTCTCTAATAGGTCTTGGTATTTGGTTACATAGGGTATTTCCGAAACACCTGGACCCCCATGTACAAAAATTACAATTGGATTGTTCTTATCCTGACCTCGTATCATCAATTCATGACTGGTGCCATTAATTTGGACTTGCTCGAGTACGCCTATGCTGTTTACGCCGTCTATTTTGGGAGTCCATGTCGGGAAAATCAACGCTAACCCAACAAGCAGAATAATCGATGCTCCCAAATAAAGCAGAACTTTTCTTACCTTTTTGATAGTTTCATCTCCTTAGTATTGAATAACATTGCCTGCATTGAAATTTATGTCGCAAAAGACATCAACTTAATGAATTTATTGTAATCGAAGAAAGTTTTGGAGGAATCGTGCATAAGTCGGAACTTTTACTAGACCCGGGACGGGGAAGGTCTTCATTACTCAACACATAGCCATTGTTATTCCAACCCGCCCCCGAAAGTTCAGTTACGATCATTTCTTTTAGCCAGCATCACACTTTGCCGCAGGCAGCGGAATCCTTCCGATTGGAAAAAAAACAGCCTGTATGAAGGTTGGTTAAAGGAACAACAGCCGCCCGCCAATTTGGCAGATGTGGTTGACGTCAGCCCACAGGATAAAATAATTGTAGAATGTTTCACCGATACGGACAGGGCGAGGGTATCTCACGATGAGGGCTGCTTGTTTCTTCATCTCCGCCGGTTGGTCTGCCGACGGAAAAATGAAGCATGCCTCTCGGTTTAGTAACGTTATCATGACAATTCGAGGAGAAGAGCCGTATGGCATCAATGGATGAAAAGCTTCGGAGCTGCATACATCGGCAATCCGGTCCCCCGCTGAAATCGCAGATACCTGGAAAAAACCGCTTGGCCCTTCGTACCTCTCTTCACTGACCCGGCGCCAGTTTGCGGGATACGGAAAGGATACCCGGTACACTAAGCTTGAGTAGATATTTTCCGAAACACTTTCGACACGAGGAGACCACTGCAGGGCGGTAATCCGGCCGCCGCTGAGGACGTTCACTGGCTTCGGCTCTCTGATATCGACAATCCAGAGTTGACTTGCGCTCTCTTCACCTGCACATCCCGATAAATACGCGACTTTTCCGCCATCCGGCGACCAGCTAACGGGAGTGGAAAAACAGTCGGAAGCCGCCAACGTCTTTTGATTCTGACCGGTACGACTATCGAGTTGGATGAGAGAATAATAATTCGGCTCCTTATAGGAGGTTGCGCTGTAGGCGATGCTCCGGGAGTCCGGGGACCATACCGGAAAATAGTTTTTGGCGAGCGGTCCGCCTTCCAGCGTGTAGATGGTGCCGGTGGCCAGATGCAAAGTCGAAATGATGGAGATGCTGACACCGGGGAACGTATAAAGCACGAAGGTTCCGTCCGGGGATAGCCGAACGTCATGGAGCATTCCTTCCGTATTATGCGTGATTTGTCTCCGGTCTGTGCCATCAGTCCGGATGCGGAAGAGCTGGGTGAAGCCGGTTGAATCCGGTGCCGCGAACAGAAGCTCCGTACCCGAAGGGAACCACTGGACATCAAT
>JBHGUX010000010.1:0-48725 GCA_048976605.1 Pristimantibacillus sp. | reverse complement strand
CCCGCCCCCCGCCCCCCCCCCCCCCCCCCCACCCTTCTGATCACACAGGCAAACTGCGTAAGCGAATGTTCTTACGATCGCTGTTGTATCCCGATTCCTTGAATTAAATAGGTGGTTGGAATCCGGATACAAAGGCGAACGCTGACGCTTCTCCAGAATCATTCGCTTACTCCGTTTGTTAGTATAATGGAGATACCATTCACCCATATACTAAAGGAGAGATTCTATATATACGTGCAACGAATCTACTCTTCCCGTCAAATCGCTGAGGCTTTATGCGAAAATATCAAGTTTAGAGCAGAAAAAATAGCAGTACAGGAGTATCTTATCTCACCTGTACCGCTATTTTTTTGTGTTTCTATCATTAATATCCATAAAGAACTATCCCTTCAGCGAGTTTAAAGCTTTTTGGGACGTTTCTTGCTTGTAATTCTGTGAACTAAATCGATGACTGATGCTTGGATTGAACCGCTGCTATTACTTCTTCTAAGGTTTGGTCGGCCATTGAATTTAGTCGTAATACATGTGGTCCAAAAGTTAGTTCACCTGTAACGGTATTAGGAACAATAACAACATGTAATCCTGCGGCATGAGCTGCTTTGGCACCATTAGGAGAATCCTCAAATGCAATAGCTTCTTCTGGTTGTAAATCCAGCGCCTCCAAAGCTTGTACATATAGCTCTGGATCTGGTTTTACTTTCTCAACATAATCGGCTGTACGCATACAAGAGAAGTAGTCGTAAATATTAAATTGATGGGTAAAACGCTCAACCCAAGCCCGATGAGAGCTTGATGCAATTCCAATCTTCAATCCTAATTGTTGCGCTGCTTGCAAATAACTTTCCACTCCCGGCCTTAAGTCTCTCGCTTGCATAATCCAATCATGCTTCTGTGCCACAATTTGTTTAAGCTCTTCCATATCGACAGGCCGTTCCAAGATTTCTTGCAAATGCAAATAGGGATCAAAAGCATCATGACTTGTACCGACACATTTCACCCAAGTTTCTAACGGAAGATAAGCTTCATGCTCCTCATAAATTTCTTTGAGAGCTTCATACCACGCACTTTCAGTATCAATAATTAGTCCATCAAAATCGAATACGATACCTTTAATCAACAATTTCCCCTCATTTCTATCCTTTTAATTAGGATATATCATAATTTTCATACTACTATTTTTATTATGGATCGCAACATCTAATGCTTCTTGAATCTCATCCAATTTAAACTTATGAGTTATCGTTGATTCTAGGGATACCTGCTGAGCATTTAAAGCTCGGATAGCTGCTGGGTACGTATTCGCATAGCGGAACAAGCCCAATATATCGAGTTCTCCGTCTACTATCTCTGTTATATTCAAGCCAATGCTAGCAACTGTCGGAAGCCCGACCAATACTATTTTCCCACCTCTTTTTACAAGAGCTGTTGCATCTGATATAGCTGCTCCATTGCCTGAAGTTTCAATAATTACATCCATCCCTTGACCCTGTGACCAATCCTTGACTTGATCCCGAAGCGATTGAGAGGCCGGGTCACATACGCCATTAATTCCCAGTGTCTGTGCGAGTTCTCTTCGATATTCAACTACATCACTTCCATACACCTCTGTTACACCAAATAATCGTGCTGCAAGAACCGTCAATTGTCCTATTGGGCCTAACCCTGTTACGAGTACCCGATCATGTGACTGTATCTGAGCTCGTTTCAAAGCATGAAATCCAACAGATAACGGTTCTAATAATGCTCCCTCTTCAAAGCTCATCTCATCTGGAATAGGAAATAAAAAATCAGAGCGAACGACTACATATTCCGACCATGCACCATCAACTGGCGGAGTGGCCATAAATATAACATCTGGGCATAAATTATAACGACCAGCTTTACAGTAAGAACAACGTCCGCAGGTTACTCCAGGCTCCACCGCTACACGATCCCCAACCTTAACATTGTGTACGCTGCCCCCTATTTGAACAACAACGCCAGCAAGCTCGTGACCTAGAATGATCGGCTTTTTCACTTCATAGCGACCTATTCTGCCATGCTCATAATAGTGCACATCAGATCCGCAAATTCCAATACATTTGACTTGTACGAGTACTTCATCTGGTTTCGGCACCGGTATCGGTACTTGCTTTACTTGAATTTCTCCTGGTTTAATTAATACAGCCGCCTTCATCGTTGACATTGCAATACACCTGCTTTCTTTATACTTGAGTTCTCGCTAGTGCAAGTGCACCCTTTAATGCTGAATGGTCCTCAAACCTGCTGCTGTTCCCCAAATGGATTCACCTAATGCCGCAGCATTCACATCTGAATCAATCACTATAAGTACTTGGAGTATTGTCTTTAAATAAGGCAACATTGGAAAGTGGCTCCAGTGTAACACAGAATGGGGCTATGGCAGAATATGTTGTCGTCCTTTACATTATTATCCTATTATATTGGGCATGAATTTGCTGGAGTAGTAGTTAAATGCGGCAGTCAAACGACTAGGGATTCATGGGAACAGGGGATTCGAATTCGACATGAAATAGAAGAGCTTCATAATCAATTGCTAAGTTTGCCAAGTTTGTAGGTGATTATGGCGGTAGAACAAGAGCCTTCAATTCCACTTCCAGAGTGGTTTTGAAGGCTCTTTCTATTTATGGGGTTTCCCTCACTCTTGCTTACCCTTTCGAGATTATTCATCACCATTCAGCTGTATGGCTACCCCGCTGTTCCTGTCATAGCCGTAGAATCTTTATATTTATCTTTCACAATATCTCTCCATGCTAAATCGGCTCTCTCCATCGATTTGATTAGCAGCTCCGCAGATGCGATGTTAGTAGCCAGAGGTATGCTTTGCACGTCGCATAAGCGAAGCAATGCCGTAATATCTGGTTCATGA
Organism: Pristimantibacillus sp.; assembly: GCA_048976605.1. Classification (GTDB taxonomy): domain Bacteria; phylum Bacillota; class Bacilli; order Paenibacillales; family Paenibacillaceae; genus Pristimantibacillus. The sequence continues at coordinate 45,838 of JBHGUX010000010.1, read as the reverse complement.
GGCTGAGCTACGAGCGGATCTCTTAGGAAGATAACCATGTCAATCTCATTGCAAGCGACCATCGATCCGATTTGTTGATCGCCTCCCAAAGGACCGGATTGCAATCGATTAACCTTCACTCCACTTCCCATCATGATACGTGAACCAGTCGTACCGGTCGTATAAATATCATGAACATCAAATATATGTTTGTAAGCAATGACAAAGTTGACGATTTCTTCTTTCTTGGAATCATGTGCAATCAGGGCAATGTTCATAATGAATATCTCCTTTATATTAAAATGCGATTTTCACCAAGAGAAGAACTTGATACTTCTACATGTTATATAATATAACATAAAATTCGCAAAACACTAGCCTTTTCTTTCTTTAATGTTAGGTTTTATTTCATAAAAATGATTTTTTTCATCTTTTATCTGATTATCTACTTCATTTCATTTGATCACAGCATTAAATCTCACAACATGTTCAACTTTGCATAAAAAAAAGATGACTCCTGATCAATTGATCAGAAGTCATCTGCTCGGCGTTTAAGCCTAATATACTACTTATTTAACAGAACCAAGCATCCCTTGGACGAATTGTTTCTGCATTAGGAAGAAGATAACGATCGTCGGAATTGTCGTAAGAACGATGGCAACCATGATGATCCCATAATCGGGATTATAAGAGGAAGCCAGTGAGGATACAACAAGCGGAACCGTCTTCTTATCCTGTGTCTGCAATACAATTAGCGGCCACAAGAAGCTATTCCAATAGTTCATAAACGTTATGATAGCCCCTGCTGCATAGGTCGGCTTCATTGTAGGTGCGTAGATCCGGAAGAATAAAGCCCATTCCCCAAGTCCATCCACTCGTCCTGCCTGAAGAAGCTCACGCGGGAAGTTCTTTGTGTTTTGCATAAAGAAGAAGATCATAAAGGCGGTTGTCATCGACGGCAAGATGACCGCTGCAGATGTATTCAACAATCCAACTTGACTGAACATACGGAACAATGGAATCATAACCGCTGCAAAAGGCATCATCATCGAGAGCATTAACACGCCGAATAATTTATCTTTGCCTTTCGTACGATAGATCTCAAATCCGTAGCCTGCCATAGAGCATAATATTAAAGTACAGACTGTACCTACAATGGCGATTATGATCGACAGCATAAAGGAATGGCCGAGGTTCGTCATCTCCAAAAGCTTATCGAAGTTCGCAGATAGTTTATTACCAAAGCTGAATTTGCCTTTTGAAATATCTGACGAGCTGTTTGTCATACCAATCAGCATCCAAACGAATGGAAACAGTGACAAAACAGAGGCTACAATCAGGAAAGCGTGTATCGACAACGTTTTTACCTGCTTCATCCTTTATCACCTGCAACTTTCATTTGAATAAAGGCAAGAACAGCTACCATAAACACAATCGCATAGGAAACGGTTGCTGCATAACCAAAGTTCGGAGTATATAAGAACGATAGATTATAAATATATTGTGATATCGTCATTGTCGCATTACCAGGGCCACCGCCTGTAATGTTAACGACTTCATCGAATAATTGCAGTGTACTTGCAGTCGATACAATCGTTGTGAGCAATATAATCGGTTTCAATAGCGGTATCGTCATCGTGAACAGCTGTCTGATCTTTGATGCACCGTCAATCGATGCCGCTTCATAGATACTTGGATCGATATTTTGCATGGAAGATAAATAGAAGATCATATTATAGCCAGTCCAGCGCCAAGTAATAGCCAATATAATAACGACGCGCGACCACACAGGATCTAATAACCATGCGATAGGAGCATCGATCCAATTCATATTCATCAGCAATTGATTAACAATACCATCAACAGCAAATATACTCTTAAATAAGATTGAATAAGATACCAATGAAGTTACACAAGGCAAGAAGATGACCGTGCGATAAAAACCTTTGAATCGAAGATTCGGCATGTTTAAGAAGTTAGCAATGATAAGACCAAGCATCAACATAATAGGCACTTGAATGGCTAGATATAATAACGTATTTAATACCGCTTGCTTGAAAATAGGGTCCTCGAACAACCGCACATAGTTGCTTAAACCGTTATAGGCATATACAGATCCTTTACCTGTCTGAAACGATAGAAGCAAAGATTGCAACATCGGATAGAAACTAAATAATAGAATCAGCCCCGCTGGTATGGCAACGAATAGCCAACCTGTGGTGGACGGATTTTGCCATCTGATTTTCATTATGTCACCTGCTAGTTTAGATTAGAAAACAGCAGACGGGATAATCAATTCGAGAAAAATGAAAGATTACCACCGTCTACCCGCCACGCCTTCGTTTAAAACACTGTTATTGCACTTGAAGCTCGAACAGCTTTTGAGCATTTTCTAAACTCTTTTTAATGTCATTGCCATTCAGAATATTCGGCAGCTCGTTCTTCAAAGCGTCCTTTGCTTCCTGCGTATACATGCCTAATGCAATACCAGGAACCTCTGTTGACCATTTCGTGAAGTCGGAGTAAATAGCTTGATTGTTGAAAAATGGTGATTGCTGACTGTAAACTTCACTGGAGAACGCAGGTGTGTAAGAACCAACACCGCCATTTTCCTTCAAGAATCTTTCGTAGAATTCACTGCTGTCGCCAATCGTCTTCGCTAAGAAATCTATAGCAAGATCTTTATTGGAAGCATTATTCAGAACGAACCAGCTTGATCCACCCTCATTCGATGCATTCACTGCACCTTCAATATTTAAGCGAGGAGTAGGTGCTACCGCCCATTTACCGCTTTGATCCGGTGCGTCCATAATGGATGCAACCTGCCATACACCAGATACGACAGTTGCCGTATCGCCAGCATTAAAGCTGCCTACGAATTCACTCCAGCCTGTAACTGGTTTTGCGATTCCAGCATCAGCAATCGCTTTATAGACACGCAGTGTTTCTGCCATGACTGGGTTGTCGACAAAAGCACCCTTGTTCTCAGGGGTAATGTACCATGAACCAGCAGATTGAAGCATAATGGTCGTTATCGCTTCTTCATTCGGATTAATTGTGGTCATGTATTTGCCTGTCTTCTCTTTCACAGCCTTGCCGATCTCGATGTATTCATCCCATGTAATGTCCTCTAGATCAGAAGCTTTATAGCCTGCTTGTTCGAGATAATCCGTACGGTAGAACATCCCTGTCACACCGATATCAAATGGAATACCATAAATCTTGTTGTCGATCGTAAGTGCATCCACTTTGTATGGAGAGAATTTAGTGAAATCTACTTTATCCGTAAAGTCTGCGAAAGTATCTGGGAAAGCACTTACATACTTTTCGATATTCACATCATTAACTAGAATAATGTCCGGCAAGCCTTTCTTCACGCCTGCAGCAAGATTTGTATTAAGCTTTTGCTCCATATCAATTTTGGCCATATCGATAATTTCCAAAGTAAAGCCTGGGTGTTCTTTCTTATATAGTTCCTCTGCAATTTTCAATGCAGCGCCGTTAAATGATGGATCCCACGCCCATGCAACAACCTTTTGTTCTCCCGAAGCCGATGCTCCGTTTTGATCTGTAGATGATTCTGGTGAATTTGAACCGCATGCTGCCAACATTGACCCTACAATTGTTAACATTAACATCATAGAAAAAATTTTCTTCAAGTAACTCATCCTCTACTCTGCTTTTTTGTTGTTTCCGCTTTCATTTCTAATAGTATTAAATATGACTTCCTGTGTATAATAATAATTCGCTCTATACTAGTAAAAATTATATTTTCAGCCTTCCCCCCATCAATAAAAATTAGTAATTTATATTGGTTTTAGTACTATCTTTGTGTTTCCGTTAATAATCCCTAAAATAATTGCAACTTTTATTGTTTATGTGATTAAATATGAAATACAATATTTATTCAGATAAGAGGTGTGTGAAATGTCAAATCCATCCAATACATACCGCGTTATGATCGTAGATGATGAAGCGATCCTGCGAACAGGTATATATCATCTCTGCAATTGGATTGATTTTGATATCGAGATTGTTGCACAAGCTTCTAATGGTGAAGAGGCCTTGCAGCTCATTGAACAGGTTCACCCTCATGTTGTCATAACTGATATTGTTATGCCCATAATGGATGGCGTTGAGTTGAGCAAGCATATTCGGAATCATTACCCCGATATTAAGGTCGTTGTACTTAGCAGCTATAGTGAATTTAATAACGTTCGTGAAGTGTTTAAATATGGAGTAACTGATTATTTGCTTAAGCCAAAAGTGACTGCAACAGAGCTCGTCACACTCATTCAATCCCTATGCAGCCATATTCATTCCGAACAATTGTCTACGACTGCGAACTTGCATGCTCCAGATCATGGACTGCTAATCAGTGAGCTGCTCAATAGCGATGGTAATCGTCAAGCTGAACTAGCCAAAGAACTAACCTTACATTTCACGCATCATCAACTTCATCTTGTCAAATGCAGCACTACTTTACTTTTAGCGAAAACGCATATGACCCAAGTAGAACTAGAGCGGTCCATCTTACAGCTGGCTCAAGTCTATCTTACCGATTACAAATATGCCTGTTTTTTTGTCAATAATGAATGCTCGATAGTTCTCAATTACGATCATAATCAAGTGGAGAGTGTATTATCTTCTCTTGATCACTTCACTAGAAGTGCAAAGCAATCCTTGCTCTATGTTACATTCCTACTCTCCCGTGAATTCTCTTCGTGGAATGATCTTCCGTCTGTGGACGAAAGGCTGACACTTTGCACGGGAAAAACGATCTATTTCAATCATAAACATTGTATTTCTGAAGATAGTATATCCCCAAATAATACGAACCCGTCATTTCAAATATCGATGCTGGTATCTACCATTCAGAAGCTTGAGCTTGACCAGTCGAGAGCAATCTTGAAAGCGTTATTCTCAGAAATAAAATCAGGACAAGCCTATGATGAATACAGCTTGAAACGGTTTTGCCAAAATCTGATCTACACGAGTATTAATGCGGTCGAGCAAATGAAGATACCCTTGTCGACACTGAGCTCTACGAAGATTAGGCTCTTCAAAACGATTGATATTGCGGTAGATGTAGATGAATTATTAGAAATCATCTATCAGTTCATTGATCATATCGAGATGGAGACAAGTGCGCAGAGTGGACGAGGAAATACGTTAATCATGACTCGAATCTATGAATATGTGAATGAGAACTACACCCAAGATATCAAGCTGGCAGAACTAGCGGAGGTGCTGCATTTGAACTACAGCTACCTCTCTTATTATTTTAAACATCAAACGAATGAGAATTTGACTACCTATATTAATAAGGTACGTGTCGAGAAAGCCAAGCAGCTGCTGCTCGATTGGAACCTTTCCATATCAGAAATTAGCCGTATGACGGGATTCTCTGAGCATAATTATTTCTCAAAAGTGTTCAAGAAGATGACGAACATGACCCCTGTTGAGTATAGAAATCAATCAAGGTGAGGTGAGAAGCATGATGCGAATCAATAGCCTGTTTGTACGAATTCTCGCACTCACTTTATCTGCGATTTTACTCGTCTCGATCATTTTGACATTCACGTCCTCTACGATTTCGGAACGGCTGCTGTTGAAGCAAGTAATAAGCAATAGTTCAACGAACTTGAATCTCGTGAAAAATGATCTATTGGCTTATAATGATCAAATTACCAATGCGATGTTGGGGATCAACAGTAGCCGAGAGCTTAAAAATTATGTGGCAAAACCAGTCGCAACTGAGCTAGAGCATCTCAATCTGGTTATGGAGTTGGGCAAATATATTGATACCTACGATCAATATTTATACCCGGAGAGCTCTCATATAATCGTATCAGGAATGCCTGATACGGCAGGCCGTCGTTACTCCAGCAGCGCAATAAGATGGGATAAAACCCCTCGAGACATTGTGGAACGTTATATGACTGTAGATGGGTCAATACCCAATCAAATCCTCTATAACAGCAGTCAGGAGAAATTTGTTGATACGATAACGAGTGATCATTATATATTGGCTACCAAACCATTAGTTGAAAGCACCACGAACTGGATGTACGGATATGTCGCTATCGTGATGGATGAGAATAATATCTACAATAAATTCAAGCAATATGTTACGAAAGGAACAGAAATCTCGCTTATCTCTTCCCATGGAGTTGTTCTTTCCAGCAGTGACAAAGCTATTGTGAACGAGAAAGACTTAAGTCTCTTGTCATTAGCTCAAGATGTACAATTAGAACCTAATAACGTCAAATCATTCGAGCATAATAAACAAACGTATATTTCCTTATATCTGCCGGTCTATGACGCTTTCCTGCTAGAGGAAATAGACCAGCTTGTCGCATTCGCGCCTTTATACAATATCTCTCATTCAATCATTAAGGTTGTGCTCATTATCTTATTGATCAGCATTCTGCTTGTCTATGTGATTAGCCGTCGTATAACTAGACCACTGCATACCCTTGTCAAGACGATGCAAGAATCCAATGGCTATAACTTGAAGGCAATTTCCAGCAGCACAAGCGGATCGTATGAGACAAGCGTATTGACCGACGCCTATAACGGTTTCATTCAAGAAATCGACCAGCATGTCGAGAACGTGATCTATGAACAGCAGCAACGCCGCAAAGCCGATCTTAGTGCGCTGCAAATGCAAATCAACCCGCATTTTTTATACAACACACTAAGCTCAATCAAATATTTATCCCGAATGAAACGCAATGATCAAGTGGATCAGACCATAGACAGCCTTATCTCCATGCTGCAGAGTACGATTGGTTCAACAGAAGATCAGGTTACCATCGATACTGAGATCGAGACACTTAAGCATTATGTCTATATTAATCAAGTCCGGTATGGTGAACAGTTCAATGTCAATTATCAGATCTCAGATGATTGTCTGCCCTTAACCGTTCCTAAGTTAATTATCCAGCCATTTGTAGAGAATGCCTTTTTCCATGCTTTTGCAGGCCGTGCGAGCGGTACCATCAACATCTTTGCAATGAGACTAGATGACAAGCTTGTTATAGAAATTATGGATGACGGCATCGGAATGATTGTTAGCGATAAGCTCGAAGCTCCTAAGCGGCAACATCTCTCTGGCATCGGCATTCGGAACGTTGATGATCGAATCAAGCTGCTATTCGGTTCCGACTACGGAGTCGATATCCAGAGCGAGCCTAGCTATGGTACATCTGTAAAAATCGTTCTTCCCCTAATAAGTGAGTAATAAGCGGATAAAAAAGGCACAGAGCTGTTGCTCTGTGCTTTTTTTCGTTCATATTGCTACTGATGCAAAGTCTCCATCATTGCCACTACTTCACCTACTATCGCTTGTCTCCCTACGGGATTCCAGCTCATCCGAAGCCAATGAGGAACGTGTAATACTTGATTTCTCTTCACGGCCTCAATGGCATTCCAGGCATCGGTCTTCACCATACGTTCAAATATTTGATCGCTGCCAGCGTGAGGACGCTTCTTGAGTACGAACAAATAATCTGCTTCCAAGGGCGGCAGCCACTCCGGCTGAAGCTCCAGCATTTTGACATGCTGCGGCACATTCTCTCCAGGTCTCAAGCCGAGCTCTCTGAATAAAAGCTCGTTGAGAGGATGATCGACCGTCCCTTGAATTCTAATACCAAGATGATTGATTTGCATAACGCTTACTGACTTATTCTCCATGTGATGGCGCAAATTGCGCTTAGCAGCCGTTACCTGCAAATCCAACTGATTAATTGCCTGCTTCGCTTCCTTCTGCCGTCCAAGCATATCAGCTAGCTTCCAATAATTCGCCAACCAATCTCGATCATGCAGCAGCATTACTGTAGGGGCTATTTCGTTAAATTTTTTCTGAAAAATCTTATGGTACTTGTCTCCGATAATCAAGTCTGGCTTGGCGCTCATCAATTCCTTCCATTGACTTGCGAGAATATGCTCATATTCGATATCGCTCATTCCAGGATAACGGCAACAATTAACAGCAGCCACAGGCTGGATACCGAACGAGGATAAGCTGTCCTGAAACCGCAGACATGAAGCGACCGCTACCCTCATTCGATTCCTCTTCATATAAAAGGTAGGTGAAACACCTACTGTGCGATGAAAAATTCGGCTGAAATAAAATTCATCGTCATAGCCAACAGCTGTCGAGACCTCTTTAATTCGGCAATCTTGTTGAGTAAGCAGCTCTTTCGCGCTTTCCATTCGCAGCTTGGTCAAATATTCAATTGGGGGTTCGCCCATTATTTTCTTAAAGGATCGGGAAAAGGAACTCGCTGTAAGCTTTGCCATAGACGATAACGTACTCATATCAAGCTTGTCGTGAAAATGGTTATTCATATAGGTAATGGTTTGTTCAATGCCATGTGATGTAGTCTCTTGGATGTCGAGGGTTGAGGTGTCATGTGTAATCGTATAGAGCAATTCCTGGAACATCAATTGGATTTTGTCGGTATTGTGATCATTGCAAGGGCATTCCTCTATCTGTTGGATCCGGCTCATAATGTACTTAGGCTTATGATGGAGCTCGACATAACCCGTCTGTAAGACAGGCTTGGATGTACTGCGCAATTGAATGCTGTCTCTCTTAGAAGAAGTTATGCGCCCCGTATAATGCTGAAAGGACAGTGTATATATCTCCAAGCTTTCAGATAGCAGCGTAACATCGACATTTGTATCAGGGGTCAAATAAAACAATTGCAAGGGCTTAAAATCAATAATGTCATCATCAATCAGCAGCTTGCCATTGCCCTCCACAATAAAACTTAAAATATGGGTAGATGGAGCGCCGTCAGGCAGCCTTTGGTCACTCGAAAAGCTGTGTTTACGAATTTGGTTAAGCACAGAAACTGAATAATTGGATAAGGCTTTTGCGTTCATCTGACTCTCCATTCATGAATCACATTGTTTTAATGATAACTATTCTCATTAAAACAAATTTACCCTATTATGTAAATGATCAATATTCCCTATTAGCCCATCCTCCTCTTCTAACGAACATGCCGCCTTGTGAAGAGCAAATAAATGAAAAATGGTGCTCCAATTGCCGAAGTAAATACCCCTACCGGAATATCAAGCGGCAGCAAAATTGTTCGTCCAACGAGATCTGCCAACATGACGATAATCCCTCCCAACAAGGCTGACGTCGGGAGCACTTTACTGAATTTGGAGCCTACCAGCTTGCGAGCCATGTGAGGTGCTACTAATCCAATAAAACCTACTCCACCTGCGACGGAGACTGCTGATCCCGCAAGAGCGACACTTATACCCAGCAAGATTACGCGATTGCGCTGTACCTTGCTCCCTGCTCCTATGGCGATATCATCGCCAAGCTGCCCGATATCGATGTGACGAGAAAACCCATAAGCAAGCGGCAGCAAGATTAGCGTCCAAGGAAGAATGGTCAGCACATTTTCCCAGTTGGCGCCGTAGACAGAGCCTGTTAACCAGAGATAGGCTTGACCGGGATCATTTTTGGGGCTGAAGATGATCATCATCGTGGTCATTGCGGACATGAGCGAGGCCATGCCAATCCCGACGAGAATGAGTCGGAAGGGGGATAACCCCTTTTTCCAAGCCAATATATACAAAACAACCGCCACCAGAATTGCACCGAACATCGCCGCCGCAGGCAGCCACCTTATACTGAAAGAATCTGAGAAATAGGTTAGGAAGATAACAGCAGCTACAGATGCTCCCCCCGTAACACCTAGCATATCCGGCGAAGCCATCGGATTACGAATCACACCTTGAAGGACAGCTCCTGCAGCAGCCAGGGATGCTCCCGCAAGCAAAGCTACTACAATGCGAGGGAGACGCAAATGTCTAATCACCATCGTATGATCAGCCTCTCCTACTCCTAATGCACCACGTATCACTTCCATAGGTGAAAGAACCATCTCCCCTATGGATGTGCTTAAGATAACTGCCAGCAAACCGAAGAGCAGTATTGCAATCATAATGGCAGTAGGTTTTGTCATTTGGCCAGTCTCCTTCGAGCGATGTACATAAAGAATGGAACGCCGATAATAGCGGTCATGACACCGACCGGAACTTCCTCAGGTATCCTAATAAATCTAGCAACAAGATCAGCCAGAATAAGTAGAATGGCTCCTAGCAAAATACAGTAAGGAAGCACCCAACGATTATCGATGCCAACGAAAAATCTAGATATATGAGGAATAACGATTCCAATAAATCCAATTGGTCCCGCAACGGAAACCGAAGCTCCTGCCAATATAATGACGATTATGCCAGCCAAGATCCGAATGACCGCAGTGCGCTGCCCAAGTCCCTTGGCCGTGTCCTCATCCATCATGAGCACGTTCATATCTCTTGCGAGCAGCATGACAACCAACCAACTAAGAAGAACATAGGGGAATACGGTAATCAGCATATCCGGTGACCGCCCCGCAATGGACCCTGTTAACCAGAACAATACGCTGTTCAGACCTTCCTTATTAAGAACAAGCAGACCTTGCGTAAAAGAAGAGAATAAGGCTGCCATGGCTGATCCTGCCAAAATAACTTTCAAAGGTGTCATGCCGTCTCTTCCGACTGTAGCTAAGGCGTATACGGTTACCGCACCAGTCGTTGCGCCAAGAAAGGCGACCCACATCAGCGTCTGCATATTGGATACTGAGAATACAGTTGCTGCTGTAACGACAAACAAAGTCGCTCCTGCATTGACGCCGAGCACACTTGGAGAAGCCAAAGGATTCCGTGTCAAAATCTGCATGATCGCCCCGGCTATCGCTAAGCTTGCGCCAATTGTCGCTGCAATTAAGGCACGCGGTACTCGAGTCGTTCTTATGATCACTTGTTCACTTACTGTGGAATCATAGTGTGCAATCGCTTGCCAAGCTGTATGCCAACCGAAATTCGTTGCGCCAAACAGGATGCTTGCAGCTAGACTGCCAAGCAGCACAATAATTCCAACAACAGCACCGGTCGCTTTGAGGTAGGTCGAATTCATTAGATTCATGTGTGAAATCGCTCCATCATCGGGCCGATTAAGGCCATAAATTATTTGTTCACACAAGCAGAAACGGCTTCGCCGTCCTTTGGAGGCGAAGCATCGTTTCGCGGTGAAATAGAAGCGTATTTATACAGCAAACATATAAATTCTTATATTTGCACAAAAGAATGAGCAAATGCCCATTCCTCCTTGTGCTTAATACTATTGAAGTTCAAAATATTCGTAGAGATCATCGAGCAGAGCATTGGCGGCAATACTGCCGGCACCAAGATTCCAGTCAATGACGTTAACCCTGTAGTAATGCTCATTCTTCACACCCTTCAACGTGCTCCAGAGCGGATGCGAAGTCCAGTCGGATTGATTCTTGAGCGAGTTTGTTCCATCATCCTTCTGCGGCGTAATATCAAAAATATAATCACCATCCAGCTGTGGAATCTGTTCTTTCGAAGCTAAATTAATCGTTGATTTGTCTCCCTGCTGTGCCGCTGGCCTTAACAGACCAAGTTCATTAAAGATCGATCCAGCAAATCCCGTCACATAGATTCGTGCGGTACCATCCTTTTCGAAACGGATCATGGATACCTCAGTGTTTGTTAGACGGTCCCCCATTTTCTGCTTGAAATCAACAACCCGATCCTCCCAAGCTTTCATAACGTCCATGCTTTCGCTGTCCTTGTATAACGCTTGCGATGCCAATGTCATATTTTCCTTCCAATTAAAGGCTTCCTCTACCATAATCGTTGGTGCAATTTCCGAAAGCTGCGGATAAATTTTTTCATGTCGACCCTTTGCGCCAATAATAAGATCAGGCTTCAGTGCGACAATCCCTTCGATATTCGGCTGCGACTCTTCACCAAGGCTAGTAACATCATTCATATTGTCTCGCAGATAGAGAAACCAAGGCTTCTCATCCCATGACTCAATTGCTCCTACAGGCTTCACGCCAAGCGCAGCCGAGATATCGACCATTCCATTAAACAGAATGACAACCCTCTCCGGTGCCTTGTCCAATACGGTTTCTCCCATTGCATGATTAATCGTTCTTGGCCCTTCATTATTAGAACCCGCTGCTGGAGCAGGCTCGGTAGTTTTTTTCGCAGTATTTGCTTCAATTGTTGCTTTGGACGTATTTGTTGCATTGTTCACAGCCCCGCCATTGTTGCTTTCCTTATTCCCTGTCGCACCGCATCCTGTGATGACGAATATTAGAATAATAGCCAACCATATCTTTACTGCCCTCATCTACTAGCTCCCCCTCTATCATTGGAAATGATAATCATTTTCATTTATAATACTATAATTAGTATAGATAAAAGTCCATATAGGAATTTGTCCGTTCTCCTGCTTTTTTTTGTCCGGTTCGAAGCATCAGCCAGCTTCAGACCTCTTTTCAATACATTCTTCATTTTATTCCTCATAGATCGTTAGCAACTGACTTGCATCGGTTCGAGGGCGAGGGGCTGGTATTTGCTCTGGATATCCCACATGGAGAAGGCCGACGATTTTCTCTCCCCCTCGAACATTAACCGCTTCGCGGAACAAAGGATGATAAATAAATGGATTTGTCTTCCATACGACGCCTAATCCTTCTTCCCAAGCAGCGAGCTGAAAGCTTTGTATCCAGCAGCAGACCGCTGCGTAGTCCTCATCCCATTGCCTTTGACGAGGATCTTCAATTTGTACGACGACGATATGATATGGAATATTCATAAAATAATCGACTTTGCTTTGCGTGTACTGTCCTCGTTCCTCCTGCGTGCTCGCTTTCAGCATCGCGTTGGCAAGCCCTCTTCGTGCCTCATCTTTGTATAAAATAAACCGCCATGGCTCTCTTACGCCATGTGTGGGCGCCCATACCGCTACATTGAGCAAATTTATTAACAATTCCTGCGATACCGGATCACTCTTAAACTGACGGATCGATCGTCTTTCCTTGATCAAATCAGCCATTCTTCCTGATCCATTCCATAACGTCAATACCTTCTACCCCCGATAAGATTAATTTTAATTTGTTGATATTGATATTCATTATCGATGATATCCAACATCTTGGATATCGTCCATAAACATTTTTATCTTCTTTCATGGAATATTTATGCTCCGCAGCTTTGTTAGAATTAGATTGAGCAAATTAAAACGGGGCTGTCTCATAGTAGTAAACTTGTTGGAGAAATAGCCCACTTTGAACAGAAATGCTGGAAAAAAATGAAAAATAGCAGTACAGGGGGCTATTCCTGTACCGCTATTTTTCATTTTCGGTCAATGGTTGCTTGCCTCATAAGTCCAAGTAAGTGTAATTCTCTTCATTCTGACCCTTTTAGACAACCCTTACGACAATAGAGGAACTCTATTCCTCTATGTCAGTGCATCCGCTATTATCTTATAATAGCGGATGCACGATCCTTTAACTTACCTCATTGATCGTGTGTCTAATGATTATAGAAATATAGCGGAACTCCGTTCCTTTATTGCTGGCGACATTCAGGATAAGACAGAAATAGAGAACCCCAGTTCCCTTATTATGATGCGGTTCGGGTTCGGAATCACAAAGCTTACTCCATCCCCTGTTAACCCGACCAAAACAAAACTAGGGGGATCCCAAAGGTAATTAAACCTTATGGGACAGCCCCTTTGAATATTTGGCATATTGTATTATGTCTACTTCATCAATGCCTGCATCTCAGGTCATCCGCTCAACCGACTCGGGTTAGCTTTGCCCGAGGCAAGCGGCAGCGTTAGAACAAATACGCTGCCTTCTTCCGAGCTTTCTCTCAACGCAAGCTCGCCGCCTTGAGCCTCAGCAAGCAGTCTGCTGAACGTCAATCCTAGTCCGATTCCCCTAACGATCTGCTTTTTGTTCTCCCCGCGAAAGAATCTTTCGAATATCAAATTCTGTTCCCACACAGGGATTCCCTGACCGTTGTCGGCAACGACGATTTCTGCATACCCATTACCTCGCTCGCTTAGTTCAACTCGAATAAGGAGCTCCCGATCCGCTCGTCTTGATTGAACGATGTTGTTGAGCAAATTAATGATAATTTGTTGGATGCGCAGCGAATCACCTTCGATTGGAATGGACTGCCCCGACAACTTAAGCTCAGGCTCATGGATGCCTTCATCTTGATGCAGCGACCATTGATAAATAATTTCAGGAAGCAGCATTGTCATATCCAATTGTTCACGATTTAAATGAACGACTCCGGCAGCCAAGGCATTGTAATCAAGTAAATCGGATACCATCCTCTCCAGCCTTCCGGTCTCTTCAAGAGCTATTGCCAGAAATTCATCGGCATCCTCATCTTCAACAACCTTTTCTTTAACAGCATGGACAAGCCCCTTTACTGAGGTAACGGGTGTTTTCAACTCATGGGTCAATCCCGCCAGCATAAAATTTCTAGAATGCTCTAGCTGTTCTAATCTCCCTGCCATATCTTTGAACGACAAAATGAGTTCATTAAGCTCCTGCTCCTTGACGTTAGCCTCAAGCTGAACATCATAGCGACCAAGACTGATCTCACGAGCAGCCGAGGCGACGTTGCGAATCGGACGGACCAGCTTCCGCGACAGCAAATAAATCGTCAGCCAACCAAGGGCGGTCAAGCTGACAAGCAGCAACCCGATTGCCCATTTCAACTCAGTAATATGGGTTAATGATTCGGTTGGCTGCAGCATCGTGACTTGTCCAATTTTACTGCCGTTATTTTCGATAGGCGCAATAATCGCTTTCATCCCAGGCTGTCGAGCTTTATCTAGACTATCATTCAGCTTCATTCGCAAATCCTCTTGTTTAAGCGGATCATTAGAATACAGTAGTTTGCCAGTATTATCAGTAACAATAACGCACATGCCTGGACCTAAATTAAAGAACCGAGACCGTTTATCGATCAATTGACCCAAGTTGTCAGACACCACAATCGTTCCATCCGGTCCTTTAAGGCGATCTGCGATTTCCTGAGCAAACAGTTCCACAGTTTGTAGACGGCTGTCCAGCGTTTCTCGATTGGTCCACCAAATCGCTGCAGCGGCAAGCAGTAAAAGTCCGACAAGCAAAATTATAAAATAGCGCATTGTCCAGTAGGACAATAAGGATGTCTGCCTCACTTTTCGATCCACAATTGATACCCCGTTCCCCTTAATGTCCGGATTTCTCCTTCATCAGCCGGCCAATGGGAAAGCGATTGTCGAATCCGCTTGATCGATAAATCCACCGCACGGTCGCTGCCTTCATAATCGGTCCCCCAGACAAACTCAATAAGCTGCTCTCTGGAATAGGTTCGATTAGGATGCTCTACCAGAAAAAGAAAGACAGCCAGATCTCTTGGCAGTAAAGCGACTTCGGCGCCATTCAGCGCAACATGCTGCGCTAGAAGATCAACACTTAAGCTGCCAAATCGTCTCTGCCTTCCTCCATCGGTCCATTGTGCAGGCCTCCGAAGCACCGCTTGAACACGGGCAACAACCTCCTCCGGCACGAAAGGCTTCGGCATATAATCATCAGCGCCGCTATTCAGACCGGACAATCGATCATCGATACTTGCCCGAGCCGTTAGCATAATAATAGGACAGCTGCTATTTTCACGTATTCGTCGAAGCACTTCCCAGCCATCAATTTGCGGCAGCATGATGTCCAGCACAATAAGCGCAGGGACTTTTTTCGAGAATAAATCCAAAGCCTGCTGCCCATCAACTGCCAGTGCTACCTCAAACCCCGCCTTCTGCAAGTAGGCGCTGAGCACACGGGCTATCGCCATTTCATCTTCGACCACCATAATTGTCTGCAATCGGATAGCCCCTTTCCGTACTGTTGCCTTCTATTGTAACAACTGGTCGCCGTGCCGACAATCATTCCGTAAAGATAGAGAACAAGGCATTCCTCTGACATCTTCCCGACTTAATGACGAGTTACAATGGTTATAAATAAAGGGCAATAGCCTATATACTGGAGGGAAATCATGAAGACAAAGCAAGTCGTCTTATTATCCGTAATAGCGGCGGTAATCGTTATTGGAGTTGGTGCTTATGCCTTTTTAGGAGACTATCTTGGCAACAAGGTTGAGATTGAATCCGTTATGACTCCGCCAGAAAAGACAGAGCCCGCAGGTGGGACAAGCTCTGTAACGGTATCATCCGATCAACTAAATGGCATATGGAACATTGCAGACGGATCAAAAGTATATTGGTCAGTAACGACATCGAAGGAAACTGTCAATTTCGTCAATGAATCCATAGCCGGTTCGTGGACCGTCGATTTGGGTGATCCGACCAAGATGGCAGGCGAAGGCATTCTCGATATGACGGCGCTTGATTCTGGCAACAGCCAACGCGACAGTCATGTCAAGGAACGTGAGGATCTGCTCGCAGTCGGCCAATATCCCGAAGCCACTTTCACGGCAACAGCTATTACATCGGAAATGACAGAATTCACTGAAGGGGCGACCGTACCACTTACCATTGCAGGAACACTTACAGTAAAAGGCGTTGAGAAGGCGGTCACTTTCGATTCCAATGCTATGTATCAGAACGGGCAGTTACTTCTCTCGGGCACAACAAAAGTAACTTTTTCCGATTTCGGAATGGCCAGCCCGCATACAGTCGTATTGGAGACTGAGAACGATCTGTCCGTCCAGCTTGAGCTTGTCTTGGAGCAGGCTTAATAAGCTTACAAAACTGGCTAATGACTACTACCTAACCAAAGTAGACTTGAGCTGCGAAAGTAGTTCATTCTGAATAATCGTACTATTAGCGTTAAAAAATGAGCCAGCTTCCATTAATGGAGGCTGGCTCATTTTCATACCTGCATAGCTACCCTATAAACAGCAAAAGTTAACACAAATGGAATGAAAACAAGAGTGAAAAAGGAGAAAAAACACTTGCATCATAAGTGATAACTTTGTTATAGTAACAAACAGACCGGTTGGTATGTTAGGAGGCATAGATTAAAATATGGATACGAAATCGCTAATGATTGATACGGCTACCACCCTTTTTCAGCAAAAAGGCTACAAAAGTGTAGGGCTCAATGAAATCTTAAAAGCCTGCAATGCGACAAAAGGGGCGCTCTATCATCATTTTCCAAATGGTAAAGAAGAATTATTGATTGCATGTTTGCAAGCCTTGAACAAAGAAATCACTTCAGATATAGAAGCAATTTTCAGCGGGCATCAATCAACGCAGGAATCCATACAAGCAATGATTGATAAGTTAATCCATAACTTAGAATCTGATGGTACAATTACCGGATATACATTCAGCAGTATTGTCAGTGAAATGGCGACAGTGAGTGAACCTGTCCGCAGCGCATGTAGTGCGCTATATGAAAACATGCAACACATTTACTGTGAGAAACTTGTAACTGAAGGCTTTTCTAAAGAAACTGCATCAGCTACTGCCTTGTTGATGACAGCTTCTATTGAAGGTGCGATGATGCTTTGTTTAACACAACAATCAACAGAGCCTTTAAAAACAATAGCAAGACTATTACCGAATTTAATAAAAGCATAATAAAAATAACTGGTCTGGTCCGTTTATGATTTGTACCGTACCTGAAAGGACGAAAAACAATGACACAGGAAACAAGATTGCCAAGAAACGGGAAAGAGGGCGCATTGTATGGTGCAATCATTTGCACACTGACTTGTCTGTTTATGACCTCACTGAATGTCATTATTAATGTTGGGGAATTCAATGCAGACGTTGCCTTAACGATTCTTAAGACATTGCCGATCTTTTGGGTTATCGTCATGATTATTGAACCCGTTCTGATTGGTCGTATTGCCGAAAAATTGGTTGAAAAATTCACAAAACCAACAGATAGCTTTAATGCCAAAATTTTATTCCGCATCTTATTCACAGTATTTGGAATGTCATTCTGTATGACTCTAATTGGTGGTATTATCGGAAACGGTTTTACATCTGAAATCTTTAGCAATTTCTTAGCTACTTGGCCAAGAAATTTCTTAGTTGTACTGATTGCTGAGACCTTAGTGATTCAACCTATTGCACGATTCGCGATGGTTAAACTGCATGCTTCTCAAGATAGAAAATTAAACAGTTCTACAATTAACGCAGGTTAATAATAGAACTCTTGGATAAAATACAAATACAACAAAGGGTGAGCACATGCTCACCCTTTCCCTTATGTTATTCCATAATGATTCGAGCAATTTCTGCAAGATCTATTGTATTATCGTTATCGTCTCTACAACCCGTTCAATTCCTTGAATTTCTCTGGACTCATTCCCGTAAATCGCTTAAATACCGTACTGAAGTAGCTGGCGTTCTCAAACCCGACCGTCCTCGCAACCTCGTACAACTTCTTTTCCCTATCATCGAACATCATTTTCTTGCTCAGGTTGATTCGCTCTTGATTAATGTAAACCATCGGTCTTATCTGCAGCGTCTTTCTGAATAGGCGACATATATATTGCGGGGACAATGAAGCTTCCTCTGCAATTTCATTTAACTGCAGAACTCTATGCAGATTTTGTTGGATGTAGCGCAAGATAAACTTCATTCGTTCTTCATCGTCGTTATTCCCCGGAGATAGGATAAGCGCCTTTCTCAAGTCCAGCAGCAGCGAGTATATAAGTTTCGCCCTCTCTAGCTCGTTATCCTCGCCATCTTCACTGTCGACAAGCAACTGTTTTAATTGCGGTATGAGAGCTTCTTCCTTTAACCGACTAACCCCCGAGCTGTTCACTTTTATCAAAGAAAGTAATTGGCTGGTCTCCCTTCCGTTGAACGAGACCCACGCAACCTTCCATCGGGTACTTAACGGAGCATAACGGTGAGGAATTCCAGGAAATAGAAAAAAAACTTCCCCTGGTCCGACAATATAGCTATTGCCCATAATGTCTAGTTCCCCTTTTCCTTCCAGCACCTGATGAATCTGATAATCCTGAAAACCCGATAACCGTATCGTCTCAGACTGATGCTCCCAGTGCCCTGCAGTCGTCATGTACACAGGCAACCGACTTATCTCATCCATTCTCCCGAATATGATTTTGCTTTTCAAACCATATCCCTCATTTCAGATTGTAGATCTACCCATTTATTCGCAATTAATGCGGAACACATCGGCATAAGGCGTACCTTCCGCTGCGCGCGACAATACTTTAATTCGAACAAGGCTTCCCTCAGCAGCTTCCACTGAAACCTCGCTATCGTCACTGAGCAGTGTGACCGAACTTACATCACCGAGATCCGGCAGTACGAATTCATTGCAAATCTCGGAGGAATCTTCTGGATACAGATAGAACATATAAATGGTATCGCCTTTTCTCGTAAAAGCCATCCCATCTGCCATATAAGGCGCACATTCGCGTGTACCATAGACTGCCTCGCCATTCCGCTTCAGGAATGTACCCAACTGTCGCAGCGTTTCCATGCCTTTGCCGGGAAGTCTGCCATCTGGTTGTGGTGCGATGTTTAAAGCCAAATTGCCGCCTTTAGCAATAATATTAATGAGGAGATTAACTAGCTCCCTAGGTGACTTGAATTCATCATCATAGTTGAACGAGAACCGCTTGCCGACCGTGACACAGCTCTCCCAAGGAACCAAAATTGGTTCTTCTGGAACCGTCTGCTCCGGCGTAATAAAGTTTTCGTAAGGTCCGCCAACGGTCCGGTCAACCGCCATCAGATGCGGTTGTGTCGTCGATCGAATACGTTCTACGATTTCTCCAATTCGGATATCCTGTCCCTTATTGTCCGGGCGAACCCAGCCGCCGTCCAGCCACAGCGCTTCGATTCTGCCGTAATTCGTCATGATTTCCGTTATTTGCTGATGCGACATCTGAACGAATTTCTCCCAGAGTTCCGGATGTTCCGTCACGTCATAATTCACGTTGCGGCCCGTCTTGCCATCTGGAGAGGCGAATTCAGGCGACCAATAATACGGAGTATTCCAGTCCGGCTTAGAGAAATACGCATGAATATCCATGCCCCGCTCCCGGAACGCTTCGAACAGGTGCAGGCAGATGTCGGCGTAGCGATGTGAGTTGAATGGCGTGTTCGGACTTGTTATTTTGTAATCGGTCGTCTCGGTATCCCACATGCAGAATCCATCATGATGCTTAGTCGTAAACAGCAAATACTGGAATCCGCTTTCCTTCGCGAGTTCGGCCCAAGCTTCCGGCTGGAACCGTATCGGATTGAAATGGGTCCTCAGGCTCCGATACTGCTTCCGGAACTCGTCCATATCGTCGGTCCAGTCGACGTCCCTCTTCGACCAAGCTGCACTGTCGTCAGACATGCACCAGGATTCGAAGATACCCAACTGACAGGCCGGCGACCAATGCATCATGATTCCGAGCTTATGATCTCGGAATTTCTCTAGGTTCTCCAGTACGTCGGGGTTATCTGTACGTATATACTTATCCGCTTCCGTATAATCGTGAACGCCGTTGTTCAGCGCGTCTTTTTTTGTTCCCGCCATTGTTGACTCTCCTCTCGTATAACGACGCCCCTCTATATAGGGGGCGTCGCAATGGGGATCACGCTATTATTGCGTTGCTTTCCAAGCATCGTATTGCTTCTGCATTTCTGCTATAACCTTGTCGGAGCCTGAAGCTTTCAACTTGTTAATGACCTTCGGCAAGAATTGCTCCGGATCAACAGAACCCGTAATTAAAGGCAGCATCACTTCAGCCGTTACGTTCTGAATTGCAGCAATCTCGTTTTGGACCGGAGCTGGGTCGAATACGAAGCCGACCAGCGGTGATACTTGCGCTTCATCATTGAATTTCTTGAATTGCTCCCACTTGTCAGCCGGATCTGCTTCCGTCAGGTAATTCAGGAAGCCGTTGCCGAATTGGAACCACCCGGTATTCCAACGCTCTTTGCGCGCTGGCAAATCTTTAACTACGTTATCGGAAACTTTCTCATAATGCACGCCTTCAATGCCATATACAAATAGATTATGCAGGTATACATCGGCATGCAGCATATTGATGAACATCATCGCTCTTTCTGGGTCGCTTGAGGTCGTCGGAATCGTCAACATAGCACCCATCACAGAGTTCGTTGTAACGATTGGTTTCTCAACCGGTTTATAGCTGACATCGAAGCCTGCGCGGTTCGTCCAGATCACTTCTGCCGTCGGAATGCCTCCTGAGATACCAGTCAGCCACTTACCCGCTTGTTCCTCGTTCTCTGGACGGTTGTAGGTTGCAACGTCCGGACGGATATAGCCAGACTTATAGTACGCACGAACTGTCTCTAGAGCTTTCTTGGCTTCAGGAGTCTCCCACAAACTAACGATTTTCCCATCCGTAGCGACTGGTTCGTAAACCATGCCGAAAGGAATGTTCTCGTTCATAACATAATCGAACGGTACATACCAAGCCGATTGCTTCGTTGGTTCGATTGGATAGATCGATGCATCCTTCTCTTTCAATTGCTTCAGAATAGGCTCTGCATCTGCAACCGATGTCACGCCACTTACGTCAATTCCATGCTGTTTCAGCAGCGATTCATTAAACCGCAGTACCCACTGTGAGGCGATTTCCTTCGGATTCTGAACCCCGTAGTTTTTGCCGTTTACTTTGGACAGGTCAAGGAACTTGCTGTACATTGACTTCAAGGCATCTTGACCATGCTGCTCCAGAAGGTCATTCACTGGAGTCAAGGCACCCTTGGAAGCCAGTGGAATCATATGCTTGGCCTGTGCGAACAATACGTCAATCTTTTGGCCAGATGCTAAGAAGACAGGTACTTTCTGCTCTGATTCGGCCCAGGGAACAAAGTTGATTTTTACCGTAGCATTAATCTTTGGCTGGATATACTTGTTTACTTCTTGCTCGATGAGCTCTGTATCTTTCTGTGGATCACCGAAGAAATAAAGAACCAGCTCATACGGTTTCAGACTGCTGTCCGGTGCATTGTCGGTCGCCGCAGGCGATGGGGAGCTGCTGTCGTTTGGCTGCGTTTTTTCGTTGTTGTTTCCACTGCCGCATGCGCTGAGCACGACGGTTAACAGCATAATCGCTGCAGTTAACACCAGCCCTCTTTTCTTGTTTCTTAGAAACATAGTAAACCCTCCTATTGTTTTGTTTTTCTATTTAAAGCACCATTCGATTGGAAACGTCAGATGCGTTAAATACTAGCCTTTAATGGAGCCTACGGTCAATCCTTGAATGAAAAATCTCTGGAAGAATGGATAAGCAAGAACGATAGGCGCAGTCGCCACGACAACCATCGCCATGCGGATCGTTTCCTGCGGCAGGTTGGCGATCAGAGTAGCATCCGATGTCGATAATGAATCGGTATTCTCTAATAAATACTGCAAATTGTTCTGGATTCTCGAAAGCATATATTGAAGCGGCGTCAGCTCTGGCTTATCGATGAAGAGCATCGCATTGAACCAATCATTCCAATAAGCCAAGGCGCTGAATAAGCCGATTGTAGCAATACCGGGCAGTGAGATCGGAAGCACCATTCGAACAAAGATAGAGAAATCACCAGCCCCGTCAATCTTGGCTGCTTCAATCATGCCCTCTTCAATCGTCGTCCGATAGAAGGTTCTCATGACGATGATATAGAAGGCATTGACGCTAAGAGGCAGGATCAGCGCCCATATCGTGTCTTTCAAATGAAGAACCTGCGTAACCATCATATAGAATGGGACTAGTCCGGCGTTAAACAACATCGTAAGGAAGGCTGCGAACGTGAACAGCTTGCGATAAGCAAACTCTGGCCGGGAGATGGCATATGAATAGGGGAGTATCAGTAACAAACTCAAGATAACCCCTAGTACTGTAATAAGGATGGACACCAGAAAAGAATTCATCATTTGAGCCGAGTCCTCCAACAGGTACGAGTATGCAGACAAGCTCCATTTCTCAGGCCAGAAACTGTATCCATTAAGCGTCAACGTCTTCTCATCCGTTAGTGAGATGATGATTGTAAATACAAACGGCATAATGCAAGCGAATGCGACGAGCGCAACCACAACGTTCCAAAATAGATTCCAACCTCGTGAAAATCCTTCTATATTCGTGCTGCTCCGTGTTTTCATGTATATTTCTCCCTTCTGCTAAAATAAAGCGTCGTTTTTACTAATTTTGCGGACCGCGAAGTTCGCCGTCAGAACTAAAATGCAGCCAACTACCGACTGGTATAACCCTGCAGCTGCACTCATGCTGAACTCGCCCATATCCTTCATGCTGCGGTAAACATAAGTATCGATAACGTTCGTAGCTGGGAACAGCAGACCGGAATCTCGCGTTACTTGGTAGAATAACCCGAAGTCAGAATGGAAGATTTGCCCGACAGCCAATATCGTCAGAATGATAATCAACGGCTTCAAATGTGGAATCGTAACGTTGCGAATCTGCTGCCACTTGCTCGCACCGTCAATGACAGCCGCTTCGTAATAGGTTTTGTCTATGCCCGCAATCGCAGCAATATAGATGACGCTAGAGTAGCCGACCGTCTTCCATACTTGTGCGAGGATGAGTATAAGCGGCCAGTACGCCGGCTCGTTGTACCACATCTTGGACTCGATCCCTAGATTGGAGAGGATATTATTGAGGAGTCCCTTGTCCATGCTAAGAAAAGCGAATACGAAATAACCAACTACTACCCATGATAGGAAGTGGGGCAGCATCATGCCCGTCTGATAGAATTTGGATGTTCGTTTATTCGTCAGCCCGCTGACCAGAATGGACAGCGCTACAGGAATTACAACACCCAGCAGGATGAAGGCCAGATTATAGAGCAATGTGTTTCGCGTAATGATATAAGCGTCATTCGTCTGGAACAGGAACTTAAAATTATCAAACCCGACCCATTCCGCACTCCAAATTCCGTGGAATATCCCATTTGTGTTGTAAGTGAATTTTTGAAAGGCAATTACATTCCCAAACAAAGGCAAGTATTTCATAAGAATGAACCACAACGTCGCCGGAAGGACCATTATAAGGAATATTTTGTTTCGCTTAAGTCGTTTCCAATTCATTAACATATTTATTTCCCCATTTCCTTCCCAAGTTGTTTTTGCGTGTTGCTATAAAACGCTTACAATCTAGTTATATTATCCATGCTTCACCAATCTCCAGAAAGAGGAATAATCCAAGGTCAACCGTCAGAATTCAATAAAACTACTAAACAAATTATCTTCTAAGCATTAACTCTAACGTTATGCAAGGATAGACAATAGCGAGCATCACCACTGAAACACAAAAAAAATCGCCGGCTGCCTTTAGGCAACCAGCGAGATAACGGTGCAAGCAATCAATCCTCATCCTTCCGGTGCCGCTTTATGTGCGGAACGGAAATCGGAGGGCGATACACCTGTAAATTTCGTAAACAGCTTATAAAAGTAGTTGGGATCCAAGCAACCGATCTTAGCCGCGATTTCGCTCCCCTTTAGATCTGAATGAAGGAGCAAATCCTTGGCGATTTGAATGCGGTAGCCATTGACATAGTCAGTAAAACCGACGCCCATCTCCTTCTTGAATAATTGACCCAAATAAACGGGGTGAACGTTATAGGTCTGCCCGAGTGTCTTGAGAGACAGCTCCAACCCGTAACGGGTATGGATATCCTGAGCTACCTTGCGGATGACCGGACTCCTGTTCTCTTCCTTCTTGGAAACAGCGTCAAGCGTCTCACCGATAAACTGCTGGATATACTGCTTAATTTGGTCGACATTTCGCAAACGCAGCAACTGGGTGAAGCTTTCCATGAAGTTGTTCCGACCGGTTTGCTTGACCGCTTGCAGCATAATCTCCAGGGCTCCGTCCTGCGCATCCGCAAGAGAAGCATGTTCATGCTCCTTCAATCTGCCGAAAGAGTCGTCTACCCAATGCTGAAGACCCTTGCGATCCTGCTTAACGAGCAGAGACATCAACGTCTGATGCTCCTGCATAAATTCGACGCTTGGCGCACGTTTATGGACTTCACCGTCAACGATAATGCGGTTTTCATTAATCATTCTCTGACCCTGTATTTCCTTAGCCTGACGATAACTCTCGGGAACTTCCGAGTAACTACTGACAGATGCACCTATCGAGAACAGCATATCTACTCGCCAACGTTCCTGAATGCTTCGATGGATGTCCTCAAGCTCCTTGTGAATGACGTCACGATTAAGATGTCCGCTGGGATCTGAGAAGAGGATGACGAGATCGCCTTCGAGATCTACGAAATCAACAACTGTATAGGTAGACAGCAGGTCAGGGGCATACTCACGGACGACTTCGCAAACATCGGATATGATCTCATTGCGTACTTCCGATGAGAAGCTCTCGCCTGCCTGATCGCATCTCAGAAGGCTGCCCGTCACAACAGCATAAGCCCGATGATTAAGCGGTATCTCAGCCAACTCTGCACGTTGCTTCAATTCCACTATTGGAATCGAGTGGTTCAACCACCGATTGAGTATGTTGGTGCGCAGGATCTGCTTCTCTTCGACGGATCGAATTCGACGATGTCCTTCCAGCTCCAGCTTACTTACGGCAGTAGCGACTGTCGCGGACAGTTCGTTGACGTCAATGGGCTTGAGCAGGTAATTCTCAATGCCGAAACGCATCCCTTCCTTCACATATTGGAAATCATCATAGCCGCTCAGCACGATGAACTTAACATTCTGATCAACGGACCGAATCGTCTCAATTAGCTTCAAGCCGCTAATGCCGGGCATGCGAATGTCGGTTATGACTAGATCGACGGGATGATCCAGAAACTGTTCAATCGCCTCCTCTCCGCTCGAGGCTTGCAACGGAATGTGAAGGCCGTGCCCATTCCAATCAATAATGGAGAGCATGCCTCTCAAGATAAGTGGTTCATCGTCTACGATCATGACTTTGTACATGGATGTTTCACTCCTTGATGACGGCGGGGATCTTCAATAAAACCTCCGTCCCAATTCCGTCTATGCTATCGATCTCCAATCCATACTCGATTCCGTACATCATCTGCAGTCTCATTTGGACATTGCTAAGTCCGATAGAGCCCGAACTAGCTTCAAGCTCTCTCTTTTCGTTAAGGGAATGGCGAAGCTTCATCAATTCCGAAAGCGGCATACCCTTGCCATTGTCGCATATACGAAGGAATATGACTCCGTCCTCCGTATGTCCATTAATCCGAAGCACATTATCGTTTCGCTCCGCCCTGAAGCCGTGCAAAACATAGTTTTCTACCAAAGGCTGAACCGACAGCTTCAAAATTTCGCTGCACATGACTTCTTCAGGAATGTTGATTTCCACCTGCAAACGGTTCGGGTAGCGAATTTGGAACAGCTCCAGGTATACTCGGCAACGCTCCATTTCTTCCGCTACCTCCACAACCATCGCACTTTTCATCGTTGTGCGGAACAAGGTCGCCAGCAGGAAAATCATATGGCCAACCTCTGACGCTCCATGAGCGACAGCATTCATTCGTATAGCCTCAAGTGTGTTATATAGAAAGTGAGGATTGATTTGCATCTGCATCGCAACGATTTCGGCGTTTTTTTGCTTGATTTCAGATACATATACCTTCTCGATGTAGTCATTGACCCGTTCGCACATCTTGTTGAAGTTGTAGGAAATCTGGTACAGCTCATCTCCCTTGGAGAGTGGAATACGCACCGTCCATTGTCCGATATCCAGCTTCTCCATAGCTCGAACAATCACCTTGGTGCGTCTGGAAAAACGCAAAATCAAGAAGTACGTTAGAAGAAGGGCTCCAGATATGCAGAGCACGGTAATAATCGCAATCCACTGCTTCACCTTCGTACCGGACCCCATATCTTCACTGGACATAATTCCCACAACGATAACACCTGCCTTATTCGCCGTTGACACCGTATAGTTCAATTTGCCTTTGGAATTTGAACTCGGCTTCGGCGCATCGCTGTCAAGCAGATGCTCGATTGGATATCGCTCTCCATACCACTTCTTAGACGAATCATAGATCACGTCACCTTGATGCGTGAGAACCATGACTTCCCCTTTTAGGTCGGACAGCATGCGCTGGTTGGGCTTCATCATCCCGTTCGCATTGAACTGGATCATCATCTGACCGATCGGCTCCAGTGTGTCCGGATTTTTGAGCTCCGCGACGAAAATGTACAACGGCTTCACTGCACTATCATCCGATTTAACAGGGAAGATGAGCATCTGTGCGGCATACCCTTCGTTCTCATTCGTCACGAGCTTCGGCTGCTCGTTCGTCGGAACGATCTCCAACGAAAGCTGGTCATTGACTCTGTAAACTTCCCCTTCCTTGCCTAGGAACAGAATTGAATCGATATCAAACCCGCTGTTGAAAAAGGTTGCCAATGATTTCAAGGAGGAATCAATAGGGGAATCTGTATCGATATATCGGTCGAACCGGTATGCTAAATATTCCGAATAGCCTTTCTGCAGCAATACTCCGAAATTTTGCATAAAAACATCATTGGAATACAGGCTTTCATGAATCATCCGCGATACATCTAAGCGTTGGTCAATATATGCGCTGACATTAGCTGAAGCCTCCTGCATCCGTAAGTTTTCCTTGTTGATCATATATTGTGTGAAATATTGATAGATGAAGAAGGCAAGCGCAACCAGAGTAACCATAATAATTACAGAATAGGTCAGCAATATCTTGTTGAACAGCTTCTGGGCAAAATGTGTCCGGTACAACTCGCCAATCATCCGGTTGAACCTTCTCATCTACTACACTCACACCCTCTCCGCTTCCATTGATGTTCGTTATAAGTACGATCTATTTCAAAATATCAGCTAAATTGCATGCGCTTTCATACTCATTATTATTGAAGATCCTACCGAAAGAAAGGGAATTAATAAATATTAAACAGCAAATTTACAAGAAACTTTACGGAATCTAATATTTATAACGATTTACCAAAGCGCTTTTCTTTGCGGTAACGGGTCTTGCCATCCAAGCAACCGCTGAAGCATGATTTCCATCAACTTGTATTTGATCTCCTTATATGAAGGGTTAAGATACTCGTTGACCTTCTCCCCTGGGTCGTTCTCTAAATCAAAGAGCTCGCCGTAGGGTTCCCCTTCGAATACGACCAGCTTATACTTATCCGTTCTTAGGCATTTGCCATGAATCCCGCGGTCATGTGCGTCATATGTCGTAATCGCGGAATCCCTTACGTTACTCGCTATTCCCGTCATAACCGGAAGCTGCGATACACCTTGCACGCCATATGGGCGTTCTTGGCCGACAGCTTCCAGCAGCGTAGGCAATATATCGACATTCTCCATAAGAGCAGCCGTACGGTGACCGCTCTGAATCCCCGGTCCACGTACAATCATCGGTACCCGAGTCAATCCTTCATAGAACCACGGTCCCTTATATAATAAACCATGATCGCCCAGCATCTCGCCATGATCAGCTGTGAATACGACCAGGACATCGTCATAGATCCCCTTTGCTTTCCACGCATCTCGAATACGTCCGATCTGATCGTCGATAAAGGTAATCATCGCATAATAATTCCGAATTAATCGGTGCATATGCTCGTCTCCGTAAGCATGCGTTTCCCCGCCTCCTGGCCAATAGTTCCCATTCTGGCGCATGAGATGCTCCGGACGCTGAATAGTCCTCGCCTCTGCAAGAGATGGTAAGCGAATGTCAGCACTAGCGTATCTTTCCACATAAGAACGCGGAGGATTAAAAGGATGATGCGGGTCAACAAAGCTTGTCCAAAGGAACAGAGGCTGGTCTCCGCTATGATTCTCAATGACTTCGATAGATCGCTCTGCTGTCCAATAGGTCTGATGGAGCTCAGCAGGCATTTCGCTTTCCCATACGTCGCCTGCCGCGCCTTCATTGCGGCCGCGATCACGGGTATAGCTCTCAGCCCACTCTGGACTTTGCTCATTCAACCAATCTGTATAAGCGCCAATTCCGTTATCCTCTGTAATAATATGCTCGTCAAAGCCGAAATACGTATTGTCTGCATCACGACCCCGATCTCTATAAGCCGGAGATTCCGGTTCATTCGTGTAATTAGGCTTGCACTGCGGGCGGAAGTGCATCTTGCCTACTCCCACCGTCCGATAATCAAGACGTTTCAAGTGATCGCACAGTGTAACCTCGTCCTCATTCAACGATACGCCGATGTTCCACGCTCCATGGACATGTGGATATCGTCCCGTGAATATCGAGGCCCTGGAGGGCGTGCATACTGGGCTTGCGCAATACGAGCGTTCGAACACAGTACCTTCCCTCGCCATTTCGTCCAGCGACGGCGTCAAGACATCGCTATTCTCGATTCCGATAGCATCGGCTCTCATCTGGTCGGTTGTGATCAGCCAAATATGAGTTTTGCGTTTCATGATCGTCTCTCCCCTATCATCTCTAGGCTCCGGATTGAAATATCCTTCTTTCCAGAATAATCATAATGAACCAACCTCGACTATTCAATAGACAGATCTGCCTGTCAATCTATTTATATTTAATTAATGCAGTCATTCTTAAGTTATTCCTCTTTCAGATCCTATCGAAAGAAAGGATAATACAAGTTGTGAAAGCGCTTTTTTTTAAAATCAAATTAGGAAAAGGATGATGAGTGATGATGAAACGCTTGATTATGGCAAGCTTATCCGTTGTACTTGCCCTTACTTCATTCGTGCTGGTACCTCCGCAGAATGAGGCCTTTGCCTCACCTAATCAACTAATCTATGAAGCTGAGAACGGTACGGTTGGCAATGGAGCCAATGTCGTGAGCTACACGAATGCATCTGGGGGCAGCGCTGTCGGAAGTCTGCATAATAACAGTGCCTATAATCAGATCCAGAATATAGACGGCGGACAGGCTGGAGGAAAATATGAATTGACGATTCGTTTTGCTACGAATGATACAGCAGCTACTAAAGCTTTATATGTAAATGGTGTCAAAGTAGCAGACCTAGAGTTTAAATCTACAGGCGGTTGGAATACATTCGTCAATAAAACCGTAGAAGTGACGCTGAACGCTGGCACAACGAACAGCATTAAGCTTCAGAATGACGGTGGTCAGACATTTACTTATGGTGTGGGTATCGATAAGTATTCGCTGTCACCGAAGAGCTTTAAAATAACCGGCTACATTCACCCTGGAAGCTTCAAAGATAATGACATTGATTCTTCTGCTTTCGATTATGTTACTGATGCCATCCTAATCGGATTCCATACTTTAGATACCAACGGTAATATCGTAACGAGAACCGATCAGGTGGACTTAGCGAATTGGCCTCAATATTTCAACACCTTCCATCAAGTTGTAGGCAGCAGACCGGTAAAGAAATGGATTACATTAAATGCCGATGCGAGCACAATGGCTCAAGTTGTTGGCAATCCTACAGCCAGATCGAATTATGTAGCAAACGTCAACACCTTCCTTACACAATATGGCTTTGACGGGGTTGATATCGATTGGGAGTATCCGAACAATTCGACACAGTGGAATAACTTTAGTGCCACCATCATTGAGATGCAGCAGTTGCTTGGCAAGAACGGAAAAAGCATATCGCTTGCACTATCCTCGTGGGGCGTCAATTTGAGCTCGAATGCATTTGCCAGCATTGACCATGTGAATTATATGAATTATGATGCCGGCTACTACCACGCACCATTCGAGAACTCGAGATCAGGCATCAACTATTTCTTGAATATGGGAATTCCTAAAGAAAAGATTAATTTGGGTCTAGCCTGGTATGGCAGACCGTTCGACGGTTCCGCTTATTGGGCAGATTATGATGCAATCAACTCTCAAGTCGCGATTACGCCGGAAACGGATATTGTTTACAACTATGCGGTGGATGAAAACAACAGCAATCCCGTATTGAAGAATGTATATTTCAACGGCATTGATATGAATAGAAGAAAAATGCTGCTAGCTCAGGATATGGAAATAGGAGGCATCATGATCTGGCATCTGTTCGCCGATGTTGCGGTTAATGACTCCAAGTCGCTGCTTAAGGCAATCGTTAACGAGAAGAACCAGCATCAAGCCTATCGGAATATGTCGAACCTGGCTGCTAATCAGTGGTATTACGCTAATACCAGCGACTCCGGATACAGTGCGCAACAAGTATTCGACGGCAACGACAAGACGACATATTGGCAAGCACCTGCGGGTGTGACCGACAATGCCTATCTGCAATTGGATTTCAAGCAAGTAACCTCATTAAATACAGTTGTTCTTAAAGAGCATGGCAATAATATACGCTCATTCAAGGTTCAGAATTGGTCAGGTGGACAATGGGTCGATGTGTACACAGGCGAATTAATGGGCTCTTACAAAGTTATTAACTTCCCAACAATCTCAACGGCCAACTTAAGGGTTCTTATTACTTCATCGGTGCTGCCGAATATCCCAAGCGGGAATTACAGCCAATTCAATAAACTGGGTATCTATGAATTTGAAGTGTACAATAAGTAAGTCCGACTAGGTCTTAGCAAAAGAAAACCCGCGGATGGCATATCCGCGGGTTTTCTTCATGTTAGATATTCAAAACTCATTGACTGCTATATACGGATAGATGTCTTATTAGAGGACGATCTACAGCCGATACTATTGTTAAACGTACTTTATCCGTATATACGGGTTTGAATTGATCTATTTTCTTATGTCCGATCGCACTGCCTTGGACAAGTTCAATCCACTTTCCATCCGAATAGACCTCAAGGGTATATTCCCGTATCCGCTCTCCATGAGCGATGTTTTCCATGGTTATGATGTGATCAATCTCTTGACTCATAGGTAGGGCTAGCTCAATAATTTCACCTTCACCTGACGTTTCCGCTACAGAATGACCAAATCTGCGGGAAATTTCACTGCCAAATTCGATAACGCGATTCACATCCGCCTCCGGCATAAGTCCTCGAGTATCAGGCGCTACATTCAGGAGCAGCGTTGCTCCATGACCAACCGACCGATAATAAATGTCCATCAATTGATCAATCGACAGCAACAAATGCTCTTCATCCGGATGCCAGAACCACCGATCCTTACGGATGGGAACATCGCATTCGGCTGGAATCCAACGGGATGTTTCAGGCAGCCATTTCAGTGATGCTTCGCTGAACATGCTGACTCGTGCGGATTCAGCAGTGTTCCAGCAAGGATACGGAGCGAGACCATCCTCATTCCCTACCCAGCGGATTGTCGGCGAACCCATGTTGAATACCATAGCATCAGGTTGATGTATTTTGATCAGATTCATAATTCGTTTCCAATCATATTCCCTGCCCTCAGAGCCTGCTCCATCGAACCAGATTTCAACTAGCGGACCGTAGCCTGTAAGCAACTCCTCCAACTGATCAGCATAGAAATTATCATACGCCTGTGGATCAGAGTAACAGGGCTCATGTCTATCCCATGGGGATAAGTATAAACCAAAACCAATCCCCTCTTCCCGACATGCATCCGCACACTCACGCACGATATCCCCCTTGCCATCTTTCCATGAACTAGAAGCTACTGAATAATCCGTTGTCGCAGTAGGCCATAAGCAGAATCCTTCGTGATGCTTGGCTGTCAATACAAAATAACGAAATCCTGCTTGCTTAGCTGTTCGTACCCACTGCCGAGCATCAAGCTCTTCCGGATTAAACACCTCCGGGGAATCCTTCCCCTCTCCCCACTCTTGATTGCAAAATGTATTTATCCCAAAATGACAAAACATACCTAGCTCCAGATCTTGCCAACGAAGCTGTTGCTTGGTTGGCAAAGGGAGGTTGGAGTTGAAATCGTTCATATCGTACATCCTCCTTATAAGATGACAAATGCAAAGAGCTTTGAAGCAGCCTTAGATTAGACTCTTCAAAGCTCCTCATCACTTATGTTTCTTTACTTTCTTTATTTATCCTCTTTTTCATTAATAATCTTGGTTGCTTCGTCTACCATCCACTTTTGAACATTATCAATCGATTCATTGCTCAACATAAACTTGCTGAATCCATCATTTATAACTTTAGTTAAATCTGAAGTGCTTTTTGTAACCACTTCTGAAGGATCTAAATATTTAATATCAGCGCCGAACAATGTGTTTTTAAGCGAATCAATATCATACTTGTCCGTATTCTTGCCAATCATACGATCAAGGACAATATTTTGATCTGCCTTTTTCCATCCCGAGAATTCCATTCTGGATTCAGAATCCGTTGTCGTCATGAATCGCATCAATTTAAACGATGCATCTTCGTGTTTGGTTGTCGAGCCCAAAGCGAGCTGTGTGCCGCCTACAAAATACTTGCCACCTTCATAATCTTTTGGCAATGCATTTTGTGGAGGAAGCGGAACTGGTGCAAACGCCGTTTTGAAATCATGCGGATATTGTTCAATATTGCCTGGATCAGGAATCATGAAGCTGCCAGATAGAATCATAGCAGCATCTCCGCTAAAGAATTCAGAACGGTAATTAAGCTTAGCTGCAAGAACATCCGAATAAGGTTTAGCGGATTGATCTACAGACTCCATGTCCTTGCGAAGCTGGAAGAAATACTTATAGGTAGGATCCGATAGTATGGTTGTCCCATCCGCATAGCGGAATGGATCATTCATCACCGTCTGCGCCGGAGCATTCATATAGAGCTCCCATGTGTGGAAGTAAGTTCCGTAGCGTTTGTCAACGCCTTCTCCTTTGGTCAGCTTCTTAGCATACTCACGATAATCATCCCAAGTCCAGCCATACGCAGGTACAGGCAAGCCTGCTTCATCCAAGGCATCCTTATTCAATAATACAAACTGGTAACCAGTCGTGTATTGCATGCCATAGGTTTTGTTTTCAATTTTTGTATTTATAAAATATTCATCTTCTGGAACCAGATTATTCGTTTTGTATAACTCATCCAATGGAGCCAAAGCGCCTCTTGTTGCTCTCTCGACCAGAGCACCCGCACTTGGCATTGCGATGACATCAACTGGTTCTCCAGACGAAATTAGAAAATCGAGTTTCTTTAACATTTCTAGTGAATTACCAGGAACAAGCACAACATGTTCTACTTTGATGTCTGGATTCTGTTTCTCGAATTCAGCCAGCATCTCCTTGGTAGCAACCTCTTGTTCCGCATTGTCCCAGTTGTAATACTTGATGGATACTTGCTCATCGCCTGCCCCGGCTGAAGAGTTGGATTTGTTTCCACAACCGCTCAGTACGATAACAATCGCCATCATGAGACAAAGTAATACAGAAAACTTGCTCTTGACCAATTGATTCATTTTATTTCCCCCTTAGATCATTGTACAGAATAGTCACTTATCTGCTCCCTCAGTATATAGACTGTAACGAACTGCCAAGTGCATAATTTTGAGGTAAATAGATTACTTTTTTGACCTTTTCTTGGCCAAAGTCTTAACCCTTTACTCCTCCGAGCGCAATTCCATTAATAACTTGTTTCTGTAAAACAACGAACACAATCAACAAAGGTATTATTGCCGATAAAGCGGCCATCATCATCATCGCATCATTAGTCGTATAGTCATCTCTGAACAAGGTCATACCCAAAGGTATCGTATACAGCTCCTTGGATTGCAAGAAAATGAGCGGATTCTGATAGTCATTCCATGACCATATAAATTTAATAATAGCAACTGTTGCAAGCACGGGTCTGCACAGCGGAATAACAATCGAGATGAACGTTCTTAATTGGCCCGCTCCGTCAATTTTGGCAGCTTCAAGATACTCATCACTAATACCAACCATGAATTGACGTAGTAAAAACGTAAAATAAATGGAAAACATACTCATTAGTATCAACGCAATATGCGTATCATAAAGCCCCAACCAACGAATTATCATAAATCGGGGAATCAAGGTTGCCTGATCGGGTATGATCATAAAGGAAAGCAGAGCCGTAAATACGAGGCCTCTCCCCCGGAAGCGGAGCTTCGTAAAAGCGTAAGCCGCCATCGTTGAAATGAGTACTGTGATAATGGTTACTACAATTGCTATTTTAATGGAGTTTAAATAGGTCATTAAGAAGGGCACTTTCCCCATCCATACCGCTTTAAAATTGTACACCACATTGATCGAGCTTGGAATCCATTCAATTGGAAATCTCATTACATCCTTCTCATATTTAAAAGCGGATGAAAGCATCCACACAAATGGAATAATAAAGAATATAGACAACATTCCCATGATGATTGTTGTGATTAATTTAGAAATATTCCTCTTAATGAAGAGCATTACTATCCCCTCCCTTTCCTCCAATAAATCTTAATCTTCTTTTCTCATTTTCCAAGTTGCTGCTGTAATAACAGCAATGATTGCAAATAGCAACCAAGATATTGCTGAAGCGTATCCCATGTTGTAATTCACAAAGCCCTCTTCGTATATCCGGAAAACAATAACGGTAGAAGAATTATCCGGACCGCCCTCTGTCAAATAGGAAATGATGTCGAATACCTTAAAGGAACCGATCAGCATCGTAATAAACAAAAAGAAAGTGGTTGAACGAAGCATGGGTACCGTGATTTTCATAAATTTCTGTATGGCAGTTGCACCGTCTATTTCTGCCGCTTCATAAAGCTCGTTCGATATACTCGTCAGTCCGGCCATATAAATAATAATCGTATAGCCTAGTCCTGCCCATGAACTGATAATCGCGATTGCCAACAGTGAAGTTTTTGGATCAACAAGCCATTTAGGCGGATTCGATATTCCAATATCCAATAGAAACTGATTAATGGGTCCTAATGAAGGATGGAACAACGCACTCCACACGGCAGCGATTGCTATAATGGAAGAGATATAAGGAATAAAGAATACAACCTTAAAATAATCCTTCAAAAACACATTACTATGGATAAGAACTGCCAACACTAACGCAATAGCTATAGGTATAGGTACTGTGAACACCGTATAAAACAAATTATTCTTCAATGCTTTAATAATCGTTGGGTCTTGGAACATGTGAATGTAGTTATCTATTCCGGTAAATTTAATTCCTGATATCCCCGATAACAGATCCCAAGAAGTAAAGCTTAAATAGAGAGAGAATCCAAGAGCAAACACATTTAACAACAGCATCCCTATGATCTCGGGAGCAAGAAACAACCAGCCAATTAAAGCTTCCTTCCTTTTTGGACTCCAAAACTTTTTGCGATCCTGCAGCCTTTCTGGCGCAATAGTCGGTTTAGCAGCTTGCATATCTATCACCTCAACATGAATAAGTTAATACTAATAATAATGAAAATACATGGCCCTTGTGAGGTCGATTATGACCAGGTACGAGCAATATTTTGACTTGTCTTAGAACAGACATTGGTTTTATTATCCACCTTAGTAAAATAAAAAATAACCTGCCCTATATCATGTGATTAGGCAGGTTATTTTTTATACTCCTAACGGAGATGATCCTATTTCGCTTGTCGGTTTGACGTGTGATTGGATTTATATTCACTAGGAGTTGTACCCATATACTTCTTGAATACTTTGGAGAAATAGGTTCTATCCGAATAGCCAAGCCCTATCGCTAAGGATTCGAGAGATTGACTGGATGTTTTCAACATATTGGAAGCGATCTTCATCTTATACTGATGAACGTAATCTGTAAAATTAATCCCGGTCAAGCGTTTAAAATAACGCGAGAAATAACTCGAATTGAGATATAAGTAACGCGCTATATCGATTGACGTAATATTTTCAGATAAATTACGGTCAATGTATTGTTGAATAACCTGCAGCTTGGGCTCTTTAATAACTGGACTTGTCCCCTGTTGCTGGTATTCCGAAATTTGAACAAGCTTCTTGAATACCAGCTCCATAACATCCTTTAAGGTTCTTGCATATGACAGATAGAAATAAATCTCTTCATCCGACTTCCACCTCGAGAACATCAATTCTATACCGCGCAGAATCATCGATAATTCCCGTACAAACTCGCTTGGCTCTACTCTGCGCTCTTCAGCGCTCTTCTCAATTCTGGAGACGATACTCATAATGACTTCCTTGTCATTCTTCAATATCGCACGCTCTATCTCCGATTTATAAGAATCGAGAAGCCCTTGGGGAGCAGGCAAAAATAGATTCTGCAGCATGTGGTTCCGATCTATCAATTTGATGTTCCCGTCATGATAAAACTCATATTTATTCTGAACCAGTTGATGATAAATGGCGCCAATTGCTTCAAGCCTAAGTTGGTCCGGTACAATCATAATATTGAGTTGTAACTTCAAGAATTGGGAGCTCTGATAGTTCAACTCCTGCATGTAGCCTTGAAAGCAAGTAAAGGAATTATTAGCCAAATCAAGTCGATAATTATATAAGATAACGAGATGAGTTTGTTCTATAAATGGCGTTATTCCCTCATAAGAGGCTGATAGCTCTACTGCAATGTTGTAAATGGCATAATTGATTAATGAAAGGTTGCTCTGGACATAATGCGCTTCATAGGATGAAAAATTAATATGGACGGTTCCCATCATGAACCACGGATACCCCCATGAAATACCAAGCTGATCCGCATATCCGAGCGTTGATTCGGGATTAACTCCACTGATTACTTTTTGAATCAAGCCCTGTCTAAACAACTCCCTGTTGTAATTAGACACCTCATGCTCTAATGTGGTTGCTTTGGATTTCAGCAAGCGTATCGATTTCACCAAACTTTGTTCGAGCTGCTCCGCTGTTAATTTATCTTTGAGTAGATAATCATCCGCATCTAATTTTATGGCTTGTTGCGCGTAATGGAAGTCCTCGTGGCATGTCAAAAAAATCACTCTCGTA
Organism: Pristimantibacillus sp.; assembly: GCA_048976605.1. Lineage (GTDB taxonomy): Bacteria > Bacillota > Bacilli > Paenibacillales > Paenibacillaceae > Pristimantibacillus. Next base: position 8,203 of record JBHGUX010000010.1, on the reverse strand, counting down.
TCCGGTCTCTTGTTACGAAAGATCGTTGCGAGCTCAATCCCGCTTTTTTTCGGTAATCCGATATCTGTGATGACAATATCTGGCGAAGTTTCATCAAACAATTGCATCGCCTTTGTACTCGAATAAGTTGAACCAACGATATGCAGGTTGAGTGAATCCCACTCTATCATCTGTTGCAGAACTTTAAGCATGGGGACATCATCATCGATTAACAATACTTTATGCATCATCGTTCTGGCCTCCTGGTAGGTAAAGCTGTTGATTGTTATTCGGAATTCGAAGGACAGCCGTTGTCCCCCCCACTGCATTTGGACAAAGGGTTAAACTCGCCGTTGGACCAAATGATAGTCTCAATCTTTGGACCACATTAATTAATCCAACCCTATTATAAGAAGCATATTGCTCCGAAAAGCTCAATTGCAGTTGATCATTCAGTGTTTGTCGTTGGTCTTCCTCTATGCCGCTTCCGCTATCCTCGATTTCAATGACAATGCCATCCCGCTCCCTACTGGCGCGAACTAAAATTTGTGCATCGAGTTGATCGACTAATCCATGAACAATAGCATTCTCGATCAAGGGCTGCAGCATCAGCTTAGGGATAACCAACTGTTCCAATCCGGGTTCCAAATCGATCGAGAGCTCTACGGGGATTTCATTCCGAATCTTCATAATATCAATATAATGCTCCAGAAGCTTGCATTCCTCCAGCAATGTGGTGGGTTCGTTAACTTTTAGATAAGCTCTGAGCAGATTCATTAACGAATCAATAATTCCGCTGTGCAGTTGATCCTTTTGCAAGATAAGACTGCATTTGATGGAATTTAGTGTATTGATCAGAAAATGAGGCCTAATCTGCATGAACAATGCGTCTAACTCCATTACCCTTTTCTGTTCCTGTTCCTGCTCGATATCGTGAATCAGATTCTGCAGCTGATCCAGCATCGTGTTTAACGTCTGACTAAGCTCAGCAATATCGTCCTTGCCCCTCACTTCGAGCCTCGCATCCAAGTTGCCGCTCCCAAATTGCCTAACCACACGCTGCAACTTCTGGATAGGACTGTGCAATTTTTTAGCTATAAATACAGATGATATGGAGAATATAATACAGAATAAAATAATGCCTCCAATACCGGTATAAAAAGTTTTCGAGATTTGACCGCTGAATGCTTCTTTATTGGCCTCGTAAACGAGTGACCAGTTCGTTTTATTCAAGGTCATTTCAGAACGCAGGGTCGATCTGCTCGAGGATACTTCGTTCAAGGAAATCTCCGTATTACCGGCGATGCGATCTCCTGATTTATCGAATAAAGCCACTTTTCCAAATTCAACAGGCTTAAGCAGTTTTTCAAAATAAGATTCCGAAATACCTATGATTAGCACGGATAGAAATTGTTTATCATGTTGGTCAACTATCACTCTGGCCATATAATAGGTACCTTTATTGTCTTTCTCGTCTCTAACCATACCAAGCCATTGAAGATTTTCCGACTTATTCAAATCGGTTGTTGCAAGCAAGCCATCCAAATTCTTATTAATTAACTTCAAATCATCTTCTTCATTGGACGGAATGATAAAGCGTTCTCTATTTACGAGAAACATCCTTATGTTATTATTCAATGGTTTGGAGGTAATCAGCGAAAACACACCTTTAATCTCCGTGAAATTCTTGTAATCTTCATAGGTTTGCAAACGTTTGGTATCCGCAAAATTGTTCAAATACGTCCTAAAGCTCGTATCATTCACTATAAAATGGGATGAAAACGTAACGTCATCCACTGTCTTTCCAATCTCATCAATGATGACATTCAGAAAATTATCGTTGCTTAATTGAATCTTCTCCACCATCGATTCTTTAATCAGAACATAAGAGATGACGGATACGCTAATAATCGGCAATATGATAAAAACCAGAAAGGAGACCTGTATTTTTCGGTAAAAAGTTGAGTTGAACATGCTTCTAGCGCCTCTTTCGAACTATTTTACTAGTATTGTATATCAGGTTCTCCTTTTATGCTGTTCCAAATTGTTCTTGATTTACTTGATAACTGTGATTTCCCTGTCGTCAACCGTTTTGGAGATTAGTACAACTTCACCAAATACTTGTATCCCGTCTACAACATAAGCATCAATATGGCTTGCGGGTGGTCTATGACAAATGACAATGAGATGCTCCACAGTGGATTGCGGAATAATGACTCTGCACGCCTCAACATTGCGGTTATCTGCCAGCTCTCCTGTATGCAGGTATACCTGCACTTTCTCTACGATCGGAAGAACGGTTTCCCCCGCTTTCATAGGATAAAGAACCTGCATGATCGAGGTTGCCCCTGATCCTTTCTTCTCATAGGTTGCATAATAATTGGATTCAACCAAATTATATTCATAAGATATCATTCCTTTGTTCCGTTCTACCGTCAGCCCTTCGGTTTGAACCGGAATGATACAAAGATTCGCTTCATCCTTATTGTCTGTTTGGCAAATACCTGATTCCTGGGAAACATGTATTTCACCCGGTGCGAAATGGAAATACTGCTTAAAGGTATGTTCACCCAGGCAATCAAACTGATCTGCCAACAACCAATAGTGCGGCTTAATAAAAATGATTGTCCTGTTCGGATATACGGGATCATCAAGGTGAGTATACCCATTATGACTCCCGCTTACGTAATCATAATCTGGCTCGGACAACCAATCGACCCCTGTTCTTGAAGCCACTCTGCCAAATTGCCAAGTATCGATTATTTCTGTAAAATCAGTATCGTCAACGACCGTTGTATTATGAGATTTGCTTTGTTTGAGTTGCTTGCGCAGAGGGGTGTGATCGCTATAGTTATATCTTCCCAGGTCGGTCAGCAGCTGTTTTCCGTATGCATGAACGTCAATATGCAGCATATCCGCATGTCCATGCCCCCCGCCAAGAGGACCGCAGCGAAAATATAAATATAAGGCTTGCTCATCCCAACCCGATCGCATGACATAATGACCAGAATGATCAAATGCATAGGAACGTAATGGCGGCTCTATCGTTGCGCAAGTATCATACAAGCGTTTTCCTTCTAGCCCAAAATTCCAAGCATTATCATAATCTAGATGTTCGTACCCGCCAAATCGGAATGCGGGCTCCTGAAACAAAATCGCAGAAGCAGTCATCACCGAGCGGATATCACTATGATCGCTGTCCCCAAGCATAATCTGCCGGTGATCCGGCTTGACCCAGTAAAGAGAAGCAAATGCCATCTTCTTAATCGACTCGATTACCGTTGCCTCAATCGGAATCCCATTGTTGCGGGCCAAATTCAACATGTCTAGATAACAATTCAATACCTCATGATGATAGGTGGGCGATTGCTCCCAGTGGACGCCATCCCTCATGACTTGGAGACGAACCGTTTCTCTCATCCTGTCGATACTCAGCTGCTGCCAGCGTCGTGACTGCTTGAATTCAGGTGCGAAGACAGACATCTCGAATAATCCGCAAGTTTCTAGAACACCCCAATTGCTAATATGTTTCCAGCCCGTAAATAAGGAGGCTAGATATTCGGCATGCTCGTGCATGGAGATTAACATCTTCGCTAATAAGCGCGGCGTCATACTTGGGCTTTCTATAAAATAAGGGAATGTCTTAATCCAATTGCCGCAGCGTAAGCCGGCTTCAATGGAGCGCCATGTCAATGTACCAGTCGTCTGCTCTAGGGGAACTGGATTATGGTTGATCCAGTCTTCTAACTGTGTGCAAAAGGCATGTGCATATTTCTCTTCGCCAGTCAGTTGATAGGCTTGCCCTAAAGCAATCCAATATCGGTGCCGGTTAAGCATGTAAGGCCATTCCACATCCTTATCGGGGATATGGTTCCAATCAATGGCGTTATTAAAAACAACGGGAATTTGGGTCCGCTCCATATCCCACGGAAAACGGAATAGAAAGATTTGTGATAGGACTTCATCAGCCGTTTTCATGACTTCCAGCAGTTCTTCTGAACAATCCTTTTTCGTATACTCGCAAATCTCTGCCTTATCTTCAATACGAAAAAACATCCTTGGTGAGGTTCTAGAAACAAAATATTGCTTGAATACCTCCAGGGCTTCGTCATAACGATTCTTGAGGGCGAGGATCTTGACCTGCTCTAATCCTGATGCATCTAGGTTAAGTAAATGAAATAAACCTTCTTCATCAGCCCTTTGAAGATTCGCGTTCATACCAGTAGCCCCCTATCCCTTTTTCCAGTCTCATCAGCGCCTCCAGATAGAAGTAATCTCCCCAGATCATATAATCATCGGGTGACAGCCCTCCATGCACATAATACGAACCATGCTTGAGCAATCCTTCTGCCTCATCGTCTCCTATCGTGGCATAATTCGTAACAAGAGATTCCATCGATTTCAACAACATCTCTTGAAAGTAGGTGCGATCAGGATCCTGTTCATCCAAATGAAAAATCAACTCTTGCAAGCCAGCAGCCACAATTGCTGATGCTGAACTATCTCGATAAGTGTCTTTTCCCACTGGAGCATCAAAGTCCCAATAGGCTACGTTATCCTCCGGTAAATGCGCAAGGAAATATCTCGCAAGACGCTTAGATGACTCTAAAAATAATTTGTCTTTCGTATATCGGTAGGTGAGCGCGAAACCATAGACACCCCAAGCTTGACCTCTCGTCCAAGTAGAACCATTCGTAAAGCCTTGATGCGTAGCTCCTCCGATCGGTGCCCCCGTTTCCATATCGAAGAAAAACGTATGATAAGAGCTGTCATCCCCTCTTACCAAGTAACGTCTTGATTTCTCTGCTTGCGCTGCCGCAACCTCCCAATAGGTCGAGTCTCCCGTCTGTTCGCTTGCCCAGTACAACAATGGAAGATTCAGCAGGCAATCGATTATAATACGTCCGCCTTCTTTGGCATCTTCCTTCTTGCCCCAGGCTTGAATATAACGTCCCTGTTCACGCCAACGCTTCATCAATATATCTGCTGCTTGCAAGGTTAACAACCGAGAAGAATCATCCTTCTCCACGATCCATTGTGCTTTCGAGGACAGAGAGTATAGGAATCCAATATCATGGTGATCAAGCACCACGTGATCCTTCAACCGTTGGTGAAAGCTTGTAACCGACTTCTCTGCCGCAATACGAAATCTTTCGTCGTTGGTATACTCATAGCAAAGCCAAAGAATTCCGCTCCAGAAACCGTTTGTCCAATCATTATTATCAATTAATTCATACTTTCCGTTTAGACTGACATGAGGGAATTGTTCTCCGAATTTATCTATATTTTTTAACGTCTTTGTAATGGCATCATTAATTGCGTATCTGAACATCTTGTCACAATCCTCTCCGTAATATGGCATGCGATTACTTTTAATCATAAGCCAAACCATACTAGCCTAACGGGTTTAAATTATTGCAGGATTGTGCACTATTTTGACTTTTTCAGCTTGTTATCATCCATTGAAAAGGTATCCTTTGTCATTAGCATGACTTGGGATACCCATAAATGAAATTATAATAGCCGGATCCGGCAGGTTGCTCCGGCAGGAATAGGCAAGGAATAGGAGTTGTTCAATTTCTCGACCGCTATCGGTATGTCTTCACAATTACGTATCTCTAGGGGAGCCTCGCTGTAAATCAGCAGCTCCCTCGCAATATCCGAACTAATCTTAGCTTCAAGCAGAAAGCCGTCCGACCATTCGATATCGACTGTATACCCCCCTCTTGCGCGCAATCCCTTAACATAGCCAGAAGACCATGCAGCAGGAAGGGCTGGAAGAAGGCGAATCTCTTCCCCATGCGATTGCAGCAGCATCTCATGAATGGCCGCGGCTCCGCCAAAATTAGCGTCTATCTGGAACGGTGGATGATCGCCGAATAGGTTGGGGTGCACAGATTTGTGCAACAATTCCTGCAGACTGCCATGTGACCTGTCACCATCCCCCAGCCGTGCCCAGAAATTAGCAATCCAAGCTTGACTCCAGCCTGTATGGCCTCCACCGTGAGCGAGTCTCCGTTCAAGGGTACACCTTGCCGCCTTTCCTAATTCCGGCATACGATGAGGTATAATTTGTTCGCCAGGATGCAAGCCAAATAAATGTGAAATATGACGGTGTCCAGGCTCTGCTTCATCGTAATCCTCAGACCATTCCATAAGCTGACCATGCCGACCAATCTGAGGCTGTGGCAGCCTGCTTCTCGCTATCTTCCACTCTTCTTGAAGCGAAGGATCAATACCCAGATGATTTGCTGCCTCTATACTTGCGCTGAATAAGGCATGCACAATTTGTGAATCCATCGATGGTCCAATACATAATGCCCCAATTTGTCCTTCCTCGGTCACATAGCTGTTCTCGGGTGAAAGGGAAGGTGCGGTCACTAGGCGTCCCTTATCATCCTCGATTAAGTAATCCTGGAAGAACAGGCTAGCATCTCTAAGTACGGGATAGGCACGCTCACGCAAAAACGAATCCGAAAGATTATACCGATAATGCTCCCATAAATGCAGTGCTAGCCAAGCACCCCCCGATGGCCAAAAAATCGCCGGCGTCCAAGCGCTGAATATACCGGTTTCTGCCCATAGGTTTGTTACAGAATGGGCTACAAACCCTCTCGCACCATATAGTTTTCTTGCTGTTTCCCGTCCATTAACGACCATCCTATCGATCAGATCGAACAATGGCTTGTGACATTCTGCCAAATTCCCAGCCTCTGCAATCCAATAATTCATCTGTAAATTAATATTGAGATGGAAGTCGGATTCCCAAGGCGGTGTGAAGCTTTCATTCCAAATCCCTTGCAAATTGGCGGGCAAACTACCGGGTCTCGAACTGGCAATAAGAAGATAACGTCCGTATTGATAAAACAGCGCCTCAAGAGACTGATCCGGGCAGCCCTGTCGATAATGAAGAAGCCGCTCTGAGGTGGACAACCGTTCAACCTCATCTGCGCATTCAGTTCCGAGCTCTAGCGAGACTCTATCATACAATTCGCTGTAATCCTCCATATGTGATGCCTTTAGAGCTTCATAGGACAAAAATGCCGCCCGCTCCGCTTGTTTCTTCGCTGCTTTATAAGGATCGCTGCACCGGAAAGAGGTCTGTGCTGCAAGAATTAACGTAACCGAATCCGCATGGCGAATAGAAATATAGTTCCCGACAGCCTCTGATTCGCCACCTGTAACAACTGCTCGTAGTACGGCTGCATAATTCACACCATCCGGTCCACATTGTCCCTGCATCGCTAGGCTGTTGTCAGCTTCACTCCGAATTTCTCCTTCGAAAGGGCGTCTGCTCAATCGTGCTGTTAAAGAAAGCGCAGCAGGCTGGGAAGCAGTCAGGCGAACAATCATAACCTGATCAACCGCGGTTGAAAAGACCTCTCGGCGGTATTGTACGGAGCCTTCCCTATATTCAACAGCAGCGATCCCTCTCTGCATATCAAGCTCTCGCCGGTAATCTAACACTGACTCATCATTGTCTATGTTTAGTTGCAGCTCACCTAGTGGCTGATAAGGACCAAAATAATGAGGGGCATTGGACATGTTCAGCAGCGCCATTCGTTCCGCTTCCCGCAGCTTTCCTTCCTTAAGCAGGCTCCTGATTTCACCCAACTTCTCGACAGAATTCGAATGTTCATTTTCTATCGGTCCTCCATACCAGACCGAATCTTCATTCAATTGAATTCTTTCATTCTGAACTCCTCCGAACACCATTCCACCTAATCGGCCATTGCCTATGGGAAAGGCTTCTGTCCAAACACCCGCAGGCTTTTTCTCCATTAATTTATTGTTTCTACTTCCCATTGTTTTCGCTCCCATCTGTCCGTTCATTCAAGTTCTAGAATGACTATAGAACATATAGAAGCGATAAAAAGGATGAATTCTGACCTTATATATGAAATTTTTTTACGTCTTTCATTTTCAGCATCAAGACAGCTGCTCTAAATTTCGAATCTGAAAATAGCATGGAGATTGTTATACGGGGCAGAAAATGATAGAAACGAATAATTTCGTGATAGATAAGATATTCCTTCTTCTAGATCTGTAAAATATAAAAAAGGGGCTGTCCTAAGGTCAATTCCTATATAGCCCCCTAATCCATTTGGACACTTCTAACCACATCAGATAAACTAAGATAAGTGGAGGAATGAATCCATGAAAAGACGGTTTAGGTGTCCTGTTGAAGCAAAAAAGGAGCTTGTCGTAGAGGTGCTATCTGGTT
>JBHGUX010000009.1:0-33720 GCA_048976605.1 Pristimantibacillus sp. | reverse complement strand
AAGGCAACCCTACACTTTGTAACTCTTTAATACCATAAACTTCCATTAAATGGAGGTTTATTTGCTTTACTTATTTTTCAGTATAACAAATCTGAAGCGAATCAAAAAGATTAACTTGACATACTATTAGCTGGTTTTGATAATAGAGGAACTCTGTTCCTCTATTGTCCGTGCATCACACGATTAGCTTATAATAGCGGATGCACGATCCTTTAATTTATCTCATTGATCGTGTTTCTAATGATTATAGTCCTATAGCGGAACTCCGTTCCTTTATTGCTGGCGACATTCATGACAAGACAGAAATAGAGGAACGGAGTTCCCTTATTATGATGCGGTTCGGGTTCGGCACAACAAAGCTTACTTCACCCCCTGTTAACCCGAACAAAACAAAACAAGGGGATCCCAAAAGGTAATTGAACCTTATGGGACAGCTCCTTTTTTCATATCTCCCCTATTTTACGTTCCAAGTAAGCTATTCCTTCTGCGAGCTTTATGCTTGGAGACTTGTTAATGACCGTAAGCTTCCATTTCGGCTTTCGGATCATGCTTTTTGCGTCCCATTGCGCAGGCTGCTCCTACAGCAAGAAGGGCTGGAATGAGTCCCCATAAGAAGACGTCAGTAATGGAAGAAGAGACGCCGCTAAGTAGTTGATCTAGTATGCCTTCTGGAATAGCTGCGCGTGCAGAAGGTTCCATTAGCACATATGGATCTTGCAGGTTTACATTTTGCGGCATACTCGCTGTATCGCTGCCTTGGAACATATCGGTCAGCTTGCGAGTCATGAGATGATTTTGCAAAATACCGAATATGGTAATCCCCAGCATCATCCCGAAGGAGCGAAGGAAGTTCAGCGTCGCTGTTGCAGATCCTCTCTGAGATGCCGGTATGTCTTGAATTGCAGCGTTAGTTAGTACAGAGAAGGAAGCGCCGATACCGAGCCCGACAATAACCATATAGAACGTGATGACGAGACGCGAGGAATCTGCCGATATCGTTGTCAGCAATCCAAGACCAAGGACAAGTAAGGCTAGCGTCGAGACCAATATGGTTCGATAAGACATGCGAGCCATGACGAACCCGCCTAGTGTTGCGGTCACTACGGTTCCTAGCATCATCGGCAGCAGCATGAGGCCGGAGTTTGTAGCCGATCCGCCAAGCACGCCCTGGATGAAAATCGGAAGATAGACCGAAGCAGCAATAAAGGCCGCACCGCTAAGAATAGCAATCAAGGTACTGCTTGCGAACAAGCGAACTCGGAACATCGCGAAAGAAATAATCGGCTCGACAGCCCGTTTCTCAGCGATAAGAAATAAGACGCCCATAATAACAAACCCAGCCAATAATCCGATAATCGGCAAAGAGCTCCATGCGTACAGCTTACCACCAAGCTCCAGTGCGAAAATGAGACATACGGTTGCTCCAACCAGCGTAACGGCGCCGAGCCAGTCGACCCGTTGCTTCATCCGGCTGAGCGATTCTTTATAGTACTTCGCTACTAATACAAGTGATACGATTCCGAGTGGAAGGTTGATATAAAAGATCCATTCCCAGCTCATGTAATCCGTAAGGAATGCGCCCGCAAGTGGTCCGAAGATACTAGACATACCGAATACGGCACCGAACAGTCCCATTAGCTTGCCGCGATTCTCCGGTGAGACAGCATCCAACAGTACCGTGAACGTTATCGGTACCAATGCGCCTGCTCCAATGCCTTGAATGGCTCGGTACAAGCTTAGCTCAACAATGGAGTTTGCCGTACCGCATAATGCGGAGCCAATCATAAATACGACAATGCCGAATATGAAAAACCGTTTCCTCCCGTACATATCCGACAGCTTGCCGAATATCGGCATCCCAGCCATCTCTGCCACCATATAAGCGGATGTCACCCAGATGAATTGGTCTAGGCCGCCTAGTTCACCGACTATCGTCCCCATAGCTGTTGCTACAATCGTATTATCCATCGAAGCCATAAGGATGGAGAGCAGAAGTCCAGCTACGACCCAGCCCGTTTTAGTTCCTGTTTTGTTTGTATTCACTCATTATTCTTCCTCTCCATTTGATTTGCTTTATTAATCTCATTGTAATGGGCTAACACTGACAACTGTATGTCAGTGTTTATTTGAAGGATAATAAATTTACTGAGCGCTGTATCGGAGTGCGATGAGGATGTCGCCAAGTATCGTGAATTATAGGGTGATTATGGATAATCATAGCTATAATAGGGTGAGGAGGGGATTTCATGGGAGCTACAATGGGAATTATCGGTATGTTTCTCGCTCTACTTTCTTTGATAATAAGAAAATGGATTGTTGGACCTGACAGGGAAGAGCTCTGGGGTATAGGGAAGACTGTTGATATTTGGGGGAAAATTATACTTATTCTTATGACTATAATCATTTTCTTCGTTATTTTTCAAGGGAATGAACCAGAGAGTGATGTCATAAAGTGGTTTTCGATGATTGTGATGATGGTATCAACAGGCTTTCAGATTTTTATTCATTGGAAGTATCTAGAGAGTTCGAAGGAATATATAGTTGCACTTATTGTATTAGTAGTTGGCGTAATTTTAATTTATTTCCTGCTCTAACTTAACAAATTTTATTTAAAATAACCCATTGAATCTGGAGTTACTCCATCGTTTATAATGAAGAACAATACGAATGATAAGCGCAAAGAGTCAGTGATAAGAGAACGGCTTAGGAGAAGGGGATGATGCTCTTGAGAAAAGTAGTACGCTCCATACGTGGACTCTTTCGCTTTACCAGCACGGGTCTCACTTTAGGGCAGAAATGGCGATTGGCACTTCCTGGACCGGTCCTCTCAGTCGGGGGCGTTCTCATTCATAATGTGTTCATTAAATACTACACGGATATGATCGGCCTCAGTCCAAAGTATGTGGGCTGGGTGTACATTATTTATAATATCTGGAATGCTATTAACGATCCCATGATAGGCGTATGGATCGATAAAATGAGGCATCGTCCGATTCGTGGGAAATATGTCTACATCATGCGCGTGACGGTGCCGTTTATGATTATATCCTCCTTTCTCATGATGCTTTCCAGCCCGTCTTGGGATCAGTGGCAGATTTTCCTTCTCTATACGATAGAGCTATTCATCTACGACACGGCGGCTACTGCCTACAGTGTGGCCTACCAATCCTATACCTTAATTGCTGCTCCAACTAAAGAAGAACGCGTTGATGTCAACGTTATACAAAACTACGTTTCGCAAGCGATGTCTTTTCTTATCACCATGATTCCGACTTTGCTGCTGGTTGGCGACGGCAAGCGTGAGGTTATCATTCCTGTTTTTACAGCGGTCATACTGTTAGAAAGTATTTTCTTCACCTTGGCTCTGCGGGGGCTGAAGGATGATGCGAAAATGTATGAAACCCTCAATACTCAACATATCGATACGAAAGATATTTGGAGTGAATCGTGGAAAATCGTAAAATCTCGTCCCTTCCTTACTTATATTCTTTACTCCATCATCACAATTGGTCCTATCAGCTTTTACTTCACACCTTACCTTTACTATATGGATGATGTCCTCAATTCAGGAGGCTTAACAGCAACGATTGTTGACGTGAGCACTCATGTAATCGCTCTCATGTTTTTGCCGGTTATGGGATCTATCGTCAAGAAGTATGGTACGAAGATAAGTGTTTATTGGGGGACAATTACTGCCTTTCTTGGCTATGGCGGCATCTTTTTTGCCAATAATGTTTGGACTGTGGCGGCTTCCTACATCATGATTGTCTTCACAGTGAATTACATCCGAACGGCTACATCACCGATGGGCGCGCTCATTATTGATGAGAATGAACGGACTACCGGTGTACGGAAGACGGGATTGTTTAATGGTCTATTTTCGTTATTTATCGTAGCTTTTTCCAGCATACAGACGGTGATCTTCATCAATGTGATTGGTGCATTTGGTTACGATGGTCTTGCGGCGGCTCAATCGGAATCGGCAATATTCGGTATCCGCTTAGCAACGGGATTGATCCCATTATTATGTATAGTGATAGGTCTAATTCCGATGGCGTTCTATCCATTCGACAAAAAGAAAGAGGAAGAGATCTCTGCGTTCAGCAACTATGCCAGAAGGGGAGGTCCTGAATAGGTGAATAGACGATGTTGAAACTGAAATTCACGATTGGTGAGGTATCTAATATTCTGAGCATCCCTATTGATACTCTTCGTTACTATGACAAGATTGGACTGTTGCCTTCCCATGATCGGGATATGAACAAGTATCGCTATTACTACCTTGAACAGTTTGACTCGCTAATCACGATCAGAATGCTTAGAGCGATGGATGTTCCGATTGAACGTATTCAAGCACTGTTGAAGGACGACAGCCTGAATGATATGCGCGAGCTGCTCTCTAGCAAACAGAAGGATATCGATCGGCAGTTAATCTATTTGAAGCACCTGTCCCAGAAGCTGGATTTCCTGAAGCATCAGCTGCAGCGTTTTGAGGACACGGATGTTATTGAACTTGTGAAAAGCAGCCCAAGCTGGGTGTTTCTCACCGAATCTATTATGGAAAGTAACGATAAGACGCTGGGAAGAAAAGTGCGGCAGCAGGTACGTAAAATGAGCACCGACCAGCAATGGCTCGCTTTCTGCCATGTCATCTCCATCGTATCGAAGGAAAATCTTATTGCGGGCAATTACCATAGTTATTTGAATAACGGTATTTTATCTACCTTTCCAATGGATGCTGCTGCTGGTGTATTTCAGAAAATAGAGCCTTGCTTTTGTGCAAGAAAATACGTCGTAATCGGCAAGAATGGCTACACTGATTTAGATCATCATTACGAGCAGATGAAAGTATTCATCCATAAGCGGGGCCTGAAGATCGCAGGAAATTCTCTTGAAATCAATCTCTTTAATCAGTACAACAATCACTATATTGAGATCTATATTCCTGTAACGGACAATGAGGGAGATGGAGCAAATGAAAAAGCTAACGATTGAAGGACAGCGTTTCGTTAATGAGGACGGGGCTCAGGTTATTTTGAGTGGCGTCAACTTGGTCTGCAAGGAAAAGCAGAAAGGCTATGTTGACCCATGCGATGAAAGTCTTTTTAGATGGTTTCATGAACAAGGTTATAATGTTATCCGCTTAGGTTTGATATGGGATGGTGTGGAGCCGCAACCAGGTGTCTATGATGATGAATATCTTGGCCAAATCAAACAGCAAATCATCTGGGCGGAGCAAAACGAAATCTACGTTTTTCTAGATATGCATCAGGATTTATATAGTTTGCTTTATGGCGATGGCGCTCCTGAATGGGCAACCTTCTCGGATGATCTCCCCCATGTAGTCGGACATATGTGGAGTGACGCTTATTTGGAAAGTCCAGCAGTGAATACGGCATTAGATCATTTCTGGAGCAATACGCCGGCAGCCGATGGCATCGGGTTACAGGATCATTATGCAGCGATGTGGAAATATGCAGCAGCGTTTTTTGCTGAATGTACGAATATTATTGGCTATGACATGATGAACGAACCTTATCCTGGGTCAAGTGGACAGGAAGTGTTCGGGACAATCATCGCTGCTTACGCGCAATCTGTCATGGGAATGACTGAAGTCAATATGAATGAGCTTGCGGCCTTATGGTTTGATGAGGAGAAGAAGCAAGAGGTGCTCGTTGGGATGGTGGATATGGCTGTCTATGGAGTGCTGGTCGAAAGCGCAAAGGAGACTTCGCAGCTATTCGAGCGTGAAGTGCTCGCTCCCTTTTTCAATAAAACGGCGGCAGCGATTCGCTCGGTTGCCCCGGACGGAATGCTGATGCTGGAAACAAGCTACTTCTCTAATATGGGGGTTGAATCGGGGTTGGAGCTTGTACGCAATGATGAGGGTGTGGTCGTCCATCATCAGGTTTACACCCCCCATGGCTATGATCTAGTAGTCGATACGGAGCATTATGAGATCTATAATCAAGATCGTGTCGATTTGATATTTGCTGTCCATCGCAAGGTACAGGAGCGTTTGAACATTCCGGCTCTAATTGGAGAGTGGGGAGCATTTACCAATCATCCTGCAACTTTGGAACTTACCAAGTCTCTCGTATCGATCTTCGAACAGAATCTGTGGAGTAATACTTACTGGTGCTGGTGTGATGGCTTCAAGGATACTCCGTACGTAAAGGCATTGAATCGTGCTTATCCGCAAGTCACAGGAGGCGTGCTTAACGGTTATCATTATGACTATGATACGGACACTCTGAAAGTAGACTACATTTCATCAGGTGATGAGACCCTGATCTATCACCCTCGTACTGCTATGCTTTCTAAGGAAAGCATAGTCGTTGATGGAGCAGATGAGTGCCAGATCGAGCTTCGTCCTTTTACTAATTCGGAGTGCGGGATCATCATGATCGTTGCTCCACAAGATGCGAGGGAGATAACAGTCACGGTAGGGAAAAAGTAATTCCAGGGAGTTGTGTGTGAAACCAAAAAGCCCGAGAATCACCTCTCAGGTGGTTTCTCGGGCTTTTGCTATAAGGAGTGGCTAGAATGTTATCTATTAAAAATTAGCGCTCAACCAGTTGCAATAGTTCATCGACGACAAGCTCGGGTTTGTAGCTATGAATATAATGCGAGCTGTCTGGCACGACGATTTGCTTGCCGGATGCAGACCAAGAAGGAAGCTCCGCTTGGCTGTCCATCCATGCTTTATCGTCACTCAGCTTGCCGAAATAGTCTGCAGTTAGGACGATAATCGGAATATCGAGCTGCTTCTTGTTCTCTAGTATGATTTGAGCGTTTGTCTGGCTTTGACGGATTTCATCTGTCATATCTCGATTGCCAATCTTCAGCAACATAGCTTTGCTGTACAGCTCTTTGAGATCTTCCGGTAGAAGTTTTTGCCCGTTGCTTTGGTCATTGATCCACTCATTAAATCCGTTCAGATGAGAAAGTGCTCTTATTGCACCTGTTGTTCTAACTACTCGATGAATAATCGGCATGAGTGTTATCGGCTTTTGAGAAGCATAATATTCCGGACTTCCACCATCTAAGAGTAGTATAGCTTTCACTTCATCTGGAAACCGCTGCGCATAACGAATCGTTTCCAGAGATCCTAGCGAATGACCAACGAATATATAGGGTGGCTTTTGACCTGAGACCTGCAATAGCTCGTGAATCTCATCTGTAATCGTATCGATATCACGTTCTTTATCGGTTGTATCACTGAATCCATAGCCGAATCGATCATAAATGGCAATCTTCATATACGGGCTTAAACCTGCATACAAAGGATAAAAGTCAGCGTATGGACTGGCAGTTCCCCAGCCTGAAGCAAAAACGACGGTTGTATCCCCCTCGCCTTCGGTAAATAAATGCATCTTATGATCAGCTACATTATAAATTTTCCCAACTGGTATATAAGATTTCGTATCTTGCGCAGATCCATACCATTGATAGGCTGTGCCGACGCCCACAAGTAGAATAAGAATAGCTAACAAATACAGTATCGTTTTTCGAACCCGTTGCCACATGTTCCAGCGTCTCCCCTTTAATATCTCCGTTATTTTCTCTAAAGTGCTATATCCAATATATAGAAAATTAGAGAGTTAGAAAACAGACTAAGGTTGGGGGGCTTCCCCGACTTTGGTCACGAGGACAAGTTCAAGATTAATTTCATTCAAGCTTATAAAATAATGAAAATTAGAGAAGATAAAGGAGATAGTTATCTAGGAGCGAGGGGATCAAACATGAAGCGGATAAGCACACTAACCTTGTTGATTACACTTATTGTATTACTGTCAGCAGCTTGCGGTGGCAACAACGAGAATAATAATATAAGCCCTAGCCCGACAGCGGGTGCTCCTAATTCGGATGAGACTGCGCCTGGGCAAGCTTCTTGGGATGCGATTAAAGCAAGCGGGAAGCTGCGTATTGGTACGGAGGGAACCTATGCACCATTTACTTTCCATGATGAGACAGGCAAGCTCACTGGATTCGATGTCGAGATTGCAGAAGAGATTACAAAGCGGCTGGGCTTAAAGGCTGAATTTACAGAGACACAGTGGGATTCGATTATTGCTGGTCTTGATGCTAAGCGCTTCGACACCGTATTTAATCAAGTGGGTATTGATGAGGAACGGAAACAGAAATACGATTTCTCCGATGACTACATCGTTTCCAAAGCGGTATTGATCGTAGCAGAGAACAATACGACTATTAAAACTTTCGCTGACTTGAAGGGCAAGAAAGCGGGACAATCCTTGTCAAGTAATCTAGCTGAAATTGCTCGCGAGAATGGGGCAGAGATTGTATCTACAGAAGGCTTCAATCAATCGATTGATTTGCTCGCCTCTAAGCGTATCGACGCTACTGTTAATGATAATTTATCTTTCTTGGATCTAAAGAAGCAAAAACCCGACCTGCCAATTAAGATTGTTGCAGAAGCACCAAATGCAGCTAAAAACGCTGCCCTCTTTAGAAAAGGCAATGAGGCTTTGGTTCAAGCTGTTAACGGCGCATTAGCTGAGATGAAGAAGGATGGTACATATCTGACAATTTCCAAGAAATACTTTGGAGTCGATGTTTCCAAATAAGGAATGCCGCCGTGCTGAATACAGCCTATAGAAGTAAAGGATGCAGATATGATGAATGATCGTCAAATAGATATTCTTATCGATTCGTTGCTGCCCCTGCTTAAAGCAGGGGTAGCTTTTACGATTCCTCTAACCTTAATCTCATTCACCTTGGGTCTCATATTAGCTATTGCTACAGCGCTAGCTAGACTATCTTCTTGGGGAATATTAGGGATGATTGCGCGTTTCTATGTATGGGTTATTCGCGGTACTCCGCTGCTTGTGCAATTGTTTATCATTTTCTATGGTCTTGCTTATGTGGGAATTATATTAGATCCTTTTACCGCTTCTGTTATCGGCTTCTCGCTTAGTGTGGGTGCGTATGGATCTGAGATTGTACGTTCCGCGATTCAGTCGATTCAGAAGGGTCAGTGGGAGGCTTCCTATTCACTTGGTATGACACGATGGCAGGCGCTTCGGCGCATTATTTTTCCGCAAGCGGCTCGGGTGTCAGTACCGCCACTGGGCAGTACTTTCATCAGCCTCGTAAAGGATACTTCCCTTGCAGCTAGTATTACTTACGTGGAGATGTTTCGTGTTGCGCAACAGATTAACGCAGCTAAATACGAGCCTCTTCTCATTTATTGTGAAGTTGCCGTTATCTACCTGCTGTTCTGCTCTGTGCTGTCGTGGCTGCAGAACATAATAGAGAAACGATTGGGACGCTATTCTGCCAGCTAAGGAGAAAATGCAGATGATTGAACTACGTAATTTACACAAATCCTTCGGCTCGCTGGAGGTTCTGAAGGGAATTGATTTAACTTTGGAGAGGGGCAAAGTACTTGCCATTATCGGTCCCTCTGGTTCTGGGAAAACGACGCTGCTTAGGTGCTTCAATCTCTTGGAAGTGCCTGATCGAGGCCTATTGACAGTCGGCAAGCTGACGATGGATTTCCAAGCAGGCAAGAAAATTCGCGAGAAGGATGCTATTGCCTTGCGAAAGGTAACCGGCATGGTATTCCAGTCATTTCATTTATTTCCCCATAAGACCGCCATTGAGAATATTATGGAAGCGCAAATGACTGTGCAAAGGAAGAGCAAGTCAGATTCCCGGCAAGTCGCCGCAGAGTTGCTGGCAAAGGTCGGTTTGGCCGATAAGGCTGAGGCTTATCCGCATCAGTTATCGGGCGGACAACAACAGAGGATTGCTATTGCTAGAGCCATGGCTGTTGGACCTGAGGTGCTGTTGTTCGATGAACCGACATCAGCGCTTGATCCTGAGTTGGTAGGAGAAGTGCTCAAGGTTATCAAACAGCTTGCTGCAGATGGGATGACGATGATCATTGTCACCCACGAGATGAAGTTCGCTGCGGATGTAGCGGATCAGGTTATACTCATGGATGGCGGGGTTATTATCGAAGAAGGGCCGCCAGAGAAAGTGCTGGATAATCCTCAGAGCGCCCGTGCCATTCAATTCCTGAATCGACTAACTAACTATGAAGTAGAGTAGTAATTGATCCTATCGATCTTACAAATTGCAATTAGATATTCTTGACGATGCAATCGAGTCATGTTACATTATTTTCAAATATAAAGGCAATGAAACCTTAGGGTTCAACCTCGCTTATAAGCGGTGGTTGAGCCCTTTTTACATTTAACGAGGAGGGCTTTATGATGGTAAAGAAACAATTATTGCTGCAAAGACTCGATGAAATTGGGAAAGTACTAGAGAGAAGAGGTGACGTGCTAGCTTTGTTTGGACTCGGTTCCGTAGGTGTTGAGACGGATCGCATTGATGAATATTCGGATCTCGATTTCTTCGTTGTCGTGACTCCAGGCAACAAGGAGAGATATATCAATCAGGTGGATTGGCTGGAGGAGACCTGCCCTTTAGCTTATTATTTTAAAAACTGCGATATCGGGTATAAAATTTTGTTCGAAGATGGAATCTACGGAGAGTTCGCCGTATTCGAAGAATCAGAACTGGATAGTGCTCAATATACGGGCGGCAGAATGGTCTGGAGTCATCCTTCTTATACGAATGAAGGCATACTGTCGGGGAAAGCCATCATCCCTTCATGCAGATCATCATCCATTGACCATGTTATTGGTGAAGCTTTGACTAATATCTATGTAGGGCTTGGCAGATACGCAAGGGGCGAGAAGCTGTCCGCTCTAAGGTTTATAGAGAGTTATCCCATAGACGGGTTAATGTCGGTGCTGCATCTATTAGAGTCAGAGGTGGATTACTACCCGGATACGTTTGGGAATGAAAGAAGAGTGGAGAGGAGATTTCCTAAGTTTGCGAATGTAGTAGGCGGTATGCTTCAAGGCTACGATAAAATTCCTGAATCCGCCATTCATCTGCTGAACTACTTGGAAGAAATTTATCCGATCAATCCAAGAATGAGTTCAGAAATAAGATCGTTAGCTGAGCAGTGCAGGAAGTAATTTAAATCGTTCTAAATTGCTAACTGTTCCAAATCTCTTCGAATGTCTAGATATAAAGCTTGTTAGGAGGGTTTGGGCTTCGAGCTGCAGGCCAAGAAAAAGTAGCTCCATAAGTTTTCGCAGAAGTGTTTGCATTTACAACTTATAATCTATATATTTATATTTATAGATTAACAAACTTATACTGGAGGAAAAAATAAGATGACCCTATCCAAAACAACAGCTGCTCTGTTTAAACCATTTGAAGACAGCCGATTAAAGCTAGAAAACCGTATCGTCATGGCGCCAATGACCCGCTCTTTTTCACCGGAAGGCGTTCCAGGTCCCGATGTGGCCGGATATTACCGCCGGAGGGCGGAAAATGGGGTCGGCCTTATCATCACCGAAGGAACAGTCATTAACCATCCGGCTGCGGCTGCTGACCATAACGTTCCGCATTTTTATGGGGAGGAAGCTTTGGAAGGATGGGCGCGCGTCGTCCGTGAAGTGCATGAAGCCGGCGGCAAAATTGCTCCGCAGATCTGGCATACCGGCACTGCTCGTGAGAGGAAGAAATTCCCGAATTCAAATGTTGATCCGATCGGGCCATCTGGTCTTAGTCTGACCGGCGAACCGGTATCAGAACCGCTGACGGTTGAAGAGATTGCCGGTCTTGTACAAGCTTATGCCCAAGCCGCTGCCGATGCGAAGCGCATCGGCTTTGATGCAGTGGAGATCCATGGAGCGCATGGCTACCTTATAGACCAGTTCTTCTGGGACGTCACCAACTTGCGCACAGATGAGTATGGAGGCGACATGGTTGGCCGCACACGATTCGCAGTAGAGGTTATCGAGGCTGTTCGAGCTGCGGTTGGTCCGGACTTCCCAATTATCTTCCGCTACTCCCAATGGAAGCCAGTTAATTACGGTGCCAAGCTGGCAGCTAATCCAGAGGAACTGGAGCGCTTCCTCGCCCCGCTGTCTGCGGCAGGCGTTGATATCTTCCATGCCTCCACACGCCGCTTCTGGGAGCCGGAGTTCGAGGGCTCAGACCTTAATCTGGCGGGTTGGACACGCAAACTTACTGGTAAGCCGGCTATTACCGTCGGCTCTGTCGGACTAGATTCTGAGTTCACCAGCCTGTTCGAGGAGGGCAAGGGCGGTCAGACTGCCAGCATCGAGAACCTGGTCGAGCGTCTAGAGCGCGGCGATTTCGACCTCGTCGCCGTCGGTCGCGCTCTGCTGACCGACCCGGCCTGGGCGGTCAAAATCCGTGATGATCGTACCGGTGAGCTGCAGCCGTTCACGGGAGAGGCTCTTGCCACGTTGAGCTAATTCAACGCTGTTGCTCGGCAGCAGCCATCTCACTCTTTATTAGATCTAATCAAATATGCCATTTTCAATATAAAAGCGGCACTATCTGCGATCGCAGATGGAGCCGCTTTTTGGGTTTGCATCTAGCTTCTACCCGAATAATTCCAATCGAAAGGCGCATAGTAAGAAATAAACTGGAAAGCGCCTGGATGACGACAGCGGCCGAAGGAGTAAGCTAAGAAACTCGGCTTGATTCATCAGCTGCGGCTGATTGGCCAACGTGAGGTGAAATCGTATGAACAATAAAAACGATAGTAAAGAGAAGGAGTTAGCCTTCTTAATAAAGGAACAACTCGGGATCGTGAATCCTTCTCCAGATCAACTAAGAAAAGCCTTAAAGGAACTCACCTCCCGCAAGGTCATCTCGAAATTCACCATAAAAAGCGATAAGGAATAGTCCATTTAAAAGATGGTCAGGTTGCTTGTCAACTCCTTTTTCAGAGTCCATTTGTCCCATCTGATTACATTTGATTAAAGAAGGGCATAACGGTTTATATTCTGTATATAAGCGTCTAAGGAGGAATTTGGGATGAATAATTCGGATAACAAGCAACAAGAGGCATCGGGGCAACTCCGCCTAAAGGACAAAGTAGCGATTATTACGGGGGCTGGTTCAGGGATTGGTCGTGCAGCTGCCCTGCATTTTGCCTGGAATGGGGCGAACGTTTGCCTGCTTGATTTGAACGATAATCGAACCGAAGAGGTAGAGAAGGATATTCATGATATGGGCAGAGAATCCTTATTCCTTGATGTCGATGTATCGGACCCGGAACGGGTAGAGAAGGCCATTCAGTCTGTCGCTGAGCGCTTCGGGCGTATCGATATCGTGTTTGCGAATGCTGGCATTAACGGCACGTTAGCTCCAATTGAGGATTTAACGCCTGAAGCGTGGGATGAGACATTGACGACAAATTTGAAGGGGACTTTCCTGACTGTTAAATACGCTGTCCCACATATGAAGCAAGCAGGCGGCAGTATTATTATTACCAGCTCGATCAACGGAAGCCGCAAGTTCTCCGGATTTGGGATGTCGGCGTATAGTGCATCGAAAGCTGGTCAGGTCGCTTTTGCGAAGATGGCTGCTCTAGAGCTGGCTCGCTACAAAATCCGCGTTAACGTCATTTGTCCGGGAGCTATTGAAACCAATATAGGTGAAAATACTGACCGTACGAAGCAAGTGGATAAAATCAGCATTCCCGTTGAATATCCGGAGGGCAACCAACCGCTTGAGCATGGACCGGGCCAGCCTGAGCAGGTAGCTGATCTGGTGCTATTTCTCGCTTCTGAGCAATCGAGCCATATCTCGGGAACGGAAGTATTTATTGATGGTGCTGAGACGCTGCTATAACAATAGAGTGGAAAAGTGCATAAATAACAAAAACCAGTCAATCTCTCTAGGGGATTGGCTGGTTTTTTATTTAAGAGAAGTCCGCCTATTGTCGTCTTTTCCAAGAAAGCTTCTTAAATCCTTACCAACTAATGGCTCATCTGAGAATCGTGGAATGATATGCAAATGGGAATGAAAAAGATGTGGCTGGCTGCGGCATTCGTATTCCATTGCAAGTTGTAGCCATCAGCATGATGCAGCTGGTCCAAATGTTCTTTCGCTTCTTTAACGAGGTTAAAGGTATCAGTCCATTCTTTATCCGTTAGATCAAATACGTTCACCCTATGAAGTCTGGGAACAATGACACCCGAACCTATTAATATTTCTTGCGGCATTTGAAAAAAGATACAGCTTTCATTGCTTAAGATTTCCTTCTGTCTCTTCTCTATTTCAAGATTGCAAAACACGCAATTATCGTTATAAGTCATTTGACTCGATTCTCCTTAGGGATTTCTGACAGCTGATAATACCATATTTTTGTTGATTTAGATATACTAGGAATATGTATATATCTACTTCAATTCCAATGAGGTACGATTCATGAGAAGGAGTAATTAACGGTAATCATTCTATTAGTGAGAAGGAGATTATGAGGGTGAAAATATATAAAAATGAGTCTGCAAAAATACAAGTCATTCATTCCTATAACCAAATACTTGGAATGTGGTCAACCGAATATGAAGAACATGATGTAACAACGAAATACGGCATGACCCATTGTATTACCACCGGACAGAGAGATAATCCACCGCTGCTGCTTCTACATGGAGTTGGAGATAATTCAGCGGTTATGTGGATGCTGAACATCAAAGAGTTATCCGAGCATTTTTATTGCATTGCCGTTGATACGATCGGAGGCCCCGGTAAAAGTGTGCCAAATGCAAATTTCACTAAGCACTCATTTAACCAAGTGGAATGGATTAATCAGGTGATTGACCATTTTAATATCGAAGAAGTGAATATTGCCGGCGTATCTAATGGAGCTTATATGGCATACAACTTCACGACTGTTCAAAGCAATAGAGTCCTTAAAGTGATTTGCTTAGAGGGAGGAATGGTTGCCAAGCCAATAAAAGCGATGATACAAACGCTGCTTATCCTATTTCCAGAAATACTAGTTCCAACGCGGCATAATCTACTTAAAGTACTGAAGAAACTAAGCTCGCCTTCAACTGATGTTTTTGATAAATACCCCTTGCTGGCAGAGCATTTGATTCTATTGATGAAAAGCCATAACCAGCAAGCGATGTTCCCTCATAAGATTGAGAAATATGACAAAGAAAGAGGTACTGCTGTGAAAGATAAGCTTCGTTTTCTAATAGCGGATCATAAAATAAATCTGAAAAAGGATTTGGTGAATATCCTGAATGATGGCGGATTTCACTATAAGGTAATAGCAAACGCAGGGCATGGTATTAATCATGAACAGCCCGTTGTCATCAATAATGAGATCATTCAATTGTGCAAACCGGAAATAGGGGTTAGGAAAAGATCAATCCAATTGATGATGAGAAGATGAAAAATGAAATGTTACTTTCATGAGTGGGTTAATTCCTTAGTAGAACAAGCGGAAATTGAATAAATTACCCCATGCAAGCTAGGAATAATACTTCGATATTATCTTGTATTGAAACCTCTTAGACGGATTTACGTCTGATGGAGAGGAGGGGATATTTAGTGAAGAAAATATCGATTGTTCTTATTATGATACTTATGATTCTAAGTGGATGTTCTGATTCACAAGTAAATCTTATTTCAATAAATCAGTTAGGGGAAAGTGAAAATAATATTGATGTTAATGTTGATATTGTTACAACTGATGAAGATCAATCATTAGATATTCATTCAGATGTTTTAACTGAAACTAGAACCAAAAACAATGAAGATGTTGTTTGGAATCACAAAGAAATTTTGAACTTAAAAAAAATAGATGAGTTTATAGAGAACGTTAATCAAAAAAAACAAGACAGGTTAAGGGTTCAATCCACCACTAAAGAGGGAGAAATTATTGTAAAGGAGTTAATTTATAATGGGGAAAGCATTCAGGTGATTGAAGATGGTTTAAAGAAAAATTATGACCAAATCATTATTGCAGATCGATTTAGCGATCTTTATAAGGGGACTTTCACTGAATATTGGGTTCAAGAAA
Source organism: Pristimantibacillus sp. (assembly GCA_048976605.1). GTDB lineage: Bacteria > Bacillota > Bacilli > Paenibacillales > Paenibacillaceae > Pristimantibacillus. Next base: position 17,810 of record JBHGUX010000009.1, on the reverse strand, counting down.
AAAATACAGATAACAACAAGGAATTAATTCTTCAAATACATCCTAATCTACAGAATTAGTGCTGTGAACTTGGAGCATCTCTGTCAATACTCGTTATATAAACAAACGACATAATTAAAACACAGAGCCTAGTGAGGGATGACCTCACTAGGCTCTGTGTTTTTTAGTATAGGGTGAATAACCGCATCGTGTTCAATAGTTTATTCTTTGGAATCACGCTCAACCGCTATAAGCGGTCCGAATTTATCCATAGGGGCGGCATCATCAGCTTCAACGAAACGCTTCAATGCCGATAATTTATTGTCCCAATAGCGCTCATAATAGGCAAGCCATCTTTTCAACTCCAACAGCGGCTCTGGATCTAGACGATAACGAGTTTCTCGACCGACCTTCCGGTCCTTCACGAGTCCGGCATCTGCCAATACGCGCAAATGCTTCGATACCGCTGTGCGGCTCATCGTGAAGTGACCGCTAATAACAGTGACCGGCAGCTCATCATCGCCAAGCAAATGCAGAAGTCTACGGCGAGTAGGATCAGCAATTGCCTGAAATACATCATGCTTTGGTGCGGGATCAGCCATATTAGGCCTCTACATGCTTGCGTAGATTTTCTACGATACCTACCCAGCCACCCGACATCTTGTCGCGAACCGCTTCATGCGGTTGACCAAATTCAGTAACGGTGGCCAAATTCCAGCCAGAGTGAATAAGCGTAAATTCTGTTTTGCCATCGAGATCGGTAAGCTCGAATGTCAATGACCAGTCCTTGCCCCAGTTGAAAGAAAGGCGATTAGGAGGATCGAGTACGGTTACCTTACAAGGAGAATTTCCGAAGGGTCCTGCTTCCAAATGAAATTCATAGCCCAGCTCAGGTTGAAAATTATTCGGCATGAACCATACTGCAATTCCCTCTGATGTCGCAACTGCGTCCCATACCTTCTGAATCGGTGCGTTGAGTACGAGTGTTTGCCGAATATCCGGCAAGTTGCCTTGCGTATTGTTGTTTTCCATTTGATAGCCTCCAATAGGTGTATACATGCAAATTGTTTTTGTTATTAAGCGAAACCATTTGGTTTCGCTTTGTTATTATATGACACCTTTTGGTTTCTTGTCAAATGGAAGAGGAAGAGTCGAAATGAACGATCCCGTCAATAAACAAAGAGAAAAGTGCCGTCTACTTTTCGTTGAAAGTAGAACGGCACTTTTCTCTTTGTTTATATGTAATATATGATGTCCTTGCTTTTGAGTTTCGGCTTATGCTGCAACGATTCCGCTAGTTTGCAGAGCGGATTGAGATTGCGGATCAGCTGGGTGATATCCTTTTTCCAATAGTTCTTTAATATACATTTTATTATAAATAAAAGAAAAAATAATACCTGGGATCCATGCTCCGAATCCTAATGTGAATATTCCAATTGCAACTGAAGTGATAAACATAATTGCAGCCCATTTCAAATCTCCTCTGAAAAGAGCGGGGAAGAAACCGAAGAAGAAAGTGGTCCAACTAAAGCCTACTTTCACTCTTTTCAAGCCTCCAGCAGCATTTTTAAGTTGTACATGCATAATTGTAAACTCTCCCTTATTATATATTTTTCCAATTCAGTTCTTATTATAGGTAAAAAGTAGTATTTTGTCGATATCATAAATTTACCGTCGTAAAGATATTGCTTATTAGGCCATTAGGTATAGACATGAAAATTGTTTTACTATGTGAAATCAATTGGTTTCGTGTCTATTCTAAGAAACGAATTAATTCCGATTTATCATTGAGTTTTATCGCGATTATAAGTAATAATGTAAGCTATCGATTATGAAATACACCTGGCATAAATCATGGATAGCAATTAGGAGTGAAAAAATTGACGATTAATAGTTTGTTAGAAGTGCTAAAACTTAATTTTTTGTATGCCGAAAAGTTTTACTTTCCTAAAAATTGGAATTATTATGAGTCAACTATTCCTTATTCAATGATTCGTTTTATAGAGAAGGGGAGTGCTAACTTCGTCATTGATGATACGAATTATGTTCTTGAAGCGAATGACATTATCTATATTCCGCAAGGGAGCATGCTGCAGTGCGAAGCACTGAAGGATGACTTTACGTTTATTAGTATTCGTTTCACCGCTGCTTTTCCTTCAAGTGACAATGATATGTGGTCCAAAATTATGGGCTATGATATGAAAATCAAGTGTGACGACGATCAAATCAAACATTTTTTTAATTGCATAATCAAGGAGAAGGATGCTTCGGGCAATGGAAAGACCTTGATTTTAAGAGGCTACCTGGAATTGATTCTAGGTTATTTGATGAATTCATCAGAATCGTCGATTGATCGAACGAGTAAACCAAGGAGCATTAAAACAGATAACAAGAATGATAAACGAATTCAAATTGTGCTTGATTATATGGTGGACAATTATGCAACCAATATGAACATTGAAGAGATGAGCAAAATGGTTAATATAAGTTCAACCACCTTCAGAAGATTATTCAGACAGCATACAGGGAAATCGCCTAGTGAGTTTCTCATTGAGCTGAAAATGGCTGTATCCGCCAAAAAGATATTAGAGACGGATGATCGAATATCGGATATTGCGTATCTGGTCGGCATTGATGATCCCAACTACTTTTCTAGAGTTTTCAAAAAACATTTCGGCGTAACGCCATATGCCTATCGCAAACTTGCAAAGGATTAGTAAAATTTTCTTATTAATATGATCGAATTGTGCTAGTAATGAACGGATTGCTATATTCATGCAATTTATTGATGATGTTATTGTATATAACATAGAAAGTGAATAGAAAGCGCTTTATATGTTGAATATGAAGCAGATAATCATATTATCTTGTAGGAGGCGATGCTAGAAGATTGTATATTTTTGTTGCCTGATTCCAAAAGTAGGATTAATCGATAACATTTTTTTTATTATGCTTGCTTGATTTATACTAATGAATCGAAGAGGGGTCAGCGTATATGAAAAAGAAATTACCGTTTCTATTAATTGCATTAATGATGTTATTTACAACTGCTTGCAGTCAAGGAACAGGAGACACACAATCCTCCGGCAATTCTGGTACAGAGGCTTCAGATAGTAAAGGCAATGAAGATAAGGAATTAAAGGGAGACATTGTACTCTGGCATTCCTTTACACAAGGGGCTAGAAATGAGTTCATGCAAGAGGCTGCCGACGCTTTTATGGCGAAGCATCCCGGTGTGAAAATTACAATTGAGACCTTTGCGTGGTCTGAATTTTATACAAAATGGACAACAGGCTTGCAGTCTGGACAAGTGCCTGATATAAGTACAGCGTTACCGAACCATGTGGTTGAAATGCTTGATGCCGAAGCGATCATTCCACTGAATGATGTCATCGATAATATTGGGAGAGATCGCTTCTATGAAGCGCCTCTGAAAGAAGGAACGGTTGACGACAACAACTATTCCATACCGCTTTATTCTCACGCACAGGTCATGTGGTATCGCAAGGACTTGCTACAGAAGGCTGGAGTAGAGGTGCCTACAACATGGGCCGAACTAGCTGAAGCAGCTAAAAAAGTGAATAATCCCGAACAAGTATACGGTATGTCAGTTCCGATGGGACTTGGTGACTTGCAGGCGACTCGCTTTCTTAACTTCTACGTTCGTTCCGCAGGCGAGACGCTTATTACAGAAGATGGACAAGCGAATCTTACTAGCCAGGCAGCAATTGACGGTATTAATTATTGGATGAATATGTACAAATCAGTATCTCCGACGGGCTCGATAAACTTTAAGACGTTGGATCAAGCGACATTATTCTATCAAGGTAAAACGGCATTTGACTTTAATAGCGGTTTCCATATTGGCGGAGTTGAGACGAACTCCCCTAATCTATTGGATCAAATTGAAGCAGCGCCGATTCCTAAAGTGAATGCGAATGATCCAGATCAAGGGATTGAGACATCCAATATTCCAATGGTTGTATGGAAGAAGAGCAAGCATCCAGAAGTGGCAAAAGCATTTCTAGAAAGTTTGTATGAGAAAGAACAATATATTAAGTTCTTGCATTCCGTTCCTGCAGGCATGCTGCCCGCAATGAAGGATATTGCAGAGGATCCGCTATTCATAGATAATCCGACGATTCAAAAATTCAGCAATGCAGTAAAAGTGATTAGTGAGGCCGTAAATAAAGGTACAGCAATCGGCATGGAGTATCATCCGTCTGTTGAGTCAGGGATTATTACGAGCCAGAGCGTCATTGAAAGAATGTTCCAGAACATTATATTGAAAAATAAATCCGTGGACGCTGCAGCAAAATCAGCAGAGAAAGAACTAAATGATTTGTTTAAATTAGCACAATAAAAAAAAGGGGGGTCCTCCCCCTTTCATTATTTCTCAGCTAAATTAAACGAATGGAAGGAGAACTTTCTGTAATCATTTTCAGAAGTGGAGTGGATCCGATGAAGGCCATCAGTGGAAGGTTCAAAAAAATCAATATAACTGGGTTATTATTCGTTTTGCCGGCTATGTTAATCGTGGTACTTTTGTTGATCTATCCTATTCTATCTAGTATTTATTTCAGCTTTACTTCAAGGCACTTAATTAAATCGAGTGTAGATTGGGTGGGTTTTGATAACTTTGTATTTGTATTAACGAATAAAGATTTCTATATTGCCTTCGTTAATTCGATTAAATGGACCGTGTTGTCAATCGTTGGGCAGCTTCTTCTAGGCTTCACTACGGCATTAGCATTGAATAAAATACCTAAATATTCAGGTTTTTTTCGGACGCTGCTCATTATACCGTGGGCCTTCCCTGCAATCGTAATCGCTTTTGCATGGAAATGGATCTTTAACGACGTATATGGTTTCATTCCGAACTTAATGACAAAGGTTGGCATTACGGACCAGAACCTTAACTTCTTCGCTGATCCGAACTTTGTATTTGGTGCAGTCGTGTTCATTAACATTTGGTTTGGTGCTCCGCTGTTCATGGTCAATATATTATCGGCACTCAAAACCATTCCTACGGAGCAATATGAGGCAGCCGTTATGGATGGAGCTACAGCATGGCAATCATTCTGGTCAATTACCGTTCGTCATATCCGCGGTGTTATCGGATTACTTGTTGTCTTAAGAACGATTTGGATATTTAATAACTTCGACCTGCTTTATCTAATAACAGGTGGAGGACCATCTGATCTAACGACGACCCTCCCTATCTTTGCCTATAAAGTAGGATGGGGTATGAAGCAGCTTGGCGTAGCATCAGCTATAACTGTTATCCTCCTCTTGTTCTTACTAACTATATGTATGTTGTACTTTAGGCTATTAAATAAATGGGAGAGGGAGGATCGCTAATGAGAACTGTTGGTAGAAGCAGAGTTGGTATTGCTTTCTTGTATATCTTTCTTTCTATAGCAGCTATTATTGCTATCTTTCCTCTAATTTGGATTGTATTATCGTCATTTAAATCATCAGGTGAAATGGCAAGTGATCCGTTAGCCTTTTTCCCGAAGCAATTTACGTTCGAGTATTATGATCGAGTATTAAATAAATTGAATTTTTTAACTAATGTATCCAACAGTTTAATCGTTTCTTTAATATCCACTGTAATTTCAATTATTGTATCAGCCTTAGCTGCATACGGTATCGTTCGCTTCTTCCCGAATGCGGGTAAGAAGATGACGAAGCTATTGATTACAACGTATATGTTTCCACCGATTTTGCTGGCTGTTCCTTACACGATCATTATTATGAAGATTGGTTTGGCAAACAGCTGGACAGGATTAATCATTACTTACTTGTCTTTCTCTATTCCTTATGCGATCTGGATGCTGACCGGCTTCTTCCAGACAGTCCCTCTTGAAATAGAAGAGGCAGCGAAGGTAGATGGAGCGGGTAAGATGAGAGTATTTCTGCAAGTCGTTCTGCCAATCGTATCGCCAGGTATTGTAGCAACGGCAATCTATACGTTTATCAATACGTGGAATGAATTTTTATTCGCCTTGCTGTTAATCAACAGCTCGGGAAAAATGCCGATTTCGGTAGCGCTGTATTCATTGAATGGGTCTGAAATACTCGATTGGGGAGAAATGATGGCAGCTTCAACGATCGTCATATTACCTTCGATTGTATTCTTCATGCTTATTCAGAAGAAAATTGCCGGTGGACTGGCAGATGGATCTGTTAAATAATTTGACAATTTGAAAGGGGATTTCGTTGTGAAAACGATTAATTATGGAGTTGTAGGCACAGGATATTTCGGGGGTGGGTTAAGCAGATTGCTCAATGCTTTGGAGGGAGCGAGGGTCGTGGCGGTATACGATCCTGCCAATGCCGAAGCTGTAGCAAACGAACTACAATGTGATATAGAGGAAAGTGTGGAGTCATTATGCAGCAGAGCGGATATCGATGCCGTCATCGTGGCTTCGCCAAACGGATATCATAAACATCCTGTATTATGTGCAGCGGAGAACGGTAAACATGTGTTCTGTGAGAAGCCGATTGCCTTGTCCTATGAAGATTGCAATGAAATGATCAAGAAGACGAAGGAAAAGGGTCTGATCTTTATGGCTGGGCATGTCATGAACTTCATGAATGGCGTTCGAACAGCGAAGAAGCTAATTAATGAGGGTAGAATTGGAGATCTCTTGTTCTGCCATTCGGAACGAAACGGATGGGAAGAGCCGCAAGAAGAGGTGAGTTGGAAGAAGAAGAGAGAGCTGTCGGGCGGACATCTCTACCATCATATTCATGAACTGGACTTTATTCAATTCCTTATGGGACCAGCTGAGCGCGTCACTATGATTGGCGGCAATGTTGCCCACCAAGGAGAGCAATTCGGTGATGAAGATGATATGCTGTTCATTTCGCTTGAGTTTGCCAATAATCGCTTTGCTACTTTACAGTATGGTTCTGCATTCAGATGGGGAGATCATTTTGTGAAAATCCAAGGCAGCAAGGGTGCCATTCTTATCGATATGCAAGATGTAAGAGTTGTATTGAAGACACCTGAGGGGGATGAGCAATTCTTGCTTCATGAGAGCAAGGAAGTTGATGAGGACCGTACCCGTATTTACAAGGGATTGGAAGTGGATGGAGCGATCATGTACGGAAAGCCGAATGTAACTCCGCCGCTATGGCTGCATGGCATTATGAAGGAGGAAATGACTTACTTCCATCAAATTATGCAGGGTGCTGAGGTTGGAGAAGAATTTATCCCTCTACTTGACGGGACGGCTGCAAGAGCTGCTATTGCTACAGCAGATGCGCTTACTCTGTCGATTCAAGAAGACCGAAAGGTAAGTGTCAGTGAGGTTATCTCCAGAGAGGTAGTTACGCAATGATTTATGACAAGCTGTCCAATATGAAGCTATACGCCTTTCCGAACAGCAGGCTTATGAATTGTATGCAGGATATTCTGCTGAATCTATATAGCGAATCAGATGAAGCCATAGATTTTAAGAAAAACCACATCATGTTCACAACAACTCCTAAGGGAGAAAAGAGATTCGAAGCGCATCAAAGATATATTGATATTCATATTGTACTAGAAGGTCGAGAATATGTTGAAGTCAGTAACATAGAACTGCTTACAGACGCTACGACCTACAATTCGGAAAGTGATATCTACTTTGGCGATGTTGCATCAGACGTTAAATTTAAAGGGTATTTAGAACCCGGCTACTTTCTCATCTGTTTTCCAGAAGATACGCATTTAGTAGGTGCGCATGAGCAGGAAGAGCATACGGTGAAGAAAATTGTCTACAAGGTTGCAATATAGTCTGAATATTCTGTCTTATTAACGATACCCATCTGCAGCTGCGATTGTTTGCGTCTATGATATGTGATAGGACCATAAGTGAAATGCCGAGGTTTCTCTAATGAGAAGGCTCGGCATTTTTAATTGAACGTTTGGATTAGGCTGTTTTGGGTTATTTATAGATATAAGCAAAGCGAAGGGAGATGTTGAATCATGGCTAACAACAAACCGCAAGAAGTGCCAGAGGTTAATCCGAATAATCAACCTCCGGAAATTGTACCTCCGGATTCACCCGAGATTCAACCTGATCAACCTGCTCCAGAGATTACACCAGGCGATTTACCTGAAGTTAGGTCGGAGATACTTTCAAATAATTCAACAAGTTATTAAATGAAAAAAGGAAAGAGGATGTTGCGCAGATTGGCAGCATCCTTTTTTCTATGCAAGGGTTGGAACTAGCTCCATTTGGCAGCCCATAGCTTCATTTCCTTAAGGATCTGATGAAGATCTTCGCCTTTGGGAGTTAAGGAATATTCAACGGTAACAGGAACTGTTGGGAATACGGTACGCTCCAATACTCCCATTTGTTCCAAATGGCGAAGTGTAGTGGTTAAGGCACGTGGACTGACAGCGGGAATGGAACGCTGCAGCTCGCTGAATCGTTTGGTTCCGCCGAACAGCTCTCTAAGTACGAGGAAGGCCCATTTACCACCTAACACATCCAGCGTTTTTTCGATGTTGCACGCAATATGGGAAGGTACTTTTGGAATATAGTTATTTGCTGTCATGGATGAATCCTCCTCAGCTTAAGTAGTTACTTTGAGTATAGTAGCTATCATTTGTATTATATAGTGATGTTTTTTTCCCTACTTTAAAGTTACACAAAACATAACTAGAATGAAAGAGAAATAAGCTAGCTTAGTAAGTGTATGACAGCCTATTTTCAGGCAATAGAAGAGGAGATGAGTAGAGATGCAATACCGTAAATTAGGAAACAGCGGCTTGAAGGTTAGTGAGATTAGTCTAGGAAGCTGGTTGACATATGGAGGATACGTAGAACGCGAGAATGCAATAAGAGCCATTCAAACCGCCTATGGTCTAGGTATTAATTTCTTTGATACAGCGAATGTATACGAGAAAGGAGAGGCGGAGAAGCTGCTTGGAGAGACGCTGCAGGCATTCCCGCGAGAATCCTATGTGCTTGCAACTAAGGTATATGGTCAGATGGGGGATGGCCCCAATGATAAGGGATTATCCCGCAAGCATATTATGGAACAATGCCATGCCAGTCTACAAAGACTTGGAGCCGATTATGTAGATCTATACTACTGCCACCGTTATGATCCGAATACACCAATGGAGGAAACATTGCGGGCGTTGGATGATCTGGTGCGTCAAGGGAAAGTATTGTACGTCGGCGTAAGCGAGTGGACAGCAGCACAGATGGCGGAAGCACATGCAATTGCGGATCGCTATTTGCTGGATCGAATCGTTGTTAATCAACCGATCTATAATATGTTTAATCGGTATATCGAGAAAGAAGTCATTCCTTTCGGGGAGCGAAACGGTATTGGACAAGTAGTATTCTCTCCGCTTGCTCAGGGTCTTCTGACGGGCAAATACAGTTCAGCCAATGACATCCCTGCTGATAGCAGAGCGGCAAAGCTGGATGGCATGCGTAAAGGAGTTACCGAAGAGAAAGTGAATAAAGTAATCGAATTAAACCAAGTAGCATCTGAACTTGAACTCTCGGTTGGGCAGCTGGCTTTGGCTTGGATTCTGAGACAGCCTAATGTATCTAGTGCTTTAGTAGGTGCGAGCCGTCCGGAGCAAGTAGAGGAGAACGCCAAGGCTGCAGGCATTGAGCTAAGCACAGATATTGTGGAGCGTATTGAACAGATCTTAGAATAATTAGGTGTAGAAAATAAATATCTGCTCAAGCTTTAATCAAAGTTGAATAATGTTCTAATCAAAAACGGCAGAGATGCCGTTTTTTTGTTGTGTAATAGAGGGTCATCCGAAGAAAGCCATATGCTATAGTAAGGAGGGAATATAAACCAATTAACGTATGCTGTACGTTATTATTTTACATAGAACGGATGGATGAGTATGGTGAAGCATAGCATATTGCTGGTTGAGGACGATCGGTCGATTAGCGAGATGGTGGAAGCTTATTTGACGCTAGAAGGCTTCCAGATTGTACTTGCGGCAGACGGCGAAGAGGCATTGCAGTTATTTCGTCAGGATAATTATGACTTGATATTACTGGATGTCATGCTGCCGAAGTTGAATGGGATTGATTTTTTGAAGAAAATTAGGGAGAGCAGTCTTGTTCCTGTTCTCATTCTGTCTGCCAAGGATGGAGATGTGGACAAAGCATTAGGCTTAGGATTCGGAGCGGATGATTATCTCGCCAAGCCGTTCTCAATGATTGAGTTGCTCGCAAGGGTGAAGGCGGCGATTCGCAGGGCGACGTTATATACAAGTGTACAGGAGCCGGCGAAGCCGAAGGTTCTTCACATTCACGAGCTTACGATTGACACGGATAATATAGACGTGAGCAAACGGGGCAAGACGATTAAGCTCACTTCGAAAGAATGGCAAATCATAAAGCTGCTGGCGTTGAATCCGACGAAGGTATTTACGAAAGAACAAATTTACAGGTCGGTGTGGAATGATGACTATTTTGGAGATGAGAATGTTATTAATGTTCATATTAGTCGTTTGAGAGAGAAGATAGAAGACGATCCTTCATCACCGCAATATATTACAACACTATGGGGAATCGGATATAAGCTGGGAGACTTTTAACATGGTTTATATTTTATTAGGTATCATTAGCATACTTATTCTATTGAATGTCATTCAGTACCAAATGAAGAGGGGACGAACCTCCCAATTAATTGATATAACAGATCGATTAAACAAACAACTGGAACATCGTTCTTCGGAGAGACTGCTGCTTATGACGGATGATCAGGAGCTGAAGCTGCTGCTTGTTCAACTGAACCGTCTGCTAGATGACAACCAAAGTATATCGGCGCAGTATAGAACAACCGAGCGTTCTATGAAGAAGATGCTTGCTAACTTCTCGCATGATTTGAAAACCCCGCTAACCGTCGTGCTCGGCTATGTCGAAATGATACAAGGCAGCCGCTCCATTGACCCTCAAGAAAGGGAACGACTCTTGCAGCTTATACATAACAAAACGTTGGAAATTATTAAGATGATGAACGGTTTCTTCGACCTGGCTAGATTGGAAGCGGGTGATACGGATATTCCGTTATCGCGGGTTCATATCAATGAACTGTGTAGACGAAGTTTGTTGTCCTTTTACGAAATGATACAAGCAAGTGGGTTCCAGGTGGACGTTATTATTCCGGAGGACCCCATCTATGCGGTAGGAAATGAAGAAGCGCTTGAACGAGTACTGAGCAATCTAATGTCCAATGCCATTCAATATGGCATAGACGGCAAGAGGATTGGGATTTCGGTGAATTGTGACGAGCAGCAGGTTAGAATCGATATTTCAGATTGCGGCAAAGGGATAAGTGCGAGTAAGCAGGAGCTCGTATTCGAAAGGATGTATACGCTCGAAGAATCTAGAAACAAAGCTTTTCAAGGAAGTGGACTAGGCTTAACGATTACGAAGAGGTTAGTGGAGGGAATGGGTGGCGAGATCACGCTGACCAGCATTCCATTCGATAAAACAACGTTTACAGTTGCACTCAAACGGATGAGCTACTAGCAACTTAAGATATTTGTTAGAAATAAGCAACAAATAAGATAATGGTTTTCGGTAATCTAGATTTAGCAACGAATAGAAGGAAGGAGATTGACAATGGAATACCTCATAAGAACGAATGGACTGACGAAAAGCTTCAATGGCAAAGAAGTAGTATCTGATGTGAATATGAGCGTTCGCAAAGGAGAAATATATGGCTTCCTCGGTCCAAATGGCGCAGGCAAAACAACCGTGATGAGAATGCTCACAAACTTGATTAAGCCGACCGCGGGTGGAATCGAATTGTTTAATGAGCCGTTAACTCCAGCAACGTATGAAGTGTTTAGGAGAATGGGCAGCATAATCGAGCTGCCGGTTTTCTATAATAAGCTGACAGCTAGGCAGAACCTAGAACTGCATAAGGAGTATATGGGGTATCATGACGACAAGGCAGTTAGTAGAGCGCTCGATATGGTCGGTCTTCGTAATATCGACGATAAAGCAGTGAAAAACTTTTCGTTAGGAATGAAGCAAAGACTAGCCATCGCCAGAGCCATTATGACTAGACCTGAATTACTTATTTTGGATGAACCGATTAATGGGCTGGACCCTTCGGGTATTAAAGAAATTCGAGGTTTGCTCCAGATGTTAAGTGCAGACTACGGGATTACCATTCTTATATCGAGTCATTTATTAAGTGAAATCGAGCAAATGGCTGATACGATAGGCGTTATTAGCAACGGTAGACTGATTAAGCAGGTTTCAATGGCAGATGTCAGAGGACAAAATGCGGAGTATATCGAAGTCATTACGCCGGATCGATCCAAGGCGTGCGCTGTATTAGCTAATGAGCTCAACCTGTCCAATTTTAAAATTATTAATGAAAATATGATACGTATCTTCGAATCGGGTGCCATGCAGACGACGATTTCGAAGACACTCGCATTAAACAATGTGGAGATCGAATCATTAAGCAAGAAGTACACGTCTCTGGAGCAGTACTTTCTTGATCTTATTCAAGGTGACGAGGTGCGAGCCAGATGATGAAGCTAATGAAGTTGGAAATGGCAAAAATGCGGTTAGGCTGGTATGTGAAATCATCGATAATTGCGAACATTTTCATAGTAGTATTTATGTTATTAATTTGTTACGTAGAGAAGTCGGAAGGGCGAAGCGCTTTTGTTAATATAGAAGAGGCTTATATTATATTAGGCTCATTCGTAAGATCTACCTTTATCGTGATGGCCTCTGTAATGATTAGTAAACTAATCATTGATGAATATAAGAATAAGACGATTAGCATTATGTTTATGTACCCGGTTAACCGTAAGAAGATTCTAGCATCCAAGCTGGTTCTGATTACTGCCATTACGTTTATTACAATCATTATTTCGAATATATTTACCTTGAGCGTGTTTATAGGTATTAACCAAGCTTTACAGGTTATTCCTAATGATCCGGCAACATTTGATGTTGTTCCGCATCTTGCGAGAATTGCAGCGTTTGCGTTTGGCGCTGCAGGAGCGAGCTTAATCCCTCTATATTTCGGCATGCGTAAAATTTCTGTGCCAGCAACCGTTATTTCATCACTTCTAATCGTAGCTGTGACGAGTATGCATAATCCGGTCATCTCTTTGGCAACCATCATTTACATTCCATTAGGGTTGGCTGTTATCGGCATTGTGATCGCCGGCTGGTCGATTCGCGGTATTGAGAGAACAGATGTAGTGTGAGGATCTGAAGGCAGACAAGAACCGGGAAGCGCTTCTAGAGGTGCGCCCGGTTCTTTTTTTTTACAACTTAGCCGTCCAGACGTTCATGCTGCATTAATTTTTTGAGCTTTGATTTCGTAGAGGTTTCTGGAGCGGGCGTATAGATGCTGCATCTTAGATCCGTACCGCCATGTACCTGCAGAGAAGTGAGTTGAAAAAGCATCTTTCTTGCTTTGGCATGCCTGAATTCAAGCAGCACCTCTGGTGCGGAGCTCACCTTGCTTTGCTCCCACAAAGAATTGAAATCAGGGTGAGTTGCTTTCATTTCGGTTAGAAATTCCTCGTACCATTCATCTTCTACGTATTGTCCATAATAGGCTCGGAATATGGCTAGATACCCGCTGACGAACTGCTCCCAATTTACGGCTAACCGCTGAAACTCTTTTCTGGTAAATAACAGACGGATCATATTTCTCTCTTCGAGAGGGATAAGCTCGAAGTTCAGGAAGACATGAGAGGCTGCGTCATTCCATCCTACAATACGGCATTTGCGATCAGATATAATCGTCGGGCAATAGGCAAGCTCTTGAAGAATAACTTTCAAGGGTGGGCTGATCTCTGGCAGCTCTTCCTTATGAACACTCACTCCTGAAGTCGTCTCTAAGGCCAATGAGAATAAGTATTTCCGCTCATCGCCGGTTAACTGCAGTGCGATTGCAACGTTATCCAAGACGGACGACGATACTTTAATGTCACGACCTTGCTCCAGCCAGGTGTACCAGGTATGGCTAACTCCAGCTAACTGGGCGACTTCTTCTCTTCTAAGCCCGGGAGTTCTTCTGCGAATTCCCTCTGGCAGTCCAGCAGACTTCGGGGTGAGTTTGGCCCGTTGAGCCTTTAAAAATTGAGACAGCGCTTGAAGTCTGACTTGAGAGTTCATAGGCACACATCCTTGGCGATGATTATCGTATTGGTTTTTATACTAGGATAAACAACAACTTGTACTAGGATAAATATCATGACATGCTAATTATAGAATTTTATTCAAGGACGATCAAGGAGGCTGTTGTTATGGAGAGAGTTGTAATAACCGGAATGGGTGCAATCACACCGCTCGGAAATAATGTTGATACGTTCTGGGAACGTTTAGTTCGGGGAGATTCAGGTATTTCAACAATAGATGCTTTTGATACGACTCGTTATAAAGTGAAAATAGCAGGTATCGTTCGAGATTTTAATGCGAAGGAGCTGTTCGGTCTTAAGGAAGCGCGTCGAATGGATCGATTCAGTCAATTTGCTATGGCGGCAGCCGATCAGGCACTTGAAGATTCTGGGCTCGATCTAGAGCGAATAAATAAAGAACGCATGGGTGTTTATGTGGGCTCTGGAATTGGAGGCATACAGACGTTAATGGATCAACATGATCTGCTAAGCAGTCGAGGTCCCGAAAGGATCAGTCCTACCTTGGTACCGATGATGATTTCCAATATGGCTGCGGCGTTAATCAGTATTAAATGGGGTGCGCTAGGCTCTACATTATCTCCTGTGACGGCTTGTTCCATCGGGAATACGGCCATTGGAGAAGCTTTTTATCAGATTCAAGCAGGAAGGGCAGACGTAATAATTGCCGGAGGATCGGATGCAGCTATAACCGAAATATCGCTTGCGAGCTTCTCGAACGCAACAGCTTTGTCGACGAGAAATGATGATCCAGAGAGAGCCAGTCGCCCGTTCGATGCCGGAAGAGACGGCTTTGTGATGGCAGAAGGTGCTGGGATTGTAGTGATGGAATCCTTGTCCCATGCGTTGCGGAGAAAAGCCAAAATACATGCGGAGGTTATCGGCTATGGTGCCAGTTCAGACGCTTATCATATGGTGGCGACGCATCCAGAGGGTGATGGGGCATACCGTGCAATGAAATGGGCGTTACAAGAAGCTAACATAGCTCCAAGCCAAGTGGATGTGATTAGTGCGCATGCTACGAGCACCGAGGTTGGCGACAAATCGGAAACGGCAGCAATCAAGAAACTGTTCGGTCAAGATGCATATCGCATTCCCGTTACTGCGAATAAATCCATGACTGGGCATATGTTCGGTGCTGCAGGAGGAGTAGAGGCAATCGCTTTGGTTAAAAGCCTGCAGAGTGGGATCATCCCGCCAACGATGAACCAATTGGAGACCGATCAAGAATGTGACCTAGACTATGTTCCCAATATCGCTCGCAAAGCTGATCTAACAATCGGGATGTCTAATTCATTCGGATTTGGCGGCCATAATGCGGTTGTTGTGATGAAGAAATATAGTGAATAGGGTGGAAGAGGAATCATAACTTCCCGATTATGTTCGTTAGTTATAGCAAAGGAGGGCCAACTGTTCGTAGACAGATGGCCCCCCTTTTTCATGACTAAGCTAAGCATGAGAAATTGCACCTAAGGATGACTGTAGCTAAGAGGTTAAGACTTCTGCTTCTCTTCTGATTCGCATACTTCAGCGGCAGCAGAGAGGAATTCCTCTTCATTCTGGGAGGCTAGCTTATCGCCATATTGATCTAGACGGTCTGGACTGCTGGAAGGTCCATCATTATCGGGTTTATTGTTTCTTCCTGACATCAGTTCTGTTCCTCCTCGGATTCGGTTACAGCGTTACCTGTGACGTCGCATGAGCCTTGAAATCCATCGTTTTCTTTCCATTCTTTTAAGTGTTCACGCATTTCCTCGTCTTCCGGCATTTCGGCTACCAGTGTAACGAGAGGCTGCCTGAACTCGACATGTCCTTTTTCAATAGAGTTTCCCATCGTCTAGACCTCCACAATATTGATATGAAATCGTGAACTATATTGTTGTTCCAATTTTCCAGTTTAAATATGCACATATAAAAAGCCCGAAAGAAAGCACTTGTTTCCAAGTGACGATCTCTCGGGTCTTTTCACAAATTTATATTCGATTAAGCAGGATTCAATTCAAGATCATCATTGTCATTGCTATTGAACACTTCATGATCGAGTTCACCTTCTGAGTTTGCTACAAGGACAGCAGTAACGGTAGTTCCTGTTGCATTAACCGCGGTACGGCCCATATCGATGACCGATTCGACTGCAATTACCAATGCGAGTCCTTCAAGTGGAAGCCCCAGTGCGGTCAATACGACTGTCGTCGAGATTGAAGCTGGTCCTGGTACTCCGGCAACGCCAATGGAAGAAATAATACTTACTAATACGATTAAGACATAGTCGGTTACACTAAGTGGGATATTGTACACATTTGATACGAATACGGCGACAATAGCTGGCCAGATGCCGCCGCATCCATTGAAGTTCATCGTTGCCCCAAGCGGAGCCACGAAGCTGGCGATTCTTGGTGAGACACCTAGGCGCTTCGTAATAACCTCAAGATTGATCGGCAGGGTAGCATAGCTGCTGCGCGTTGTGAAAGCGATGGCCATCGTTGGGTAAGCTTTCTTAAAGAATCGGAAAGGATTCAGCTTGGCAACGAATGTGATTAGACCACCGAATACAAGTACGAAATGCAGGATCAAAGCGATATAGCTGACGATGATAAGTGTACCTAACGGCTTCAATGTTTCTAACCCGTAACGGGCAGCCATAACTGCAATAAGTGCATACACGCCATATGGAGTGAAGCGGAGCACGAATTTAACGACCTGATGCAGTACCTCGGTCAAGGAAGCGAAGAGCGCTTTGACTGGTTGAACGGCATCGGGCTTCTTCGAACCGACCTTTACGATTGCAACAGCAATAAAGATGGCGAAGATCAATACAGGCAGTACTTTGCCGGTAGCGGCTTCATTTACCGGATTGGATGGAACCAAATCCAGTATGACTTGGAAGAAGCTTGGCACTTCACGAGCCTCGAACCCTTCAGGTGTTGTTGCTTCAAAGCTGCTTGCTGGGTTGATAGAGACAGCTATAAGCAGACCGATGATAGCTGCAACACCCGTCGTACCAAGAAACCATGAAACAGTCTTAATTCCGATTTTTTTGAGGAAAGCGATGTTAGTAATCGAAATAATACTATTAATAACGAGTACAAATACAAGCGGAATAACGATCATTCGTATAAGACTGACGTATATGGAGCCAATGGTGCTTACTCCCTCAAACTTTAATTCAAAATTGTTGAAAATAACGCCTGCGATTAGACCGAGTCCGAGTGCGACCAGCACTCTCGTTCCGAATCCGACTCTTTTCTTCGCTAAATAGTATAGTGCACCGAGAATGACAGCTGATACGAGTAAAGTAATCCAGTTGTCTTGAAATGCACTTACGATGTTGTTTTCCATGCCTTAGCCATTCCTTTCGTCTAGTAAACCTAACACATTTTAATGTTGATGTGTTTACTTGGTTTTATGAATGAAAGTAATATAACACCTGGTCAGATTAATTGTCAATCACTGTTTTCAAAGTATATAAAACAAAGGCTATGCTAAATTCTAATGTTGATTTGTGACCATAAGAAAACCGCCTTTGTGAATGAACTGCACCCCAATTGTTAGACACCATCTAACATTGGAGGTGCAGTTTTTGTATGACTAGGTATAGTGCAGAAGAAAAATTACAAGCAGTTATACGTTATCTAAATGGATCAGAAAGCTTAAAATCAATTGCCAGTTC
>JBHGUX010000008.1:0-117978 GCA_048976605.1 Pristimantibacillus sp. | reverse complement strand
GGACATCAATAGCGCCCGGCTCCGAGATGTCATAGCTGCTATGTGAGAAAGTATCATAGATGATGATTCGCCCGTTTTTGAAATACGCGAGAAACCGGCTGTCCGGCGACCAGTCCAGCAGATTGTAAGGTTCGATTTGGTCGATCCTTGCTACGGCGAGCGTGACGGTGTCCAGCAGGTGAACCACGTTTCCAATGCCGATGAAAGCGATTCTCCTGCAGTCCGGAGACCAATAGGGAACGGTAAATTCCGCACCAAGCCCCTGTGTAAGTTGAAAATTAAAACCATCCTTCGGTCGGTACAACCAAATGTCGAACATTCCGCCTCGGCCCGATGTGAAGGCGATCAATCCTTGATCGAGATCGTTAGGAACAGCTTGCACAGCCAACATCCTCTCCTGAATCATCATATACTTCAGATGTATTCAGTGGGGGACGGTTAGGCGACAGTCCCGGCCGGTTTATATGTCTTCTTTATTTTCACATGCTTATCATTAGGAAAAATTCACAATCATCGATCCTTTGCTGTATCTTATGGTTCTCTGCGAGTTATCTTACCGTAGTTTTCTTGCGAGGATTATTTAGTCTGTATATAAGTTTTGCTAATTCTATTTCATCTGTACAAGTTTCACAAAAATTCAATTCGATTTACTTCTTAGAATAGTTATATAAAATGTAGCCTGTGTACTTTATATAAAATCCATTTTGGATACGTTTTTGGTCTTGAGGCTATATGCCAAAAGAAAAAGCAGCATCTGGTCCGTAACCCTGCTGTCCCAAAGGTATCTTGTTTCTATCCTTATCATAAATGGTTATTTCCCTAAGCGATGGAGATGAGAAAGTACCATCTCATTAAAAATACCATTATACAAAAATTCTTCCATCTTATATTTCATGTTAAATTTTGCATGAAAACTAAAGTAAATATCATTGTCTCTGTTCCATATATTAGTTAAAAGAATAATAGTGTTGTGTGATTCAAAAAGATTCTCATTTAAAGTCTTTTCCTCATTTCGTTTAAATGGAATCCACTCAGGTTTAATAAAAAGCTCTATTGGTACTTGTTCTTGTTGATTGACCAATGTGTATCCATCACGGCTTGTGACGTTATCTAGGATGGCTTGCTCGCTATAATTTAAACTGTAGTACCTGTAGCAAATTAGAACCAATGCCACTATTACTAAAATTATTGCAAACCAATTTCTTCTTGAATTCATGCTCCTCCTCCTATTTCCCAGATTAAGCACTTAAACAAAGCTTTATTGCCAATTGTATCCTTGTATTAGTTCTATAATTTCACCTACACATTGTTCTATGTCCTTACTTAAGCAATCATGGGTTTTATCGCTGTACTCACTGGATAGAGGATATCTTTCCTCTTAAACGACCTATTGCCTTTCTTTATAACAATGCCTCTGGTTTTGTCGTTTATTAGTCTCCTCTTAATCTCTTCATATGGGACATCTAAATGACCAGATTTATTCATTGCGGGATAGCCATTATCAAGAGTTAAACATTATCTTTGGAACATGATACAATTTAGCTAGAGCTGTTTATTAGGAGGTAAATATAATGGAAGATGAGCAATGTGACTTAATACATCCAAACGGTGTCAAAGAAAAGAAACTGGAAGTGATTGATGGTTGGACGATCAAGTACCACGCAAACGGAAATACAATTTGGTCAAAGGGAAAATTGATTGATGATACTCCCGACGGCTACTGGGAATGGTATCGTGCTGATGGAATAATAAAGCGTTCAGGGTATTTTGATAAGGGCGAGCCTGTTGGTGAATGGATTACCTATGACGTCAAAGGAAATCAATATAAAACTTCCAATCGTGATAAAAAATAAATTGGCCTTTCACACATACATCTCTGAGTGATTGAGAAAGAGCGCAATTCTATGGATTGCGCTCTTTCGCACTTAAAATGTCGATATGCTAGTTCCGCTACTAATCTTCAATAACATAGCAGCCGAGCATTTCGGCAGCCTCGGCTTGGTGATTATTCAGCAATAGTCCCCCGTTGACATAACAGAAAGCTTTATTTATATAATTTATTTTTAAATATTTCAATTAATCTATATAAAGCTATTTCAAGTTCTTTATTTTGCTTTAACTGACGTGACATAAGAGCACTAATGTTCAATAATATAAACATCATAATTAGCAACAGTATTGCAATTATTATGAGTATTATTTCCAATCCCTCTCTCCTCCCAACTGCTGCCGAATCCTTTATCCATTACTATCTTGAACTATTGTTCATAGTTAGAGTTCAATAGAAAAGAGGAGCTTCCACGTAGGAAACTCCTCAGCTATCGTTCCCCGTAAGCGTAATTACTTACGACTTTTAAGGGTAGTCCTTTTCAACATCATTCCAGTATAATAAACGGCTATTCCAAGTGAAATCAGAGCAGAGACTTCAATCGCTCTCCACATTGGGCTAGATACATGTCCAAATGTGACTTTATGTTGAAGATAATCAACGGACTCATACTGATCTACAATGTCTGGAACATAGTTTATTGTAAGATACATTCCTTGAACAATCTGAATAGCATAATAAACAAATACAAATATAAGTCCTACAATTAATGCTCGGAAAAATGGTTTTTTCATAATGCCCCCTTATTCCCAATACCTCATTTTACCATATTAAAAAAGAGATATAACAATTATGAATATTTGCCGGTTAATTCACGCCTTCTATACACAATTACCATTGTAGATAGGTTGAATGTTTCAGCCTTAATTTTATCAACTAATGAGCCTTCATCGCTCACCTTTTTCACTTGCCAAGGTATTCATACCCGCATTCAGAACCTGTATTATTTTATCAACATCGTAGACGCAGCCCTTCCAGGTGCCTCCGCTGACAGCTTGCAGCGCAGCCCAGAGCCTTGTGTCATCAGGTAGTTCTGGATCCTCGGCCAAACTGGGATGAGGGCTGCGATTGGCCAATTCGGAAGCGCCTTCCGCAGGTGAAGTCGGCAATAAGCCGCTCCCCACCATGTGGACATGCCCTTCGAGCTTGACAAGATCAATCTGCACACTAATCCAGTCGCCGCTGCGAAGCTTTCCGACAGGCCCGCCAGCAAGAGCTTCAGGACCAATATGACCGATACAAGCACCTGTTGACACGCCTGAAAACCGCGCATCAGTAAGCAACGCTACATGCTTACCGAAGGATAGATGCTTGAGAGCTGAGGTTAATTGATAGGTTTCCTCCATTCCGGATCCCATTGGGCCGCGTCCGATTAGAACCAGGACATCACCTGATTCAATACCTCCATTCTTGATCGCATGTATCGCATCACGCTCAGTTGTGAACACCTTTGCTTTTCCGACATGTCTGTAAATACCTGCTTCATCAATCAACGAGGGATCTATAGCAGTCGATTTGATAACCGCCCCTTCCGGAGCAATGTTCCCCGACGGGAAGGTTACAGTTGAAGTCATTCCTGCAGCTTTGGCTTTCTCCGGACTGTAAATAACCGTATCCGGATCGATACCGTCGACCTCCATTAAATAACGCCTCATCCGACTGCGCCGCTCGGATGCCGCCCACCAATCCAGCATGCTCCCGATCGTCTGCCCGGTTACTGTAAGCGCCTTCTCTTCTAACAAGCCGAGCTTTCTCAAATGCAGCATTACCTCAGGTACACCTCCTGCGAGAAAAACTCGTATAGTCGGATGATAGAGCGGTCCGTTTGGCAGAACGCTTACGAGTCTTGGCACGCTGCGGTTCGTTTTTGCCCAGTCCTGGGCCGTGGGAACAATTAAGCCTGCCGCATGGGCAATGGCCGGGATATGTAGAAGCAAATTCGTTGAACCCCCAAAGGCAGCGTGAACGACCATAGCATTTCGAATTGCGGCATCGGTCATAATACTGGCTGAGGTCATGCCGGACTCCGCCATATATAAAGCCGCTCTTGCCGATTGGCGGGCCATCTCTGACCAGATCGGCTGGCCCGATGGTGCGAGTGCCGCATGCGGAACAGTTAGACCAAGCGCCTCCGCTACAACCTGTGCGGTGCCTGCCGTACCAAGAAACTGGCATCCGCCGCCGGGTGTGGCGCATGCCCGGCAGCCTAAGTCGGCCGCTTCTTCCAACGTGAGCTCACCGTTCGTATAACGTGCTCCAATCGATTGAATCTTACCTGCGTCTTCACCATTAATCGGAGGAAGCGTTACACCTCCAGGCACGATAACAACAGGAAGGTTTCTCATTGAAGCTAGTGCAATCATCATAGCAGGCAGCCCTTTGTCACAGGTTCCGACTCCGAGAACGGCGGACCTTGTGGGCAGCGAGCGAATAAGCCGCCGGAGAACAATCGCCGCATCATTGCGATACGGCAGTGAATCGAACATGCCGGACGTGCCTTGCGATCGGCCATCGCAGGGGTCGCTAACATAACCGGCAAACGGTATGCCCCCCGCTCGAGTAATTTCATCTGCAGCTTCCTTCATTAGTAGACCGATTTCCCAGTGACCGGTATGATAGCCGAGTGCAGCTGCCGTGCCGTCTTCATTACGGATTCCACCCTGTGTTCCTAGAATTAGAACCTCTCGGCCAAGCAGCCGGGAGGGGCTCCACCCCATTCCCACATTTTGTGTCCAGCCGAACAAATCGCCGCTTGGAGCATTCTGAAGCTTATCATGTGTAAGCGGAAGCGTGCCTGTAGGCCCCGATGCTTGAGTTTGTATGATGAAATCAGAATCAACGTTATTTCCCATAATCCGTTCGAAGCTTGGGTCTATGTCCATTCCATTTCCTCCTATCAAAGCTTAGGTTACGGTTTAATAAAAACCGTTTTGACAGAAGTGTAAAACTCAATAGCTGCCTGGCCCTGCTCTCTTGAGTGAGAGCTGGACTGCTTCATGCCGCCGAACGGTGCCTGTAGCTCGACGCCCGCGGTTTCTGCGTTGACCCTAATGAGTCCCGCTTCCATATTCTGAACAAACGATAAAACGTTCCCGATATTTTTAGTATATATGGATGCGCTAAGTCCGTACGATGTGTCGTTCGCGAGCGAGATTGCGTCTTCAAAGTCCTTTGCTTCTATTAAAGCAAGTACAGGTCCGAAGATTTCCTCCTGAGCAATAGACATCCTGCTCTCGACACGGTCGAACACTGCGGGAGTGATATAAAAGCCGTCTGACAGCGCACTATCCTCAGGCCGTGTACCGCCATATAGAAGAACGGCTCCTTCTTCCTTTCCTTTTTGAATATACGTAAGCACGGTTTCCAGCTGTTTTTCGTTCGCACACGGCCCGAGCCATACAGTGGCATCCATGCCGTTACCAACCTTAAGCGCTGCTACTTTTTCGAGCAACTTCGTTTTGAAGAGCTCGTAAATGGACTTTTCGACAATGACTCGACTAGTTGCTGTGCACTTCTGCCCTGTCGAGCGCAGCCCCCCGCTAATTACGGCGTCTACTGCTAAATCCAAATCAGCATCGCCTACAATGATGATCGGATTTTTGCCTCCCATCTCCAATTGGTATTTCGCCCCGCGAGCCAGAGCGGCCTGACCGACTTGCTTTCCGACGGAATTAGAGCCTGTGAAGGTGATGCCATGGATACCCGAATGATTAGCCATACCATTCCCAACTACAGAACCGCTACCTACGATCATGTTAACAACGCCCTGAGGAAAACCAGCATCATGAAAGCACTGCATGACAGCCGCCGCAGTTACCGCTGTTTCTACAGCCGGCTTCCAGACTACCGTATTACCATATATTAATGCCGGGGCTATCTTCCAGAGCGGGATCGCCACGGGAAAATTCCAAGGCGAGATAACGCCGACAACTCCCAGAGGCACACGTGTCGTGAATAGAAACGCCTCCGCATCGCTGGATGGTATGACATCGCCGATTTTGCGCATGCCGTCTCCGGCGTAATAACGTAAAATCGCTGCTCCTCGCGCGGTCTCTCCCTTAGCTTCTGCGAATGTCTTCCCCATTTCCCTGCACATCGTCTCGCCAATCTCATCTAATCGACTTTCCAGCAACTCCGCGGCCTTGACTAGCAGCTGCCCGCGTTCTGCACCTGTCTTATTCCGCCACAGGATCCTAGCCGTTTCTGCGGCATAAACCGCTTCATCAAGCTCAAAGTCAGTAGAATTCGCTACATACCCG
Organism: Pristimantibacillus sp.; assembly: GCA_048976605.1. GTDB lineage: Bacteria > Bacillota > Bacilli > Paenibacillales > Paenibacillaceae > Pristimantibacillus. The sequence goes on along the minus strand of JBHGUX010000008.1, from coordinate 111,831 downwards.
ACTACCTCCCGTTTGTTAGCGGGATTAATACTTTCCAGACGTTCTTGATTACCCGGTTGCTTCCATTGCCCACCGATATAATTGTCGATAACAACAGCATTTTTCATAAAAGTCATCTCCTTTTCTAGGCTAGCACAGCTATATTCGTTAATGTACCAATCCCTGTAATATCAATCTCAATTCGATCACCCAGCTCCAGTGTGAACTGTCCTGGCGGCACGATACAGGTTCCTGTAAGCAGTACAGTACCGTCAAACAAAATATTATCTTTGGCAAGATAGGCTACCAGTTCTTCAAATCTTCGTTTGAGTTGACCTGTATTCGCCGTTTCATCAACAACCTTCTGTCCACCGCGATAGATGCGGCAAGATATTTGAAGATCATAGGGATCCTCTACAGTGTCAGCTAGCCGAATAGCAGGACCGATCGAGCAGGATTGACGCCAAATTTTGGCCTGCGGCAAATATAAAGGATTCTCGCCTTCGATATCACGGCAGCTCATATCGTTTCCAATCGTATAACCAAGAATATTTCCGTTCCTGTCCAGCACCAATCCGAGCTCAGGTTCTGGAACTTGCCAGCTTGAATCACTTCGCAGGCACACTTCACCGCCCGGTCCAACCGTCCGCGCCGCAGTCGATTTCATGAACAGCTCCGGCCGATCGGCATCATACACTTTATCGTAATAGGTTGGTCCCTTCCCGTCTGCGCTTGCTGCTTCATCATTTCGCGCTTCCTTACTCCGCATATAAGTAACGCCTGCTGCCCAAATCTCTGGGGCTTCCAGCGGAACGATCAGATCAAGCTGGTGAATCTCTTTATTCAGCGCTTGTGAGGAATCGATTATCCGCTTCACCTTTTCTGACACGCTAATGCCGTCCAATGCCGCTCTTTGTACCAGTGTTATAAAATCAGGATCCTCTAATGGGAAAATTTCTTCAGCGTCTGTAAGCGCAGCCAATTTGAATAAAGCATTTTCCTGATAACGAATAATACGCATCAACTCACCCCACGGTTTTATAATATAAAACATCATTCTATAATATAGTTAAAAAAAGAGCTAATGGATGTCATTCCACAATGTTTTGGAAAACAGAAGCTCTTTTATAACCGATATCCTAAATGGACGGAAATCTGTTTTGTTTCGTTCAACAACAGCTTAACAAATTGCTGCAGTTGTGTCTCATCAACATGTGAAACTAAGGTGGAAATACTCATGGCTGCGGTACAATGGCCCACATGGTCGAAAATGGGGGCCGCTGCGCAACGAACGCCAGGTTCATTTTCTTCACGGTCAAAAGCCACCCCGTCTTGTCTTACCCCGTTCAGTTCCTCCAAGAAGGTTTCCTCTCGGTCAATGGTTCGCGGGGTATGTATATGGAATACGTATTTGTCGAGAATCCGGGCCAGTTCTCCCGGAGCGCGATAAGCAGCAAGCACTTTACCGACTGCGCTGCTGTGAAGCGGAACCCGGCGGCCGATCCGCGAGTAGCGAATGGCCGCTTTTGCTCCTTCAACTTTATCGATGTATACACCTTCATGACCATCCAAAATAACTAAGTGAACAGATTGTCCGGTCAAGTCCGACAGCTGCTGAAGATGGGGTTTGGCTGCACCTCGAATATCTAGCCCCTGCAGCAGCAGCTGTCCCTTTTCGACAAGCGTCATCCCTAGTCTATATTTACCTGTATGTCCCTCTTGATCGATATAACCGTGCATTTGCAGCGTTTTGAGCAAAGAGTGAACGGTGCTTTTGTGTAAATTCATTTGTTGGCTAATATCGGTAATCTTTAATTCCTTATTTTTGTCATCAAACAAATTAAGAATGCGTAGTGCACGGTCTAGTGATTGAATGATCGGCATGGGCGAAAAATCATCCTTTGTTTTATAATATAGAACGATATGAATAATTTCCCTGAAGGTTTAGCATTATAAAACACTGTTTATCATTGATGAATTAGTGAGAATATAACATTGGAGTATTTCCAAGTCAAGGTTGGATTACCTAATAAATATTCCACTTACCTTTCTACCTCGTATAATTTTCGGTCACTAAAATCCACTAGATATAGTTGAGTTAACTCATGTCCTATATTTTCGTCAATCTTATAAATATTTTCAATACATTTGATAGGATAATTAATAATTATTTCTACCCCTAACTCTTCGTGAAACTCTCTTATAAGAGCCTCTTGTGAGTGTTCTCCCAATTCGATCGTTCCATCTATAGGTCTATAGTAGAAGCCACTTACTTTTGAATGCTTTCCGGATTGTTCCTCGACTAGAATTTGTTGGTTGTGAATCAAGATTCCTAATACATTGGAACGGGGATGCAAGGCAGCTCCTCCTCAAGTCAGTATTAATCTTTCACTCAATAGCAAAAAAGCCACCGAAATAATGGGGATTAATTGATACTGTGAAGAGCGTGAAGTGCATCCTGTTTATCTTTTAAAAATAATACCTGCTTGCCGTTGTTACACTCATAAATAAAGTCCTTCAAACTCTTGCTGTTATACTTGTCGAAATCACCAACAATAGCGAGCTTAACATTGTAGTTCGCATATTTCTGCAGTACATCACCTGCAAGTCTGGTTTTTAGATCGAAGAATTCCTTAGTTATGTTCGATTTGTTAATCATTATTTTATAGCATCCATTGTTGTTGTAACTAATAGAAGCCATTAAATCCAATGCATCTTGAACATTGTGTATTATGATCTCAGAGCAATCCACAATTGCGACCTTAGAATTACCATTTTGGTCGATTAATATATTCATTTGTATTCCACCTTTCGTGGATAAGATGCTTCAATCTAACAATTATAACTTATTTTACTTTTCAGGATCTTTTTGTTAGTTAATAAAATGAGCAGCCTCTTCTTGTCCGCTTGGCAACAGGTCAGATAATGTAGAAGATAACGCCGTTTCCAGCTGCTGCAATGCTGCGGTAGAAGGACTGAAGGGCAGTGAAATACTGAAATAGGTATTCAAGAAATTCCTGGTAATCCTCATCCGAACCTGCGGGATAGACCTGCTCCTCTATTGGATTATTTTGCTCGAATTTGTCTGTAAACTGCTCTTGGCTGTACTCACTGATAGCCTCCACAGCCGCCTTGACCTGTTCGGGATACAGGTAAAATACGCTAAAATCATGCAAATCCAAACTCTGATCATCGAGCATCGGAACGACGTTGCCTAGCGGTTGAACTCCGTCATAATCCTTTCCAGTCAATACATAGTGAATTCCCTGCCATGCCTTGTCGATGTCCAATTTTTCTCCACTTAAGCTAAACAGCTCCTCGGTAGTGAAATCGCCCGCTGCCAGCTTTTTGACCAGATGATCCGGTACTGCCTTGTACAAACCAATCATGCCCATTGCTTACTTCCTCTCCTTTTGTAACAAGTGTGCTTCTGTGTGATTTCTTCATAAACTCCAATAAACTTGTCTCTCAGTTCTCAAATTTTTATAATAGCTGTCACTTATTTTACCATGTGTCCAAATAACCAAGTAATGGAGCTACAATGCCCGTTGGATTAACAAAAATGGCAACTTACGACTACATGTTATTAAAGTAATAACTTTCGCAACCCCAATATCCAAGAATGGATACTCGTTCTGTCAATACTATTCGACTTAACAATTTCTAAAATCGTATTTTATTTATGAAGCGAAAGACTAGCTTTTCTCCATCTTCAGGATGATGACCAAGCTCTTCGAAGTATTTTCATTGGTGCATATGTTAAGTGTCCTATACCAGAAACGTTTCGTCCGTTCGTTTCGCGGTGGGATTGGTTTGTATACAAATGACAAGGACTTGATATCATAAAAAAAAGCCGCAATTAAGCGACTCTTTAACATGTTTCGGAGGTATAATGTTCATTATTATTTTTGATTCAGCGCATCTACTTCATCCGAGAATGCATCTTTGTACTGCTGGTACAATCCGGTATCAAACTCGTAATCAGCATCATTAGCTTTAGGTGGACTTTCTTGAAGTTTTTTATATAAGGCATCAATCTCGCCCGAGACCTTCGTCCACAATTGCTTTACATCATCATACTTTGATTCTAATCCTTGGATATACGCATCGTATTCTGCTTTCTTCTCCATCGACTTGTCAAGTTGTTGGATCATGAAGTCAATATCCATGGTTTGTCCTGTTGCATCAGTTCCACTGTGGGCATAGTGGCCGATGTTGACAAGCCCATCGTTCCAAATTTCCCCGACTATGAAGTTGTTAATCTCCATTAATGTCGATTCTACAGTAGGCTTTTCATCTGATTTAGTCGATGTGTCGAGCTGTACACCCGCATCCTTAAAAGCTTTCTCTAGCTGCTCCTTCAAGATTTCCTCCGGGAATTTTAAGAGAGAATGAATTAAGAAAAATTCATTATTCTTGCATCGATGCTCCTCATTGTGCGGTCAGTATAATCGGGCCATCCGAAGTAATAGCGATCGTATGCTCGTACTGTGCGGAAAGCGAGCCGTCAGCAGTTCTTGCGGTCCATCCGTCGGCATCAATTGTCATAAATGCTTGTCCAGCATTTATCATCGGCTCGATCGTTAAAACCATACCTTCCTTCAAGCGGAACCCTTTACCCGGTTTCCCGATGTGGGCATAATTAGGTTCCTCGTGCATCTCTCTTCCAACGCCATGACCGAGCAGATCGCGCACCACCGAGAATCCGTTTCGCTCGGCATGAGTTTGAACCTCGTGCATCACATCACCGATCCGGTTTCCGACGACAGCTTTTTCAATACCAAGATATAAGCATTCCTTCGCTACCTGCATCAGACTTCGGGCTTCTTCCGACACCTCGCCAACCGCATAACACCAAGCTGAATCGCCGACCCAACCATCCACAGCTGCGACGATGTCGATAGTGACGATGTCACCTTCCTTAAGGGGCTTCTGGTTCGGAAAACCATGTGCAATGACGTCGTTGACAGACGCACATGTCGCAAACGGATAGCCGTTGTAGCCTATCGTATAAGCCTTGGCGTCATTTTCCTTCAGGAATCGTTTCGCGAACGACTCAATATCGAGCGTCGTAATTCCCGGCCGGATCATACTTGCGATTGCTTGATGAAAAGCAGCTACAATTCGTCCGGCTTTTCTCATTTCTTCAATTTCTGTACTCGATTTCAGGATGACCATTCCATTCAACTCTCCTTTGATTGTATACCCATAAATATCATATCGATTATCAATTCTACATCCAACTCGTTCCGCATATTGTGGTGGATGTTCAATGCTGCGCAGCCAACAAGCGAACCAAATATCAGATTAGCGGTTTTCTCCGGTGATTCGGAATCGATTCCTTCACGAATCATTCTCACATACGGCAAATAGATCCGTCCCTGAAAGTCGTCAAACAGCTTGATGAACCGGTTTCCCGGGAAGTGGTGAAAATTATCCGCAACCGATTTAAGCAAAATAAATACGGAAGGATCCTGGATGCACTGCCGCAGGAGCAGCCTCGAGAATAACTCAGCTTTAAGCAAACTCCCGCCATCCCATGTCATAGCGGGCAGTACTGCCGACTCCGTTCGATCCAGGGCATCCCACAGTAAGTCTTCCAAAAGCATGTGCTTATTTTTGTAGTAATGATATACGGTTCCATAGCCGAGCTCTGCCTTAACCGCAACATCGCGTATTTCCAATTGAAAGCCCTTCTCCAAATATACTTCCGCAGCCGCTTGCATAATTTGGTTCATCCGCATCTCTCGGATCACGTCATTCTGTTCCTTGGTACGTGGTGACATGGCTCCTCCTTTTTTTAGACCTACTGTAATGTCAATGTAAAAGCTACTATACATCATTTGGAAGTATGGATCAAGTACTTTGATTCACCTGTTTCTCAGATAAAGCTTTATCCAGCAAAGGAAAGTCGGGAAAAAACGCAAGACAATCTATGTCTCACGTTTCCCGTTTCAGTAGAGGTACAGAAAATTCATCGCAAACCTATTCACTCTAAATGAAATTCTGAATTGATTATGTTCAAAGCAGAGTTTTAAAATGGCAATTTAATATTGGCTAGAGTCTCCCAATACAGAACAATGAAAATCCGTCTCCTTTTAATCTCCATCTTTATTATTGGATTAAAAACTAATCACATTTGTGGTATTATCATCCGATTTCTTAAAGCGGATATGGTCAATACACTCGGAGTCACTTTCTTCAAGTTCTATTAACTCTTGAGTATAATATTCCAAACCATTATGGTCATTATAAAGTCCGTCTGTTTTTCGTCTCCCATATAAAAAGAGTGAGCACCAGTTTGAACAAATCCCATTTTCTTGTAAAACGCAATAGCATTTTCATTTCATTCCCATACGCCTAGGGCGAAGTATTAGATAATTCTCTTTCTAATTGTTTTAAGCTAAATGCTCTTTCCAAGTAGGCTTTCATATTTTCAGGTGAATTTTCATTCTTAAATGTCTCATTAACTAACTAACTTCAAACCCACTGCAGATCCGAGCACCATAGAGATGAACAAAATTCTCAAGATATTTCTTGGTTCCCCATAAAATATCATTCCAAGTATTGCTCCACCGGACGCACCTATACCTGTCCAAACTGCATATGCTGTCCCCATTGGGAGGGTTTTCATTGCCAATGACAATAATAAAAAGCTTATTCCGAATCCTGCAAACAATAAGAGAAATGATGTAACGTTTCGGTCTTTGTTCAACTTATTTATCATGAGAACTCCGAACATTTCAAATACACCGGCTAAAATAAGATATACCCAATCCATAGTTACGCCACCTCACTTTTTTTCTCTTTGCTTAACATTTTCAACCCAATAATACCCAATAATAGAATTCCGATGAGCACCATCTTGCTTATTTGAACTGGAGTGCCAAATAAAATTATTTCTGCTAATACTGTACCAGCTGTACCTAAGCCAACAAAAACAGCATAAACAGTACCCACAGGAAGCGAACGAGAAGCCATAATCATCAATGTGAAACTCACAATAATAGCAATCGCTGTAGCTCCCCATTCCAATATTCCATTTGCATGTTTTAATCCAATGACCCATCCTACCTCAAATAAAGCAGCAATAATTACTGACAACCAAGTTTTGTTCATTTCCTTTCACACTCCTCTTTAAAATTAAGCTGCATTCAGTATTTCCAAATGTAGCAAAAATAAAATAAAGCCTGAGAAACAAACTGTCATTGACAGTTTATCTCCCAGGCTTTTATCCCTCCGTGACACAACTTTTCAGTTGTGAGTTATCTCTTGGACCAGCCGATTTAGATCGCGGAACCCTAGATAACATTTGTATATAGAATTTTATTATTATTATTATACACAATCCTTTTTATATATCAACCTTTTATTAGGGAATGTTTCGGTCTGCTTCAATCACTCCTATCTTTGCACCTTCTAGCAATTGACGACGTGTCCATTCATTAGCGACGATCGCATCTCCATCCACAGAAAGTTGCTCGTACAACCGCCTTCTCAACATGACAAGTAGTTCTTCATGTTCTACCTTCCCACTCACATTCACTAGTTCACCGGGATCTCCTGTCATATCGTAAAGTTCATCAATATCCGTTAAATTCCATATATACTTCCAATCCTCTGTACGGATCATCCTCTGCGTGTACAGCCCAAACTGCTGACCGTTATACGTAGACACTACGGCATCCCGCCAATCCGACGGCTCCACTCCATTGAGCAATGGTACTAATGAGCGTCCTTGCAGATCACCTGGATCATAAGTTTGCAAATCGAGAAGCTCAAGCAATGTTGGGGCCAAATCCATGAAATTATAGACGAACCGGTCGCATCGCCGACCTGCCTCTCTCTCCCCATAGCCCTGCATACGAATAATGAGCGGTACCCTTACAACATCGTCGTACATGATGTAATGTTTGTCCATCATGCCATGGGAACCACACATGTCACCGTGGTCTGCCGTAAAAATCACAATCGTCTCGTCAGCCATGTCTAACCGTTCTAAATTTTCAAGCACCCGTCCAACCGCATCGTCGAGTTGACTGATAACGGCATAATAACGGGCAACGATTGGTGCCCAATCCGACCATTCATAATCGGCGACGCCCCAACTTTGCAGTTGTTGACGCTGAATGTACGGCTTGCCTGCGAACGTATCGCGAAACCCCGCCCATTCCGGGATATCTGAACTACTGTACATCCCAGCGAAGGGAACCGACGGCCGACAAGGTAAGTGAGGTTCGCTGAAATGCAGTGCTAAATGCCACGGTCTTCCGTCGCCTTTTAATCGTTCCAAAGCCTCGCCCGCCCGATCGGCAAACCAATGCGTCTTCGCATCCAACAGCGGAAGCGGACTGTCCTCGCCGAAGAAGCCGTTATCGTAACGAACGTCCGGATACTTCTGAGAGACATAATGATGATAGTCCGCTTCGCTGACATAATCCTCATATCCATATGTCTCGGGACCATACGACGGATTAACGCTCCATTTACCCAAATAGGCCGTTGTATAGCCGCTTTTCGCAAGTGCTCCAGACCACGTATAGGCGTCTGGTGACAATGCCGCCACAGGCAGAGCACCGCTGTAATTCCACAGACCGCCAAATGTCTCTGGCCTCTTTCCACAGAGCAGTGACTGTCTGGCCGGTGCGCATACCGGAAGTACCGAGTAGGCTTGAGAGAAGGAGACACCCTGCTCAGATAGACGATCCAAATGTGGGGTAATAACCGGATAGTTACCACTAAAGCCGACGCAGTCCCCGCGCAATTGGTCCGCTGTTATGAGCAACACATTAGGCTTTTGCTTTTCCATGGAGTCCGTCACCCGTTATCTGCTCCTTTCTCTCTCGTTGTCCGTACACACCGGTCCGATACTCGCGCGGTGAGCAACCGATATGACGAACGAACAATCGGCTGAAGAATGATGGATCGTCGTAGCCGACCATCGTTGCTACGCTGATGACCTTCTCATCGGACTCAAACAGCATCCGTTTTGCCCGCTCCATGCGGATTTCATGCAGCAGATCAAATACACTCTTGCCAAACTCTTCACGCACTAGACGGTTCAACTGCCGTGTGCTGACATTGAATAGGCTGGACAGTGCCTGAAGCGTAATTTTCTTGTCAAAATGGCGTTCGAGGTAACCGGCAATTCGCCTTGCTGTCATGACCCTCTCCGTTTGGTACAGAGAATTAACGGTACGATTACTTTTCATAGAGGTGTAATAACGGGATAAAAGCACAAGCAGCTCCACCATCTGCAGTCGAATCAGCGTCGTGTATCCAGATCCGCGACTGCCAATTTCCCGGAGCATACTCTCTAGTAGTGCTAGCACAGACGAGGCTTCTTGCCCCTTCAGATTTAGATAATGGTTGAACCGAACGTCCTGCTTCAAGAAGGGATGAACGTAGAAATAGTCCATCGATGTCGTAATTTCAAGCTCCTGAAGCAGCGCATCGGGAATGAAGGACGGCATGAATAAACAATTGACGATTTCCATATGACCACCGTGCTCTACGAAATAAGCGTGGGTCTCACCAGGATTAATAATAAATACGTCGCCCGCATGAATGTCATAATCATTACCTTGGAAGATGTGGATGCCCTGTCCTTGCACCACATAGACAAGTTCGACGAACTCATGACCGTGTTCGGCGATAGACGATTGTACCGTTCGTGTAATCCAGAACGGGAATTCATCCTTCATGTAAGTATGGCTGCCAATTATTCTTTCCATCTTCCATTCTCCTTCCACCGTCTTCACCGCTTCAAAATCAGATTAAGACCCGATTGTTTCATGCTTTCCGATTGCCGTATCACCCGAATCGCTCACGGCGCGGGTCCTGCAACCATTCAACCCAAGTCATCCCAGAGTCCGCCAGAATCTGTTCAATTCTCCTGCGGAACGGAAGTCCTGCCTCACGCAGCTGCCGATCTTTCGGATCCTCCCGGCCGTTCAGCTTCGCCGCAACCCAGCTGTCCAACTGTTGTTGCATCCGATCAGTGAGCTCCAGTTCCTGCTCCGCAAGATTCATCGTCTCCTCCGGATCTGTAATTAAATCATATAACTCTCTGGGTGGTCTTGTGAATGGTCCTGCATCATACGTGCAGATAAACTTATAACGATCACTCCGAATACCGCGTGCCGCTTGCCAGGAACACTCACTTAAATAGACGACATCATGTGTACCTTCTGACTCACCGAGAATAGAGCGCCATAAACTTCGACCGTCCATATCTGACGGGTCTGATACTTTCGAGAGGTCGATTCCGGCAGGCTTTTCCCTCCGCAACGCTTCCAATACCGTAGGCAGAATATCCACCTGTTGCACAAGTCCCTTCACTCGGCGTCCCTCCGGAATACGACCCGGCCATCGCATGATAAGCGGTACATGTACGGTCTGCTCATACAAACCGCAATGATCCCAGTAGATGTCATGCTCCGTGAGACTTTCTCCATGATCGCCGAACAGAATCAGCAGCGTTTCCTCTTTAATACTTAACTTCTCAAGATGTGCATCGAGTTCCTGCAACCGATCATCAAGATAACGAATTTCCGCATCATACAGAGCATCGTAGTATGCACTATCGGTCACTGGACCTACAAGATCGTAATGGTGGTGCTTGAAGAACGGATAGGCAGGATGGTTGTAAGCCCGCTCCATACTGCTATTGTTCGGATCGAAAGGATCCCGTCCCGCTTCATAAAACTCCTGAATGTATGATTCCGGTGGTAAATAAGGCGTGTGCGCATCCCAATAATGAAGAAACAAAAAAAATGATTCGTCCTTGTGCTCAGTCAACCATGGCATAGCCAGATCGTTAACAGTTCGACCGTCAATCCAACGTTTGTCGCCAACGCTGTTCGTATAGTAGCGATAACCACGTGCAAACCATTCTTTAAGTTGATACAAATTGTCCACCGCCGAAGTTGTGAAGCCGGCACCACGAAGCATGTTCGGTAACCACGGGGTCGATTTCGGCAGATGAGTTAGATCTGAGCCGTGGGAGACAATACCTGTCGTAAGCCCAACTTTACCGGTAAAAATACCGGTATGGGCCACTTCCGTCGGAATGTCTGCAGCATAAGCTCGTTCGAATAACACGCCCTCCTCAGCTATCCGGTCCAAATACGTACTAGTCGGCTTTGAATACCCGTATCCGCTTAAGTGTGAGGCGCGAAGAGTATCCAGCGATATTAGTATGATCTTCATAATGCCCTTCCCTTCCGGTTGTCCGGTTATTCGGTAATCCAGACATCATTCGCTTCTTAGATTATGCGCGCTGTGCCGCGTACATTAATCGCCACTTGGTCTGCATCCAGCTCATCACTACATCGCCGTTATCCTCTAGCGAGGCAGAAGCCGTGCTCAGCACGAGGTCTGGAGACAGCGGCTCCTCGAATGGATCGGAAACGCCAGTAAACTGGCTTAATTTGCCGTTTCTCGCCTTGGCATATAGACCTTTCACATCACGGCGTTCGCACTCATCAATCGGGCATTCCACATATATTTCTACGAAATCGGGCAGTTGCGATCGCGCATAATCCCGCATTTCCTGATAGGGAGTAATGGCAGAGACGAGCACATCAATACCGTTGCGAGAGAGTAACTTAGCCACATATACGATACGTTTAATATTCTCGATCCTTTCCTCGCGGGAGTAGCCAAGCCCTTTGCAGATCGTCTCTCTCAGCTCGTCGCCGTCTAATACTTCCACATGCCGTCCTTGCTTTAATAGCTCTGCCGCGACATACCGAGAGGTCGTTGTCTTACCTGCTCCCGACAAACCCATAAACCATAGTACCGCACCCTGCTGTCTTTCCATGCTAGTTATCTCCCCTCGTCAAGTACTTTAACTTATCCGATCACTGGCACGTCAACGGTCATCCCGCCAGACTGATGCGAACGGATAGCAGCTTCGATTACTTCCTGCGCTGCGAGTGCATCCGCACCGGATGCCTCAATAGCTTCCGGTGCATCGCCTGCCTTAATCTGTGCGATGAATCTGTTGATTCGGTGTATAAACGTATCGTTAAAGCCCTGCATTCCACCGAACAGCGAGTTGCGAACAACAATCACCTCGTCGGACTGATGGGGATAATAGGTCATGCTCTCGTACACGTTGTCGATAACGAAACGACCTTCGTTACCGGCCACTTCACAGTATTCGATCGGATGGCGCATCGACATGTCATAACTACCGGTCAAGTGACCGACTGCTCCGGACGCAAATTCCATATTGATAGATGCAGTCGACCAACACTGACGACCCGGTGCTTTGGTCATGAAGGCCTGTACCCGCTTCACGTCACCTGCAAAATACCGCATAACGTCAATGGAATGAGGATGCAGAGCACGCATGTGGAGCCACTCCGTATCCTCCTGTGAATTGTGAATGGTTAGTCGCATATTGAGATAGAGCAACGAACCAAGCTTGCCAGCATCCATCAATGCTTTCGCTTTGTAAGCAGCAGGTGTGAATCGGTGGTTCAAATTGCAGGCAAGCCGAACACCCCGATCTCTTGCAGCAGAAACAAGTATTCGAGCTTCCTCAATATTGTTAGAGATTGGTTTCTCCACGTGAACATCCTTGCCCGCTTCAATCGCGATCATCGCTGGCTCGAAATGATGACTACCCTTTTCCACACCCGCTGTTGCAACCGCAACTACATCAATCTGCTCTTTCGCCAGTAGTTCGTTCAGATCGGTATAGGCGGGAACATCATACGCAAGACCCGCCGATTCCGAACGTTCCGGCATCAAATCGCAGACGGCAACAAGCACCGTGTCCGGATGCTGCGAATAAGCGCGGCAATGGATTTTTCCGATATTATTGACGCCGACAACCGCTACCCGAATCATTTGGATTCCGCCTCCTCCTTCGCTTGAAGGGAACGCGCATTAATGATGTTTCCGATGTAAAGTGCCTCGTACGCCTGCTCGGACGAGATGAACGTCTCGCCTTTACCATGCCAGTTCAGGTTCGTATAGATCGGATTTGTGCGGCCGGTCTGCTCTTCACGTCTTGCGATATGGTCTTCCATCCGCTTCGTCAGTAGTGTGACGACCTCCGGTTCATGCTCCGCTACATTAACATTTTCTTCTGGATCACGAATCAGATTATACAGTTCAATCTCTGGCTTAAAATGAAAATCAGGCTCAAGTGCGCGTATTAACTTCCACTCTGGCGTACGCCAGCCATGCTTGCGCATCCATGTGCATTCCGTCAGATACAACTCACTGATCCGGTTCGTTACCACGCCCGCTAGTCGCTCCATCAGACTGTGACCATCGAATGTTATTCCGCTATCGACTCCAATTAACTCCAGCAGCGTTGGCATAATATCCGAGATAACCGACACGTCCTCAACCCGTGTTCCGGCTGGCAGACGCCCAGGGTATTTGATGATGAGAGGCACGACAAGTGTACAATCGTACAAACCATGGTGATCGAAATAACAGTCATGCTCATACAACGTCTCGCCATGATCGGATGTGATAACGATAATCGTCTCTTCCTCAAGACCTAGCGCAGATAGCTTTTCAAATATACTTTGGATACAAGCGTCCATATAAGCGACAGCACCGTCATATTGGGCAGTGACATAGGCTGCGTCAGTGACACCTTCCGGAATCCATGACTTCAGAAACTCGGCGAATGGCTTGAAGTTATATACCGGTTCCATGGAATTATTGGCCGAGTCTTTCTCGTTCTTGCCATAGAACATCCGCTCATAGGGTGCAGGCGGCAAGTACGGAGAATGTGGATCCATATGTCGTAAGAACAACAGGAATGGCTTATCTTCTGCCGCTAACCGCTCTAGTTCGGGAATTGCGATATCATTAAGATTCTGCGCCTTAGGCGTACGACCAGACTCATCGGGTACCCAAGATTCATAATCGAGATACGTCTGGAAACCGCGTGAAGATGGATTACCTGTGAAGCCAACGCAAGTCGTATTGTAACCATTCTCCGTAAGAACCTCCGCCAGCGTCTTAACATGACCGCCAAGCGGCCCTTCATGGCGCAGCGCCACAACGTCAGTACCGAATACATCCATGCCAGTCAACATAGATGCGTAGGCTGGTGTGGTCGGAATACCTGGGCTGAAATGCTTCTCGAACAGAACGCCTTGTGTTGCTAGTTTATCGAGATGAGGGGTAGTCAATCGGGAATACCCATATGCACTCATATGATCCCGACGGAGACTGTCTATACCAAAGAGTAGGATATTCGGTTTCTTGGTCGTCATATTGTACTCCTCCTAATAAGTGATGACCTTGCATTTATCGTGAATTTATCGTGAATTTATCGTGTTTTTATCGTGCGTTCAGCTGCTTTAAGATAGCATTCAGGTAGCCATATGACTCGGCTGCCACGATGGATACTTGCGCAAGTGTATGTTCCGGTTTAGATCCAATAACCTCTAAGACAACTGGGCCTTCATAGCCTCCATCCACCATTGCCTTGCAGTAGCCGAATAGATCAATGTCACCACGTCCACATGCTTGTAGTTCAATTGGCCCCGGACCCTGTTCGCGTCCCTTACAATCGCGGATATGAACATGTTTCACACGAGTTAGTACGGCAGGCAGCGCCAGCTCCGCATTTTCTCCTGCACGGTGGATATGGCTTGGATCCATATCGATGCCGAATGCCGAGGAAGTGATCATCTCCATCGCCCTTAGCGTGGTCGAAGTATTATGGATAGCGTTACCGACATGCGCCTTCACACAAAGCGTAATACCATACGAAGCAGCTTCCTCCGCCATCTGCGCCAACATGTCAATCGACGCCTGTAGGTCTTCTTCGATACCAAGTTTACCGCCAGGACCGACGTTGACAATCGGAATGCCGATTTCAGCGGCAGCTTCGAATGCAGGAAGCAACCGTTCTCTTTGTAACGACGCAACCTCAGTCGATAGTAAGGTTAACCCATTATCCTGTACAATCGCTTGCAACTCGTTCTTCTGCTCCCTCCAGCGGCTAAGATTCAAATGCTCGCACATCCCCTGGATAGCTGCGATCTCTACACCGTCGTATCCACAAGCTGCAATATGCTTTGCTGCTTCAGCAAAATCGAACTCTTTGAACAGCACGGAATTGACACCCAATTTAATCATCGATTAGTCCTCCTAAAAGAATGATAGTTTTATAATTGACGCTCCACTATTACTGAAAAAACGCGGGAACTATCGTTTTCATTTGTTATTCTAGATAGAACGGATCACCGTGAAAAGGTGGCAATGGATGCGGCCTAATGACCTCACCGCCCCGTTCATATGACTCCTGTACCGCGTGCACATATTCCAGTACAGCGAGGGCATCGCGTCCACTTGCTCGCAATGCATCGGGAGACACCTTATTGTTAACGTCCTCCAGAAACGCATGAAGACGGTTGTTAAACGTACGACCGAAATCTTTCGTGCCAAAATCCGTCACAACAGGTTCAGGCTGAATGCTGATGGCTGGAATTCCTTTTTCCGCCTTCCAGAACGACACTTTCTCAACACAGTTTTCGATCGTGAATGTGCCCTTCGAGCCTGCTACCTCCAGACTCCACCAGCCACCGAGACCGTATACCGCATCACCGCGTTGACTTAGAAGATAGCCAACCGCGCCGTTTGCGAACTTCATATGGATGCTGTTTATAGATACCATGACATCCCCTTCATTGCGCCGGAAGCCAGGACGGTCGGAGAACGTCTGGATGTGCGTGATATCACCGCAGAAATGGCGCATGACGCTGAACGGGTGAGTCAGGAACGCTCGCATGTGAAAATAGGGATGGCCTTTTATTTTGTTTGATCCAGCTAGGGCATAGTTAAGCTCCCCGCCATTGAAGCCCATTTTGGCTAGACAGTAAATCAATTCGCCTACCTCACCGCTATCCATATATTGCTTTGCCTTCTCAGCCGGTGGCGTGAAGTAATGATTCAGGTTACAGCCTAGATATACCCGCTTTTTCTCTGCGTAAGCCACCATTTCGCGACCTTCCCGCACATCGTTGCAAAGCGGCTTCTCCACGAGCACATGCTTGCCATAAGACATGGCCTCCATTGCTGGTTCAAAATGCCAGCTGCCGTTATCAATGCCGCCAGTCGTTACATCGACGACATCGATGTCAGGTTCGTTCTCGATCATGTCCTTTAGTGAATAGTACGCCTTCACACCGTGTCTCTCCGCAGCCGCATCGGCGCGCTCCTTGATCACGTCACATACGGCAATGAGATCAGCCAATTCATCCTCCTTGTAGCAGTTCGCATGGTTGTTGCCGATGCCATTCATACCTACGATTCCGATTTTGACCGCCATGTTCAACGTCCTTTCATTCTTTAATGGGATTATGAAATGAATACGCTTTATTGAATCCATCATACAGTCTCCTCCAGTACGAATCATGGTGGATCGGGACAATAACCTTTCCGATCGAGACCACTTACATAGAGGGACATGCATATGTGCTCAACCGTTCTGAGGAAGCAACCTTGTTCAAAAAATAAGTCGCAATCCGTAAGACTGCGACTCTATTGTTGCACTACCCTTTAACGGCACCTGCCGTCATGCCAGCTACAATTTTTTTGTTGAAAAAGATAAATAGAATGAGCATCGGGATCGAGATCAGAACGATATCTGCGAACAACAAATTCCACGATGTCGTGAACCTACTCATGAAATTGTAGAGCGTCAATTGCACAGTCGCATTAGCCGAACCTGGGAAAAAGTAAAGCGGATTAACAAAATCATTGAACACATTGATCGATTCCAGTACGATGATGGTTGAAGTAACGGGTTTCAGCAGCGGAAAAATAATACTGTAGAACAGCCGCCAGCCGCCTGCACCGTCGATCATCGCACTTTCATCGACTTCACGTGGCAGTGTCCCTACGAATGCTTTGTACAAAATGGCTGCGAATGGAAAATGCAGTGCAACCTCTACCAAGGTAATTCCAGCAAGAGTCTTAAACAAGCTGATCGAGTCGAGAACCCATATCGTAGGCACTATGGCCGGCGGAATCATCAAACCAGCCAAAACAAGAAAGTTTAAGAAGGATGAGAACCGTCCCCCTTCACGCCGGTGCAATACGAAGCCTGCCATCGCACTGACGATAACCAGCGTAGCGACCGATAGAACGGTCAGCAATATACTATTGTAAAACGCGCGGACAAGCATATAATCTGAGGCGGCCAACACGTCTCTATAATTACTAATAATATGGAATGACGTCGGCCACGACATATTCATGAGTGACGATTCAGCCTGATTCTTGAAGGAATTAATGATGACGAAATAGAACGGAATCCAAAAGATCACCGTACTGAGCAACAATGCAAATACGGCAACGATTCCTCGCTTGACTCCACCGCTATTCTGTTTGTATTCTCTGCGGATCAACCCCTTGTTTACGCTTTTATCCATAACGCTGCTCGTATCCGATCTCATAAGTGCACCTCACTTTTCGTAAGGTACTTATACAAGGGAAAAGCTAACAGTGACACACCGATGAACAGGATAACGTTGCCCGCAGTTGCAAGACCATAAAAACCCGCCTGGTACTGCTTGTATATGATCGAGGCGATCAGGTCGGTAGTAAAGCCCGGTCCCCCCTTGGTCATGGCCCAGATCAGATCGAAGGAACGAAGTCCCCCAATAAATGACAATATGATAACGGAATTCATTGCAGGTCTACTTAGTGGCACCGTGATGTGTCGGAATGCGTCCATGCTGCTCCCACCGTCGATTTTGAGCGCCTCATAATACTCTCCAGGAATGGCCGAAATACCTGCGATATAGATGACAGTAGCGACACCGATTCCTTTCCATACGTCTACGAGAGCAACTGACAGCAGTGCGATCTTCGTATTGCCGAGCCAATCCGGTCCGGTTATACCAATGGCTTCCAGAACCGTATTAATCAATCCTTGAGAAGGATGCATCATCATGGAGAATGTGATTCCGACGGCAATTGTACTGAGTAGTGTTGGGAAGAAGATAACGGAACGCAGATAGTTTTTGAACATTACGGTAGAGGAAAGGAATGCGCCGAGCATGAGGCCTAGGATAACTTTGAGACCGCATGTTACAGCTGCGTAAATTAAAGTATTCCGGAAGCCGATATTGAGCGCTGTCTCCGAGAAGAAAGTGACATAATTGTCGAAACCGATAAAATCCCAGTCCGTGAGCGTCCACCGAGTCATACTGAAGAACAGAGATAACGCGGTTGGAAGCAGATAGAACACGAAATAAATCAGAAATGCGGGCACTAGAAATAGATATGAGTAAGTCCGAATCGTCAGTTTGGTCATAACTCTCTCCTTCTTTCCGAGAAAAGGGGCTCTGCACAGATCGGTACAGAGCCTCCTCTTCAACTAGAATTCCCGCTGCCTACGGACGTTCTACCAGCCCGGCAGATTCAACTGTTGTGCCTGCTTTCGAACGTCTTTGTCATAATCCTCGGCGCCCTTCAGCGCAGAAGTGATACCGCTGCCGACGGCGACCGTCAGGTTTTCTAGATTAGGACCTTTAACTGGAGATACGAATTCAAGAGCGGGTGCCGTCTTGCCTGCATCAAAGTATGGCTGCATTTCTTTCACGCCTTCGTAGGCATCGTCAGGGAGTTCGATTCCCTTAATAACAAATGGACCTGCCGCCTTAACTTTAGAGGCAAATATCGCTTGGCCTTCTTTAGATACGAAGAACTCTGTGAACTTCTTGGCGGCTTCCACCTTTTTGCTGTTCTTGTTAATATAGAGTCCACTCGGCATCCATACCGTCAAACCGTTGATGTCTGCACTATCGCCCGGTATCGGGAATACGCCGATGTCATTAATTTTGTCAGGGCTATTAGCCAAGATAGAGTCAAGTCCGCTTGTCAACATTGGATAGTGCACTCCTGTACCATCGGCCAGCATCTTCAATGCGACGTCATATGTCGTGGCCAGAAAGTCTTTATTCATATATCCGGCTTTGAAAGGTTCCTCCGTCTTCTCGAAGCTGCGCAATGCTGCAGGTGTTGTCGCGTACTTCGCTATGTTGTTCGTATAATCGTCCGCAAAAGTTGAAACCTGTGCTTGTACGTTATAGTAATCTCCAAGAACAAATAGTTGGGACGTCCAGGTGTCTTTGTAAGATGCGATAACAGCGGTCTTGCCAGCCGCTTTAATCTTCTCGTTATTGGCCATAAATTCATCCCACGTCTTCGGTACGGTCAATCCAAGCTCGCTGTACACTTTCTTGTTGTACAATATGGCACCTGCAGAGGTTGAACCCACTGGAGCACCGTACACCTTCCCGTCAATCATCACGACTGTTTTGAAGGAATCAAGTACATTTGCCATGAACGATTCATTCGTTACATCAAGGAAATTATCCTCTGGATTAAGCGCCTTCAACAGAGAACCTGTGTTATACACGAGCATATCAGACATATCACCCGTCGCTAGGCGTGTCTTAACCAGGTTGTCACCTTCTGTTCCATCCGGTTTGACATCATACTCAATGGTAATACCTAGTTTTTTCTCTGCTTCCTGAGCGACGGCTTTGAGTGCCTCGAGCGTAGTGCCTGTATTACCGACCATCAAAGTCAGCGTTGTTTTCTCTACAGGTTTGTTGGTTGGGTCAGTCGTTCCCGACTTCGTTTCACCGCTAGTGGTGTTTGTCGGCTTAGGTGCGTCGCTGCCCCCGCTACAACTGGCCAGCAATACCAAGATCATCATCACGCTTGTTACGAATGCGAGTTTTCTGGTAGTCGTTCTTTTCATGTACCGCAGCCTCCCTTAGTAGGTATGGATCTGGTGATCTTCGGCAGCCGCCTATCCATGCCCCTCTTCACAGTTTAATTGACATATGCCCCGGTTTTCTTTAACAGTGAACTTCCGTTTCAATGTCCGGTTGCCCCCGTAGTTCTAGTGTAAGAGGTTCGACTAATGCTGAAAACCTGTGCTTTTGCTTTTTGAGGGGGGTGATTTTTCCATTTTGGTATAAAGTAATAACTACGATACGTCGATCATTCTATTGTCGTCGGTGCGTCATCTGATTACCGATAATTCAATTACTTACATCCGGCTCATTCCGTTATTTTTCGCTTTGCATAGGCAGTAGGTGTTTCGCCTGTCATTCTCTTGAACAAGTGGGAGAAATGCTTGGCATCCTCGTATCCGACAAGCTCGCCTACTTCCGAAGGACGGGACGTACCATCGGCTAACAGTTCCTTCGCTTTGCCGATCCGGTAGCCGATCACATAATCTGAGAAGTTATAACCGGTCTGAGCTTTGAACAACCGGGATAAATGTCCAAGACTGACATGATGTTCTGAAGCAAACTGTTGAAGTGACAAGTCACCTTGATAATTGGCGTGAATCCAGCTCATGATTACGGGTATGAGGTCCTTCGGCTTTCGCTCCTTCAGCTCACCTTCCCCTGCGAGCCCAAACACCGCCTCTGTCAGCCATTTCGTGATCGGCCCATAGTCAATCGCTTCGTTCAACAGACTCATGCCCTCTTGTAACCGAATGGGGTATTCTGATCTCAGATTGAACTTCAACGAGTACGACAAATCACCGACAAACTGCGTTAAATGCTGCTGAGTAACTTCTTTCTGTTGAAGGAAGCTCACGATTCGAGATACCGTCTCTCTTCCTCTGACCCTATCACCCGCTTTAATCTGCGATTGCAGCGCGCGTACCTTCTCCCAGACTCCGCTGATATCAGGCGCAGCTAACTTCATATCCGGTGCAGCCCAGGTTGGTACTCCAATCCGCAAATTCTCTTCCAACTGCTTGCCCAAGCGAACAAAGCAGCGGTTCAGGCTCTCATGCTCTTTCTTCATCCCGAAACTTACATGCAGCAAAATGCCTTGATCTGAACCATACTGAATGATCGATTGAAGCCCTGTCTTTATGCGGTGCATACATCCTTCATCAAGAACGGGTAGTAACAAAACTCTGCGGCGACCATCGATTGTTAAGCAGTAATTATCTGAATCCTGGTTCACTTTGTTTCCCAGAAGTGCAAGAATTTCTGATGCTTCAAGTCCGGCAGCTTCCCACGTATGTGAAGACACCCAGTTTCCCAGAAGTAATATCGCCATGAACGTTCGCCTCGAATCAACGTCTGGCAGCTTCCCACGATCTGGTGCATCTGCGGACAATAATCGTTGCACAAGAGACCACTGGACTCTATCACTTCGGCTGCGTGACTCTTCTGCAATTAATGCAAACATGCGGTCTACCGTCGAATAGAGCGTGTCTTTCTTGACTGGTTTCAGCAGATAGTCTGTCACGCCCGTTTTCATCCCCCGCTGTGCATATGTAAAATCATCATGAACACTGAGAATAATACCCTTAACATTCGGATGGCAGTGACCCAGCTCAGCCAGCAGTTCAATTCCGTCCATGCCGGGCATTGTGATATCGGTCAACACGAGATGCGGAACTACAGATAGTGCGGCCGTAAGTGCATCTTCCCCGTTATCGAATGCAAGCACGCGATGCTGCGGTTCGTATCGCTTGAATAGCGACTTAAGTTCCTCCAATGCCCATCGCTCATCTTCAACCAGAAACAAATTCATGGTCTGCCAACTCCCTTCATCTTCACGACGATAATTTCATAGGGGAACATTAGCCTAACAGTCGTTCCACGGCCAAGAGTACTAATCAACTCTACCCCGTATTTATCACCATGGAGCAGCTTTATCCGCTGTGCGATATTAGACAGGCCGATTCCTTGTCCTTCCTCGTCATACACGTCCACCGATTGGATGCTATCCAGCCTCCTGCGCAAATTGTGGATTCTTTTCTCATCGATGCCGCTGCCATTGTCAGAAACTTCAATAATAAGATCGTTGCCAATTCGCCTGACTGCGATATCGATCCGCCCGCCGGATTTCATCTTGCCTAGCCCATGAACGATTGCGTTCTCAATTAACGGTTGCACCGTAAGCTTCAGTATTGAAGCTTCCAGAAGAGACTCAGGTACATCCATACTAAGTTCAAAGCGGCTGCCGAATCGGTGCTGCTGGATATTCATGTAATTGCGAATATGTTCTATCTCTTCACTTAATGGGATTGGATACTGAAGGTTTTTCATACTATATTTGAACAGCTCCGCCAGTGCTTCTGCCATCTCGGCAACCTCTTCGATCCCACGGACTCTGCTAATTGACTTCATAATATTGAGCGTATTGTATAGAAAATGCGGGTTAATTTGCGCCTGCAAAGCCGATATTTGCGCATTCTTCTCCGCTAGTTTGGACATGTACACCTCGCTGATCAGTCGAGTGATACTTTCCAACATATTGTTATAGATCCTGCTCAGGCGACCAATCTCATTGTTACCGGCCACCTCCATTCTTTGGCTTAAATCACCCTGTTCAACACGCGACATCTGCTTCATCAGTTTGTGGAGAGGAAGTGTAATCTGATAGGACAGCGCATAGGATACGAATGCAATCAGTCCCATTGCAAACAGACCAACAATCATGAGAATATAGGCGGTACGCTTTTGCTTAGATAGAAGAAATTCGTTCGGAATCAGAATCAGTGTATTCCATTTCGTGTACGAAGATTTTGACATCGTATAAAGATAGCTCACGCCGTTCCAATCCAACTCACCGGATCCTTGGTTATCATGGAAGATAGAAAGTTCAATTCCTGGGTCCGAACTGCCCGTTAGTTCATTCCTTCCGTCATAGATGACACTGCCTTCGTCGTTCATGATGAACACTCTCATATTCCGTTCGACGTCGTTGCTATCCGAAATTGCAAGCATGTCCTTTGCGAAATTAACATTAATGTTGATCTTCATATACGCTAGAACATCCCGGTAAGGAATGCGATTGATATTCCGCACGAAGGATATAACCTGAGCTTCACGATCACCGCCAGTGTTCTCAATTGTGATGGGGAGGAGTAGAAATTTGATGCCAGGCATTTCTAACCGTCTCTGATACCAACTTTCATTCTGCAGATTGAAACTTACCTTTGGCCCTCCTGCTTTTGATACGAAGTAAGCGGTCTCATCAGTTGGAAAGATATATATGCTCTGCAATTGGGGACGTGGCTGAAGGTGAGTGAACAGCCTGCTATTGATCTTCAGATCGATCTCATTTTGTACGACAGGCTCCGGTATGGCATAATGATCGATTAAGCTTTGTTGAATGACAGGATCACCAATAATAGAGACTGAGAGTTTCTCTATATCCTGGATATACATCTCGAAGGCTCTGCTGAACTGCCGGGTAATCGTGTCGGAAAGCGATATGGTCTGACTTTTAATATCGCTTACATTTTTGTAATAGAAAATAACGCATGTCAGAATAACGATGAACAGTGATACGGCGGAGAACACAATGAACATCTTGTTTTTCAATAGATAGTCGTTCCAGTTCTTCATACCAGATTCCCCTTTTCAGTGTCCTGAGCTTCCGTATTTATGAATATTAGATTTAATATGCATGACAAATATAGTAATAGACATTGTGAGGTTGGACTGTATTCTAATTGTAGAATCTATACTTGTACCAACACCATTAGTACATAAATACGCAGCTATATATTTGCAAAAGTACGTTACTTCAATAAAAAAGAAAAAAAGACCACCCTCTCTAGCCATCTCAGTGACTGTAGGGTAGCCTTCTCTATGAAACTTAAAATTAAAACGTATTATATACATTTTCACATTCTTGCGCGGTTGGTTCATAAAAACAGTGCTTCTTCCATCGTCCTACGAACGGCTGATTATACCAAGTTGGCGGACATGGTCCTGGATTTTCGAATGATCCCGGACGGAAATACCATAGTGAGAATTTGGCTGGCCAATTTCGCTCCCCATTCACAGCCCGTTGTGCCAGACGGCGTTCCCTCTCCCTTGCGTTTTGATAGTACATACCATGTTGCAGCGCTTCGAACGCATGCGGCTGGTTGATCATTTGGGGAATTGTTCGGATTTCTTTGAAATCGGAGCAATTCGCTCTTATTCGGTTAATGCCAACATTCCCAACAAGGAGCATGCCCATTTCGCCTTCGGTCTCAGCTTCAGCTCGAAGCAACCTTGCCAACATATCAATATCCTGTTTCCTGGATTTTACGACTGCCATTGGCTCACCTCTTTAGATTTCTAGACTCATCATATTGTAGGTGAAGCGGATGTGTTACTCTGGCAAAAGAGAGAGCGATAATAAAATGAAAATTCCTCAATCGGAATTTTAACATATTGCAATGAAAGATTAATTAAAGATTATATAAGGCTGAAAATTGGGACTTTTAAGCATATACCTTTTTGTTACTCAGGTTCTTATTTATCTAACATCCGTTAGTTGAATGAACCAGAACGAATCTATCAGACTCAGAATCTATATTTTCGCTCTTAGTTTCTTGAGGTTTTCCTTATGAAATCCCTTTACAATCAACCAGGCTGCCAAACTCAACTCATAAATGCCCACAGGTAGAGCAATCATTCCTTTTACGGCAGATAGAGGTTTTACAATACTGAACATTTCTAATAGACCAGCTACAAATACGAGTATAGCAGTAATCATTCCAAACAGTGCTAACGGTCTTGGTACTAAACCTGTTCGAAACAGCAAATAGCTATACAATGCCGTATTGACACCCAACATAAAATTAGGGCCTAACATCGAAGTCCAACGATGGAAAGCTTGCAGCGTGTAACCGATCTCGTGAAGATTTTCTTCACTTGTTAGGCTGTTTGCTTCATAATGAATACTAAGTTGCAATAAACCTAGTATACTCACCACTCCTATTGCAATAAGAACAGCTTCCATAAATCGAAAGCATAGATGTCCAAGCGCTGCATGTTCATTCCAACGACGAAGGTAAGGAAACAACATAACCGCTGTCCCTACTGCAGTCAGAATAAGTAAAAGATCGTTAATGACCCCGAATAAAACCTTTGTTTTAAATCCATTTACCACGGACATATACCATTGTTCTGACAATACCGGCTCATAAGAAATAATAGCGATGACTGAAGTGATTGCAGCAACAATATAAAAAACACCGATGATGATCCCATTCATTCTGTCTTGCATCATAAATTATACCTCCTGGGGGGTTATTATGGATCAATACGAAGTCATAGAGAGAGCTTTAATCCATATTGAGAACAATTTAGACCAGCCTCTATCATTAGAGGTTGTGGCTAATACCTTCAACATCTCCAAATTCTACTTTCACAGACTTTTTTCTGCCATGATGGGTTGTACTTTAAACAACTACATAATATCCAGAAGATTGAACGCCTCACTACAATTCATCCAAACCGATCATTTACCACTAACAGATATTGCCTACCAGCTAAGCTTTGGAACCCAATCATCTTTCACCCGTGCTTTCAAACGTCAATACGGCATGGCTCCGAGCTCTCTGAGAGTAAAAGATATGAACATTTCTCAAACACCAATGCCTTCAGTGGTTAGAAGACCCATCAAAAACATCAATGGTGATATTGTTACCGATTTCACCCTAACGGAGTTCGATTCAATCCGAGTGTGCGGCATAGCCTTTGAGGTTGACCTGGCAACTGATGATTATAAGACGAAGATTCGGTCTCATTCCCTTAAACTGATAAATGAAATTGATAAAACAGTTAATGGTTCATGTTTCGTCATTTATTCTAATTGCCAGCCCAATTCATCCCGATTCAAGGTACTATTTGGGATCCCATTTGATATTGAGATAAATAGACCATTCTATTTTACCGTTGATGTACCGCGGCTCTTCTGTGCCAAGTTCAAATACTCTGGTGACCTCCTAGATATAGGTGATGTTCTCAAAACTGATTATGCAAGGTTTTTAAAGATTTCCAGACAGGAAGCAGACGATTCTCATATAGAACTTATTCAATTTTTTGATGACATTCACAATCTTGATTCGGACTATCACATTTATGCACCTATCAAAAAGCTACCTATCGATTCAGATTAATCCCCTCCAGTCTTTCTTTTTATTTGATGATCACAAGATAACATAATGGCTAAGCATGCACTTTCCAAATCTTGCTGTAACGAAAAATGCATGAATTAGTTTTCACTAAATATCCATTAACACAGCAAGGCTGCCGATTTATACCGACAGCCTCGTTCTGGTGATTGTTAAGTTATAGTTCTCAGGTAGAGCTTATGTAAAGTTGAACATCATTGATTTTAATGTATTCAATTGATATATCATGAATAAAGAAATGTAAGTCAACTTTGTTTCATCAGCACAAAAAACGGGATCATTTTGATGGTCTAAGGGGCACGCCAACATTTTAACGAAAATATACGCTAAGCCTTCGGACGTGACCATCTTAGCGTTTTTTCTTACTCTAAGCCCAAAAGTCCGGGCGGCATCCGTTCAATAGCCTGTTCAACCGAAACGTCATATTTCACCATCAGCTTGCGCGTACCGGCCAGAACCTCTTTGCCTTCGACGACAGCACGGATACCAAAGCCCGGAATTGCTTCGAATTGTTCTGTTGTCGGCAACTCGATGCCTTTGACCCGGATTCGGTAACGATCACTTCCGCAAGTGGATGCTCGGAATCTTTCTCGGCAGCTCCAACCAAGCGAAGAAAAGCATGCTCATCTATATGTGCGGCGGAAACATCCGTAAGTTCTGGTTTCCCCTTCGTTACGGTGCCGGTTTTGTCGAGAATGATCGCATCGATTTTGTGTGTGGATTCCAGATGCTCGCCACCTTTGAACAGCACGCCAAGCTCCGCAGCGCGTCCGAAACCCGCCATAATCGATGTCGGCGTAGCAAGCCCCAGTGCGCAAGGGCAGGCGATGACCAGGATCGCAATCCCTTTCTCCAGCGCATTTGCGAAATCGCCGGGTGTCACCCAGAAGGTTGGAAGATATAAATATAATTAATAAGTTGGTAAACCTATCATAAGTAACCTATACATTTAGGAAAATAATTAAAGCCTAATTTCTCACTATTGTAGCTTGAAATTAGTGCTTTAATATGTTGTATTTGTCCAAAGAAAATAAAGTATTGGACTGAAACATAAAGTATTAGACTCGGAAAATAAAGTATTAGACAGACAACGGCCCATTAATGGGGCAGATTACGCTAACAATAAGAGCTAGCGGCATATATCGCTACTATAATAACAAACGGATTAAGACAAAATTAAAAGGCATGACCCCTGTAAAATACCGGACACATGTCCTACAGGTAGCTTAACGAATAAGTTGTCTACTTTAGGGGTCAATGCAATTCGCTATATGCTCTAAGAAATTAACTTTAATCCAACTGTTGCGCCAAATATCATAAAAATGAATAGAATCCGTCGCCAATCCTTTGATTCGCCAAAGAAAAGCATTCCGATTATCGCACCACCAGAAGTTCCTATTCCCGTCCATATTGCATAAGCAGTACCCATGGGAAGGCTTCTCAATGTGAGGCTGAGAAGAATGAAGCTTACACCGTATCCGATGATTAAGATCAAATATGCTTTTAAGTTATTATCACGTTTTACCCGATTCATACCAAGTACTCCAACAACCTCAAACAAACCAGCAGCAATTAAAGATAACCAAGCCACTATTGTTCGGCCTCCTTAGAAGCAGGAGAACTTGTGAATAGTTTTAGTCCCATCACACCTGCCAAGAGCAATACAATTAACAGTAATTTAAATGCCTGAACCGGTTCATTAAATATCATCATCTCTACCAGCACAGTTCCTGCTGTACCTAGTCCCGTGTATACAGCATAAACCGTTCCGACAGGTAATTTTACTGCTGCTATGAGGACAAGTGTAAAAGAAATAATCAACGATGCAATAGAAATCATCCATAACAATGGCCCATCAGCGTGCTTGAAACCTGAGACCCAAACCACCTCAAACACAACGCCAATAAAAGTTAATATCCAACTTCGGTTCACTTTTAACATTCCCCCTAAATTTTTACCCTCGCAAAGGACAAGCCACACGCACCGTCCGTATAGGTTTACTTGATATCGGAGGATAATTTCAGCTTTCGCTTTCGTGACCATAGAACAACTGGTATTAGCCCCAATGCTAACGCACCACCGACAAAAGAAAGGATTGTATAATTGGTGAGCGCTACAACTACTCCTGATAAAATCCCTCCCGTTGCACCTGCTAGGGCTACCAGCACATCAATCGCTCCTTGTTTTTTAGCACGGTCCGCTGAATCTGTCGCATCAACAATAAGCGCTGTCCCACTAATTAAGCCAATGTTCCAGCCAAGACCTAGCAATGCAAGAGCAAGAATGAGCAGCAACTGGGAATTAGCAGGCGCTAGAGCAGCAATAAGACCTGCTAATAATAAAACAAAGCCCGATGCTATCGACATGGCGGTTCGGCCAATCTTATCCACCAAAATACCGGTAAAAAGGGACGGGAGATACATCAAACCGACATGAATGCCAATCACTACCCCGACGTCTCCCAAACTAAATCCATGATGCTTCATGTGAATTGGTGTCATTGTCATTATAGCTACCATAACAACTTGGGTTAGAACCATCACCGTTGCCCCAACAACAAGACCTTTATTGTTTTTGGGAGATGAAATTTTTTTCTCGACGGTATTCGGATGAGATTCAACTGATATTGTTTTAGCTGTAATTAACGGGTCGGGACGAAGAAAAAGAAGTAATACCATTCCTGCTAAGATAAAGGATCCAGCAGCTAAGATAAATAGGCCTGTAAGGGCGGGAAGTCCAAATGAAGTTGCAAAGCGGCCGGTCATGCCTACCATATTGGGGCCAGCAACTGCCCCTAATGTAGTTGAGACCATCGCAATACTTATCGCCTTGGCTCGCTGATTTGGCTCTGCCAAGTCTGTTCCGGCATACCGTGCTTGTAAGTTTGCTGCCGTTCCTGCTCCGTAAATAACAAGGGAAAGAAACAAAAGAGGCACGCTAGAATTCACTGCCGAAAAAATTACGCCAATTGCCCCTATACCACCGGCTATAAATCCCCATCCAAGACCTAACCGTCGCCCGAAACGCTGAGAAAAACGGCCAATTAAAAAAGAAGCCACAGCGGAACCAAACGTTAATAGTGCGGAGGGAACACCGGCAGAACTTTCTGTACCTAACATTTCCTGAGCAAGCAGCGCACCTACCGTTACTCCGGCAGCAAGCCCTGCACCGCCAAACATTTGAGATATCACAACAATGATCAGAGATCGCCTATATAAGCTACGCTGAATACTGTGGGGACCAACGTTTCTTTGAGTTTTCTGAGTTCGATATGTCAACGTACAATACCCCCTTATTAATTGAATAGACACAATTCTACAGTCGAATTTACTTAGAAAATGAAAAGACCCTTAACGGGTCTTTTCGATGCTATAGTGCTCCTAAGCTACACATAGTTCTTCCGTTGTAGTGCATATTAAAAATTGTACGATTCACCGTCTCCTGGAACTAACAAACTGGAGGAAAAGCCTTTCTCTTCTCCGAAACGTTTTAGTTCTTCTCTGGATAATGTCCAGTGGTTAACAGCTTCCATATGAACAGCGATGATTTTGGAGTCTGGTGCTTTTTTATGCACCTCGAAGACATCTTCCTTGCCCATAACAAGTGAGCCGGAATCCTGCCATAGGTTATCACCGGCGTTTACAATGATAACATCAGGTGTGTGAGTGTCTAATTCAATTTTGACGCCCTCATAGTATACGGTATCACCAGCTACGTATAACGTCTTTTCCGTCTCATGTTTGAAGACAACACCACTCACTTGACCCATATTTTTTAGTAATTCTTCTCCTCTACCGTGCTCACCTTGTGTTTTTATTAACTGAATACCATCAAAGAGCGTATTTTCTTCAAGGATTTCTACTTGTTGAAAGCCATCGCTTTTAACTTGTTTAGCATCACCTTCATTTTGGACAAAAACTTTAATATCTTTAGGAAGCACATCTTTTGCTACTTCATCGTAGTGATCTAAATGCAAATGAGTCAGAATAACCGCATCGACATCATTGATGATATGGTCAATAGACGTTGGTAAATCGTTTAAAGGGTTTCGCATTTCCTCATTGATCCCCGCAGGAAATGGAGGATACGTACCTTTATCTGCGAGCATAGGATCGACTAGAAATTTTTTACCAGCATATTGAACAATGATTGTCGCATTTCGAATATGTGAAATGTTCATATTTAATATCTTCTCCTTAAGTTTCATATTTGTTTTCTGACAAAGATAAGTTTATACTGTAAGCAATATTTGAGTACATGGTTTTAATAAAGTGTTTTGACCGATTAACTTTATTTTTGAAAGGAGCTTCCTTTGAGTTGGACCAAACAGATAAACGAATTATAGAAGAACTGAGTCAATATAGCCGAATTAAAATGAAAGACTTAGGGGAAAAAGTTCACTTAACAGGACCGGCTGCAGCAGCCCGAGTGGATAAACTTGAGGATAATGGCGTTATTGAGGGATATAGCATTAAAGTTAATCACGCGAAACTAGGATGTTATACATATGCCTTTCTTAATATCTACATAGAAGGTACGCACCATCAAGCATATCTATCATTTATACAAGCAAAAGAGGAACACATCCTCAATAATTATAAGATTAGCGGGGAAGGCTGTTATCTGCTTGAGTGTAGGTTTCCGAGTAATGAAGTGTTGAACCAATTTTTAATAGAGTTAAACAAGTATGCAAATTACAAATTATCTATTGTGATTTGAAATTGCTCTTCTACGATTGGCGCGACCTGTTCACGATGATTCCTAGGAAGTCATGAAAGTCGGAACCCCAGTTATCGAATTCTCCTTCTCCCTAGAGTAAATGGCTGTTTATCCAGCCCCTCCTCCGTGGCCTCTGGCGTTAAGCAAATGGTGAACATTCGTTCAATAAAATAGCGACAGTCTAGGACTTTATTTTCTCGTCCTTGGCTGTGACTGATAAATTTTCCAGGCTCAGTCTAAAACTTTTCCGTCCGTTTGCTCCCTCATACTTCCACACTTGCCGGTAATACGTCGGTTTTTTCATACCAATTCTTCGGATTGCCTCGGTTGCCGTGATTTGCCCTGCTTTCCACTCCCGGTAAGTCCGGATAAACTTCGTCAATTTCCTGCCTTGACCTTCCGAACGTTACGCCATCCGCTCGGGCAACTTCGATCCCTTCCGCCTGTCGCTGCCGGTTCTTTTTCTGTTCTTGCTCGGCCACATATGCCAGCAGGCTTAAAAAACTGGTCCTCCATGACTTTGCCGAAATCACCCATTTGTTTGAACTTTCGGGAATCAAACAGCGTATCGTTATCCAGACATACGATGTCTGCGCCCGTCTCCATACTAGCAAGCTTTCGGCTTATACTAACTTCGGGAGTCACACGTTCCACTACGAGCTAAGAGTAAGATAATATGCTAAGTCTGTCATAATTGAAAGCTTAGTGTATATTTTCGTTAAAATGTTGGCTTTACCCCGTCTATGATTCAAGTCCGGAATATGCCATGGGAAAGCAACAAGTTCTCCCTTCTCAACTTCGGCTTCCGCTGTTATTTCAGAAAGATATAAGAAACTTCGGAGTATCTAATGCCCAGTAAGGATTTGTTTCTAAATATACCTCTGCCGACAGCAATAAGGTCAAAAAAACAGCAGCCGTCTATCTTGTCGGCTGCTGTCGTGTTTTATTGAGCAATAGTTCTTGATTGTTAAATAGAATTCAAATACTCAAATTTTTTGTCGGACAACTTATACCTGCTATTACTATTCTTTTTCACTTAAAAACTCATTTTCCACAGCTTCACCATTAGGATTATTATTCTTAATCTGGCTTAGTCGACCATTACGATACTCACCGCCATGAACTTTATTCTGACGTTGTCCATTATTATCGGTTTGATCATGCTGGTTATGATTATAGTTTTTGTTATTGGCCATTTATCAATACCTCCTTTTTCGCAAAAGATAAATCTAGATTGTGTATTCCTGATTAGATTTATTCAATCCAAGGGCGTTCGACGGATAGAAGCTGTCACCCAATAACTTTGTATATTTGAATAAATGACTAGAAATTGCGATTTGAAGAGATAATACAAACTAATATAACTCCCTCCTCTTCGGAGGTAGGCTCAGGAGAATTACAAACGTGAGGTCAATATGACGATTAACATTATAGTCGGATTCGTAATCCCTTGGATATTCGGCATTATTTTATGGAAGAAATCACCGATTGTTATTTATTTAGTTTCCCCGATCTCGGCCACCGTTTCTGCCTTTTTCAATGATATCGGGTACCACTTGGGTTTCTGGGATTTCACCCCCAAGATCGATAATGATGAAACTTTATCTGCTCTCCCCATGGATCTTGGTCTGTACCCAGTAATGGCTTGCTATATGATTTACTGGATCGTTAGAAGTAATCGACATGCTTGGATGAAGATTGCCTTGTTCTCCTTATTTAACACCGTGCTCGAATTCATCGCCTTGCAATTCGGCAAAGCGGAGTACGGAAACGGTTGGAATATAGGCTGGACTTTTGTATCCTATGTCCTAGCTTTATTGCTTGTCTACCTCTATTATAAGCTGCTGCACAGATACGATTTATTCAACAAGGTGAAGAGCTAGTTAGAATCGCTGAGGAATCGCTTTTCTCTTAAATGCTCTCTTAAGCATGTAAAAGATATATAGAAAATGGAGTCACGATGAGGGATAATCATCATGACTCCATCAAAAAGCTTCTGGGTGAATGATTTAAAAGCTATTGCATTCTGAAGCCTAGTGAATTGGCGGCTGCACAGGCGCAGGAGAGTAACCATTTTGTATAAATTGCATGTCTTGCTGGGAAAGTTGTGGTACTTGATAATACCCATGCTTATTTTGGTACAGCGATAATTCGTAAGCCATTTCGATACAGTTGGGAATAGAATCTGCAAGAACACGACGCACTACTGGATTCGTTGTTTCGATTGCAGCCATTGTTTTTGCCGAAGCGCCGGATTTCACGGCATGAAGCATGCTGCATGATATCGTATCATCATTGATCTCCGCTACTGTTTGCATTGGTTTTTTTGGTTGAGTAGGTTTCATGCCATACATAAAATCATTTCCTTGATTCATTTTATAGCTTTGCGTCGGCTTAGATGGATCTTGTCCGGTTTTAAAACACTCTAACGTGATGTTATATTCATCAGCTATAAATTGCTTCTGACGTTCCAAGATGTCCCTAAGCTCCGGATCCTGCACATGTTGACTCAACATTGTATAAGTATTCAATGTATTGATTGCTCCGCCCAAAACCTCGTGTACATCAAACATTTCGTGGCCACCGTGATTCATTTGCGGCGGAATTTTACCTGTTTCAATGTTATTATGGTTTTCGAATTGCATTCATTTACCCTCCTAAGATCATACCTATTTATGGTTTAGCATGCTTTGTTCCTTAACTGCAGCCAAGAGTATTATTAACCTCACTTCAATAAAATATTTTATAAAAATAAATGCTCTCGAAATGATGATTGATTTTGTGGAATTATACCCAAAAGAACCGGGGATTTCTCCCCGGTCATGGTCTATTATTTTCAGCTCCAACTGTTTGTTGTATGGTTCATGTAGAATTGGAACGTAATGTTAAAACGGTCTGTCACCATTCCGAAGCACGGACTAAATTCAGTTTCTTGCAATGGAACCAATACTTGCCCTCTGTCGCTCAATTTATTAAACATTTCTTCAATCTCGCTTTGTTGCGTCGCTGTAATGCAAATATTCACCTGATTTCCGATTACATAAGGTTGCCCCGGTAAAAGATCAGCGACCATCAAATCATTCTCACCGGTTTGTATCACGGCATGGGAAATACGGCTTTTCCATTCTTCAGGCAAACGATCGGCATCCTTGCCTTCCCCGTACATAGTTTTGAACAGTAATTTCGAGTTCAACGCTTCCCCGTAGAACTCAATCGCTTCCGCAGCCTGTCCATCCAACATGATGAACGTCGTTGAGCGCATTGACATTCGAGCATCTCCTTTTTAATTGAATTGTCCAAATTTTGTTTGTTTTGGACTTCATTAGCATCATATCGTACAATAGTGACAATACTTGTCTTAATTCAAAAAAAGGAGTTTATTATGGCAAAGTCCAAAAGACTGATCGAGATGATGATGTCCATTAACAAAAAGAAGTCTTTCAACGCCAAAGAGCTTGCCAATGAATTTGGAGTTTCCACACGGACGATTGTGCGGGATATGCAGGAGTTGAGCGCGCTGGGGGTTCCTTTTTATTCGGAGGTCGGTCAGCATGGGGGCTATAAGATGATTAACGAGAGAATGCTGCCCCCAGTTGCTTTTACGGAAAGCGAAGCGCTTGCTGTTTTTTTTGCCAGCCATGCATTGAGGCACTACACGGATCTTCCGTTTGAGGTGGAAACAAATTCAGTGCTGAGGAAATTTTACTCTTATATGCCGGAAGATATCCGGGACCGCATCGACCGGATGCGGAAACGATTTGATCTGGCAACTCCGATGAGACATGTAAGCACGCCTTATTTGAGCTTGTTGCTGGATGCTGCGATCGATCAAAAAGTGGTGCGCATCGAGTACGAATCGAAACAGCATAAGCGGTCTAGAGACGTTCAGCCGATCGGAATTTATGCCAGCAACGGGTTTTGGTATTGTCCGGCCTATTGCTTTCACCGCCGCGATATTCGCTTGTTTCGTTGCGACCGCGTTAGATCTGTTGAACTGTCCGAACTGAAAGCGGCCGATTTGACGCAAGTGCATACAGGAAATTGGGAGTCATACATTGAAGAGGAAAGTCCAGCTATGGAACTTTATGTTGAGCTTACTGCTACAGGTGTGCAGAGATGCGAGACCGAACTGTGGCCGGCGCACAAAATGCAGATTCAAGTTCGGGAAGACGGAACAGGATGGCTGGGCAATCCTATCCCCGCGAGCAGCCTTCCTTATTTCGGCCAATTTTTTATTGGATTGGGTACGGATGCAAAGGTAAAAGCGCCAGACGAGTTGATACATGTGATGAGAGAAGTGCTGGACAAGCTAATGGCGCAATATCGATAGAGAATGTCCAAATACGAAGGCTTCATGATCGATCATTGTTTTCAGAGTGATACACACCGCTCGAAAGTTTCGCCAGCACCTTAGCAAAGGCCCGAATTGAACTACGAATACAGGGCTTTTTGCAATCTCACCGTGGAATATAACTGTTATTACAACTATCTATACAAATTATTTAAAACGTCTTCTTTTAACTTTTCATATTGCTCTTTAGAACCAGCAACTGATATTTCCTTTGTGTCTTGATTATCTAAATTAAATTTCCCTTGCTCAAGGGAATTAACCCAATAAGCTCCTCTGCTGTCATCCCACTTTAAAAACAATACGTAATCGATGTTTGGTATCATCTTTGTGTAATCCTCATAATTAAATCTTGTTACGCCGGGTTCAATACCGTTATTTACGGTATAGGTTGGTTCTAATATTTCAATGGCTGCTCCACTTTCTAGTGTCAAACCAACTTCATGAACAGTTTTGTTTTCAAACACTTTATTAATCTTTACCGTTGTAATTGTATGGCCTGTAGTTACTGCATCGTCTTGATTATCAAGTATATTTTGTGAATCTGATGTCGCAGTTACTTCCAGAACAACATCAGACTTTTCTAATGCTTCATTATAATTTTTAAAAATCGCGTGGTCGGATTCAAGATCAGTCTCTTTTACAATTGTGTTATCAGCATAAATATAAACACCAACTGCAATTAATAAAGCAATTAGTACTCCTGTAGATACTTTCCTCTTCATATTTATCTGCCCCATTTCTTCTCAATAGGTAAGGAATAGATACTAAACGGATGTTGATATCACTCCAATCTTCAGGAAATTTATTTTTTAAGTAACTATATATATCCTGCAGTATTTGATCCCCCAGTTTGTTTTATCATTTGATCATTCGTCTAATGTCTTATTTACGAACTTTGCGAACTATCCCATATTTGAGTTATTCGTGAATTTAATAAAACTATCCTGCCAGTTACTTCAATAAAAACAGCAGCCGAATATTATCCGGCCGCTGTCGTATTGTACTTTATTAAGCTAATGTTCTCCGTTACAATAGCCATATCCCTGTATGAAGAAATACAAGAAACAGCAGCTAAAGTCAATATGCAAAATGGCCATCCTTTAAGGGATGGCCACCTGTCAACAATTTAAGGGCAATCTGGAGTTGAACCTAGAGCTGATCAGCCTGTGAATGTTTTTTACTCGCAGGCGCAAACCAACCGAGAAGGGCTATCGCAACCAACACACCATAGAAGATAAGGGTCCAAGCTGTGCTATGCGGAAAATGATGATCTAATACACCAATATCTTCATGGGCCAAGGTAATAACAGCGAGCTTCACACCGACCCATGCCACGATCGCGTAAGCAGTGGTCTCTAAAGCTGGCCGTTGGGCAAGCAACTTTACAAACCATGTGGCCGCAAATTTGATCAGGATGAGCCCAGCGATTCCACCAAGCACGACAATCAGGAATTTCCCTCCATCCATACCGCCGAAATCGCCCAGCGGTGAATCCGGGAGACCAAGTGCCAGAGCTACTGCGGCAAGAATGGAATCAATCGCGAAGGCGAGATCCGCAATAGCTATTTTTCCTACGGTTGGCCAGAAGCCTTTGCCTGCAGCATCTTTCTTTACGTCCTCGCGAATGTTCTCATTTTCCTTGCCGAAGCGCGCTTTGATTATGTGCTTTAACCCGAGGTACAGAAGATAAGCAGCTCCGACCGCCTGTATTTGCCAGACGTTCGCAATAAACGATATCGCAAATAGAGCGGCGAAGCGGAAAACAAAAGCCATAATGATTCCATAATTAATTGCTTTCTTCTTCTGGTCCTCCGGCAAATGCTTTGCCATAACTGCCAGAACAAGGGCATTATCCGCTGATAACAGACCTTCCAATGCAATAAGAACCAGTAATGCCCATCCATACTCCAACCAAATTGATTCCAAAGATTCTTCTCCTCTCGATGTAAGAATGGTGTTGACAACGTTGCCGTTTACAACCTAAGGTAATTATTGTTCCCAAAGACCATTAAGTAATTAACTTTTCTTTTTAGCTTGTCCGACTATAATATACCACCTCGAGGCTGTCAAGTAATGTGCTTTGGAAGCTATCGCTTGAACTTCCTCCATATAGTACGTTGTATATAAAATCGTCGTTCCATTCTCGCTTAAATTTTTCACAACTTGCAAAATATGATTTCTAGCCATACCTTTTAACCACGCCTTGCATAGAAGCAATCGTCATAGTGTTCACCCTTTTCTTTATTTGTTACCTCGAGTATGCTAATTCCTACTATCTGTTCATAGTTACATTTGTCATTGAAAGAGTTTCTTTATGAAAATGATGTTAATGCAGTAAAGGGCCTCAAGTTCTTGTATTTGACAAGAGCTTGAGACCCGTAAGCCGTGAAAGGCCAAAGTTTAGATGCTTGCTGCGCTGCCCGTTAGAATGAACTGTCGTACATTCTATTTAAACACAATTCAATCACAGAATGCGTTGAAACGATCGGTAATTGGATGGACTTCGGCACGACATTCCTGCTCCATATCGGACGTACCTGTTTCCCAAGCATCGAGATTCCATCTAGTCGAACTAGTTCACAAATAAAAAAGTCGCAATTTATGCGACCCTAGTTGTATGTATGTTCTTGTTATCCTATTTTTTCGATTCCCTGACATACTTATTTACTCTGTGCCTGAAAAAAACTAGCTTTAAGTTCTCTAAGAATTAAAAGAACACCAATACCATACACAATAGAAATTGCTAAAGGTACGAGAGTGAATGCTTGATCAACAAAGATACTACCTAAGATTAGAGCGGAAAGACAGGTGCCTAAAGTAACAAATAAATAAGCTTTGCTATTATAAATCCACATGTAAGGCAGAAAATGAGAGCCTGCGAGTAAACCGATAGTGAAGGGAAGGTATTCAGGTATATTCATATACACAATTATAAATACAGGTATATAAAAAGCCTGGGGAGCTGCAACTATTCCTCCTAAAGTGCCTAAAGGGTTGCCCGTAGTAAGTAAATTAACACCAAGTATTTTACTAATTAGAATTCCAATCGGAAAAATGGCGCCTAAGCCAAATATCCAGATTAATCGCACAGCTTCTATTGGAAAAATTAACGGTAAAAAGGTGAAAATTAAAAAGACAATTACGCCAGACAACAAAATTGGGTACCCTTTTCTTGCTTCAAATACAATTTCTTTTTGTAATTCCTCAAGTGTTTTACTCATGAATGCACTCCTCTATATATAGTCTAATGTTATAATATAGCAAAGTTTTAATATAGTACTGAATCATTTCGGGCCAGCTTAATAAAACAAGGAGCTGTTGCCGCAGCAATCAACCCCTTGTGTCGTTTAACTAACATTTACTGTTACCTTGTAATTCTATCTAAAGTCTTCTATTTCTCTTTTCATCTAAATAAATGTCTAGTGCTGCTATTAATCTAATTAATAGCTTGATAATTAAATAAAGTGTATATAATCCGAGTAATATGAACAGTCCATACACAATAATCAAAATCATTGGTAAAAACGTTGTTAGCATTGAAGAATACCACCTTTGCATCGAATATTGATGTACATCATCTAAGCCCTTTCATTGAATCGTCATATTCTTTCACAAATCACAAATTATCGTCCATATTATACCATATAAGGAGAGTTAATGGTTCGAATTTGTATTCATGTGCCATGAAATTTAGTTCATGGAAGCCATTTCTCCTGCTTTCTTCGTTTGAAAAGCGTATCAGATGTAGTTACTGATTGTTCGATCTTATCCACTCTATCGTTTGTATTCTTAATGATTTCGTGAATGTAACTTTGTTCTTGTGCTTCTAAGGAGAGGATTTAATCGTGTTACCGTATCGAACTAACGTTCACTGTTAGCACAAAAATAAGAAAAGCATGTGTTTATTTCAAACTCTTCTTTAACATGACTTCGTCATCAACAACATAATTGCTTAGTTCATACGTATTAATTGCGGCTTTGTTATTTCTACCTGTTAAGATTTTGATTGTATGGACACCACGTAAATGAAGACGATTTTCAAGAAAAGAAATCAGGGATGAAGCAACACCCTTCCTTATGTATTTTGAACTTTTGTATAGTCGTAAATATCAATAACAGCACCGTGTTCAAATTCATTTTAAATAAAAACTCGATTATTTGTTGTGCGGTTTCCTCTGGTGATGTCAGCATTCCAGTTTCTTTGACCATTTCAAATAAATCTGCAAAGGTAAATCCCCTCAGCAACAGAGGTGTCTATTGAATTATAAATACGATTCATTAAGGATTCAAGCTGATCAATATGGTTTAGATCGCATTCAAAATAGGTGCAATTGTCATATTTGCTTAGCAGCTTAGTTTTGCGTACACGAGAGATACAGAACAAATAGTTCTCAGAAGAGATTAATTTTTCAGCAATGGCTTCCCCAATACCCCTTGATGTTCCCGATATAATAAAATACTTGATAGTTGTTACCTCCAAACTAAAAGTCGGTCCAATCCAATTGCACTGATTAATAATCGCTCTTTCTTAGCTCCAAGCATTTTTTGTGTCCAGTCTACAAAGCCCCCGTCACCAATGTAATACTCCCTACCTTCAATAACTGTCTTTATGGTGAATTGCAGACCATTATAGTACTGATTTTCCTTTTGAGGAGAACCTGTGCTAATGACCACATCTTTTAATTCTAAACAATGCCCATACTCAGTGATTCTCGATACTAAACCAGCGCTGTCTTTATATCCACCTCGCTCACTAAAAATAACCTCAATATTAGAATTGAAGAGTGATTTGAAAATCGTTCGGTAAACTTCAATATGTTCCCACAATGTTTTTTTCTCAAAATCATAAGATCCTTGGTCAACTCCAGATGTCACCATGCAGAATAAGTGAAAATGAGCGAGCATACCTGGAGTATCACCAAAATACTGTGCTCGTACATGTCTATGGGTGGTACAGAATCGCATGTTATCCTCTCTAGAAGATTTATTGTATTTAATCAGATCCGCGATATGTAGTGCAATAAGATTCGTCGCATCTGACACAACTTCCGTCCCCCGAAGTGCGGAAATGACTTTATTTTGATCTACTGTACCTACTACTGAGGTACAGCCCAAAGGGGCAACAGGTGATAACTGAAGTGGGGAAACTCCCTTATTCACAGCTACTTGAAGAATATCCATTTCCAATTGTTTTAGCTGAAGCGGGTCTACCGTTGCTGGACGAACAAACCGATTTTCTGAGTATCTCTTAAGAAGGTCAGTTGGAGAAGACTTGTTAGCCTTCTCATTAAATACTTTCAAAAGCAGCGTATTTAGATCACTGCCCGAAATCTGTTGTGTAAGAAGATCTATCAAATCAGCTTTATCAAGTCTTTTCAGTATTCTTTCAAGATCTGCTGAAAGTGTAGGTTTCAAAATGCTCACACTCCTTCTCTCGTCTTGAGAGATTCATAATGTTGGATATTATATCTGCGAATACACGGGTTTTAGTGAGAAAATCAAATCACTGTACTTTGATTACAATTCGTCAAGCTGGTAAATTATCCTTTATTAGAAACCGAATGGGTTAGGAATCCGTTATGCAATTATAGATAAAATAGAAAAATAGCAGTACAGGAATAGTGCTCCTGTACTGCTATTTTTCATATTTCCTAATATTTTCTTTTAAAGTAAGCTATTCCTTCAGCGAGCTTTATATATTTAGACAGCCCCAATGTTTAGAAATTCAACTGGAAATTCGTAATATTGAGTGTGCCCGCTGTTACATTTTCACCTGCACCCGCATACACTTTGAAATTCATACCTCTTACATCAATTAAATCAGTTAAAGCAGCCGTATTCTGCCAATTTGTTTTTGCCGATTTCCAGATTGGAGAATTCAATTCATATACTACATCAACACTTTCGTTAGGTGCGATAATCCTTTCAAGTAAAGGATCAGAGGCAGTTTGGCCTCCTGTTTCCTGCCATATCCATCCACTGCTTGTTCTTAATACTAACGATACACGAATTGGACTGGCTCCGGTATTCGTTAAAGTAGCCGACACACTTGAATATTTGGACCAGTCATCACCAATACCAAGGCCTGGCTTTGTTTCCGTCGATACACCAGCCGCAACTGTATCACTTAATGTTCCTGCATAATTTACAAAGATAGTTTCACCTTGCAAACCATTGGAGACATTTGCTGTAAATGAGGATTCAATAAGCGTCCATGGATAGTAACTTGCTGTTTGAGGTCGATTCATTTCTGCAATCGTTGAGGCATACTCAGTTGGCAGCAAGTCAAAGCTAATGGAATGCAATTGAATACTGCCCGTGAATTCTCCACCTCCACCTTGTACACGTAAAATAATACGATTTGCAGTTTTGTTAGTTAGCTCATTTAAAGGCACTGTTGCCATAATTGTAGTTTTGGCAGGGATTTTGAAGTACTGTCCCAATTCAACCCATTTCCAATCGCCATCTTTCACAATCGGTTGCATTTGAATTTCAACTGGATTTGGATTGGTAATGATGAGATTCATATTAGTGTAAGTACTCCAATCCTCACTTGGTACAGGGTCCACTTGGAAACTCGGATAGTTCTCTGTCTGCAAATTAAATGTCATATTCAATCCGCCATTATCCAGTGGAGACAAGGTTGCAACCGTCGGAGTCGCTGGCTTGTCGGCACCATTGAGTCCAACATACCATGTTGTGTAATCATCAATAATTCCTGGATTAATTAGCTCAACACCTGTACCGCCCGTAGTTACCTCAACAGCATTACTTGCTGCTGATTCATTCCCTGAATCGTCAAAAGCTTTAACAGTAATAATATATGTTGTTTCAGTTGTTAAACCGATCACAATATAGCTTGTTTTTGTACTAGTACCATTTAATATACCGTCAACATAAATATTGTAGCCAGCAACGCCAACGTTATCAGTTGAGACAGTCCACTTCATATTTGCCGTTGTGATAAAACTTTCTCCCGTAAGGCCTGTGGGAGCTGTAGGAGGTGTTTTGTCATTGCTATCTAATGTTTTTACCGTTACAGCATTACTTGCAGAAGACAAGTTGCCAGCAGCATCGATTGCTTTCACAGTAAATACATAAGAAGTATTTGCTTTAAGTCCTGTAATAATTGCGTTATTCGTTGAGCTAATTTGAATCATAACGCCATCTCGATAAATGTTATATCCTGCTAATCCTAGATTATCTGTTGATGCTGACCAAGTTAGTGCAACTGACGAGTAGGAAGCTGCTGTACCTGACAAATTCGAAGGAATTGTCGGAGCCTCTATGTCGGTTGGTAATTCATCAAATACCGAGCTCAGCTTCGAGGTCGCTTTAATTCCAGATGGACTGTTGATAAGGATATTTCCTTGCTCTGTTAGGCTGTTTCCTGCCCAATCATTAGCCATATCCAAGTATGCCCATGTTGCCCCGTTACCTTTCCAAGACCATCCGATATACCCAACACCCTTTTGCTCAGAATAGCTCATAATGGTTGCTTCATCTACATCCCCGTCAGTATGCTTTATGCCGAATTCACCAATAACAAGAGCCAGATTTTTGTTCAACACATTATCGATATTTCTCTTAACCATGGCAGCATCTCCGCCTGCATATTCATACATATGAATAGAGAACATCGTGTTTTTAAGTGAATCCGCATTAAATATACGTTGTCCTACATCAGGGATAGATGTTGCGTCTTGTCCCCAACCATTGGCATCAACCATGATCGTATTTTTGATTCCGGCATTTCGGAGCTTTGGTATTACGGATTCATATCCTTTAGCATATTCATCATCTGTTTCCCATGTTGCATGCCATTCATTTGCGATGTTGAGAATAACTGTACTTTCTTTACCGATAAGTGCACTTTTCATCTCAATCCAATAATCCGCGATATGTTCAAGACTGCTTAG
Organism: Pristimantibacillus sp.; assembly: GCA_048976605.1. Lineage (GTDB taxonomy): Bacteria > Bacillota > Bacilli > Paenibacillales > Paenibacillaceae > Pristimantibacillus. Next base: position 68,903 of record JBHGUX010000008.1, on the reverse strand, counting down.
TGCATCTTCTCCTGTTGCATCATGAACTTCAACAACAGCTACCATTTTATTCTGTTCAGCCAAACTAATTAGTCTTTGAACGGTTGCCAAATCGTCTTTCACATACTTTTGCCCATCTGAAAGTACAATTCTTATCGTATTTGCACCTGTCTTGGCTATAGCTGGAATGGCAACTTCCGAATGCTCTTTCCACCAAGCGTGGGCATGGTTAATTCCTCTCATTACAAATGGTTTCTCATTAGCATCATATAACGTTGTCCCGTTAATATAAAATCCTGATTTTGAACCAGACTCAGCTTCTGTTGTTACACTTAAAGCTGTGCTTGCCGCAGATCGATTTCCAGCTGCGTCTTTAGCTGCAACCTTAAAGTTGTATGCTGTGTTTGCAATTAAACCAGTGACAGTAAAGCTTGTTGTTGTGCTAGTTCCTGCAAGAGTTGTTCCATTGTAAACCTCGTACTCAGTTACTCCCACATTATCTGTGGATACGGTCCAAGCTAGACTTACACTTGTTTTTGTTTTGAAGGTACTTGTTAGATTTGTCGGTACTGTTGGTGCCTCATTATCTTCAACCATCACATGATCTGTTGTTACACTTAGAGCCGTGCTTGCCGCAGAAAGATTTCCTGCTGCATCTTTAGCTCTAACCTTAAAGCTATATGCTGTGTTTGCAGTTAATCCAGTGACAGTAAAGCTTGTTGTTGTGCTAGTTGCTGCAAGAGTCGTTCCATTGTAAATTTCATAACCTGTTACACCTACGTTATCTGTTGATTCTGTCCAAGTGAGGTTTATGGTTGTTTCCGTTTTTGAGGGACTTGCCAAGTTTGTGGGAGATGTTGGTGGTGTGTTATCTGAAGTGTTTGTTACTCGTTCGAATTTCCACTTTTGCTGATTAGTATCATTAGATGACCATTGTTGCACATTCGCTCCATCATGAGTAAAGCCACCTGCGACATCCAATGCTTTTCCGCTGACTTTTGAGATTAACTGATAAGAGCCACCTCCAGATTCAATAATGCTCCATCTTTGTGCATCTGTACCATTGTCTGTCCACTGCTGTACATTAGCCCCGTCTGAAGTTGATGATGAAGAGACATCTAACGCTTTGCCACTGGATTGAGCAACTAGTTTATAGTATCCGTTGCCGGTATCAATGACCTTCCATTTTTGTTGAGAATTCCCATTATCCGTCCACTGCTGCACATTGGCCCCGTCAGAAGTATCGCCTCCTGCAACATCCAAGTTTTTGCCGCTGTGTTGAGCTGTAAGCTTATAAACCTCACCAGAAATGATTTCAGTATCTACATTGTCACTAGCGGAATATACTTCAAACTCCCAAAGGGAATACCCATAATCGGTTGCCCTTTGAGTTCCGAACATTCTTACGTATCTTGCACTCACCGTTGCAAATGAAATATTATCGATACCTCCGTCTCCTGTTGAGGTTGAATAAACCGTAGTCCAATTACTGTTATCTGATGATGTCTGAATTTGGAACGATTTAGCGTAGGCAACCTCCCAGTTCAGCATAACACCGTTAATATTGGTTACGCTTCCAAAATCGATGCTAATCCATTGTGGATCGGAATAACTAGATGACCACCTGGTTGAAGGGTCTCCGTCAATAGCCATAGCCGCTGTTTTTGTTGAATCCTCACTTGAACTTGCAATTGCGGTTTTGTTAAGTGTGATGTTGGTTGCAGCACTTATTCCCATTGGCGCTATAATCCCAATAAGCAAGCTAAACATCATAATAAAAACCAAAATTTTCTTCAATCAATATCCCTCCCATTAATCTAAAGTTTATTCATTTTGATATGACCTTACACTTTTGTCTGTGTTAAACGTATAAAATGTCTTCCTCCTTCCCCGTTATTCGCAAAATGTAAGCACTTTCATTAACATAGATGAGATGCCACGCTGAAATGATTTAATGGTTCTCAAAACATATTTGAGAATCACTAAATCAATTTGTTATGAGGACATCAATTTCAATGGCCTTCCAACGATAACAGAATATAACTTTGTTAGTGTAATTGTCAATAGTTATGATAACAAATAAATATATTCTCATTACACATACTGAATCATTTCATGAATATAGAGTTAATAAGGATTAGAATATGATTGATCCTGCTCCACACCAGGCTGCTCGCTGTTGAACGAAAATCAAGGGTACCCATATTGGGCACCCTTGATTATTGGGAACGAATAGTGTAGTGAGGATACATAAATGTTTAACTCCCGCTATCTCTCCCAAATTAACGTCTTTGGGATCAAATTGGTGCATGGACTTTAGTGCCTTAAAAAAGATATCCCGTGTAATTACTTCTGCTATGTTGTCATCTCTAAATAACTTAAAACGTTACAAAATTTGCAAAAAAAATAGACATATTCATATTATCTGAATAGGCCTAACTAATGAGTAATACGATATCGGCTCAATGACTTTATCTTATTAACTACGATTAATCATCCTTTCTTGTTGAGGACCAACCGAATAAGTGAGAGTCAATGAGCATGTGAGCCGATCTGGAAAAATTTTCTGAGTTGAAGTCGGATTGTTTAAAATACGACAGCATAATTGCACCATTGCTTAATATGCGTAATAGCTCAGCCAACTCGGATGGTTGGGCAGCTCCAGCGTTCTCCGCTATTTTCTCTATGGCTTTCCAGTTCTCCTCTGTACCTTTCACCGCATTTATATGATTCTGATGGGAGGAATCCGGAAATTCAACTGCTGTATTCACGAAAGGACATCCTCGATACCCGGGTGTATTCATCTTCTCTACTAATTTGTCAATCACTGCATGTAACTGCATAGCGCTTGAATCCGGAAACTGAAGCTGGATATCCTCCAAATCTTTTGTATTCAGTTCCTGATGATAGTCCAAATAAACCGCTACCAATTCGTCCTTAGATACAAAATTCCTATAAAAACTAGCTTTGGCAACTCCTGATTCAAGTATAATCCGATCAATCCCAACTGCCCGGATACCTTCTCTATAAAACAAATCCGATGCCACTTGAAGAATTTGATTCTTAACTGTTTCTCTTGGCATGTAATCACCGTCATTTCAAATTAAGTTAGGGACATAGTCAATAAAAGAAACAGACTTGTATCATTAAACAATATATTATTTAGGAACCATATGTCAACAGCTTATAAAATTAGCGATAATTACTGAATTGACAAAAATATGAAATTAATATAACATCACCTATAAGAGACAGATCTGTATCTTTTCAGTACCTGTAAATGCGTACAATCTGTCTACTTCAATAAATAGGGGGTAACTTTGAATGATGACAACAGAGAAATTGGTAAGCGAATGGGATTCCTGCTTCGACAAGGATAGTGGCTGGTATCCTCCACTTGAACGCGGACTACAAGGGTTAACAGCTGCACAGGCATGCTGGAGAGCAAATGGGACGGACATCAATACGATTCAGGAACTGGTCAACCACATCATTTTCTACAAATCAACTTTGCTGTCGAGTCTAACTGGTTCTGGAGATGCTCCTTCCTCAGATACCAGTTTTAATACAGGTACAAGTGTATCTACGGAAAAGGAGTGGCAAGAAACAGTAGCAGAATTGAAAAATATACATCTACTCATTCGCGAGAAGCTTTCAACGATGAATGATCAAGAATTGCAGAACGAGTTCGATGGGGTCACTCTTTACCAATGGGTATCGGATCTTGTACGCCATGACATCTACCATACCGGGCAAATCATTTTCATCCGTAAATCACAAGACTCATGGAAAGCCTGACATTAATCGAATAAAGATCGCTTAAGTCAGTCATGACGACTCTGATTTCTAGATTTATTGAGTATTGCTGCCCTTAAGTATGATAAAACGAGCAGGCTGCCACGGCACCTGCTTGTTTTTGTTTGAAAAATACTATCTACAACTTTCACATCTACCTACTTGAGCAGCGTTACGGTAAGATTATTAATATCGCTACGGCGAACAGCTTTGTCGCTGAGAAACATCTTGTCGTCTATGTAGGGTCCAAAGGCGCTGTCTGTCAGTAAACAATGGCTGATGCACTCGATAATACTCCATATGGTATTAATATCAACTGTATCGGAGCTGGGCTTGTAAATACGGGGTTTAATGATCCACATCATGATAAAGTCGATAGTGGACGCGAAGAAGTCATGAAACATATTACGGAGATCAACCCTTCTGAAAGAGCTGTTGAAGCTGGGGAAATTGCTAATATGGCATAATTCTTGGCTAGCGATCTCGCTTCTAATATCCTGTAGACGGTGGGTACAGTATTAAGTAGTATTAGAATGTTATAAAAGCATAAAAACTAGCCTCGTAATTTATACTGGGAGGCTAGTTTATTGTTTTATACTCTTAGTGCTTCATAAGGTGGATTAATCCAGTCGCAATTACGCAGTTGAGCATCAATATGGAAAGTCATCTTCTATTATTGTTGTGGTATTGTTCTCCCAGTCTTCTCTTATCATTGCATACCCAACAGAATCAAATAATTGTCCGCTTTGTCTCCATGATCTACGGTTATACGATTCTTTCACAAATCCGCTATTAAAGAACGTTTTTCTCATCGCAAAATTATCATATCGGGTATGACCTTCGATTCTAATAATATGTGTGTAATTATTGAATACATAAGTACTTAACCAATTAAGAACATACTTTGCTATTCCATTCCCTCTAACCTTTTCTTTCAGTCGCAAATCGAATAAACAAATGGGATCTTCTAAATCAAAAATTCTTATTAAACCAACTTTTGTATCATTGTCTACGATCCAAAAAGTTTGGTTCCCGTTATCGTTATAATTTCCGTTGGCTAAATTTTCTCTTATAGACTTCTCAGTAGGATTCTCCTGTCCATGAAAACTCCATGTTTCTGATGTTAAAAATTGTACTAATTCATCAATCATTGTAGTTTCAAACTCTAAAAAAGTGTACATTGTTCTCCCCCCTGAATGGCAGCTTCCAATTAATTAAATCCGCCTAAGTAAACCATGTCATCTGTTATCACTGCTATTGGACCTATTGCTTATTATTTTTAATTAAATCCTTATATGTTTTCAATTTTTTTTGAGTTCGTCGGTACATCATATAATCAAATAAATTAGCTACACATATAATACCAAGCACTATCAATAGAGTTGGAATGAATTCTCCTTTGTTCTCTACTTCACCGCTTGTAATCATGATTAAAGATACCATAACTAGTACAGTCACAATTATTGCAATGATATTATTTATAAAGAAGTACATTCGAGGATTTGCGATACGAATTGGGAGCATCGAGGTTACCCATTCTGTAATAAAACCAATAATGAATCCCAAGCTTCCACTGGCCAATACGGTTATAAATCTATAAGTGAGCTGCATATCTGAATGATCATAAAACTGCAGGATTAAGCCCACAAAAAGGCCTAGAAAAAATGACTTTATAATATTGTCGAAATGAATCTTCTCCATTATTGTTCTCCTATATTTTAAGTGTGTTCCTTAGCTTCTTTGAGAACATCTTTGATACTTCTAATTCCGTGTTATTATCCATTCGAATGACATATCTGGAGTTAAACCAAGGGATTATTTCTTTTACGTGCAGAATATTAACGAGTTGTGATTTATTTATTCGTATAAATCCTTTTGCCGCCCATACATTCTCGTAATACTGTAAGGTTTCTTTGATACTATAACGATTAGACTTTGTATAGGCCATAATACCTTCAGAACCTGTTTCTAGATATAGGACATCCCTTTGTTCCATAACAGTAAATTTATTGTCACTTAAACCTGTAAAAGTATTCATTAAATGAATGTCTTCTCGAACACCTGAGACCAAAAGCTTAATCACATCCATATAATCAATAGCATCAAATACAACGCTAAGCTTTCCACTTGGTATGTCATATCCTGTTTCGACGAGCACCAAATTACTGTCTTGCTTAATTTCTATTTGGTACTTGGATAATTCTTGTGTCAATTTTTCATAGACTTTATTTGAGCATAATAATTGAACCATCCTATGTCTCCTATTGATAGGGTATGATAAATCAATTAACTTTCATCCTATCAAAAATCATTCTTATTTTTACTAATTCTACTATTGCTTTTTTCTTAAAATCAAGCGTACCAAAATTAGCAATAAAATAGGTATCCTTTGCTTTATCGTATAGCATATAAGTACCTGTAGCTCCGACACCTCCATAAACATCTGTCATTGAGCTTAACAGAAATGACAACTTGCTAAAGTCAAAAGACATCATACCCATACTATAATTTATCCCTTTCTCAAAGCGGTGATTAAAGTCAGTCATCTGCCTATAAACTTCATCCGAGACCAAAACTCCATTTTCTAACGCTCTCATGAACGTTAGTATATCATTCATAGTCGTAACAACACCGCCGCCTGCCCAATCAACCGACAATGCATTTCTGTCGCTATAATCAATGCCATTTATATAAAATCCAACAATATCAGCCGGTTCATCATTATAAAACATTAAATAACTATCATTCATGCCCAACGGCTCAAAGATTCTCTCTTCTAAAATATCAGAATAAGATTGATGCTCGATAGCTTCCAGAATTAGTCCAAGCAAAATATAGCCCGTATCCGAATAATAAAATTGTTGTCCCGGTCGTCCAACAGGTTCCTGGTTTTCTCTTGTGAAAGCAATTAGTTCTTCTGGAGTAAATGAAAGATTCGGATTGAATGAAATCAACTCTAAAATTGGTTTCCCGCTTTTTACTGGACCTTCAAAATAGTCGCCAACCCCTGATGTATGACTCAGTAAATGTTTTACTGTTACCTGTTCACTATAATCTGTGCCGTCTATTTCAAATAATCTCTTAAGGACGCCATCATCTAGCCAAGTATTGATTTTATCGTCATAGTTGATTGTACCTTCATCAACTAACATGCCATAGACAACAGCACAAATCGTTTTACCGATGCTGGCCGCATGATATTGACTATCGACTTGAACAGGTTGATCTGTGAATTGATTTTTAGTGCCTACTGCAAATTGTTCGAAATAGCCGGTTTGGTAAGAGTAGATAGTGAATAACACACTAGATAATGAATCATTGTTGTTGACTAGTTCTGTTAGATGGTTTTCAATTTTATCATTAACAGCCTCTTTAGATAGAGGTTTATTCATAATGTATGATATACCCATTCCAATTACAACTATGATAATAACAACAAGCAATATTATAAATGCTATTCTCATATGGACCACCTTTCGATTCATGTACTTTTCATACATTAATCTAATCCATGGTTTGAAATTTAGATATGGTTTTGAACTAAGCGGTCAAATTTTAAGGTTAAGGTGGCTTTATTGCGATCTCAAATGTGAAAAATTATGTAATAATTCAACTACTTGTGATTTGGACGACCTTACTATGCTACTCTTGATAGTACAAGTAAGGTACATCAAAACTAGAGGAGCTAAGAAAGATATGAAATCCAAACGGGCGATGATCGAACGAAGAAACATCGAGCGCCGGGTTCGCCGGGAACAGAAAAAGAATCCCCCCGGTCCATTCTTTAAGCTATTCGACGGGATATGGAAGATGGTATTTATGTTGTTCCTTCTTTCTCTTATCGTCGTTGCCATCTGTCATTGGTTTGTAGACACTGACTCTGGTTCGGATGGTACAAAGCTGATTCCTTTCGTTGCTGAACGAATGGCAACCTTAATGCTTTTTCTAATCCTGACTATTAGCTGTGCGGTAGGTATAAAGGTAATGATTAAACCTCCAGGCAACAGCAGAGTTCATAAACAACAGGACGGAGGACGGGTGAAGCTTATGAAGTTCGCTTTGCTTCTGTTCTTTGCTTTCGTTATTACTGTCTCAGCTATTATCTGCATAGCCCAGCTGAAAGCACTTGCGGAGGTATGGCAGTCACTGCTGTCTTAACCCTGGTAATGGTAAAATAGCTTCACTTTACTCCAATCGAAAAAACGCTATCCTTTCGTATGATTCTCATGAAAGAATAGCGTTTTTTTGTTTTAGTGTACACACCTATATTTGAACTTACTCTGTTTCTTTTTTTGTTTCTTGGTAGGATTTTCTGGCAGCTTGCTTGATGTTTTCATCGATTTCGGATTCGCCTTGAATTTCGACGGCTGCCTCTATTTGATTATTCAACTGCTCTTCAGTTTGCCCTATTCCATGTGCTCCTTGGTGATTTCTGCTTGTTGTCATTATTATTTCCTCCCTCATTCTAATATGGCAATAAGCCATAACCTTACAATAAACAAAATGACAGTTGATTATGCGTCAAATCGATCGTTCAAATCACGGCTTAATTTTCAATCATTAGCAGCTCCTATAGTATGCCTCTTCAAGAAGCCGTCAAGGATCTCTGCCATTGGGCCATTTTCCAAAGGTCCTTTTAGCTCGTTCCTTACCAGCAGCAATGCAGCTGCAGGAGGCATATCGATCGTCCGTAGCGATTCGATCAGGGTATTCTCTTCGTCACTGAGTCGTTTTATGTATTGCAACTCTATCGGTACAGGTGTTATCACTAGTTTCACTCTCTTTCGGGAAAGGTGTGTCTCTCCAAGTAATGTGCGTTGTCATCAACCATATTGACTCATCAGGAATGTTATCGTGAAAGCCTGGCTACTCACTCTGGCTTGGCTTTTTGCGTATACTTGTGAGCTCAAAAGCCTCTTTATGAATCCCTAGTTCTTGGGCCTTCTTCTTTTTAATCACCATGGCCTGTTGCAAGCTAGTGGCTTGAAATTCAATTGTGGTGCCAGAGTGATCCTCAAATGCATAATAACTTTTTTTATTTGACATTAATTCAGCACCTCTAATCTTAATCTTAATAACTTTTACTGGTCATGTGTGGTCGCAGAATATTATTGTGTCCTAGCATCCTTTTTATATACCTAAATTGAAACAATAACCGCGGGTGTCATTTATACTTTTTTGCTTTAACATTTGCTTCTTCGCTTATTCAAGACGTTCATATTCAATATCGACTTGTGTCCCGGTTTGAGCGTCTACATAGATTTTTGTAACCTTCTCATAACCTTTAACAGGGATAGAATAAACTAATTTTCCATTTCGTATCATTAGTTTGGGTTGAGCTGTAGCTTCCAATTCAGCATTTAATTGTTTTAACGCAGCCTCAGGTTGTATTCCCGCTATCGTCTTGTCCATTTGATCTCTCTTCAAATAATAACTTGTCGCATCAAAATACTGCAGAATTCCTTTTGCTGTATCGATCGTAACTTCCACCTCTGCGGCTGTGTTAGGAACTCCTCCAACTTGAGGAACAAATGTTACATGCAGCATAGTGCCCTTTACTAATGTATGATCAATAACCAAAGGAGCCTCCCCCCAACGTTCTACGAGGGACTGGGCTAAATGAATAGCCTCTTCTTTAGTCATTTCTCCATTATCGAGCTTATTAGGCCCCTCTTCAGTTGGATTAATGCGTAGAATGTGTGCACCAGCGACACTGATTTGAACTTCATAGAACATTTTCTTGCCATTCCCAGACCAAAAACTGAGGTAATCCCCAAATTCAGGTGCCATTCCACCACCGCTCGATGTGATTTGATTATCACTCTTGTCCTTCCACAGCAAATTCATGAAAGATTTCACTTTCGACTGCAATTCTTCCTTATGGATTCGTTTGTCCTTATTGAACACTTGAACAAGAGGTTGATACGGATTTAATCTGTAAAGGTACTCGTTGAACAAAGGCTCCTTATCACCGATTGCGGGATTGGAATCAAGCTCGTTTGTTAATGAGTTTATTAGTCGACCCAGTTCTTCCGTAGGTACTTCGTTTACATGAGGACCAAACAACAATTTCTCTTTAATTTGATGCATTACTGAAGTCGTTTTGAGCGTGTAATTTCGCATCTTTAACAAGTTTTTCTTTTGAATCTTTGTTAGCGTTTCGGCATCATCATCCACTAAGTAACCTAAATAACTTGCTGTTTGACTCCAAAATGGTTCAGAGCGATAAGACTGGAAGTCGTAAAGAATCGTTGGAGCTGGATTGAACCAGTGAGATTTCGCCATATAGGAAGACGACTCATAGGCATCTTTCAAATATTTAATGCGATATGAAGCAGAATTCGAAGCTAGAATATTGGCTATGTAAAAGTCTACCTTTTCAGCATACATCAATTGCATCTGTACCCAGCTGTGTGTGCTTTCAAGCTTTTCACTTTGGATTTCTTGCTTCAGTTCTTTATGAACCGTATACCCATAAACCATAATACCCATTAACAAAAATGCCATTATAACCGCAGTAACTTTATATCTGTTAACCTGATTCAAGTTCTATACCCTCGTTTCTAAAAAGCTGTAACTCTTATTAAACGCTATCTAGGAAAACAAGTCATCTACTAAAATCTGCTACAAACAAACTCAAGGTTATACGATTTAATCCTTCAAATTATTCAATTCGGGCTTGCTTTTATTATGTAATGTACCTTCCAGTATGGTATATGTGCATTACAGGTAATCCCTTTAGATACGCCTGCTAGAGCAATGATAATAGAACTATTAATACTTGGAAATGCGCGACCTATGTCCTAAATCGGGGTTCCTGCAAAATGCAAAATCCACAACCTAGTGCTGTTGTGGATTTGGGTGAACTATTTGGGACTGGTGTTGGTATAGGAATTTATACAGCCACTTATATTGAACTATCGTTTCTCGTGATAGCCTCTTTTAAAAAATAGTCGGTACCATTCCCCCATCCATACGGATTGGAGAACCTTTAAATGCGGATGCATAAGGACTACATACAAATGTAGTTAGTCTACCTATTTCAATAGGCTTGATAAATCGCTGTATTTCAGATTGTGGTAGGTTGGTAGTCATAAATTCTTTCTCTTTTTCTGAGAAGGTCATAGCTTCATTAGGGTAAATACCCTCAATGATTTGATGCACATTTTCAGAGAGTGTTGGTCCTGGCAGAATTGTATTGACTGTGACTTCAGTACCGATTGTTAATTTAGATAAGCTTTTTGACAAAGATAATAGCATTGATTTTGTCATACAATACTGAGGCATTTGTCCTGAAGGCATAATTGCTTCTTCGCTTGCAATAAAGATAATGCGGCCATAATCATTTTTCAACATTTTAGGCAAATAAAATTTAGATAATCCATTTGCAGCAAGAACATTAGTGCGGAAGTATTTGTCCCATATTTCATCGTCAACGTCCTCATATTTCATAATTTCATAAATACCCATATTGTTTACTAGAATATCAATGTCGGGGTACTTTTCAAATAATGCTTCTCTTTGCCCAATATCCACAATATCGGCAGTAGCATTTTGAGGAGAGGTAGCTGGAAATTCTGACTTGATTTCATTTACTGTTCGTTCTACCTCTTTAGTATTTCGTCCATTAATGAGTACATTAACACCTTCTCTGGCAAGTTCAATGGCAATTGCTTTACCTATACCTTTCGTTGATCCAGTAACTAATGCTGTTTTATTGGTTAATCCCATATCCATAATCCATTTCTCCTTTAATCTTGTGCTCCGGGTAGTGATTATAATACCTTGTCTGGATTGTATAGTAACTAGCATGCTGCGCCAAAGAACTTGTTTAACACGCCAAATAATAAAGCTCATTAAATAGTCGGCATTCCTAGCCGTCCTTCTGATATTGAGTTTGTACCTAAATGTTCATTACGCCAATTTGAAGGAGTTTCACCTTCCCAAAGGCGGAAGGCACGGTAGAACGAGTTCTGGTCTTCATAACCAATCAAGAAAGCTACTTCTTTAATATCGAGCGAGGGGTCTGCTAAGTACTCGCACGCCTTCTCATGTCTAGCTTCTGTCAACAGATGCTTGAAGCTCGTGTTTTCGTCAGTAAGCCTGCGCTGCAAGGTACGATCGCTCATACTTAGCTCCTTCGCGACACCCTGAATGTCAGGGCGTCCTCCTGTGAGGCTGCGTTTAATGATCCATTTGACCATTTCGGTAATTGAGCTGCTGCGCTGCTGTTCATGCAATGATCGGTCTAGAATGGGAGTCAGGATCTCCAGCAATTCTTCGTTGTACGTGACAAAGGGGCGATCCAAATCGCTTCGTTGCAGCGTCAGCCGATTACTGGTTGCACCAATTTTGATACGGCAGCCGAAGTAAGCTTCAAGAGCTTGTACATCTCCCATTGAGTGCGAAAATTCGACGAACTCTGCCTTCAAAGGTTGGCCAGTTCCCCGGCGCCCAAGCTCCAGTAGAAAGGCCAGCGTTATGCCAACAAGCAGCGGCGGGCAGGGTTGCTCGGTATACTGCCATTCCAGCTCAATTGTACATAGCTCGCCCTCCTCGGTAAGACTTAAGCTTTCGGGGGGGCACAGTTGCTTATAACGAACCATTCGTTTTAGAGCATCGCGGTAGTCGCGAGCGTGGTACGTTGCTAAGACGGTTGGTGGGTACTTCGCTGTGTCAAAGACGGTTGCAAGCTTGATAATTCCATTGGCAGTGTTTCCAATGAGATCGGCATAAGCCTGCCAGATTGCGAAATATTGAATGGTTGTGACTACAGGTTCAGTAATAATGGTTAGCGGAAGCCGTGCTTTGCGAGCTACGTCATGAGCGTCAATTCCTAATTGACTTAATCCTACCCAAAATCCTGGTGGCATTTTAATATGGTCAGAGGTATGAGACTTCATACATATGAACCTCCTTTAACTACTTATCTATTCATAGTTTAACAAAAAAAACAGCCACAATAGCTGGCTGCTAACAAAGAACTTAAATTGTGACTATCAGAAACTAATAGCCCAAGTGTTGTGTCCACTTACACTGCCTATTTATATTTGTCTGTTTGATAGCCTTTTATGTTCAATATCTGCAAGTCCCAGAAGGTTAAATGACAAGCAACTGCTTCATAGCTTCAATAAAAGTTCCATCGCTTCTTTCTCTTTCCGGACGATCTGTAGCAATAATTTGGATGCTTGTTCTAGATTGTCCATATGTCCTGTCCTTCCCGCTTTGTCTATACTAGTAGAAACTTCATTCCAAAGCGAAGCAATTTCAATATAGGAGAAGTAGGCCAGCTCCAATTTTGAATCGCCGCATATTTCCATGCTTTCCTTAAGGAAATCCCTGTATAAATTGCGAAAAAATGCGCCACCAGTTCCCCCTTTTTCCATTAGTGACGCTGTCAAACATAAATCATGGGCCAAATTGCGGCTTCGGGAAGGCCACTTGAGTATTTCGGCGCTCCATTTTTCGATTCCCTTTACTCCAATATTACGGATTGGCGGATTCAAATAATGATAGGCATTACTTACAATAGACGTTCGAATGACGGGAGCAAGTAGTGGATAATCAGTTGTTTTTTCAATTGTGTAAGATAGATTTTTGGAACTCATGGATCCCTTTTCATTTCTAGCCAGCGCCAAATTTTCTAAGCTTGTTTTGACCATGCTTCCCTGTTGCGCTGTATCGATCAGATAAGCGTAATCGTCATCATATCCGTACATGGCGACATAATGTGCTGCAAAATGAATTTTGTTAGTAAAATAATCTAAGTGATAACAATCCAATTTTAAGCCTACGGGAACACCATGATCAATATGAACTTTGATATTATTCCAAGCTTTCGTCACAGAGGTTGTTTCTTGCGTCGTGAGGGTCAGGTTTAGACGAGATGCAATGCGGGCTGTCAGTTCATCAGGTTTACTCCTGCCTCCGATAAACGGAAAATCCATCCCCTTCATATCCCAGTAAATAAATCCCAGACCTTCTCCGATCCCGAACAACATCGGTTCAGATAATCGAATGCCGGCATGGGAAAGTAGATTACCTATGGCTGTCGTCTCACAATGTTCCCCTGTGAACGGAATAAAATTTTCTATGATCATTGAAGGGCTGCTCCTTCCAACTTGTTTATCAACTGAGCGATTAGACTTGGCAAAATGAAGCCCTGATTTGTTTGCTCGCCCTGTTGCGAGATCCTAGTCGCTTCTCTCAAAGTTAAACTCTACTTTTCAAAAAATTCTTTAGCATATTCTACAAGGCCATGGACATCTAAAAGACCACGATCAATAAGTTCAAGTGCCATAAAATTATATTCAGAAACTTCGAAGGGTGCTTCTATACCATATTGACTGGCTTTTTTATAACCAAACTTCGGATAATACTTATCATGACCCAAAACAATGGAACCCTTATAACCAAGCTGTGCAGCGATTTTGTGGCCTTCCATAATCAGCAGCTTCCCTATGCCTTTGCTTTGCATGTCTGGTAATACAGCAAGTGGTGCAAGAGCAATCAGAGTTTGATCACTCACTTTTATTTCTGTAAAAAGAATATGACCCACGATTTTGTCTTCGTATTCAGCTACAAGCGACAGCTCCGGAATATACTTCGATGAATTCCTAAGCCTGTTTACCAAATTATGCTCATCATGGTCTGAATGGTCAGCATATTCAAATGCTTTTTGTACGACTTGGTAGACTTCGTTAATGTCTTCAATTTGTTCTTGTCTAATTATAATATGCATTGGTATAACCTCCTGATAGCTGATCATGCCCGTTTCACAACGTAAATAACATAGCTCTATATTGGAATCCTTAACACGAGAATTTATTGCTAATTACTAACCAGGCTGATCCAACGCGGAAATATCCTTTGCCATCAGCACTTGCTCCATCATTTCAGTAAATCCCAGCTGCTCGAGCAAACTGAGCAGCAGCGTCGCCGAAGCCGGAATATTAAACGCCGTGCGTTTGCAAACAAGCCCCGACTGCCATATTTCCCTTAGCATGGTTAGCAATACAGCCTTTTGGTCCCCGGCTCCCGGAACTGCTTCGAGGCGATACAGAACAATACTGACCAATTTCCCAGCGGAATCATAGGTTCGCCGGATTAGACCGTAACCGACTATTTGATTTTCTTGGGTGGCGAAGATGCATTCTCCGTTCCTTAAGCTTGGCAGACCGGCCTGCCAAATATCACAAGGTTGAAACCAAGGAATTGCTGCAGCTTCAGCGGCAGGACTTCTGTTTAGATCGTATGTATGGGTGTCAGGCACTGGAGCAATTGCAATAATCTTATCGCAAGAGAGTAGCTTTAATCGGTCTATTATGGTATAACCTTGTCTCTCATAAAGCTGGATGGCGCGTTCATTGCTGCTAATGGCCTCCAGTATTGCTCGCGTAACTCCTTCCTTTTTGTAAAGCTCAAGATTGCGGGACATGAGAGCTTTGCCTATTCCGCTCCTCCGGAATGCAGGCATTACAGCTGTCCCGCCATTCCACGCTGTCAACCTTCCACCGACCTCACGAAAGCCGTTCATGACAATGGCTGCTGGCACCTCATTAACGTAGCAAGCGAATGATCGTTCCAGTGACAGCCCTTCGTTTGCTATCCTGTCGATAAACCGGTCCAACGGCATGGAAGCGTCCACCTGATATTCCGCAAATGACAGATTCCATAACTCGGATGCTTTTTTGACCGGCAGCTCGCTTAAGGATTTAAACGTAATCATATCATTCGCCCCTTCACGACTTGAGAGTTTTGTATAGACTTTACAGTCACCCTATTGTTGCATACTGCCGTACTGGTCGATTCCTAGTTTTTTGGCCATTGTCATCGTATCATCATCCTCATTCCACTCCATCTCCTCCGATGAGTCATTCGAAGTGTGAGCGGAAGATGACGTCGTAGTGAGCAAGGATGATCCGCTGCTCAAGTCCAGTTGATCCGGAAAAGAAGGAGCATAGACCCCTGGAACCTCAATTACGGAGCAGGATGCTACACCATTCGCTTTGCTGTTAATCGTCTTGACCATCACTTTTCTACCATCCTGCAGCTCAATGCGCTGCATTGGCAACACAGTAGCCGGCAAGTCCACATCGAAAGTCGCGCTTCCGCCTCTGACTGGAGAAGACATGAATGGCGTTGGCGGCACCATAGACAGATTTGTATACCCGCTGCCGGGCGGCACAGAATAGTCTGATCCTGACACGTGAACAGGCGGCTCAGGGTAGGGATGCAATAGAGCCTGCTCGCGCCCGTGCTCGGTTTGATTTTTCTGCTGCGCTTGAATCCCCGGTCTGAATGCCTCTTGTCTGTACCCGGTAGTCCCCGTATTGTCCATCAGCATATCGTCGTATCCTGTACCTGAGGAATCAAGTCTGCGGTAATACATCTGATCCGGCCTGCCGATCCCGCTCAGTACTCCTGGCTGAGGGTTAACGTTTATCTGAGTGAATGGGCGGTTATTTTGAATGGAGACATTTTCAATCTCATTCGAACGCCAGGTCGAAATCCCGCCGTTCGTTTTCGTCGAGTCGGACTCATCCGTATAGGCCCGCCTATCATTATCGAAATTTTTTTTCGGATCATCGGTGTTAATCTGCGTCTGCTCCAGCCGGTATGGATGGCCTCTCACGCGACCTGACCCCGTTACGCGCCCGATTCCTCCATATTTTGTATCCTTGCGATCTGACTCGGTATAATATTTGTCGTCAAAAGTCGGATTAATATACATGCCAATGTTCATTTGATTCTGATTCATAATAAGCGACGGATTCTGCGGATTCCCGTACGTTAAGGCTTCAGAGCTGGAACTTGGCGGCTTCTGACGATCTTGGAACAGCGTATACTGTGGCTGCGTTGAGATGCCTGTTGAAGTATTCGATGTCGAAGGCTGCTGCGATTGTACCCAGTAGTGTCCTTCTCCAGGGGTGGGCATCATCGGTACGGGAATTTGGTGTGCTCCAGGTGCACTCTGTGGAATTTGATTAGACGATGGCTGAAAAATGTTGGTAAAGCGGATGTCCTGAACTCGCCCGTGGGCACGTTCCAGCTGATCCGGCGTTACAGCCTGCACCTGCGGTTCAGTGACTGGACCATCGAATTTGCCGGACTTCATCAACAAATACTTCAGCATATGCTCCTCAGATGCAAAGCTATATACCTTACTGCGGTCTCCATTCATTTCGTTAAAAGCTGCGAGCACGTCATGCTTATTTAACGCTTTAGTGAGCTCGGAGCTTAAATCCTCATTGCGGGGCAATGGTTTGCCGTTCACATCGATCGCACGCTGAACAACCTTAGTTGTCGAGCCGAGCATTTGGGAAACAGCTCGATTCCCGAGCATCTGATTGAGCTGCTGCAGTTGTGTGATGAGCCCTGCGGAGTTGGCAGACGTGGTCCTCTCTCCGCCGCGTGCGGCTAAGGATTGAGATCCCTCGGCTGATCGCTGCGACTGAGACTTGGAACGATGATTGATCATGAACACACCCCCCTATCTGATATTCTAGTATATTTTACCATATACCCAACAAGAATTACGACGTCTCAGAAGCATTGCTCAAATTCTGAAAACCTAACGCTGAATACACAGAAAGTTTGCTGCAAAATCGCCTGCAATTCCTTAACAGAACAGCAGCTAGAAGTTAAACATTCTCACTACTAAGATAAACAAGGAGCAGTTGCCACGGCAAATTGCTCCTTGTATCGTTCAACTATCGTATCATCTTTACTACCAGCCGGTTAAGGCCTAAACTATTCAATCGGCACCGTTATTTTGTACGAGGTCAGCAGGGTATCCACATATTCCGAGGCTCCTTTATTCATGACTCGCCATACCGGCGTAATCGTCACTTCCGTTGTCCCTTCAGGCAATGGTCCTGTCACCAATAGGGACGTAGAAAAATGTCTACCTTTCACCACTTGACCGTCTTTCGTGAGCCTCCCGCTATTCCTTGATAAGTCAGATACTACGTTTAGCTTCTTACCGCCAGCGCTTATCTCGTAGACGATACCATAGATAGGAGCATTCTTCTCAAACGGATTTGGCAGCAGTACTTCTGGAAACTCCCAACGAAATTGCCACATGGCTGAACGGGCGGCCAGACGTACACTCTTCAATTCAAATTGAACCTCGTCCTTGGATATAAGCAAAGGCAAGTCTGACGCCAAATCTTTGGAGCTTACTTTATTACTTTCAACCGGAAGTTCAAAATCCCAGTTTCCCGGTATTGTATTTTGACGGCTTGGATCATCAAAGATAGCGATACCGTCAACATGCAGTTTCAGCGTTAATTGATCCGGAGAGCTTCCTGTAAAATAATAATTAACGATGCCTACCTTCTCGCCGCCCTGCGTACTACCTGAATCCGTTCCAATAATACCGGGAACTTCTTTTTTCAACGCTTCATCTAATTGAAATTGCGGAGCAACCCAAAATTGACTTGAAATGCCATCCGGATGTGTAACTGAATAACTAAAAGAAAGTCGCAGTCCGTCGAACATCACTTCATGAATACGAATCGTATAGTTCTGATCCGTTATTTCCTTGAGAATTGCCATTTCCTGATTGCCTTCTGCCGGATTTAAACTAGGATCGCCCGACTGTTGAAAGATGGATTGCAGCTTATTCCTCAACGCTTCAGCATATGAATTTGGGCTGGCATACACGATAGTGGAGACTACGATTAGTATAACAGCAGCAGCTATAGTCGGTTTCAGCCTACTGCGTCTTGAGAATGTCTTCCGTTCTGGTAAATTCGCAAGCAGACGCTCAATCGATTGATGCACGGCTTCCGGTACTTCGCTCCGCTCTTTTCTCAAAGTATAAGCTATCTGCTCGTCCCATGGCGATTGTTTCATAGCAGCTCCTCCTTCATATCAGGCTCTTTGAGTAACATCGCAAGCTTGAATCTGGCGCGATAAAGCCGCGATTTAACGCCGCTCTCGGTTAAGCCGACTATTTGGGCGATTTCCTTGATTGGGATATCTTCAATATAAAATAGAATGACGATCTCCTTGTGCTCCAGATCGAGACCGCTCAGTAGATCCATCAATTCCATGTCTGATTCCATCTCGCCTGACTTCTTCTCATAGATTAGCTCTACAGGTACAACCTTTCGGTTATGCTTCAACATCTTTCTGCACTCATTGATCAATATACGCACCAGCCATGTCCGGAAAAATGCCGGCTCTCGCAATTGGATGATTCCCTTGTACGCTAGCAGAATCGATTCTTGAATAGCGTCGATGATATCTGCTTTCGACCCACGCAATATGCCTTGCGCAATAGAGTACATGATCGGTTCATGCATCCGAATCAGTTCGATGAATGCTTCACGAGAGCCGTCTCTCGCTCGTTTGACCAACTCCAACCCTTCCAATAAAGGCAGCTCCCCTCATTCCTATATACATTAGAGATCAGAATCTTCCGTTTGGTTTCGCTCTTAACTAAATAGCTATATATTTTCTAAAGAATAGCATGGCACATTTATATTAGCTTTCATTTCAGCCACATTGAGCGGCTTTTCAATGAAAATTTATCTACAATAAAAAAAGCCCTTTGAATCAGGCTTTTCATAAGAAGATTATATTGGCGCTACTATGTCCATTTACAACTTACCAAGATTAGCTTACCTGATTCTGAATCCTTGTATGATTTGCAGTTTGTTTATACCACACTGAAACTGCAAGAGAAAGAAGACAAACTACTAGTAGTATTAAAAAAACTTATATTGAGTCTTTCCACAGCATTCTGGAAAGAGAATGCTACCAGCGTAATTGCTTTGAGACGCATGAAGAAGCCTTTGTAGAGGTAGATCGATTTTTACGATACTACAATAACCATCGCATCCATGGCTGCTTGATTATCCGCCAAAAGAATATCTTTCTTTGGTTACGAAAGGATTCATAAAACCGAAAGATATTGCGTTATGATGCGATTTCATCAGAATGAACGTGGTCAGTGTCCAAACTTAGGGGGTTAACTCGATGGAGTAAGCTATGTGGTTCCGAACCGGCAGCGCATCATAAATAAGAGAACTGGAGTCCTCTATCTCTGTCTTATCATGAATGTCGCCAGCAATACAGGAACGGAGTTCCGCTATATTTCTATAATCAATAGAAACACGATCAATGAGGTAAATTAAAGGATCGTGCATTCGCTTTTATAAGATAATAGTCGGTGCACTGACAAAAGAGGAACAGAGTTCCTCTTTTGTCGAAAGGGCTGTCTAAAAAGGTCAGATTTGACCTTAGGACAGCCCCTTCCTATAAAAATGAAGAGATTACACTTACTGGACTTATGAGTCAAACAACCATAGACCGAAAATGAAAAATTACGATACAGGAATCGCCCCCTGTAACGCTATTTTTCATTTTTTCCAACATTTCTGTCTAAAGTGTGCTATCTCTCCAGCGAACTTACTACTTATGGGACAGCCCCTTAGATAAATTTCTGAATACAACCTCTTTACGCAAAAGGTTAATTACACTTTCAATATCAAATGAATTGTAGGCATCCATGTATTTGCTGATGATTTCTTTATTCTCTTCACTAGTTATAGTCGTACTCCAGGCACGCTATTAGGATGGAGACCTAGCTTCCCGCTTCACTTCTTCAATAATCTTCCGCACCCCTTCTTCGATTTGCTCCGGCTGCGCACGTGAGATGCTGATCCTTATAAATTTCTCCCTTTCCATATAATCCGATAAATAAAATCGCTTACCAGAGACGACAAAGATATCCTTTGCCGCAAGCCGCTCTACTAAGCGTTCAAGATTGACCGTCTGTGGCATCTTGAACTGAACGAACACTCCGAAATGGACATCCGAAATTTCGAGTAAACCTAAATCGTTATGTCGCCGTACCGCCTCTTTCAATGTGTGAATTCGTGTCGCATATTGTTTGGATATTTTACGTTTGTGCCGCTCGTACATACCGCTCTTAATGTACACTTCGAGTGCTGCTTGTGACAATTGCGAGGTGTCAGCGTATCTTTTGTAATCGCAGAACGTTTTCATTAGCTTTTCCGGCAAAACGGCAACTCCGAGCCTAAGTCCCGGAAAAATAATTTTCGAAAAGCTTTTTATATAAACAATATGTGAAGTAACGTTATACGAGTAAATGGGATCAATGCCTGGTTCTTCACCTAAATCGGCCATATAATCGTCCTCTACGACGAATACATTATATTTGCTCGCCAAACGGGCGATTGCTCTCCTATCTTCCACGCTGTACGATGTTCCGAGCGGGCTATGGTACCTAGACATGGTGTAGAAAAATTTGATTCCTCCATGTCTGAATTTCTCCTCCAATTCCTCTAAATCAATGCCGGCGGTCGTACGAGCGATTCCGCATACCGGAATGCCCTCCGCCTCAAGAAACCGCAAATATATATCATAGCTAGGCTGTTCGACTAGGATGACCGAATTACCATTCGGAAAAGGCATTTTTGCTAATATTTCGAGCGCCAGATTGGCACCCGATGTTACGATGATCCTTTCCGCATTGGCAAACACTTGATCCCCGGCCAAATGCGAAACAAGCGTATGGCGAAGCGTTTCCATTCCTTTAGAATCGCCGCAAGTGAACAGATCGTATTTGTAAGTGTCTAAAGCTTTGTCCAAGCTGTGCTTGAAATCAAGATAGGGAAACACGCTTGGATCCGGTGACGCAGAAGCAAAATCTATTGACTTGCTTTCCGTTATGCTGGCTCGGTTCCCTGCCTTTTCCACCACATAATAGCCGCTTTGAGCAATCGAGTAAATGGCGTGGCGTTTCTCCAATTCCGTATAGGCCCGTGTAATTGTACTGACACTGCAGTCGTAATGCTTCGCGGCATTTCGGACCGATGGCAGCTTTTGACCTGAAACGAATTGCCCTTCATTGATTTTTCGCTCTAATTTAGAGAGAATTGCCAAATACTTTTTCATTCCGCTCCCCACACTTTCTAAGGCTCATCATATTATACTTGTACAACTGTTACGATACACTTTGGGAAAAATGCTATTGTTACACACTGATGATTGGAATAATATGACAAGTAACGGATTCAAGTTCGCGAACACAATCCTATAAAACTGAAGTTCAAAGGAGTCGATCTAGAATGTCTTCCGCTGTTCAAACCGATTTTTTCACCATTTTCCGTGAACGTCATTCCGTCAGATACTTTGATGCATCGTACAAACTTAGTGAACAAGAAATCAAGGAGCTTTTGGAAGTCGCTGGCGGCGCCCCTTCGTCATGGAATCTTCAACATTGGAAGTTCGTCGCCTTTACCGAGTCGGAAGCTAAGGAAAAGCTGCTTCCTATCGCGAGTGGTCAAAAACAGGTCGTAGATGCTTCCGTCACTGTTGCTATACTCGGAGACTTGGAAGCCAATCGGAACGCAGTACCTGTGTACGGGTCCGTCATTCAGGCCGGACTTGAAGATGCTTACGCAGGTTATACTTCCCATCAAACCCTATTCTCTCAGATCGAAAAAGCATATGCAGTAAGCGAATCTTCCTCCTATCGGCGTGACGAAGCGATTCGTAATGCATCGCTGGCTTCTATGCAACTTATGCTTGCCGCGAAAGCGAAGGGGCTTGACTCTGGCCCGATGGTAGGCTTCGATGCAGACGCCTTCGTATCAACGTTTAATGTCCCGTCACGTTATGTTCCGGTTCTACTCGTAGCGATTGGCAAGGCAGCTAAACCTGCCCGGTCTACCTCTCGCCTCCCAGTAGAGCAGACGATTATCTGGAACGGCTTTGAGCCCGATGCCACAATTCTTTGATGTCTCGTATCTGTCTACATTTACACTGACCATCTAGAACGTAACATTATATTACAAAAACTCCGCGTTTAGCGCGGAGTTTAATCCATTTATGTTCTAATCCCTTCGAAATAAAATTTACTAATCATCTAATCCCTTTCCATTAAGGATATGCGCGAGATATTTTTCAACCCTTGACTCTCGAGTTCTCGATTGCTTGGCTGATGAAAAATGCAGTATGTATGCTCTTTGCCGTCCTGGGGTCAATGCTTCAAAAGCTGTTTTTAAGTCGGGGATTTCAATGAATTTATTTTCTAATTCTTCAGGTATGATGTATTCCGCATTCTTTTTATATTCTACTTGCAAACCGGCTTTCTCAACTTCAATGGCTTCATCAACATAATCTTTCAAGATCAGCTGCATCTCATCTATTTCTTGAACACTGGTGAACCGAATTTGGCGAGCCGCCTGTACATTCTCCGTTTGTTGGATTAGGATCCCATGGGGATCCTTTAACAACGCACCTTTGTGAAACAAAAGCGCACAGTAATCTTTAAAACCATGTATTAACACAATGTTTTTGCCCTGGTCCGTGTAACAAGGATGCATCCACTTAAATCCCTCGGCCAACCCGCAGTCAAGAACGATCTCTCTCAATAGCTCGAATTCTTCCTTCCACTGTTTAAGCTTATTGAAATAGGGATCAATCTTAGTATTTCTTTCACCTTTAATCATCTACGTACCCCTTCTTCTATTTAATTATGTAGTTCAAAATCATTATCCATTGGCTGATTAAAGCTTACATATTCTCATTCCAAAGCTTGCTGTAAAAAGCTACCCAATCTTGAATTTCGCTGAGTGGAGCGGCATTTAGCTTATATCGCGTTTCTCTGCCGACTTTTCGGTCAAGTACCAGTCCTGCTTGTTTAAGGATAGTCAAATGCTTGGATACCGCTGTACGGCCCATTAGAAACTGTGCCGTTAATTCATGAAGCGGTACCTCCTCTACCTCTGATAATAGGTGAATCAGTCGGCGTCTGGTTGGATCTGCAATCGCGTCAAACACATCCCGCAACTGGTTGTTATCACTCACAACAACCTCTCCTAAGCATATCGTTAATTTATTATTTAGACACTATTTGGTTACATCTTCATTGTAGGACACCTTTTGGTGTCATGTCAAGGATGTGACTCATATATTGACATTTTAGTGACACATAATCTAATATATTAACATAAATGTAAGTAAGCACTTGCATTAATGGGGAGTGGAAACATGAGCGCTAATCCAACTACAAGCGAGAAAATATTGCTGGCAACCATCAACCTCATGTCAGAAAAGGGATATGACAGCACGACTACCAAGGAAATCGCGCTTGCTGCCGGAGTGAACGAAGTTACTTTATTTAGGCATTTTGGAACGAAAGAAAAACTGCTCGAGGCTGCTTTCAATCATTTTCATTATGGCAATGAGATGACAAAGCTTTTTAACGAGGGACTTAAAGGAAATCTGCATGAAGACCTTCTTATAGTAAGCCGTACTTATCAAACTATTATGAACCGTAACAGAAAACTAATTTCAATAGCGCTTAAAGGAAGCAGTAATCTTCCCGACTCTATTCTACAAGAGGCTTCCCGCAATCCGAAGCACTTGAAAAATTTACTTGCTGATTATCTAACTACGATGTCATCAGAAGGCAAAGTGGTCTCTTCAAATCCAGAAATGCATGCATTATCGTTTATGTGGATGAATTATGGTGCTTTTATTAGCAGACTAAATGCCAAAGAATCGGTCTCGGATCATACGTTGAACGAATTTATTGAAGAAAGCGTACACGTATTTACAAAAGCACTTAGCCCTTAATCATTATTCTTAGCCCCAAGTGGGCTTTTCTTAAAACAACAATGAAAGTATGTACTTGCATACATCATACATGTATCTACCTATAAATTAAAAAATGAAAGGTGAGATTGTGAATGATTAATTTTCCCTTCGAAAAAAAGCGTCAACAAGTGCATGGTTTAGAAATGGCCTACATTGAAGCTGGAATTGGAGATCCGATTGTCTTCCTACATGGCAATCCTACTTCCTCCTATCTCTGGCGTGAAATTCTCCCTTATGCTCTAAAATTCGGTCGATGCATTGCTCCTGATCTAATTGGTATGGGCGATTCTGAGAAAATTCCGCAAAGCGGTTCTGGCTCTTATACCTTTGTAGAGAATCGTCGTTACCTCGATGCCCTTCTGGATCAACTTGGTGTTCACAAGCGGGTTACTTTTGTGGTGCATGATTGGGGATCAGCTCTAGGATTTGATTGGGCGTATCGCCACCCAGAGGCAGTCAAGGGAATTGCCTACATGGAGGGAATCATAAAACCTCGTAGTTGGAGCGAGCTTCCAGAACGGGGACGGTCAATTTTTCAGGCATTACGATCCGAGGAAGGTGAAAAAATGGTACTAGAACAAAACTCTTTCATCGAGACTAACCTTCCAATCGGTATTCTGCGTAAATTGACGGAGGAAGAGATGGCTGAATATCGTCGGCCCTTCTCGCAGCCTGGTGAAGGACGCCGCCCTACGCTAACATGGCCTCGACAGCTTCCATTCGATGGAGATCCGGCGGATGTGACGGACATTGTCAACACGTACGGAGAATGGTTGGCACAAAGTAAGGTTCCGAAACTTTTCGTCAATTGTGATCCAGGTACTATGCCGTCAACGCATGTAGAGTTTTGCCGTACTTGGCTAGAGCAAACGGAGATAACCGTATCTGGGCGTCATTATCCCCAGGAGGATTCGCCTAATGAAATTGGCGAGGCTCTTGCTGCCTGGTTGAAGAATTTGACCTAGCCATAGAACACCGCCTATCGACTATTTACTGACTGAATTTCTACAAGGAGTCTGCAATGACAAGCTCCTTGTAGAAATTCACCACGCACAAACTGATTAAAATTCTTCTATAGCATGTTGTTTTCTAGGTCCAAATCTGTTGTTTCTTAGTAAAATACACACCGCACACAATAACAACGATAGTAATCCTCCTACTACGATGTATGGTGGACCTATTGCTGATATAAACAAACCGCCTAGAGCTGTTCCAATTGTAGTTCCTATATTAGCGGATGATAAGAATAATCCATTAGCGAAATCAGGAGCTTTGGGAGCTGCAGACGTTATCCAATATTGAGCAATATTACCCCCAATACCAGCTAGAATTCCCCACACTAAAGTAATGATAGCCATAGGGACAGTGAACTGTCCAAATGAGAATAATACGATGTAGACTGCTCCTAATGCGAAAGGAAAAGTCACTACCGTGTTGATGGCATTTTTAACAAGTAACTTCCCTGCTACCATGTTTCCAATAACATTTGCCCCACCGTATACAACTAACATTAAACTTATCGTTTTCCCAGAAATATTAGTAATGGTTTCAAGATACTCAGCAAGGTAACTATAAACCCCAAATATTGCTGAATTAATAAAAATAACAGCGGCAATAGAAAGCCAAGTAACTGAATTTTTTAATACGCTTATTTGTGATCCATATGAAAGTCTTTCCTTAACAGGCATAGTTGGTACAAATAACACTGTAGCAATGAATGTTATCGCATTAATGACAGTAAAAAATAACATAGCCATTTCAAAAGAAGTTTCACTAGCAATCAAACTAGTGATTGGCACACCAACTACCATACCTGCGGATACTCCCAACATTATTCTAGAAACAGCTTTAGGAGCTTCTTCTTTGCTGACTGAGTTAGCAGCTACTGTGAACGCCATTGAACAATATATAGGATGAAAAATAGCTGGAATCACCCGAGCAATCAAGGCAATAGTAAAGTTAGATGCAAATATCGAGACAATGTTACCCAGAACGAAAACACCGAGTACATGCAACATTACTGTCTTGCGATTTATACCTGAACAAATTAGCGGCATAATTGGAGCAGATATTGCAACAGCTAGCGCAAAGAGGCTCACAAACAATCCTGCTTCTGCTACACTGACATCATAGTAGCCTGCAATCAAAGGCAATATACCTATAACACCCATTTCAGTATTTAAAATACCGAATACTCCTACCATCATAATAAATATGAGCAAATCACTTCGTTTAGCCATAATAGTCCATATCCAACCTTCCTTACTTCCTTCTTCTTTATTTTCAAATACCAAGCTACAATAACTCTTAAAGTCGACTTTAAGTCAAGTAAACATTTGCAGCTATTAAGAAGCAGATAAAAATGCGAATGTTGCATTAAAGTACACTTTAAGCACTATAATACTTAAGAGTTAGATCTCAGTAAAATAACAAAATAATAAAAAGATTTAAGGAGGATATTATGGAAATTCATATAAAAGAAGCAGCAGAAAAGATAGGTTTGCCTGCACATACACTTCGATATTATGAACAAGAGGGTCTTTTGCCTTTTATTAAAAGAGATGTAAATGGTAATCGCATTTTTAACGAAACGGATTTATTATGGTTAGAGCTTATAATATGTTTACGAAAAACGGACATACCTCTTTCAGATTTACGCGCAATCGTGGAATTAACAAAAGAAGGAGACAGCACAGCGTCGCAACGCAAACAGATATTTGAAAAACATAAAGAGAAAATGATGGAGAAACAAAGAGATTTGGATAACGCTTTTACTAAAATTGAAATGAAAATAGAACACTACGATCAATTAGAAAAGAAGTACCACAAAGAAAAAGAAAGCCTGTCGTTTAAGACTAATTAAGAACTACTTACCTTAATAATAAGGTTGTGTGGTGTCTGATTGTAAAATGAAGTGTGACACCTCACTTTAATATTTACTCCCTCAAAAAAACCTTGCCTTAAAGTCCACATTAAGGATTAAGCTAATCTTGTAGCTTTTATATAAGTTCACAATAGAAAGGATTGTGTTATCTTTTATGTGCAATAATCATAAAAACACGACTACGACACGTGTTCTAAGTGTCCCAAGTGCAAAAGCACCATTTGAAAAGACCACTATTGAGCGGAGAGAATTACGGCCACATGATATCTTAATAGATATTAAGTTTAGTGGCATTTGCCACTCTGATATTCACAGTGCATTCGGTGAATGGAGTGGTGGAATCTTCCCAATGGTTCCTGGTCATGAAATTGCCGGAGTCGTAGAAGCAGTAGGAACAGAAGTGACCAAATATGCTGTAGGTGACCGCGTTGGCGTTGGCTGCTTTGTTGATTCCTGCGGAGAATGCGAATATTGCCTCAGTGGCGAGGAGCAATATTGCACGAAAGGTGTTATCAACACCTATAACAGTCTAGACTACGATGGTAATCCAACATACGGAGGATATAGCCAAAAAATCGTTGTAACAGAAGGGTTCGTTGTCCGTATCCCAGACGGTCTAGGTATGGATGTGGCAAGCCCTCTATTATGTGCAGGCATTACCACATTCTCTCCTTTAAAACACTGGAACATTGGACCCGGCAAGAAGGTTGCCATCGTCGGAATGGGTGGTCTTGGCCACGTAGCGATTCAATTTGCTCATGCTATGGGTGCTGAAGTAACCGTATTGAGTCGCTCTAATAATAAAGAAGAAGAAGCATTGAAATTTGGCGCAGATCATTATTTTGCGACAAGTGATCCTGCTATATTTACAGATTTAGCAGGTCGCTTTGATCTGATCTTAAACACCGTGTCTGCCAATCTGGATGTTGATGCGTATTTATCACTGCTTCGCATTGATGGGACACTAGTAAATGTCGGCGCACCAGCTGAACCAGATAAATACCATGTGTTTTCATTAATTATGGGGCGTCGCAGCATTGCTGGTTCACTAGTTGGCGGAATTCGTGAAACCCAGGAAATGCTCGACTTCGCAGCTGAACACGGCATTGTCCCTATGATTGAAGTGATCCATGCAGACCAAGTCGAAGAATCGTATGAGCGTGTCCTCAAAAGTGATGTGCGGTATCGATTCGTTATCGACATCTCTACTCTATAACTCGCAAAGATGCGTTCTAACATCATGAATCGGATTTGACGTAAAAAGAGAAAAGCCATCGTCTAGATCAAACTTTGATCTAGACGATGGCTTTTTGACTTCGGATAGACGTGATCTTGACTACGTTGATAATTTTCATAAGCACATAACGGCAATTTAATTAATAGTGCGGTTGCCGATTCTGTAGGCAGCCGCACTATTTATTCACATGTTAAAAAATTACATCAAGTATTTTCCCGTAATCGACTGCTCTGCATGGGTGATCTGCGTAGGTGTACCTTCGAACACCACTTGACCGCCTTTGCTGCCTCCGTCCGGTCCCATATCGATGATCCAATCCGCTTGGCTAATCACATCGAGGTTGTGCTCGATGACGATCACCGTATTTCCAGCATCCACGAGGCGGTTCATGATCGCTAGAAGGTGACCAATATCTGACATATGCAGGCCGGTTGTTGGCTCGTCCATCACATAGATGCTGCCCTTCTTATGCAGTTCGCTCGCCAGCTTGATACGCTGGCATTCCCCGCCCGAAAGCGTGCTGAGCGGCTGGCCGAGTGTAATATAATTCAGCCCCACATCACTCATCGCCTGGAGCTTGCGCACCACTTCTTTTAGCTCAAAAAATTCCAATGCCTGCTCTACAGTCATCTCTAGTACTTCTGCAATTGACTTGTCGTTCAGCTTGTACTCGAGCACTTCTTCCTTGAACCGTCTACCCCCGCATACTTCACATGGCAGCTTCACACTTTCGAGGAATGCAAGGTCTGTATACACAACCCCCAACCCTTGGCAGTTCTCGCAAGCTCCCTTCGAGTTGAAGCTGAAAAGGCCTTGGCTCACCTTGTTCGCTGAAGCAAATGCCTTGCGCACATCATCCATAATTCCTGTATAGGTTGCGGGATTCGAGCGTGTTGACACGCCTACCGCCGATTGGTCGATAATAATCGCATCCGGATGCTTGCTGAGGAAAACTTCGTTAATTAGTGTACTCTTGCCCGATCCGGCGACTCCGGTAACTACTGTCAGTACTCCGGTTGGAATATCTACACTCACGTTCCGCAGGTTATGCAATGTCGCATCCTTGATGGATAGCTTACCGGATGGCTGCCTGCAATCATGCTTCAATTGGAGCGGTCGCTTCATATGGTTGCCTGTAAGTGTACCTGCCTCCAATAGGCCTTGGAAACTTCCTTCATACATGATGGTACCGCCTCGGTTGCCCGCGTGAGGTCCTACGTCAACGATATGATCCGCCATCTTGATCACATCCGGATCATGCTCGACGACAATCACGGTATTTCCCTTGTCACGCAGCTTCTCAAGCAATCCATTTAACTGATGTACATCACGGGGGTGCAAGCCAACACTTGGTTCATCGAAGATGTAAGTGACGTCTACCAGGCTGCCGCTCAAGTGCTTCACCATCTTGACACGCTGCGACTCGCCGCCGGACAATGTATCTGTCTCACGATCCAACGTTAAGTAGTCAAGTCCAATATCCATCAGATGTTGCAGCCGCTCCGTCAGCGCCTTGACGACCGGCGCGGCGATTGCATCATCAATCTCCCGAATGACACGGATGAGCTGCCCGACTTCCATGGAGGACAGCTCAGCAATGTTGAGTCCATTGATTCTGCAGTTGAGAGCGGCCTGACTGAGCCTCGCACCGCGGCAACTGGAGCACGGACCCTCGGAAATGTACGGTGCAACAGCTTTTTGCGTGCGCTCGGACTTCATTTTCACATCTTGCTTAATGTATTTGTTGGTGAACTTCTCAATGACGCCTTCCACTGTAATATTCGTTGCCTTCCCGGCAAAATCCATTTTAACTTTCCTTGCCTTGCCGTAAAGCAGTAGCTCTAGCTCCTCATTTGAATAATCGCTTAGCTTCTTGTCGGTATCGAAGGAACCTGACTGTACGAGCATGTTCCAATCCCAGCCGTTCACCGAATAATCCGGCAGCATGATTGCCCCTTCATTCAATGACATTGACATGTCTAGCGCCTTGCTCATGTCGACGCCCAGCCTGCGACCTATCCCACTGCATTCGGGACACATGCCTTGCGGATCGTTAAACGAGAACATGTTCGCTTGTCCAATATAGGGTTGCCCCACACGGGAGAATAGAAGACGGAGAATCGGAGAGATATCGGTAATCGTGCCCATCGTGGAATGGGAACCGCCACCTAGCCGTTTCTGATCCACAATAACAGCCATGCTCAGGTTCTCGATCGCATCCGTATCCGGTTGCGGAACGCGGGGCAGGAAATTGCGCACGAACATGCTGAAGTTCTCATTCAGCAATCGTGTAGATTCTGCTGCGATTGTATCAAATACGATCGAAGACTTGCCAGATCCAGAAACCCCAGTGAATATCGTTATCTTCCGCTTGGGAATTCGTAAGGATACATTCTTGAGATTGTTTTCCCTCGCACCTAAAATTACGATATGCTCCTGATTAGATTCGCTCATATTAAACATCCTTCCAATCATGTTAATTTTTACTTGTATATAGTACAATTCGTAGCTATAAAATGGCTTTCAACTATATCCTGCTTGTTATGTTAATTCTGGTCCGTAGAATTTTCGACACCATTTAGTGGAAATTCAATAATATGTCTCCATTTTGTGTCTTGTCAACTATAAACTGCTATTTAAGCGAATTTGAATAACTCTCCGTTGTAAGGACATCCTAATAACTGGATTGTGTCCTCTTATGCCGCATAATCAATTAAATCTTTGGAGGTCAGCATAGGTATGAATGAAAATCATCATTTCAAAGCTGGACAAGAGCTGAAAACGGATTACGATTTTAGAATTGCTAAATCTACAAAAGTGCCCATTAAAGTCTACCAAGACCGCATGTTGTTAAGACCGCCAGCTCCAGTCATTGCGTATCATGATGATATTGTTAAAATTGCAGATGGTACGACTTTCTTACGCAGCGTAAGCAAGTTTTACACTTTAAACGCTGACGAAAATGATCATTAATACCATAGACTAATGCATGGGTGGAGGTATACAATACCTCCTTCACTAGTTTAAATTTCTTCATTAATTTCTTTCTATTCGATCTAGCGCATCTTAATAATCTAGAAGGCGTCCATTATCATGCCATTGACCGTACATTTTATTTTCTTTCGTGTTTGTTATAAATTTGTCTAATCTACTATTAAATAATTCAGGTTGATTTTTATTGCTTTGTATCGTGTCGATCCGGACTCTTTTATAAAGAGATGGAAATGCCAAAAAATTCTCATATACTTGACTATCATCTTTCAACCTTTGCTCTATAACCCTATCTATTATAAAAGAATCCATATCAGGAAGTACCTTTCTTCCTTCATCTCTCATTAACCCCAACTTTTCAAGACGGCGGACACGTTCTTTATTCAATTCAGTCCACGAACTTCTTTTGCTTCTAGGAGACAGTCTCTGTGCCAGCCCCGTTTCAGCTATTTTCTTTTTCACCCCATCTATCCAGCCAAAGCACAAAGATTCTTCGACCGCATCCAAATACAGCAAAGTATCTGAGTTTGGAGTCAAACTAACTACTACCCAACAGGATTTTTCAGTCCTACAATTTTCCTGTAGCCAAATCCTCAAATCTTCTCTCGATTTCACTGTAATTTGTTCCGAATGATTCGACATGGATTCGTCTCCTTTTATCATTTAATTGATTTGTTTCTGTTCCTATTATAATAAAGGAACCCTGACAACAGTCTGTCATACTTCTTCAAAAAGTTTTCGTCTATTTGATAAATCGCATAGAATCGTCTGACGGCGTCAAGAACGTGGTCTAGCTATAGTAAAATTAATTTTGCAGTAAAATATAAAAGACCAGATAAGTCAATACTTATCTGGTCTTCTTGATATCAGCCTATTTTAGCTGTTATTTTTTGCGCCTTCTTTTATTGCTTTAACTTCGTACATATTAACTGCAGTGCTAATAATGTAATCAGGTGCCGGATTACCTCTCTTCTGCCGATGCCCTTGAATATGAACATCGCTTTTCTCCCAGTTTTTCCAATCTTCAATAGACCTCCAACGTATCATGACTACAACCTCATCATATTCCTGCTTCTTTCGATTCACCATGATCGTTTTATCTATTAACCCATCCATAGCATCCATCGGGCTGTCCTTAGAAAAGCGTTCAAGGACCAGTTCCACTTGTTCTTTTTGTACAACAATTGTTCTCGTTTGAATTAACATTTAATTGCCTCCTATAAATGATTTTTAACTAATAGGTCGTAAAATGAGCTTCTTTTTTTCCCGACACACCTTGCGAATGAAGATACAATTCCTCATAAAAGCCTTGCAGCTCTAACAGCTCATTATGTGTCCCTGACTCGACGATCTCACCTTGACGCATAACAATAATTCGGTCGGCGTGCATGATTGTGGACAAGCGATGTGCAATGACGATCGTTGTTCGACCTTCGGAGACGATGTGTAACGCCTCTTGGATCAACTGCTCCGTCTGAGAATCCAGATTCGCGGTAGCTTCGTCCAGAATGAGAATCTTCGGACGGAAAACGATAATTCTTGCAAAGGACAGCAGTTGCCGCTCACCTGCCGACAACCCACTGCCGCGCTCCGACAATTTTGTATCATAGCTATTGTTCATACGTCTTATCATTGGGCCTGCCCCTACGAATTCACATGCACGAATCACTGCTTCGCGTGAGATTGTGTCGTCGAACATCCGTATATTGTCAATAATACTACCTGCGTACAAATACGGTTCTTGCTGGACCAAACCGACAATCCGGTGCAATTGAGCCTGCTGCAAATCTCGAATATCATTGCCGTCGATGAGAATGCTGCCATCCTGTACATCATAGAACCTGCACAATAAGCTCATGAGCGAGCTTTTGCCAGCACCTGTTGTACCGACAATGCCGATCATTTCGCCTTGACGAATATGGAGATCAAATCCACTAAAGATCGGTGAGCCCGCATCATAACCAAATTTAACATGATTGAAATCGATGCGACCATGTACAGATTCCAAATCCATTCGAAGCGGCTGCGGACGATCGTTAATATCTGGTTGAATATCGAATACACCCCAGATACGATTCACGGCGACAGTAGCCGATTGTAAGGTGTTCCACTGCTGTGTAATGGCATTGATCGGCTGGAAGAACTGGCGTATATAGGTGATGAACGCATACAGGACACCGAATTCTAGCGTATGTCCTAGAACCGCATTGCCGCCAACCCAGGTAACGAAGGCGATTGTAAGATTGCTCAACAGATCGAAAGATTTATTGAACAGAACATGCGTACGTATTTCACGAATATTAGCCTTGTAATACATGTCATTCCGTTCTTTGAACTGTTCTGCCTGCACCTTTTGCTGTTGGAAGACCTGAATCAGGTTCATACCCGACAGATTCTCTGCTACGAATGCAATAAGTCGAGACAGGCGTGTGCGTGCCATCTGATACGTATTACGCATAAAGGAACGGAATGAGATCGTAATGACGGTGATGATTGGGAGTAACACGAGGCAATAGGTGCCAAGCGTTACATCGAGCTGAAACATCATAACAAGGATGAAGATCAATGAAAGTCCATCACGCAGAAGTGTCAGCAACACTTGGTTGAAAAATTGGTTTACTGCTTCTGTATCACTTGAGATATGTGTGATTAGATTGCCGTTCTTCGTCTTATCAAAGTAAGACATAGAAAGCTTCGTAATATGCTCGAACAACTGTTTTCTAATCTTTGCCACGATGCTTTGTCCTGCGTACTGAAGTAAATTGTTCTGCAGATAAGTGAACAAGAAACCGGATAGCGATAGTCCGAAGTAAATCATGCAGATCGTAAGAATATTGCCGAAATCGTTCTTGCCTGCCATCAAATTATCATCGATAACAACCTTGATTAGGTAGGGCTGGAATAGCTCGGACGCAATTGCGATCACCGTGCAGATTACGACTAATGTAAAGGTAAGCCGATGCGGTATGACATAGGAGCTAAGGATCCGAAAGGCAGATCGATATTGGTATTTCGTTTGCTTGCCAAGCTCAGGCTTAGGTTCCTTTTCCCGATTATCATTAGAATGCGGCATGCTGGCTTCCCTCCTCTTGTAGGGCATAGAGAGCGGCGTACTGCCCCGGCTCTGCGAGCAACTTCTCGTGCTTGCCGCGCTGGACAATTCGTCCTTCGTCCATGACAATAATGAGGTCTGCATGCTTCAGTGCACTGATTCGGTTCGCGATGATAATGGTAGTCTTGCCGCGGCGCACTTCCTGAATCGTCTGTAGAATCTCCGTCTCAGTAACTGCATCGACTGCGCTAACACTGTCGTCCAAAATCATGAATGGCGCCTGTTTGATTAAGCCTCGCGCGAGACTCGTCCTCTGACGTTGTCCCCCGGACAAGGTTACGCCGCGTTCCCCTAACTTCGTCTCGAATTCATTAGGGAACTCCATAATACTACTATAGATTTGTGCTTGCTTTGCAGCTATTTCGATCTCTTCTTGTCCTGCTTGCCGTTTGGCAAAAGAGATATTTTCTCTAATCGTGTTGCTGAAGAGGAAGCCGTCCTGTGGAACGTAGGCTATCTGACTGCGTAAGCTCTCCAGCTTAATATTGCGGATGTCAGTCCCACCGATCTGGATCGAATGTTCTGGTGCTTCATACGTTCGCAGAAGCAATTTGACAAGCGTTGTCTTGCCACTGCCAGTACGCCCAACGATGCCGATCGTCATTCCAGGCTCAATGATCAGATCGATCTGTCGCAAAGCAGGTTGGGAAGTTTCCGGATATGAAAAAGTAAGTCCCTTGATATGTACAACAGATCGGTCTAGCTCGACTGGTACAGCATCTTCCGCTTCAATAATGTCAGGCTGAACAGCGACCAATTCATTCAGCCTTTGCAACGATGCGCGTGATCGCTGTACCGTATTAATGACGTTACCGATTTGTTGCAATGGGTTCATCAACATTCGAATGTATAACGTCAGTGCGACAAAATTGCCAAGAGTAATCCGTTCAGTAACGGTTAAGTATCCGCCGAGCGCTAACGCCATAATCAAGGACATTGAGCCAAGAAACGGTACTAGGGCTTGAAAGAGTGACGACATCCGGACAAGCGATAGCTGATTGTCGCGTATTCGGTCGACATAGGTACCGAATCGCTCGATCATAATCGGCTCTACCGCGAATTTTTTCGTGACCCGCATACCTCCGAACTGTTCCTCCGCTGATTCAGTCATCGCTCCCAAAGACTCCTGCACTTTTAGAGATCTTTTGCGAATGGCCGGTCCGAAGCGCGTCACAATCCAGGGAATAAGGAACAATGGTCCGACTGATAATGCGATTAGGTAGAGTGGAATATCACTGAGGATCATTGCACCTATACAAGAAAATAATAGCATCGTCCCCATTGCCATCTGATTGACTCCCATGGAGATCGATTCTCTTACGCCAGTAATGTCATTCATAAAGTAGCTCAGTAACTTGCCCGTACCGTTTCTCGAATAATAGTGCTCGCTTAGTCCTAAGAAATGTGAGAATAGTTTACGACGGGTTATAAATTCAAACAAACGACCGACATACATGACGAGATATTGTCCATACCCACCGATGAGTACGTGCCCTGCACCGATCATGAGCAGCAACAGGCTATAACGCATGATATCATGCGTTATCAAATCTCCACTCTGAAGTCGATCTGTGAAGTCACCGAGCACTTTCGGAAAGAAAGCGTAAATGATGCTTGCTACGGCATGCAACGTAATTGACGAGAGATAGATGAGCCATGTCTCTTTGAAATATGGTTTTAATATTCCGTTTGGTTTCGAGTTCAAATCCTTTCCTCCCTCTTATATAGAGTGAGTCCATTATCTTCGACGTAAATACCGCGAATGTCAGAATAATAAGGTGGAATCATTTATTAACTATTTTCATTTTTCGAACCATTTTCATCAGGGTTACTATCTTCAGTAGATTTATCTTCTGCAACAATCTCATGAAGCTGAAACAAATGGACAAACTCTTCGATGATCGTTTCTGTTGCTTTTAATTCACCACTTATGATTTGTTTAATCGAATCAAACTGCGGGTCATTTAACTGCCGCTGCAAAGTCGAACGATTAACATTAAGCTTATCCAAGAATGCGATAGCTCTGCCCCTGCGAAACGTTTGAGCGATTTTGTGATGCTGATCCGAAAAATCCCTCATCCCATCCTTGTGTGAATGCCTATGACTTTGGTGTTCCGAATGGTCTCTTTCCCCATGGTTGCCTTTATGCCTATGTCCTTCACGCATCTTTTCCCCTCCTATTATAATCGTATACAATCGTATACGAAACTATTTGTATACAAATGTATACGATATTATTGAGGAATGTCAAGATTTAGTTTGCCTAGATAACAATCCGAATTCTGCATAAACATGCAGTTCCACTTCATAAAGCAACCTGATTCGGATAATTGGGGCTAAGAGTAGGCGCGTCCACGACTTTGGTCGGGTTCGACCACCTACCGCAGTCTATTCCGAATCACAGTATTCTCTGGTACAATATAGCAATATCTGTTGGAGGAGCGATTGACAATGAATTACGAGCAGAAAGTTCGCAACGAAATCGCCGCATGGGAGCGCCAGTTATTCAAACCGCCTGGATGGTTGGAGAGAACATCGAAGACGATCGGTAATCGAATTAATAACCTGATTCCACCCAAGATGCACAACGTCATTACGACCACCATTAAGTCCATCGTGCGTACAGCATTATTCGGTGCGGAATATACTCCTCAAAGACCAGTGCAGCAGAATACCCATCTCGAAATCGCAGATCAAGAAGCGAAACGCTTGTTGTCCATCTACCAAAAAATCGCAGTTGCCGAAGGCGCAGGTACCGGAGCAGGTGGCATTGTGCTTAACTTCGTGGACTTCCCCGCATTAATCGCTATTAAGATGAAATTTTTGTTTGAGCTAGCTCATAATTATGGATACGATACTAAGCATTTCTCCGAGCGAGTATTTGTTCTTAAGGTGTTTCAATTGGCGTTCTCTGGTTCCGAACAGCGTACCAAGCTATTGGACACGATTAAGCGTTGGGATACTGAAAAGGAGCTGTGGTTTACGAATACTGAATACTCCAAATACATGGACTGGGAGACGTTCCAGAAGGAATACCGTGATGCGATCGACTTTCGGAAAATGCTGCAGATGGTACCGGGGATTGGAGCTGTGGCGGGCGCTTGGGCGAATTACACCATTCTCGATGAGCTTGGCGAATCCGCAATGAACGCTTATCGGTTGCGGAGATTGAATGAGAGGTAAAGAAACTGTCGGTAAATCTCCTCCGCTGCCGTTTACGGAGTCTGAATATGTTTCTATTCCGCTAAAGTGTGCAGCGGGTGCTTAATCTACTAGTGTCAAGTTTAACAGAAAACTGATGCAAAGCACCCGGTAGTCCTCTAAACATTAAAATTCCTTGGTTAACTAAGAGCCAAATTCTATAGGAAATGAATGAATAACCAACAAGTTGCTGCGATGTATCAAACACCCTAGCGACGACACTCCCGGCTTTGACAAACCCATTCTCATCTTGTTCTTGCTCCAGTTCAATGACAGCCCTTATTATCACCTCGTCTAAGGAACTTTCATCCCTGCCTCTAACAGTACCTTCTTCCCACAAACGAAGCACATGCTTCTCTCCCGAGAGCATTAGCCATTCTGATTCATACCTTCTTCTTTGGCTATGATCTAGAGGAACGCCTTCATAAAATCTTCTTACGATTGTATGAAAATGCTCTCGATCGATTAAAGCGCTAGCATAGGGAATAGCCCCTTCTTTGTTTTGAAGCCCAGCCGCATGAAAGAGCTCCGTCACATTGACAACATTAACCGGCAGTTTTCGTTCTCTCAACAAATACAATACGAAACGTAAGCCTGTCTGATCATGTGCGTTATTCGCACACCAAATGACGATGGTTTTATTTTCAGGAATGTTTTTTACTGCTTTTACCATATTGGCAAGCTGATGCTATTGGTTGGAATGTTGACCATATCTGAAATCCCCATCGTATTCCATCAACCAAAAGAGCCTATTCTGCTGTCCAGTTACTGTATCTAAGTTAGAAATTGGCCCGACTGAAAACCACTCATTGAATGCTAAGACTTGGTATTGGTTCCGTCTGCTGACCTTACTGAGAGTTACTTTTAACGAGCCTGCATCAGAAAGACTAAAAACAAGATGGACATATTGTTGGAGTTCATTTGTTTGTAAATGATGGTTGCGAACTGCATCTATTTGGCTTTGCAACCGCAGGTCCTTTTCACTAAATTGATTCAGGCTTTCGTAATCCATGGATATCCTCCTCACGGGATCATTTCCATCATGATACCACATTTTGGAACTATGCTCCCGTTCGTACATATTAGTTAGGTTGAAAGTATTGATCCTTCCACATAAAACCAACAAATACACAATCAATTTCACTAATCTATGAATATACTAAATTACTTGATAGAGAGGAGCTGATTCGAATGGGATTCGGAAGTGCTAAAAAGCATAAAGTTAAAGTTATATTTGTCAAACCTGGTCAAAAAGTTCTAATTATCGGCAAGAAGCATTGGACAAAGAAACCTTATTGCTAAGCTTGTGGAGTGCTTGTTTCTACAAGCACTCTTACATACTCATATTTTCAGACAGATTCTACAGTCTCAGCTCTTCATCTAGGCTCATAAATAAGTTTGGAATCTTTGCGTTCGACTATGACACTCCAAGAATTAAACGAATGCATCCTTTTAAGCATGGTCTGTTTCTGCAGCGGTGAGAGCGACAAGTATGTAGGACAGTCTTTAAATGAGCGGTGTTCATTAAAGTATTGAATGACAGCATTAAACTCTTCAGTTGTAAGAGTACCATTCTCTCGTCTTCTCTTCGCATCGCCTTTCGCAAATAACGAATCCACCCATGCTTGATACTTTCGCTCATTGTTAGGGTTATCAAAATACTTATTGATTGGCCATAATATAAGGAGAGCTACACCGCATAAAACAAGCAAAATTGGAATACTTAGCATGAGTAAGGTACCAAAACCATAGGCAAGAGAGATGCCCAGAACTGGTGCAAAAAAGATCAATAAAAGAATGACAATAATAAGCCCCTTCATGATGTCTTCCTACCTTCAGATGTGAGATTGTAACACAAAATCAATCTTATTACATATCCATGTTGATGAGCAATATAAAGTTAAGCTGCATAGAATTTAATGAATCTTTCGGGAACTCTTTTTATGATCATACGGTACTGAATTTTTATTGTTCCGTTTGAAATTACATTTAACGATCATTAGCAAAAAAAACCACCGGTTATTACCGGCAGCTTTCCTCTGATTGTTATTGATTAATCTCTAGGTAGTAATAGGTCCTTTTCAATCGCTTAACATCTTACATATTTGCGTTTGAAACCAAGTTGCCCTTTATCTGCTGCCTTTTGAATATTTTCGGAAGCGAGCAAAAATTTACTTTTTTTCTCGTCCCGTTTGACTTCTACTGGGCCAACTGCGTTAGCGGTCTCGACCGCCCTATCATGGAGAGGCAAATAGGATACCGCCACTGTGTAAAGATAATTATTCATAGCGTATTTTGTTCGTTCGGGAAAATCATGAATCGTATTTTTCACAATTTCAAGCATATTAGCAAGTTTGCTTTCGGAAAATTCAACGTCCGGCCGATTACCCAAAAGCCAGCAGTAACAACTCCAGCCCGCTGACATTCTTAGCTCATCGCCGCTTGCGATCCACTTATCGGCAACATCCTGTGCAATATCTGTTTCTGCCAAGGTTACTGCCACTACGTAATCGGAAAGCATATAAAAATAAGCCAAATCTATCCAACGTTCAAAATCAGCTTCAGTCATTGCTTTTGGGTCTGCAATTACACCGGCAAAGTACATGGCGTCATAATTCCCCGTGCTGTAAAGCTCCTCAGCTAAAGCTTGGTTTTTTTTGATTTTCTTGGCTATGGGTTTCATTTGTCCTGTAGCCACACCAAAGAGTGGTTCATGTGCGCCATTGGATACATATATTTTCTTGGTTCTTTCCTTGCTGAGAGCTTCAAGCTCCTGCATAACTATTTCGAAATTCATTGTTTAACACTTCCTTATTATTTTGAAGGGATTTCGTCAATTTTAACATAACCCTGCTGGACAGCGATAGTGAACTAAATTGTCCATCATTTGGATTCTTCTGATCCCTCTTTATACCACTTTCTAAGCTGATTTATATGAGCCTGATGATAGCGGCTATGGTCAGCCATATGCCATAGTCCCCAGCGTATAGTTGCTTGCTTTTCATTTTCATGTCCAAAAGCGACAATTTTATCTAGATCAGCATCTGTTAATAATGTACATGTTTCTTTCAACATCATTAATACACCTTCATACCTAGACATCATTGTGTTCAAAGACTTACCTTTGATCATCGGCAGCCTATTATTTGCATCTATCATGGGTCCATATTGCTCTTTTAAAGAATCAGGAAGGGCTTGTCCCTTCATTCTGTAAACCCAATTAAGATCAACATACATGATATGTTGTATTAACTGAGCAGTACTATTAAAGTTGTTATTTGGACCCTTGTAATCTATTTCTTCTTGCGACATGCCTTCCGTGATTAATTGTAGTCGTTGGCTGTTCTCTTCCACAGCTGAGTATAATATTCCCACAATAGGTGACATACTTGCTTCCCCTTGTAAATCGTAAAGCATTCTATCTCCTCCTTGTAACAGATTTGAATGAAAATGTGCTTATAAAGATGATTCAATCACCGTTTCCCCTTCTCCAGAAGGGATTTCAAAACCACTTAAAAACCGAGTTAGAGTTTCTTCGGTAATTGGAAACGCCGCATTGGCGTCAAAACGTTCACTTCGGATAAGAAGCCTCTTACGTAATTCATCTGGTTGAACCTTTAAGTGAATCAATTCCCACACTCCGCCATGCTGCTCGATCAGTTGCTTATAGTCACTGCGTCGTTGACGTTGCCAAAAGCTGAAATCGATGACGACAGAGTGTTCAGCCTGAATCAGATTCACCAGCTCCCCGCGCAGCTTTATTTCCGATTCTTCTTTAAATAACTCATAATTTTGCTCTGGATAATCTACTCCAAAACGGCCATGTGTGGCCCAAATATCTTCATCTATCGAGAGTCGGGCGAATCCTTCTTTCTCCAGTTTTTGAGCAAAAGTTGTTTTACCCGATCCTGCCACGCCGCACATCATCACTACGAGGGGAGTAGTGCTCGTACTCTTTTGTTGCACCAAATTTTCAATAACTTCTACTTCATTCAGCACAATACATCTTCCCTTCCACGATTTCAATATTCAGCTCATCTCTTCATACAACTTGCAATGAAGGTAAGCTAGCAGCTTAGGAAACCAATATAACATGCCAACGATCAGTATAGACATAAACACTTCAGAATCACCTAACCATCTATTGTCTTGTATTTATTCTATAACAGTAAGACCCGCAACACTTCATTCACGAAGTGTTGCGGGTCTTTGTTTTATATAAAGACTATTTTTTCGAGCGTTTTTGGGAAGATGCTTTAGTAGGCTTCCTACGATTGACGTTCGAAACCATGACATTTTTCTCTGTATGCGTGTAGAAGTGCTTATAGACAGGACAACAATGATGCTGCTTCACCGTTTCAATATTTTGAACGACATTCACTAGCTGTGGGTGGAAGTAATTCTCGTATTGTGTAATTGGAGGATCATAAATCGTCTGCGTTGGACAATCAGGACAAAACTCATTAACATTCATGTTGCCTTCATTACCCATGTTATAGTAATCATTACGTTTCACAGTAATTATCTCCTTCCAGATTTGGAATACAGCTTATTGTATTCGCAAAGAGATCGTTTGGCCTGTACTCATGACCTTGAAGGCGATAGCCTCCAATAGTTCTGCGGTTTGAATGACAAGACAAATACCTTAGCCGGTCAAGGCACCAGTTCTATTTTGATTTAATAATACAACAAAGGAACAGTTGCTCTATGCAAAACTGCTCCTTCGTTTTGTAATAATCGTACGTATAAAAAATTAGAGAGATTAATATATAAAAAAGCAATCGAAATTCCAGTTCGATTGCTTATATATGCTTATTCAATTATACCCCTGAAGACTGAACTAGTTCTTTTTCGTTTAATCCAAGTGTCTCTGCAGTTGAGGAATGAATTTCCTTCAGAAGCTCTGGATTTTCCATTAATGACAAGCCATAAGAAGGTACCATTTCTTTAATTTTCGGTTCCCACTCTTTCATATGTTGCGGGAAGCATCTATTAATGATCTCGAACATAACGTGAACAGCTGTAGAAGCTCCTGGAGAAGCACCTAGTAATGCAGAAATCGAACCATCAGCTGCACAAATTACTTCCGTACCAAATTGAAGTGTACCTTTGCCGCCAGCTTCAGTATCTTTAATAACTTGAACACGTTGTCCAGCTACTACTAAATCCCAATCTCCGCTTTTAGCATTCGGGATAAATTCTCGCAGTTCTTCTATGCGCTTTTCTTTAGACAGCATAACTTGCTCGATCAGGTACTTTGTCAAAGATAAGTTTTTTGCACCGCCAGACAACATAGTTACGAGATTATTCGGTTTTATGGAAGTAACTAAATCAAACATGGAACCTGTTTTTAGAAACTTTGGTGAGAATCCTGCGAAAGGTCCAAACAGCAACGATTTTTTGTTGTCGATAAATCTTGTGTCAAGATGCGGAACAGACATAGGAGGAGCTCCAACCTTAGCTTTTCCGTATACTTTGGCATGATGCTGCGCTACAACTTCCGGATTATTACACACAAGGAATATTCCACTTACTGGAAAACCACCAATTTGTCTTCCTTCAGGAATACCGGATTTTTGCAGTAGATGCAGACTTCCTCCCCCGCTTCCAATGAAGACGAATTTTGCATTATGGCGTTCGAGGTTACCTTTGTCGTTGCGTACTTTCAACTCCCACGAGCCGTCGCTTGCACGTTTCATATTATCAACGCTATGTTTGTATTTAATATTGACGTTTTTAGTTTTTAAATGGTCAAATAAAATACGCGTTAAAGCACCAAAGTTGACATCTGTACCCGTGTCAATTTTGGTTGCTGCAATGGAATCACTTGAAGGACGACCCTGTATAATAAGCGGAATCCATTCCATCAGTTTGGCAGTGTCCTCGGAAAATTCCATCCCTTCAAACAAAGGATTATTCGACAACGCTTCAAAACGTTTCTTCAAAAAATTAATATTTTGTTCCCCTTGAACCATACTCATATGTGGCAATCGCCTGATAAAATCCTGTGGATTATGAATTAACTTACTGTTTACGAGATAAGACCAAAACTGCATGGATAACTGAAATTGTTCATTAATTTTGATAGCTTTGCTTATATCTATAGAACCGTCTGGTTTTTCGACAGTGTAGTTAAGCTCGCACAGAGCCGCATGCCCTGTTCCAGCATTGTTCCATTCGTTAGAGCTTTCCTCTCCAGCATTTTCGAGCTTTTCGAATACTGTAATTTCCCATTCCGGTACTAATTCTTTCAGAAGTGTCCCTAAAGTTGCACTCATGATTCCGGCACCAATTAAGATGACGTCTGTTTTAGTTTCTCCGTTGCTCATTTTACCCATCCTTATTCCCTGAAATTTGCAGAAAGGATTTAGGCGCTCCTGCATTGGCGTCACACCAAGCAAAGGTGCGACCTAGTCACACACCTTCTCTCATTTAATTATAACCATATCATAGTTTATTACAAATAATTAAAGATAAAAATATCTATTAGAACTGATAATTAATTTCTATTTACATGTTCATGAAAAGTTAAAAAGTCAATCTGTATATGAATAATGATCTGGCAAGCACCAAAATAAAAAGCATGAAGAATCAGCAATTCCTGCGTCCTCACGCTTTTACTAGTTTTAGAAACACTATTTCCACTAGCCTACTTTGGCTCCATGAGATCGTGCATACAATATAGCTTGTTCATTATCCATTCTCATACCTACAATGGCTAGCGATTTAAAATCCACTCCCTCCATCTTTGCCCCTCTCACATCAGCACCTTGCAGCTTCGCTTTTGCCAGTATCGCCATTGTCAGATCACAATCTCTTAAATCGGCTTTTTCTAAGTTTGCTCCGGATAAGTCTGCTTCGTAGAATTTAATTCCGCGCAAGTCCTGTTTAACTAGTCTAGTATGTCTCAGATTGGTATAGGACCAATCACCTTGGAATATTGTGACCCCATCCATATTGGAGCCAGTAAAATCTGAAC
Source organism: Pristimantibacillus sp. (assembly GCA_048976605.1). Classification (GTDB taxonomy): domain Bacteria; phylum Bacillota; class Bacilli; order Paenibacillales; family Paenibacillaceae; genus Pristimantibacillus. The sequence goes on along the minus strand of JBHGUX010000008.1, from coordinate 24,085 downwards.
CCGTCATTTTACATTCTTCAAATTTCGAAACAAAAAGATTAGCGCCGTTAAAACTGCAATTCTCAAACGCGGATTCTTTGTGAATTGAGCCATTTAACAATGCTCCGCGAAAGTCACACTCAATGAACCGACAATTGCTCGAAATAATCTCTTCTAATGATCCGTTAGAGAACGAGCAACGATTAAATGTACAACTTAATAGCTCCCCATACCTTAAATCTTGCGTACCAAAGTCTATTCCATCATAATTTTGATTGCTATGCTGAAACATCAGATGCCTCCTATGTATCGTTTGTTTCCAGTGAAAATGCTTTTTCTAATATAGCATATGGCTGTCAAGTACCCGTACAAACTCAAATGGAAGTCAAGCGATTTATTTTTCAGCAAAGATCAATATTCGCAAATCTTCATAGTATCTCAATCAAGAACTGCTATTTCTTTCTCTGGCTTTTTCGAGGAATTTAATAGGAGTACCCCCCCGATTATTAATACTAAACCTGCTAGTGTAGAAGCACTGAATGCTTCATCCCACACTAAAATCCCAATCAACGCGGTTATAGCAGTCCCAACCCCAGACCATATGGCATAAGCTAAACTTAATGGAATTACTCTTAGGCTAATTGATAAGAAATAAAATGCTAGCACAAATGCTACAATAACAACAATTGAAGGGATTAGATTCGTAAAGCCGTTTGACAATTTAAGCATGGATGTTCCAATTATCTCTGAGATAACAGCTATTCCTAGTGCAAAGTATCCTTTCAATTTGCAATCTCCTTTTCAGGTTTATTTAATGAGAACCGCCAGTAAGCTTCATAATCACTACGCCGCCAATAATCATGATCAAACCTAATAATTTCTTTTTACTAAAGCCTTCTTTATATAGAACGACACCCACTACTGCAGTTAGAGCAGTACCTGCACCCGACCATATAGCATAAGCAGTTCCAAGCGGGATGTCTTTGAGAGCTAACGATAGGCAATAGAAAGCTATACTCATTCCCAATATTACGCCTATGGAAGGAAACAATTTCTTAAAACCATTCGATGCTTTAAGCATTGAACTGCCAAATATCTCGGATAGGATTGCCGTAGCTAATAATAGATATGAATTCATAATAGCCCCCCCTTACTCGATCATTTTTCTCAATCTGTCGATCACTTTAGCACGCATTTCATCATCTAGCTTTCCTACTCCAAACATCTCGGAAAACCAGAAACCATCAGTAGCTAATCGAATAATGGTTGATTGCACAGGGTCAATACCATCGTTCTCAATGTTCGCCTGCCAGATCACATACTCATTCTGTAGTTTTGCCAGTAAATCTGGATTTGTAAATTGTGAAATGGTAAGAGCGGTATTAATGGCGTTACCTTCATTAGTATCACCAAAGGTTGCCTCGAGATAGGCACGAGCCCACTTTCCATTGCTAGTAGTTGCATTGGAAGCCCTATTATTAACGTCATTAACAAAACGGTCTGTTAACTCTTCTACTATCCCTTTGATTAACGCTTCCTTATTCGGAAAATGGTGGAGCAATCCTCCCTTGCTGATTCCAGCCTCTTTAGCAACTGCTTGAAGTGTCAGTTTTTCTACACCATGTATTTTTACTATGTTGGAAGCTGCAGATAAGATTTCATATCGTCTAGAATTACTATTCATGGGTTTCACCTCTTGTAATTTACTATACCGTCCAGACGGTTTAATTGTCAATATGTAATCAGTGAACATCTACTTGATAACTTACTCTTATCCAATGCAAAAAAACACCTTTAAGTTGTACAAGCATTTTCAACACTCGTATTTTCAACTTAAAGGTGTTTTTATTTGAATCATTTTAGGGATCTGGACGTTTTGTACTTATCACAAAATGTGCGGACAAAACGTTGTAACGGGCTAAAACGGAGTTGCTCGGTACCGCTTCCTTAAGCCTGTATTCTAGGTTTGTCGGCTTGACAGTTCGGATGCGAAACAAGTTCAAGCTGAGCAAGTTTAGTCAAATAATAGCATTCCTCTCTAAGCATATGGTCAGGCATTAGCGGGCTGATTCTATCTAATACCTCTGCGGTTAATTCCATTTCCTCCAGCTCGTTCAAGAATGCGGTGAATAGTTTCATTTCGATGTCAACTTCCTTGTGCAGCCTGCGAAATGCAGGGAAATCCTTAAGGTTTGTTCTCATGTAACCCGCCATTTCAATGCTCTTTATATAAAGCTGTTGAAAATGCTTTTCGAATTGTCCGCTTCTCTTGATCAAGGGTTTCTCGACCGCATCCAAATCGCTTGCGATTGCCGCCGCATGACCCGCTGCATCGGGCAACCACAGAAATCATGATGTAAAGCATCAAATACCGGAACGGGCCTACCTGCGACCAGTTCAGTCAAGATACGAAAATACTCTTCCAGCTCGTTGAGCATATGATTGAGAAACGTTGGCGTTAAGCCGATCCTTATTTTACCGAGAAGAGCTCATTGCAGTAAATCTAATTTAAACGCTCTGAATTCAACTGTCAGCTCGTAAGCTTGTTTGCTAATCGCACCCACCTCAGCTTCCGACTGTACGCTTCGCGATTGCTCAAGAAGTCGATCGAACGTTGGAATATAATAGGCAGCAATTTGAATATCCTGTTTTTCGACAGAAGACAATGTATTAAATATAAATCTAGCATGATCCCCCAAAATCTGCAGCCAAAAGCGGTGTTCATATAACGCCGTTTGTACCAAGCGCTGATCCCTCCTAACGAATATTACTGCTATCCGAAAGGTATGCCGAAATCTGCTGAATTATAACGAATAAGAATAGAAACTACTAGCGCAACTGATCCACCTGTACCCTTTCAATCAACGGAATATTATGATTACAATTAACTTTCATTACAAAATCGGAAAATATCTCTTTGGTGCAAAACAAAATATCCTCCTGTAAAAATTCCGGTTTCTCATCATCGAAAAATTTCTTTGCTGCCTCTGACTTTCGAATCCGTTCAATGGTTTCATCCGCTGATATACGGTTAGAATTGTGGAGAATCTCTGATATATATTGTGCGCAGGCTAGGTCATCATCCCCAGTCGGATGCGAAGCAATTAAATTAATAGTCATCGTCTCTTGTTTGGGTAACTTCTTCAATATATACTCTGCTGTCGTTCTTGCATTGGTGAACCCGGTAACAAAAATATGTTCGGCTTCCAATGAGTTTAAGGTTGCTGTGACACCGTTCGTTGTCTTCTGAATCAGATGTTTCCCCCGAAGATCTAATTGATGTAATCGGACAGGCGAATTATCCAATTCAAACCCTGGAATCGGAAGACCTTGTATCTCTCCAGCTAAAGCAAACTCAGGATATTTTTTTTTTAAACCAAAAGCCTCATCTAAAGTACCTGCCATAATTATTCCCTTAACCCCATTAATAAAAGCATAATGCGCAACAGTAAAAGCTCGTATTACATCTATTATCACGTTTACTTGTGAAGCTTCTTGTTTATGGTTGTGCCCTTGAATGATCTGTATCGACATTTAGATATCCCTTTCATCGAGCATAATTATAGACACAGTATATTTATCTAGACAAAAGAAGTACCCTTTTTCAACTAAAAAGGTTTTTCCCTCCTTTAAGAATGAAAATCTCCAAGTATTCGGTCATTTACAAATGTAGAATTAAACTACCCATGTCAGGCAATAATTAGGATGGCATGAACATACATCAAGCGATTTGCCAAATTCAGTTGAATTTCTGAACCGAGGAGATAAATCATGGAAAAAACAAAAAAACGAAAATTAAATATCAGTTTCAATAGCGACATTGAACTTGACTCCGCTGAGATAAAAGTCGAAAAGTCTGGGAAGAAGTCAAAATCTGGCAACCAATCAAAAGGACAAGTCTGGGAATTCATTGCACTTGCGACGATCCCTATCGTACTTGTTTTTGGCAACTCCATGCTGGTACCCGTGCTTCCAGAAATGCAAAGGGAACTTGACATTACCAAATTTCAAAGTAGTTTGATCATATCTATCTTCTCCTTAGCAGCTGGCTTATTTATTCCGATTATCGGGTATTTATCGGATCGATTTGGCCGCAAGATCATAATCGTACCGTCTTTGATTCTATATGGAGGAGCCGGAATTCTAGCAGGATTCGGGGCTATATGGGACTCTTATGCGGTTATTATATCGGCAAGGGCGATTCAGGGGCTAGCGGCTGCCGGAACAGCACCAATTGCCATGGCACTTGTAGGCGATTTATACGAAGGCGGGACTGAAAGCAAAGCGCTGGGCCTAATTGAAGCCTCAAATGGTTCAGGCAAGGTGCTCAGTCCGATCATCGGTTCTCTGCTCATGCTGATTGTATGGTATGCTTCCTTTTTCGCGTTTCCTGTGTTCTGTGCTTTATCGCTGTTGGCCGTCATTTTTCTGATCAAAGAACCGAAGAAGAATCAAAAGCAGGAGCTAAAAAAATATCTTAGCAAAATTGGAACCATCTTCAAAGAAAAAGGCCGATGGCTGATCGCTGCATTTTTTGCAGGCTCGCAAGGACTTTTTATTCTGTTTGGCATCCTTTTTTATTTATCCAACATCCTCGAAGAAAAGCCTTACGAAATCGACGGAGTGATGAAGGGCTTGATCTTGGCTATCCCTCTATTGGGGATGGTTATCACTTCCTATACGACCGGGAGCTTGATTAAGAAAAAAGGTCTGCTGATGCGGTGGCTGATGAATATCGGCTTGATTGCTATGACCGTTTCGCTGGCGGCTACCCTCTTCTTCTTTAAGAACATTTACGTATTTATCGGATTGCTGGCAATCAGCAGCATTGGAACCGGAATGCTTCTTCCCTGCTTGAATACGATCATCACGGGAGCGGTTGAAAAAAGTGAACGCGGAATGATTACGTCTCTTTATAATAGCTTGCGATTTTTGGGGGTTGCAGCGGGTCCCCCTTTATTCGGGTGGATGATGGATAAATCGGATTATGTTGTGTTTATCACGGTTTCTTCTCTTTCTTTGGTTACTTTAGGTTTGGTGTTCTTTTTGATTAAACCTCCTCGTCAGCTTGAACAATAGCAATCCAGTAATGGTTGAAGATGGGCACATGCCGACAAGACTGCGCATATGATACCGTGTCAATGGATTAAACGACAAATCAAAAAGAATTGAGGAGATACTGATGAACAGTTCCCTACGTGCAGTTTGGCCCACTGAGTTAAGTGACCCGAGCGGACTGCGCGATAATCCCGGATATGTCATAAAGGACCATGATGCCTTTATAGATCGAGGGATTACAATGGTTATTGATAAAGGCCTTGGCAGAAACCATTTTACGGATGTAATCGAAACCGCCTCCGATTATATCGATTGTGTGAAATTTGGATTTGGAACTGCTCCGTTATACAGAACGGATTTGCTCCTTTATAAAATCAACATGGCCAAACAACATGGAGTCATGACCATGCCCGGCGGGACCTTGCTTGAGACGGCTGTACAGCAAGATGTCGTTCCTGCTTTTTTTAATACCGTATGCAGTCTTGGATTTACTGGCATAGAAGTGTCTGACGGCACTATCGAGCTGACTCGCAAAAAAAGAACGGAACTGATTCGGGAAGGTAAACAACGCGGACTTCGGGTTTTTACGGAATATGGTAAAAAGCTGTCCGGTTCACTTATTGACGCAGCTATGCTTGCGGAAACCTTGGAAACGGATTTGGCAGCAGGTGCCGAGTTTTTAACGATTGAAGCTCGCGAGTCAGGAGTAGATGTCGGCATATTCGACAAGAGTGGTGAATGCCGTGAAGACCTGATTAACGATATTATTAAATTTGTACCAGATACAAGAAGGCTGCTTTGGGAGACACCTCTTAAACACCAGCAAGCCATGCTTCTGCGCAAATTCGGCTCGAATGTGCATCTAGGAAATATTTCACCTGCCGATGTTCTTGCCCTCGAAACCTTGCGGCGTGGACTTCGTCAGGATACATTTGAATTTGGGGTTAAGGAATTAAAAGCTGATCAATTTTGTTACGTGATTTAAAGCATATTAAACCACCAAAAGAAGATTATAACGTAAAGGGCTGACTTGGATTCCTTCTGAGTCAGCCCTTACTTTTAATATAAGATCTCGGCATCCCCTTCTGGTGACAAGCATACACTTATAAACAGGACATGCTTGTTATGCCAATCGATGAAGGATGATTTCGAATGAATATACAGACCATACTTAGCCGAAGGAAGACCTTATTCTATAGGCGATTTATAAAGAAACTCTTCTTTCTTACCGTCGGCTCCATCGTACAGGGCTTCGCTATGGCTGTGTTTTTGTTTCCCCACTCCATTCCATCAGGGGGAGGTGCCGGGATCGCTGTCCTTTTAAACCATACTTTGGATATACCAATAAGCTTGGGGCTGTGGATTTCCAATCTTATTTTCCTTATCTTTACCGTCCAATATCTTGGCAAAATCAGTGCTTTCGGGACCGTCCTTGTCATAACGATAACATCCGTATCCGTTAATTTCTTCGAGGTATTCGACGAGTCCGTGTTCAAAAACGTATGGATCGATCTATTGGTAGGCTCGGTACTTCTCGGGACAGGTGTCGCTATATTGATGAAGCAAAGGGTATCAAACGGAGGAATCGGATATGTTGCCCTGGCAATCTATAAATACAAAAAAATTAACCCTGGCACTTCGTTGTTCTGGATTAACGGATTAATTTTTGCACTTACCGCCTATGTAATTGATTGGAAAATCATAATCATGGCCGTAATGTGCCAATTAATATCAACCAGAATCATCAACTGGATTCACCAATTCCCTGTTACAAAGCCGCAATATAATCCCGCATGGCGTAAAAAGTAATTACCCTCCTTCAATTTATTATTTGTCGTACAAGCCTTCTCCCAGTCATAAGATATAAAATCATTTATATTGGAAAATGGAGGTGCATCTTTTGCAGCTTTTGGTCAGTTACTTCCTACTTGGACTTTCACTTGCCGCACCAATGGGTCCGATCAACGCCGCTCAGATTGAGCGAGGTATTCGGGGAGGATTCATGCATTCCTGGCTAATAGGCTTAGGGGCATTGTTGGCAGATGGAGTATTCATGCTGCTTGTTTATTTTGGTGTCATTCATTTCTTAAGCTCGCCATTCATGCAAACCTTGCTTTGGCTATTCGGCTTCTTCGTACTGAGCTACATAGGATTCGAGAGTTTACTAAAAGCAGGAAAAGTTGCAGTCTCCAATAAAAGAAGCAGTGAATCCTTGTTGAAGTCCTTTAATGCTGGGTTTTTCATGTCTCTGTCTAATCCTCTATCCATCTTATTTTGGCTTGGTGTTTATGGATCAGTACTAGCCAATATGATTGTACAATTCCGTGCGCACGAAGTATTACTATATAGTTCAATCATGATGATGGGAATCGTCGTTTGGGATCTTTTCATGGCAATTGTCTCAAGTCTTTTTCGACGTTTCTTATCGAGCCGGTTCCTTACTGCTGTATCGGTCGTGTCCGGATTATCGCTCATCGGCTTCGGGTTTTATTTCGGTTTAGAAGCTTACCGAGCTTTGTTCTTATAAACTTTGTTGATCGATTTGGCGTCGCCAAATACGGCTCATAATCAATGTTACTGCTCCAATCACAGCAATAAAGCCTAGGCTGATATAAAAACCAGGTCGACTTATTTCATGTAGCAATGTTCCTATTACTGCCATTATAATCAAACCCATTGCTAAATATTGTTTCGTTTTACTCCATATTGATGGCTCCAGTAAACGCCCTGATGTAACCAGGATAAATAGCCAGTTGTATAACAGCATTAGTCCTGCAGCTGTAGTCATGTATTCGTATACGCTCTCAGGCATTAAAAGCGAAAAGACGACGGAGCCCGTTAGGCCAGTTGCAGTTAAAGCAATAGCTGCTATCGGTTTCCTTCCTTCCTTTTGCTTCCCTCTTGCGAATATAGAAGGCGCATCATGTTCCTTAGCCAGAGTAACCAACATAGAGGTTACGGCAAACAGGGATGCCGTCATTGTCGAGAAACCGGCAATAATCAGCGCGCCGTTAAACACATGAGGAACAAACGCAAGATGATAGTCCACAAGCGATACAACAAAGGGGCTTTTATTGACCATATAGGATTGCCAGGGTTCTAGTATTAGGACAAGCCCTAGCGAAATAATATAAATCCCTGCAAGCATGATTAGCATGATTCTGCCCGATTTTGGCGCATCTTCCGGATTTTTAAGCCGTATAGCCATAATGCCGATAACCTCTAGCCCCCCATAAGCAAAAAAAGCGAACAGCATGGACGACCATAGACCTGTAATTCCATTGGGCAGCCAGTTATTCGGAATGGCAGGACCATGCTCGTTAGACGTAAAGACACCAAATAGGGCCAACAAAGCAATTATGATAAACATTACAATAGCAGCCGTTTTTATAACCGCGAAAATGTTTTCTAATCGATCAAAACCCTTGGTGCCAAAAATAACGATGATCAAGCCCAATAATCCGTAACCAGCGGCAAAGCACCACATTGGTACCCCTGGGAACCAAAATCGAGAAAATAAGGATAAGGCACTCAACTGACTTCCCATAATTAGAAGCTCTGAAGTCCAATAAACCCAGCCGCTGCTGAAGCCTGCCCATCTGCCGAAAGCCTTTTTCGCATAAGATCGGAATGACCCTTCTAATGGTTGTTGAACAGTCATTTGTGCAAGCTTATCAAACACGAAGTATGTACATAATGCGGCTAGTGCATAAGTAAATAAAATACCCGGTCCTCCGATTTCGATTGCCAGTTGAGAACCAAGAAAAAATCCTGTTCCAACTGTGCATGCAATCCCCAACAAAGATAGCTGCCACCAAGCCAAATTATTTTCAGCACCTATTTTTTTCTTGCTCTGTCCCACACTTTTCCTTCTTTCTACTCAATCTATTTGCTAATTTCTTTTTACTTCAGGATAGTATTTCACCCTGCCTTTTTTTTATTATGGAAGGTAACTCCAACTGTTTCTCCTCATGGTAAAAAAAAAGTAATCTTCAGTTCCACTTCTAAAGTGGAATTGAAGATTACTTTTTTTATTTCATGATAATGACCTACACGGGTTTACCCTTTTGAATAGCCTACAATACCCATTTCCCTATTTAGCAATTACTATTGATAATTTATAGTTTGCGTGCTCATTTAGTTTTACTAAAAATTGATCCAATAATTCATTCGATGGAAATCTACATTCTAGAAGATAACAACCATCCCCACTAATTTTATAGTTGTTTAGTATGTAATTATCTTGTGTATTTATAAATGAAAGATAAGGCTGGTGATAGGTACTATTAGTAAAGATCGTAATAAATACGTGCACGAAACAGCCTAATTTAGTTGGATTAACTTTAATGGTATAACCCTCAAGTACACCGTTATCTTCCAATTTTGCAATTCTAGATGCAGCTGCTTGTCCGGTCAAATGAACTTTTTCTCCTAGTTCTTTCATTGTAATTCGACTGTTTTTGGTTAATTCGGCTAGTATTCGCATATCGGTTTGATCCAGCATGAAATCACATCCATTTCGTGAACTATGAAATAAAATTATAGGCCGATTTTGACTCTAAGGGACAAATAATTTCAAATTTCAAGTCAAACCTTCAAATGACTTGATTTTATCTATGTATAAGCTAATTACATAAGCAGTAAACTTATTACATACAAAAGTAAAGGAGATAAATATATGAGGGTTACACAAATTAGAAACGCAACCTTGGTGGTTGAATATGCAGGGAGAAAGTTTTTGGTTGATCCATTTTTGGCGGACAAAGGTTCTTATCCCCCTTTCCCCAATTCGTTGAGACAAAATGAATATAATCCTTTAGTTAGCTTACCAACATCCATGAACCATATTATAAATGTAGATGCTGTAATTGTAACACATCTCCATCTAGATCACTTTGATGATGCTGCCAAGGAGGTATTGCCAAAAGATATCATGATGTTTGTACAAAATGAAGAGGATGCCCAAGAAGTAAAAAAAGCTGGGTTTCAGAATGTAGCAGTTTTACAAGAAGATACCGTTTTTGAAGATATTCAGCTCATTAAGACTAAAGGCGAGCACGGTAGAGGAGAAATTTTGAAATTAACTGGCAACGTATGTGGAGTTGTTTTCAAACACCCAAATGAAAAAACTTTTTATTTAGCAGGAGATACAGTTTGGTACGATGCTATTCAGGAAGTAATCGAAACACATCAGCCAGAAATTATTGGAGTAAATGGTGGAGATAATCAGTTCCTACAAGGCGGCTCGTTAACTATGGGAAAAGACGATATCTATAAAGTGTTTAACGTTGCCCCTAGCGCCAAAATTATTGTCAGCCATATGGAAGCTGTGAACCACTGGACTCTTTCAAGAGAAGAATTAAAAAGCTTTATTAATGAAGTGGGAATCTCCTCTAATGTATTAGTGCCGAATGACGGAGAATCCTACACTTTTTAATATAGAAGAGGCGTCCATTCATTTGGAGCCTCTTTTATTTTTCATGCTATCCTGCCCGTTCGCGGCAACCGTATGACAAATGTGGTGCCTTTTCCCTTACTGCTTATTATATCAACTGTAGCCTTATGTTCATCTAAAATCCACTTCGCAATCGATAACCCTAACCCAGTACCTTCTGTCTGACCACGCGAGAAATCTGCTCTGTAGAATCGTTCAAATATATGAGGAATCTCATGATCATCCATCCCAATTCCAGTATCTCGAATAATGATGGATATGTAATCTTCAGTTAGCGATGCATCAACTTCAATATATCCTTCGAGAGTGAATTTAAAGGCATTTTCAAGAAAGATAAACAATACTTGTTGTAGATAATCCATGTCTCCAATCACCTGTACATTTTCAAGTATCTCTAAATTCCCAACTCTCAATTCCACAGGTTTATTCATGATGCTGGTCTTTCTTATTACACTGTCAACGACTGGCTTAATTTCAATGCTTTTTTTTGTTATTTGCACTCCTACATCCGCCCTGGCAAGCGTAAGGAGATCATTAACTAACCTTGCCATTCTGTTCCCTTCATCAGCAATATCATTTAGAGCCTCTATAGTCATATTAATCTCCGTTGAAGCAGCATCTTTTACTGGTTCTTTAAGGGTTTGGCTCCAGACTTTTTTGATGAATTGAGCATTTCCATTAATTGTTGTAAGTGGTGTTCGCAATTCATGAGAAGCATCGGCGACAAAACGACGTTGAGCCGTATACAGTTTATTTAATTCTTCATAGATCGTTTGTATGCGTTGGAGCATTGCATTAATGGTTTTACTTAGCAGACCGATTTCATCAGACCTGTTGTCATTAATTCGAATTTTCAAATCATCACTATTTTGAATCTTTTCAGTTGCTCTTATCAAAGAATAAACTGGCTTCAGAGCGCTTTTGGAAAAAATCCATCCTAACAAAGCCGCAGCTAATCCAACAAATAGAGATAATATAATGAGAACAGAACGCAATATTGAAAAAAACATATGTATAACACTAATATTGTAGGCGGATTGTAACACACCAACCACCTTGTCATTTAGTATTAATGGATCGTTATAGATTAAAAAGGATACATTATCGACCTTTACATGATCGTAATAGCCTTCATTATTTACATTCACAGTTTCTAACTCAACAGGTAGATCTACCTTTCTTAAGTTCTCTGTTTTGGTTATTGTACCAGTGAGGTTGTTGTATATTTGCAAGTACATTCCAGTACGAACGGTGTCAAATCTGTCGAGCTCAATAGAAAAATCCCATCCTCTTGGTTTTACCTCTATCGTATACTGTAAATTTTGTTTCACTTGGTTTGATTGTGCCTTGAGTGAGCTTTCGAAATCATTGATAATATAGGCTTGCAAAAAGAAATATAAACAGATACCAAACAATAGTAAGCATGCGGATAAGATACCCGTACATAACATGGTTATTCGCAAACGGATGGTCACGGAGTTCCCTCCAATAATTAACTAGATTAACTCCATTATCCATAAAAAGCTTAAAGCAAAATTAAACTGGAATGAAATTCCCTTAAATTTGTAATGTAAGCTTGATATTCTTCGAAACCTATCGTTACAAATAAAAGAGCCGCAATTATGCGGCTCCTAAAGCTACTTCTAACAACATCCCTCCAGCAGCTCCTGCAAGAACAATCATCCAAGGGGGAAGCTTCCAAAATACAAGCATAATAAACAAAATAACGACCAAAGCGAAATCACTAGGTTCCAAGATCGTTGTAGTCCATAAAGGATCATATAGAGCAGCCAGCAATATACCTACTACTGCAGCGTTAATTCCTACCAATGCTCCTCTGACTTTCGAACTAGCCCGTAATCCATTCCAAAAAGGCAGTGCTCCTGCAACAAGTAGAAATGCAGGTAAAAATATGGCCAAAGTAGCAACCAACGCTCCAGACAAACCTCCTGCCATGGCCCCGAGATAACTAGCAAATGTGAATAATGGTCCTGGTACCGCCTGCGCTGCACCATACCCTGTTAGAAAATCAGATTCACTTACCCACCCCGTCGATACGACTTCGCTTTCTAATAGCGGAAGTATAACATGCCCCCCGCCAAACACTAAAGAGCCAGTACGGTAAAAGCTGTCGAACATCGCCAACCATTCGTACTCACCCCATTGTCTTAGAAACGGAAGTGCTATAAGCAGTATGAAAAATACGGATAGACAAACGATTGCAAGGGAACGACTTATTGTAATGTGTAAATCAGGAGCAGCTTGATCAGTATTCTTACGGTATAACCATATCCCGACTAATCCAGCAGCAATAATGATAAGTACCTGACTATAGGCAGTTGTCCATAATAACGTAATTACTGCAGTAATTACCGCAAGCGTTATTCTGTTGCGGTCTGGTGTTAGCTTCTGTCCCATTCCAAGAATGGCATGAGCAACAATCGCTACAGCTACGATCTTCAACCCATGAATCCAACCCGCATTCCCTACGTTGTAGCCCTGCAACAGGGAGGCAAAAAGCACTAATACAATAATGGATGGCAAAGTGAAGCCTAACCAAGCCACTAGTCCGCCTATTAATCCTGCTCTTACAATTCCTATGCCAATCCCGACTTGACTGCTGGCTGGTCCTGGTAGAAACTGACATAGCGCAACGAGGTCCGCATAGCTCCGTTCATCCATCCATTTTCGACGGCTTATATACTCATTATGGAAATATCCTAAATGTGCAATCGGTCCTCCAAATGAAGTTAATCCGAGTTTCGTGGATACAAGGAAAACCTCAATAAGGGTGGAGATTTTACTTTTTTTCTCGTCCTGTATCCAATCTTGATTCCCTTCCATTACACAGCTCCAAAGAATGACATAGAATGCTGACTACATTTTAATCGTATAACAGACTGGTATACAACCGTTTTACAATAACTTTACATAGAAGTGTTCTAATAGAAAAAGAAGGTGCCGGTAAGCACCCCCTCCTAAATCGTATTCCGTATATACTAGTTATTGATTAACCTCTCTTGCAAAAATAATATAATCCATGTAGACAGGTTCAATACCATCTGCGCGTAGTCGCATATTAATCTGTCCTCGATGATACTGACCATGAAGGGCTACCTGAATTAATATTTCTCTAATTGAATTTTCAAATACAGTGCCTGCACTATTTTTGTATGTTATTAAGTTATCAAGGTCAATTGCTGTTAGCTGAGAAAAAAATGTTTCGAATTTTTCTGCATTTTGTTTGCTAAGTTGTGCACAGACTTCAATATTTCCATCCGACCAGATTGGTAATTGTGAGCTGTCCATTCCTAGTAATCTAGTTGCCCATACTCGTTCTGCATTCAGAATATGAGTAAATAAACGTACTTGTTGTTCAGCCTCTTCTACATTTTGCAAGCTTTCAAGAATACGTTGATTAGCCCAGTTCATATGTTCAAACATAGTTAGGATTGTTTTCAATCGCTCCGCCTCCTAGATATTCAATTATCCATGTAGTGAGAATACTATTATTTTGCACGGTACCATTTGTACGTTTCAGATACGATATCGTATATTGCCATTAAAACAATGATAGTAATCAGCCCATCAGATATTCCGTTCCATATCGATACAACTGTGTCATATCCTTCTCCACCGACTGACAAAAGTCCTGCTGACACCATCTGTGTAATGAAATTAGCATTCCAAATGGCTGTATTGGCAAGAATAGCGCATACCATTATTGTAGATGCAATCGATGTTATGATATGAAACGCTAGCATTTTTCCTGTTCTTTGGCGAACAATGATTCTGACGCTCTCTTTTAAGATACCAAGTGCGGAAATAATCCAAACCAAAGGCAAATAGTCGCGGAATACGTCTGCATTCAGAAACGGAATCGCTATCCGTTCTTTGTCATCAAACCTCCAAATGCCGAGCAGATCAACTGCGTATACACATAGCACAGTAATCAATACAATAAAGATGATACCTGTAATCGGTTCACTCATTTTGATTTGCTTTTTTATATCAGGGATTTGCGGCAAATCCGACGGTGTCCACCCATTACTAATGCTATCAATGACAGCAGCATTCTTCTGATGATAGTTATCAATCAATGCAAATACGATTGTCACCCAGAAGAAACCTTGAACGCCTATCGTCATAAGGGATCCGAGATAACTTGTGAAATGTTCCAGAATATCTTGAGGTTCAGTGATTGTATCGAACGCAAATAGGACAGTCATGACACTGGCAATGGAGATAAGCGAGATTTTGAGCGTCGTCAGATAGGGTAGGAACAGCGTTGGGCCAATCAAATACTGATCATACCCACGATATTTCGCAGCTAGTGCATGAGGAGTTCCAAGCTCAAGTAGGACACTTTCCACATCCTTTTGGGTCGGCTGGGCATCCGGACTCCGCTCCTCCAGCATGTCTTCGATCAAGCCATGTAGTTCTTGCTTAATATCCGCCCTCTGTTTTTCAGGCAAATTTTGTGTTACAGCATAAATATAACGATCAATTATCTCCATTCTCTTGTCTCCCTTCATTGACTTCAATGATGTCTTCCATACTAATGATTAATTTACGCCATTCCCGGCATAATCCCGCATAAACTTCCCTTCCAAATGGACTAAGCAAATAGTATTTCCGCGGGCGTGCTTCATCTGTGTCCCATTTGCTATCTAGCAGCCCTTGCTTCTCCAGTCTTCGCAGCAGCGGATACAGGGTGCCAGGATCAACAGGTATCCCCTTCTCCGCCAATATCGGAACAAGGGAATATCCATACTGTGGTTTGGATAATTGACTGAGCGCACCGATGACGATCGTTCCGCGCCTCAGTTCGCTTAACAAACCGTTAATTGTTTCATTCACATCAGTCATTTAATCAACTCCTGTTTTCACTATACTGTATGACACACACTATTGTAAATATTATATTAATAAATTTTACCAAATATTTTTTGGTGACCCAGAAAGGATAATGATGAACGGATTAGAGCGGATGTACAACAAAAAAGGCTGCCGACATTTACGGCAACCTTTATTATCCTTGTATCGCTTTTCTTAATCCGTAACCTTCTTAATAGCCTTGTTAACTTTCTGTTCAATAGATTCTTGATAGATGTCAGCGTAAGTTTTTGAATCTTTGATTAAATCGTCGCAGAAAGCCGCTACGTCACTGCCCGTTACTTCGAGCACGCCTTTCCCCAAGGCCGCACCCTCTTCAAAAAGATCGATAATTCCCGAGAGCAATCCCGTCCCTTCAGTTAACTCAACAGGGCCGACCTTAAAGAGATATTTTTGAATCTCTTTATAAACAAACTGATAATCTTGCGGGAGCGCTTTGACACGCGCCACGTGCGCTCGCCACTCTTTTTTGCCTTCGATGATATCTCGTATTCTCATGTTAACCTCCTATTTACCTAATTTTTTAGCAATATTATGGTTGAGTTGCTTGCGCCACTTGTCGCGATAAGACTTTGCCCCTTCTTCGCCGGCCAGCGCTGAACAGAAGCCTTTAATATCATCACCCAACACCTCTTGGACACTCTGACCGTCCGCTGCTGTTTCTTCGAGGAGGCCAAGCACACCGTCAAAAATGGGCATGAGGTTGCGACCGGTGAAATCTGAGTGAGACCAAAGATTGGCATTAATTTTATCCCATGCTGCTTGATAATCAGCCGGCAGCTTTTTGGCTCGCGATTCAAAACCTTTCATTTCTTTAGTCATGTCGCTGCCGGTGATCTTTTCCCAAAAATTCATTATTCTCTCTCCTTTAACTCGTTAATTTTTGATGATACGAACTCCCATTTTTCCCAAAACCTCCGCAGTTCCTCACGCCCCGCGTCGTTGATCGCGAAAAACTTTCGCGGAGGTCCCATGTCAGAGGGCTTCTTGGTGATTTCCACCAACTTGTTTTTTTCAAGTCGGATCAGGATGGTATACACCGTTCCTTCCACAACATCTGTGAAGCCGAGGGCGTTCAGCCTCCGCGTGATTTCGTATCCGTAGGTTTCTTTGCGACTAATAATTTCAAGGACACAGCCCTCAAGCGACCCTTTGAGCATTTCCGTAAGGTTTTCCAGCACAATCACTCCTAGCTATTCTGTATGACTGGTAATAAGTGTCACTAACTACTAATAAATAGTAAGACAAAGTAGTTGGTTTGTCAATAGCGTTTACAGCAGACAAATAAGTAGTATCTAGCAACTGCAGCAGGCAACACGTATTTCTACATGTTTATTGTAGCCTGTATTGCATTTGTTTTAGCTTGGTTTACACCAAAAAAGAAAAAAGTGGAAACATCTACATCGTAATTTTAAATAGTCTCTTTGTAAAAGAGAAGCATAGCGTACTTGTGGGGTTGCTGTCTGTATTTTGCAGGCAGCAGCTTTTTTGACGGCATTAGCTTAATGATAGTGAGATATATCTTGGAACGAGGAGCAATGAGCGAGCATTGTCGAATGATAGAACTTTAATTATGCATTATTAAATTCTTGGATTGATCTACGATTGTCATCATAAGTCTCACTATATGAATTGTTTGAATAATTTTTTATTACGCTCCTCCAAAATGCTTGAGCAGGATAATTCCTTTCAACTTGTGTTACTCTCCAATGTCCCTTATATCGATCAAAATATTAATTGCAGCTTGTTTACCTAGACCTTTTCCATTATATTTCTTAAGAATAAAAAACTGTTCAATTTCAAATGATGGTTTGCTATTTGAATTCTTCACAATAACAAAGCCTAACAATTTCCCATCTGACTTAATAAAGTAAGCATGATATTCATCTTTAGATAAATATTCAGCAACTGGAGCCTTCCTAAATAATCCATCTTTATTAACTTCGAAATTCAAATATTGACTAAATTCATAATCATAGAATTCGAACATATTTCGCAAGATGTGTTCCTCATTTAATTGTACTTCCTCAATATAGGCATTCATATATATCATCCTTTCTAATTGATAACCTTAATTAAGAAGTAATATAATATCCAACATTCCTTATTGAATTAGCTATATGATTAAACTATCCTATACTTTCGCTGCCTTTATTTTGAAAGATTTCTGTTAAACCAATATGAGTTGCTATTGAAAAGTCCATTAATCTGCTATCGCTAGGGTGAATTACAATGTTTTTGAGTATGAAATTGAAATTACCAATGGCCTGGTTCTTTTCATCGTATTGAAATTGAATGAATTTTTTCAAAGCATCATAAATATGACATACAATCATAGGAAATGTTTGCTCCCACTCCTTGTTTCCTCTCAAATCCTCTTGAATGAGTGCCTCATTTTTAAAGCCGATGTGACCATGACAAGGCTCAATTGCGAATTCAATGAAAGCAAAATGTTCCGCTCCTGCTTGTCTAATGTATCTGGCTTGTTTTTCTACATGTTCCACTACAGAATGTATAGATACTTTTGCAACTTCATAAGGTGGATGAATCCAAATCATAGCATACTCCTTTCTGGTTTAGCCTAGAAATGATCTTGCCACTTATATTGCTTTTATACCCATCCCTCATCCTATCTCGTAGCGACCATTCTGCATCGCCTGCTCGATCCATCCCTCAATCTGATGCTCGGGTAACAGGATGTTGCCTCCAAATGCATTATTCTTATGAAAGCCCCAATCTCCATATACTAGCATATGGTACTGACTACCTATTCGTTTTACGAGTCCCCACAGACCGAGATCTCCCTGTGCGCCAGCACTTATAAATAGCCAATCCCGATAATTGAATATATAGGGCTTTCCGAACATCTCAAAATCCCTCAAGTACCCGTTACTCCCATCTCGGGCTGGAAAACGCTTATTGTAATCCTTAATCATCCATACCTCTAAGACCTTAACACGTACCCACGCTTTACAATCATTCCGCTCAACTACACGCTCGATGGAGCACTGAACAAATGAAGAAAGCTCAATCTCTTCTGGATGGGAATCCCACCCATTAAGGCTTGAGGATACCGGAGTGTACAACATCCAAAAAGGTTCTCCTATCGTCATATGGAAAGGATGACGTACTTTTACCGTTCTAATCTAGCCTTGCTCAGGAGGGCGATCTGACCGCATCCAACGAGTATCATCTAGTGGTGGAACTTCGTTTTCGTAATCAGACCAATCCATAACATCATTCTCGAAGCCAACGATATCGAATAGCTCACTCTCCATCTTCACTCGCTCCGATAAACTTTTGCATGTGCCACACACCAAGGCGATTACCTCTTGTTCCAACTACGTTCACCTTCCCAGCACTCTTTCGATATCTTTATTAAACCAATGGATATAACCACAACGATGACAAGTCAATATATTCGCTGATCGATTGGCAAAATCGAGGTTAAAAAAACTAAAAAGAGCTGTATTTAACTGTGCATATCCGTGTTCGAATTTATCATATTGACAATGAATACAGGAGATATTGATTCCATTTGCTTTATATTGACCTGTTCCCCTCGACTCTTTAATATTTTTAGCAAATAGCTTGAAGAATCTCTTTACTTCATTTGACACGACTCTATTCCTCCCCGATTTAGGCATATGGTTCATTTGTTTGAGCTTGTTTCGTCTTCTGGTGGGCAAACAGCCAATGAAAATAACACAAACAAGCTCCATTCAGGGCTTGTTTGCCGATGGCATCGCCCCGATCGCTGAAACAAGCCCGATATGGAGCTTGTTTCGTCTTCTGGTGGCAAGCAGCCAATGAAATGCCACAAACAAGCTCCATTCAGGGCTTGTCTGCCGATGGCATCGCCCCGGTCGATGAAACAAGCCCGATATGGAGCTTGTTTCATCTTCTGCTGGCAAGCAGCCAATGAAATGCCACAAACAAGCTCCATTCAGAGCTTGTTTGCCGATGGCATTGCCCCGATCGATTAGTTCATAAACTTATATTTTCATCAAGACTATTAGTCAAAATAATGTAGATAATGAAGGATACTGGCATTGACAATATAAAAATTAATCGAATACTAAATGAAGAAATGCCAGAAAATTCAGCAATGCCTCCGCAAACTCCTTGTATCGATTTATCACGTGAAGACCTTTTCAATTTATTCTTTTTCAAAGCAACCCTCTCCTAAGTCAACTTTGTAATTGTCAATCTATTGTACCATATATTGGAACAACCCTGCCTGTTTATCCCTATTCAACTCTCCGATAGTTAAATTGAAAATTTTCATTTCGAAAAATCATATGATTATTTTTTTATATCATGATATTATCCAAAATGAAGAAATAACACATAGGAGAAGGGAAGATAAAGTTATGGAAACTAGAATCGAATCTCTACCGAATTACCGTATTGCATATGTCAGGCAAATTGGTCCGTATGGTTTTGCCAATACCCAAGCAATGGAAGAATTGAAAAAATGGGCTTTAGAGAGAAATCTTCTTACTGAATCTGCAATCATGTTCGGAATTCCACAAGATAACCCTCAAACAACACTTCCTGAAAATTGTAGATTTGATGCATGTATTGTCATTACGAAGGAATATCAAATTAGTGACTCCATTTGCGAAACTGAATTTTCTGGCGGAGAATATTTAGTTATTAAAGTCAAGCATACAGCAGAAGATATTCAAACAGCATGGGCTGAGATTTTTCCAGCTTTACACAACAGTGGATATCAAATTGACAACAAACCGATTATTGAAAGATACAAGGGTGAACTCATTATTAATGACTTTTGCGAAATATGCGTACCTGTAAAACGGTGATAAGATTGCTTAACAGCAACAAACTTAGTTCCCTTTCTCATCATTCTTCTCGTTAGTTCAATAGAAAGGAGGAGCTGCCACGTAGGAAGCTCCTCTTCTCTCTAACTTAGCGCTCTAGTTGCACTGATTAATTGATTCTGTTGATCCAATTCATATATGGCTTCATTTACAACAATTTGAGTGAAATTTTTTACAATTACTAGGTTTTCGAAAAACAAAACACAACCATCCATATTCCGCTCAATATAATCTATAAGACCAGCTTTGGTGCATATCCAACACCATCGCTTTTCACCGGAATTGAACGTAATCGTGATCTCAATTTGTTCCAAGAACCAACATTAATACAGACTAGCATCTTGTATGACATTTGTGGTCACCTTTCCGAATTACACTTCCCGTAAACTTCTATAGAATCTACTAAGTCAACTTCTCTTCAAGTTTTACAACATTTGTTACAGCTGGTATACTAATCGAATTGCACTAAACCCTATCAGAGATGAGCAGCTTTTTATGCAAATCTTATATATACTAGTCCTCTATATTGATGTCCAATATAAACAAAAGAAGTTAAACAGTGACCCGAGAGATGGACACTTGGTAAAAAAAGTGGCAACCTCTTTCGGGTCTTTTGCGTTTATAATCAGGCTAATAAGATTTCAATCAAGGACACTCATGATCCCACATAAGGAGGAAGTTTGTTTTGGTCTTTAGTTCAGTCATATTTTTGTTTTTCTTTTTACCATTAGTACTTACCCTATACTTCGCTGTTCCTTTCAAATTCAAAAATACGATTCTATTAATTTTCAGTTTGGTCTTCTATGCCTGGGGTGAACCGAGGTATGTCGTTCTAATGTTATTATCTATTATCATGAACTATGGATATGGGATTTGGATCGATCGTACGGATAATCAACCCAGAAAGAAAGTCTACATATTAACGATGGCAATCGTTGCTAATATCGGAATTTTGGGCTTTTTTAAATACGCTAACTTTTTTGTTGATGTCATGAATGATCTACTGCACACGAATGTCCATTTGAAGTCAGTACCATTACCAATAGGAATTTCGTTTTATACGTTCCATGCACTCAGTTATCTAATTGATGTATATAGAAAAAAAGAAAAAGCACAACGTAATCTGTTCAGTTTGTCGCTTTACATTACCTTTTTTCCGCAGCTCGTAGCAGGACCTATTATTCGATACAACGCTGTCGCCGAACAACTCAGCAAACGTGTATTTTCTTCCACACAATTCGCTGAAGGAATCAAACGCTTTATACTAGGTTTATCTAAAAAAATACTGCTAGCCAACCCTCTCGGTTCTGTGGCAGATACCGTGTTCGTCACTACTACAATGGACCTATCAACCGGAAGTGCTTGGATTGGAATAATCGCTTATACGTTGCAAATCTATTTCGATTTCTCAGGTTACAGTGATATGGCAATTGGACTCGGTAAAATGTTTGGCTTCGAGTTCGCAGAGAACTTTAACTATCCTTATATTTCGAAGAGTATCTCTGAGTTCTGGAGACGCTGGCATATCTCTCTTGGCAGTTGGTTCAGGGACTATGTTTATATCCCTCTCGGCGGAAGCAGAGTTGCTCCATGGAAGATCTATCGCAATCTCTTTATCGTGTGGGCATTAACGGGGTTCTGGCACGGAGCCAGCTGGACATTTATTGCTTGGGGAACCTACTACGGAATCCTAATTGCTTTAGAAAAAGCCGGCCTTGAAAAGATGCTGTCTAAGATTTATCCATTAAACCATGTTGTTGTGCTGCTGTTAGTCATGATAGGCTGGGTATTCTTCCGTGCTGACAACTTTGGATACGCAACAGATTTCATTACTGCAATGTTCTATTCCCGTGGCAACGAACTATTTGATTCTCAAGCACTCTCGTTGTTATCTTTGAATTGGTTTCACCTTGCCGTTGCTATTCTTGTTGCGACACCGGTATTTCCGAAGCTTCAAAAGCTGAAATTCAACAAGACGATAACAAAAGCCCAGACCGCTTTTGCCTTATTGTTTTACTTCTTCCTTTTCGCGGAAGTGATCTTATATCTTATTAATTCTACCTATAATCCTTTCTTGTATTTTAGATTCTAATTGTTCAAAAGGAGTAACGAAGTGAATAAATTGATTTCAAACATTTATATGGTTACCTTTCTAGCTATTATTTTCGGGTTCGGAATTACTAGCATTATTTTACCGGATAAGGACATTTCCACAACTGAAAATAGAACCTTAAGCAAGTTGCCTCAAATCAGCACCGAAGCCATTTCAACACGCAGCTTTTTCGAAGACATGAATCAGTATCTGAATGATCAAATCGTATTTCGTGACGAAATGGTTAGAATCTATCAGAAGCAGCAAAACTCAGAGTTGTTCAACTCTATGCTGTTCGAAAATTTGGTTAACGCCAATGAGCCACAGAATCCGGATGACGGAACTAAAATAAAAGATTCACGGATCGTATCCAAACTTGTGGTGACCAATCATAAGTGGATTTTGCCCAATACAGACAAAGTTGTGCATACCAATAATATTGATGCGTCGACTGCCAAATTGAACGATGCGGTTAAATTCGCCCAAGATCAATTAACAGAAACGTTTTTCGTCTTTAATCCATCAAGAACCAAATCGTTAATGCACTTATATCCAGAATATTTGCAGACCGATGCTTATGCCAAATCGAAAGACTATTTCTTATCTAAACTCGATAACAATGTTAATGTCATTAATATTGGCGATAAGTTCGATACCTTTACGAAATCGCAGCTAGAAGAGCTGTACTTGGAAACTGACCATCATTGGAACATCAAAGGTGCTTTTACGGCTTATGAGGAAATGATTAATCAAATCTCTAGCAAGTCGACGAATTTTGAAGACAAGCCGATGTCACTAAGTGATATCCATGTTTCTCAATTAACGACCGGGAGCTTTGAAGGCAGCTATAACACTCAAATCAACGATGCTGTCAATCCAAAGAAAGCAGATCGAACGATTATTTACGAACCCAAAGTACCGTTTACTTTCGATAAATTTGAAGTTATAGACAAAGACGGCAAACTATTGACTACAAATTTCAATGATTTTTATGGTTATAAAAAAGGTCGAAGCATTTACACTTATGGCACCATATATGGCGGCGACAGACGAAAAATTACGTATGAAAATCCAAAAGCTAACAATCAATTAAATGTCTTGCTGCTCAAAGATTCTTTCATGAATACAATCACGCCGTATTTAGCACAGCATTTCAACAAATTAACCGTTCTCGACAATCGATATTATTCGGAATTCAGCTTGAAAGAGATTTTAACGAGCGAGCATTATGATATGTTAATCATCGCTTTCCATGACGATAATTTGTTCAGCGGCACTTATGATTTTGAGAAAAAGGAAGCTAAATAGAACTACGTAAAGAAAGGAGCTGTCCCATAAGCTTTAATTACCTTTTGGGATCCCCTAGTTTTGTTTGGTTCGGGTTAACAGAGGATGAAGTAAGCTTTGTGGTCCTGAACCCGAACCGCATCATAATAAGGGAACTCCCTTCCTCTATTTCTGTCTTATCCTGAATGTCTCCCGCAATAAAGGAACGGAGTTCCGCTATAAGACTATATTCATTAGAAACACGATCAATGAGATAAATTAAAGGATCGTGCATCCGCTATTACAAGATAATCGTGTGATGCACGGACAATAGAGGAACAGAGTTCCTCTATAATCAAAACCAGCTAATAGTATGTCAAGTTAATCTTTTTGATTCGCTTCAGATTTGTTATACTGAAAAATAAGTAAAGCAAATAAACCTCCATTTAATGGAAGTTTATGGTATTAAAGAGTTACAAAGTGTAGGGTTGCCTT
>JBHGUX010000007.1:0-32227 GCA_048976605.1 Pristimantibacillus sp. | reverse complement strand
CGCAAAACCTAAGCCCATGCTTACGAAGTAGGTTTTGCTTCGCAAAACCTGGAGGAGGATAAAAAAAATGAGTTTTTTCAAAAAGCTGAAGGAAAGCATTGCTTCGAAAACAGAAGCTGTAACGAATATTTTTAAAGAGGGTTTGACGAAGACCCGTACTGCGATTGTTGAGAAGGTAGAGGAGCTAATAACAAGACGCAAAAAAATCGATGAGGAATTTTTCGAGGAATTGGAAGAAATCTTA
Organism: Pristimantibacillus sp.; assembly: GCA_048976605.1. Lineage (GTDB taxonomy): Bacteria > Bacillota > Bacilli > Paenibacillales > Paenibacillaceae > Pristimantibacillus. Next base: position 31,983 of record JBHGUX010000007.1, on the reverse strand, counting down.
ATTGGTGCTGATGTAGGCGTTAATACGGTGCTTCAATTGATCGATGAACTTCGCGTAGAGGTGAAGAAGCGTAAGATTGAGGATGCTTCTGAGTTACAGCCAGTACTCTCAGAGAAGCTGGTTGGACTGCTTAAGGGTGAGAACAATCCGGGACTGCAAATGTCGACTAGCGGCATTACTGTTATTTTGTTCGTTGGTGTTAATGGCGTAGGTAAGACGACAACAATCGGCAAGCTTGCTCATAAGTTCAAGAGTGAAGGCAAAAGTGTATTGCTGGCAGCAGGCGACACCTTCCGTGCTGGAGCGATCGAGCAACTGGAAGTATGGGGACAACGTGTAGGTGTTGATGTAATTAAGCAACATTCTGGATCGGATCCGGCAGCTGTCATGTTTGACGCAGTTCAAGCTGCTAAACAACGCGGTGTTGATGTTCTTTTATGCGACACAGCAGGACGACTTCAGAATAAATCCAACCTAATGGAGGAGCTGAATAAAATATTCCGCGTTATCCAACGCGAAATTCCTGATGCTCCACATGAAGTACTGCTTGTACTTGATGCTACAACAGGTCAAAACGCATTGAGCCAAGCAAAGCTATTCGGTGAGAAGAGCGGCGTTACCGGGCTCGTATTAACGAAGCTGGACGGAACAGCGAAAGGCGGTATCGTTATTGCGATCCGCAATGAGCTGAATCTGCCAGTTAAACTAGTTGGCTTGGGAGAAAAAATGACAGACTTGCAAGAGTTCGATTCTGAGCAGTTCGTTCATGCGTTATTCGCTGGACTGATTCAACGAGAAGAAGAGTCTGAAGCTAATTAATAGGTGACAAGGACAAAAGCTTGACAGTGATATACGTCATCATGTATGATAAAAGACGTTGTAAAGCTGTAAAGGATATTCCCTTGACAGTCAACAGTTGATCATCTGTCAGCTGTTCTTGTATACCAAACTTAGGGGGCCGCACTGATGAATGTAAATGAACCAGATGCCCTTGCTAAGATGACCCGAATTAACTTATTGTTCGACTTTTACGAACCGCTGCTCACTGACAAACAGCGGACGTTCTTAAAATATTATTTCCATGATGATTTCTCGCTTGGGGAAATCGCAGCGGAGTCCGGCATTAGCCGTCAAGCCGTGTACGAGCATGTAAAGCGAGCAGAACAGGTGCTTGAGAGCTACGAGAGCAAGCTTAAGCTACTTGTGAAGCATGAAGAAATGCAACAGTTAGCGGCAGAGCTGGAACGCAATGTGGCTGGACTGCCAATAGCGGACCTCGACAAACAGAAGCTGCTATCGGCAATCGAGCATTTGGTAAAAACAGATTAATAACGGAGGTGATGGATCATGGCGGCATTTGAGAGCTTGACGAGCCGATTGCAAAATGTGTTTGGTAAGCTTAGAGGCAAAGGTAAAGTATCTGAGGATGACGTAAACGAAGCGATGCGTGAAGTGCGGCTTGCGCTGCTAGAAGCGGACGTTAACTTTAAAGTCGTCAAAGATTTTATCGCCAAAGTGAAAGAGAAAGCGCTTGGCCTAGATGTATCGAAGAGCTTCACACCTGGCATGGTCATTATTGACATCGTTAATAAAGAAATGACCGAGCTCATGGGCGGCACACAAAGTAAGCTTGCAAAAGCGAACAAGCCTCCTACTGTTATCATGATGGTGGGCTTGCAAGGTGCTGGTAAAACGACAACGTCAGGTAAATTGGCGAAACTTTTGCAAAAAGGCAACCATAAGCCTTTACTGATCGCAGGCGATATTTATCGTCCAGCTGCGATCAAACAATTACAAGTGCTTGGTGAACAGATTAACGCTCCTGTATTTACACTGGGAGATCAGACTTCACCAGTAGAGATTGCTCGAGCAGGCGTGCAGCATGCGAAGGATAATGGCAATGACTATGTAATCATCGATACCGCAGGTCGTCTACATATTGACGAGGAATTGATGGAGGAATTGAAACAAATCCATCAATTGACCAGTCCGGATGAAGTGTTGCTCGTCGTTGATGCGATGACTGGACAAGATGCAGTCAATGTAGCACAAAGCTTCCATGAACAACTCGAACTTACCGGTGTCGTATTAACGAAGCTTGACGGTGACACGAGAGGCGGTGCGGCGCTTTCCGTTAAAGCAGTAACAGGCCGTCCGATCAAATTCGCTGCGATGGGCGAGAAGATCGATGCACTTGAGCCGTTCCATCCTGATCGGATGGCGTCACGTATTCTTGGAATGGGCGATATGCTATCGCTTATTGAGAAAGCACAAGCGAACATCGATACCGAAAAAGCGGCAGAGATGGAGCGCAAAATGCGCAATGCCGAGTTTACATTCGATGATTTTCTTGAACAAATGGCGCAGGTTCGTAATCTTGGTCCAATCGATCAACTGATGGATATGCTTCCGGGCATGAACAAGATGAAAGGCCTGAAAGACATGAAGGTGGATGAGAAGCAGATTGATCGCGTTGAAGCGATTGTCCGCTCCATGACGAAGGAAGAGAAATCGAAGCCGGAAATCATGAACCATAGTCGCCGTAAACGGATTGCAACAGGCAGCGGAACGTCCGTTGCTGAAGTCAATCGCTTGATTAAGCAGTTTGACGATATGCGCAAGATGATGAAGCAGTTCTCGTCAATGATGGGTCCTAAGGGACCTAAAGGCGGCAAGAAGGGTCTCAAAGGCTTGCTAGGCAAGAATATGAAATTCCCTTTTCAGTAAATAGGAAGATCATTTGATTAATCGAAGGAGGTGAATTTAAATGGCAGTACGTATTCGTTTGAAACGCATTGGTGCTCACAAAGCTCCTTTCTACCGCGTTGTAGTTTCCAACTCCCGTTCCCCACGTGACGGTCGCTTTATCGAAGAAATCGGTACTTACAACCCGGTTACACAACCGGCTCAAGTAAACATCGACGAAGAAAAAGCACTGAAGTGGCTGCAAACAGGAGCGCAAGCTTCTGATACGGTTCGCGACTTGCTTTCCAAAGCAGGTGTAATGAAGAAGTTCCATGAGCTTAAGCAACAGAAATAACTGTTGAATAGCGGAGGGCCTTGAGATGAAAGAATTGATTCTTGTCATTGCAACGGCGTTGGTGGATCATCCAGAGGACGTGCGCGTCAATGTGAAGGATGATGAGCGCGGCACAGTCTACGAGCTTTCGGTTCATACTGATGATATCGGTAAAATAATCGGTAAGCAGGGCCGCATTGCGAAAGCGATGCGGACGGTTGTGACATCCGCTGCCGTCAAATCGCAGAGACGTGTTATCGTTGACATTATATCTTAAAAAAGTCCATATGAGGGAGGGTTAGGATCAATATCCTAGCCCTTTTTCGTACATTGATAGCAAAGGATTGGTACATAAATGAGTAAAAAATGGTTCACTGTAGGTAAATTAGCGAATACGCATGGTCTTCGAGGTGAAGTGAAGGTCGTACCGAATACCGATTTTGCCGATACTAGGTTCGCGGTAGGCAGTAAGCTTTCCATTCATAATGATGAGCTTGGTCGTCAAGTTGCTGTAGAAATTACTGGCTCTCGTGAGCATAAAGGCACCTATATCTTGAAGCTGAAAGGCATTGATGATATCAATGAGGCGGAGAAATATAAGGGCTGGTTAATGAAGATTTCAGAAGAGGATCAAGGGAAGCTCGAAGAAGGCGAATATTACTACCATGAAATTATTGGTTGTAATGTCATTACCGAGGATGATGAAGAATTAGGCGTTATATCGGAAATCTTGAGCCCGGGAGCAAATCATGTATGGGTTGTAGACCTCGTGAAGTCGAAAGGCAAGCAAGTGTTGCTTCCCGTGATCGATGACGTTATCCTTAATGTTGATGTCGCGAGCAAGAAAGTAACGGTTCGGTTAATGGAAGGATTGATCTAGCAACATGAGAATTGATGTATTAACGTTATTCCCGGAAATGTTCGATGGTGTATTCGGGGCAAGCATATTAGGTAAAGCGAAGGATAAGGGCATTGTTTCGCTTCAAGCGATTAACTTTCGCGCTTATTCCAACAATAAGCATAACACGGTAGATGATTACCCATACGGTGGCGGCGGCGGCATGGTTTTGAAGGCAGAGCCAGTCTTCGCTGCTGTAGAAGATCTTAAAGTTGAAGCTGAGGGGGCAACTCGTCCACGGGTCATATTGATGTGCCCGCAAGGGGAGACGTTCACACAGCGCAAAGCAGAGGAACTGTCCAAGGAAGACCATATCGTGCTTATTTGCGGACATTATGAAGGCTATGATGAGCGAATTCGCGAGTATCTAGTGACAGATGAATTATCAATTGGGGATTATGTACTGACCGGAGGAGAGATTCCGGCAATGACTGTCATTGACAGCGTGGTCAGACTGCTTCCAGGCGTGCTAGGAAATGAGACATCCGCAATAACAGACTCCTATAGCACAGGGTTGCTTGAACACCCTCATTATACGCGTCCAGCAGTCTTCCGTGATATGGAAGTGCCAGAGGTGCTTATTTCCGGGAATCACAGTCGTATTGATGCTTGGAGACGCGAGCAGTCGCTGCTTCGCACGTTGAACCGTCGTCCAGATATGCTGGATAAGGCAGAGCTGACGGACAAGGAGCGGAAATGGCTGGCTTCCCAAAGATCACAACGAAAATAAAGAAGGGACCGATACGCATGCCAGTTACGAACGGCAAGGCGAAAACGGTCCCTTTTTAATATAAAACTATGACGACTAACTTATGGAGTGTAGAAATTTTGGGTATAATAAATCCCATATGAACCGCCGAATTGCACACCAGTACCAAGACGTTCGATCTTCTCGCTCAGTAGATTAGCACGATGGCCAGCTGAGTTGATCCATCCAAAATAAGCATAGATAGCATTAGCGTAACCAGCTGATATATTCTCGGAAGCATAACTGTAACTAATTTTTTGTTGTTTCATACGGTCAAATGGAGACTCACCATCGGGGTTCGTATGATCGAAAAAGTTGCGTTTGGCCATATCGACACTGTGAGCTCTTGCCGAAGCAGCAGCGGCTTTATCCCATTGTAAAGTGGGCAGGCTGCGTCGTGAACGTTCCGCATTGGTTAAATCGAATAGCTCAAGCTCGTAAGCTGTTTGCAGGTTCGATGATTTGCTGTCTGATGCTTTTAAGGAAGAAATTTTAATTTGCATCATACCAATAATACGGTCTTTATCATGTCGATCGAGAAATAATGTGTTGCGGATGCCTGATGTATCGTAAGTAATGTAATCGTCGTTTGTAGAAATTTTTGTTGAACCAAGAGATTTCTTTGCATCTGTCCAGAGAGCCCCTATTTTGATTGTGGAGCCGAAGGTCCATTTCGTCGGTGCATTAGAGAAAAGTGCGACTACTTTGTTATCTTGGACACCAATCATGGAAAAGGTCTCATATTTATCGTTGTAGACGTTCCAGACAAAAGTATTTTCGCTTTGGTCAGTACGCGCTGGTTCCCCTAGTGTTGATAAGACTTTAGTACTAGTGTCGTTTAATTGAACACCATTCAATCCAGCATTCGTAGATTGCTGTGGAATGACTTGATTAGATAATACTGCTGTATGCAGCTTTAAACGATAGATGAAAGTTAACGCTTCTGCTCTAGTTAAGGTGCCGTTCGCAACGAAACCAGCTACTGTAGAAGAGGTGCGACCTTCTGTTATTTTCTCATCCAGCAGCCATTGTATGGCTGATTCCTCGCTATGTAACTTGCTTGTAGCAGCTGAGGCAAGCAATAAAGCAGCTTGTCCACGATTGAAAGTTCCATTGTTGATGACATAGGCTACCGGCCAGCCGTGATCCGTTGCATAAGTGTAATAAGGCTCATACCATGGTGCGCCTTGAGCAGCTTGTCCTTCCTTGTCATAGGCACGAAGGAGCAGGGCTAGAAATTCTGCTTCATTAATATTTCGATTCGGTTGGAAGGAGCCATCCTCATAACCTGAGATCAGCTTATGTTCATCAGCCCAGCTGATGTAAGTTTCCGCCCAGTGTCCTTTCGTATCGGTGAAAGAAGCAGCAGCCGAGATTGTAGTTACTTGTACGAAACTGTTTAATACGACAAATAATAATAGCAATATAACGACTTTCTTAAGCCTCATCGTGGAGCTTTTACGTAAAAATTGCATTAAAAACGCATCCTTTCCAATTTCTTAGTTGTATCTCAACAGTATACATAGAAATTGCCTATAAAAACATCTTGAATTTAGTTGTATGATGTGGTAAAATTTCAAATGTTGTACGTATTAGTCGGACGGTCCGCTAATAGTGTTGACCCGGTTCGGAAGAGAGCCTGGAGAGCTATTAAGAACGTCTATGGTGGAAGGAGTGAATCCAAGATGAATCTTTTACAAACGATTGCTCAAGAACAATTGCGTCAAGACCTTCCTAATTTTCGTCCAGGTGACACGTTGAAAGTATACGTTAAAGTTATCGAGGGAACTCGTGAGCGTATCCAGCTGTTTGAAGGCGTAGTTATCAAACGTCGCGGCGGCGGAATTAGCGAAACGTTTACTGTACGTAAAATTTCTTACGGTGTTGGTGTGGAAAGAACTTTCCCGCTTAACTCGCCAAAAATCGACAAAATCGATGTGGCACGCCGTGGTAAAGTACGTCGCGCGAAATTGTACTACCTTCGCGAACTACGCGGTAAAGCTGCAAGAATTAAAGAAATTCGTTAAGATGAATCGACAAGAGGGGCTTGCACATACAAGCTCCTCTTCGTTATTTTCGCAGGACCTAACCGTACAGAGATCATAGACGGAAAGAAGGCGTAATGGATGGACTCACAGAAGCAAAATGATGAAACGATAACGGTGCTTAATTCCGAAGTGTCTGACGGTCAGTCCTCGAACTCTTCTGTATTGGAGCCAGCACCGGCTAAAAACGGAAAAGCATATAAAGAAATTGTGGAATGGATTAAAGCGCTTGCGATTGCAGTGCTTCTGGTGTTTGTCATACGAACTTTCTTGTTCTCCCCTTTCATTGTAGAAGGACCTTCAATGAAGCCTAATTTCGAAACGGGTGAGCGCCTAATCGTTAATAAAATATTATTTGAAATTCGTCAGCCGAAGCATGGGGAAGTTGTTGTATTCCATGTTCCAGATCAAGGTCGAGATTTCATTAAACGTGTTATCGCTTTACCAGGTGAAACGATTCGAGTCGAAGGCGACGATGTATATGTCAATGAGGAGAAAATCGAAGAGCCTTATATTAAAAAAGCTGTTCAAGCCGCGCATGATTCTGGTCAGTTATATAACACGGGATCAAATTTGCCGAATGGCAAAGTGACGGAGACGGTCGTTCCAGAGGGCACTATATTTGCAATGGGTGACAATCGTGGAGACAGTCAGGATAGCCGTGATATTGGTTATATTAATAAAGATGAATTGATTGGCCGGGCTGATGTTATTTTTTGGCCTTTAGATAAGTTGAGCATAATAAAGCACTAGGCAATGGAATGAATGAGGTGAAGAAATGACCATTCAATGGTTTCCGGGTCATATGACTCGAGCGAAGCGGCAAATACAGGACAAGCTTAAACTAATTGATGTTGCCATTGAACTATTGGATGCGCGTATTCCGTTATCAAGCCGCAACCCTATGGTTGATGAAATATTATCGGGTAAGCCACGGCTTATCGTATTGAATAAATCAGATTTGGCAGATCCTAAGGTAACGGAGCAATGGATGGAATACTTCAAGTATGATGGTCATGAAGTGGTGTCTGTTGATTCACAGACAGGTACGCGGATTGGTGATATTCCATTGAAGGCAAAAGAACTTTTGCATGCCAAAATTTCGCGTCAAATTTCAAGGGGTATTAATCCTCGCGCTGTTCGCGGACTTATTGTTGGAATTCCGAATGTAGGTAAATCCACTCTAATTAACCGTCTAGCAGGTCGGAATATTGCGATCACTGGCGACCGCCCAGGTGTAACAAAAGGTCAGCAATGGATTAAGATCGGTACGGAAATGGATCTTCTAGACACACCTGGTATTCTATGGCCTAAGTTCGAGGATGAGCTCGTTGGTTACCGTCTGGCAATGACAGGTGCGATTAAAGAGCAGGTTCTTAATGTCGAGGATATCGCATTTTTCGCAGTACGCGAGCTTGTGGCTCGTTATTGGCCATCGATCAAAGAACGCTTTGAACTGGATACGGAGCCGCCAAAGGACATCGAGGACAATGATGAAATCCTCCGAGTAATGGAAGATATTGGACGTCGAAGAGGATGTTTGGTAAGCGGAGGACGTGTAGATCTGGAGAAGACCTCAGGTGTTATATTACGTGAATTGAGAGCAGGTAAGTTTGGTCGTATCTCATTGGAAGCACCATATATGCCTGTGGTTAATAAACCGGAGGTATAAGGCCAGTGCTCGAATATGAAATAAAGTTATGGGATGAAGGCTATACGGCAATTGCCGGCGTAGATGAGGTGGGCAGAGGTTGTCTGTTCGGCGATGTTGTCGCTGCTGCCGTCATTCTGCCTCCTCATCTTGTACTTGAAGGGGTTAATGATTCGAAGAAGCTGTCTGAGAAAAAGCGGGATCAGCTCTATGATGTTATCGTAGAGCAGAGTCTAGCTTGGTCTGCAGCCCGGGTGGATGCAGAGACCGTTGATCGAATCAATATCAAACAAGCTGCAAGACTGGCAATGAAACTTGCGGTTCAGTCCTTGCAAGTGGAAGCCCAGTATTTGCTAGTAGATGCTGAGAAGGTAGACCTTTCTCTGCCGCAATTATCTATTATTAAAGGTGACGCAACGAGTCAATCGATTGCCGCCGCTTCTATTATCGCTAAGGTTACAAGGGACAGACTATGTGCTAATGAATGGGATCAGCTGTATCCAGCTTACGGAATCGCCATACATAAAGGTTACGCGACAAAGCTGCATCGAGAGAGATTGCTTGAATATGGTCCGAGCCCAATGCATCGTCGTTCATTTCTCGGGAACCTGTTTGCTGAACAGCAGCAGCTGTTTTAAGATTAGCTTGGTGATATAACGGTAAAACAAAAGATAGGTAGAATACATCGAGGACAGCACGTTGCGAAAAAGCAATGGAATGCTGTCCTTTTTTTGTACTTATTCATATTCATTGGCAGTTGTTCTTAACCGATAAATAGAGTAACGGAAGCAGCATGGATCGTGCTAGTATGAGAATATAAACGAACGAGAATCGGAAGCGGGTGCTAACTTGAATATTGGACAAATGATGAGAAGCCTGCTTGGAGACGCTTCGGGCGGAGAGACTCGCGCGATGGAGCTTAAGGCAGGACAGGTTGTTCGCGGGGTTGTTACTCAAGTGATGGATAATAATGAAGCGATTGTTCAAATAAATGGGGTGCAGGTAAGGGCGCAATTAGAAATGCCTATGCAGATAGGGCAATCCGCTATGTTAGAGGTGCAGCCACAATCTACGGGCAGCTTAATTGTTTTGAAGCAAATGGAGGCAACATCAGCGCCTTTGACAGACGCGATGGTCAAGGATTTGACCAAGATGCTTGGTTTGCCGGATACCAAATGGGCAGCTGATTTGGTGAAGGACTTGCGTAGAGAGGGCTTCACCATCAATCGTGAAGCCGCTCAAGCTTTTCAGCAAGCGGCGGCGGCGATGCCTAAGGGCGCCGATCCGGAGCAGTGGATGCAGGCGGCCGCCGCGGCTTTCAAGCGGGGGCTGCCGATGACGGGCGCCGCAGTTGGCGCATTGCAGCAGGTCATGTTCGGGCGTGCTGCGCACGAACTGCTTGATATGCTGCAGCAGCAGCTTGCGGCTTCCATGGGCGGCGCATCCGCCGAAGGTGCGCCGGAGGCGGAAGGCAGCGCGGCTAAGCCGCTGCCTCAGCTGGCAGCGCGGCTGCAAGCGCTGCTCGCCGAAGGCGGGGCGCTGTTGCGCGCCGCGGCTGAGGGCGGCGAGCCAGCGCGAGTCGGCGGAGCTGCACCGACGGCGGCGAGCGGAGCAGGCGCCGCAGGTGGGGGCACAGCGACGGCAACGCCAGTGCAAGTGCCGCAAGGGAGTGCTCCGAGCGGCAACGCAGCACTTGCTGCTGCCGCACAAGTAAGCGATGCGACTGTGGATAGTGAGGTACAAGGTGTGACGCAAAATGCACGTGCCGGTGCGAGCAATGGATCATCCAATTGGCTTGGTCAATTAATGAAATGGATGGGTGTCGACTATGAGAATCAATTATCGAAGCAAATCACATTAACTGATTCATCAGCAACAGCAGCGATAAAGAGTACAATTTCGGCTGCAGTACTTAATGGCTCACAGCAAGCGGATAAGCCTGAGCAAGTTTCGAATAGTGAGGGAGCTGTAAATCGACAATCGCAGACTGTGCAATCTGCAGAGAGTCGCTCTGCTGCACCACAAGCCGCCACTACAAGTCATGCACCACAAGCTGCGACTGTCGGTAATGCTCAGCAAGCTGCCTCCGCAGGTAATGCACAACAAGCTGCCGCTACAGGTCATACTCAGGAGGCTGTCGCTGCAGGCAATGCACAACAAGCTGCATCCACTGGTAATGCCCAGCAGGTACAGCAGCAAGCAAGCGGTGGACTTACTGGGGCTGCCGCTGCGCAACAGGCAGTCTCTTTGGAAACGACTATCCAAAATGATATTAAACCATTTGTTCAAGACTCGCTTAAGAGCGTCTTGCTCTCAATTGCTGCTTCAGACGATGCTCCGCCTGCTCTGAAAGAAACAGCTCAACAGCTGGTTCAACATATAACTGGGCAGCAGCTTATGCTAACGCCTGAACGTAATGGTTCTCTTTTTACTCATTTGACGATGTTTGTGCCTTTGAATGGTGCTGATGGCAATCAAACCGCATCGGTTCATATTCAGACAAGACGCGGACGTAAAGGCGAACTGGATGCTGATAATTGTCGGTTATTATTCAACTTGAGTATGAAAAATTTAGGGGATACAATGGTCGACGTTAATGTCATGGACAAAATCGTGAGCCTAACGTTATGGAATGACCATCCGGCTATTGGAGCATTAGCGGAATCATCACGAGCTGAAGTCGCAGAAAGTTTAAATAATGCAGGCTATCAGCTGCTCTCTTTACGTACAACGCCTATTGTACGAAGCAGTCAAACTGATGAATCAGCCATAACAGATAAAACCAAATTACCGGACTCGAATTCATTCGTTTCTTCACGCTACAAAGGAGTCGACCTCCGCGTATGAGTACCAAACAAAAGAGTGATAATCAACCAACCCCACTTCGTAAAGCAGTTGCTCTAAAATACGAACCAGGTGAGAATGCCGCACCAGTAGTAGTAGCGAAGGGTAAAGGGGCTTTGGCGGATCAAATATTAGAACGAGCACAAGAGCATGGTGTTCCAGTACAAGAGGATTCTTCCTTAGTCGAGGTTTTGTCACAGCTCGATATCGACCAGTCGATTCCTCCGGAATTGTATGCACTAGTGGCAGAAGTACTAAGCTTTGTTTATCGATCCGACCGCAAAGCGAGGGATTGGGATGAATGAGGATAAGGAAGATAAGTCAACTGTGGAACGAAAATTAGATCTGCGAAAACAAACCGGTCAAATTGGAGAAGATGCTGCTTGTGCCTATTTGGAAGAAGCAGGTTATAGAATAATAGAACGTAATTGGAGATGCAAAATGGGTGAAATCGATCTTATTGTGAGCAGAGATGATTCACCTGAACTACTTATATTTGTTGAAGTACGTACACGGCGGGCAGGAGGCAGATTCGGTACTGCTGCTGAATCAGTCGATCGTCGGAAACAGCAAAAAGTTACCACTACTGTCCAGTACTATTTGCGTATGAATAATCTATCAGGAAATTCTGTTCGCTTCGATGTTATTGCAATTCAATTAGAGCGCGGTGACATCATCGACGAGTTGAAACATATCGAAGAGGCTTTTTAGAAGAACTGTAGCCTTTTGATACTGATAGAGAGAGAATGGAATCACTATCCTAATGATTAACCGAAGAAAAAGAACAAGGATGAGACGCATCCCAGTTGCCAAGTAAAAATGTATTACAAAAAAGAGTTTTATGACTAAGGAGAAACTAGATGAGTGATTTAAAGCAAGCAATAACATTAGCTGCTACGATGCATGATGGTCAATATGATAAGGGCGGAAATCCATATATTATTCATCCATTACGAATCATGCTAAAAGCTCAAGATGATGAATCGAGAATAGTAGCAGTACTTCATGACATAGTAGAGGATACTGAAATCACATTTGACAAACTTAAGAAGTTAGGGTTTAGCGACAAGATAGTTGCAGCTATTGACTCATTAACTAAAAGAGATTGTGAGTCCTATGATGAATTTATACAACGTGTGAAGTTGAATGAGCTAGGAACTACTGTGAAACTGCTTGATATTGAAGATAACAAAGACTTAACAAGGATTCCGAATCCATCACAAAAGGATTATGAGCGAGTAGCAAAGTACGAAAAAGCGATATTGGACTTAAAAAGCTAATACAGCAGTTTATCGTAATGACAGATAAAACATAAAATGCAAAATAGTAGAGAGCTTAATCCTATGAAGGAAATGGAAGAATAGAGTAAAGGCTTTTAGGGAGCCATTGACCGACATTGAGCTATTTACTGATTTAACTTGTGGTCAACTATTCGAGGATGTAGGAACTATTTGAAACGGAGATTTCAAAGGATGTGTAGGAGTATGAATCGAAAAACGTGAATTGAACGCATGGAAATATGGGAAGAGATAATTCCTGAAAAGTATATTAAGTTTTTTAAAAGGTTAAATGAGAGGAATATGAAACAATATGTTTTAGAATGAAGCCTGAATTTTATGAGGTGTTCATTGACTCATTAGATATATAGGCTGTTCAAAGGAAATTGATTGTATTAGAAGGAGTAGAAACTATGAAATGCCCTCATTGCAACAACGAATTAAGTGAAGTCCATTTATGTTACGGAATTGAAGCGCCAGAACATTTTTACAAGGTGCCAGAAGAGAAAAGAACAGAATTAATTAGAGATTTTTGCGTAATTGATGAACAGTTTTTTTATATTAGGGGACACATTGAAATACCAATAATTTATAGTATTGAAAAATTTATATGGAGTGTTTGGGTTTCAATTAGTGATGAGAATTTTTTGAAATCCAATGAATTATTGAATGTACAAGGAAGAGAACATGAACAACCATATTTTGGTTGGTTATCGACGGAACTTTCAATATATCCAATATCTACTCTGACGTTGAAAACAATGGTACATACACAAGAAGTTGGTGCCGTTCCGTTAATAGAACTAGAACAGACTGATCATCCACTTGCAGTTGAACAAAGAGAAGGCATTACAATGGAGAGAGTAATAGAGATTGCTCATTTAATAAATCATCATATGAACGAATAAATAGACAATAAAAACTGACTTTCAAGGAGGAAAATCTCATAGAGGTCATTGATGCATTATTAATTAACGAGGATATAGCTGCTGAGTGTATTGCTAGATCGATACATCCAATACTTGATGATCTTATTGAACTGCCGATTTTCCGCAGTTAATGGCAACACAAGGTATTAATCTTACAAGATGATGAAAACAATTATTGAGTTTTGTCTACTTCGGGCTTTATGCTGATTTGCTTTCATCAAAAGATATTATTAGGATTCATCACTTACATATTCATCCTGAGTTAATGGTTAAATTAAATTCATACAATGCTTACAAAAAGAAGCCTACTCGTGATCAGATAAAGGGCTTTAGGATTAGTGGATACTTTTTTATTTGTTTAGGTATTTTTTCATAGCAATCGTACTTTTTGGTGGATTTGATGTAAAGTAGTGATTTGGTCAAAATATTAGAAAGTTAACGATAATATAAGTTTTATATGAGATGTCAGATGTATTAGAATGGGGTGAGTTATAGTGTCAAAAGGAATTGAGATCAATGGTGTTATTTTTGCGAATGATGACAGTGATATTAATCATGATGAATTTTTATCTGCGTTCATAAAGCTTGTAGAGTCTAAAGGATGGCATTTTGGCGGCAGTACACAAGAAGTAGATAGTGACGATGAGTAGTCATGAAATGATCCATTTTAAGTAGGTAGTGATAATTGAATAGGAGATGCTATATCTAAGTGGAAATTATAGAAACAGGTATAAAACTTTTTGTGTTTATAATAATTATTTCACTACTATTTAGTTTGGTGCGTTTTATAGTTCAAAAATATCTAAGTGACTTCTTTCAAGGTTCTTTTAAAATAATAATAAAAATAATTAGCTTACTTAAAGTAAGTTTTCGGAAAACGAACTGATCTTAACATGATGATTAAGAAACTAATTAGTAGTGTCATAGAAGCAAATGCTGAGGAGGATCGTAATTGATATCAGTTATTCTAATGGGAATATCTATCTTATTATAGGTTTGCTATACGGCAACCATCAATATTATGAATTGATCAAGGATTTTGAAGAAGAAATTGATGGAAATGACCCTGATGAACAGGAATTTATGAAGAATAGAGATGAACTTCATGATCAACTACATAATTTACACAGGATTGTGGGAGATAAAGGTGTTAAATTGTGCATTCTGTTAATTAACATGCTCTTTTGGCTTCCTATAATAATTTATACCAATGTAGTAGCAAGGTTGAAAAACTAAAGCAAGACTTAAAGGGTCGATTTTATCAAAAAGAAATAGGAATGCGTCACATCCCTATTTCTCGATTGAATTGTCCTCAATCAAACATCCCTAAATCACAAATCCAACCGCCGATACTGTATCGCCTCAGCCACATGCTCCGCATCAACATACTCACTTCCTTCTACATCCGCAATCGTACGCGATAACCTGAGAATTCGATCATAAGCTCGCATACTAATATTGAGCGCTTGAAGTGCGCTGTCCAGCAATAACAAGGCATCTTCCTTCAACAGCATGGAACTGCGGAGTGGCACACCAGATAAGGGCTTCTCAGTAGAAATGCCTAATGCAGCATAGCGCTTAGCTTGCCGCAATCTAGCACCCAGAACCAGCTCGCGCATCTTAGTTGAATTCATCCCTTGTTCTTTGCTCTTGGGTTGATTCAACTCTATTGGGCGAGGTACCTCTAGTTGGATGTCAATCCGATCAAGTAGCGGACCTGACAGCTTAGAGCGGTATCTAGCGATGACACTATCGCTGCAGGTACATCTCTTCTCAGTCGTTTCATGACCGGCATAACCACAAGGACATGGATTAAAAGAGACAGCGAGCATTAATCTAGCAGGGAAATGAAACACAGCCTTTGATCTTGCGATAGTGACAATGCCATCCTCTAACGGTTGCCGCATCACCTCAAGCACTTGTCGTGAAAACTCAGGTAATTCATCCAAGTACAACACGCCTCGATGAGCTAAAGTTACTTCTCCTGGCTTAGGGATTGAGCCGCCACCAACTAGTCCGCCGCTAGAGATCGTATGATGCGGGCTCCGAAATGGAGCCGTGCGGATAAGTCCTTGTGCTTCAGTCGATAGTTTGCCAGCCGCACTGTATATTTTCGTAACTTCAAGTGATTCTTCTTCTGTTAGTGGCGGGAGAATGCCTGGTAATCGACGGATCATCATCGTCTTTCCTGTACCAGGAGGACCCGAGAATAACAGATTATGATTGCCTGCGGCTGCGATTAGCAAAGCGCGTTTAGCCTGATGCTGTCCAATAACGTCGCTATAGTCACCGCATTCATCTCCAATTGCGCTAGATCCATTGCCTTGTCCCAATGCATCGGATCTGCTTCGGCTAGCGGCTGCATCAAACCGAATATGCTCCCAATTACAATCATGAGCGTTCTCGTCCTTATTCTGCAATTCTTTCAAATGAGTTAGCGAGAATAACTCCATATCGGCAATCCACGCGGCTTCTTGTGCGTTGGCTAGTGGAAGAACCACTCTGCGGATACCGCATCGTTTGGCTTGCTCGATCATAGAAAGTACCCCTGGAACTGGACGCATTTGACCATTCAAGGATAACTCTCCAATAAGCATTGTATCTTCAAAGTGCTTGCTGTCTATTTGCCCACTTGCCGTCAATATGCCTATAGCAATAGCGAGATCAAATGCCGTTCCTTCTTTTCGCAAATCTGCAGGAGCTAAGTTAACCGTAATTCTGTCCATGGGAAATTTGAAGCCGCTATTTTTAATGGCTGCTCGTACTCGTTCCACAGATTCTCGGACAGCTGGATCAGGAAGTCCAACCACGTTGATTTGCGGTAATCCATTGGCGATGTCAACTTCAACGGAAATACTTTTACCTTCAACACCATGAACGCTGCTGCTGCGCATCAAACTAAACATAACAAAAAGCACCTCCAAGTATGGGATGAAGGTGCTTCCTTACGTCCTAATCATATCGTTTCTATATAGTTTCGTTGCCATAATCATAGTTGATTTTATAAATAAATGTCAATTGTACAATAATATAGTATGAAATGAGCATTGGAAAAGGAATACTAAAAGGCGTAGTTTGTCGTTTAATCTCAATTTGAGATGAAATCCATATCAAAAAACCGAAACACGAAGGGTCGAAATATCGAGTGAAAGATGCTACAATGATTAAGGTTTTGTACATATGACTGTATTCAGTCTATGAAATGGAGGATTTCGAACAATGAATATCCATGAGTATCAAGGTAAAGAACTCCTGAAACAGTACGGTGTAGCTGTTCCGGAAGGTAAAGTTGCATTTTCCGTTGATGAAGCGGTAGAAGCTGCACAATCGCTGGGTACTCCAGTTGTTGTCGTGAAAGCCCAAATTCATGCGGGTGGACGCGGCAAAGCCGGCGGCGTTAAAGTAGCTAAAAACTTGGATGAAGTTCGCGCATATGCTAGTGAAATTCTTGGCAAAGTGCTTGTAACTCACCAGACTGGTCCAGAAGGCAAAGAAGTTAAACGTCTTCTTATTGAGCAAGGCTGCGACATCAAGAAAGAATATTATGTTGGTGTTGTTGTAGACCGTGACAGTGGACGAGTTGTCATGATGGCTTCGGAAGAAGGCGGCACTGAGATTGAAGAAGTTGCTGAGCATTCTCCAGAAAAAATCTTCAAAGAGGTAATTGATCCTGCAATTGGCCTGCAAACGTTCCAAGCTCGCAAATTGGCTTACGCGATCAATATTCCTAATGAGCTTATTAACAAAGCGGTTAAATTTATGATCGCATTGTACACTGCTTTCGTTGAAAAAGACTGTTCAATCGCTGAGATCAATCCACTTGTCGTAACTGGCGATGGCAATGTAATGGCGCTTGATGCGAAGTTGAACTTTGACTCCAATGCTCTGTATCGCCGCAAAGATATTGTGGCTCTGCGTGACCTTGAAGAAGAAGATGCTAAAGAAATCGAAGCATCCAAATTCGACCTTAGCTATGTAGCTCTAGACGGCAACATTGGCTGTATGGTTAACGGCGCTGGCCTTGCAATGGCGACTATGGATATTATCAATTATTACGGCGGCAACCCCGCTAACTTCCTCGACGTTGGGGGCGGTGCTACAAAAGAGAAAGTAACAGAAGCGTTCAAAATCATCTTGTCTGATGAGAATGTGAAAGGGATTTTCGTTAATATCTTCGGTGGTATCATGCGTTGTGACGTTATCGCAGACGGCGTTATCGCTGCTGCTAGAGAGCTCGGTCTTGACCGTCCACTCGTAGTAAGACTTGAAGGTACAAACGTTGAACTTGGTAAGAAAATGTTGAACGAATCGGGATTGAACATTGTAGCGGCTGACTCTATGTCTGACGGCGCACAAAAAATTGTCGCTCTCGTGAAATAATTTAAGCATATCAAGTATCAATTCATTAACGGGGATGTGAAATTCGATGAGCATTTTGGTCAATAAAGATACAAAAGTCATCACGCAAGGGATTACAGGCGCAACAGGTCTGTTCCATACAAAAGGCGGACTAGAATACGGTACGCAAATGGTAGGCGGCGTTACACCTGGTAAAGGCGGCACTAACGTCGATATCACTCTTGAGAACGGCACTGTCGTTTCTCTTCCAGTATTTAATACAGTTGGTCAAGCGGTAGCAGCTACTGGTGCAACTGCATCAGTTATCTATGTACCGCCAGCATTCGCAGCTGACTCCATCATGGAAGCAGTAGATGCAGGTCTTGAACTTGTTATCTGTATCACTGAAGGTATTCCAGTTCTTGATATGGTTAAAGTAAAACGTTACATGGAAGGCAGCAAAACGGTTCTTATCGGACCAAACTGCCCAGGCGTTATTACTCCTGATGAATGTAAAATCGGTATTATGCCGGGCTACATTCATGCAAAAGGCCATGTAGGTGTTATCTCACGTTCAGGAACACTTACTTATGAAGCAGTACACCAGCTAACAACTCGCGGAATTGGACAATCTTCTGCAGTAGGTATCGGTGGAGACCCTGTTAAAGGCTCTGAGTTTATCGATATTCTTAACCTATTTAATGAAGATCCGGACACTTACGCGGTAATCATGATCGGTGAAATCGGCGGAACAGCAGAAGAAGAAGCTGCTGAGTGGATTAAAGCGAACATGAAGAAACCAGTTGTTGGCTTCATCGGGGGCGCAACAGCGCCTCCTGGAAAACGTATGGGTCATGCAGGCGCTATTATCTCCGGCGGTAAAGGTACTGCTGCTGAGAAAATTGCAACTCTTGAAGCATGCGGCATTAAAGTAGCACCAACTCCTTCGGATATGGGTTCAACTCTAGTGTCCGTACTGGAAGAGCAAGGTCTTCTTGAAAAATGCACAAACATAACTAAATAATTAGTACGACCATTAAAGGTAAGCAACCTTTCAACGCCCTCAGGGGCTTGGAGGGTTGCTTTTTTTTGTGTATAAAAGTTAGGTTGACTTGCATTCTTTTGCCATGTAACGCACAATAGGAAGGAATGCAAGCCGAACCTCGGAGATGAGAGGGGAAGGCCAATGACTATTAATATGAATAAGTGCAAGCAAATGATCATTATGCTTCATGAATTGCCAGGGATCGGATGGCGTACCATTCAAAAGGCAGTCGCAAAGGAACTGTGGCGAACAGAGCAGCCCGCTGTCGAAGCAGATTGGCTCGCTGCCGGGTTTCAACGCGATCAAGCAAAGTTAGCATCGGAACGGCTGCGGGCGGGCATAGAAGCCGCTGGTACGCCCTATCAACGTGCACTCCAGCTAGGTGCGGCAGTTATTACTCCTTTAGATGCCGATTATCCGGAATATCTTCGACATATTCCGCAGCCGCCTTGGGTGTTATATGCATTAGGTCGGTTGGATCTGCTGTTTCGGCCATCCATAGCAGTCGTAGGTACGAGAAATCCTACTGCTTATGGACGCCATACAGCGGTATCATTATCCGAGCAGCTATCCTCACACGGGATAACAGTTGTTAGCGGGATGGCTCGCGGAATAGACAGTAAAGCACATGAAGCCGCATTAAAAGGTGAGGGTCGGACAATTGCTGTACTTGCATGCGCAGTTGATTGTTGTTATCCTTCAGAGAATAGATCCTTATATCACCAGATAGAGGAGCATGGGCTGCTGCTGTCGGAAACTCCACCCGGTGCACCGCTGCATCCAGGCATGTTTCCTTTACGAAATCGTATCATCGCTGGGCTTTCACTCGGAACGCTAGTTATTGAAGCGGCCAAAGGCAGCGGATCACTTATAACAGCAGACCAAGCGCTTGATATGTCTCGTGACGTATATGCTGTCCCAGGTCCCATATCATCGCCGAAGAGCGAGGGTACGAATGGTTTGATTCGGGAAGGGGCTAAGCTGGTAAGCAAAGTAGAGGATATATTAGAAGAGTATGTTTGGCTGAAGAGAGTTCGTGATTCAGAAGCACAGGTTGCTACTGTTCAACCATGGAAACAGGTAATTTCAGATGTTAATATGACTCCGGATGAACGGAAAGTAATTGAATTACTACACGATCGACCGCTGACTATTAATGAAATACATCAACTGACTTCGATTCCATTTGGACATTTGAGCGCACTTCTGATAAATTTATGTATAAAACGGAAAATCGAGCAACAGACAGGTTCACTATATATAGCATTGTAACAAGCAGTGGAGAGGGGGACGCCTAACAATGGCAGATTCATTAGTAATCGTCGAATCACCGGCTAAAGCCAAAACCATCGGTAAATATCTAGGTAGTAAATATATTGTAAAAGCATCGATGGGTCATATTCGCGATTTGCCAAAAAGTCAGATTGGCGTCGAAGTCGACAACGACTTCCAACCGAAGTACATTACGATTCGTGGCAAAGGATCAGTTCTTAAGGAACTTAAGGATGCGAGCAAGAAAGTCAAACATGTCTATCTTGCGGCTGACCCGGATCGCGAAGGGGAAGCAATTGCTTGGCATCTGGCTCATTACTTGGAACTTGACGAAACAGATACTTGCCGAGTCGTATTTAATGAGATAACGAAGCAGGCCGTTAAGGATGCTTTCAAAACACCGCGTAAGATTAATATGGATTTGGTCAACGCACAGCAAGCAAGACGTATTCTAGATCGTCTAGTAGGTTATAAAATTAGTCCATTGCTGTGGAAAAAAGTGAAAAAAGGGCTGTCTGCAGGCCGAGTTCAATCGGTTTGTGTCAAGCTCATCATTGATAGAGAAAATGAAATCGATGCGTTTATTCCAGAAGAGTATTGGTCTATAACCGCTCGATTAGCTCAACAAGGAACGCCATTCGAAGCCAAGTACTATTCTATTGGCGGGGAGAAGCGGGAGCTTAACAATGAACAGGAAATGCAAGTTGTTCTAGATGCATTATCCGGTAATCAATTCACCGTATCACAAGTGAAAGAGAAGGAACGTCTGCGCAATCCAGCGCCTCCTTTCATTACAAGCTCACTTCAACAAGAAGCGGCTCGTAAATTAGGGTTCCGGGCATCTAAGACGATGTCGGTTGCCCAACAGCTTTATGAAGGCGTAGAGCTTGGTAAAGAGGGTACAGTTGGTTTAATTACCTATATGAGAACGGACTCAACACGTATTTCGCCTGTTGCGCAAGAAGAAGCAAAAGAATATATCACAGGAAAATATGGAGAAGCCTTCTTCCCAGAACAGCCTCGTATTTATACGAAAAAGAACAGCAACACCCAAGATGCCCATGAAGCGATTCGTCCAACCTCGATTCTTCGTGATCCGGATTCGATGAAACCTTTCTTAAGCCGTGATCAGCTGCGCTTGTACAAATTGGTGTGGGAGCGATTCACTTCCAGCCAAATGTCCTCCGCCATCCTCGATACGATGACCGTTGATTTAGTCTCAGGAGAAGCAACTTTCCGTGCGAATGGTTCGAAGGTGAAGTTTGCTGGTTTCATGAAGGTGTACGTAGAAGGTAATGACGACGGTACGGAAGAAGAGCATAAGTTTCTGCCGCCTTTCACGGTTGGAGATGTCGTACATTCGGAATCAATCGAGCCGAAGCAGCATTTCACACAGCCGCCGCCGCGTTTTACAGAGGCTAGACTAGTGAAAACACTAGAAGAGCTTGGAATAGGCCGACCAAGTACGTATGCTCCAACTTTGGAAACGATTCAGAAGCGTGGTTATGTAGCCATCGAAGAGAAAAAGTTCATGCCTACAGAATTAGGTGATTTGGTCATCCAACTGATGGAAGAGTTCTTCCCTGAAATTCTCAATGCCGAATTCACAGCGAATATGGAAGGGGATCTCGACCATGTTGAGGATGGTCAGCAGAATTGGGTAGAAGTACTCGCTTCCTTCTATACAACGTTTGAGAAGCGACTTGAAGTAGCAGAAGAAGAAATGAAGGAAATCGAGATTCAAGATGAAGTTTCGGATGAGCTTTGCGAGAAATGCGGAAGGCATCTGGTCTATAAAATGGGTCGCTTCGGTAAATTCCTTGCCTGCTCAGGGTTTCCAGAGTGCCGTAATACGAAGCCAATCGTGAAAGATATTGGGGTCGTATGCCCGAAATGTGCCGAAGGTAAAATTATAGAGCGCCGCAGCAAGAAAGGTCGAATTTTCTATGGCTGCGATACTTATCCAGCCTGCGACTATGTCTCATGGGATAAGCCTACAGGTAAGCCTTGTCCGCAGTGTGAAAGTATTCTCGTAGAGAAACGCAATCGCAGCGGCGGTAAATTACAATGCCCATCCTGTTCTTATACGGAAGAGCTTCCGGAAGACGAACAAGAACAAGCGTAACTTCAGTGAACTCATCCAGTCCTCCCTTTTAAGGGAGGACAAATGTGTTTTATCAGTACTCAAAGATATATAATGGAGGTAGTACCATTGTCACAATATCCAACAGTAACCGTAATCGGTGCAGGTCTAGCAGGAAGCGAAGCTGCATGGCAAATCGCGTCGCAAGGCGTACCCGTCGTATTATATGAAATGCGTCCAGAAACCAAAACACCAGCTCATCATACGAATCAGTTCGCAGAGCTTGTTTGCAGTAATAGCCTTAGAGCCAATGGCTTGGCTAACGCTGTAGGCGTGTTGAAAGAAGAAATGCGCAGATTGAATTCACTCATTCTTGACAGCGCTGATTTACATGCAGTACCAGCAGGCGGAGCACTTGCGGTTGACCGTGACGGTTTCTCGGGTGAAGTAACTCGACGCTTGCGCGAGCACCCGCTTGTAGAGGTTCGCAATGAGGAAGTTACAGAAATACCAACAGACGGTATTGTTGTCATTGCTACCGGTCCACTTACTGCCCCGTCGTTGTCGGCTCAAGTACGTGAACTGCTAGGTGAAGAGTATTTCTATTTCTATGATGCAGCCGCTCCAATCGTGGAGAAGGATTCCATTGATATGAGCAAGGTATATCTCGCATCTCGCTACGACAAAGGAGAAGCGGCTTACCTAAACTGTCCGATGACAGAAGAGGAGTTCGAAGTGTTCCATGAAGCACTAACAACTGCTGAGACTGCGGAGCTGAAAGAGTTCGAGAAGGAAGTCTACTTCGAAGGCTGTATGCCGATTGAAGTAATGGCTGGACGTGGGAAGCAGACCGTTCTCTTCGGACCAATGAAGCCAGTTGGGCTTGTTAATCCGCATACCGGGAAGTTGCCGCATGCCGTTATTCAATTGCGTCAAGACAATGCAGCAGGTACACTTTACAATTTGGTTGGTTTTCAGACCCATCTTAAGTGGGGGGAACAAAAGCGTGTATTCCAGCTCATTCCAGGTCTTGAGAATGCAGAATTCGTTCGTTTTGGCGTAATGCACCGCAATACATTTATTAACTCGCCGCGTGTCATGCAGCCGACCTATCAGTTGAAGAATCGCGATACACTATTTTTCGCTGGTCAAATGACAGGTGTTGAAGGATATGTAGAATCCGCTGCATCCGGTCTTATTGCAGGTTTTAACGCTGCTCGTCTAGCACGTGGTTTGGAGCCGCTTGTACTTCCGGTTGATACGACTCTTGGTAGTATGGCCAACTATATAACGACAGCAGATTTCAAACATTTCCAACCGATGAATGCTAACTTTGGTCTATTCCCGCCTTTGGCAACACGCATGCGCAGCAAGAAAGACAAGAATGAAGCGATTGCTAACCGTGCTCTAGAGGGAATCGAACAATTTAAACGGGAACATTTTGATCATTTGACCGTAAAATAATTAGATTTCATAGTTCAGGAGGGCGAAGAGATGGATATGGAATTTCATGCCACCACGATTTGCGCGGTGCGGCACGAAGGCAAAGGTGCAATTGCTGGTGATGGGCAAGTTACCTTTGGCAACAGTGTAGTAATGAAGAATAAAGCGAAGAAAGTTCGCAGACTGTACCGCGGACAAGTAATTGCTGGTTTTGCAGGGTCTGTTGCTGACGCAATTACGTTATTTGAGAAGTTTGAAGCGAAGCTTGAAGAGCATCATGGCAACTTGCAAAGGGCGGCAGTGGAATTAGCTAAGGATTGGCGTTCAGATCGGGTGCTTCGTAAGCTTGAAGCATTAATGCTTGTTATGGATAATACCGGTCTACTACTTATATCCGGCAACGGAGAAATTATTGAACCTGATGATGGAATTTTAGCGATCGGCTCCGGTGGCAACTATGCCCTAGCGGCTGCAAGGGCATTGCAGAAGCATGCTCCTCAATTGGAAGCCAAAGACATCGCGCGTTCTGCATTGGAAGTAGCAGCTGACATATGTGTATATACCAATCATAACATTATTGTGGAAGAAATCGGTTCTTGAGCGGAGGAGATTTAATATGGTGAATGATGCATTGACGCCTCGTCAAATCGTTGCGGAGCTAGATAAATACATCGTAGGACAAAAGCAGGCCAAACGTTCAGTTGCAATTGCGCTTCGTAATCGTTACCGGAGAAGCAAGCTAGATGAGAATTTGCGTGATGAAATAGTGCCTAAGAACATATTGATGATCGGACCGACTGGTGTAGGCAAAACAGAAATTGCTCGCCGATTGGCCAAGTTGGTGAAAGCGCCGTTCGTGAAGCTGGAAGCAACGAAGTTCACAGAGGTTGGTTATGTTGGTCGTGATGTGGAGTCCATGGTTCGCGATTTGGTTGAAACGGCTATTCGGATGGTCAAGGCTGAGAAAACGGAGCAAGTGAAAGACAAAGCGGAGAAGTTGGCGAATGATCGCCTAGTTACTTTGCTTGTACCTTCGAAAGTGAAAGAGAAGTCCACTAAGAATCCGTTTGAAATGTTATTTGGCAACCAGCAGCAGGACGAGAAAGAAGCGATCGAGGAGCCTGAACAGGATCAGACAGTTGTCCAGAAGCGTTCACAGGTTAAAGCTGATCTAGCTGCTGGTAAGTTGGAAAATGAGATCGTCGAGGTTGAAGTCGAGGATGCGTCTCCGAATATGCTCGATATGCTTTCTGGTCAAGGCGGAGAAGGCATGGGAATGAATATGCAGGAACTGTTCGGACAACTCTTGCCGAAAAAGATGAAAAAGCGTAAGCTTTCGGTAAAAGAAGCACGCAAAATATTGATTCAAGAAGAAGCAAATAAATTAATCAATATGGATGAAGTAATTTCCGAATCGGTCTTGCGTGCCGAGCAGTCGGGTATTATTTTTATTGATGAGATTGATAAAATCGCAAGTCCTTCTAGAGGTTCTGGTCCTGATGTTTCTAGAGAAGGCGTACAACGCGATATTCTTCCTATCGTCGAAGGCTCGACCGTAATGACAAAATACGGTCCAGTGAAAACCGATTATGTATTGTTTATTGCAGCAGGAGCATTCCACATTGCGAAGCCATCTGATTTGATACCAGAGCTTCAAGGTCGTTTTCCAATTCGTGTGGAATTGACTTCACTGAGCTTGGATGATTTCGTAAGTATTTTGAAAGAACCGAAAAATGCGTTAACGAAACAATATGCAGCATTGCTTCAGACTGAGGGGATTGCTATCGAGTTTTCCGATGATGCGATTAAGGAGCTGGCTTCTATTGCAGCAGATGTGAATCGCAATACGGAAAATATCGGAGCGCGCAGACTTCATACCATATTGGAGAAGCTGCTGGAGGACCTATCATTCGAAGCGCCAGATATAACACTAGATCAAATGACCATTACTCCCGAATACGTTCGAGAAAAATTGGGAAGCATTGCACAAAATCGGGATTTGAGTCAATATATATTGTAGTTGGGATGAGTTGTGGAGGGCATTAGAATGACTTTACTTGCAAAAACAAGAACGTTGAATCGGCTGCTGCAAAGGGCAGCCGGCAAGGCGTTGAATTTCAGAGAAATGGCGGAGGTCCTTTGTACGACGATTCAGACGAATGTATTCGTCGTTAGTCGCAGGGGGAAAATTCTCGGTTGTGCAGCGGTGAATCCGTTTGAACATGATTCCCTGCGGGCGATGTCTGTTGAAGAGCTTCGTTTCTCGCAAGAAAGCAATAATCTATTTATGGACATGCAGGAGTCGATGACGAATGTATCCCAGGTAGATGGTTTTTATGAAACACTTACGGCATTAGGACAGCAGGAAATTATGACGGTAGTTCCCATCATAGGTGGAGGGGACAGGCTCGGAACATTAGTGCTCACTCGTCATAATGGGGCATTCGATGATGATGATCTCATTCTTGCTGAATATGGTTCGACCATTGTTGGTATGGAAATTTTGCGTGAGCGAGCAGAAGAGGTTGAGCAAGAGGCTCGCAGTCGTGCAGTAGTCTCTGTGGCGATCGGTTCGCTTTCGTATAGTGAATTGGAAGCGGTGGAACATATTTTTGAAGAACTAGAAGGAAAGGAAGGCTTGCTTGTCGCATCTAAAATTGCTGATCGAGTAGGCATTACCCGTTCTGTTATCGTTAACGCGCTTAGAAAACTAGAAAGTGCGGGTGTTATCGAGACTAGATCTTTAGGAATGAAAGGAACTTACATTAAGATATTGAACCACCAACTGTTACAGGAATTGGAAAAAATCAAGTCGTAAACCAGGACGTTCATACTAAAAAGGCCCTATCTTTTTTTAAAGATAGGGCTTTTTTCTTATTGTAATAAATTAGGTAATTGTTGATTATTAATATGTCAGCAAATTTCGACAGATTGATCTCATTTTTTTCATAATTATTTGTCGAAGCAAGCAGGAAAGGATCATAATCTGTTGAATTAGTCTATTAAGATCTTCTAATTGAAAGTGGTGAAACTACATGAATTTGTTAACTGGCGCATCTTTTCAAAGGTTAGAGGGTGCAGTTAAAGCTGCAGAAATGCGTCAAAGCGTCCTTTCAAACAACATTGCTAACGAAGATACGCCTAATTTCAAACGATCTGAGGTTGTATTTGAGCAGTTGTTGGAACAGGAAATGGGCAAAAATGGGACAAATGATCTTAGAGGAAACAGGACAAACGAGAAGCATATTCCGATTAATGGATCTTCATCCATTCCAACAGCCAAAATTCTGACTGAACAACTTACTACAATCAATAACAATGAGAATAACGTTGATATTGATCGTGAAATGTCATTACTTGCAAAAAATCAATTGAGTTACAACTTCTACGTTAATCAAATCAATCATGATGTTTCAATGCTGCGGATTGGGATAGAAGGGAGAGGCTAAACTTGAAGATTTCTAACAGTTTTGATGCTAGTGCATCGGCGCTTACAGCACAGCGGTTGCGCATGGACGTTATTTCGTCCAATATAGCTAATGCTGAAACAACTAGAGCTAGCTTGGTGGATGGGCAATTTGTCCCATATAAGAGGAAAATGGTCGTACTTGAGCCAACACAGCAGAAGTTCGCTGATGTCCTAAGTGGTCAACTTGGCAACAACGCTAATATGGGTGTCAAAGCGACCAAGATCATGGAAGACCAGACACCAACTAAGCTTGTGTATAATCCGACTCATCCTGATGCGGATAGAAATGGCTATGTAAATATGCCTAATGTGGATGTTATGAAAGAAATGGTCGATATGATCTCAGCAACACGTTCATACGAAGCCAACGTCACAGCGTTGAACGCATCGAAAGCGATGTTCGTCAAAGCGCTTGAGATTGGAAAATAAACTAGGGTTACGGAGGAACGTGCATGATTCAACCATTACAGCTTAGTTCAGTTCAAACGGCTAGCAAGCTTTTTGAAACCAAACAAGTAGAACAACAAGCTACACCGGCAGAACTGACTGCCTCATTCGGACAATATCTTCAACAAGCATTGGATGGCGTAGCTGCCCAAGAAAAAAACGTACATAAGATGAATGATCAATATCTTCTCGGTCAGGTTGATGTGTCGGAAGTGCTAATTGCATCCGAGCAAGCTCAACTAGGCTTACAGCTTACCTCACAAATCCGCAATAAAATGATCGAATCCTATCAAGAAATAATGCGGATGCAAGTTTAATCATACTTTGGAACTAGCAAAGAATTTGGGTGAGGTGACAACGTGAACGAGAGAATCGCCCAATATAGACTAAGACTTACACAGTTTTGGGGTCAAATGGGCAAAAAACAAAAAATAGGTTTGGGGGCATCCATTGGCGTACTAATATTGTCGATTATTATATTGACATTTATATTTACGCGTACAGATTATGAACTCGCGTTTAAGAATCTAGATACTACGGATGCTGCAGCAATAATGACATATTTAGATGGTAATGGTATTCCCTATGAGCTAGGCAATGGCGGTAAGAGCATTTCGGTGCCGAGCGCGGTTGTTGAAAAAACGAAAGTGGATGTAGGCTCACAAGGACTTGTTCAGAATGGTTCGATGGGATTTGAAGCATTTAATCAAAGCTCAACAGCGTTCGGGACGACAGATAATGAGTTTAATGTGAAATATTTAAATGCCTATAATGGTGAGGTTCAACAATTGTTGAACGGAATGCAAGGTGTTGACAGCTCTAAGGTATTGATAAACCTGCCTGAAGAATCTGTGTTTCTGAATTCCGAAGAAAAGGACAAGGCATCTGCTTCCATTATGATAAA
This sequence comes from Pristimantibacillus sp., assembly GCA_048976605.1. Lineage (GTDB taxonomy): Bacteria > Bacillota > Bacilli > Paenibacillales > Paenibacillaceae > Pristimantibacillus. The sequence goes on along the minus strand of JBHGUX010000007.1, from coordinate 3,571 downwards.
CTTCTCGTCAGGCTATCGTCCTAGTCAGAAAGAAATTGACGGGTACTTCAATTTAGTGAAGACAGCTGTTCCTAACTTGCCGATCGAGAATATCACGATTTCTAGTCCGCAAGGAGAGCTGGTATCATCGGAGATTGGCGGTTCTATTCAAGGTGCTACGGAGGCTGTTGAGAATCAATTCCAGATTCAACGCAAGTATGATTCGGAATTGAAAAAGAATATTCAACAATTCCTCGGACCAATCGTTGGTGACAATCTTGTTATTAGCGTAGCAAGCAGCTTTAATTTCGATAAGAAGAAGACAGAAGAGCAGCTTGTTAAACCGCTCGATAATAACAATAATAACGGGATTATCATTAGCGAACAGCAAGATAACAGCACTTCAACAAATGCTAGCGGAGACGTTGGCGGCGTGGCCGGCACTGGTGAAACCGATGTACCTGGTTACACAGCGACAGAGGCAAGCGGGAATGCTTCCTCGGAATCAAGTTCAAGAGTGACTAACTACGATGTCAATCGAATTAATAGCTTGATTGAATCAGCACCTTATTTAATTAAAGACCTATCTATTAGTATCGGTGTCGAAGAAGGTAAGTTGAATGAGCAGTCCCTTGCAAGTGTTAAAACTTATTTAACCGCATTGGTACGTGCACAATTAGCTGATTCTGGACAGGATGTTAATGATGACGTATTAATTGGTAAAAAAGTTTCAGTAATTGCACAACCTTTTGCAAGCAATGGCAGTGGAGCTTCGATAAGCGGCTTATCAACACCATGGGCAATTGGTCTAGGAGCACTAGCTCTAGCATTAATCGGCGGATTGGCTATCATGCTCGTTCGTAGACGCAAAAAACAAGTGGCATCCGAGGAGCTTGTTATGGATGCAGGACCAGCTAAGGTTGAATATCCATCGCTTGATTTCGATAATGCCATGAATGACAGCCAAGCAAGAAAAAATCTCGAAACACTCGCCAAACGCAAGCCGGAGGAATTTGTAAATCTTCTTCGGACATGGCTTGTGGAGGAATAGAGGTGGGTTAAAGTCAAATGGCTAAATCAATGCAAGGTTTATCAGGTAGACAGAAGGCCGCTATTCTCTTAATTACATTAGGACCTGAAGTGTCGGCTCAAATATTCAAACATCTAAGAGAAGAAGAAATTGAACAGCTAACGCTTGAAATTGCCAATGTGCGTAAAGTAGATAGTTCGGAGAGAGAATCGATATTAAGTGATTTTCACCAAATATGTCTAGCGCAGGAATACATTTCTCAAGGTGGTATCTCTTATGCGAAGGAAATATTGGAGAAAGCATTAGGCGAACAAAAGGCTAACGAAGTCATCAATCGCTTAACGGCTACGCTACAAGTAAGACCATTCGACTTTGCTCGTAAAGCTGAGCCAATGCAGATTTTGAACTTTATCCAAAATGAGAACTCTCAGACGATTGCACTCGTACTATCGTATTTGCAATCAGATCAGTCTTCTCACATTCTATCTTCGTTGCCGCAAGAAAAGCAGGCCGATGTTGCTCGTAGAATCGCTTTGATGGACAGCACATCACCTGAAGTAATTGGGCAAGTTGAAAGAGTGCTGGAACAGAAGCTATCATCGACTGTTACTCAGGATTATACAAATGCCGGCGGTATCGACTCAATCGTTCAAATATTGAACGGTGTAGACAGAGGTACAGAACGTACCATACTCGACGCATTGGAAATTCAAGACCCAGAGCTTGCAGAAGAAATCAAAAAACGGATGTTTGTATTCGAAGACATCGTCAACGTCGACAACCGTTCGATTCAACGTATCATACGCGATATCGAGAACGCAGATCTTCAATTGGCACTTAAAGTGGCTAGTGAAGAAGTTCGTGAAGCGATCTTCCGCAATATGTCGAAACGGATGGCTGAATCTTTCAAAGAAGAAATGGAGTTTATGGGTCCAGTTCGGCTGCGTGACGTTGAAGAAGCGCAAACTCGCATCGTCGCTACCATTCGCAGGCTAGAAGAGTCAGGCGAAATCATCATTGCACGCGGCGGAGGAGATGATATCATTGTCTAATTTGATAAAATCATCCAGCGTCATAAAAATTGATGAATTCAAAGAACTTGATTGGTATAACCGTCATCTAGATGAGACTCTTGCTGAAGAGACTGAAGAAAGCTTCGAAGAGCCAACACCGGATGAAGAAACGATATCGTTAAGAGATCAAATCATATCTGATGCCCAACAGTTCGCTGAAGAACGCATCCGTGATGCTGGTCAACAATGTGAGCAAATGCTCGCAGACGCTGAATCGCAAATCGAGTCATGGTGGCTAGAGAAAAGGCTGGAAGACGAAGCAGCTACTCAAGCTTCACATGAAACGGGCTATGAACGCGGATTTGCTGAAGGCAGTGAGCAAGCTGCAGTTCAACTTCAACAGGAATGGGAACATCAGCTTGCGGAAGCAAGTACGATACTTAAGTCGGCTTACGATATGAGAGAGCAAATCATTCAAGAGGCTGAGCCGTTTCTCGTAGAACTGAGCTGTGCTATTGCAGAGAAGATTATCGGACAACAGCTAAGTGCCGCGCCTGAACTTGCACTTGATATTATTCGCAAATCACTCGCTAGAAGAAGAGAACAAGGTGTAATTACACTATGTGTAGCACCTGCGCAACATGCTTTCGTTCATGCAGCAAGAGAAGAGCTTAATCTTGTTATTGATTCGCAAGCTGAGCTTCAGATACTACCCGATTCAACAGTGAAGGATTTCGGTTGTGTCATTCGTTCCGCTTATGGCAGTATTGATGCTCGAATCGATACCCAGCTCTCAGAGATTAAACGTGAGCTCATTCAACTAGCACATCAGAGCGGTGAAGAGCGAGGTCAATCGGATGAGCGCTATTAAATTAGATGCAAGTAAATATGTAGAGCACCTAGGTCCCGTCGATCCAGTTAGGGTCAATGGTAAAGTAACCCAAGTCATCGGACTGACGGTTGAATCGGAAGGTCCAGACGCCAGTATTGGTGATGTGTGCTACATCTATTCTGCAAAAGGCGCAAAGCCAATTAAAGCAGAAGTCGTAGGTTTCCGGGACAACAAAGTAATTCTAATGCCGCTTGGTGATCTACATTCTATTAGTCCTGGTTGTGATGTTGTCGGAACAGGTAAGCCGCTAACGGTTCAAGTAGGTTCTGAGCTGCTCGGCAAAGTACTGGATGGACTTGGTCAACCGTTAGATGGATCTTTTCTTCCTAGTCGGATGCAGCACTATTCGACTCATAACGAGCCTAGCAATCCGCTCAAACGTCCGCGTGTTCTTGATCCTCTTAGTATTGGAGTCCGTGCCATTGACGGTCTGCTGACTGTCGGACAAGGTCAACGTGTCGGGATATTCGCAGGATCAGGCGTTGGTAAGAGTACTTTACTAGGCATGATCGCAAGGAATACTTCGGCTGATGTTAATGTTATCGCACTAATCGGTGAACGTGGCCGTGAGGTCCTAGAGTTCATTGAAAAGGATCTCGGTCCAGAAGGCTTGGCAAGATCGGTTGTGATCGTTGCAACTTCAGATCAACCTGCCTT
>JBHGUX010000006.1:0-36901 GCA_048976605.1 Pristimantibacillus sp. | reverse complement strand
AAGGAGCTTATTTACTGTAGACCTAAATTTAAAACAGTAGAAGAAGCCTACAATGAGATCTTCAATTACATTGAGTTTTTCTACAACCGCAAACGAATTCACGGCTCAATAGGTTATATGTCGCCGGTTCGATATGCCAATACTTTTTGTAAAAAGGCTTTATAATTGTCTGTTATCTTGTGTCCACTTTCTTGACAGAGGTCCATGGAGTCCGCTAATATTCCGAATTGGCATAAACTTCACAAATAGCGGAACCAGGGTCCGCTAAGCGGTGTTGGATCTGCCACAATCCGTTTGTTTGTGGCAGAAATCCAACACCGCATCGAGCGGGCTTAAGATCGAGCGCATTTCGTGACGGTTTAAACAATGCCATCGTGACATAATCCACGATGGCACAACTACACCGCAACACGAGATAGATTAGTAATCAGCAAGCGGAGCTGGCGGAATCGTTGTGGAGAAGCGCAGCGTTCGCCTTTGTTCCCGAATTTCAACCGCTGAGCGGTTTGAAGATGAAGAAATTCGAGGAACAACAGCGATCGGAACAATGATCCGCCAGCGCAGCGGCCATCTGATCACAAGGCTGATCCACCAACATACCGTCCATCTGATCCAATGTGTCTGATTAATAAAAGCTAATGGAGGGCAAACCATGCAACAAAAATACGCAATTGGCGTGGACTATGGAACACAGTCCGGCAGAGCAGTACTAGTCGATTTGTCAAACGGGGCAGAAATAGCTGAACATGTTACTCCTTATCGTCATAACGTAATTGACGAGAAGCTTCCGGTATCTGGCATTAAGCTGGAGCATGACTGGGCATTACAGCATCCAACTGATTATATTGAAGTGTTGGAGCAGTCAGTTCCTGCAGTCATGAAAGCATCAGGCATTGCTCCTGAGGACGTTATTGGACTCGGGATCGATTTCACAGCATGTACGATGCTGCCAATCGATGGCAACGGTTCACCGCTTTGTTTGCTAGATGCTTACAAAGACAATCCGCATAGCTGGGTCAAGCTATGGAAGCATCATGCAGCGCAAGATGAAGCTAATCTAATTAATGAAATTGCAGCTCAGCGTGGAGAGAAGTTTGTACCGAGGTATGGCGGCAAAATATCCTCCGAATGGATGCTGGCTAAAATATGGCAAATACTGAATGAGGCTCCGGATATTTATGATACCGCCGATCAATTTGTTGAAGCGACTGACTGGGTGGTAAGCCAAATGACCGGTTCTATTGTCCGTAATAGCTGCACAGCTGGATACAAGTCGATCTGGCATAAGCAAGAAGGATATCCAAGCAATGACTTCTTGAAAGCGCTTGATCCACGTCTAGAACATTTAACGGAAACGAAGCTGCGCGGAGAAGTATTGCCACTAGGGTCGAAAGCTGGCGAGTTGACCGCGGACATGGCATCTCGCATGGGGCTGACAGCAGGTACTGCAATTGCGGTAGGCAATGTTGACGCGCATGCAGCTGTTCCTGGTGTTGGTGTTGTCACCGAGGGTAAATTGGTCATGGCTATGGGAACCTCGATTTGCCACATGCTGCTCGGAACCGAGGAGAAGGAAGTCGAAGGTATGTGCGGCGTGGTCGAGGATGGAATTATTCCAGGTTATTACGGCTATGAGGCTGGCCAATCTGCTGTTGGCGATATTTTCGAATGGTATGTAGATGAAGCGGTACCGGCTTACGTTCTTGAGGAAGCAGAGCGCCAAGGCATGAACATTCATGGTTATTTAGAGAGCAAAGCATCGGAGCTTGCAGTTGGGGAATCCGGACTATTAGCGCTAGACTGGTGGAATGGAAACCGTTCGGTACTCGTTGATACAGATTTGACGGGGACAATCGTAGGGTTGACGCTTCTCACGAAGCCTTGGGAAGTTTATCGTGCATTGCTTGAATCGACGGCTTTTGGGACTCGTAAAATTGTCGATGCGTTCCACAGCAACGGTGTAGAGGTTAATGAACTATATGCTTGTGGCGGACTGCCACAGAAGAACCGACTGCTTATGCAAATCTACGCAGACGTTACGAATCGCGAAATAAAAGTAGCGGCATCCAAGCAAACGCCAGCGCTAGGAGCAGCCATGTTCGGTGCAGTTGCTGCTGGAGCAGCGAAAGGCGGATATGACAGCATCGTAGATGCAGCACAGCGGATGGCGCGTGTCCGTGAAGAGTCGTTCAAGCCTATTCCGGCTAACGTTGCTATTTATGAGAAGCTGTATGCGGAATACAATTTGCTGCATGATTATTTTGGACGTGGAGCCAATGATGTGATGAAACGGTTGAAGGCGATTAAAGAAGAAGCTCAATAAGCTATTTGTCATCATCCTGCAAATTAATATATTATTATATTAGCTTTAGTAGCGCAGCGCAGTTGGCTGTGCTATCTTTTTTTTATAGCGATACAACAGGAGTCTATGAATTAAAAAATTGTTATTATTTCTCTCTATTAAAAATTGGAGACTATTTACTTTTTCACATATAATAGATAGCAGTATAGAGATAGAGCGATTGCGGCGGGAGATGAATGGAAGTGTATTGCGATCATTGCGGGAAAGAACATACAGCGGATGCTGTCTACTGCAGTCAGTGCGGCAAGCTGCTGGAGCATCAACCACTTGAGGCGGCAGCTTTAGCCGAGCGGAAAGCAGGGATGTCTGAGACAGGCGCTGCGCTAGGGACGAAAACTAAGAGACGAACAAAGCTTGGTGGCCGAGCAATTATTATCGGATTAATTCCTGTAATTTTATTTTTTGTGACGTCAGCAACTGTGTGGTCCTATTATTTATATGAAACTAATATGAACGATCAGGTTGTCGGATGGCATGAACAAGCCAAGAAAGACGCCTTGGTTGGAAAATATGAGCAAGCAGCAGCAGGGCTGAAGAAAGCGGTGGATGCTCGTCCGGATTATACTGCTGCGAAAGAAGATCTACATATTGTAGAAGAAGCGATTGTATTCGAAAAGGAGATTAACACCGTTAATGAAAAGCTGAAGAAGAATGCGATCATTGAGGCTGAACCACTACTTGAGCAGTTAAAAACAAAGCTGCGAGGTCGTGAGGAGCCATTATTTGCAGTGGTTCACGATCAGCTTACGGATATCACGATACAGATGACGGTTATTCAGGTGGGAGACAAGCTTGAAGAAATACAAACCATTGATGAACTAGCCGCAGTACTTAATCAGGTTAAAGGTTTAACGGGAGAAGATGCTCTCGAATTAAGGGATCGGATTGAAAGTGAAATTACTGCTCGTACCTTTGAAGAGGCGGAGGCTTTTTTGAAGAAGAAAAATTTCTCGGTTGCACTGGAAATCACCAAAAAAGGGATGACTTATGCGACCGATGATGAGAAGCTCACTAAGCTGTACGCTCGAATTGAGAAGGAAAAGAAAAACTTCGAGCTAGATGAGCAGAAACGAATTGAGAACGCAATGCAAAAAGCGGCTGAGGAGGATTTGCTTAATCAGACGGCTGCTGTTGAAGTGAAGCATATTGGAACAGAACTAGATGAACTAGGTGACTTTCATATTCGGGGCGAATTGAAAAATGCAGCTACAAGACCGATTTATTCAGTCACGATTGAATATACGGTTCGTGATTCGGAAGGAAATGTCATCGAATCGGGATCTGTAGAGGCGACTCCGAACTATATTGAGGCGGGTGAATCATTTTTATTCACCAGTGTAGTACATGAAGTAACGGATGCGAATTCGACTGTCGTAATCGATCATGCGACATGGTATTTGGATTAGGATAGTCCTACTGTAGCGAGATTTGCTACACAAACACTTTAGGAGACGATGAGATGAGAAAAGGGACATGGATAAGCATCATCACATCTGCTATGGTTCTATGCGGCGGTATGGGAGCGGCACTTGCGATCCGGTCAGAGGTTCCAAAACAACTGACTGGTTCACCGCTGTTGGCGGATGGGAATGAAGTCGGAGTGATCATGCCGAGATCGTTGAAAGATATTATTTATGAAACACAGAAATTAGTCGTAATGATTGAGACTGATGACGGGACGCAAGGTTCGGGCTTTTTGTACAATGATCAAGGAGATCTAATTACCAATGCACATGTTGTAGCCGGTGTGAAGAAAGTTCATATTAAAACTGCCGATGCACGAGAGCTTGATGGAGAAGTCATTGGCATTAGTTCGGAGATAGATGTAGCGGTTATTCGAGTTGCGGGCTTAGCGGGTACGAAGCCTTTGACGATGGTAAGGGACGAGAAAGGGGAAGTAGGTGACGATGTCATCGCAGTTGGAAGTCCGCTTGGTTTTCAAAACACAGTAACTACAGGCATTATTAGCGGTGTGAATCGCAGCTTTGAGATAGAACCTTATAAATATACGGACTTATATCAAATATCTGCGCCAATCGCACCAGGCAACAGCGGCGGGCCTTTAGTAAATAAAAAAACGGGTGAAGTGCTTGGGATTAATTCTGCGGGTATTGAGGAAGGGGCAATCGGCTTTAGTATTCCGATCGTTAATGTGCTCGCAATGGCGGAAGAATGGTCCAGCAACCCAATGGATACGCTCCCTGAAGCACCCTATCATGATGCTAATGGCATCGATCAAGAGGATGTCCCTATAACGGATTATGCGAGCTATCTTGTGACTCATTTCTACGATAGTCTTAACAATGCAGATTATGTATATGCCTACTCACTTCTTGGCGGCAATTGGAAGTTGGGTACTAGTTATGAGAAGTTCCGAGAAGGCTACTTGCAAACTAGAAATGTAGTCATTGATGATATGCATGTAACAGAGAAGGGGACAGATGCTGCAAGTGTAACGGCCGTTCTCTCCGTGGATGAGCGTGCTGACGGTGAATATAAGTTAAGCAAATATCAAGTGATTTACGAGGTTGGCTACGAGAATGATCAATTGAAATTAATTAGCGGTAAAGGCAAAGCCATACAACATGGAAATGAAAAGTAGACAGTTGGCAATAGTCAGCAAATAGGAAAACAAGACTAGGGGATCCCATAAGGTTTAATTACCTTTTTGGGATGGATCCCCTAGTCTTGTTTTGTTAGGGTTAACAGGGGATGAAGTAAGCCTTGTTGTGCCAAACCCGAACCGCATCATAATAAGGGAACACCGTTCCTCTATTACTGTCTTATCCTGAATGTCGCCAGCCATAAAGGAACGGAGTTCCGCTATAGGGCTATAATCATTAGAAACACGATCAATGAGATAAATTAAAGGATCGTGCATCCGCTATTATAAGATAATAGTGTGATGCACGGACAATAGAGGAACAGAGTTCCTCTATTACCAAAAGGGCTGTTTCAAAAGGTCAGAATTGACCTTAGGACAGCCCCTTCTTTATTTAAATCGTATTATTGCGGATCTTCTGGTTGTTCAATGTCGGATTGGTGATTGTATTCAAGCTGAGATATATCGGAAATATCTGCTAATTGATCATCTTCCGGTCGGCTGGATGGTGAAAATATGAGTTCCAATTGAACCGTGTCATTACGCTGCAACGGGAAGTTCAGTAAAGTTGATGGTATAACCCTGCCATTCAAACGGAGTATATAACTGATCGGTCCGCCAATTGGAATACCGTTGACGGATGAGATTTGTCCGTTAAATGTAAATCGAATGACACCTGTCTGAGCTAATGCTTGATAAATCGTTATTCCTGGACGGAAGCGGATTCGGTAGCCTTGAGTGACATTAGGGAAGAATCGTCCTCCGTTAATAAATACGGACACAGTTGCTGGAATTCCCGGCGGGAAAGGGAACGGAAAAGGGAATGGAACTGGGAATGGGAATGGGAATGGTCCTGGGAACGGCCCTGGTCCAGGAGGGAACGGCCCTGGTCCGGGAGGGAACGGCCCTGGTCCGGGAGGGAACGGCCCTGGTCCGGGAGGGAACGGCCCTGGTCCGGGAGGGAACGGCCCTGGTCCAGGAGGGAACGGCCCTGGTCCAGGAGGGAACGGCCCTGGTCCAGGAGGGAATTGCCCAGGTCCGGGAGGGAATGGCCCTGGTCCAGGAGGGAACGGCCCTGGTCCAGGAGGGAATTGCCCAGGTCCGGGCATTAGCATCCGTGGTCCTCCGCACCCGCAGTCGATAACCCTTCCATCTAATTGGTTAATATACTTATAAGTATATCTCATGCAATAAGTCAGACTCCTTCGCATTACAGATTAGGCTAATATCCTTATCCATCCTATGCGGCAGATGCCTACCCTTGTGCATGTTCAGAAACAAAAACAGCGCCGTCTCCCTAAGGAAACGGCGCTGATCTTTAGAAGCGCTATTATTTTACAGCTGCTTCGTAACGTTTGCCAACTTCAGCCCAGTTTACAACGTTCCAGAACGCTGCAATGTAATCAGGGCGTTTGTTTTGGTAGTTCAGGTAGTAAGCATGCTCCCAAACATCAAGACCAAGCAAAGGAGTTTCACCTTCGAAGATCGGGCTGTCTTGGTTAGGCAAGCTGGATACTTTCAATTTGCCGTCTTTAACGGAGAGCCAAGCCCAGCCGCTGCCGAAGCGTGTAGCTGCTGCTTTAGCGAAATCAGCTTTAAATGTATCAAAGCCGCCAAGCTCGCTGTCGATTGCTGCTGCAAGTGCGCCAGTAGGAGCTCCGCCAGCATTCGGCGCGATTGTTTCCCAGAACAAGCTGTGGTTAGCATGTCCACCGCCATTGTTACGAACAGCAGTACGGATAGCTTCAGGAACGATTGCTAGGTTGTTAGCAAGCAATTCTTCTAGAGATTTGTCTTGCAGTTCAGGAGCGGACTCCAGAGCAGCGTTCAGGTTAGTTACATAAGCATTGTGGTGACGGTCGTGGTGAATTTCCATAGTCAACGCGTCAATGTGTGGTACTAGAGCGTCGTTAGCATAAGGCAAAGCAGGTAATTGATGAGCCATTATTAACAGCCTCCTAATAGTTACAATATGTAAAACTCTTTAATCATTATCTCTTATCCGATCAAATAAATCAACATTTGTGTTTCAAAAGTCGACTATAAGGTGCAGAGACATCGCCAGCCATAGATTAACACGAAGATGTCGAAAATATGCAATATCGAGAGCAAATGAACCAAAATTAACGAAAAGCGGTAATTTATTCGTGAAAGCGCTTAATTTAAAGCGTTTTCAACAAAAAAAGCGCAAATTTCAATAATTTTTTTAAGAAAATATTAAATTATCAGCAGGAATTCGTAAAAAAATGTCGTATTTTATATACTTGCAGCACTATGACAAGGTATAGAAGGTGTATATTCAATGAACGTTCGTTCCTTCCAGTTATCGGATTACAAACCACTAACGACACTTCTAGAAGATGTACTAACCGAAGAGTGTTACGAGCAAACGATGGAAGCTTTTGCACGTCAATTGTCATGGGACAGCGATCTTGTTCTTGTCGCTGTGGACCAGTCGGAAATTGTAGGTATGATTATCGGTACGATAGATAATAACAAAGGTTATTATTATCGCATTGCTGTACTTCCAATCCATCAACGGAAAGGAATCGGCAAGGTGCTTATACAATCTTTGCGTCAGCGCTTTGAACAACGTAATGTGTCCAAGATACTCATTACTGCTGACGAACATAATGAACCGGTGCTTCCGCTGTATGAAGCCATGGGTTATGCCTCTAATGACTTTGTCCGTTCATATCAAAAATTAAGTATTATAGCAGGCTAATTCGGTCTAAACCGTACTAGCCATTTGTGCAGGGCATATCTGCACCGCCATTGCTTTTGGCGGTGAGATATGCTTTTCTATTTAAAGAAGAGCTTTTCTTGAATATTGGTTAGATGGGGAGAGCGCCAGCTATGGATAATTATCAGCATTATATAATTAAGAGCTTTAAGCATGACGGTCATATTCATCGAACATGGCAGCATAATTGGTTAGTTCCATCGGAGCGTCTTGCTGAAGAGCATAGGGATGAGTCCATGCTTGTGCTGATCAACCGCCAAACCCCGATTCAAGAAGCAAATGGAAAGCTATGGGTCAGCCGGGTTCCAGCTGTTTCTTTTTTTGTTCCAGGAGAGTGGTTTAACATTGTTGCACTACTTGAGGATACTGGAGTTCGTTATTACTGTAATATTGCCTCTCCTCCTTATATACAAGGGGATGTGCTTACTTATATTGATTATGATTTGGACGTTATTCGCAAGGCGGACGGCAGTCGTCAGGTTGTAGACCAAGATGAATACGAGATGCATAAAATAGCCTATCATTATCCGAAGATGGTAGAAGACAAGGTTGGTGAAGGACTGAAGAGTTTACTTGGACGAATGGACAAGGGCTCGTCACCTTTTCACGAACAGCAAGTTAGGACCTATTACAACGATTGGTATCAGACGTTTGGAGAAGGCGAGGGATAAATAGATGAGACCATGGGTTCGGGAATTGCTGGAGTGGGCGAAAATAATCGTCGGTTCTTTAGCGATCGTAATGGTGCTGCATTTATTCGTCTTTAACCTTTCAACTGTCGAAGGTCATTCTATGGAGCCTACATTGAAGGAGAAGGAATGGATATTCGTGAACAAGCTTGCTTACCATATTGGGAAACCAAAAGCAGGAGATGTTATCATTCTGAAGGATCCGAACTTTATCGGAGACGATGAGGAGTTTTTGGTAAAAAGAGTTGTGGGTGTACCGGGTGATCAAATTGAAATATACAATAAACAACTGTACAGAAATGGCGAGCTGGTTGAAGAATCCTATGTTGATGTAGAGATTGAAGATTTGGATTATATGCCGATTACCGTGGAGAAAGGCTCTTATTTCGTAATGGGAGACAATCGCCATGCAAGGGCAAGTAGAGATAGCCGCGTGTTCGGCACAATACCGGATTCGTTCATTCAAGGCAGAGCTGATTTCATTATATGGCCGTACAAGCAGTTCAAGGCATTGTAGCAGGCGCAGCATTCAGGAGGTGTAAGAAAATGACGGACAGCGGGCGCTGGGAACGGTTAAAAGAAGAGATGCGCAAGGCGGCCCCGAGTCTTGGCATCGACAAAATTGGTGTAGCTTCAGCAGACCCCTTCACCTCGTTAAAGCAAGTACTGATCCGTCACCGTGAGCTAGGACGTGAGTCGGGCTTTGAGGAGTCGGATTTGGACAAGCGTACTAATCCGGCTTTACTATTCGATAATCCACAGTCCATTATTGCGATTGCGGTTGCTTATCCATCCAAGCTGCATAATCCGCCGAAGTCAGAGCCGGGAGCTAGACGCGGCATCATGTCACGCTCGGCTTGGGGTGAGGATTATCATAAGGTCTTGCGGGATCGGCTTGCGAAGCTGGAAGCATGGCTGCTTGAGCGAGTGCCAGAAATGCGTGCCGAAAGCATGGTTGATACGGGCGCATTATCAGACCGGGCGGTAGCAGAGCGAGCAGGTATTGGCTGGAGCGCCAAAAACTGCTCGATATTAACAGAGGATCTTGGCTCTTGGATCTATCTAGGTGAAATGATAACGAACTTGCCGCTTCCGCCAGACGAGCCAGTTACCGAAGGCTGCGGTGAGTGTACGAAATGCATTGATGCCTGCCCGACTGATGCACTAGTTGGTCCAGGACAACTGGATTCACAACGCTGTATCTCATTCGTGACACAGACGAAGGGATTCGTGTCAGAGGAGTTCATGCATAAAATTGGAAATCGTCTATATGGCTGTGACACCTGCCAGACCGTTTGTCCGGTAAATAGAGGGAAGAACTGGACACATCAGCCAGAGCTGCAGCCTGACCATGAGCTGGTTAAGCCATTGCTTGTACCGCTGCTTACTATAGGCAACCGTGAATTCAAGGAACGTTATGCGACAAGTTCATCCGCATGGCGGGGGAAGAAGCCGATCCAACGGAACGCGATTATCGGACTCGGCAATTTCAAAGAAAAGAGTGCTGTGCCCGAGTTGGTGCAAGTGCTGCGCGAGGATCCTCGGCCGGTACTGCGAGGTACTGCTGCATGGTCACTAAGCCGAATTGGCGGCGAAGAGGCGACTGAAGCCTTACGTGCTGCGTTTCCGTTAGAAAGCGATGAAGAAGCGAAGAAATATATTGAACGAGCACTTACCAAATTGGAAGCCGGAGAGGGGAATTGAAGGTGAGTGGAGCTATATATACGGCAGAGATGAGCTCACCAATTGGACCGCTTACGGTGACGGCAACGAAAAGAGGCATTTGCCACATTGATTTCGGCTCCTATGCCGAAGTAAAGTCGAATTTGCTGGCATGGTCCGAGCGACAGCCAGAATTAGCGGACTATCATGGTGAATGGAGGATGGCGTCTGATTTTCCTCCTTTGGCGTCGGCTCTGACACAGCTGGAGCGTTATTTTCAAGGGGAGCTGCAACAGTTTGATCTAGAGCTGGACATGCTGGGAACGCCTTTTCAACGAAAGGTATGGGAAGCTTTGCAGCATGTTCCCTACGGAGAAACATGCTCTTATAAACAAATTGCCGAAGCGATTGGACAACCAGCGGCGGTTCGTGCTGTAGGGGGTGCGAATAATCGTAATCCTGTGGCTATAATCGTGCCTTGTCATAGAGTTATAGGTGCCAATGGTGCCATGGTGGGGTACGGTGGAGGATTGCCGATAAAGACAGCGCTGCTGCGTCTTGAAACAAGAGATTAAGCTAGCGAATCTTGCTTCTTCTTGACATTTGCGAACGTCCGATTTCCATGCTATTATAGGGTTCATTATATAGAGAATTGACAGCAACGATAGGAAAGGGTCGGGTGAGTTTTTTTATGTGGGACATTATTATTCCGATTGTAACTTTAATTGTAGGAGCAGTTGGCGGATTTTTCATCGGTGTCTTCTATTTGCGTAAACAACTAGAAAAGATGCAAAATGATCCGGAAATGATTCAAAAGATGGCGAAACAAATGGGCTACAACTTGAATAAGCAACAAATGACTCGTGCTCAGAATATGATGAAAAACCAAAAAATGCCTCGTAAATAATCTTGGCAATGGGTTGGTAAGCCGGAGAGGATGGTTCGAATGGCGGGTAAAAAAGATTACGTCAATTCGGCGGTATTGCGCAACCGGGAACAGATCGAGTTTCATGTCAGAGAAATTTTGAAGCTGGTTGGCGAAGACGTTGAAAGAGAAGGGTTGCTAGAAACACCAGCACGCGTAACCCGTATGTATGAAGAAATATTTGCGGGCTATGAGGTAGAGCCTCGTGAAGTGCTGGGTGTCACCTTTGATGAGCAGCATGAAGAACTTGTAATTGTAAAAGATATTGTCTATTACAGCATGTGCGAGCATCATATGGCTCCATTCTACGGAACAGCGCATATCGGTTATATCCCGAGCGGCAAGATAGCAGGATTAAGCAAGCTGGCAAGGTTAGTTGATGCTGTTACGCGCAGACTGCAAGTGCAAGAGCGGGTAACGTCTCAAATCGCCGATATTATGGACAAGGAGCTTCAACCTAACGGCATTATGGTTGTCGTGGAGGGTGAGCATATGTGCATGTGTTCGCGTGGTATTAAAAAGCCAGGAAGCAAGACAGTTACTTCTGCTGTTCGCGGCGAGTTCCGGTCGAATGCAGCACTTCGTTCAGAGTTCCTAGCTTTGCTTAAGGGATAAGTTGAATATTGCATAACAAGTGAAACCATTGAGAGTTCAGATGAATGACTTCTGAGCCCTCAGTGGTTTTTTGTCGGTATTACGGATTCAGAAGACGCAATAAACGATAGCGGATAGGTATTAAATTAATGAGCATAATTGTCCGATATAAATAATTATGATTAGGAATAGGGGATGATGTGAATATGCGTATTGATTCCAGCTATAATCGTTTGCTCTCTACACAAAGAAATAGTGGAAAACAAGAAAGTGATTTCTTGAGTTATATGATGCAAGAAGAGAAAAAAGAAGAAAAACAAGAGGAAAACAAGGGCAAACTCATCACGGCAAAAGAAGGCGCCTATGTGAGACAATACCTCGTTAGAGCAGATGGCAGCAAAGTACTGCTGAGTGAAACCAAGCAAGGCGATGAGGATGCTATTACAGATAACTATCAACATCCCGCTGCGAGCATCCAAAGGGAGAAGAATGGCGCCTTAAGCGCAAATACCGAAGAAATAATAAGTCTATTGAATTTCCAAGCGGGTGCAGGACAAGCTTTTAGAAAAGTTAGCAACTACTAATGGATTGATATCAACCGAAAATAAATGGTGGAGCAGGGATAGTCGCTGCTCCACCATTTATTTTGTGGTTTTGATTCGTTTCGTTTGTTATTTTGTTACTGTATACCATTGTTCCTAGTGGATTCTTATATAGCAGCATCTAGGCTAACCTTCTGGTCCACTTGACTGAGGAATAATGCTGCACGTTGAATATATTCATCCGGATACACTCGGAATAGCATTTCATGTTGTCCTTGTGGAACAATCCATGAGCGTGATAACGGATTAGACTGTTTAGCTGCGATGGCTTCTGCTGTTTGGTACGGTGCTTTCGCATCTTCAGTACCATGAATAATGTAGAGCGGAATATTATAAGGGTTGTTCATCATCTGTTCCATAGGAATGCTGCTCATTCCTGCTCCTGACCACAGTGGAAGCAAAGATTCAATTAAGGTCATGGATGGAAACCGCGGCAGATCGACAACCTGAGTAACATTGTTGAACAAGGTGTCAGGACTTGTAATGAAGAGGCTGTCTAGAATCATAGCGTCAATATCATCGGTCTGCAGAGCGGACTGAAGCGCTGTTCCCGCCCCCATTGAGAAGCCCCATACGACAATTTCCTGCGCCCCGCGAGATTTGGCATAATCCACGGCAGCAAGCAATTGCTGTGACTCCTCCACCCCGCCTGTAGCTGGCGCTTTATAGTCAGACGATGCATAACCATAGTCAAAAAGTACCACGTTATAATGAAGACCATTCAGAAGTTTTGTCAAATCATACATCGGAACCCAAGTCTCTTCCCGATTCGCGCCATAGCCATGACTGAACACGATTGTTCTAGTTGAGGCTATAGGACTAAGCCCATCTGCAGATGCTGGTACATACCAGCCGCTGACGGTTGTGTTCCCGCTTTTGCTAGGAATAAGAATATCATCATAATCAAGGCCGATAGCGGCCTTCGGATTTGAAGTAAGGGGAGCAACATACGGATAAGTGAGCATCCAAGCTACATAACCATGAAACACAACAACGGCAATTAAACACATCGCAATTAAACCGGCGAGTATGGCAACAAGCAAATGCTTTTGTCGTGTTCTGGCATAGGGATTAGGCTTCTTCTGAATTCCTGTCCCTATCGAAGGAAGCGGTTGCAAGGATTGAGGAAAACCGTTCTCGAGCGGCATTGGTGACATTATAGTTGTGCTCATATCGTTGTCCTCCCTCGGGTGAGTATGTACTTAGATGATCTAGTACTTTTATCGTATGATGCTACTAAAGGCCTGTCAATTGATGTCGACGTAATGTAAGGCGCTTGTAATACGACTGTAATGAAGGAACCTGTCTTTACGATATTATCGTTATTGAGGTATACTCAATGGGAAGTAGTTTCATTGTGCGGAACAGAATTATAGCAACGAAACAAGGAGGTGCGGGGAATGGAAGAGGGTAAATCAACAGTGCGCGCGGTAGAACGAGCGCTGGATATATTGCTTTGTTTTACAGCGGGAACAAATCTCGCCATGACGGAAATCGCCGAGAAAACGGGATTGCATAAAAGCACAGCACATCGGATGTTAGCTACCCTTGAGGAGAAGGGCTTCATCACGCGAGATTTGACCACGGATCGATATCGATTGGGGATGAGGATTTGGGAGCTGTCGACTCATCTATCTCGTTCGGATGACCCCGCAGTCATCCTGTTGCCAGAGATGGAGCGGCTTCGCGATCAACTAGGCGAGACGGTGAGCATCTATGTACGAGACGGTTCGGAGCGGATTCGAATTCAAGCGGTTCAGAGCAATCAAGCTGTACTCCGGGTTGCTCCAGTTGGTGCGAGACTTCCGTTATATGCTGGAGCATCCAGCAAAGTATTAATTGCTTATGCGGATCGGAATATACAACAGGAGATTTTCAATGATCCTTCATGGCTGTTTGCAATTGAACTGGAACAATACAAGCAGCAGTTGGAGGAAGTCCTTGACCAAGGTTATGCTACCAGCTTCGAAGAGCGTGAACCTGGAGTTGCGGCTCTCTCCGCCCCAATCTTTAATCGTGCAGGGCAGCTTGCAGCTGCACTAGCCGTATCGGGACCAGCCAGTCGATTGACAACGGACGTCATGAACGAGTACATTCCGGTCATGATGGAATCGGCTAAGCGTATGGGAACCATTTTGGCTAGTGTGAGCGTGTGATTGTTGGTGATGATATTGGTTGGATGCAACAAGGCCTGCTCAGTTAGCTGAGCAGGCCTTGTTTTATTTCATTTCATTTACATCATCATCTGGCGAAGCACGGTTTGGAGAATGCCGCCATTGCGATAGTATTCGACTTCGACCATGGAATCGAGTCGAACGGTTACGGGAAACTCGAAGGTGGTCTCATCCTCCCGGGTGGCTGTTACCTTCACAGTCTGACCAGGCTGAACATCATTGGATAGACCTGTAATGTCGAAGGTTTCTCGTCCGGTAATGCCAAGCGTTCGCCAGCTGGAGCCTTCTTGGAATTGGAGCGGCAGCACACCCATGCCAACAAGATTGGAACGATGGATTCTCTCGAAGCTTTCGGTAATAACTGCCTTGACACCAAGCAAATAGGTACCCTTTGCGGCCCAATCGCGAGAGCTTCCGGTGCCGTATTCTTTGCCTGCGATAATGACGAGATTTTTGCCATCGTCTATATATTTCATGGATGCATCATAGATCGACATGACCTCGTTCGTAGGCAAATAAGTGGTTACTCCACCTTCGGTTCCAGGAGCGATCTGATTGCGAATACGAATGTTGGCGAAGGTGCCGCGCATCATTACCTCATGATTGCCCCGGCGTGAGCCGTAGGAATTAAAATCAACTTTCAAGACGCCATGCTCAATTAAATATTTGCCCCCAGGACTGTTGTTGGTAATGTTGCCCGCAGGTGAAATATGGTCAGTCGTAACGGAATCGCCCAATAAGGCTAGGACGCTCGCGGATCGAATATCGGCAATTTCATCGAGTACGGAACCGAGATTTTCGAAAAATGGCGGTTTCTGAATATAGGTCGAATGAGCATCCCACTCGTAGCTTTCACCCTCCGGAACAGAAATGGTATTCCACCGTTCGTTTTGTGTGAAGACATGTTTGTACTTGTCTCGGAACATTTGCGGATGGAGTGCCATGTTTGTTGCCTCTTGAATTTCTTGAGAAGTTGGCCAAATATCCTTCAGGAATACAGGGTTATTATCCTGGTCACGACCGATAGGGTCAGTATTTAGATCGATATTAACTGTACCTGCCAGGGCATAGGCTACAACCAGAGGCGGAGAAGCCAAGTAATTCGCTCGCACTTGTGCGTGGACGCGCCCCTCGAAATTCCGATTGCCGGATAGAACAGCAGCAACCGTCATATCTGTATTTCCTACTGCAATTCTTACTTCATCGGGCAGCGGGCCAGAGTTGCCGATACAAGTACCACAGCCGTAGCCAGTAACATAGAAGCCGAGCGCTTCAAGCGGCTCAAGGAGATTCGCCTTCTTCAAATACTCGGTGACAACTAGTGAACCGGGCGTAAGTGAGGTTTTTACATAGGCTGGTGTGACGAGTCCGCGTTCCACTGCTTTTTTCGCAACAAGCCCCGCCCCGAGCATAACACTAGGATTAGACGTATTCGTGCAGCTTGTAATAGCGGCAATTACAACTGCGCCAGTATGCAATTCGCTTAACCGACCATCATTGTGGTTAACACTAACCGATTGATCGATTTGCTCTTCTGTTAAACCATAACCGCCCTTGTCGATTGGCGTACGAATAACGTTGTTGAAGGCTTCTTTCATTGCCGTTAATTCAACACGATCCTGCGGCCGCTTAGGGCCAGCTAATGAGGGAACGATTGTAGACAAATCGAGCTCAAGCGTATCGGTGAATATCGGATCGGGTGTCTCATCTGTTCGGAACATTCCTTGCGCTCTATAATAAGCTTCCACAAGCTCGATCTGCTCCTCTGTCCGCCCAGTCGCCCGAAGGTAAGCCAATGTTTCAACATCAACGGGGAAAAATCCGATAGTAGCGCCGTACTCAGGAGCCATATTAGCGACAGTTGCCCGGTCAGCCAAGCTAATATTCGATAGTCCTGATCCATAAAACTCGACAAATTTGCCGACGACTCCTTTTTTGCGCAAAATTTGAGTAACCGTTAAGGCAAGGTCGGTTGCAGTAGCACCTTCTGACAGGCTGCCGCTTAACTTGAAGCCAACAACCTCGGGTGTGACAAAATAAAGCGGTTGTCCCAGCATACCGGCCTCCGCTTCTATTCCGCCTACACCCCAGCCAACAACGCCTAGACCATTAATCATTGTCGTATGTGAATCTGTACCGACGAGTGAATCAGGGAAGACGACCAATTCACCATCTATGGTTTTCGTTGCGGCAACGGAAGCTAAGTATTCTAGATTGACTTGATGAACTATGCCAGTACCCGGAGGTACTGCACGGAAATTATTAAAGGCCGTTTGTGCCCAGCGAAGGAACCGATAACGTTCATCGTTCCGTTGAAACTCGACTCTTGTATTGTATTCCAGTGCCTCATTATTACCGAAGGTGTCAACCATAATCGAATGGTCAATAACTAGATCGACAGGAACAAGCGGATTGATTTGTTTGGGATCGCCGCCAGCCTGTTTGACCGTATCGCGCATAGCTGCCAAGTCAACGACTACAGGTACTCCGGTGAAATCCTGCAATACAATACGGGCAGGAATAAAAGGTATTTCTTTATCCTCTCGTCCCTCTGTCCAAGTCGCTAATTGTGCTACATGTTCTGGGGTGATCGCATGTCCATCGAATTGACGAACAGCTGCCTCAAGCAAAACTTTGATCGAAAAGGGCAGCTCCGTTATTTTGCCAACCCCTTGCTCTTCCAAACCAGCTAGTCTGTAGTAGGCATACGAATGGCCTCCTGAATCTAATGTTGCGAGAACCTTGTAGTGATTTTGCATAGACATTGTTCTTATTCCTCCTATGTTTCATGAATTGAAGCAATCACTCATATAATGAACCAGCTAATACAGCATTGGGAGGGGTAGCTATGTCTTCGCGAATGGTTAAGCAAGGAACGGGAGGTCGTGCAGAAAAGCAAGCGCAACAGCCATTGCTGAACACCACATCCCAGCTTCGTCAAGGACAGCAGCCACAGCAAGCACATTCGCCTTCAAAAGCGAAACAAGCTAAATCACCGGATAATCCGCCTGCAGCAAAACAGCAGAAGCGGGTATCGATATCAACTTCGGAGCAACCTCAGGTGAAACAACAGTCTGAGACAAAGAAATCTGAAATTAAGCAGCAAGCAGCCGTTTCATCACGACATCAAGAGCTGAAGCTGACCTCTTTACTCCGCTCCTCCGACTATATTCCAGCGAAGAGAGATGAGCCGGAAGGTTGGAAATCTGCTCTCCATCAATACGTCAGTCGGTATAATAAGGCGGAGACAGAGCAGCATGTCGCTGTTATTGATGACTACATCACCGACAAGGATCATTGCTCAAGACTAAGAGGACGTCTTGAACGGCTTCGCGAGCGCGACCTGCTGCGCGGTGTTCTTTCTTCACGCGGTGAGACGAAGGCAGAGTTGATCCGGGTGAATGAGTCAGCAGCCGAAGTATCAGTGCTGATTAAGCTCCATATTAAGCGACAGATGGAGCAAGCTGGGCTTTATTATATAGAGGAAAGAACTGAGAACGAGCGGCTGTGGCTAGCGTTATCAGGCGGCTATTGGAACATTATCCGTATCGAACCTGTAATCGCAGAAAGAAGGCCTCGTTATGGCTTCTCCGAGTATGGCGACATTACAGAGAGTATACAGGATGACATTCAGCAGTACAGTCCGTCTGTGCAATCCAGCCCCTACTTAAATTATGACCTATTCCCGCAATTCAAACACAGAAATGCTGCTATTCCTTACAGGAGAGACTTGGCAGCTGCGTATGCCGATCGCTGGTGGAACCAAGCTAATCCTGCTTATGAGGAATTCGAGGTGAACTGTACTAACTACATTTCCCAGTCGATCTTTGCAGGCAATGCCCCTATGAACTATACTGGTAAAAGGGGAAGCGGCTGGTGGTATAAAGGGCGGAACGGCAAGCAAGAAGCGTGGAGCTACAGCTGGGCCGTATCCAATGCGCTAGCTATTTTTTTGTCTGGAAAACGAGGCTCAGGCCTTCGAGCTACGGTGATTCAATCTGCGGAGGAGCTGCAGCTTGGTGATGTTATCATTTACGATTGGAACGGTGATGGCCGATTCGAGCATAGTACAATTGTGACTGCATTCGATGCGGCAGGAATGCCACTTGTGAATGCGAATACCGTGCCGAGCAGGCATCGTTATTGGGATTATCGTGATTCCTATGCATGGACTGAACAAACCAAATATCGATTTTTTCATATAGAAGACCTCTTATAAATGACTATTATTGACTAAATTGATCATACCGGGGGCTAGGCTATGACAAAGAAAGTACATGTAGCACTTATTTATGGAGGCAAATCGGGTGAGCATGAAGTATCGCTTCAGACTGCTTTCGCAGTAGCGGGTCAATTCGATTATTCTAAATATGAAATAACTCCTTTTTATATTACAAAGCTTGGCCAGTGGACAGCTGGAGAGATCCTTAGGTGCAAGCCTGCCAACATGGAAGAGCTCAGAATGGCAGCTATTGATGGGAGAGGGAAGTCTAGCTCTAACTTCCCCTTATCCCCATTATTTGAACGTATAAGCATAGATAAAGCTGTTAGCGGACATGATTCGATTGATGTTGTCTTTCCCCTGCTCCATGGTACCTTTGGAGAGGACGGTACGATTCAAGGTCTTCTTGAAATCGCCAACATTCCTTATGTTGGAGCAGGAGTGCTTGCTTCCGCCGTTGGGATGGACAAGATAATGATGAAAAAGGTATTCGCGTATGAAGATCTGCCGCAAGTCGTATTTCGTTATTTCAACCGGACACAGTGGGAGCGGGATGCCTCCTACTTTATTATGGAGTGTGAAGTATCGCTTGGTTATCCCTGCTTTATAAAACCGGCTAATCTAGGGTCAAGCGTAGGGATCTCTAAAGCGAAAAATCGCGATGAGCTAATCGCTGCAGTAAATTATGCTCTTCGTTATGATCGCAAAGTAATTGTTGAGGAGTTCATTGACGCAAGAGAAATTGAAGTTAGTGTACTTGGCAATGATGAGCCGAAAGTATCGGTACCAGGCGAAATCATGCCATCCAATGAATTTTATGACTATAAGGCAAAGTATGTGGATGGGCAGTCTACCATGCAAATACCGGCAATCCTTTCAGAAGAAAAGACTGAGGAGATCAGGGACATGGCCGTTCGGGCATTTTTAGCTATTGATGGTGCAGGACTTTCACGTGTGGATTTCTTCGTGCGGAAATTGGATGGACAACTGTTTATTAACGAAGTGAACACATTGCCAGGCTTTACTCCATTCAGTATGTATCCGTTAATGTGGAAAGAAACGGGATTGTCGTATCGTGATTTACTTGATAAGCTTATTGAGCTTGCACTTAAACGTTATGCAGACAAACAAAGTATTAATTACGGTGGCGATAAGGGTAGTTAAGTATAGAAAGGGGTAATGAAGATGGGATTCGCAACAGAGTTTAATTCAGTATGCAAATTCAAGTCCGAGCAGGAGCTGTATGAATTGTTAGAATACGGGCGGGGCAAAATGATGAAGAGCGGGTTCCGCGTGTTTCCAACTGGTCAAAAAGTGATCGCCTACACTCCTGACAATCAGGCAATAGCGATTATACGTATTCTTGCTTCTATTGCAGAAATTAATTTTCAAGGCGAAGAAGTGACCCAAGTGGAAATGGAGCTTGTGAGAAAGCTGACAGAGGAAGAATCGAGAGTGCAGACGGCACTTGCATTCGAAATGTTCTTCGGAGAGAGGGCTTAAGAGATGATTGTCCGTTTCGGCTTTGTCGCCATGACAACGCTGCTAGAGAATATATCGCCGTCAAGGACAATGACATTCGCGAGCTTCTCCAAATTACAGGATCGTGAAGCGGGAATACGCAAATTGGAGCGTATTGCTAATGATAATTTGCAAAGTACACTTCGCATTATGAAGCATGCCGCAGCTCATGACATACAAATGTACCGACTTTCGTCTAAGCTTATTCCATTAGCTACACATAGTGACTTAGCAGAATGGGACCCTTATCCAGCATTGCGTACTTCTTTTGAGGAGTTGGGTGCATATGTGCAAAAAACAGGGATGCGGATTTCGTTTCATCCGGACCATTTTTGCGTATTGAGCACACCGCGACCTGAAGTGCTGATCAACTCCAAGAAAGATTTGGATTATCATATTCGGATGCTCGAGATGATTGGCGTTACCGAAGCCGTGAAATGCAATATACATATCGGCGGTGCATACGGCGATAAGACCACATCCGGTGAGCGGTTTATCGAGCAATTTAAAGCGATGCCGCCGCGTTATAAGCATCGAATCACTTTAGAAAATGATGATAAGACATTTAATGCTCGTGAAACGATAGCAGCCGCTGAAGCAGTGGGCGTGCCGATGGTGCTGGATATTCATCATCATGCCGTTAACGATGGCGGCGACACTAGTAATGATGAGCTATGCAGAGGTATCTGGCCGCGTATTCTTCAAACTTGGAAGCTAGAAGAACAACGATTAGGGCTGGCGAGCGGAGAGCTTCCACCCAAGATCCATGCATCCAGTCCAAAGAGCTTATCGGATCCTCGTGGTCATGCTGACTATGTGGAAGCTGAGCCATTGGTCCAGTTCCTGCGAAGAATAGCAGAATCAACGCCAAGAGTGGATTGCATGCTTGAGGCGAAGGCAAAGGATGCTGCGCTTCTGAAGCTGATGGAAGATTTGAAGGCAATGGAGCTGCGCGGTGAAGGTATTCGAGTTATTGATGGAGCAAGCGTGGAATTTATTCCATAAAAGATAACACACCGTCAAGAATACTCTTGGCGGTGTTCCTCTATGAGAATAGTTCATCTAATAAGTCAGATTAGAACAGACAGATTAAGGAAGCGGTGGACAGAGTGCTGGAGTGGATTCTTCTTATTCTGCTTGGTGTAGTGGCTGCGATGTTCGGCAGTATTGTCGGACTTGGCGGCGGCATTATCATTGTTCCTGTTCTTATGCTTCTTGGTCCGCAGCTTACCGGAGGGGCCATTGATCATGCGACAGCAGTAGGAACATCATTAACGATGTTAATTGTTACAGCACTTGCCTCAACATTAAGCTATGCTAAAAAAGGAATCGTGGATTTTCGCAGCGGCTGGCTGTTCTTCATGACAAGTGGGCCAGCAGCCGTCGTTGGTGCAGCATTAACTGGGCTTTTTCAAGGGGCCGTCTTCTCTTTAAGTTTTGGTATCTTCATGTTGTTCATGGCTGCTTTATTAATCGCCCGTGATTATATGAAACCGATTACGCGGCAGTGGCCGATCCAAAGATCGATTACTGATGCTTCTGGGCAAGTTCATACTTACGGTTACGGACTTCTTCCAGCGCTCGCGATCGGCTTTGGAGTTGGTCTTATATCAGGTCTGTTCGGTATTGGCGGCGGGTCTTTATTCGTTCCGTTAATGGTGCTGTTATTCCGTTTTCCGCCCCATATGGCAACGGCAACATCGATGTTCGTTATCTTTTTATCATCTATTCTGGGGAGCGGTATGCATGCATGGCTCGGAGAAATCAATTACTGGCTTCTGCTAGCGCTTGTGCCTGGAGCATGGATTGGCGGCAAGCTAGGCTCGATGATTGCGAGCAAGATAAGCGGCAAGGGATTATTATGGCTGTTGAGGGTTACACTCCTCTTATTGGCCGGTCAATTAATAGTTGAGGGAATCATCAAGCTATAGCACGTAGACTGGTTTTGACCTTTGGATAACAAAAAATGTGCGAAACTTACATTGGCAATTAACGTATATAATAGAATGAGAATTATTAGTCGTATTATAATTAAAATATATGAGAGAGTTGAGTGATGGACCGTGAGTGAACAGCAGAACTCTACCGTTCTTGGCGGTAAAAGTTTTACAGCCGTTGCGATAAACTGTGCGTCCAAAGCAGGGGAATGGATTAAGACAAAGCTTGGAAACTATGAAAGCCTTGACATAAAATATTCGACGCATGATTTAGTGACAGAAGTAGATAAAGGATCTGAGAAGCTTATTAAGAGACTGGTACAAACCTACTTTCCGGATCATTCCTTCCTAGGTGAGGAAGGGGTTGAGCCAGGACCGGAAGCTTCGGCTAAAGCACTTGCAGAGAAGTGTAATGAGGAGTACTTGTGGATCGTAGATCCAATTGACGGTACGACGAATTTCGTTCATGGCTTTCCTTTCTTTGTCGTATCCATAGCACTTGCCTACAAGGGAGAGGTTATTGTAGGGGTCGTATATGACCCGATGAAGGATGAGCTCTTCGTCGCTGAGAAAGGGAAAGGCGCCTATGTACATGGCAAACGTATGGCGGTGTCGAGCGAGGATACGCTGAAGAACAGTCTAATAGCTACAGGTTTCCCGGCTGATCATCTTTATGCATTGCCTTTGAACTTGAAAGGTGTACAGGCGATCGCGCCTCAGGTGCGCAATATCCGTTCAAGTGGATCAGCTGCATTGCATATGGCTTATGTAGCAGCCGGAAGACTTAGCGGCTTCTGGGAAATTGGTCTGAATAGCTGGGATTTGGCAGCTGGATCGCTGCTCGTTCAAGAGTCCGGCGGTATCGTAACGGATTCACTGGGTCGCCCTTATGAGTTAAGCGTTCGAAACGTTGTAGCATCCAATGGACAGATTCAAGAGGAATTACTCGGCGCACTTGCGAAGGCAGAAGCGGTAGAGTAATTAATATAAAGAGAAGGACGCTCAGGTCAATCGATGACCGTAAGGGAGCGTCCTTTTTGCAACTAAATAAAAAATCCCCTTCAATCCATCCGGAAATTCGGAATGGAGAAAGGGAGGTTAATTATTTTACAGCTTAGAAAATGCTAGTTCAGAAGCAGCTAGAGTCGCTTGGATGTCAGTCTCCGTATGTGCGGTAGTCATGAACCAAGCTTCATATTTGGATGGCGCAAGGTTGACCCCTTGATCAAGCATGAGCTTGAAGAAACGACCGAACACTTCACCATCAGTATCCTGCGCTTGATCATAATTTGTAACCGGATGATCACAGAAATGAGCAGAGAAGGAGCCGCGAATCCGGTTAATGGTCAGCGGGATGCCAGCACGGTCGGCAATACCTTGGAGTCCATCTGCAAGTGTAGCAGCCAAAGCATCCATACGGTCATACACGCCAGGCTCTTGCAGCACTTCAAGGCAAGCAATTCCTGCTGAGATGGATGCTGGATTGCCGGCCATGGTTCCTGCTTGATACGTAGGACCAAGCGGAGCTACTTGCTCCATAATTTCCTTACGGCCGCCGTATGCTCCAATAGGAAGACCGCCGCCAATGACTTTGCCAAGCGCGGTTAAGTCTGGTTCAATGGCTTGATGATCAGGGAAAGCATCGAAGGTTTGGGTTGATCCATAGTGGAAACGGAAGCCAGTTATAACTTCATCATAGATAACAAGAGCGCCTGCAGCACGAGTCAGCTTGCAGAGGCCCTCAAGGAAGCCAGGTTCTGGCATGACCATGCCGAAGTTGCCGACGATTGGCTCGACCATAACGGCTGCGGTGTCATCGCCCCAGCGTTCCAATGCTTGTTCAAGTGCCTCAAGATCATTGAAGGGTACCGTAATAACCTCTTGTGCAATTGTTGCAGGGATACCGGCACTGTCAGGAATACCAAGTGTAGATGGGCCCGAACCAGCGGCTACGAGCACGAGATCCGAATGACCATGGTAGCAGCCGGCGAACTTAATAATTTTAGTCCGTTTGGTATAAGCACGTGCGACACGAATAGTCGTCATAACGGCCTCCGTACCAGAATTAACGAAACGAACTTTATCGAGTGAAGGGATTGCTTCCTTCAACATTTTGGCGAGCTTAATTTCAAGCTCGGTAGGGGTACCGTATAACGTACCGTTCTGTGCAACCTTCACGATTGCTTTAGTGATATGCGGATGAGCATGTCCTGTAATAATCGGACCATACGCAGCTAGATAATCGATATAGCGATTATCATCCACATCCCAGAAGTAAGCTCCTTCTGCACGTTTCATGAATACAGGAGCGCCGCCTCCGACCGCTTTGAAAGAACGAGAAGGACTGTTAACGCCTCCGACAATATGTTGTAGTGCTTCTTCATAGAGCAACTCTGAACCTTTGCGTTGCATAGACATGAATATTCCTCCTGAATGTGAAGCCTATTAGGCTATGATTGATGGATATTTTGCGTCAAAACGGCCTCATTCCGATTGGAATGAAGCCGCCGTTGTTCGTAATCATCCTTCATTTTACTGGGCATTTCCTGTGCTGCTCGTGCTATCGGTACCAGTCGCATCCGGCGAAGCTGAAGGCACAGGTACCGTTGAGTCCATGGCCAACGTTTCCTGCACGAAGGCGTGCAGCCTATCAAGATCACGTACAGCAAGAACGGAAGCACCGCCGACTTTCTCATCTGCGATCAGGTCCATTGGAGGCACCTGTGCTGTCCCGGCAACATGAGCATCAACGCCTAGACGGGCAAGCTTGAGCATGTCGGAAGTGGAGATGTCCATTTTAATATATGGAGCTACGGAATTCAGTATATCATCAAATTTAAGAATGTTTCCGGTAGTTAATGTCTGTTTGGCAACGGCCGTTAACAAATTTCGTTGGCGCTCTGTACGAGTAAAGTCGCTCATCGCATCATGACGGAATCGAACATATTGCAAAGCCTTGTCGCCGTCAAGCAGCTGATAGCCAGCTTTCAAATCGATATCATACAGATTATCATCAGCACCATCCGTATAGTGCATATCTTTCTCGACTTCAAAGTTGACGCCGCCAATCTCATCAATTAAAGCTTTGAATCCTTCAAAGTCCGTATAGACATAATATTGAATGTCGAGGTCAAGCAGATCGCCAACCGTCTTCATTGCAAGTGTCGGCCCGCCTAGAGTAATAGCGGTATTAATCCGTCCACGTCCATGGCCTTCAATGTCCACGTAAGTATCACGCAGAACGGAGAATAGGTGGATTTTTTTGGTGACAGGATCAAGAGAAGCGACTAGCATGGTATCGGAACGAGGAACCTGATCCTTATCTAATCCCCTGGCATCAACACCAAGCAACAATATATTAACACGTTCCTTGCCTTCCCATTTAGGTACTTCAACTTTTTTGTCTTCAAATTGTGCGAACTTTGAATCACTGGCAGTATCTCTCATCTTGTCAAAGCCTGAAAATATACCTGCACCCAATGTGATGACAAAAACAGCCGCAATAGCGAGAATGACTAGGAAGCCGAAGAGCACCCACTTCCATGGTTGCTTTTTCTTAGGTTGTTTACGCATTTCTTAAAAATGCCCCTTTCAGTAATTGAAGCTAATAAAGTTTATCATTCCCGACGCAGCAGGGTTTTTCCGTCCCAGCGACGTCTACCGTTTACGCATACCAATAACTACTGTAGTATTACATATCATAAAATTATAAAGCGGAACGTCATCAGGAAGCAAGTTTTATCAAAATAGCTGGTAAAATATCACAATTTCCCGGGAAATGTCGACCGTAAGAATAGAGAGGAGCTAGATCGATTTTATGCTGGCAATTGATGTGCAAGACCTTCGTAAGGAGTTTAAAGTGCAAAAAAACCGTGAAGGACTTTCTGGTGCTATGAAAGATCTGTTTAAACGAGAATATACCGAAGTCAGGGCGGTTAAGGATATCTCATTCCAAATCCCACAAGGTGAGATTTGCGGCTACATAGGTGAGAATGGAGCAGGAAAATCAACAACGATCAAAATGCTGACCGGTATTCTAGTACCCACTTCCGGACATCTCAAAGTGAATGGCTATATCCCCCACAAAGATCGCGAGAAGTTTGTGGGCGGTATAGGTGTTGTATTCGGTCAACGGTCACAGCTATGGTGGGATATTGGCGTAATAGAATCATTTCGACTGCTGCGCAAGGTGTACAGCGTATCGGAACAAGACTTCCGTAAACGGCTTGACCGTCTTATCGAACGACTAGATCTAGGTGATCTGCTGAACCGACCAGTGCGCAAGCTGAGTCTTGGTCAGCGGATGCGTTGTGAGATCGTTGCTTCCTTGCTGCATAATCCATCTATTCTATTTCTAGATGAGCCGACAATAGGTCTCGATATCGTAGTCAAAACAGAAATTCGTGAGTTTCTCAAAGATCTAAATAAAGAGGAAGGGACGACGATTCTGCTGACGACTCATGACCTCCAAGATATTGAAGCGCTCTGCTCTCGTGTTATTATGCTTGACGATGGCCGGATTATTTATGACGGCGGCTTAGAAGATTTAAAGAGCCGATGGAGTAAAGGGCGCGAGGTGCATTTCCAATTCAGCGTGCCGACACCGTTGAATAAGCTGGAACTGTTAACTCGCGGCATTGGGGTGACATGGCGAATGGATAGTGACTTAAGCGCAACGATGTGGCTTCCTCATGCCATCAATGTGTCTGATGCGCTTGGACTTGTTGTAGGCGGCGCAGAAATTCGTGATATTAAGATTATCGAAACGAATACAGATGAGATCGTGAGGGAGATCTATCGTTCAGGCTCTGCTGCAGCAACGAACGCAACTGCAATATGGACAGAGGTGGAAGAAAATAACAATGTTCAAGAGGCAGGCAATGAATCGAAGGAGACCTCACTCCGATGAATGTTTATGTTGATTTTATACGTATTCGATTTCTAACGATGCTCGCTTACAGAGTGAACTATTATAGCGGGATTATTATTTATGCCATTAATATTGGTGCGTACTATTTTCTGTGGAAGGCCATATTCGGTACACAAGAGACATTGGCAGGATTCACGCTTGCTCAAATGACGACCTATGTCGCGGTTTCTTGGATGGCAAGAGCGTTCTACTTCAATAACTTGGATCGTGAGATTGCTAATGATATTCGCGATGGCAGTGTCGCCATTCAAATGATTAGACCTTACTCCTATTTGCTTGTGAAGATGATGCAAGGATTCGGAGAAGGCTTGTTCCGTATGTTATTGTTCATGGTGCCGGGGATGGTAATCGTATGTCTGGTATTCCCCGTCAGGCTGCCGACTGATCCGATGACATGGGCCGTTTATCTAGTTATGCTGCTATTCAGTTTCTTGATTAATTCACAAATCAACATTCTGACTGGACTATTCGCTTTCTTCGTCGAAAATAATGATGGCATGATGCGGATGAAACGGGTCATGGTCGATTTATTTTCCGGCGTACTCATTCCGATTGCCTTTTTCCCTGGATGGTTGGAGTCGACTATGCAGTGGTTGCCCTTCCAAGCGATTACTTATTTGCCGAGTGCGGTATTTACAGGACGTACGCCGCTTGGCGAAGCGTTTGGTGTGATGGGCTTGCAGGCAGCATGGTTCGCCATTCTGCTAGTACCGATTTGGTTTGTATGGCGGGCTGCGCGTAAGCGTCTGTTCGTGCAGGGAGGTTAACAGCGATGAGATATGCGATATTGTTCTGGGAGTATATAAAAAATTACGTAAAAACAAGACTCACCTATCGTGCTGATTTCTGGATTGAAGTGTTGTCTGATTTAATGTTCCAAGGAATGAATTTGTTCTTCATTCTGGTCGTCTTCCAGCATACACCGTCATTAGGCGGATGGTCGGAGGCAGAGGTTGTATTCGTATATGGCTTCTTCATGATTCCGTACGGCATATTCACGACCTTTTTCAATATGTGGAATTTCAGCGAGCGTTATATTGTAAAAGGAGAAATGGATCGCATTCTTACTCGTCCCGCTCATAATCTTTTTCAGGTGCTGCTCGAAAATGTCGATCCTCCGGCTTTGATCGGCTCGGCTGTCGGCGGTATTATTATGGCGATTTGCTGGGGGCAACTGGGACTGCCTTTTCACTGGTACGACGTATTATTACTACTAATGTTCGTCACCGGCGCTGTATTCGTCTATGCAGGTATCTATACAGCACTGTCTGCGATTTCGTTCTTCTCCGATGCTCCGACAGGTATTGTGCCGTTGATTTATAATATTCAGAACTACGGCCGCTATCCGGTTAACATTTACAATAAAATGATTAGGTTCATGCTCACATGGCTGCTGCCATTCGCTTTCGTGGGCGTTATACCCGCTTCCTATTTTCTTGAAGAAAAGGCGGATGATTTATCGAAGCTTGCCATGCTGACTCCTGTAGTCGGAGCAGTCACCTTTACACTTGGCTTGCTGCTGTGGAACCACGGTGTGAAACGATATCGAGGTGCTGGTTCTTAAGGCTAAGAGCAACAATTGGCAGTGAAAAGCGTTATATATAGAGAGAATGGAGTGGTTGACTGTGGAAATAGGACAAGCAGCACCAGATTTCACCCTTCCGGCATCGAATGGAGAATCGGTTACTTTAAGCGAGTTTCTTGGCAAGAAGGTCATTATTTATTTTTATCCAAAGGATTCAACGCCTGCTTGCACACAGCAAGCTTGTGATTTCCGGGATGCTTACTCGGCACTTGCGAATAAAGGAGCAGTCGTATTAGGTATCAGCCCAGATCCAATAAAATCGCATCAGAAATTTATTGGCAAGCAGGAGCTGCCGTTTCTAATGCTATCTGATACAGATCATGAAGTCTGCGAGTTATTCGGTGTATGGCAGCTAAAGAAGCTTTACGGTAAGGAATATATGGGTGTTGTGCGTTCGACGTTTCTAATTGACGAGAAGGGACAGCTTCTCCGTGAATGGCTTAAAGTGAAAGTGAAAGGGCATGTGCAGCAGGTGCTTGAAGCAGTGGAACAAGAGTAGCGGAGCCTGGGAGTCCGGATGATGGACTCGTACATAATGAGGCAGCAGCTCCGAGCTATCAGGGGGGATAACTGCAATGAATTCAGTCATAAGGAAAGAACAGCGATCGGCTCGACGAATGAGGCTCATCGCTATTGCATCAATTGTAGTAAGTATGGGAGTCACGGCTGTTAACAGCGGAGGTAATTACACAATTGCTGCCGCACAGAGTGTTGTGAAGACGACAAACGTACTGGTGGATGGGAAGCAACAAAGCTGGAACGCACAGCCTTTCTTGCAGGGCGGTACAACGTTCGTCCCATTGCGAGAGGCAGCGAAGGCGATTGGTGGAGCTGTTGAGTGGAATAATGCCAGCAAGTCGGCAGTAATCCGGTTGAACGGCGACGTGATTACACATCGTTCCGGTACTGCGGTTATGAATATCAATGGCTACACACTTAACATGTCTGCTCCTTCACGTACAGTGAAAGGGACACTGATGGTTCCGCTCCGTTCGTTGACAGATTCATTGAAAACGACGCTGCGAGTGACGCAGACCTCTACGAGCATGACGATTGCTATTAGCAAGGACTCGATCACTTATTTATCTAAGGAATTAACTAGCGTTGATCAATATTTAAAGGACAAGTCTTATTCGGGTATGGCGCTTGTAGCGAAAGACGGTGTTGTATTGCTTCGTAAAGGCTACGGTCTTGCGGGCAAAGATACACTGAATCGTCCCGACATGAAGTCAAGGATCGCTTCGATAACGAAATCTTTCACTGCTTCATCGATTATGAAGCTGGCGGAAGAGGGCAAGGTGAAGCTGGAAGATCCAATCTCCACATATGTGTCAGGCATTCCGCGCGGCGATGATATAACGCTTCATATGCTGTTGTCGCATACATCGGGGCTT
The DNA here is from genome assembly GCA_048976605.1 of Pristimantibacillus sp. Classification (GTDB taxonomy): domain Bacteria; phylum Bacillota; class Bacilli; order Paenibacillales; family Paenibacillaceae; genus Pristimantibacillus. The sequence continues at coordinate 6,959 of JBHGUX010000006.1, read as the reverse complement.
CCTTCCGAATTCACGCGAAGCGCAGAGATGACAATTGAACAAACGATTAAGGAAATTCGGACGAAGAAGGTAGAGTTCGAACCGGGTACCGCTTATAAATACAGCAACAATGGCTATGTATTGCTCGCTTATGTCATTGAGCAAATGTCAGGTTCTTCATTTGCCGATTACGTTCAGAAGACGATGTTCGCTGCCGCTGGGATGAAGTCCTCTGGCACAGCATCTCCATCTACACCAACGATTCAAGGCTATTTGCTGAAAAATGGCAAGTGGACAGAGGCGCCTTATTACGCCTCTCAATCTGGGACAGGTACGCTTTACTCCACGGTGGATGATTTGCTGAAATGGGATCGCTTGTTGTCCGGCAATAAATTGCTGACTAATGAATCTCTTGAAGCGATGTATTCACCTTCGTATTCAGATAAACATTATGGGTATGGATGGATTGTGAAGCCGTCGGATACGGGAACAACCGTGTTCCATAACGGCAGCGGCAGCGGATATTCAACGGGCATATCACGTGATCTAGAGAATGGGACAGTTGTCATCCTGCTCGGCAACCATGCTGGGTTAGATACAGTAACGATGATGGATGCCATTCAGATTCTGCTGTGAGCGATATAAAGAATTAAAAAACAGTCATAAGGTTTAAGTCCATATAAAAAGGGGTTATGCAAAGTATGAAATCTGCTTTGTGTAGCTCCTTTTTGTCATTTGCTAGACTAGGCACTCATATAATCTATCATTCTGCGGTAGAGAAGGGTGAGAGCAATGATGCGTTTAATGTTAAAGACAGCGATATGCATAGGCTTATTGTGGTTAGGTGCGGCAGGGCTGGTCGACTCCATCCTGTATAAGGGAGACGTCACGCATGAAATAGATGAGATTAGAATGGGAAGCAATGTGTCTGCTTTATTTGATGGGCAATCCTTACTGTCGGTGCCCATCTCCTATGCCTCCGATGTTGAGAGAATGGTTTATTTAACATTTGATGATGGACCGAGTAAGAATACGTTGGAAGTACTTGATATATTGGATAAGGCTGAGGTGAAAGGGACGTTTTTTGTGTTGGGCAAGCAAGTTGTTAAATACCCAGAGATAACGAAGCGAATTTTAAAAGAAGGTCATTCCATCGGGAACCATACTTTTAATCATAAATACGAGGAGTTATATGGCAGCAGCTTTGGCAAGTTTGCGGAGCAGGTAATGGCGACAGACGAAGCGATCTATAAGGCAACGGGAACGAGGACGAACTTAGTTCGCGCTCCAGGTGGTACGTATAGCAACTTTGATCAGGGCTACTTCGATGCGCTTGCCGCGGCAGGTTACTTGGTGCATGACTGGAATGTGGACAGCGGAGATTCCAAGCGGCGAGGAGTACCGGCAGATGAGATTATTAAGGCAGTCAAAGACTCCAAGCTATTGGATAAAGTCGTTGTATTAATGCATGACGGTGAGGGGCATGAAGAGTCGGCAAAAGCACTACCGTCAATCATTACCTATTACAAGAGCAAGGGATATCGTTTTGCTGCATTAACGGAGGAAGTAAAACCGATTCAATTTCGCATTGCTGAGCAGTTAAAGTGGGACAGAGCGGAAGTGAAGCCGAGTGAAGCAGCATTGTTGGCTGATTATGTGAAGCAGGGAGATAAGGGAGCAACCAGTGCAAAGGAGCAGCCTGAATTGATCATTCATATAGGCGATGAGGAGCTTACATTTGGTACGGGAGAATATACGATTGTAAAAGGCGCAGTACAAGTATCTCTCCGCAAATTGGCAGAAGGTATCGGAGGGAAAGTGCAGTGGGATCGGCAGAGCGGGGTTGTAAAAGTCACTCGTGGATCCCAATTATTCGAGGTGAATTCTCTCATTGAGAACGGCGGGACAGCTATGCCGAACCAGGTTATGGTTCCACTTCGCACCATGCTGCAAAGTTTTGATATTGAGATCAGTCGTTATGTGATGACAGACAGCCAACGCGAGATTTGGACGGATATTTATATCGAAGAATAGCATCTTAACTATACCTTTCTCTAGCAGGTCTAAAGGGGGCTTAATCTGGCGACAATGAAAGATAGAGTAGATTTTATCTTTCAGGAGGTCGGATAATTCGATGATATCCCCTAAGTTCGCAGATACAGCCAAGCAGGATGCGCGGCATTGGCCGGAGCAGCCGCAGGTGTTGCTGAACCGTCTTATTCATAGAGTAGAAAGTGTGTTGCTAGGGAAGAGAGAGGTCATTACCAGTACGTTAACCGCATTGCTAGCAGGAGGTCATGTTTTACTAGAGGATGTGCCGGGTGTCGGCAAAACGATGCTGGCTCACGCATGTGCTCGAGCGCTAGGCGGTGAATTCAAGCGAATTCAGTTTACTTCGGATATGCTTCCTGCTGATGTGGTTGGCGGCGCCGTCTGGGATAGCAGAAGCAGAGAATTGGTATACCGTCCGGGACCGATTATGGCTAATATCGTACTTGCTGATGAAATCAACCGTACATCACCGCGAACGCAGTCTGCGTTGCTGGAAGCGATGGAAGAGCGAATGATCAGCGTGGAAGGGGAAACACGCAAGCTTCCGGAGCCCTTCATGCTGATTGCAACGCAAAATCCGCTAGGCTGTGAAGGAACAAATAGGCTGCCGGAAGCACAGATGGATCGATTCATGATGCGGTTGTCGATCGGCTATCCCGTGCCAGTGGATGAAATAAAGCTGCTGGAGCAGTATTCTTCTGGTCAGCGGATGGAGCCGCAGCAGCTCCGGCCAGTGATTATGCCAGAAGAATGGATGCAGATGCAGCGAGAAGCACGGCTAGCACATGTTCATCCAGGCTTGTTCGAGTACATGGTCAAGGTAGCCGATACCACTCGTCAGGCTCCGGAGTTGGCATTAGGGTTAAGTCCTCGTGCTGGACGAGACTGGCTTCGAGCAGCGCAAGCAAAAGCCTATATTGAGGGCAGGCGCTATGTCCTGCCGGATGATTTATTTGCAACTGCAGAAGCTGTGCTTGCTCACCGGCTTGATGTGTATGCTAGCTCGGCGTCGACACATGGTGAAGCGTCAGAGGTTCTGACGCGAATCATGAGATCAATACCATTGCCGACATCTGTCGCCCCTGCTGCGGCAAGCGGGAGGCACAGATGAGCGAGAAGCGGAAAAGTGGGGTAGTCTCGAAGAGGAGTAAAGCAGGGAATGGAATAGGGGCAAGGACGAGTGCCAAATCAGGGACGGCAATAGGAGCAAGAACGAGTACCAAAGCAGGGACAGGAATAGGAGCAAGGACGAGTACCGCCAAGGATTCTTATGCTGCTAGTTCGGCAACTGGGGTTACAGCCAGTAGAGATCGGATATTTAACCAAGCGATAGATAAACTTCAAGGAAACAGTGGGGCTGCTGGTACAACAGTCACAGCCAATCAACTGCGTACTTATCGAACTAGGTGGGGAGTATGGGTCCTACTTATTGCTTCATGGTGCGGCAGCTTAGCTGCTGCTATTATACGAGGCGGAGCCGTGGAAACCTTCTTATTGACCGTGCTTGGCATGATCATATTATTGTCTGCATTGTCACCCTTGCTTGCAGTGCGAGGTCTTAGTGTCAGTCGGGCAGTGGCAGCGAGCCAAGTGAAGGATGGAGGCGAGGCGTCTGTTCGTTTAACGATCAGCCGATCTAGGGCAATACCTTTCATTTGGTTTGCGGTACGCGATGAGATGTTCAACTCCAGCTCTCTTGCAAAGGGAAGGCTGGAATACCGCTTTGTTGCGGCTCCGCTATTCCGTAAAGAGATTCACATCGACTATACCGCCCTAAGTGTAAATCGAGGGCATCATTGCTTCGATACGGTAACGATTACTGTCGGAGATTGGCTAGGACTGACAGCTATTAAACGGCAAATTGCCTGTTCGGATGAACTGTTGGTACTGCCAGCATTGCCGGAGCTCGGTGAAAGGCGGTTAGAGCTAAACGGTGGAATCGTGAATGGTGAAGAGGCTGGCGGATCAATCACTGTGCAGCAAGGTGATGGCGGGGATATGGGAAGTACTGAATCCAAGAGACGTCATTCAGGCATAGGGCCAGAGAGTCGACCTTATCGTGAAGGGGATTCCTTGCGACATGTGAATTGGAGAGCGGTCGCCAAAGGACGCGGCTTGCATACGAAGGAACATACGCTGGAGCAGCCGGCAGAGCTGACCGTTGTTATGGACACGTCAATATCAGGGTATGGCGGTGATGAGCGTCTATTTGATGCTTGTACAGGATGGGCGGCACAAGCGATAGAACGGACAGCTGCTGCCGGAGGCATGGTGCGGCTTATTGTTGCGCAAGGCAATGATAAACCTGAACAAGTGAACTATAACCATGCACAAGGGAATGATAAACGTAATCAAGCTAACTATAGCCAAGCAAAAGGGAATGAAAAACCTAAGCAAGCTGCAGCGTACGTGGCGAACTCGAAATTAGACGAGAAGCGAAAAAGCCCCAATAGGATGATGTCTACGAAACTGGCAGAATACCTTGCTCGGCTTTGTCTTAGTGGAGAGACTATGAAGATGGACCTCATTCGGCAAGAGCTAAACGGAATGAAGCAGGGTGGAGTTCTGAGATGCTTTTCAGCAGATTGGCGAAATGGTCAAAGCTGGGGTCTGCTTGCTGCTTATGCAGCGGAACGCGGTTGTCGAATGGAGTTATATGTTGTGACGAAGCAATCCGTCTTGTCCTTCTCAATGCGGGAGCAGCAACGCTTTCTGGAGGGCTGCGGAGTACAGATGACATGGCTTGCTTTCCCTGAGCAGATGAACAGACTTCCACAAATGGTGGAAGGGGGCAGCATACATGTTTATAACTAATACGGAAGAACCGTCGCTGCGTTATCGGCTTTTAACGAGTGCACTGTTGTTTGGTTTACTTGCAGAATGGATTATTCCATGGATGACCAAGGGAGAATTCGGGGGGATGCTGCAGCTTGGACCATTGCTGGTTGTAATAGGCTGTGTACTTGGAGCGGGACTTTTTCGGCCGGAGTGGTATATTTCGCTTCTCTTTAACGGTGCGCTATGTGTGCTTAGCTTAATGTGGCTGTATAAAAGCGGGGATGAGACCGCGTTCGATTGGTTGAGTTATTTGCCGAAGCTGCTGTGGAATGATTTGGATCATCTGTTTGCGGTTGGGCTGTGGACGATGTCTGGCGAAATGCGAACGTTGCTGCTCTTCATTGGCTGGGCAATGCTTGCCCCTGCGCTTCAAGCTTTATTGTGGATGAGACAGCTGGCATTAGGGTTCGCCGCGATAACGGCAGCTTATTTGCTGTTGCTTCATACCTGGCTAGGGATGGATGTGTGGAGCAGTCTGCTGCGTACAGCGGTTGAAGGGCTCTTGCTTGGCGGTATCGTAACGATTGCAAGGGTACAGCGGCTTCATGGAGGCGGGCGAGAACGAAGCGGGGGGCAGACGGTTAACTGGCTTTCCATTTCATTATTCATCGTCGTGTTATGCACGGGTGCAGGTATATTGTTCTCTGGCAATAAGCCAGTGTATCAAGAGCCGGCTGCGTGGACAACATCGTTATCGGAACAACTTGGACAATCGATCATGAAGCTTACTAGCAATGACAATGCCTCTGCGGTACTTGCAAGAGGAACTGAAGGAGCTAGTACCGGTGTGACTGGCTACGGTTTCGACGACAGTGAGCTAGGAGCTCCGCTTCAACAGAGTGATTCTGTTATTTTTACCGGAGTATCACCCGTTCGTACTTATTGGCGCGGTGAATCTAAGAGTGACTACGACGGCAGGGGGTGGAGCAATGAATGGAGCGATAAGACGTTGCTGCCCGTGGAGGGATACGATAGAAGCTCGGTGATGGCGGAGGAAATGGAATCGGCGGAAGGTCAGAATGATTGGGAGACCGAGACCGAGATTGAGATGGAAGCGGTTGGTACGAAGGTGATTCAGACTGTGGTGATGAAGAAGCCGCTTCAAGGCATGCCATTGTTTGCATCCGGCCCCTCAGGACGAGTGCTTAATTTGGTAGCCGCTGATCCTAGAAGAGCGTTGAATACGTATGTAAGCAATGATTTCTCAGGAGCGTTATATGCGCCGACGAATAAAGCTAAGATTGAGCGATATACCGTCCAAAGTACGTTGCCTATTACGGATGAGATGAAGCTTCGAGAGGTTAGCCAGAATTTATATGGAGCATCAGCCGGGACAGAGGCAAGTAGTGAAGCTGATGCGGCAGGGCTGGACAAGTATTTGCAGCTGCCAGAATCCCTTCCGAGTCGAGTTGCTGCGCTTGCGGCCGAGATTTCTGGCGGCGGGGTGACGAATCGGTATGAACAAGTCAAAGCTGTAGAATCCTATTTGAAGAACAACTATACATATACCATTGCAGATAGCAAAGTACCGCCGCAAGGGTCAGATTTAGTTGATTATTTTCTATTCGAACAGAACAAAGGATACTGTGTACATTTCTCATCAGCGATGGTTGTCCTGCTGAGAACACAGGGGATTCCAGCAAGATGGGTAAAAGGATTCGCACCAGGCACACCGACGGAATCGACGTTAGCTGCTGCGGATGATGCATTGACCGCTTACGAGGTGAGCAGTAAAGATGCGCACGCATGGGTTGAGGTCTACTTCCCTGAAATAGGCTGGGTGCCGTTTGATCCGACGCCGGGGTTTGACGGCGTCGAGGGAGCCGCGACTGCAGCTCTTGCAGGAGCGGCATTAGTGGGCGCGGACGGAGTAGACGGAAGCGCAGTTGTTGGCGCTGATGCGCGCCCGTTAGGGCTGCGCGCGCAGGCGCTGTTTGAGGCGGCAGCACGCGAGAGCGCTGCATTCGCCGATGCGGCGCTAGGCGCCGCCAAGGCAGCGGCGGCAGCTCCGCCCGCCGCGCAGGCCGCCGCAGGCGCGGTCGCGCTGGCGCTGGCGGCCGCTGCGGTTGCCGCGGCGCAAGCTCCGCGGC
>JBHGUX010000005.1:0-9245 GCA_048976605.1 Pristimantibacillus sp. | reverse complement strand
TCGAGACTACATCACTTACTATAACGCAATTCGTATTCAAACGAAACTAAACAACCAGTCGCCGATTGATTTCCGACGCCTGGCCGCTTAAACTTGAAAGGTGTTTTGATCCCTGTCTCACAAATGGGGGTCAGTCCCGATCTCCCTATCTTACGACAAGGTTTCATTCTCTTGAAGGTGTTTTGATTTGTCTTGCCTATGGGGTCAATTCAAACCGTGCTTATACCATTAGAAAAAAAACTAGATTAGCTCAAAAATTTACATTCTGAGCCATACTTTTTAATAACTAAATTTATAATTTTTTTAAATTAATCTTCTTTTTCCTAAGAAGCCCCGAACGATCAATTATTGATCATTCAGGGCTCCCGTTATGCCAATCTATCAACCGGTTTCGGCTGCAATACTGAGGATTTGATTTTTAAAGATTGCCTCGTAAACATTTGCTTCGTTTTTTGCTTCTGAAGAAGCTGACTCTGACGAAAAAACTCCTCGTCCTTGAACAATTCCACCAACGCTAGATTAGCTGCCTGTATCGCCAAAGCTTCATCCTCAAGTAAATAATAAGCGACTTGATAACCGTATACTTCGTATTGTTTCAATACATCTGCCCTGTACAGCATCTCTTGTCTCTTCAATCTTCTCATCTCCACTACAGCTGCTAGCTTATATACTATCTTGCTTTAAGGCATCAATAATATTCTCTTTCTTCACCTTCGAGCTGGAGTACAGCATCGCTGAAATGACGATAATAAATACAGCAATGACCACATAGATCATACTCATCCATGGAAGTACAAACGAATAGCTGAAGGAATTCATTAACGCCTTGTGAATGAAATACATGACAATGACGCTGATCGGCAATCCATAGAGCAGAGACTTCACGCCATAAAATATGCTTTCATAATTAATCATTTTATTAAAGCCTTTGGAGGTCATCCCTACTGACTTCAGCATCGCAAACTCTCGTTTCCGAAGGGATATGCTCGTCGAGGTCGTATTGAATATATTCGCAATCGATATCGCCGTAATCAACAGGATGAAGCCGTAAGTAAATACGGACATTAACAGAATCATTTGTCCATCCTGCTGCCTAATCTGATACATATTATGAATATAAATATTACTTTCTTTCATTTCCTCAATTTGCTGCTGGGTTGCCATCGGATCAGCGCTCTTCAAATAAATTCTTGTTTGAGTGTTCATATTATTCGGGCTGATAGTAACCGTGTTAGGGAACAGTCGATCAAGAGCTTCTTCCGAAATGATGATATTCAAGCCGCCTAGCCCTGTTGAATAGACACCCATAGGAACTTGATCCGTCAGTGCTGCTATTTCCACTTGGTTTAGCGGTGTCTCTATCTCTGTATCCCAATCAAATTGAAGCAAATCAAGGCTGTCGCCAACCTTAGCATAGATCGCTTTTGTTTCTGCATATTTGCCAGCAGCTTCATCCTCATAGTTGATCGTATCTACTACAATTGCACGGAGATGATTCGGATCAATAAGACTTTGATAATCTGCTCCTGCTTTAGCGGCATATGCTTTAAGACTTTGATCATTTAAGACACTCACACTAATATAATATTTGTATTTACCGTCCTTATATAAAGAATCCCCGTCCTTGTCCGATTTCCGCAATTCATCCGCTATTACGTCTTCATTAACCCATGCGTTCAAGTCTAATGCCTTTAAAGCGCTAAATTCCGTTACATCTTCAAGGGCAGCAATACTGTTCTTCACTTGATCAGCTGATTTCTCATCGCCTAATGTCACTTGAATATCATAATTGATACCGCTTTGTGACAGCTCAAGCGACTTCTTCAAATTATCAGTGAAGTAGGATACAGCTAGAAAGAGCACAATACTAATGACAAGTGAGAACACCGTTGCTTGATAGCGGCGTTTATTTCTTTTTAAATTCTTTAAGCCAATTTCCGCTTCAATCCCGAAGATCTTACGGACGAGCTTCGACGTTTTCACAGCTTTCCCCGTTAATTTCACGTCAGTTGATTGCCTAATTGCATCAATCGCCGAAACCTTGGAGGCTCTAATCGCTGGAAGATAGGTCGAAATAAAGATCGTCAATATCGAGATCGCACATGATATCACAATAGACATTGGGGTAATCGTAACGGATAATTTCTCAGTAACACCAAGTGCTCCTTCAATAATTTTGTTAATGAAGTAGAAGGTAATGCCGATTCCAACCAATCCGCATAAGAACCCAATCGGTATACTAATGAGTCCAATAACAGCTCCTTCAAAAAATACCGAATTACGCTTCTGTCTTCTCGTAGCTCCAACACTAGACAGCATCCCTAGATGACGGGAGCGCTCTGAGACCGAAATCGCAAACGCATTATAGATGAGCGAGACTGAGCCAACAATAATAACACCCATAATAATCGCTGATAAGGAAAATAAAGTCCGCTGCAAGCCATCATTATTCGTAATGCCGTAGTAGCGAAGCAGGTCGTTATTGTAAGCAATCGACTCCACATCGATGTTATTGGCTTTAGCCAGCTCCTTCGCGTGAGCGTATAAGGAGCCCTTAACCTTTTTCAACACAACGGTTGCATTGACAAGTTCATCCGCTTTAATCAAGCTCTCGTCCACATAGGATAGAATCGTGTATCCTGGAGACCAAGCCGGTTCCCATTCAGGGCGTTTAATAACACCAACGATAGTATAGCTTTTGTTCGCAGTCACTTCCAAAGTCTCACTAATGTTATCATTCATTCTTCTCAGAGGCTCAGACTGACCTAAAAGTACATTCTCGCCCTCTTCATTAATCCAACTCCGAGTACCAACATCAAGCTTTAAAGTATCGCCGATTCCATAATCAACCTTGGCGTTAGCAGCGATATGCTCCGGTATGATGATTTCATTAGCAGCTTGTGGAAGTCTACCCTCCGTCAATTCTAACGGAAACTGTTGAAAGCCCTGCTGGTTATAATCTTGAATAAAAAGGTACGGCTTACTATCATTCTGGCTGCCTTCCAGCATCGAATAGCCGACATTTCTTGAAATAATCAGAGCTTTCGTCGCTTCATCGGCTTTAACCGCTTCAAGTTGCTCCTTGTTTACCCCTTTATAGAGAACATGCCATTCTCCACCGCTTGCGATCGTCTGCTTCTTCATTAAGTCCAAGAAAGACGTACCAAGAGTAGCCACTGCCGTAACCATCGCAACTGAAATAATAACTCCGATAATCGTAACAAGCGTTCTTCGCTTATTTTGCTTCAAATGTCTAATCGTTAGCTTATTGACGATATTCATGGACGAACCACCTCATCCTTGGCGATCCTCCCGTCTTCAATGACAATCACCCGATCCGCTTGCAGCGCAATCCGTTCATCATGAGTGATAACGATCAACGTCTGATTATAGGTTTTATTGAACATTTTGAGTAAATCTACAATTTCGCCGCTATTCTTGCTGTCTAGATTACCAGTTGGTTCATCCGCCAGCATAATGGCAGGATTGCTGATCAACGCTCTTCCGATTGATACCCTCTGCTGTTGACCGCCCGACAGTTGATTTGGCAAGTGATTTAAACGATTTTGCAAATTCAGCGTCTTCACAATATCATCGAATTGCTTCTGGTCTACCTTATGCTCATCGAGCAGCAAGGGAAGTGTAATATTCTCTTCAACCGTGAGTACCGGAATAAGATTGTAGAACTGATAGATTAGACCGATTTGTCTACGTCTAAAAATCGCTAATTGTGTTTCGTTCAAGCTATAAATATCTGTGTTATCAATAAGAACCTTGCCGCTCGATGGTCGATCTACCCCGCCAAGCATATGCAATAGAGTGGACTTACCTGAACCGGATGGTCCGATAATCGCAACAAATTCACCTTTATTCACCGAAAAAGAAATATCATCAAGCGCCTTTACAGCCGTCTCGCCTTTTCCGTACATTTTAGACAGATGCTCTATCTTTATAATTTCCATTGTGTTACCTCCATCATGTTATCGATAGAATCAGTATATCTGCCTAACATGACTCCTCAGTGACTGTAAAATGACAATCTAGTCACTTTCAACTAGATAATCTGCTTATAAAACTTAATCCGGAATGTTGTCCCTTTGTCCTTGCTGCTCGTAACACCAATATCTCCATTCTGACTTTTAATGATGCTATGAGCCATCGCCAGCCCAATCCCAATGCTGCCTTCACTTGCATTTTTCCCTTTATAGAATCGTTTGAACACGTAAGGGATATCTTCCTTCGCTATTCCATCACCCGTATTGGTAATGAGAATTTCGGTGAACAATGTATTTTCAGAAAAAGAAATATTAATTTCTCCTCGTTCTTGCGTATGCTCCACACCGTTCTTCAAAATATTGATAAGAGCCTCCGCTGTCCAATTCAAATCGCCTATAAAAGAGACTGCTTCATCGCCATTAATCGATACCGTTTGCTCTTTAATGTCGATTGGAATGAGGACAGGCTCTAATGCTTTACGTATAAGCTTGTCCACCTCGATCCGATCCTTTCGGAAAGTGACGGTTCCTGCATCGATCTTGGATAGCTTTAATAAGGAAGATACGAGCCACTCGATTCTTTCAAGCTGAATTCGAATATTATGGGTGAACTCTGTTCTTTTCGTTGCGGGAAGCCCGACATCACTTAATAAATCCGCCATCACCATCATCGAGGTAAGCGGAGTTTTGAGTTGATGGGAGATATCCGAGATTGCGTCAGTCAGCCGAACTTTATCTCGCTTCAGCAGAGAGCTTTGCTCAGATAACATAAGTGTCACCTTATAAATATCATTCCTCAATATACTAAGCTCGCCTTCATGATTATCACGCACATCAAGCGTATAGTTGCCGCTGCTAATCTGACGCAAATAGGTAGACAGCTTCTCCAAATCGCGATACCTCAATCGTGTAAATAACAGACTGCAGCCAATTAACAGTACGGAGGTGATCATAACGATCCATACAGCAGCAGATGGCAGTATTACAGCTAGTCCGGTTGCCGCAGCACCAATCGCCCCCATCGCTAACAGCAGTAATCGCACTTCTCTATTTCGCAGCATGCTAGTCACCAACCTTATAGCCTAAGCCACGGACTGTCTTAATGATGATTGGGTTTTGCGGATTATCCTCTAACTTTTCCCTAAGTCTCTTTATGTACACCGTTAATGTATTATCATTCACAAAATCGCCAGCTACATCCCAAATCCGTTCCAAAAGCTGATTTCTGGAAAGTACCTGTCCGATATGATTAGCGAAAATGAGCAGCAAACGATACTCTAATGCCGTCAGTGTAATTTCATCGCCTTGCTTGTAGACCTTGCCCTCAAGCGTATTAATTCGAATATCCTCAATTTCAATCATCGTCTTCGCCTGAGACTGATTGTTGTATCTTCGCAATACCGATTTGATCCGTGAGAGAAGCTCGCGAATACGGAAGGGCTTCGTTATATAATCATCTGCCCCCATATCAAGTCCCATCACAACATTAACCTCATCATCAACTGCTGTTAAGAAAATGACGGGAATATCGCTCCGATCTTTCACGATCTTGCATAACTCATAGCCGCTTCCATCTGGCAGCGTTAAATCAAATAAGCATAAAGCGAACTCATCCAATTGTTCGGCCAATACCTTCTGCGCAGCAGCGGCATCATGGCATAGAACGGTCGTATATTGATCCTGCTGCAAGGAATATTCAAGGCCAGAGGCTATCGTTTTATCATCTTCTACTAGCAATATTTTCATCGAATGCTCATCCTAACTTCGTTTTACCTATTACATCATATTTCCAGTATTGTTGCAAAAGAGTGCATAATAAGGGCCCTCCCTTATAGGTTGAGCCCTTTCGCCTATCTTTATTTGATTCTAAGATTGATGTCTCCATAGATTCGGGACGGATAATCACTAACCGTGAGCGTTATCGGACTTGAATAGTCTGTTTCCTGTAAATAATACTGAAACTCATTTGGGGAAGATCCTGTCCGATTCGAATCGAATGATTGACCGGATGCATCCTTATAGTTACTACTGAATAAGTGGTACTGAAAATTCTGGTCCATTTGATCATCATTCTCCAAACGGAAGGCCAGAACTTCCTGATCATATTCCTTGCTAATACCCCAATGTTCCAACGTGAGCCGCTCATCCGGACGGGAGAGCAGTTGCTTGCTGTCGAGATCGACTTGTACCTCAAGCTTACTCTTATCTAGTGCTCGAATGCTGCTTGCTCTTAGATACAGTTGATCCGGCTTGCGGAAATAGTTGCTTTCGAAATAGAGTACAATCCGATTGTCGTCAATGATCGTTGCGGATACACCATTCATAATACTGCCGAAGCTTTCACCGTTCTCATCCTCAATTCGGATATCATCGAAGGAGAATAGCTTCTTCGTATTGGATGCATCATACGTTACCTCCACCCCAATTCGGGTCGGATAGATAGTCATTGTCTCGAAGGTTATGAGTTGCTTTTCAATGGTGACCGTCTGATTGATGTCATAGGTTTCCTTCATCCCTTCAAACTTAATTTTATCGACAGGGATTACGAATCGCCAGACGTCGTTCAGCGCTGCCGTCTCATTATCCTTGCCAAGCTTAATCTCTAGATCAAGTGTGTCTGGAATAACATTCCCTTCTTGCCACGTAAAGTCGATTGTTCCTTGCTTACTGTCCCAATTCTCGCTGAAATCTGAACTCCCATAGGAACTGGAGCCTCCATCATTATTGACTAAATTCACATTGCGTAAATTGATCACCCGCTTCCGACCGTCCGTGTTCGTCAACGTATAGAATACAATCATACGTGATTCGTCGACGACAATGCCGTCCACTGTTAACTTGATGCCATCATATTCTTCCGAAAGACCAACCGGCTGCATGAAATCATTCTCTAGAGCCAGCTTAAGACCTTTATCATAATGAATAAGTTCAACGAGTGATCGAAGACCGGGTATATCACCGACATAAGCAGCCACAACAGGGGAAAATCTAATTGATGCTACTGATGCGATCAACAGCAGGCACATGGTGAACGATGTCAGCCGCATGATCATCCGTCGTTGTTTGCGTCGCCGGCCATGTCGAATGCCGCTCCGAATGGCGCCTTCGATTCCAGCGGGGACCACAAGCTGGTCGATATGCCCCTTCATCGCCTCTAATTGCAGCAACTCCTGATCGTTAGGTTCATGGTTTTCCTCATGCATCATAGGTTTCACCTTCCTTCTTAAGCTGCTTCCTTAACCCGCCGAGTGCTTTGTGCAACCAGGTTTTGATCGTACCCTCCGGCTTTTCCAACGTTCTTGCAATCTCAGTGATCGTTAAATCATGATAATATTTCAGTTGAATGACTTTCTGATAATTGGCATCCAATTGCTCGACCGCCGACTCCAGCAGCACTTTTTCCAATAACGCCGTTTCTTCACTTGTTGATTGCTGTTCTCTAGCCGCTGCCTGCCATCCGCTGTTTCTTCGTGATCGCCGCTTGACTTCGTCCGCACAATAATTCATCAATATACGGATTAGCCAGCTGCCGAAGTAATTCGGTTCTTTCAACTTGCGAATTTGAACATAGGCTCGGCAAGTCGCTTCCTGCACAGCTTCAAGTGCGTCGGTCTCATTCTTCAAATAGGTATAAGCAATTTTGTACATTTTCCCCTCATGCAGCGTAATGAGACTGTAAAAAGCATCGTCATCACCACGTTTGGCCGCTAGAACCAACCGCTCATTATCCATTCCTTTTCTCTCCTGCCGCTTTGCTTCTATATTTATTAGACTTCGCAAACTGCCAAACGGTTTTACCTGTTATACTCGTTGACAGGGTCATCCGAATACGGTAAATTTATTATATATTTCACTATAATATATATAGTAATCAAAGGAGAGATACTGTGACTACTGAACTACCAGACACACATATAGATATAACGATTATCGGCGGAGGTCCAGCAGGGATGTTTGCCGCTTTCTATGCAGGAATGCGTCAAGCTAGTGTGAAGATTCTCGATAGCATGCCTCAGCTTGGCGGACAATTAGCTGCTCTATATCCAGAGAAAAACATCTATGATGTTGCTGGTTTTCCTAATGTAACTGCACAAGAGCTTATTAATAATCTGAATGAGCAGATGAAACGATTCCCCGTAGAAATTTGCCTGGAAGAGAAAGTTCAGCAGCTAATTAAACGGGATGAGCATGATTTCGAGATCATTACCGATAAAGGCACGCATTATAGTAAATCGATTATTATTGCTGGAGGTGTCGGAGCGTTCGAGCCACGTCGCTTAGAATTGCCGGAGGCCAAATCATTCGAGCAAACAAACCTTTATTATTTTGTGAATGACTTGCATCAGTTTGCTGGTAAAAGGGTAGTTATTAATGGCGGCGGCGATTCCGCTGTGGACTGGGCATTAATGCTCGAGCCTATAGCGGCAGAGGTCATGCTTATTCATAGACGGGACAAGTTCCGTGCACATGAGCATAGTGTAGATAATCTGATGAAATCGAGCGTTAATGTCATTACTCCTGCTGAAATCACTGCACTTCATGGAGATACGGAAATTGAGAAAATCACCATTACAGTCGGTAAATCCGGTGAAACACGCGACATCGAATGCGATGCGCTTATCGTTAATTATGGTTTTGTTTCCTCACTAGGTCCAATCTCGGAATGGGGATTAGAAATTCACAACGGATCGATTGTCGTTGATACTCGAATGGAAACGACAATTCCAGGTATCTTCGCGGCAGGCGACATTACGACCTATCCAGGGAAATTGAAGCTTATCGCGGTTGGCTTCGGTGAAGCCCCTACTGCTATTAATAATGCCAAAGTTTATATAGACCCTAATGCAAAGCTTTCACCTGGCCACAGCAGCAACTTGAAATTCTAATTTTCTCAAGCAGTAATGTACAAGGTAAGACCCTGCTCCATTCCACCTCGAACGAACCCATTTCTCTCGCGATAAGACCCTTTCTGGGTCTTATCTGTCTCTCGCCACAGCCTCGCTCTCCACTTAAGGTCCATTATGGACCTTAAGTTTTTTCATTACGCCGCATTCTGCTCCATTTCCGCATATTCCACCTCCAACCAACTAATTTCTCTCGAGATAAGACCCTTTTTGGGTCTTATCTGCCTCTCACCACAGCCCCGCTCTCCACTTAAGGTCCATTATGGACCTTAAGTTTTTTCATTACGCCGCATTCTGCTCCATTCCGGGTTAACCCCCTAAGTTTGGACACTGACCACGTTCATTC
>JBHGUX010000004.1:0-14383 GCA_048976605.1 Pristimantibacillus sp. | reverse complement strand
GGGATAACCCCTGTACTGCTATTTTTTCATGTATCTCTCCAGGAGCTTACAGCTGCTTGTTGCTTTTAGCAGCCTACCCTCTTGCACGACGGCCAGATATTACTTTTTCCAGCCTTTGTTCCCATGCTCTATTCTTCGCCCGCTTAATTCGGTCAAGCTCTTTGCGCTTTTCTTCGTTAATAAGCAGAAGAACATTAAGATGTGCTGCTATTACAACCAGAGCAAACCCGATCCACACAATGCCGAATACGCTCGTCCAGTCCCACGGTGCGCTGAATTGCAATTTAGGCAGCCCATAGACTAGCATCGCCAATGCGATCAGTAGATATAATACATGACGCCCTTTACCTTTAGTCATCCCTTATGACACCTCCAGGTTTTGCGAAGCACTCTTGTCCGCATTACCATCCTATGAATAAAGAGATTGACATATGACTCACTTACTAATAATCAACAATTGATTTCAACACATCCGACATAATGCGATTCACATCTTCAAATACGATGGAGAATCTACGTTCAGCCTCCATTAATCGCCCAATTAACGGATTTAATGTAATGACTTCATACAGTTTGTTCATATCCTCCATTTCTTGGGCTGACGGCTCCTCGCCCGCCATCATTTTATGTTGAATCTCCGACTGCCTTTCTCGGAAATTTTCCAGCATTCGCTTAGCTTCCGGGTCTGCTTCCGCAGCTTGCTTCACTTCTTTAAGCTGCACTGCTTCTGCACTTTCCTTTAACGCTTTAGCCAGTTCGTACGCCTTGTCATAAACATTCATTAGCAATTCTCCTTTATATTTCAACATATTAGCCAATCACCAAGGGATAGATGTCCTCATATGATGAAGTAATTCGTGTAAAACACCTAAAGGCCAATACCTTGTTTTTTGTCATCCTCCTGCTTGGAAGGAGCTTTACGATGCTCAAATCGAAATCGAAAGTAGCCGTTCAGGTGATTAGCTCCGGAATGATCCCGGAAGATACACTGATGTTGGGAGAAAATTATCTCAAACAGTGGAAAATTCCGCAAGGTCAGCCGATCGTAATGAAATTCGGAGCGTTTCGGCACCATGTCAAAGTCATTCCAGTAGCCAAATATGATGGCATGCGAATTAGCCAAACTCTAGCTAAGCAAATGGGCATCCTGAGCGGCACTGTATTACGGCTTCACTTCAAAGCCGGTTCTTCAACACTTTCACTTGGCCCGCTGATCGGTATTCTCGTTAGTCGTGATTATCCCGATGCGCCTGACAAACCGTTCGGTTCCATTACTTCATTCTGCAAAGAGCTGGTTGATGGATGCATCGCACAAGGCGCCTATGTTTATTTCTTCACACCAAATCATATTAGCAGCAACGTTAATTCAGTCGAAGGCTGGGTCTATGCAGATGGATGGCGCCGTACTTCTCTTCCCGTAGCGGATGTCGTCAATAATAGGCTAACGTCACGAAAGTTGGAGAACAAACCCAGCGTACAACATTTTTTAAAAGAAGTAAAACAACGACACCAGACGACGATTTTCAACGAGAAGTTTCTAGACAAATCAGAAGTTTTCGATGCGCTAAAGAAGGATGACTCCCTCAGCCGTTATTTGCCAGAGTCTCATTCACTTCGGAGTTTCACGACGCTTAAAGCGATGTCCTCGCGTTATAGCAATGTATTTCTGAAGCCAGTAAGAGGCAGTCTTGGCAAAGGTATCATCCGTGTTTCTCGCCTTGAGAACGGCAGTTATCAAGCACTATTCGCAACCGCATCTGGTTCCCGCAAACAGCAATATCCTAGTTTATTGAAAATGTTTGCAACCGTCTCATCCAAAATGAAAACCGTTCGTTATCAAATTCAGCAGGGACTACCATTGATTGAAATCCAAAATCGGCCTGTCGATTTCCGTGCACTAGTACAGAAGAATTTAACAGGAACATGGTCGCTCACTTCTATTGTTGCTAGAACTGCAGGCAATCATCATTTCGTTTCTAACTTAGCCCGCGGAGGAACCCTCAGCAAAGTAGGAGAAGCGATTGCCAGGTCCAATATCAGCGCCGGGAAAGCCGATGCATCAACCAGACTTCGGCATGCCGCATTGCTTATTGCCAAAGGAATTGATACGCATATCCCCGCTCATTTCGGGGAATTAGGCATCGATTTGGCCCTAGATACTACAGGGAAGGTTTGGCTCCTTGAAGTGAATTCCAAGCCCTCCAAGAACGATAATACACCGCTGAGTGACAGCAAGATTCGTCCGTCGGTTAGAATGGTCATTCAATATTCCCGATTTTTATCAGGTTTTTAGTGGAGGTTCTATCATGCCGTTACTTGTAAAAGTCGGAATATTCGTTGCCTCAATCGATTGGCAAACAGTCAGCAACGTGGACGAGAGGAATGATGCACAGCCTTCCTTCCCAGAACAATCTTTCATCAAGAAGCTGTGCAAAGCAGCTGATTCATTTGAAGATATGGATGCCTTCGTCTTCTCCCCTAACGAATACAATTCTCATACTGGGATATTATCTGGATTTCGCTTCCGACAGAACCGTTGGATACGAGAAAGTTGTGAACTGCCAGATATTATTTATGACAGAAGCTATTACAACACGAATGATGAACGAAGAACGTGTCTTACTGCTCTAACATTAATAGCAGCACGGAAACCGTATGTTGTTCTTAACGGCGGTCTTCCTTCCAAATGGGATGTTTATACTGCCCTGACCGGCTTCCCGCGAATTGCGCCTTCGCTGCCTGCTACTGAAATTTTTCTCGGTGCTAGGCAATTGCACTCCATGCTCTCTTTGTATGACAAGGGTCTGTTTCTGAAGCCGGCATCCGGCATGCAAGGAAAGGGTGTTCTTTATATTAGGCCTTATCGTCTCACCCCGCAATGGATCGCAACTGGAAGGACAAGGAACAACAAATTATTCGAGCAAACCTTCGACGACTATTCCACCTTAGAGGGATGGATTACAAGGTATATCGGCAGTACTTCCTACATTATTCAGCCTTATCTAGAGCTAAGCGGGAATGATGACAAACCATATGATGTTCGCGCACTTCTCCAAAAGAATGATAAGGGATGCTGGTCTATAACGGGTACCGTCGTCCGAGTCGGACAGCAAGGCTCCCTTACCTCCAATCTGCATGGAGGAGGCAGCGCTTTGAATACACTCGAGTTTCTCGCGGCTAAATTCGGTACAGCGAGAGCAAATAAGATGATTGATCGAATAAAAGAGCTAACGATTCACACCGCTGAAAAGCTGGAAAATAGCTTTGGACGGCTTGCCGAACTCGGATTCGACTTTGGTATTGAACCGGACGGACGAATATGGCTTCTGGAAGTGAACTCCAAGCCAGGTAGATCTTCCTTTCGATTGCTGGGCGACGGGGAAGCCGAGCAACGATCGATCGAACAGCCCCTTCGATATGCACGATTGCTGTCACGTCGTATATACCCGTTCTTAATAACTAACGAATCCGCAATAGACCGTCACCGTCATCACTTATATGATAATAGGTTAAGGTCTGACAACGTTCAGGAGGTTCATCCATGAGTTTGACAACTTGTAACGTACATTTCTCACAACAAACGGATAAAGTCGTCTATTTATCTAATCCACTTCTCAAAGAACTTAATCTGTCTGGTAAAAAAACCGTCCAACTCAAGCTTGGCAAAGAGGTTATAAGAGCAGCTATTCGAACGATTAAACGTCAAGGCAACCATATTTATTTATCCGCTGGCGTCCGCCAATTTATTAAAGTGCCGAAAACAGGACTTATTTACGCCTTGATTTCTGGAGAGAACGAGGTTCAACTCGGTCCCTTAGTCGGTATCTTGAGTGAAAACGGCTATCCCGCTTCTGACAGCATGCCATTTGGATCAAGAACAGGCTTCATTAAACAAATTATTCGCTCAGGTGAACGCAATGCTTATTTGTTCGGCTTCACGCCGTATGATATCAATTGGCAGCAAGAAACGGTTTATGGCTATTTCCTTAATGCACAGGGTGGCTGGTACCGTAAAACCGTTCCTTTGCCTGATGTTGTTTACAATCGGCTTGCCAGCCGCAAAGCGGAGACATCCGCTAATATCAGTTCGCTAAGAGAGAGATTCGTTCGCAGAAAAATTCCGCTCTTCAACTGGAGCTTCTTCAATAAATCAGATGTATACAAACTTCTTGACAACGATCCTGAAGCGCTCCATCATTTGCCGGAATCAGCCTCAGGACCTTCAGATGAGAAAATTAAAACAATGTTGGAGAAGCATCAATTCCTATATTTCAAACCAACTGCTGGAAGCCTAGGTATTGGGATATATCGACTCACCTACCATCCGAAACGCGGCTATTTCGCCAGATACCGCAAGGGTGATCGCAACGTGCTGCTGCGTTTCAGTAACTTTCAAAGTTTAATCAGAATGCTGCACGCAAGGCATGGCAGTTCGCTCAATAATTATGTCGTTCAGCAAGGCATTCGTCTTATCGAAATCGACGGTTGCCCCCTAGACTTCCGTTTTCACATGCATAAAAACGGTAAAAACGAGTGGATTCCTGCCGGAATTGGCGCAAAGAAAGCCGGACGTGGAAGTGTTACCACTCATGTTAAAAACGGCGGTTCTCTAATGACGCCCGAGCAAGCTCTTAGTAAAACGTTCGGCAGTCAAGCAAATGAAGTATTAGATAAAGCGAAGAAAGCTGCCGTTCAGCTTTCTGAAGCGATCGAACGTAATTATCCGCATCGTCTCGGAGAGCTTGGTCTTGATATTGGTATAGATAAAGATAGTGAAGTATGGATGTTTGAAGCGAACGCCAAGCCCGGCCGGTCGATCTTTAAGCATCCATCACTCAAATCGGAAGGGCGCGCTTCGCTCGATTATATCATTGAGCATTGCCTATACTTGAGTAAGTTTCAAGGAGGGGAAAGCTGATGGAAGGCTTGCTTCCTGACGAATCTGAAATATTAGAACTCCGCACCGGACGTCCGGTGCTTGCCATTCTGACCATTGAAGATGAGATTCAGCTCTTCAGAGGCAACCGAAAAAATTTTGCGGATCTCATTCGAATCGGCCGAGAAAAAGGATTTCTTGTCTATGTTCTAACTGCAAAAAATTTATATTTAAGCCGTTCCACCTTAAAGGGCTTTATATTTAATGAACGAAATGAGGTCTGGGAGCAACGTCTGTTGCCTTTCCCAGACATTATCTATAACCGAATCCCGCTCCGTGAGGATGAAATACTGCCATCTGTCAAAAACAAAATTGCGGCTTGTGCAAAGGACTCGCGCGTCCAATTGTTTAATCCATCATTTTTCAACAAATGGTATCTGTTCGAATGGCTGCGTCAGTCCAAAACTACAAAGCCATTTATACCAACGACTCGCAAATTAATGTCGGCCAATGGCCTCGGGAAAATGATGCAGAAATACACCTTTCTCTATTTAAAACCGGAAAGCGGCAAAGCCGGTAATGGCATTATGACGATTAAAGTCCATGCTGATAAGCAGCTGCCTTATCGTTTGAAGATACAAGAGGATAAAAAGAGCTCCACTTACAACTGTTCTACGATATATAAACTATGGGCTCGAATCCAGAAGCAAAGCTCAGGCGAGGCTTATATTGCCCAACAAGGCATTCAGCTCGCTTCCGTTAATGATCGAAGGTTTGATTTGCGTACTCTCGTACAGAAGAATGAACGCGGCAAATGGGACGTGACTGGGATAGGCGCACGTGTAGCAGGAACTTCAAGCATAACGACACATGTACCCCGCGGAGGTATGATTGAAGATCCAGAGAAGCTGTTGATTCATTCATTTAATGCTGAGCAGGCGCGTAAAATACTACTAAAAGCGAAGCAGACCTCTCTGCTGATCGCCAAGCAGATTGAACGAGGATCAGGTCATTTGCTCGGTGAGATGTCCATGGATCTTGGTGTAGACAGCATGGGAAATATTTGGTTCTTCGAAGCTAATTCCAAACCAATGAAATTCGATGAACCTCATATAAGACAAAAATCGCTTGAACGAATTTTTCAATATAGTACGTATTTAACAAGGATGAAAACCGAGAAAGCAGGAGGCGCTTAATATGGAACTGCATCTGCTTACCCCCGAGCAATGGATGGCCGACCGTAAGAGACTGCTAAGCTTTGCCGTTCGTTTCGGGGAGAAGCGGCTGACGGTTTCAGCCATCCATACGCTCAGGATGCTTAATCCTTCTCTACTCTCAGCCAACAAGAGTAATTATGACGCTGTTATAACCGTTGCCAAAATAGGGAATCGAATTGTTGGTCTAGGCTTTGCTGCCGATGCAGGAGAGAACAGCTGTTTTGTAGTTGTGAATCCTGAAACACGTGGCCTAGGCATTGGCGCCGCAATCGTACAGTCCATGATCAATCGTCTTGGTCGGCTATCCTGCCATGTGGCGACTGATAACATACCGAGTATGGCATTATGCTTCCGTTTAGGAATGAATGCTGTCTCCATGCACACCGGGCCTACTGGTAAACCTACGCTCCGATTCGAAAGGAGGCCCACTGATGACGTTGCCAGTCTTGGGAATCTTGACGTTATATCTTAATGACAACGGTATGCTTGAAGAAAAGGATATTTATCAAAAAATGACCAGTGCTGGACAAAAGCTTGGGCTGGATATCTTCGTGTTCACACCACAAGATGTCAATTACAAACAAAATCGCATCCATGCGTTGATATATAATCCAGAAACCAAACAATGGAATCGGAAATGGCGGTCTTTTCCCAACCTTATATTTGATCGCTGTCGTATTCAACGCACCCATCGTTTTGAACAGCTTCGTCAATTCCGTTCTCGTTACGGTCATCTAATCTTCCTTAACCGCCCTCTCCGTAACAAATGGACGATTCATAAAATTCTTTCCAAAGATTCACGTTTCAAGAGTTATATGCCTGTAACACGTATGATTGAAGATTCACAGGACGTGTCCGACATGCTTCGTAAGTATCCGCTCCTCTATCTGAAACCGATCAACGGCACAGGCGGCCGCGGTATACTGCGAATTGAACGGAAGCGTGAAGGCAAATTGCTCATACAAGGACGAGATCAATCGAGGAAAATTATCTCTCCACAGACTATAGCTGCTGCAACCTTGAACAGTTACTTGGCTCCATGGGATTTGAAGAGTACCCGGTATATCGTACAGCAAGGTATTCAGTTGAAGCTGCCCAACGGTCGAGTCCATGATTACCGAATGCTCGTACAAAAAAATGGTGAAGGTATATGGAAGGTTACTGGATGTGCAGGTAGAGTAGGTGCTGTCGGCAGCGTCACTTCAAATCTGCATGGCGGCGGTCATGCTATTACGATGAGCGAATTGCTGAAGAAGTGGATTGATAATGATGAGAAAGCAGCTGAAGTAACTGCTGATGCAGAACAGTTCAGCATTAACGTAGCACAGTATTTAGAGCTTTGTTATGGACGTCTTTGTGAGCTTGCTCTTGATCTGGCAATTGACCGCAAAGGTCATATATGGATGATTGAGGTTAATCCGAAGCCTGCAAGGGAAGTATTCGCTCAAGTAGGCGATAAAGAAACCTATCGTAATGCAATCGTTCGTCCGCTAGAATACGCAGTTTGGCTATATGGGCAAAAAAAGAAACGTACGACCAAATCCGACAAAAACACCAACCCAGTGGAGCAAGTACCCTCAGATAAGAACAAAACGACGCTAACCACTTAACATAAATAAAGAGCATAGAGTCGATATCGGCTCCATGCTCTTTATTTGTTGTGCTTGAATGAGTAAGTCTACATTCTTCAACGCTGTTACTTTAATAATTCAACTAGCTCCGGCGTACTGTTTATTAATGCATCCGCTCCAGCCAGTTCTGTCTCTCTTCCATATGTAGCGTAGGCGCAGCCAATTACAGTTAACCCGTTCTTTTTCCCCGCTTCAACATCGGAAGAACGATCACCGACCATCCAAGCATCTTTAATACCATGATCCTTCAATAGCTTCGCCACGAGATCAACTTTACTTGTGGTTTGATATTCACCTGCACTATATAATCCATCAAACAGCTCAGAGATACCTTTATAACGAGCAATCTCCTTCACATATGCCTCAAGACCATTGCTGGCCACAAAAAGTTTAATACCTCGATCTTTAAGCTGCTTCAAAGTCTCAGCTGTCTGCGGGTACAGACTGCCTTTGCCTGCCTTCAGATCTTCAATCTCATATTGTAGGAACAGTACATCTGCCCGTTTGCGCGCTGCCTCTGAGCTATCTGGCATCACAGTGCGCCAAATATCATCGAGGAGCATGCCTAGGCAGCCTAATACCTTCTCGATTGGTGGTGTATCCTCCACATATAAACCTTCTTCACGCAGTGTCTGAAACAAACGTTCATGAACATCTCGAAGCAGCGTATCGGTCTCAAACAAAGTACCGTCCATATCAAAAATAACCGCTTCCGGTTGATTAAATTTAACTGTAGTCATCTTGTGTCTCCCCCTCTTCAGTCTGCCATTATCATACTTGAAAGGGTTGCGCGCCGCAAGAGATTGCACTTTTATTGATTGCTCTACCTATCCGTTAGGTAGGAAAGTAACGATGTTCCCGCGAATGAACAACGCAATATTTCGAAAGAAAAAATCCGAGACGTTGCGATTGAAGTATTTATTGCAAAAGGATTCCACAGCACTTCTATCGAGGACGTAGCAAAGAAGGCCGGAATTTCAAAAGGCCTACTGTATAATTACTATAAAGGGAAAACAGATCTCCTTGTGGAACTCGTATAAAACCGTAAAGAAGAAATCAAACAAGTGATGGAGGAGGCAATCAAACTTCCTTCCCCCCAAGAACAACTTCAGACCAAGTAGTATCGGCCTGTAGTCAGATGTTAAATGATGAGATGATACGTCAATCTATTGTCCAAGCTGGAATTTCCCAATAACATAATGCCACTAATCCGGAATTGGAGTCCCTCCACTTCTCGACCGCATTGCACGGTATCATGTTGATGCATTCCATGTTTCCGAACGGAATTCCATTAGAACAACTGAAGCATGAAATGGTAAACTCTATTATCGAACGAAATTGTTCAAGTTAATATTGATCAAAACTATTATCCTATCATTTGGAGTGAATAATATGGAGATTAGAATCAATAATTTGACCGGAACCGAAATAATAGCATTAATTAGTGAACATTTACAGAGCATGTTTGAACAATCCCCACCGGAGAGTGTACATGCGTTAAATTTGGATGGATTAAAAGCGCCGGAAATCACCTTCTGGAGTGCCTGGGAACAAGGTGAACTATTAGGTTGTGGTGCTCTAAAAGAACTGGAATGCCATCATGGTGAAATCAAATCAATGCGTACTACTACCAAGCATCTTAGGAAAGGTGTCGCATCAAAATTACTTGCCCATATCATAGAGCAAGCTAAACAGCGAGGCTATCGACGACTGAGCTTGGAAACCGGATCGATGGAATCTTTCGACGCGGCTAGAAAATTATATGAACAATTCGGATTTGAATACTGCAATCCGTTTGCGGATTACATGGAAGACCCCAACAGTGTTTTTATGACGAAAGAATTATAAGCACAACAACATAGAGACCTTGAGCCTAGAGCAGCATCAAGCGTTCATAAAAACGGTAGTATCATCGAATATCGCTGATCCTATTACCTGATAGCTGAAGAACTTGAAATTTCAACCGAGTAAAACAAAGATTCGTAGGGGGACTCTAACACTGCGTACAAAAGAGGGTTACCAATTGGAGATACGGCGTTTATATCATCTGGATCTACAGGAAATATTATCGCTTATGATTGATATTATTGCACGTCTGCCTTTCCAGGATTTTTTTGCAATGGATGACGAAGATTACTTACTCGAACTTATTAATGGAAAGGGTGAGGTATACGGTGCTTTTAATAATGGGGAATTAGTTGCTTATTCAGTTCTGGCGTTTCCAGGTGTAAGCGAGAGTAACCTAGGAACTGAATTTGGATTACTAGAAAAAGAATTGCCCTTTGTTGCAGCCTTGGATTCAACTGTAGTCCATGAATCTGTTCGCGGACTTGGTTTACAAAGGTTCTTTCATGAACTGAGAGAAAACCGTGCTAAGGAAAAAGGATGTCTGTACCTATATTCAACTGTGCATCCTCAGAATTATACAAGTATTAATAATCTAGAAGCTGCAGGTTTTACTCTTCAGTTTACGCGACCGATGTACGGAGGAAAGAATAGACATTGTTATTCAAAACGACTAATCGCCCGACAGTATACTTAGTTGGTGACTCTTCGCTGTAGGAGCTCCCCTCTTATCAAATCCATGTTTTATTTATATCTTGGCGGGAAAGCTTGTAGGATTTCTTTCAACCCTATATTAAATAACTTCATAGAATCATAATCAGTGAAAAACTCAAACTGTAAATAAGAACGATATATAATTGGCTTTGCATTGTGTACATCACCTTTAACAAGGATACTCTTAGTATTTTCATCAAGTTCTAATGAAAAACTCAAATTTGGTTCAGTAGCATATAATTGAACACGCTTTTGATTAGAATTAAAGAAAGCCTCCGTTTCCTTATACCAATTTTCTAATACTTTGCCGTTTAAAACAGGTTCATTCAATTTTGCAGTGAAGCCATGACAAGTTAAATCAATATAGTTCATATACCAGTCAGAATCAGTACCATCATTATCATCTGGATATTGGTATGCGTATGTATAAATTTTAAGGCTCGCTGTTCCATCTATGGACTTTAATTCAGCATAAGGAAAGTTTTTATATATTGTCTCATTATCCATTAACCCCACTCTTTCTCTAGAAAGCTAAAATTGCTCTTTCACTCAAAATTCTCAGTGAATTGAATGTTTCTTTATAATACTTCATAGTAAAAGATAACCATTAACTTTGCATAACTTACCTAGTTATTTGCTTTGTATACAATTCAAAAAATCAATAAAATTCTATTCATATTCGAGATTATGTTCTTCAAAAGAAGTCAGCAATTCTGACGCTTCCTGCTCCGTCAAGCTGTGGTCAAAAACATCTAAAACTCCTATGTGTTGAGCTAAACTGCCCCTTCGCTTTATGAACACAAGGAAGTATCGTGGCAAACTGCTCCTTGTTCGTTTCAACTATCGTTCCTCGTTAGTTGTGCAGTGTAGTGATGGTGTTAAATTTAACGAATAAAACTTATTAAGACTGCTACCGCACCCATTAACACTATAATTGAAAATACAAAGTACCCGAAGATCTTTAGAGGACGAGGCAACGAATTTAAATCTATTTTTTTCATTGGTCCTCCACCCTCAATACTCTGAATAGAGCGAAGGTTCTCATCGACATAATTATCGTTACTGTACAAATGTTCCTTTTCAGACTGGGTTTCATGAATGTTGTTTGTGCTCATTCCAAGCCCCCTCTCAATTTGGATTATTTGGTATATCATACCATATGCAATCCCTCAATCACCACGCTAACTTTCTCCGTAAACATCATCAGTCACAAGAACACATTCTTGTCCTCCGATAACTGCTGCCACATCGTTTTGTTTTATCCATAGTCTACGTATCTAGGTTGTCCGGGAAATGGTTTGATTGCAACCATCGTTCCATTTTTATCAAATGCTCTTATTGTCCATGTGTCTTCCGTGTATTGGTCAAAAACGAACAAAACATAATGATCAGTAACCTTTTTCAGACAATACAGCTTTGGATTTGCTTTCACATCTTTTAACGATAGATTGTAGGTTTCCAATTCCATCGGTGGAACCCCCTCCATATGATTCCCGATTGCAATATATTGAATATTCGAGTCCAGAGCCGTCTTAATGGCAACCAAAAAATCATCGGGATCGCCGATGCCAGCAGCTTCGAATGGTATACCTTTCTCAATCACATTACCAGAAGTTCCCCCGTCATATTGATAAAGAACCTTGTACTTATTCTGTACTTTTGCTACACCGAAATTTTTGTTTCGATTATCTTCAAACAATATGGCTTTGCTATCATTTCCAACATCTAACGACTGAACCAACCTGATATCGCCTGGTATTGTATTTATAGGTTTGAAATGAAAGCCATTTAGAACTCCCACCACCACGGGGATTCCTAGTAAAGTAAAAATAGTAATAAGAAGAATTTTTTTCATTTCACTCCTGGTTCCCTTCAAAATTCCATTCTAATAACCAATAGACGAAATAAGGGAGATATGGTTGCATTTCTCTTCGTGCTTATTGAGCTATCGTTTCCCGATAGCTTAATACTAAATTATAACGACAGAAGGAGCAGCTTCCCACGGCGGAAACTGCTCCCGGCTGGCTCTGAACTAATGTTTCCCGTTAGCCATCCATGCATCTGATATTTGCACCACAGAGTATTAAAGTTAGATCGTTCTTTCATGGTAGTTGAACAAGTAAAGAAACTATAGTTATAGGGTGGTTTGCTCACTCTTGCTATAATCTAAGAAGCCAGTTCAAAAATGCGCTTTTGTGTTTCAAGAAAACGTTTCAGATTAATAATTGGATTTACAGATTGCGAACGTGTTTCTTTCTCTAGACTAGTTAGTTCAATCCCATTAGCCGATGCAAGTTTTTTTGTAAACTCAAACATTATATTCATAAGAATATGGTTCTCCTCCGTTGAAAGTGGAATGTTTTCATCCAAACGTTCCAAACTTTCCATTACATCTGAAATTAACTCCTTTGTCAGAGTTCCTTTGCACACAGCGTCCAGGTAGACGTTAAAAGCCGCCTTTCTAAATGTCACAATTGTCTGTTGTTTTTCCTTTGAATTAAAGTAGAGTCTTGCTAGTTTATCCCCCCCCTTATATACCTTAACAAGGAGATCCCTATTATTCCAGGCATAATGCAGAATAACCTTTTTCATAGTGGCATCTTTAGGAAGTTTAACAATTTGTTCTTTGTTACCACGAACCACGCCACCAATTCTTTTGCATTCTCCGGTATCAATCTTCTTCATTATTTCATCAGGTATTTCTAAAAAAACTGGAACAACTGCCATTCTACCCACTCCTTAGGTTAGGAAACTTATTCTGTCCCGATGCGTGAATGCGATGTTATGTGAAGTCCAAGGCTTTTTTGAGTAACTTTCACTCTCTGTTTATAATTTCGATTTTCCAACCTTCATCTTCGACAAAAAATAAAGAAACCTCTAAAGACTCACCCTGCTTCTTGAGGACCTCTACTTTCTTAACTATCCCTTCGAGATCATTAAACAGACTGATAAACTCTTCATGATTTTCTTGAAATGAACTAATTCTTACATCTTTAAAAACAATCTCAATATTAGATTCTTGTTTATATTCCTTCTTTGTAACTATAGTTTTGAATGATTTAAGCCAAGTATAAATATCTTTCCCGACTTCATTAAGGAACCCACTAGCCACAATCAACCCTAACGGTCCAGCAAAGTTCACCACCAAGCTTATAAACATCTCAGAGACTGCAGCAGGATGGTGTTGAAAAGAGATTCGTGGGTAATAGTTGCTTTGAAATTCGACATCCGAGTTTTGAAGAATCTCATCTAAGTCATTTCCCTTGAAGGCAAAAGAGTTCAACATTAATTCAACGTTTGGTCTTTCATTCATCATGAACTGTCCTCCTTTAATTCTTGTCACCTAACATCTTTTTTTGCGAAATTCGTAAAAATGCCTTGCCTAAGTATTCGCGAAGTTATTGAACTCTCCTGCCCTTTAGTTGAGAAAACGGCAGCTCACACATGATGAGCTGCCGTAGTATCTTTATTGGGCTAATGCTTCCCGTTAGCTTAATGGACTCTAACATAATCATTGCTCTAGTTCACGGCTGTCCTCCAAAAATGGCAGCAATTAAGTATCCAATAAACATAAAAATAAAGATACTGACTGTCATTAGTGCATTTGAAATCATTCCTAATTTACTTCTTCCAAGAAGTCCAAATATAAACCCTATAGGATTTATTATAAAGGTGAGCAACCACAATTTATACGACTGCCCAAATAAAATATCAGGCAACCAAACCAACAGCCCTAAGAGAAAGCAGGTAACTGATAATACAATCCAACTTTTCTTTTTGATAACTGTTTCCTCCAATAGTCTCACTACGATTGAATAGACGGACAAAGCTGTTTTGTACCATATTATACCTTAAAATGAACCATATGTATTTAGCTATCCTGCCCGTTAGCTTAATAAAAATGGAGCAGCTGTCGGATAGCAGTCTGCTCCATGATGCATTAAACTAAAGTTCCTCGTTAGCGCAATCAAATAAGTTTATTTTCGAAACCTATTGTGATTTCTCCTTCATGATAAAATTCTATAATATACTTTGTTGGGCAAATCACAAATGTATCTGGACTAACCGCCAATACAACATCAATTTCCTTTAATAATGAA
>JBHGUX010000003.1:0-5382 GCA_048976605.1 Pristimantibacillus sp. | reverse complement strand
TATGATCGATTAATTGATAATAAAGGATTCTGAGTCCGGTTAACGGCTATTCGGCGCTAATATTCGCAAATAAGAGCTTCTGAGTCCGTTCAGAATAAATAAATATAGCAAGGGTGGCGAAGCAGAGCAAACCATCAAATGAGTTACTTACATACTTACTTACATACGAATATAACTGGATCGACGAGTACAGTTACCTATTTAATTTCTTAAGCACTTGTTTCACTATCAATCTCACTATCCGTATCTATTCCTTTTGTCTCCATGCCGAATAGCAATATAGCACCCGCACCAATGACAATTGTGACAAAGAACAACATAAAGATCGAGGAGATTGGATAGCCGTTCGCTACTAATATTCCCACTAAGAAAGGTCCAATCACTCCTCCTATTCGCCCAAAGGCAGCGGCGAATCCAACTCCAGTGGACCGGATCGCAGTCGGATAAAGCTCTGGTGTGTAAGCATACATGGCTCCCCATGCGCCAAGATTGAAGAAGGATAAACTCATCCCTGCCGCAAGTAGAACCCCTTCCGTGCTTGCGTTGCCGAACCAAATCGCACTAACTGCTGTTAATAATAAATAGGTGACTAACACAAATTTCCTGCCAAACTTTTCAATGAAATAAGCAGCCGTAAAATAACCTGGAAGCTGCGCTAATGTAATA
Organism: Pristimantibacillus sp.; assembly: GCA_048976605.1. GTDB lineage: Bacteria > Bacillota > Bacilli > Paenibacillales > Paenibacillaceae > Pristimantibacillus. Next base: position 4,716 of record JBHGUX010000003.1, on the reverse strand, counting down.
ATCAGAACATACTGGAAGCTTTTCACCAAATCGAAGCCTTTAAGCACCATAACGGTTGGCAGCCACAGAAACATTCCGTAATAAGAGAATACGACTGTAAACCACAATACCCAAAGGGTTATCGTTGACTTGCGATACTTCGCAGACCATACGGATGCGAATCGCTCGCCAAATGACAAATAGTTGCCCTTCTGTTTCTGCTTCACATATCGCGGAGAGTCTTGAACAGCTCGTCTCAAATATAAAGCGTAAAAAGCTGGCAGCGCTCCGATAATAAATGCCATTCTCCAACCGTATTCTGGAATAACGAAATAACTAATTAAAGCTGCAACGATCCATCCGCCTGCCCAGAAGCTTTCTAACAAGACGATAGCACGCCCTCTGTCCTTAACAGCAACCGATTCCGAGACTAATGTGGAAGCAACAGGCAGCTCTCCTCCTAGTCCAAATCCAGCAACGAAGCGAAGTATACATAATGCAGTAAAACTTGTTGCAAAAGCAGATAATCCACTTGCTATAGAAAATATAAACAAGGTCCATAACAATACATTTCGCCGGCCAAATCGGTCCGCAAGAGAGCCTGCTACGGCTGCGCCTACTGCCATACCAACCGAGTTAATAGCGGTCAGCATGCCAATCTGTTCTGCACCAAGTCCCCAATCTGTGCTAAGCGCTACTACGATAAATGAAATCATACCTACATCCATGGCATCGAATAACCAGCTGAGTCCTGTACTGAACATTAGCTTTCTTTGCTTCGGATCGCGGAATAATGATGAGTCCCTCATGTCAAATACCCCTCCACAGTTAGATCCATATGTCTTTAAAACAACAAAAGAACCCGTTCGCAAGAACGAACGGGGCCGTGCCCAACAGTATAAGCTTGTACTGATTTGTTCTTTTTATACTTCTATACGGTTGAAAACTTCCAATATTTTCACCTTGTATGCAGGATTACTCGATCTCAACATGGGTAAAGGTCTGAAAATCGAATAATCCTTTATCCGTCAGCTTCAATGCAGGTATAACCGGCAAAGCCATGAACGAAAGGGTTAGGAATGGATTAAATGTCCCTTCGAACCCAAGATCATGAAGTGCTTGATTCACTAGCTTAAGTTGATCATACACCGTTTGATAATCTTGATCTGAGATCAGACCAGCGATAAGCAGAGAAAGTGAAGCAAGAACTTCGCCATCTCTTACGACGACTAATCCACCCTTTAACTCGACAATTTTGTCAATAGCAGCCATCAAATCCTTGTCATTCGTCCCTGCCCCAACAATATTATGGGAATCATGGGCAACTGTCGCAGCTATTGCACCTGAATGAATCCCTAAACCTTTTAGAATGCCAAGTCCAACATTACCGGTATGTTGATGCCGCTCTACAACGACCATTTTCAGATGATCCTTCTCGATCGAAGGTTGAAAATACAACTGGTCATCGGTTTCCACTTCTTCAACCAAATGCTGCGTAACGATACTGTTTGGCTGGATACCGATAATCTTAGCCTTAGCATGCGGTCCACTCATACCAATAGCAAGATCTCCATCTGATATTGGTTTGGCATGCATACTGTTCAATACAGATTCAGGTACTATCGTACTTGCTGGGAAAGTATGAACACAACGTCCTTGCAAGGCAACTTGGCCGCCAGCCTTGTACACTTCTGAGATCGAGACGGTTTCTAAATCATCAAGCAATAGAAAATCTGCATCATAGCCCGGTGCGATTGCTCCCTTATGCTTCAGACCAAAGCATTCCGCCGCATTCAACGTAGCCATCTGAATGGCTATGATGGGATGAATGCCTTCTTGAATTGAGAGACGAACACTGTGGTCAATGCTGCCTTCATCGATCAGATCATCTAGATGTCTATCATCCGTGACGAATAGGCATCTGCGACTGTTCGCTGGAGTAACAGCCTTAACGAGCTCAATTAAATTTTTGGCGGCAGAGCCTTCGCGAATCATCACGTACATTCCTCTGCGCAGACGATCTCTTGCTTCATCAGCCGTTGTACATTCATGATCTGTTCGAATACCTGCTGTCATATAAGCATTTATGGCTACTTCATCCAACCCTGCAGCATGCCCGTCAATTAGTTTGCCATGCTCCTGTGCCGACACAAGCTTATCCATCATTGATGATTCAGCATTTAACACAGCTGGTGCATTCATAACCTCCCCAAGCCCGACAACTCTGTTATGTGCGTACAATGGAGCCAGATCTTCTGCTCTGAGCTCGGCTCCTGCATTCTCAAATGGGGTTGCCGGCACACAAGAAGGAAGCATGACTAATACATCTAGCGGGATGCCTTCCGAAGCTGCAAGCATATATTCGACTCCGACTGTTCCGTTCACATTTCCAATCTCATGTGGATCAGCAATGACGGTTGTCACGCCATGCGGCAGAACCACTTTAGCGAATTCAGCCGGAGTCAGCATAGAAGATTCAATATGTACATGACCGTCAATAAAACCAGGACAGATATAACGATTATTCGCATCAATGATTGTTTTACCTTCGAATTTGCCAATACCTACAATTTTTCCATCCGTGATCGCTACGTCGCCAAACATGATTTCTTGGTTGAAAACATCAACAATACGACCGTTCTTAATAACGATATCTGCTAATGTTAATTGTGCCGCTGCTGTAATCCTGTTAGATAGCTGCTGTTTTGAAGAATCGATCATGAATCGGATACCTGCCTTTGTTATAAAATCTATTAATTATTCCATCCACGCAAGTCCCCAAGGACTATTACCGTATTTCACTTTTCTCCTTAATGACTTCTTTCAGTCGATCAGGATAATCGGTATGCACACCATCCACACCCCAACTTACCGCCTTAGCCATATTCACTTGATAATTTACTGTATAAGGGAATACCAAGAGACCAGCGCTTTGGACTTTTTGGACATAAGAAGAATTAATTTGCTGGAAATTTGGGCTAATGCCAGTCGCATACTGCTTTATTTCATTCAAGGTCGTATTAGTTATGAATGCAGCCGTGTTATACCACAGTAATTGGAATAATTCGATATCCTCATTCATTTGATGAATGGTCTGAAGACTGCTTTTACTGAATGACTGAACAGCGACATGATCCACTAGCTTAAATTCCTCGACTAATGCGATCATCTTTTCTTCTAATCCAGGATTGTACGAAGGAGCCTTCGTCTCCAGCATATAATTGACTTCATTGCCGAATGTTTCGAATATTTCTCTCAGCGTGGGTACTTTCTCGTTCACGAATTCTTCTCTTGCATACATCGGATACAATTCATTAAACCACGAGCCAGCATCTAAGGTTTGAATCTCACCCCATGTCAGCGTTGATACTCTTCCTCTTCCATTTGTCGTGCGATTGACTGTCTCATCATGCATCGCAATGAGCTCTCCATCTTTCGTCATCTGCAAATCGATCTCGAGGTAATCAGACCCAGAACGAACAGCTGTCTGGTAAGCAGAAATCGTATGTTCTGGTGCATAGCCTGAAGCACCACGATGGGCAACGGTTGCCACTCTCAATTCTGAGGAGAAGATAGCTTTCAATGAAATCGGTTGTCCAAACAAAGAGAAGATTGATCCGATCAACGCCAATAGAAGCAAAATATGTATCAAATACAAATAGAGTATGGGAACCTCTTTCTTTCGCAACACTTGATCCTCCTGTTCCTTCATGATGCCTCTTCATAAATAGGTTCATTAACTTCTAATTATTTATTATAACATTTCCATTCTAGCCTGCTTTAAATTTTTTAGAATGGGACATCTAATGTTGAAAATACAATGAATAATGAATGATTATGCTTACGCAAGCAGGAGGCCAACATAATGAGGAATAAAGAGGCTGTTGTGTTCGTGGCTATACCGTTAGTAGAAATCAAGAAATTTATCCTTATTGATATAGTCGCTGGAACAGCCTTGTATTTTGCAATTAAATTCCCGTTTCATTCCTTAATCGCTGCATCCGCTGGAAGTATGTTCGGTCCTATGATTATTCGCCAATCCATGAAATTCATGCAGAAACGTGACAAATAATGGGAACAAACAACAAGACAGCGGATAATCCACTGTCTTGTTGTTAATGACATTAATTAAGTTAATACGGGTTATGTGTTGGATACTAACTGGACAAATCTAATTGAGATATATTCTGAGTTTTATTATTGACTGCTATTTAGAAGCAGTTAAGTAAAAGCGTCTGACAACCTCGCAACTTAGATCGGCAGCAGGCAACGAGTAATTTGCGAAGGAGTAGTTGAGTAACTGCAGACGTACAGTTAGTACGGTAGTAAGCATAGTAGACAGCGATGTTTAACTGCATACGCTCAGTTATTTTCAGCCGAATGCACCCGAAGTGAGTAAAACAAGAAAAATAATTGTACGTACGCAGTTAGAACGCTATTTTCAGCGGTTTGGAGCTATTTTATCTGTATGAATGCAGTTAGGTGCTGCGAGATCTTAAATAAGGCCCACTTACGGCAATCCTGGGAGATCTCGAAACTCAGGAGTTTCCATTAACCATTCAAAAAAATCATTTTTAGCTTTTCTGTAGTCTTCCAGACGGCGTACAATAGTTTGTGTACCAAGATTTGGAGCCTAGGCAGGCACAAAAAAAGTAGGGTATCCTCGGGATTACGACATCACCAAGAAGGAGCCCTACTCAATGACTACTATACCCGAAAACATGCTAACTAATCTAT
>JBHGUX010000002.1:0-22735 GCA_048976605.1 Pristimantibacillus sp. | reverse complement strand
TCATCTTTGTTTTCACTGGGTAGCTTACTCTTGTTGCCAACGTAAAAAACACCTCCAAGGTAGTATCCATATCTTACGACATGTTCACATTCTCTTAAAGGTGTTTTGATTTGTCTCATGCTAGGGGGTCAGTCCCATCATCTTGGAGGTGTTTTTGTTTTGGCAACCAGAGTGAGTTATCCCATAGAAGTAAAGATGAAACCATAGAAATGAGATTGGCAGAGGTAGCCATGAAAGAAGTTATGGAGAAGCATGGAATATTGGAAACGGTCCAGAACACGCATAGAACTCGAAAAAGTAAAAGTAGAAAACCGGTTCCCTGAAGCAGCCATTAGACTTGCTAAAAAAAGTACAAGGAAAGCAGAGCATGACAGCCAAAGTGTAAAAAATTTGCAAATCACGTATTGACACCCAAAAAATGCAGGACTATAATTACGTTATAAATATTTCTGGTAACGTTACCGATAACGTTACCGGAACTTCAACATCGAGGAGGTAATTGTAATGAAAAGTAAATCACCTTGGTATCGGCAGAAGAAGTTTTTATTTTTCACACAATAATGTAAGCGTTTTATTAATCTGCTTTTCTAACTTTTCATACGCTCTTCTTCCAGCTATAAGACAGAAGATACAGAGCTCACATACCGGTAACACAATAAGGCGACGGCCTTAAATCCAGACATGGAGGGGAATGGATTGTCTAACCCGATTAATGCAAGAGCAAATCAACATCATCGCATAATTGACGAAGTCAACGTGGAACAGTCACCGAAGAGATTTCGCATGTGTATGGATCCCGCTGATCATGAGGCGGATACGAATGGACTAGCAGAACTGAAGGCCTCAGCAAGCGGCCAATTCGCACAGAACGGATTAAAGTACATGAAGAATGTGATCCCGAATGATCGGATTACGATCGTCGATCTCAGGCAGGAATGCCACGGCTACGTTAATGGGATGGCCGTCAGCTGGTATGGTGAGAAGAACGATAGTAATAAAGGGATGACCCAAGAAGACATCATTGCATTAGAACGAAAGAAATTGGATGAGTATATAGAAGCTGAAACCGTCGATTTCGATTATATCGAGGGGAAATCATTTCAGCTTGCTCAACCGATTACCGGGCCAAGAAAAGTGTACAGTGAAGAGGAACTGGCTGAGTTAGAAGGCTTTGAATATGTACGCTTTTGTGTAACGGATCACCACCGGCCGCCAGATGAAGTTGTAGATCAGTTTGTTGAATTTGTGAAAGCGCTGACAAATGATAACTGGCTCCATTTCCATTGTCGGGGAGGTGTAGGAAGAGCGACATCCTTTATTCTGATGTACGACATGATGCGTAATGCGGATAAGGTGAGCTTGTCCGACATATTGAACCGTCAGCATAAAATTGGCGGCAGAGATATGTACCGAATGATTCACGATCATGGCGCCGCCTTATACGACGCCGCAGTCGAAAGACTCGCGTTTATTAATACCTTTTATGATTATTGTGTTAGTCAGAAAGATGAATTCAAGATGAGTTGGTCGGAATGGCTTCATACCCAAGAAGATAGACCACAGAAATCCCAACTAGAGACTTACTGAATATTGAATTCAATTGTAGGACTACTTAAGGGGAGGTTGTTTTAAATGGGTAAAGGGAAAATGCTAAAGGTATTACTGCTTTCGTTATGTGCGTCATTGGTTTTTACGGGTTGTAGTCAGTCGGGAGGCAACAAAGAGAAAGATAAAGAGGCTGCCTCGAATTGGGCGACTGAACAGGGCTTGGATAAAACAGAAACCGTTGATGAATTGTATGCAAAAGCAAAAGAAGAGGGCAAAGTTGTTGTCTACTCGCAATCGAGCCGCGTTAAAGATGTGAAGGCTTCTTTCGAGGCTAAGTATCCTGGTGTTACGGTTGAAGCCTTTGATATGAAGACGAATGAAATTGTTGAGAAGCTTATACGTGAACAAGAGTCGGGTGTATATAACGTAGATGTTGTATTTATAAAAGATGCACTAGGTGCAGTGTCTTCGGATCTCGTGAAGAGAGGCATGCTGCATGCTTACAAACCAACGGACATCATGGAGAAATTATCTGATCAGTTCCAAGACCTTCCTGGTCTACCGGCATATGCTTCTTTGAGAACCGTGTTTTATAACACCAATGTATACAAGGAATCACCGATAACGAACTGGTGGCAACTAACCGAACCAGAATGGAAGACGAGAGTCATGATCAATGATCCGCTCGAGTCTTCCGATATGATGGAATTGTTCCTTGCGATGATTCAGCATTCGGATGAAATGGCAGCAGCCTATAAGGAGCTTTACGGTAAAGATATTGAGCTTACAGAAGAGAATGCTGGATATGAGTTTGTAGCACGTATGTTGAAGAATGATCCAGTATTGGTGAAGTCTAGTGATGATGTGGTAGAGAATGTTGGTAACAGTACGAGTGATAAACCGCCAGTTGGAATCGGCGCATCTAGTAAACTACGGAACATCGAACAGAAGGAACTTGCAATCAGCGCAAACTTTAAGATGAGCCCCAAAATATCAGTAATAGGACCAACTTATATTTATGTAGCTGATAAAGCTAAACATACGGCAGCAGCCAAGCTGATGGCTCGTTGGATGATGGGCGAGGTAGATGGGACAGGTGAAGGGCTTCGACCGTACAACGTATTAGGATCATGGTTAACCAATCCAGATGTACCGCACGAGAATCCTATTACTTTGGATAAATTGGACTTGTGGCAATATGATGCAGACTTCTTCTACAACAATTCGATCAAATTCCGCGAATTCTGGATCAAAAATATTTAGCTGTTATTATGACCCAGAGGGTTCATCGTGGCTGATCATAAGGAGTGTATATCAAATGAGTAAGACAGAATACACCAAGAATCAATTGGATAAATCACCTTCTCGATTTAACAAAGCTCGATTGAAAAACAGATTGGTATCGATATTTACCAATCCGATGCATCTAATCAGTATCGCGGCCATTATTTTCTTGATTTATACGATTGTGGTCCCTCTTTATGAGATGGTATCGAATACCGTAACCTACAGCCATGGCGATCTGCGTGTCTATAGCGATGCGGAGCCCGGTAAATTAACGTTTAAGCATTGGGTTCATATGTTGACCGGAGACATCAGTAAGAATGTATTTTATAAGCCGATCTTCAATTCGATCAATGTTGCTGTGTGGGTGTCGATATTTTCCGCACTTCTAGGAGGAACGCTAGCGTGGCTCGTTACGCGTTCCGATATTCCTTTTAAGAAATCAATTGCATTCATGGCTATTATTCCTTACATGCTTCCCTCTTGGATGAAATCTATGGCATGGCTCGTTATCTTTAAGAATGATCGGATCGGCGGCAATCCGGGGCTAATTCAATCGGTGTTCGGGGTTAGCCCTCCGGACTGGCTCTCTTATGGAGCCATCCCCATTATCGTCGTATTGGTGGCGCATTACTTTACTTTCTTCTATTTACTAATAGCGGTAGCACTAAGCTCAATCAATAGCGGATTGGAAGAAACGGCTGATATTCTAGGCGCTAAACGCGGAACGATTCTCAGGAGAATTACATTTCCTCTCGTTCTGCCAGCCATTCTCTCAGCTTTTATTCTTACCTTTTCTAAATCGATGGGTACATTTGGTCCAGCAGCCTTTCTTGGATTGCCGGTCAAATATTATACGATTGCTACGATGCTGTATAGCAGTATAAGAAACCGGATGGAAGCACAAGGCTATATTTTAAGCTTGGTTCTTATTATGATCGCTGCCATTACTATTTATATTAATCAAAGAGCGATTGGCAAAAGAAAAGGCTATACAACAGTCGGCGGAAAAGATGCTCGCAAAACCTTAACTCCGCTTGGCCGCTGGAGAAAGCCGATCTTCACATCGGTGATGCTGTTCATGTTCTCAGCTGGTATTTTCCCGCTGCTTATGCTGTTCTTGCAATCCTTTATGCTCAAGGAAGGCGTATACACCTTAGATAACTTTACTACGCATTTCTGGGCAGGTGCATCTGATCCACATATTGCATCTGGTGAGGTTGGGGTCTTTATGAACAGCAACATAAAGATGGCATTGAAAAACTCACTTATCGTTGCTTTCAGTGCTGCAGGCTTGTCCGCTCTGATCGGTGTAACGCTAGGCTATATTATCGCTAAAGGAAGAAAATCAATTGCCGGCAAGGTAATCGAGCAATTGTCCTTCATTCCCTACTTAATTCCAGGTATTGCTTTCGCTGCTATCTATATTTCTTTATTCGCTAAGCCAGGTTTTCTCATACCGGCGTTATACGGTACATTGACCATCATTATTCTGATTACGGTAGTCAAGGATTTGCCGTTCGCTACTCGCTCAGGAACGAGCAGTATGATGCAAATTAGCGGGGAACTAGAAGAGGCGGCAAAAATTCAAGGTGCATCCTTCTTTAAGAGGTTTACTAAGATTATGCTTCCGCTCACTCGAAAGGGGATCATCAGTGCGTTCCTACTCGGTTTTATCGGCGGAATGAAAGAACTGGATTTAATTATTCTCTTGGTTACACCGAAGACTGGTACGTTGACTACATTAACTTTCCAGTACGCGGAAAGCGGTTATCAGCAGTTCTCCAATGCGATTACCGTCATCGTCATCGTTATCATAATGGTTACTTACTTCGTTGCCACCAAATGGGGTAAAGCAGATCTTACGAAAGGAATAGGTGGCTAACATGAGCAGAATTGAACTTAAAAAAATCAACAAGTATTTTGATCATAACCATATTTTGAAAGACATCGATTTTGTCATTGAGGAGGGGGATTTCATGACCCTTCTCGGACCTTCTGGCTGTGGGAAAACAACGACCCTTCGTGTCATTACGGGATTAGAAAATCCGGAAGAAGGTATCATCACTATTGGAGGAAAGGAGGTGGTCAATGGAGCCAATCGTTATTATGCACCAGCATCTAAGCGAGGGCTGAATCTGGTTTTCCAAAGTTATGCTTTATGGCCTCATATGACGGTGTTTGAGAACATCGCCTTCGGATTGACGATCAAACGTCTATCGAAGCAGGAAATTCGGATGAGAGTAGATAACTCTCTAGAAAAAATGCGCATTACACAGTATAGAGACCGTTACCCTTCCGAATTGTCAGGAGGTCAGCAACAAAGGGTTGCCATCGCGAGGGCAATCGTTACCGAACCTAAAATCTTATTGCTTGATGAGCCTTTATCGAACCTTGATGCCAAGCTTAGACTTGAAATGAGGGCGGAATTAAAAAGGCTGCACCGAGAGTTGAATACAACGATTATTTATGTAACACATGATCAGGTTGAAGCACTAACCATGTCTACAAAAATTGCCGTGTTCTTCGAAGGCAATTTGGTTCAATTGGATACGCCTCGAGGAATTTACCGCCACCCGGCAGATTTACGGGTTGCCGATTTCATCGGAAATCCAACGATTAATTTTGTTGATGCCAGATGTTCTTATCAAGATGGCCACTTGTTAACGGAGTCCGGCTTGGGGCAAGTGAAGATTCCAAGCGCAAACAGCCATTCCGGAGATGTTGTTATGGCGTTGTATCCAGAGGATATCAAGATATTCGCCGAACCAGTGGAAGATGGAATCAAATGCAGCGTGTATTCTATACTTCCTGCAGGATCAGAGACATTGGTTCAGCTTACCGTCAATAATTTAGCAACTACTTTACTTGCTAAATTCATGGGTGAGAAGGATTATCCGATTGGAACCGATGTCTGGATTACTTTCCGCAAGGACAAGGTAAACGTCTATGATAAAGCAAGCAAACAGCTAATTACTCTAGCATAGCAGCATGGATCGACAGAACGAACACGAATGACATACGCGGTTAAATAAGAATTCGGGAGGATTCATAATGAAATCCGTTAAAAAAAGTGTTGCGTTCCTTGTAAGTTTAATGCTTCTTATACTGCCCCTATCTTCAATCGCTATAGCGGCTGAAGAAGAGGAAGAGATTGAGTATGAAGCTTTGCAAGAGGATATTCTTAATCCGATTGGTGCAGCTTCTGTATGGGATTCACAAACCAACTCTATTCTGTTCAAACTGAGAAATGGTGTAACCGGTAAAGTAACGGTCGGAAGTGATCAATATCATATTGGTCAAACTACGGGAACTTTCGCTGCTGCCGTTATGCTGGATGAGACAACTGTACTTATTCCAGAAGATGATTATTTTGTTAAAAAGGTTAATCTAGAAAATGCAAGTGCGAACACCTTGGATGTTGCCCATCAAGACGAAGCAAAGCTGTTTAAAGTTAAGGCAACGATGGAGACTCAACCTACAGATCAAGAGGGGGATTCGGCAGACGATCCTTCCATCTGGGTTCATCCTACGAACGCCAATGAAAGTCTAATTATCGGAGCGAATAAGAAGGCGAATCCAGGCGGGATTGAAGCCTATAATCTTGATGGTGTGCGAGTCGGTTCGTATGGCGTTGGGAAGATGAACAACGTCGATGTTAGATATAACTTTATGTTTGGTGGACAAAATGTAGATATCGCAGCATCGACGAATCGTACAACGAATACGATCAATATATTTGTCATCAATGCGGTTACTGGCGTTTTGACAGAAGTAACTGGAAATAATCTGGCTTCGAATATGGAGGAAGTGTATGGATTTAGCTTGTACCAAAGCCAACGCACCGGAAAAATGTACGGAATGATCACCGGTAAGGAAGGCGAATTTGAACAATGGGAATTGTACGACAACGGACAAGGGCAAGTAGATGGAACCTTGGTACGTGAGATCAAGATCGGGAGCGTAACAGAAGGTATCGTTGCAGATGATGAGTATGGCAAGTTCTATGTATCGGAAGAAAATGTAGCGATCTGGAGATATAATGCTGAGCCAGACGGCGGACTGCTTCCAGAGGCTCGGGTTGATACAGTTGATGGGATTAGACTTACTGCTGATGCTGAAGGTCTGACCATTTACTACGGAAAAGATGGGGAAGGCTACCTGATTGCTTCCAGCCAAGGCAGTGATCGTTACGTTGTCTATGATCGGGAAGATGGCGAATATATGACAACTTTCATGGTCGAAAACGGTACAATTGATGGCACTTCCGAGACAGATGGACTGGATGTCTTATCCTTCGGTCTAGGAAGTAAATATCCGCATGGCGTGTTCGTTACACAAGACAACAATAATTTCCAGCCTGACGGCACTGAAGTGAATCAGAACTACAAAGTTGTGCCTTGGAATAAAATTGCCGATGGGTCCGACGAGGATCTAGAAGTTGACAGTCAAGACCCGCGTAAATTGAAAAAGAGATAAAGGATAAGCCTACTGTACAATCAACACTTGGAAAAAAAAGCGCGCTGAATTAAAATTACTGGTAACGTTTCCGGAAATGTTACCAGTACACAACTATTGAGGAGTGGAAATCATTACAACGATAAAAGATGTAGCCAAAAAATTAGGTGTTTCCGTATCTACTGTATCCAGAGCGATGAACGATCATCCTGACATCCGCACAGAGACTAAGCAAGAAGTGCTCGAAGCCATGAGGGAGCTTAATTATACTCCGAACGCTGTGGCTAGAAGTCTGATCCAACGTAAATCCTATTCGATCGGATTGATGATGCCGGATATTACAGATCCGTTCCTGTCCGCCATGGCTCAAGGAATAGAAGAAATATTGTCGGACAAAGGATATCAGGTTGTATATGGCAATACTACGAGAATGAGAGAGAAGGAAGAGAGCTTCCTGCTCAGCGCCGCTCAAAGAAAAATGGATGGACTGATTGTCACTTCTGACTATATGGACGCAGATATGATTCAATTGCTGCGCAATCTAGAAATTCCGATTGTCTTTCTTCGCAGAAGACCTCCGGCAGAGCTTGAGATGCCTTTTGTTGATGTAGACCATTATCAAGGCTCTTGCAGAGCAGTAGAATATTTGCTGTCGCTTAACCATAAGCAAATCGGATTTATTGGTATGCCAGAGTTCTCTTATACCGGTCAAGAACGGTATCGTGCCTACTGCGACACCATGAATAAGCATCAAATTTCGGTTCCTTCAGTTGCTACGGTCTTCGCTGATCGATCCTATGCCAGCGGTTATCAAGCAATGGAACAACTATACTCGGCCTATCCTTCCATGACGGCAGTATTCGCTGCGAATGATATATTGGCCATAGGAGCATTGGAATGGTTAGCGAAGCAAAATATTGCAGTACCTGATCAAATAAGTATTGTTGGCTTTGATAATTTGGAGGTTAGCGATTTGCACTGGATTAAGCTAACGACCGTTGCCCAGCCTCGTAAGGAAATGGGGAAAAAAGCAGCCGAGCTATTGATGTCTATGGTCGAGAATAAAGGCTCGAAGCAATCTTCCCTATTATTTGATACAGAATTGGTTATTCGCCGGACCTGTACATCGATCTAGCCTATGACCCGGATTGGAGGGTTTCCAATGTTAGGAGTTTCCATACAGGATGATGTGTTTCAAGGAAAACTAACCAAGAAGTCAATGAATGATCTAATCGCTAATTGCGATAGCATAGACCAATATCTATACCATTTGAAGAGTTACGGTGTGAATTCCATCGAGGTTCGTATTTTACCGCGGGAAGCCGATGAGACGTTGTATGTGAAAGTCATTCAGCAGATATGGGATGCTGGATTGCGATTAACGGTTCATGGTCATGTCAAAGGTGAAATGAGCGCTGCAAAATTCGAGGATATTTACCCATCAATGAAGTACATTTTACGGAACTATGAGAAATACCAAGATGAATTGGTCATGGCAATCCATGCCTTTGATGCAAAGGCTGGTTCTGAGGAAGAGCTGTTCAATCGCACAGTTGAGCTGTTCCGTCAATGGACAACGATGGCTCATCAAGAACATCTTCCATTACGCTTTGCTCTGGAGAACAACCGGAAGAAACCCACCAAGGTTGATCCGGGTGATACAACGGAGAGCGTATTGCGAATGGTAGAACTGATTGATAGTCCGCATATGGGCATTACTTGGGATATGGGGCATTATTATTCGGATCTATTGAGCCATTATGGTCATAGGAATCTATCTGAACTGCCATTGCTAGAATTGCCTAATCCGGCATTTTTAAAGAGAGTTATCCATACTCATATTCACGGAATCGGAGACAACAATGATACCCATCATCCACTGACTGAAATGGCAAGCTTGCCTTTGGAGTATTATGTGAATGCTCTGAGGAATAACGGTTATCAAGGTGCTTATAATCTTGAACTGACGCTGTATAAGTTCGGTCAGGATCGCTCCATTCTTGAACATGTGGGAGCGTCAGTTCAAAGATTGAAGGATACCGCTTCGACTACCGGATCCCTTGTCTAGAGATTTTTATTGGCAAAAGGAGGGTGAGGTGAAATGCCGGTGGCGGAAATTTGGTATATCACGCCAGTTGACCTAGTTTTACGTATGATATTGGCGGCAGTACTAGGCGGCTTGATTGGATTCGAAAGAGAATGGAGCAATCATGCAGCGGGGTTTAGGACACATATTCAAGTATGTCTTGGCTCGGCAAGTATCATGTTGTTATCCATTTATGGCTTCTCCGAGTTTGTGAATGAGCTTAATGTCAGGGTCGATCCAGCTCGGCTTGCTGCTCAAGTAATTAGCGGAATCGGCTTTCTCGGTGCAGGAGCGATATTACGAAACGGCAATATGATAAAAGGTCTGACAACGGCAGCCAGCATATGGGTTGTAGCTGCGATTGGGTTATGTGTCGGAGCGGGTTTCTTCTTAGGGGCAATAACCTGCACACTAATCGTTCTTATCAATCTATTCGTCTTCAACAAGTGGGAGAGAGTTTGGAATAAAAAACGAAGGTATCATGATATAGAAATGGTCATTGAAGATCAACCAGGGACGCTAGGCATTATTCTCGCTAAATTCCAAGAATTCGATGTGAAAATAACCGATATCAAGATGCAGCATGGTGAGCATTCCGAGACGGATGCAGCAGAAAGAAGTTGTCTGACTGTTAAATTGAGTATTATGGTGCCTAATGCAGATAAATGCTTGCAAGCGCTGGAGGAAATTATGGCGATGAGCGCGGTGGAATCGCTTGAAACGAGTTTGAAATATGAGACGTTCAGCAAGCTCAATGTCAATGGCAATAAGAAAGAATCTGTACCAATGTAAGGGTACGCTATCACGGGAAGACAGGTGATCATAACAAGTGAAGAATATCTTATTAGTAAGTGATCTCGATGGAACATTGTTGACTTCTTCACAGAAGATCAGTGAGGAGAATGTTGCAGCTATTCGCAGATTTGAAGAGGAAGGCGGCTTATTTACTCTAGCTACTGGCCGAACAGAGCAAGCAGTTGCTTCTTTTATTGAGCAGTTGAATTTGAGAACACCATTAATTCTTTATAATGGAGCGAAAATATACTGCCCCATTACGCATAAAGTTTTATACGAAAAAACAATCGTCATTCCAGATGTATTATGGAACTTTATCCTATCAGAGTTATCAGATGATCTCACTTTACTCGTATACCGTGATGGAGAAGTATATGCGCCGCATCGCAGTGAGCTGCTGGAGCGGCATGAGCGTAAGGACGGAGTCGTATGCCAGGCTTTGCCGCAAGATAAGCAAAATGATCCCATTACGAAATTACTATTAATCGCCAATTCGCCGTTGGATCTGATTAAGTTCGAGAAGAAGGTAGAGGAGATTGGACTTCCTTCTGAGCTCGTCTATTCCGAACATAATTATTTGGAAATCCTTCCATTGCATGCATCGAAGGGCAACTCCCTTCTCGAATTGCTTCAACTATTGCCGAATAAAGAGCTGTTTACAATCGCGGTTGGTGATAATTTGAATGACCTCACCATTATTCGGCAAGCAGATCATGGTTACGCCGTTGAGAATGCACATCCTACATTGAAGACAAATGCTAAAAGCATAACGGTTCATCATGATCATCATGCGATTGCTGACATTATTAATGAGCTCATGAACAATAAGGGAACTAAGTGTTGAAATTATATGACTAGGAAGTGAGATTCTTTATGGATTATTTAAATCTAGCAAAATCATTGGCAATATCAGCAGGAGAGCTGATTAAATCTCGAATGGGTGAGCAGTTCTTGGTTGAAGAGAAAAGTTCAGCGTTTGATGTCGTTACGGAAGTCGACAAACTATCGGAG
Source organism: Pristimantibacillus sp. (assembly GCA_048976605.1). Classification (GTDB taxonomy): domain Bacteria; phylum Bacillota; class Bacilli; order Paenibacillales; family Paenibacillaceae; genus Pristimantibacillus. Next base: position 11,553 of record JBHGUX010000002.1, on the reverse strand, counting down.
AATTTAATACGCGAGGGGATTGCTGCCCATTATCCGGATCATCAATTTTTGGGCGAAGAAGAGATGTTTCTAAGTGGTGATTCATTAGAGGAGGTATTATCGGGATCGGTAGATGAGCCCTATCTATGGATTGTTGATCCGATTGATGGAACGAGCAATTTTGTTCAAGGCATACCAGGCTTCACTGTATCCATTGCTCTTGCTTGCAAAGGGGAGTTAATCGTAGGTGTCGTTTATGATCCTTGTGCGGATGAAATGTTCTGGGCAGAGAAGGGCCAAGGGGCTTTTATGAACGGAAAGCGTATAGAGGTATCTGGAAAAAAAACGTTAGAAACCTGTGTAATTGCGACAGGTTTTCCTTCTAATATGGAGGCCAGGTTAGCCGTATATAACGGACTTGGCAAGTTAATTCATCAATGCAGAACGATTCGCTCGCTCGGATCAGCTGCTCGTCATCTTGCCTATGTCGGCGCTGCTAGATTAGACGGCTTCTGGGAGAATGGATTGAAAGCATGGGATGTTGCAGCTGGGGTTCTGATCGTACTGGAAGCTGGAGGACAGGTAAGTGATACTTCAGGCAACCCGTATAGCCTAAAGACGATGGATATCGTAACGACGAATGGTCAAGTTCATTCTTCCCTATTAGATTGTTTGAAATAAGTGCTGAGCAGTAACACAGATTAGACGCAGGAGGTCTATATGGCGCTGGTATCAATGAAGCCTATACTGCTTCAGGCACTAGAAGGCGGATATGCAGTAGGGCAGTTCAATTTAAACAATCTCGAATTTACTCAGGCTATTTTATTAGCGGCTCAAGAAGAGAAGTCCCCTGTCATTCTTGGCGTTAGTGAAGCTTATATTCCGTACATGGGAGGGCTCTCCTGTATTGCAGGGATGGTTCGCAGTTTAATGGAGCATTATGATATTAACGTTCCGGTAGCTCTACATTTGGATCACGGATCGACTTATGAAGTTTGTATCCGTGCTCTGCATGCAGGGTTTACTTCGGTGATGATCGATGCGTCTCATTTTCCGTTGCAGCGCAATATTTCAGTGACGCGAGCTGTTGCGCAGGCTGCTCATGTACTCGGAGCATCGGTTGAGGCAGAGGTAGGACGTATTACAGGAAAAGAAGATGATCTGGTCGTTGATGAAGCGGAAGCGCAATACGCGATTCCTGCAGATTGTCTAGAGCTTGTTCGGGAGACGGGTGTTGATTGTCTGGCTCCTGCATTAGGATCCGTTCACGGACCCTATCGGGGTCAACCCAAGCTAGGCTTTGAACGTATGAGAGAAATTCGTAATTTGACCGGACTGCCTTTGGTACTGCATGGGGGCAGCGGTCTTCCGGATGATGAAATTAAACAAGCAATCTCACTAGGTACATCGAAGATTAATGTCAATACGGATAATCAAACCGTATTTACAGAAGCGATAAGAGAGTTTCTAGACGGGCATCCCCAAGCTTATGATCCTCGGAATTATCTTATTCCAGCTAGAGAAGCAATTAAAGAGTCGGTTAAATTAAAGATGAGATTGTTCGGAAGTTCATTCCACTCTCTAACTTAACAAGCAGCTCAGCTTAGAACAAATAATAACCCTGATAGGATCAAATTATTGATCTATAAGGGTTATTATTTGTTGTTGCCAGGATCATGTATCCTAGCACTATGGAAGGTTAGCACTAAACATTTCAATCGCTTGACTATAGCTATAAAACAAAAGGCAGTCTTGACCTGTACAAAGGTCCAAGGCTGCCTTTTCTCATTTTAATAGAAACTTGTAACACTTGATTAAGGGAACATGTGATTCGACATTTGATTGGACATAGGGTTGGACATAGGATTAGACATCGGGTTCGACATCGGATTCGACATTTGATTGGACATTGGTGATGTTAGGTTTGGTGAAGCTGTATTTCCTGTATTAGCCATATCTCTTTCCATGTATGTTTTGTGGCAATACATATGGGATATACGGGGAATGAGAACCGTCTCGCCATGGGCTAGTTGATTAGGATTGTTAAGATGTTGATTGGCCTCGCTGAGAATAGGAGCTGGGATATTGTACATATGCGCCACTTTATCTAGTGTATCTCCCATTTGTGCTTGATGTTGTGCAAAGTACATGTCATTGCGCTCACCTGCATCCTCTTCACGGAAGAAAGGAAAGAAGAACGGGGAGAAGAAGAAGAACGGAAATAAGAAACGGCCTGGGAAAAACGGGTGTGGGAAAGGACGGAAAGGACGACGAAAACCTGGTCCACCAAAGCCAGGTCCACCACCAAATTGTTGAAAAGCACGATCCATCAAGCAAACCTCCATTAAAATATAGTCATTTGTCTATACACAGTATTGTAGAAGCGAATAAATGGTTCCTGACTTCGTGAAATTGGGCGGTGGGGATAGAACAAATCTACGATTCTCATCGCTGAAATGTATCACTAATGCAACATAACTATGCATTTAATATCAATTCATCGTCGCTCAAACAACAGGTGCTATAATAGGAGCATTATAACGATAAAGGGGCTGCAAGGATGCTCGGACCGCTCAAAGCCATCATGCCGAAGAAGCTTAAGCATCGCCTGTTTGCGGCGTTTGTACTGCTGATTTTATTGCCGTTCGGCCTGCTTAACTTGTATAACTATGAAAGAATTGAGACGCTTGTTCAGCAAAAAATAAGTGAACAAAGTCGTGATCAATTGGAGAATATGCACAGCATGCTAAGGGATCAGATGAGCATTGCATTCAAAACGCTAATATTTCTTGAACAGGATTCAGCGGTTCGGGGCATTCTTCGCAATCCACAAAATGGGAGCTTGCTGGACAATAAAGATGTAATGGAAGAAAAATTCAAAAATATTAACAATAGCTTTTTCCTATATAATCCTTCGGTTTATTTCGCTTTGCTTGATTTGCATGGGAATGTTTATACATCTTATCAGCCTAAGAAGCCGCTTGATTATGATGAGTTCCGTTCTATCCCTTGGTTTCGCGAGGCGGAGAAGGAAGCTGTTCCATACCGCTGGGTGCCTAATGAGGAAAACTACGTGTTTCGAGATGTATCGACAAGTCCCTATTTACTGTCTCTATATGCTGTATTGCGCGAGCGGGACGGCAAACCATATGGAATGGCTCGTGTAAGCATCGATTACGCCTATTGGTTTCAATCAGCGCTGAAAGGCTCGGAAATTAATCAGGACTATTTCATGATTACGAGCAAGGGAGACACAGTCGCACAATCGGTCAGCGAAGCGTCGCTGCCAGCGTCCGCTCTAGAGCAGATTATTACGAAGCCTGAAAGCGGTTATTTCAATGATAAAACATCGGACAGCCTTATTAATTACAGCTATATGGAATCATTGGATTGGTACATGATCAATCGAATTCCTTTGAAGGTCTTGTTCAATGAAATTGATGCGTTGAAGCAGCAATATTTTATGACCTTTTTCGCTTTGACAGCGGCTTTTATCGGAATTGCCTTTATGATTGCCCATACCTTCATTCGCCCGCTCACTCACTTGCAGCTGAAGATGAAGGATGCGGTGCGTAAGAACTTCAAAATTCGTTTGCCAGAAACGAAATATACAGGCGAAGTACTTGATCTAACTCGCACCTTCAATACGATGCTGGGAGATATGGATCAATTGATTCTACGGTTGAAGATGGAGAAACGACAGAAGGATGCGGTTCATTTTCAAATGCTGCTCGCCCAGTTGAACCCGCATTTCCTGCTTAATACGCTGAACACGATGAAGTGGATTGCTCTTCGCAACGAACAAACAGATATCGCAGATATGTGTGTGTCGCTAGGAAAGCTGCTAGAGACTAGTCTTAACTCGGAAGTTGATCTCATTTACTTGAAGGATGAAATGGAACTGATCGGCGCTTTTGTCTACATTCAGCAGGTCAGACATAATTATCGCTTCGAGGTGAGCCATGATTATGATGAAAGTCTTCACTATGTGCTCGTACCGAAACTAAGCTTGCAGCCGCTTGTAGAAAATGCAATTCAACATGGTATTGCCAGCATGAAGGAAGGCGGACGTATTGTGATTCGAGTCCAGCATCTGCAAGAGCAAGCGATGCTGCTTGTCGAGGTTGAGGATAATGGAATAGGGATTGAGCAATCGTCTCAAACGAAGCAGCATCGGCAACGGCCGGGAATTGGATTGACGAATATTAAGGAACGGTTGAGACTCTTATATAAGGATAAAGGCAATGTAGAGCTGATACCTTTAGAGCGAGGGACATTGATCAGATTAACCTTCCCGTTCTTACTATCGACTCCATATGAACATCAGCATCATAAGGATTGATCATGCATAAAGAGGGGGATTGCCGGGTGTGGAAGGTGCTGCTTGTTGAGGATGAGTTTTTTGTTAGGGAATCGGTAAAGGAGCTTATCCGCTGGGAAGAGCTTGGATTCACCGTGTCCGGAGAAGCGGGCGATGGAGCTGAAGCACTGGAGATGATTAAGCGTGATCCGCCTGACCTTGTTCTCACTGATATTGTCATGCCTAGAATGGATGGCATTCAGCTGTTGAAGGAGGTACGAGAGGCGGGAATACAGTCCAAATTCGTCATGCTGACTTGTATGGGAGAGTTCGAATATATTCGGCAAGCGATGGAGTATGGAGCCTCCAATTATATACTGAAATTATCGATGAGCGTGAAGGATTTAAGAGATACTTTAATCAAAATGAATACAGAGCTGTCGCGTTCGAAGGAGACTGAACTTCCTGCCAAAGATACGTTGGCAAGCTCAGATGCCCGTCAGTTACAGCCAGTCGTTCATACCGAACATACCTCCACTCATCCAGAAGTGAACAAAATTCTAGATTATATCGAACAGAACTATGATAAGGATATAACCGTCAAATCATTATCGCAATACGTCATGATGGGAGAGAATTATGTAAGTGCTTTGTTTAAGAAGAAGACAGGGCAGAACCTTATTCATTATGTTCATGAGGTGCGCATTCATCATGCCAAGCTCTGTTTGGAGCAGTCCGATATGCCAGTCAATGAAATCGGAGTGAAAGTGGGATTCATGAACGATAACTATTTTATCAAAATCTTCAAGAGGGTGACTGGCGTTACGCCTAGCCAATATCGTCATGCACATAGATAGAACAAAACTGCATGGATCATTTCTGCTGGGTGGGTTAATTTACGTCATTTTGTTCCATCATTAAGGTGGAAATGTTACTTATATAAGGGTTCCCCTTCTTGTTATTCTTGTCGTGCAGGATCAATCAACCAACTTGCAGGGGGGTAATTAGAAATGAAGAAAATGAAATGGCTTACATTCGGACTAGTCTCGATTATTGTATTAAGTATGCTGGCCGGATGTGCGAGCAATGGCGGGAACAACACAAGCGGCGAGGGTGGAGCAGCTAAGCCGATTAAGCTGAAAATGTGGGGAGCAGTACCGCCGGAATCAGGTGCGCAAGCGGTCGTTGATGCATGGAACAAAGAAAATCCAGACATCCAAGTAGAATATGTTCGATTCGTTAACGATGATGACGGTAACTTGAAGCTGGATACAGCATTGCTGACGGGTCAAGACGTCGATCTATATGTGAACTACTCGATTACACAGGTAGAGAAGCGGATCGCTGCTGGTGTAGCACTAGATCTAAGCTCATTCACCGACTATAACATTGATGAGAAAATGGGACCCGATGCTTCTGCATGGAAGATAGACGACAAATATTACGGTGTACCAACGAAGAAGAACGTTTTCTTCGTAGCTCTGAACAAGGATGCACTGGATAAGGCTAACCTTAAGGTGCCAACCGAATGGACATGGGATCAAATGCGTCAGTATGCACAGACGTTGAAAGCTGATTATAAGTACGGCTTGGTACAACATATGGAGCCATTTATTGATCCTGTTGATGCTGTTCTTGTGAAAGAAGGCTACACCAAAGCAGACGGCAGCTCCAATCTTGATCATCCAGAAGTGAAGAAATGGCTGGAGACCATGAATGCGATGATGAAGGAAGACAAATCTACGCCTCCGCTTGGTGAGCAATTGACGTCGAAGATGCCAGTAGAGAACGTATTTCTAGGCGGCGAAGCGGCGATGCTGAACATCGGCGAATGGCTCATCCGCAGCTCGAATAATTTGACGGACTTCCCTCGTGATTTCAAGATTGCATTCGCACCTGTACCTAGGCTGAAAGAGGACGGAGCAGACTTCACAACACGCGGTGGTCTTGGCGATTATATTTCTATTAACGCGAAGTCCAAAAATCAAGAAGCAGCATGGAAGTTCCTTACTTGGTACGCGGACGGCGGTATGGCACCGATGGCTGCCGGCGGAAGACTGCCTGCATCCAAAGAAGTAGATCAGGAAACTGCGCTTACGAGCTTGCTCGGAGACAAAGCGGATACGTATGATGCAGATTCACTGCGTTATGTGCTGTATGGTGACAAAACACCTACGTTTGTACGCAGCTTGCCGCAGGAAATTATGGATCTGCGCTCACAAGAGTATGAGAAGTATTTCCTCAGCAATCAGAATGCGGATGAGACCATTGCTGCAATGGCGAAACGTCATAATGATTATTTGAAGAAAAGTAAATAAACAGCATTAGAAAAGACGCTTCTGGTCCGTGAGGATCGGGAGCGTTTTTTGCCGTTTCTGCTTGTCTGTTGGCATGCAAGCAATAGAACAAAACGATGATAACTGCTGCTTTGGATCAGCGGATTAAATGCGTCATTTTGTGATACCAAATCGATAGATTTGTTCATTATAAGTATTCGAGCATCCCGCTATGATGGAGCTAACAAGCCAAGAAAGAGGGGGAAGACCTAATGAACAAAAATTGGATGCAGCGCCAACAGCTGCTTGGCTATCTGTTTATAGGGCCGAATATGCTCGGCGTGGTGTTGTTTTTTATTTTGCCAGCAATCTATTCCTTGTATCTCGTCTTCACAGATTACAAATTCATGAATCCGAAGATGAACTTCGTAGGATTGGACAACATTACTCGATTATTGCATGACGAGTTATTCTACGTTGCACTCAAGAACACCTTACTATTCCTATTATCGGTACCGGTGTCAATCGGAATCGCTTTTGTTGTGGCGGTAGTGCTAAATCAATCGGTGTATTTGAAAAAGCTGATTCGGGCGCTTTACTTCATGCCGTACATTACAAGCGGAGTGGCAATTGCCTTTGTGTGGATGTTGTTGTTCCAACCGGAGCAAGGGCCGATTAACGGTTTTCTGCGAGCGATCGGTATTACCAACCCGCCAGGATGGCTGTCTACGACTGAAACATCGATGATCGCCATCGATATCATATGGATTTGGTTCATGCTTGGCTATAACATGATCATTTATCTTGCGGCATTGCAGGAGATGTCAGGAGAATTGCTTGAGGCAGCTAAGATTGATGGTGCGAAAAGGTGGCAGACGATTCGCAATATCGTATGGCCGCTCGTAAGTCCAACAACCTTCCTGCTGCTCATTACAGGACTTATTATGACGATCAAGACATTCGGTATCATCCAAGCGATCACGCAAGGCGGACCGGGGAACAGCACAACAATCTTATCGCTATTCGTCTATCAGAACGCATTCCGTTATTACGAGATGGGCTATGCCGCGACAATATCATGGGCTTTGTTCGTGATCATTATGCTCATTACGCTCATTCAATGGTGGGGACAAAAACGATGGGTGCATTACTAGAAGGGGGACGAACATAGATGAAAGCAAACGCAGAGAGAGGTTCTGGCAGAACGGAGCCGTGGGAATGGGGCAAAGCGGTTACGACGCTCATCATGCTGTTCTTCGGTATTCTTATGGTTGTCCCATTTCTATGGATGATCAGCACCTCCTTCAAATCACCGGCTGAGGTGTTCGAATATCCGATTCGCTGGATACCGACAGATTTCAAATGGGATCACCATATCAAGGTATGGACAGGCGATAACAGCTTTGCCCGGTATTACTTAAATTCTTTGAAAATATCTATAATCAGTACGGTTGGTGCTACATTCCTATCAGCTTTCGCCGCTTATGGATTTGCGCGGATTCAATTCAAGGGCCGCAATACGCTCTTCTTGGTTTACTTATCGATGATGATGGTACCGCCGCAAGTATTATTCGTTCCTAAATTTCTAATGTTCGATTGGGCTGGCATTTATAATACCCATCTAGCGCTTATTCTTCCGGGGATGTTCACGATATTCGGTGTATTCATGATGAGACAGTTTTTCCTATCCGTCCCATACGAAATATCCGAGGCAGCATTCATAGACGGAGCGGGGCATCTGCGTATATTCTTCCAGCTTGTCCTGCCGCTGGCTAAGCCTGCACTTGCAACCTTGGCAGTAATCGACTTCTCGTGGCATTGGAATGACTATGAGAATGCACTTGTATTCTTGATTGATGACGGATTATATACAGTACCGCTAGGTCTGCAAAATTTTATTCTCGAAAATAATGTGGATTACAACGGAATGATGGCCGCTGCGACGGCAGGGATCATACCAATGATCATTGTGTTTCTGTTAGGACAACGGTTTATCGTAGAAGGCATTTCTAATACAGCAGTGAAAGGATGACAGCTATGAGAACGGAGCTAGTGAACAAGGATGTAATCGTAATAGGCGGAGGACTTGCGGGTGTGTGCGCTGCTGTTGCGGCGGCTAGGCAAGGAAGCAAGGTTGCCCTTGTGAACAACCGCCCCGTGCTTGGAGGCAATTCTAGCAGTGAGGTACGAGTATGGGTATGCGGCGCAACGAAGCATGGGGTGAACCGATATGCACGTGAGACGGGAATTATGGGTGAAATGTTCGTCGAGAATCAATATCGCAACCCGGAAGGCAATCCTTATATATGGGATCTAGTTGTGCTGGAGACGGTTAAAGCAGAGCCTAATCTTGAATTGTTCTTGAACACCGATGTACATGAGGTGGAAGCAAGGGGTGATGAGAATGAGCGAACTATTCACTCGGTAACAGGCTGGATGATGGGCTCGGAGCGGCGAATTCGATTCGAGGGCGATATGTTCCTTGATTGCACAGGTGATGGACTAGTCGGCTTCCTTGCTGGCGCCAAATACCGTATGGGCAGAGAAGCTCAGCATGAATATCAAGAGGTATGGGCGCCAGAGATAGCCGATGATATTTTGCTAGGCAGCACAATTTTATTCTATACGAAGGATACGGGGCAACCCGTTAAGTTCGTGCCGCCAAGCTTTGCCAAGGATATTACGGAAACCTCCATACCGATTAAACGAGTTATTCGCAGCGGAGATTCAGGCTGTCATTATTGGTGGATCGAATGGGGCGGCGAGCATGATACCGTTCATGAGAATGAACGTATTCGGGATGAGCTGTGGTCGGTCATTTATGGGATATGGGATTATATTAAAAACTCGGGTAAATTCGATGCCGATACGATGACGCTGGAATGGGTCGGTTCCATACCGGGCAAACGTGAGTACAGACGATTCATTGGTGATTATGTGATGAATCAGAATGATATCATCGCGCAAATACCGTTCGAAGACCGAATTGGTTTCGGCGGTTGGTCGATTGATTTGCATCCGCCGCAGGGAATGTATGCGACAGAGAGCGGCTCGAAGAACATGCATCCGGACGGTATTTATCACATTCCGTTCCGGTCGTTGTATTCGGTTAACGTGAGGAATCTACTGTTCGCGGGACGTAATGTGAGTGCGACTCATGTCGCATTCGGAACGACACGAGTTATGGCGACGTGCGCGGTTATGGGAGAAGCAGCGGGTACGGCTGCTGCGATCTGTTCTGAACGAAGCCTAACTCCTCGCGAGCTATACACTTCTCATATGGCTGAGTTTCAACACATCTTGCTGAAGCAAGATGCGGCTATTATCGGGATCAACGAGCGTGATCCGTATGATCTGGCTTGGCAAGCTGAGGTCACGGCCTCTTCATCGCTGACCAGCTTCGAACTGAACTCCAGCAGCGGGAAAACCTATGCGCTGGAGCATGATGCGGCGTTGCTCATTCCAATAGGACGGAGAATTGGACGGCTGGAGCTGCTCGTCGATGCTTCTGCAGATACAGAGCTTCGTGTAGAATTGCGGGATACTGGAGGCAAATTAGAGAATTATATTCCAGGTGAGGTGCATGCTTCGGCTTCGACTGTTGTAAGCAAAGGTGAGCGGCAATGGGTTGTATTTGATCTAGATTGGGAGCCTTTGCAGGAGCAAAATGCCTTTATCATTATTGCGGGCAATGAAGCGATAAGCTTACATCTATCGGATCGCCCGATGTCAGGCGTGCTGGCTTTCGAGAAGCGTCAGGCCCCGAATGCCGTGCGTGAACTGGAGGATCTCGATCCGACCCAGCCTGTACTGGAATGGAGTATGAAACGATTCATTCGGCAGCCATTCTGTTTCCGGAGTGATGCTGCTGCTGGTGTCTATGGATCAGAGAAGGCGATTGATGGCTACAAACGTCCATACGGCGGACCGCATATGTGGTTGTCATCTGCAATGAAGCAGGACCAATCGGAATTCCTGCAATTGAGCTGGGATCATGAAGTGGATATCAGTGAAATCCAACTGACATGGAATGATGATGTGAATGAGGATCTCATTAATCTGCATCATCACAAAACAGACTTCGAAGTATTGCCGGAACTCGCACGCGATTATCGAGTCGAGGCGCTAACGGAGGATGGTTGGCAAGAGTTATTCCGAGTGCAAAATAATCGCAAGCGAAGAAATGTATGGCGACTCGAACAACTTATTGCTACGCAGGCTATCCGTGTTGTCGTGGAAGCGACAAACGGATCATTGCACGCGGAGCTAATCGATATAAGAGTATATGCGTAAGGCAGATCATACAGCGGAAATATGATAGAAGGGGTATCCCATAAGGTTTAATTACCTTTGGGATACTCCTTTTTTGGCATATCAGAAAGTATAAAATCCTTACCCTATTTCAAAGATTTTTATGATTAGTTTGGGGAAGGTTTAAGTTAGGATGCGATGGAATGGGGCGGAATGCGACGGAATGGGGCGGAATGCGGTGGAATGGGGTGGAAAGTGGTGAAAATTGGCGTAAAGGGAAGGAAATGTGTGAAAATTGGTGGAAAGTGGCGGTGTACAGCGGAATGCGATGGAATGGATGGGGCGGACATTTTGGGTTGGAATGTGCATAAATGAGGAGGGATGAGAAAATTAAGGTAAGGTCCATATAGGACCTTAAGTGGTGAGCGGAGCGGTGATGTGGGGCTCATAAGACCCGAAAAGGGTCTTATATTGAGTGTAATGGTGTTCATTTTGAGATGGAATCGCAGAAATTGGGAGGAATGAGAAACTTAAGGTCCATATAGGGCCTTAAGTGGGGAGCGGTGTGGTGATGCGGGACCCATAAGACCCGAAAAGGGTCTTATCTTGTTTTGTGGGCCTGACTCCCGCCGCCGCCCCCAACCCCTACCCCAACCCCAACCCCAACCCCAACCCCAACCCCAACCCCAACCCCAACCCCAACCCCAACCCCAACCCCAACCCCAACCCCAACCCCAACCCCAACCC
>JBHGUX010000001.1:0-65120 GCA_048976605.1 Pristimantibacillus sp. | reverse complement strand
GTTGAAAGCAAGCTTTCAACTAACTCCGCTCGACTTGCATGTATTAGGCACGCCGCCAGCGTTCGTCCTGAGCCAGGATCAAACTCTCCATTTAGGTGTTTGACTTGCTCATTACTTTATATTGCTTTTCCATACTATTCGCTAGAATAAATGGGGCAGTTTCGCTCGTTGTTCAGTTTTCAAAGAACAATTACATCTTGCTTTTTCTTGCGTGTCGGCCGGTGTGTCTCAGCGGCGACTTAGATAATATATCACGTATGCCCATACGAATGCAACCCTTTTTTTCAACATTTTTTAATTACAATTTCTACCTGTGATTGCGGATGTTTAATGTATATCGTGACAGTTCTTTCGGGGATGCCATTCGTGCATACATCCGAAAGATGATTTTGTAGCGCCGAGTTATAACTTGCTTAATTTCTCCATCCAATCTTGAATCACTTAGATCGAGAAGCATTTCATCTAATTCTTTTCGCAGGACGTAATCGAGTTCTTTGCATTCTTTGTCGTTGAATAGTATCCCTAGCATGGCAGCAGCACGCCCTCCTGTATTGTAAGCTAACAAAAAGCAGCGTCTGCGCTTTCGCGTCTCGACGCTGCTTTATTGTTATGCACAATAATTGGGAATTTTATTACAACTACTTCATTAAAGTCATTAACCATATGCTTATTGTACTCTCTATTATAGAAGCAATGAGCAAAGCCACAGTCAAAATAACGACAACCGGTACTGTTCTTATAACGAAAGACTCGATTTCGCCTCGTCCCGCTTCCGTTTCTTTCTTTTTCACTGGAAATAGGATTGAGCCCATCTTATTTATGATAAGCTTTCCGAACTTCATCCCGTATGCACATGCAATTACAATCGCCGGTATTTCAATAATGCCATGAGGAATTAGTCCAATAATTAAGGTAAACATTTCACCTATGCCTTGGGTATTGGCAACATGCTGCATTAGAAAGCCGATGACCATCCCGTTGAAGACAAGGAATATAGCCGGAAGGATGCCTAACAACGAACCTAAGTAGATGATGAATATTGCTTTGACTGCATTATTTATAAAGATAAAGATAATAAACGCTAATGTAGGATTAGCACTTTCGTTCAATGTATTCGCAAGACCACTAAGGGATTGGATCTGTTCCTCCAAATAATTACTGAAAGCAGTCGGGATCCCACCCATTACGACACCTGCAAAAAACAAAATGAATCCGAACGCAATATAAGGGTTCATCAATTTAAAATGCGCCATTATTTCACGACGATTGAACAATGCTCATCACTCCTAGTTACCTGTAATTTGAACAAGCATGAATAACTCAGATGTACGAGCATAGATTGTACTAGAACAAGCTTTCATTAGAAAGGAGAGCCCGCCTGAGATGAATTTCTTTTATGTATTAAATGGACGGAAAATCAAACGTTATTTCCTCATTACGCTCGCACTGGTCTTTTCTATTGGCGTTATCTACGCCGAGAGAGACAACATCACCGTATTTGCTCCGCAGCAGCCGGCTGCTATTTACAGTGTTCCAACTGAGAAGAAGGTTATTGCGCTCACGTTCGATATCAGTTGGGGCGAGAAGCGTACCGCACCGATATTAGACATACTGAAAGAGAAGGAGATTACACAAGCTACCTTCTTCCTCTCTTCACCATGGAGCCAGTCTCATCCGGATATCGTGAAAAAAATTACCGATGCGGGCTTTGAGGTAGGAAGTCACGGTCACAAGCATGACAATTACAGCAAGCTTAGCGATGAGGAAATTCGCACGCAAATTCGGACGGCTCATACCATCTTGTCTGATTTAACTGGTAAGCAGCCGAATCTGATCCGTTTACCTAACGGTGATTTTGACAAACGAGTTCTTCGGATTGCTGGAGAACTGAACTACAAAGTCATACAATGGGATACGGATTCCCTGGATTGGATGAATATTGGCACAGATAAAATTATAAATCGCGTTGTCAGCCGGGCGCATAACGGAGACATCATATTAATGCATGCCAGTGATTCTGTAAAACAAACACATGAGGCTCTTCCTGTCATCATTGATCAACTGCGAGCAAAAGGATATGAATTTGTCAGTGTATCTGAGCTCATCTCTCAAACAGAAACAGACGGAAAAGCTGTTCAAGATAAAGCATCCACTTCTCTCACAAGTCAACTACATGCAGCAGAATGATGATCTAAACGACCGGCTTGGCGGATACCGCTGAGTCGGTTGTTCTGTTTTTAAGGAGACGCGGCAACATCAGAATCTGGTATGCATTACACATAAATAAAGGAACCATCATAAAGATAATAGCTGAAACGTTTGTGTCCCCTTGCAGCGCAGGCCATGATTCAATAAAGGTAACAAAGAACATTAAGAACACAGTAGGAACAAATGCACTACGATTTGTTTGCTTCATTTTCACATAAGCGATACCAAGTGATCCTAACAGCAACACAAGCGGCAATACCCAGAAGAACCAACTATTGGCACGTTGCTCATAAAGCATATATCCAAGGCCGAATACAGCGAATAAAGTTGTATACCCTTGCAAAGCGTTCCATAGGTAGCTTTTGCGGAATACGCTCAGTGCGATATAGTTCAAGGTTAAATAAGCAAAGAACCCCATTTGGCTAAATGCGCCGATCAACAGGCCGACCATCCCCATCATAAGGGCATTAAAGCCTGCCTCTTCAAGTCCTAAGAATCCGAATGATTCATCTGACCATGACATAATCGCTCCACTTACGATCGTAACGACGGCCCCGACCGCCATACAACTCCAAAATAGAAAAAACCATTTTTTTAGATTCACTTTCTTTGTTCCTCCTCCAAGTTTTGCGAAGCAAAATCTACTTCGTAAGCGTGTGCTTAGTTTTGCGAAGCAAAATCCGGCTTCGTAAGCATGTACTTAGTTTTGCGAAGCAAAATCCACTTCGTAAGCGTGTGCTTAGTTTTGCGCGTAGCAAAGTCAGCTTGTTTTCGCTAACGTTAACTTAAGTTTTCCGAAGCAAAATCACACTTCTTTAGCTATGTCATTTTTCTAGCCTTTATTTTACCATGTTCACAATAAAAAGCTAACCTGTTACATGATAATCCGGTGAACAATAAGGCATACTACCCTCTATAAAAAGCAGTTCTGTCACAGAAGGGAGTACACGGAGCATGCGCATTCGTTGGGCTTTATTAACAGCTGTATCCGCGTTATCATTGGCATTAACAGGTTGTGGCGCAGAAACATCAAGCGGTGGCAATCAACAGACAAGTTATAAAGACATGAAATCGATGGTTATCGATATATTAAAAACAGAAGATGCGCAAAAGGCTTTACAAGAATCTTCGCAGCAAATGTCCGGATATTCAGCCAGTACATCCAAATTAATGTCTGTTCAAGATCAGGAACAGGTTCGTCTAGCTGTAAAAGAGGTGCTTGTCGCACCCGAATACGATAAGGTTCTAAGGAAGTTAATGACGGATACTCGTTTCGCCGGCGAGTTTGCGAAAGCTGTAAATAAGCAAAACAAAGATATTCATAAGGAACTTCTTAAAGATCCCTCTTATCAAGAAGATCTAATCAAAGTGATGAAGGCTCCTGAAATGGAAAAGATCATTTTGGAAGTGCTGCAAAGTTCTAAGTACAAAAAACAAGTCATGTCATTAATGCAGGAATCCATGCAAAATCCATTGTTCCGTGTTGAAGTATTGGATTTAATGAAGAAAGCGGTACAAGAGGAATTAAAACCAGAACCTGATAATCAGAAAAAAGAAGAAAGCGGCGGTGGCGGGGAAAGCGAGGGAGGCGGTTCTTCCGAAGGTGAAGAAAAGAAAGGCGAGGAAGAAAGTGAATCTGGCGGTGAAGAATCCGGCGGTGAAGGTGATTCCGCTACGTAATACAATATAAAGCCCAAGCTTGCAGTGAAGAGGTTAATACCTCTCTCCTGCCGGCTTGGGCTTTTTTTAACTTTTTAGTTCACCGAGAAATTTGTGCTTATTTATCACACTTCTCGATTACTTTATTAGCCATATCAAGATAAAGTTGACCGGTTTCGGATTCTGCTTTGTATACCGATGGTGAGAAGTCAGGTTCAGAGACATGGTTATCAGGAGCACCTAGCGGTATTTGTCCGATAAGATCCGCATGAAGTGATTCAGCCAGTCGGCCTCCTCCTCCACGTCCGAAGATGTATTCCGGCTCCCCGCATTTGCTGCATTTGTAATAAGCCATATTCTCTACAATACCTATGATCTCATGATTCGTTTTGATCGCCATTGCACCAGCTCTTGCTGCTACAAACGCTGCAGTTGCATGTGGTGTTGTTACGATAATTTCTTTGCTTTGTGGAATGATTTGATGGACGTCTAGTGCAACATCACCAGTTCCCGGCGGCAAATCAAGCAGCAAGTAGTCAAGCTCTCCCCATTCAATCTCGGAGAAGAAATTGCGAAGCATCTTGCCCAGCATTGGACCACGCCACACGATTGGACTGTTGTCTTCGACGAAGAAGCCCATCGATATAACTTTGACTCCGAAGCGCTCAATTGGAATAACTCGTTCGTTCACGATTTCCGGACGCGTCTCGATGCCCATCATATCAGGAACGCTGAAGCCATAGATGTCGGCGTCGATAATGCCGACACGTTTGCCCTTGCGCGCCAGCGCAACAGCCAAGTTGACGGTAACCGTCGACTTGCCTACACCGCCTTTGCCGCTGGCAATGGCAATGAACTGCACCCCGCTGCGAGGATCCAGCAGCGGATTAGCAAGTCCGGCCCCGTGTCCTTGCACGGGGCCGCTTGCCGCGCCAGCGCCTGCTGCTGCAGAAGCAGCAGCAGCTGGCTGCGCCGTTGCGCCCGCGCTAGCCGCGGGCTCAAGCGCACGAAACCGGCAATGCACGGTTTCGGCGCCCTCCCGCGTGAGCGCTTCGCGCAACACGCCCTCCAGCGAGGATTTCATCTCCTCGCTGGCAACAAGGACCGTCATCGAAACTTGACGGTCTCGAACCATAATATCGCGGATCACTACGGAATCCGCGCTATATTTCGCCGTCACT
The DNA here is from genome assembly GCA_048976605.1 of Pristimantibacillus sp. GTDB lineage: Bacteria > Bacillota > Bacilli > Paenibacillales > Paenibacillaceae > Pristimantibacillus. The sequence continues at coordinate 60,072 of JBHGUX010000001.1, read as the reverse complement.
GAACCGACGACTTCAATTGCTTGCTCACGCGTTAACATATGTAAGTCCCACCTTTATGCAATAACCTGTTATTTATAATGATTATAACACAAATCAAACAATAAATTTAAAGACCGCTCAGCTTCTCGCCAGAGGCATATCGCAATATGCCTTGATAGACGGATGCTGCAACCTTACGCTGATAATCTGAATCAGCAAGGCGTTTCGACTCCCCAGGATTAGATAAAAAGCCCACTTCAACTAAAGCAGTTGGAACATCCTCAAGGGTATTCAACAAATACACCTTATCCTGCGTTGCAGCCGCCCTGCTCGTATTTTCCAAATTCCGTTTGATCTCAGCTTGGATGAATGTCGCGAGCACTTCGTTATCCGGATGATTAGCCGGGTTAAAAAAAGTTTGTGCACCTGACCATTTTTCCGAAGGGATACTATTCATATGAATGCTGACTACAAGGCTGGCCTTGCTTTCTTTAATGTTGCTTACTCTCCTCTTGAGATCCTCAGTCTTACGTTGGCTATATTTCCTTGTGTCTTCTGCAGCTAAATCATAATCGCCTTCTCGCGTCATGATCACAACTGCTCCAGCCTGCTGCAAATAATCACGCAAATATAGCGCAATTGCCAGATTCAAATCTTTTTCCACTATCCCTTGTTTGCTAACCGCCCCACCGTCTACACCTCCATGTCCGGCATCGATAGCGATGGTCTTGCCTGATAACGGTAACGTCCAATAGGTTGAAGGTCGTGCAATTGGATCTCCTCGCAGCAGCAATACCCCAGTCATTATCAAAGCTATCGCACCTAAGGTAATACGGAGCGCACCTTTATAGCTTATCCAAACGACAAAACGCCGTCTTTTACGACGCATAACAAAAACACCCCGTTCCCATTAAATAATAATCGCAACCTTCGGCTCGGATAAGCCTTGCTCATTATCATTTATATGGGACGAGGTATTCATTTATGAGTTCAGTTAGGAATAGAACAGCAATAAAAGCTTAATAGGTTAGGGTATTAACCAACTGGCTGTTCTGACATTCCTTCAATTAAGATCTGAGCAACTTCTGGGCGGGAAAACTCCGGTGGAGGGCATATGCCGTCACGCAGCAAAGCACGTACTTTCGTACCGGATAATGTTAGATGATCTTCTTTGTCATGCGGGCAAGTTTTCGAAGTTGCCATGTTGCCGCATTTCTTACAGAAGAAGCTATGCTCAAAGAATAGCGGTGTAATACCAAGATCCTCTGCAGGGATGGTACGCAATAAATCTTGCGCTTCATAAGTGCCATAATAATCACCTACACCAGCATGATCACGCCCTACGATGAAATGGCTGCAGCCGTAGTTTTTGCGCACAAGTGCATGGAAAATCGCTTCACGAGGCCCTGCATAACGCATTGCTGCTGGGAACACACCGAGAAATACACGATCACTTGGATAGTAATTCTCTAGCAGCGCCAGATAGCTCTTCATTCTTACATTGGCAGGCACATCGTCTGACTTCGTTTCACCAACGAGTGGATTCAAGAATAATGCATCTACTACTTCCATCGCAACCTTCTGAATATATTCATGCGCCCGATGAACAGGGTTGCGAGTTTGGAAACCGACAACGGTTTTCCAACCCTTTTCTGCAAATATACGGCGTGTCTCTGAAGGGTCAAAGTAAAACTCTCCGAATTTCTCCGGCTCCGGACGGTTCAACACCGTAATCGCTCCGCCTACATAAGTAGAAGGACGCGACAAAAGCTTGTCAACGCCTGGATGCTCGAGATCATCTGTCTTGAATACATGGACAGCTTCATGTTTTTGATCTACGGAATATATGCTCTCTACATCTATAATACCGTATGTTACCCCATCTTCACCGACTAAGGCAGCACGTGTACCTACAGCTAGCTCGGATACCTTCGCTTCCTCAACGGCAAGCGTAATTGGAATACTCCACACTGTACCATCAGCTAGTCGCATACGCTCTACCACTGAATGATAGTCAACTTCATTCAAGAAGCCCTTAAGCGGTGAGAACGCGCCTACCCCAATAAGATCAAGATCGGATACAGTCCATGTATTAATAATTATGGAATTTAGGTTTTTTGCTTCAGCCAACAGCGCTTCACGTTGTTCGCCAGTAACGACACGATTAACTAGTTCTCCGCCATGCGGTAAAATTTGAGCCATTCTGTCTTAGCCTCCTAAAAGTTCTGAATCTTATTTATGCAAACCGCATTCTGTTTTCTCTTGACCCGACCAGCGTCCAGCACGAGGATCTTCACCAGGCATAACTTGACGCGTGCAATACTCGCAGCCAATGCTCGGATAGTGGTTATCATGCAGTGGGTTATAAATAATGTCATTCTCTCGAATATAATTCCAGACATCTTCCGTTGTCCAATGAGCTATTGGATTAAATTTAACGAGACCAAATTTAGTATCATACTCAATTTTTTTCGAATTAGCACGCGTAGGAGCTTGATCACGACGAATACCTGTAATCCAAGCTTCATATTTCGTTAAAATATTAGTAAGCGGTTGAACTTTACGGATATTACAGCATTGATTCGCATCTGATTTCCAAAGTTCAGGACCGAACTGTTCTGCTTGTTCTTCTGGTGTTATTTCTGGCTTCACTTTCACAAAAGGAATTCCGGGATAACGCTCAATCATACGATCACGGGTTTCATAAGTTTCTTTAAAATGAAAGTCAGTATCCAGATAGAAAATATCTGATGTAGGACTGATCTTTTGCAGCATATCGACTAAAACAACATCTTCCGCGCCAAAGCTGCATGCAAATGTAATATTGGGGAATGTTTCAACCGCGAACTTTATAACCTCTTCCGGTGTAGCATTTTCCAATTCCACCGCTTTTTGATTAATAAGTGCTTCTTTCTCGAACAAATTCATGGTTTTCCCTCCACTTTTAATTCCAAGTAAGTTCATCTGATATTAAGTATACGATCAACTCTTACAATGTTCAAGCAAAGTTTTTACCAAAATGAAATAAAGTTTTTAAAAGGCTGTTTTAAGCACAAAAAAACACCCTCTCCAGCGGAGAAGGTGTTTGATAGGAATATTAACGTTTCGAGAATTGTGGCGCGCGACGAGCCGCTTTAAGACCGTATTTTTTACGCTCTTTCATACGAGGGTCACGAGTCAGGAATCCAGCACGTTTCAAAGCTGGACGGAATTCCAGGTCTACTTTAAGTAGAGCACGGGAAATACCATGACGGATAGCGCCTGCTTGACCGGACATACCGCCACCGTTTGCAATTACGAGCACGTCGTATTTTGCAAGCGTATCTGTAAGAACTAGCGGTTGTTTAACGATCAATTTCAATGTTTCTAAACCAAAATATTCGTCAAGATCACGTTTGTTTACAACAATTCGTCCTTCACCCGGTACAAGACGTACACGTGCAACAGAGTGTTTACGACGACCAGTTCCATAGTATTGCACTTGAGCCATGAAGCTGTCCTCCCCTTATTAGCCGCGAAGTTCGTAAACTTCTGGATTTTGTGCTTGATGCGGATGCTCCGAACCAGCGTATGCTTTAAGTCTAAGTTTCATTGCGTTACCTTGACGAGTTTTTGGCAACATGCCGTGAACTGCGAATTCGATAACACGATCAGCTTTTTTCGAGATCATTTCGTGAGCAGGCGTTACTTTCAAACCGCCTTGATACATCGAATGACGGTAGTACATTTTGTTTTGCATTTTCTTACCTGTCAAAACAATTTTGTCAGCGTTGATAACTACGACGAAATCGCCAGTGTCAACGTGCGGCGTAAATTGCGGTTTGTGCTTGCCACGGATCAGGCTTGCAGCTTCGCTAGCAAGACGACCAAGCGTTTTGCCTTCCGCATCGATGATGTACCATTTACGCTCAACTTCATTTGGCTTAGCCATATAGGTGGTACGCATGGATGATCCTCCTTAATTCCGATACATTTAAAGTTTTTATGAAACAACGTTACACGTTTGTTTTTATAATCTGGTATATCTGCCAAGTTTGTGCAATCTCAGTCGGGGCTGTGGGTTAGCCACTTCGAAAGCACAAGTGTTATTCTACTATAAAAAGCGGGCTAAAGCAAGTAGTTTGTCACGATTTCAATCATTTTTCATCTGGATATTCAACTTGCATAAGAATGAGTCCGTGAGACATCGCAGTTGGTCCAGCCAGAGCTCTACTTCGCCCTTCTAGGATGCGTTTCATGTCGTCTGGTTTCAGCTTGCCTTGGCCAACCCAAAGCAAAGTCCCCATGATTACTCTTACCATATTATATAGAAATCCGTTGCCGGTAACATACATATGAAGCATTGTACCCTGCTGTTCGAAATAAGCCTCGTAGATGGTTCGTACATGATGCGGCTTAGTCGAATGAATAGATGTGAATGAAGTAAAATCATGCTCGCCAACCAAATGACGAAGTCCTTCTTGCATCGCATCTACTTGAAGTGGTGTTGGGTGATGAAAAGAATAGTGACGGTTAAACACGTCAGGAAATTTCCCCATATCAATCGTATATCGATACGTTTTCCGCTTCGCAGATTTCCTGGCATGATAATACTCAGAAACTTCGTAAGCCGCCAGAATAACGATATCCTTCGGCAGTCGTGTATTTAGTGCAATCGCAAAACGTTCAACAGGAATCGTAGATTCTGTATAAAAGTTGAAGACTTGACCGTACGCATGCACACCTGCATCCGTTCTACCCGAACCGATAATAAGGATATCCTCACCTGTCAACGCCTTTAACGCCTTTTCAATCTCTTGCTGTACAGTTCTCCCATATGGCTGAGACTGAAATCCATTAAAGTCTGTCCCATCATAACTTACCGTAACCCCTATATTTCTCATGTCTTCTCCACCTCTACAATCAAAGTGAATGTTGAGAGTGAGGCGTTATCTCTCGATCATCACCTCACTTAGCGCAGCTTCCCCTTGTTGCTCGCCATTTCAACCATTCACAATGGTTCCCCACAATTAGCGGAACATATGTCCCGTTAATTAAGATGGCATAAAGATTACGCGGTTAATGATAAACCTGCTTAATCTTTAGCAGTATTGCATGAGTCTGTCCCTGCAGGCACAGACTACACAAACACACTAGGCGGGCGTATGTTACTTAGGCAACACACGCCCGCCACAGCCATATTAAGACCGCCCTGAGCCTTCTTAGCAGCTTGACTGAGCAATAGCTGAGAATGTATGTAACGTGCCTCAGAGAGGTTTGCTAATCATTCCAAGTTATCTATCTGTCAGTTTCACTAATAGGTCCCCATTCGGCAATAAAAAAAGGTGGCCTCAAGGGTCCACCCTCTTTTCGTCTTACACGCGATCTACCAGTTCCAAATATACCATTGGCGCAGCGTCGCCACGGCGGGGTCCTAGTTTCAAAATCCGCGTATAACCGCCCGCACGTTCCGAGTAACGGGGTGCCAGATCTGAAAATAGTTTTTGGATTGCGTCTTTCTCTCCATCAACTGTTTCTTTACGAACATAAGCTGCTACTTGACGACGAGCGTGCAAGTCGCCTTTCTTAGCTTTCGTAATGAGCTTTTCAGCGATCGAACGAACTTCTTTCGCTTTAGCTTCAGTAGTTTGAATGCGCTCATAAAGGAATAGGTCAGTAACGAGGTCACGGAACAATGCTTTCCGCGCACTAGCGTCACGGCCCAATTTTTGATATGCCATCTTGATTTCCCCTCCCTTGCCTATAGTCTGTACTTGATGTTCTTATTTACTCTTCCATGCGAAGGCCCAAACCTAGCTCTTCAAGCTTCTCTTGAACTTCCTCTAGGGATTTACGGCCCAAGTTACGAACCTTCATCATGTCCTCTTCGGATTTCGTGATTAGCTCTTGAACAGTGTTGATACCCGCACGTTTCAAGCAGTTATAAGAACGTACAGAAAGGTCCAGTTCCTCGATAGTCATCTCTAGAACTTTCTCTTTCTTATCTTCTTCCTTCTCAACCATAATTTCCGCGTCTTTGGCTTCATCAGTTAACCCGACGAACAAATCCAAATGCTCGGTCAATATTTTAGCGCCGAGGCTAACAGCCTCTTCTGGTCGAATACTTCCGTCGGTCCATACTTCAAGTGTTAATTTGTCGTAGTTGGTTACTTGACCAACGCGAGTATTTTCAACGCTGTAATTGACACGAGTAATTGGCGTGTAAATCGAATCAATTGGAATAACTCCAATCGGTTGATCATCACTCTTGTTACGATCAGATAACACGTATCCGCGTCCTCGATTGGCGAAAATTCGCATGTGAAGCCGCGCACCGGAGGCCAAGGTTGCGATATGAAGATCAGGGTTTAAAATTTCGACATCGCTATCAGCTCGAATATCGCCCGCTGTGACGATCCCTTCGCCTTCAGCGTCAATTTCCAACACCTTTTCTTCATCGGAGTGGATTTTCAACGAGAGGCCTTTAAGGTTAAGAATGATTTCGGTAACATCCTCAATCACTCCTGGAACCGTAGAGAACTCGTGAAGCACTCCGTCAATTTGAACTGAAGTTACAGCCGCTCCTGGCAAAGATGACAACAAAATTCGACGTAGCGAATTTCCAAGCGTCGTGCCATAACCACGTTCCAGTGGCTCAACAACGAAACGTCCGTATGTCCCATCTTCATTCAAATCTACGGTCTCGATTTTCGGCTTTTCGATCTCAATCACTATTAGTACCCTCCTTCAAACGTCGCTCCATTACCAATCCGTATTTTGTAGTCAAACCTCGTAGTATGCCAAACCTTCACAACCATTATTCACAAGTTGTTGTTATTTGATACCACTGCTGATCAACTATACGCGACGACGTTTTGGTGGACGGCATCCGTTGTGAGGTACTGGTGTTACGTCTTTAATTAGGTTAACTTCGAGGCCAGCTGCTTGAAGCGAACGAATCGCTGCTTCACGGCCTGCGCCTGGACCTTTAACCATAACCTCAACAGCTTTCATACCATGCTCCATCGCTGCTTTAGCTGCAGATTCTGCTGCCATTTGAGCTGCGAACGGCGTGCTTTTACGGGAGCCTTTGAAGCCCATGTTCCCGGAGCTCGCCCAAGAGATAGCATTACCATGAGGGTCTGTGATCGTAACGATCGTGTTATTGAATGTCGAGCGAATGTGTGCTACGCCAGACTCAATATTTTTACGGTCACGACGTTTTGTACGAACGACTTTTTTTGGTTTAGCCATTGTCCTTAATCACCCCTTATTATTTCTTCTTGTTAGCTACAGTCCGACGAGGACCTTTACGCGTACGCGCATTTGTTTTCGTGCGTTGACCACGAACAGGCAAACCACGACGGTGACGAACACCACGATAGCAACCAATTTCGATCAGACGTTTGATGTTAAGCGAAATTTCACGACGCAAGTCGCCTTCCACTTTAACGGATTTGTCAATAACTTCACGCAATTTCGCAAGTTCATCTTCAGTTAGATCGCGAACACGAGTGTTTGCGCTAACGCCAGTTGTACTCAAGATTTTTTGCGATGTCGTTTTGCCGATACCGAAAATGTATGTCAGGGCGATTTCGACGCGTTTATCACGCGGCAAGTCTACACCAGCTATACGAGCCATAGGCCAATATTCCTCCTTCTATCCTTGTTTTTGTTTGTGTTTCGGATTTTCACAAATCACCATAACGTTGCCTTTGCGACGAATGACTTTGCATTTTTCGCAGATCGGCTTAACCGAAGGTCTAACCTTCATTGTGATTACCTCCCGAATCCTTCGTGAGCAAACCTCACCGGTTTACTTCCGATAGGTGATGCGCCCTCTTGATAAATCATAAGGCGATAACTGTATGACCACTTTGTCCCCAGTCAGAATACGAATAAAGTGCATTCTGAGCTTTCCGGAAACATGTGCGAGAATTTGATGACCGTTCTCCAGCTCCACCTTGAACATGGCATTCGGCAGCGGTTCAATTACCGTACCTTCGACCTCAATGACGTCTTCCTTTGCCACCGTCATTCTCCTTTCGCATGTGCAAACTTCTGAATCACATAACGTAACTTGGCATTGGTCACCCTGCCCGTTTCAAGCAAGCTGCTTGTAACTTCGCTGCTTATAGCGGGTTGTAACTCGAGATGCAGAACGTTTTTTTTCTTCGGCTGATCGAACCTCCGTTTGTCACCATCTACAATCATGACGAATCGTTCGTCAATAATCTCAATAATGACAGCGTAGCTGTTCTCATCCTTGCCCCGAAGTACTTTGACGAATTGGCCTACTTGCGGAAGTTTATCCATATGGACTACTCCGATTTCGGCGAAGACATCGTTAGAATTTCAAAACCGTCCTCCGTTACAGCAACGGTATGCTCATAATGAGCGCACCAAGAGCCGTCTTCCGTTACGACCGTCCAATTGTCTTCAAGCGTGCGTACATAACGTTCGCCGATGTTGACCATAGGTTCGATGCAAAGCACCATTCCTGGCTTAAGCTTTGGACCGCGATCTGGAATTCCGTAATTCGGTATTTGCGGTTCCTCATGGAGGTCCTTACCAATACCGTGCCCGACAAATTCACGTACGATCGAGTATCCAGCCGCTTCGACAACTTGTTGAACTGCATGCGATATTGTAAATAATCTAACATCCGGACGAATAAGCTGCAATGCTGCGTAGAGCGATTGCTCTGCCACTTCGAGCATACGTTGAACTTCTGCAGAGATTTCTCCGACCGGGTAGGTCCAAGCTGAATCACCGTGATATCCCTCGTACTGTGCTCCGATGTCGATGCTTATAATATCGCCTTCGTTCAACCTTCTTGACCCAGGGAAACCGTGCACCAGCTCGTCATTCACAGAAGCGCAAATGCTGGCAGGAAAACCATTGTAACCTTTGAAGGATGGCACAGCGCCTTGACTGCGAATATACGTTTCGGCTAATTGGTCGAGCTCCTGAGTAGTAACTCCGGGCTTAACCGCTTGAGCCAGTAAACGATGTGTATCCGCAACAATGCGGCCAGCTTCCCTCATATATCGCAGCTCCGAATCGGATTTGCAAATAATCATTACAATGAACCTTGTAAGCAAGAAATGATTTCGGCAGTTACCGTATCAATTTCTTTCTCACCGTCGACTTCGCGTAGTAGACTTTTACCACTGTAATAGTCAAGAAGCGGAGCGGTTTTGGATATATACTCATCAAGCCGCGTTCCGACTTTCTCTTCCGTATCATCCGACCGTTGATACAATTCGCCGCTGCATTTATCGCAGACGCCTTCTTGCTTAGGCGGATTAAACATCACGTGATACGTCGATCCGCAAGCTTTACAGATGCGTCTTCCAGTCAAACGAGCAAGCAACAAGCCCCGGTCAACTTTTAAGTTAACAACATGGTCTATGCTCCGGTTCAATTCCGACAACATTTGATCAAGCGCTGCGGCTTGTTGCAATGTGCGCGGAAAGCCATCGAGCAGAAAACCTTTATTACAATCGTCTAATGCAAGACGTTCTTTTACAATACCGTTCGTAATCTCATCGGGAACGAGCAGTCCTTGATCGACAAACTCTTTCGCCTTGAGACCGAGCGGAGTACCTTGTTTCATTGCCAGTCGAAATGCATCGCCAGTCGAGATATGCGGTATGCCAAACTCATCAACGATTCGTTCAGCTTGTGTTCCTTTACCGGCTCCCGGAGGACCCATAAATAAAATGTTCATCGCCGTCTTCCTCGCTTTAAGCACAATAGGTTCATGCGGGATCCGTATCATCGCAAGCGACGCCACGGAAGCCCGGTCAGAACCTAATGTTATTTATTGATAAACCCTTTGTAATGGCGTTTGATCAACTGGCTCTCGATTTGCTTCATCGTGTCAAGGGCTACACCAATGACAATCAGAAGTGAAGTGCCTCCGAGCTGAACTGTACGCGGCAATCCTGCAAGTGTTCCGAAAAGCACAGGCATGATTGAGATAACCGCCAAGAACAATGCACCCGAAAGTGTAATCCGTGACATTACGCGAGTCAAGTAAGATGAAGTTGGCTTGCCTGGGCGAATACCCGGGATATAACCACCATTCTTCTTCATTTGATCCGCCATTTGTACCGGATTAATTTGAACGAAGGTGTAGAAGAAGGTAAACCCGATAATTAACAATACATACAATACCATACCAAGCGGTTGGTCATAATACATATTATTAATAATCCAGTTCGCCCAAGCTGCTCCCGTCCAGAATTGAGCAATCGTGATAGGGAACATGAGCAACGATACCGCGAAGATAACCGGAATAACGCCTGCGCCGTTTACTTTCATCGGAATATGTGTTGATTGTCCGCCATACATCTTCCGTCCAACAACGCGCTTAGCGTATTGTACCGGAATTTTACGAATACCTTGCTGAACGAAGATAACGCCTACGACGATAGCAATGATTGCAATTACAATCAATACCATCTTACCAATGTTCCAGAACAATTGATCTTCATGACCAACGAACTGATCTTGGTAAATTGTACGGATGTGGCCAGGAATACCAGCTGCGATACCTGCAAAGATCAGGATCGAAATACCGTTACCAATGCCGCGCTCCGTAATTTGTTCGCCGAGCCACATCAAGAAAGCAGTACCTGCAGTCAAGATGATAGCGATGACTAAATAGTCGACGAACGAAGCACCAGGAATCATCTGTTGACCGTACTGACGGTTAAACCCGATCGAGGTTGCAAAACCTTGCACCAGACCGAGAATAACTGTACCGTAACGGGTAATTTGTGCGAGCTTACGTTTACCGTTCTCGCCTTCCTTCGCCCATTCTGCGAATTTAGGAATAACATCCATCGATAACAGCTGCACAATAATCGAAGCTGTAATGTACGGCATAATCCCAATTGCAAAGATGGAGAATTGGAATAGAGCGCCACCGGAAAACGTGTTAAGCAAGCCGAACAAATCAGCGCCAGCTTGGTCTACCTGTTTGAATACTTCTTTGTTTATGCCCGGAACCGGAATAAAGGAACCGATGCGGTAAATTAATAGTATGAAAAGGGTAAACAGGATCCGCTTGCGCAAATCTTCCACTTTCCAGATGTTGGACACGGTTTTAAACAATTAGATCACCTCGGTTTTACCGCCGGCAGCCTGGATTTTCTCTACCGCAGATTGAGAGAACTTGCTTGCTTTTACAGTAAGTTGGACCTTGATGTCGCCATTGCCCAAAATCTTAATACCTGCCAAAGGATTTTTTACAATCCCTTGTTCAAGAAGAACTTCTGGTGTGACTTCGGTCCCTGCTGCAAAGCTGTTAAGCTCTTCAATGTTGACAATAGCATACTCTGTACGGAAACGGTTGTTGAAACCGCGCTTAGGAACACGACGATAATACGGGTTTTGACCACCCTCGAAACCAAGACGGACACCGCCGCCTGAACGAGAGTTTTGACCTTTATGACCGCGTCCTGCAGTTTTACCGTTACCGGAGCCGATACCGCGGCCCTTGCGCTTGGACACTTGTGTAGAGCCCGGTGCTGGTGCGAGTTCATGCAATTTCATCGTTCTTGCACCTCCTTATTTATTTCTTCAGACCATCTATTGTTATACTTCTTCGACTTTAACCAAGTGGCTTACATGGTTTACCATGCCACGAATGGCTGGGCTATCGTTCAGTACAACTGATTGACGAATTTTGCGAAGTCCGAACGACTCGACAGTTGCACGCTGCTTCTCGTTGCGTCCAATTAAACTGCGAACGAGGGTGATTTGCAATTTTGCCATCTTATTCCCCTCCTTAACCTAAAAGCTCTTCTACGGTTTTCCCACGAAGCTTCGCAACATCTTCCGCACGTTTCAGGCGGGAAAGGCCTTCGAGCGTTGCGTTAACCATGTTCATCGAGTTCGAAGAACCAAGCGATTTAGTCAAGATATCGCCAACACCAGCAAGTTCAAGAACAGCACGAACCGGTCCGCCAGCGATAACACCAGTACCTTTGGAAGCTGGTTTTAGAAGAACTTCTCCTGCTCCAAAATGTCCGATTACAAGATGTGGAATTGTTGTTCCAACGAGTGGTACATGGATCAGGTTTTTCTTAGCATCTTCAATACCTTTGCGAATCGCATCAGGTACTTCGCCCGCCTTACCGATCCCTGCGCCAACGTAGCCATTACCATCGCCGACAACTACTAGCGCACTAAAGCTGAAACGGCGTCCGCCTTTAACAACTTTGGATACGCGATTGATATTAACAACTTTTTCAGTCAGTTCTAACGTATTTGGATCTACACGCAAGTCGATTAACCTCCTTTTAAGTAAATTCGACTAGAATTCTAGACCAGCTTCGCGAGCAGCGTTTGCTAGTGCTTGAATTCTGCCATGATACAAGTAACCGCCACGGTCAAATACTACTTGGGTCAACCCTTTCGCTTGAGCGCGTTTTGCAACCAATTCGCCAACTTTACCAGCAGCTTCAACGCTGCCGCCGTTGCCGATCGTTTCTACAAGTTCTTTATCCTGTGTGGATGCAGATACTAGTGTTACGCCAGTTACATCGTCGATCAATTGTGCATAAATATGCTTGGAAGAACGGAATACCGATAGACGTGGACGTCCAGCCGTTCCATTGATTTTTTTACGAACACGCAAGTGTCTTTTCAGACGAGCCTTGTTTTTATCGCCTTTCGTAATCATTGAAGGTTCACTCCTTTCTTATGCCTTATACAGCTATCTTAAGCAGCCCATTCAGACTGCTTATTTCTTCTTACCAGCTTTACCTTCTTTGCGAATGATGCGTTCGCCTTCGTATTTGATACCTTTACCTTTATAAGGTTCAGGCTCACGTACGGAACGAACTTTCGCAGCGATAGCTCCTACGAGCTCTTTATCGATACCCTTAACAGTGATTTTCGTGTTCACAGGAACATCGAACTCAATGCCGTTATCAGGAGTAATCTCTACTGGATGAGAGTAACCAACGTTAAGTACGAGTTTCTCACCAGATTTGCTTGCACGGTAACCTACGCCTACGAGCTCCAAGTTTTTCGAGAAGCCGTCGGTAACTCCGCTCACCATGTTAGCGATGATGCTGCGAGTTGTACCGTGTAAAGAACGATGCAATTTATTGTCAGATGGACGTTCAACCACGATTTCGTTAGCTTCGACATTGATTTTCATGTCTTTGTGAAGTTCACGGGAAAGCGTGCCTTTCGGTCCTTTAACAGTAATTAAAGTGTTGTCCAAGTTAACGTCAACGCCGTTAGGGACTTGGATCGGTTTGCGACCAATACGGGACATTGTTACACCTCCAATCTTTGTGACTTGTTACTTACCAAACGTAGCAAACTACTTCGCCGCCAGCTTTACCTTGGCGAGCTTCTTTATCGGTCATAATCCCTTTAGACGTGGAAATGATAGCAATTCCAAGTCCGCCAAGTACGCGCGGGATTTGAGTCGATTGTGTATACACGCGCAAACCTGGTTTCGAAATACGTTTCAAACCAGTGATAACGCGCTCTTGGTTAGGGCCGTATTTCAAGAAAATACGAATAATCCCTTGTTTGTTGTCCTCGATATATTCAGCATCGCGGATAAAACCCTCGCGCTTCAAAATTTCAGCGATTTGCTTCTTAACTTTAGAAGCGGGCATTTCCACGGTTTCGTGACGAACGACATTCGCATTGCGAATACGTGTCAGCATATCTGCAATCGGATCAGACATAACCATTGTGTTAACCTCCTTCCCGAACTAGGCTGATTACCAGCTTGCTTTTTTAACGCCAGGAATCTGGCCTTTGTATGCTAACTCACGGAAACAAATCCGGCAAATTTTAAACTTTTGTAAAACAGAGTGCGGACGGCCGCAACGTTCACAGCGTGTATATGCACGCACTTTAAATTTCGGTGTACGTTGTTGCTTCACTTTCATCGAAGTTTTTGCCACTGGGTATTACACCTCCTAAAAGTGGATTACTTCGCAAACGGCATGCCCATTTGGGTCAGCAGTTCGCGAGATTCTTCGTCTGTGTTTGCCGTCGTGACGATGACGATGTCCATACCGCGTACTTTATCGACCTTATCGTACTCAATTTCCGGGAAGATCAATTGCTCTTTCAAGCCAAGCGTATAGTTTCCACGTCCGTCAAATGCTTTCGTTGAAACACCACGGAAGTCACGAACACGAGGAAGCGAAATGTTGAATAGTTTGTCAAGGAAGTAGTACATACGCTCACCGCGTAGTGTTACTTTAACCCCGATTGGCATGTTCTCACGAAGTTTAAAGCCTGCAATGGACTTCTTCGCACGAGTTACTACCGGTTTTTGACCGGAGATGATACGAAGTTCTTCGACAGCGACATCAAGGATTTTGGAGTTAGCAACTGCTTCGCCAACACCCATATTGATGACAACTTTCTCGATCTTCGGCACTTGCATTACAGTCGTATAGTTGAACTTCTGCATCAGCGCAGGTGTGATTTCATTTAGAAAACGATCTTTCAATCTTACTGCCATTTTTCATGGACCTCCTTTCCTACAGAAACGATTAGTCGATCACTTCGCCCGAACGTTTTGCGATACGGACTTTCTTGCCGTTGTCGAGCACTTTGTATCCGATACGAGTTACTTTACCGCTCTTCGGATCAACGTGCATCACGTTAGAAACGTGAATCGGCGCTTCTTGCTCGATAATACCGCCCTGCGGATTTACTTGCGATGGACGAGTATGTTTTTTCACGAAATTGACGCCTTCTACGAGTACGCGGTTTTCACGCGGATACGCAGCGATTACACGGCCTTTTTTGCCTTTATCCTTACCGGAAATGACAATTACCGTATCATCTTTTTTAACGTGCAATTTATTGTTGTGCGATTCAAGAATTTTTTTCAACCTTGGCATGAGTTACACCTCCTGCATGCTTGATTATCAAGCTATTGCGATCCCTTAGGGATTGAATTAAATAACTTCTGGAGCAAGCGATACGATTTTCATGAAATCTTTATCGCGAAGCTCACGAGCAACTGGTCCAAAGATACGAGTGCCACGTGGGCTTTTATCTTCTTTAACGATAACAGCTGCATTTTCGTCAAACGCGATGTAGGAACCGTCTTTACGACGAACCGAACGCTTTGTACGAACGATAACTGCTTTAACAACGTCACCTTTTTTGACAACGCCGCCTGGTGTTGCTTGTTTAACTGAACACACGATCAAGTCACCGATAGCAGCAACACGACGTCCCGTACCGCCAAGCACACGAATACACATTAGTTCTTTAGCGCCCGAGTTGTCAGCAACACGCAAACGAGAAAATGGTTGAATCATTTTAACGTCCTCCTTCCGGGAAAATGCTCATTTACTATACTACAATTTAAAGGACAATCGCCACTTCAACAATTTCCACGAGTCTGAAGCGTTTGTCTTTCGACAACGGACGAGTCTCCATGATTTTCACGATATCGCCAATTTTCGCTTGATTCTCTTCATCATGCGCTTTGAACTTCTTCGTGTACTTAATGCGTTTATGGTACAGGTTGTGTTTTTTGTATGTTTCTACGGAAACAACAACTGTTTTATCCATTTTGTCACTTACGACTTTACCGACTTGAACTTTGCGGGCATTACGTTCGCTCATGTTCTTCCTCCTTCCATACACCTAGATGTACCTGTGATCAAGGACAACAATTTAGCTGCTGATTCCAAGTTCTCTCTCATGCAAAATGGTTTTAGCGCGAGCGATATTCTTACGCACGTCACGAATACGTGTCGGGCTTTCCAGTTGACCTGTAGCCAGTTGGAAACGAAGATTGAAAAGCTCTTCTTTAAAACCAGTGATCTTTTGTTCTATCTCAGCAGAGGTTAGGTTGCGAAAATCATTAGCTTTCATTTGCTTCACCACCTACTTCTTCGCGTTTCACGAACTTCGTTTTAATTGGTAGTTTGTGGGACGCGAGACGCATCGCTTCACGAGCGACTTCTTCGGATACGCCAGCTAGTTCAAACAGGACTTTACCTGGTTTAACAACTGCAACCCATTTCTCAACGTTACCTTTACCGCTACCCATCCGAACTTCGAGAGGCTTTTGTGTGATTGGTTTAGCAGGGAAAATCTTGATCCATACTTTACCACCACGTTTGATATAGCGAGTCATTGCGATACGAGCCGCTTCGATTTGACGGTTAGTGATCCATGACGGTTCAAGTGCTTGAAGACCATATTCACCGAAAGCTACTTCAGTGCCGCCTTTAGCACGACCTTTCATGTGACCGCGTTGTTGTTTGCGGTGTTTGACACGTTTAGGTACCAACATGATTAGTTGCCTCCTTCCTGGGGAGCTTTCTTCTTAACTGGAAGGACTTCGCCGCGATAGATCCATACTTTTACGCCGATAAGGCCGTAAGTCGTAGATGCTTCAGCAGTGCCGTAGTCAATATCAGCACGCAATGTATGCAATGGAACTGTTCCTTCGCTGTAGCCTTCCGAACGTGCAATTTCAGCGCCGCCTAGACGACCACTAACTGCAGTTTTAATTCCTTTAGCTCCAGCACGCATCGAACGTTGGATCGCTTGTTTCAAAGCACGACGGAAAGAAACACGACGCTCCAGTTGTTGCGCGATGCTTTCAGCTACTAGAATAGCGTCAAGATCAGCTTGTTTAATTTCGGAAATGTTAATGTGAACTTTTTTGCCTTTAGTGATTTTACCAAGTTCAGTGCGCAGGTTTTCCACTTCGGAACCACCCTTGCCGATAACCATACCTGGTTTAGCAGTTTGTATCGTGACGTTAACACGGTTAGCCGCGCGCTCGATCTCGATGTGGGATACTGCAGCATCTCTAAGTTTGTTCTTCAGGTACTCACGAATTTTAACGTCTTCCATTAGAAGATCGCCGAAGTCTTTGCCTGCGTACCATTTGGATTCCCAATCACGGATTATCCCAATACGGAGACCGACCGGATTTACTTTTTGACCCACACGTTATCCCTCCTTATTTTTCAGATACCACCAAAGTGATGTGGCTGGTTCTTTTGTTGATCCTGCTTGCACGTCCCATTGCACGAGGGCGGAAACGTTTCATTGTTGGACCCTGGTTAACGAATGCTTGCGAAATAACCAATTTGTTGATGTCCAATTGATAGTTATGCTCAGCGTTAGCAATAGCAGAGTTCAGCAACTTCTCCAAAATCGGGGAAGCGGACTTAGGCGTGTGACGCAAAATCGCGATCGCTTCACCTACTTGCTTGCCGCGAATCAAATCCGCAACTAGCATAGCTTTACGAGGAGCAATGCGTACGAAATTAGCGTGCGCTTTAGCTTCTGGCATGGATGAACCTCCTCTCATACATTAAAGATGTTTCAGATAAATTAGCGTTTACCTGTTTTCTTGTCATCGTCATGACCTTTGTACGTACGTGTTGGTGCGAATTCACCAAGTTTATGTCCAACCATATCTTCCGTTACGTATACTGGCACGTGTTTACGACCGTCATAAACGCCGAACGTGTGACCAACAAACTGTGGGAAAATTGTCGAGCGACGGGACCAAGTTTTGATAACAACTTTTTTAGTTGAATCACTTAGATCCTCGACTTTTTTGAGCAGGTAACCGTCAATAAACGGTCCTTTTTTCAAACTGCGACCCATGTGGAGTCCTCCCTTCGCGGAAACGTAGCTTGTATCAAGCGGTTATTACTTCGTACGACGACGAATAATATATTTGCTCGATGCTTTTTTCTTCTTGCGAGTTTTGAAACCAAGTGTTGGTTTACCCCAAGGAGACATCGGAGATTTACGACCGATCGGAGCGCGACCTTCACCACCACCGTGTGGGTGATCGTTCGGGTTCATTACTACGCCGCGCACTTGTGGACGGTTGCCCAACCAACGGTTACGGCCAGCTTTACCGATTTTAATCAGTTCGTGATCTTCGTTACCAACAGAACCAATTGTTGCACGACAAGTTTTCAGAATGCGACGAACTTCACCGGAAGTCAAGCGGATCGTAACATAGATCTCTTCTTTACCAAGAAGTTGTGCATCTGTACCAGCAGCACGTACCAATTGGCCGCCTTTACCTGGTTGCAATTCAATGTTGTGGATAACTGTACCGACTGGAATGTTACCCAATGGCAACGCGTTACCTGTTTTGATATCAGCATTAGGTCCTGATTCAACTTTGTCTCCGACTTTCAGGCCTTTAGGAGCGATGATGTAAGCTTTCTCACCATCAACGTAATGAATCAAAGCGATTTTGGATGTACGGTTTGGATCGTATTCGATCGACGCTACATTACCAATGATTCCGTCTTTGTTACGTTTGAAATCGATAATACGGTATTTACGTTTGTGTCCGCCGCCGTGGTGACGTACCGTAATTTTACCTTGGTTGTTGCGACCTGCTTTTTTGAAAAGCGGGGAGAGCAACGATTTCTCCGGTGTGCTTGTCGTAATCTCTTCAAAAGTCGAGACTGACATATTACGGCGAGCCGGTGATGTCGGTTTGTACTTTTTGATAGGCACTTAGATTCCCTCCTCTTCTATACAGACGTTTCAAAGAACTCAAGTTCTTTGCTGTCAGCGCTCAGTTGAACGATCGCTTTTTTCCAATCCGGTCTATAGCCACTATGTTTACCATAGCGTTTTGGTTTACCCGCAACGCGCATCGTGTTAACGCCGGTTACTTTTACTTTAAAGATTTGTTCAATAGCATCTTTAATTTCGGTTTTGTTAGCACGGAGGTCGACTTCAAACACATAACGTTTAACAGCCATGTAATCGCTCGTGCGCTCTGTGATAACCGGGCGTTTGATAATTTCGCGAGGATCTTTCATTACGCAAACACCTCCTGTACTTTCTCTACCGCTTCTTTCGTGATGATGAGCTTGTCATATACCAAGACATCCAGAACATTAATGCCGTCAGCTGCGACGAATTTCACGCCTGGGATGTTACGAGCAGACAATGCTACGTTATCATCATAAGCTGGCAAAACAACTAGTGCTTTACGGCCAACTTTCAGGTTGTTAAGAATGGTTGCAAATTCTTTCGTTTTCGGTGCTGCGAATGCCAGTTGATCAAGAACGATGATGTCGTTATCAATCACTTTTGAAGACAATGCAGATTTAATCGCTAGGCGACGAACCTTTTTCGGAAGTTTGAAACCGTATGAGCGAGGAGTAGGTCCGAAGACTGTACCACCACCAACCCATTGTGGGGAGCGAATGCTACCTTGACGAGCACGGCCAGTACCTTTTTGTTTCCAAGGTTTACGACCGCCACCACGTACTTCGGAGCGTCCTTTCGTTTTGTGTGTCCCAGCACGTTCAGCAGCTTGCTGAAGGACAACAGCGCTATGCAATACGTGTGTGTTTGGTTGGATACCGAATACGCTATCAGCCAATTCTACTTCTCCAACTTGCGAACCACTCACGTTGTATAGTGTTACTTTAGGCATTTCTTGTTCCTCCTTTCTTATGAGTAATTATTTCTTAACTGTTTCTTTAACTTTAACGAATCCGTTTTTAGGACCAGGAATGGAGCCTTTAACGAGCAGTACATTACGTTCTGCATCTACACGGATAATTTCAAGTTTTTGAATCGTGATTGTTTCATGACCCATGTGACCTGGAAGGCGTTTGCCTTTCGGTACGCGGTTCGCTTGGATAGAACCCATTGAACCTGGACCACGGTGGTAACGGGAACCGTGAGACATAGGACCCGTGCTTTGTCCCCAACGTTTGATAACGCCAGCGAAGCCTTTACCTTTTGAAACACCTGTTACGTCAACGAATTCGCCCTCTGTGAACAAGTCAGCTTTCACTACTTGGCCAACTTCATACTCACCCAGGTTAATACCGCGAATTTCACGAACGTAGCGCTTAGGAGCCGTATCAGCTTTTTTAGCATGGCCGATTTCTGGCTTGATTGTTCTGCTTACTTTCTTATCAGAGAAACCGAATTGTACGGCTTCATAACCATCGTTCTCTTGATCTTTCTTTTGGAGAACTACACAAGGTCCAGCCTCGATAACTGTTACTGGAACTACATTACCTTCAGCAGTAAACACTTGCGTCATACCTAGTTTTTTTCCTAAGATACCCTTCATGTTGACACCTCTTTTCCTTCTATAATCGATTATGCTTTATTACAGTTTGATTTCGATATCTACACCGGATGGTAAATCCAGGCGCATCAACGCATCAACCGTTTGCGGAGTCGGGTTAACGATGTCGATCAAGCGTTTATGTGTACGCATTTCGAATTGTTCCCGAGAATCCTTGTACTTGTGTACCGCACGGAGAATGGTGATGATTTGCTTTTCCGTTGGTAACGGAATCGGCCCGGAAACACCTGCACCGGAACGTTTTGCAGTTTCAACAATTTTCTCTGCGGATTGATCAAGAATTCTGTGATCGTATGCTTTCAAGCGAATACGAATCTTTTGCTTTGCCATATAAGTCCCTCCTTCTATCGCCCAATTTATTATCGGACATACTCCGTGAGAAAACCCGGTTCACATGCCCCAACGCCCCATGGCAAAGGGGCCGGGTGTGTCGGCAACCTCTCACATCATCGCAACGTCACAGACCAACAGTCAATATTATAACGAAATATATAGGCAATTGCAAGGAAAAGTTAAAACTAATTGAAGATATACGTATAATTCGTGGATTGATGTAATTAGCGCCACTTTGTCATAGAGAATCTTCGCAGTACTGTTCCTTATTCATATCCTATATTCCGATACACTGCGTGTTAATCACTTTGAACAGCTTACACTATTTCATCCACTTATCACAAATCCATTTATGTCCTGTTTCAACTACTTGAAGAAAACCTTGCTGAAACATCTCTATATAATAGAAGAAACGCAACGACTGCGATTGGCAGCTGTTGCGTTTCTTCTATTATATAGGGCACCGAGTGTTGCTGGTCGAGTCAACTAATGACTTCAACTGCCTATCCTAGGACTACACGGTCGTCTGCCATTTTCTTGCCACTGATCTGTTCAAACTCGCCAAGCAGACGTTCTACAGTCAGATCCGCTTTACGATCTTCATTAACCTCTAGAATAATTCTGCCTTTATCCATCATGATCAAACGATTACCTAATCGAATTGCTTGCTCCATGTTATGAGTAACCATCAATGTCGTTAAGTTCATATCTCGTACGATCGATTCTGTCAAAGTGGTAATTAGTTCAGCACGCGCCGGATCAAGTGCAGCTGTATGTTCATCCAACAGCAGAATCTTTGGTTTGGTGAACGTTGCCATAAGCAAGCTAAGAGCTTGACGCTCTCCGCCTGATAATAAACCAACTTTTGCACCCAAACGATTCTCCAATCCGATCCCAAGACGTTGCAGTTCCTCTTTAAACAAATTTCTCTTCGCACGTGTTACTCCTAATGAAAGACCACGTTTCTTACCGCGCGCGTATGCCATTGCTAAATTTTCTTCAATCGACATACGCGGTGCAGTTCCTGCCATTGGATCTTGGAATACACGACCAATCCAGCGGCTGCGTTGATGTTCTGCAAGATCACTAATATTCTGACCTTCAATTCTAACTTGACCAGCATCAGGCTTCATTACGCCAGAAATCAGGTTCATAAGTGTAGATTTACCTGCACCATTACTCCCAATAACCGTAATGAAGTCACCACTCTTCATGTGAAGATTAGCGCCTATCAGTGCAGCCTTCTCATCTACCGTTCCAGGATTGAACAGCTTGGACACCTTAGCAATTTCCAACATTAGCGTCCACCTCCAGCCTGCATACCTTCGAGAGAAGCCAGCATTTCTTCTGTACGTTTACGCGCCATATTTTTTTGTTTCCAAACTCGACGCATATATGGAACGATCAAAGCAAAAATAACGATTAATGCTGTTATCAGTTTTGTATCTGATGTATCCAGCCATTCTACCCGAATAGCAAGCGCAATAATGATACGGTAAATGATCGAACCAATTATAACGGCAATCGTTGCTCTAAAAATAGTCTTCGCTCCGAATACCGCTTCACCGATAATGACTGAAGCTAAACCTATAACGATCATTCCGATTCCCATACCGCTGTCTGCATACTTCTGATATTGAGCAACTAGTGCTCCAGAGGTTGCAACAAGTGCATTAGACAAAGCGATACCTAGTATCGTCGTAATATCCGTATTTACACCAAAACTTCTAATCATTCGTGCGTTATCACCAGTCGCACGAAGACTTAGACCCACATCAGTACGGAAGAACAAATCGAGTATGATTTTCACAATAAGAACAAACACAATCATAACCACTACGATTGTGTAATCACCCAAAAAGTTTAAATCCTTAAAAAGATTATCTTGGTTTCGCAATGAAAGATTCGGTTTCCCAAGAATACGAAGGTTAATCGAATATAAAGCAATCATCATGATGATGCCCGATAATAAACCATTAATCTTACCTTTCGTATGAAGCAAGCCAGTACAAGCTCCAGCTAGACCTCCACCGATAAACGCACCGATTACCGCAATCCAAGGTTCATAACCAGAGATTGTCATTACAGTACCAATAGCTGCACCCGTCGTAAAGCTTCCGTCTACTGTTAAATCAGGAAAATCGAGTATGCGAAATGTAATGTAGACGCCAAAGGCCATAAGAGCATACACTAATCCGCTCTCAACCGCACCTATCATAGATGTTAGCATATGAATTTCCTCCCTCTCATAACAATGGGGGTGAACTATGAATACGCCCACCCCACCGTTGTATTATTTTATACTATCTACGTTCAAACTACTCAATAATGTTGTTAGCTGGATCTTTCACATATGCTTTCATTGCATCAGTAACTGTAATGCCTTGTTCAGCAGCAGCTTTAAGGTTGAAAATGAAGTCTAGTTTTTGCGGTACTGTAATATCCATGTCACCTGGCTTCTTGCCGTTTTTCAAAATTTCGACTGCCATTTGACCTACTTCATAACCATGGTCATAGTATTTGAAGCCTACTGCAGCAAATGCACCTTTTTCTACAGTATCACGATCTGCTGAGAAGAAAGGAATATCATTTTGGTTAGCTACTTCAATTAGTGCATCGACACCGCTTACTACCATGTTGTCGAGTGTGATATAGATTGCATCAACACGTCCAACTAAAGAGTCAGAAGCTTGTTTCACTTCAGATGTATTCGTAATTGGTGCTTTCACAAGCTTAATGCCATGCTTGCTAAGTGCTTCTTCAGCTATGTTAGCCATAACGACCGCATTTTGCTCGCCTTCATTAATTACGATACCTACATTTTTGACGTTCGGAAATTCTGAAGCAATGAAATCCATCGTTTGAATGATTGCATCTGGATTCGTATCTGCTGCACCTGAGATGTTGCCGCCTGGTGCTTTCAATTGTGTAACAATTCCTGCTTCAATTGGATCCGTTACCGCTGCGAACAATACAGGCTTGTCCGTTACGTCTTCAGCAAGGTTTTGTGCAGGCAATGTTGCGATACCTAGTGCAAGATCACTTTTTCCAGAAGCAATTTTTTGTGAAATTGTTTTGCTGTTTGCTGGGTCACCTTGAGCGTTGTTAAAATCAACCTTTAAGTTCTTGCCTTCTTCAATTCCTGCATCTTTAAGTGCTGCAAGGAATCCTTCACGCGTTGCATCCAGCGATGGATGTTCAACAATTTGAGAGATTGAAACTGTATAATTTTTATTATCTCCAGCCTCGTTCTTACTTTCTCCTCCAGCTTCGTTTTTGCTGCCACCGCCACATGCTGCTGTTACTACCATTACAGCTGCCAGTGTCATTCCGATAAAAAACTTCTTTTTACTCATCTTTGTATACCCCTCTCATATAGTGGTGCTTTAGTACTTCATGCTTAAACTCCAGTTAAGCATCATTGCTTTCACGTGATAAAGTCTAAGACCGTAATCATGTGAATGATTATTAATGTAAATTATAATTCCTATACACTATTCTTATATTAAATCCCATTTATACCTCCAGTCAATCATTAGTTGTATGTAAGAATAAGTAAAAATAAAAGCCCCTACCGAAGTAGGGGCTTTCTTATTCAATGCGGCTAGGCCGCGTTGAATTATTTTTGGATAGTTGCTACAGCGCCAGCGCCTACTGTACGGCCGCCTTCACGAATAGAGAAACGAGTTCCCTCTTCAACAGCGATTGGAGCGATTAGCTCAACAGTAACCGTGATGTTGTCGCCAGGCATAACCATTTCAGTACCTTCTGGAAGGTTGATGATACCTGTTACGTCAGTTGTACGGAAGTAGAACTGTGGACGGTAACCTGTGAAAAAAGGTTTGTGACGTCCGCCCTCTTCTTTAGTAAGAACGTAGATTTGTGCAGTGAAGTTAGTGTGTGGTTTAACCGAACCCGGTTTAGCCAATACTTGTCCACGCTCAATATCTTTACGGTCTACACCACGAAGCAATGCGCCGATGTTGTCGCCAGCTTGAGCGCCATCCATCAATTTACGGAACATTTCAACGCCAGTTACAACGGATTTACGAGTTTCTTCAGCAAGACCAACGATTTCGATCTCGTCGCCAACTTTTACAAGACCACGGTCGATACGACCAGTAGCAACTGTACCACGACCAGTGATCGTGAACACGTCCTCTACAGGCATAAGGAAAGGTTTTGCAGTGTCGCGTTCTGGAGTTGGGATGTATGCGTCAACTTGTTCGAACAACTCAACGATTTTGTCAGCCCAAGGACCATCTGGGTTTGCAAGAGCTTCACGAGCTGCACCACGAATGATCGGAGTGTCGTCGCCTGGGAACTCATACTCAGAAAGAAGGTCACGAACTTCCATTTCAACCAATTCAAGAAGCTCTTCGTCTTCAACCATGTCGCATTTGTTAAGGAATACAACGATGTAAGGTACGCCTACTTGACGGGAAAGAAGGATGTGCTCGCGAGTTTGCGGCATAGGGCCGTCAGCTGCGGATACAACCAGGATAGCTCCGTCCATTTGAGCAGCACCAGTGATCATGTTCTTAACATAGTCGGCGTGACCTGGGCAGTCAACGTGTGCGTAGTGACGGTTAGGCGTCTCATACTCAACGTGAGCTGTCGAGATCGTGATACCACGTTCGCGCTCTTCTGGAGCTTTATCGATTTGGTCAAATGCAATTGCAGCACCGCCGTATTTTTTGGAAAGTACAGTAGTGATTGCTGCAGTAAGAGTTGTTTTACCGTGGTCGACGTGACCGATAGTACCGATATTAACGTGCGGTTTGTTACGTTCAAATTTAGCCTTTGCCATTGAACTTAATCCTCCTTAATATATCTTAAGTTTTATGTTTGGGCCGAACATCTCACTTGTGAACAAGTGAGAACGACGACCTGAGTAAATAAAGGTAATGCAAGTCAATTAATACTAATTGCCTTTGTTCTTAGCGATGATCGCTTCGGAGATTGAACGAGGAACTTCTTCATAGTAAGCAAGCTCCATTGAGAATACTCCACGACCTTGTGTACCGGAACGAAGTGTTGTGGAATAACCAAACATCTCACCGAGAGGCACCTTAGCACGGATAATCTGTGCACCTCCACGGGAATCCATACCTTCGATACGACCACGACGGGAGTTCAACATACCCATAACATCGCCCATGTACTCTTCAGGAACTGTAACTTCAACTTTCATGATTGGCTCAAGAAGTACTGGTTTACACTTCTCTTTAGCAGCTTTAAGCGCCATGGAACCAGCAACTTTAAACGCCATCTCTGAGGAATCGACATCATGATAAGATCCGTCAACAACTACAGCTTTAACATCAACGAGCGGGTAACCAGCGATTACACCGTTTTTCATTGACTCTTCGATACCGGCTTGGATTGGACCAATAAATTCACGCGGAATCGAACCACCGACAGTTTTGTTCTCGAAAATAAATCCTGTGCCTGGCTCTTGTGGGGAGAATTCAACCCAACAATGACCATATTGACCTTTACCACCGGATTGACGAACGAACTTACCTTCAACCTTCGCAGCTTCACGGAACGTTTCACGGTAAGCAACTTGCGGTGCACCAACGTTTGTTTCAACTTTGAATTCACGCAGCATACGGTCAACGAGGATCTCAAGGTGAAGCTCACCCATACCAGAGATAATAGTCTGGTTAGTTTCTTCGTCAGTACGTGCGCGGAAGGTAGGATCTTCTTCAGCCAGCTTGGAGATTGCAATACCCAATTTATCTTGGTCAGCTTTCGTTTTTGGTTCGATAGCAACCGAGATAACTGGTTCAGGGAAGTTCATGGATTCAAGAACGATAACGTGCTTTTCATCACACAATGTATCCCCTGTAGTCGTATCTTTAAGACCGACTGCAGCAGCGATATCTCCAGAGTAAACTTCAGAAATTTCTTGACGGCTGTTCGCATGCATTTGTAGGATACGTCCAATACGCTCACGTTTGTTCTTAGTTGCATTAAGAACATACGAACCGGATTTAAGTACACCAGAATATACACGGAAGAACGTCAGTTTACCAACATAAGGGTCAGTCATGATTTTGAATGCAAGAGCCGCGAACGGTTCTGTATCAGAAGATGGACGAGCTCCTTCTTCTCCGTCTTCGAGTGTACCTTTGATAGCTGGTACATCAAGCGGTGAAGGGAGGTAGTCAACAACTGCATCCAAAACTAGTTGAACACCTTTGTTACGGTAAGATGAGCCTGCAACAACTGGGAAGATTTTAACTTCGCAAACACCTTTGCGAAGTGCTGCTTTCAGTTCAGGAATAGTGATTTCTTCACCTTCCAGATACTTCATTGTCAACTCTTCATCCAATTCTGCAACTCTTTCGATGAGTTCAAGACGAAGCTCATCAACTTTTTCCACATACTCAGCTGGAATTTCGATTTTCTCAGGATCTTTTCCGAGATCATCTACATATTTGTATGCTACACGTTCAACGATGTCAATTACACCAAGGAAGTCGGACTCAGCACCGATAGGTAGTTGAATCGCAACAGCATTAGCTTGCAGACGCTCACGCATGTCTTTAATAACATTCAGATAGTCTGCACCGATAATGTCCATCTTGTTAACGTAAGCGATCCGCGGAACGCCATAACGGTCAGCCTGACGCCATACGGTTTCAGACTGAGGCTCAACGCCCTCTTTCGCACTGAAAACCCCAACGGCTCCATCCAATACGCGCAGGGAACGTTCAACTTCTACTGTGAAGTCAACGTGTCCCGGGGTGTCGATGATATTAATGCGGTGACCTTTCCATTGAGCGGTTGTCGCGGCAGACGTAATTGTGATACCGCGCTCTTGTTCTTGCTCCATCCAGTCCATTGTCGCAGCGCCTTCATGCACTTCGCCAATTTTATGAGTACGGCCTGTGAAAAACAAGATACGTTCAGTTGTTGTGGTTTTACCAGCATCAATATGCGCCATAATCCCTATGTTACGCGTATTAAACAAGGAGAATTCTCTTGACATGAATTTGTCTCCTCTCTTTAATTCAAGATCATCTTAATAGATGTCTTAGTTATCATTCTACCAACGGTAGTGAGCAAACGCTTTGTTCGCTTCTGCCATTTTGTGTGTATCTTCGCGTTTCTTCACGGATGCGCCAGTGTTATTGGAAGCATCTGTGATTTCAGCAGCCAAACGTTCTTCCATCGTTTTTTCACCGCGGTTACGTGAATAGTTCACGAGCCAACGGAGACCAAGCGAAGTACGACGTTCAGGTTTAACCTCGATAGGCACTTGATAGTTAGCGCCGCCGACACGACGAGCTTTAACCTCAAGTACTGGCATAATATTTTTCAATGCTGCTTCGAACACTTCCATTGGATCTTTACCCGTGCGTTCTTGAATCAGCTTGAAGGCATCATACAAAAGTGTTTGAGCAGTTCCGCGTTTACCGTCAATCATAATACGGTTGATTAGACGAGTTACCAGTTTGCTATTGTACACCGGATCCGGAAGTACATCACGTTTCGTTACAGGACCTTTGCGTGGCATGAGAAAGTCCCCCTTTCTTTCATTATCTAGCATGCGTTAAGCTATGCTGTTATTATTTTTTAACTTTAGGGCGTTTAGTACCGTATTTCGAACGAGATTGGTTACGGTTGTTTACACCCGCTGTATCCAATGCTCCGCGAACGATATGGTAACGTACACCCGGAAGGTCTTTTACCCGTCCACCACGAATCAATACAACGCTGTGCTCTTGAAGGTTATGTCCGATACCCGGAATATAAGCCGTCACCTCAATTTTGTTCGTTAGACGTACACGAGCATATTTACGAAGCGCGGAGTTCGGTTTCTTCGGAGTCATTGTACCTACACGAGTGCAGACACCGCGTTTTTGCGGAGCGCTGATTTTCGTTGCTTCACGTTTAAGGGCATTGAAGCCTTTTTGCAAAGCTGGCGATTTCGATTTCACGACTTTAGCTTGACGTCCTTTACGGACTAGCTGATTAATAGTTGGCATGTTATTGCCACCCCCTTCCCATAATTAATGCCTTATTAATGGCAAGACATTTTACCCCAAGATTAAGTCCACAGATCCAGGCGGTTCATAAAAGAACAAATAAAAATTCTCACCAGTTCATCATCCTAGAATTATGAACAGACAAAAATGGTTTTTTCTTTATTCTTCATCAGGTATGAGTGCTGCCATAGCGGCTCCAACATCAATTGAACAGGTTACCCCAAGTTCTTGCATTGTATCGACCCACTTAATAGGAACACCTGACCGCTCGCACAAATGAACGACTTTCTCTCTCATTCGTGGATCTGCATCACGAGCCATATAAACTTCGATAGCTTTCTGTTGCTCAAGCATCTTAGTCGTCTGTTTCGCACCGACCTTAAACTGCATGATATCACCTTTCCTTTCGGTTGAGCGATCATACAATTTGGCACACTTCGATATAATATCACCTACACCCCAAAAGTGTCAAGTGACTTTGCTTCTATCTTATATGCAAAATTTTGTTAATCTTGTAAAGGGGAATCTCCTATAACAACCATACAAACGAAAGAGCGGACAACTACCGTATATGCAAAGCATCACGGTTGATGTCTCGCTCTTTCACTATAGTACAGTCAACTAGTCGATAGTTACAGCTTCCGATTCTAGCTCGCCTTGATCGGCTGCTTCGATCTCATCTTCCAAACCAACTAGCTTGATGCTGCGGTAACGATTCATACCTGTACCAGCAGGAATCAGCTTACCAATAATAACATTCTCTTTCAAGCCGAGCAATTGGTCAACTTTACCTTTGATCGCTGCATCAGTCAATACACGAGTTGTCTCTTGGAACGATGCCGCAGACAAGAACGAATCGGTTTCAAGTGACGCTTTCGTAATACCGAGCAGGACTGGCTTAGCAACTGCAGGCTCGAGACCTGCCATAATTGCATCGCGGTTAGCATCCTCATACTCGAATTTATCAGCAAATGCACCTGGCAAGAGTTTAGTCTCACCAGCGTCTACGATACGGATTTTACGGAGCATTTGTTTGATCATGACTTCAACGTGCTTGTCATTGATCTCAACCCCTTGGTTCCGGTAAACGCGTTGCACTTCTTGTAGAATGTAGTTTTGAACGCCGCGAATACCTTTAATGCGCAGCATGTCTTTCGGATCGATCGAACCATCCGTCAGCTCATCGCCGGCTTCAAGATGTTGCCCAACAGTTACACGGATACGTGATCCATAAGTGATATTATAGACTTTTGTTTCCGCTTCGCCTTGAACTTCAACTTCACGACGGTCTTTCGCTTCACGGATTTCTTTCACGACACCGTCAAGCTCAGTAATGATCGCTTGCCCTTTAGGATTACGTGCTTCGAAGAGCTCCTGGATACGCGGCAAACCTTGCGTAATATCATCTCCAGCGACACCGCCGGTATGGAATGTACGCATTGTAAGCTGTGTTCCTGGCTCACCGATGGATTGTGCCGCGATAATACCAACCGCTTCACCAATCTCAACATGTTTGCCTGTTGCCAAGTTACGGCCGTAGCATATTTTACATACGCCATGACGCGCGCGGCAGCTAAGAACAGAACGAATTTGAAGCTTCTCGATACCTGCATCGATGATCGCATCCGCTTTGTTTGAATCGATCAGTTCGCTCTTCTTAACGATAACTTCACCCGTTTGTGGATGACGAACCGTCTCGAATGCGTAACGACCTTCAATACGGTCATACAGATCCTCGATAACTTCTTTACCGTCTTGGATCTTGCTGACGGAGAAGCCTTTATCCGTACCGCAATCGTCCTCACGAACGATAACATCTTGCGCTACGTCAACAAGTCGACGAGTCAAGTAACCTGAATCGGCAGTCCGTAGCGCCGTATCGGCCAAACCTTTACGAGCACCATGCGTCGAGATAAAGTACTCGAGGACCGTTAGGCCTTCACGGAAGTTCGATTTGATTGGCAACTCAATGATACGACCCGATGGATTGGCCATCAGACCCCGCATACCGCCCAATTGTGCGATTTGCGATTTGTTACCCCGTGCTTTGGAGTCAACCATGAGCATGATGGAGTTGTAACGATCCATCGATTTCATGAGGATATCCGTAATTTGATCTTTGGATTTACTCCAAATTTCAATAACACGGTCATAGCGCTCTTCGTTCGTAATCAGACCACGACGGTACTGATTCATAACGACAGCTACTTTAGCATCGGATTCTTTCAAGATTTCTACTTTCTCTGGCGGCACGATTACGTCCGATACAGAAACGGTAATACCTGCGCGCGTGGAGTAAGTGAAGCCTAGTTGTTTGATCCGGTCAAGAATAATCGATGTCAAAGTGGTGTGGTAAATACGGAAGCACTCGCCAATGATATTACCAAGATACTCCTTACCTACGCCGCCAGCAATCGGCAATTCTTCAACGATTTTACTCAAATCGCTGCCTTTTTCGTATACAAAATATTTATCCGGTGTTCCTTGCAGCAAGTTGACTTTGGTAGCCTCGTTGATGTAAGGGAAGTCTTCCGGGAAAATTTCGTTAAAGATGACTTTACCAACTGTAGTCGAAAGCAATGACTTCTGTTGTTTCTCTGAGAATATTGTTTTCTTCAGCACTTTCACCGGAATGAAAATACGTGCATGGAGAGAAACAATACCGCGTTGATAAGCAGAAATCGCTTCGTTCACAGTTGCAAATACCGAGCCGGAGCCTTTAGCTTCTTTGTTATCCATGGTTAGGTAATACGATCCGAGAACCATATCCTGCGATGGAGTAACAACTGGCTTACCGTCTTTCGGGTTCAAGATGTTACCTGATGCAAGCATCAGTAAGCGAGCTTCCGCTTGCGCTTCTGCCGACAATGGAACGTGGACGGCCATTTGGTCACCGTCGAAATCCGCATTATAAGCGGTACAAACGAGCGGATGCAATTTAATAGCGCGACCTTCAACAAGAATCGGTTCGAAGGCTTGGATACCAAGGCGGTGAAGGGTCGGTGCACGGTTCAATAGAACCGGATGCTCCTTAATGACTTCTTCAAGAACATCCCATACTTCAGGGCTTACGCGTTCTACCTTGCGCTTCGCACTCTTAATGTTATGGGCAAGTCCTTTGTTGACAAGCTCTTTCATAACGAACGGCTTGAACAGCTCGAGCGCCATTTCCTTCGGAAGTCCACATTGGAACATCTTCAGGTTCGGTCCTACAACGATAACGGAACGACCAGAGTAGTCAACACGTTTACCGAGCAAGTTCTGACGGAAACGGCCTTGTTTACCTTTAAGCATATGGCTAAGCGATTTGAGCGGACGGTTACCCGGTCCTGTAACAGGACGACCGCGACGACCATTATCGATCAGCGCATCTACCGCTTCTTGAAGCATCCGTTTCTCATTCTGAACGATGATATCCGGCGCTCCCAAATCTAACAAACGTTTTAGACGGTTATTACGGTTAATTACACGACGATACAGGTCATTCAAGTCAGACGTTGCAAAACGTCCGCCATCCAGTTGTACCATTGGGCGAAGCTCTGGCGGGATAACCGGAAGTACATCAAGGATCATCCATTCCGGCTCATTGCCGGAGTTGCGGAATGCTTCGATAACTTCCAAACGCTTGATAGCACGGTTACGACGTTGCCCTTGAGCAGTACGTAGTTCCTCTTTCAGCGTTTCGAGTTCTTTTTCCACATCGATATCCTGAAGTAGTCTTTTAACTGCTTCAGCACCCATACCAGCATGGAATCCATAACCGTATTTCTCACGATAGCTGCGGTATTCTTTCTCCGACAGCAATTGTTTTTTCTCAAGTGGCGTATCACCAGGATCAGTCACAACATAGGATGCAAAGTAGATGATCTCCTCTAAAGAACGAGGGGACATATCCAATGCTAAGCCCATGCGGCTTGGAATCCCTTTGAAATACCAGATGTGTGATACTGGAGCAGCAAGCTCAATATGACCCATCCGTTCACGACGCACTTTTGCACGTGTTACTTCAACACCGCAACGATCACAAACGACGCCTTTATAACGAACACGTTTGTATTTACCACAGTGGCACTCCCAATCCTTGGTAGGCCCAAAGATTTTTTCGCAGAAGAGCCCTTCTTTTTCCGGTTTTAACGTCCTATAGTTGATCGTCTCCGGTTTTTTGACTTCTCCGCGGGACCAAGAACGAATTTTATCCGGCGAGGCAAGCCCGATTTTCATATACTCGAAGTTGTTCACGTCCAACAAGGAGCAACCCTCCTTCGTCATGTATGGCTATGTCGTGCAAATGAGCGACTGCGCGTCCTCCATTGAGGACGAGCAGTCAGTGACAATCTTTATTCAGCTCCGACTTCAGAACCTTCCAGATTCAGGTTGAGCTTATCGCCCGTACCTTCTTCCTCGTCATCCATCTCTCGCATTTCGATCTCTTCTTCATTCTCTGACAGGATTTTAACATCCATACCTAGACTTTGAAGTTCTTTAATCAATACTTTGAATGATTCAGGAACACCAGGTTCCGGTACATTCTCACCTTTGACGATCGATTCATACGTTTTCACCCGTCCGACTACGTCATCGGATTTAACCGTTAGAATCTCTTGAAGCGTATAAGCGGCGCCGTAGGCTTCAAGTGCCCATACTTCCATCTCACCGAAACGTTGTCCACCAAATTGCGCTTTACCGCCCAAAGGCTGTTGCGTAACGAGTGAGTAAGGACCAGTGGAACGAGCATGGATTTTATCGTCAACCATGTGAGCAAGTTTGATCATATACATAACGCCGACGGTAACTTCACGTTCGAATGATTCACCTGTACGGCCATCATACAATATGGTTTTACCGTTACGCTGCATACCAGCTTCTTCCATAGCATCAAACACGTCATACTCATGCGCACCATCAAATACCGGTGTTGCTGCATGAAGACCAAGCTGTTTACATGCCATACCTAGATGGACTTCGAGCACTTGACCGATGTTCATCCGTGAAGGAACGCCGAGCGGGTTAAGCACGACTTCTACTGGTGTGCCATCCGGCAAGAACGGCATATCTTCCTCCGGCATAATACGGGCGATAACCCCTTTATTACCGTGGCGTCCTGCCATTTTGTCACCTTCGGAAATTTTACGTTTTTGCGCAATGTACGCACGAACGAGCTGATTAACGCCTGGTGGCAATTCATCGCCGTTCTCACGCGTAAACACTTTAACATCAACGACAATACCGTCTGTACCGTGCGGCACACGAAGTGACGTATCACGCACTTCACGAGCCTTCTCGCCGAAGATAGCATGCAGCAAGCGTTCTTCTGCAGTTAGCTCAGTTACACCCTTAGGCGTTACTTTACCAACGAGAATGTCGCCTGCGCCAATCTCAGCACCAACACGGATAATACCGCGTTCGTCGAGATTCTTAAGCGCTTCTTCGCCGACATTCGGAATGTCGCGCGTAATTTCTTCAGGTCCAAGCTTCGTATCACGAGCTTCGGATTCATATTCTTCAATGTGAATTGATGTATATACATCTTCTTTCACTAGCTTCTCGCTTAGAAGAATAGCATCCTCATAGTTGTAACCTTCCCAAGTCATGAAAGCTACGACTACGTTGCGCCCAAGCGCCAATTCGCCTTGCTCAGTTGAAGGACCATCAGCGAGAATATCGCCTTTCTTGATCACTTCGCCTTTACGTACGATAGGACGTTGGTTGATACATGTACCTTGGTTAGAACGCATGAACTTATGAATCTTATGTTTGACGAGATCGCCAGTAACTGGTTTGCCGTCAAGCATCTCTACACGACGCAGCCAAATTTCATTAGCTGTAACGCGCTCAATAACGCCATCATGTTTGGATACAATACATACACCGGAGTCCTTAGCCGATTTATGCTCCATCCCCGTACCAACAAGCGGTGCTTTTGGAATTAAGAGCGGAACGGCTTGACGTTGCATGTTGGATCCCATTAGGGCACGGTTGGAGTCATCGTTTTCCAAGAAAGGAATCAATGCTGTCGCAACGGATACAACCTGTTTAGGGGATACGTCCATGTAGTCAACACGTTCAGTCGGCATCGTCAAGATGTTATCAGCTTGTTTGTTATAACGAACGATAACACTATCTTCCGTGAATGTACCATCCGGGTTCAACTTCGCATTCGCTTGTGCGATAACATAGTTATCTTCTTCATCCGCAGTCAGATATGCGATTTGCTCTGTCACAATCGCTGTCTTCGGATCTACCCAACGGTATGGCGCTTCAATGAAGCCATATTCGTTAATACGAGCAAATGAAGACAAGGAGTTGATCAAACCAATGTTTGGTCCCTCTGGCGTTTCAATTGGACACATACGACCGTAGTGAGAGTTATGAACGTCACGTACTTCAAAGCCCGCGCGCTCACGCGTCAAACCGCCGGGTCCGAGTGCAGATAGACGACGTTTATGTGTCAATTCAGCAAGCGGATTCGTTTGGTCCATAAATTGAGAAAGTTGAGATGAACCGAAAAACTCTTTAATCGACGCAATAACTGGTCGAATGTTAATCAAGGCTTGCGGCGTGATCGCGTTAGCGTCTTGAATGGACATTCTCTCGCGTACAACACGTTCCATACGGGATAAACCGATACGGAATTGGTTTTGCAGCAGCTCGCCAACCGAACGCAAACGACGGTTACCGAGGTGATCTATATCATCCGTGCTTCCAACCCCATGCAGAAGGTTGATGAAGTAGTTAATGGACGAAATGATATCTGCAGGTGTAATATTTTTAACGGATTTATCAATCACACCGTTAGCAATAACTTTAATCACTTTAGATTCATCAAGCGGAGAGAATACGCTGATGGTTTGTAGTGGAATACTATCAGCATTCAACACGCCATTAGCAACATGGTAAGTCTTATGTCCGACGTTTTTCTCCAACTTATCAAGAATCTCATCCAGCAAACGACGATCGATCATTTGGCCAGCTTCAGCGATGATCTCTCCCGTAGTAGGATCTACAAGTGTTTCTGCCAAACGTTGATTGAACAATCTGTTCTTGATATGAAGCTTTTTATTGATTTTGTAACGACCGACGTTAGCCAAGTCATAACGTTTTGGATCAAAGAAGCGCGCAACCAGCAAGCTCTTAGCATTATCCAAAGTCGGAGGCTCGCCTGGACGAAGACGCTCATAAATTTCAATCAGCGCTTTCTCAGTCGAATCCGTGTTATCTTTGTCCAGCGTGTTACGGATATACTCGTCATGTCCGAGTAATTCAAGAATTTCAGCGTCAGTCCCAAAGCCAAGTGAACGCAAAAGCACCGTCACCGGTATTTTCCGGGTGCGGTCAATACGAACGTAAATGATATCCTTGGCATCCGTCTCGAGCTCCAACCAAGCTCCGCGGTTCGGGATAACTGTTGCCGTGTATGTTTTCTTCCCGTTTTTATCAACTTTCGTGCTGAAGTATACACTCGGGGATCGCACCAATTGGCTAACAATAACCCGCTCCGCACCGTTAATAATAAACGTACCGGTCTCGGTCATCAGCGGGAAGTCACCCATGAACACTTCTTGTTCCTTCACTTCGCCGGTTTCCTTATTAAAGAGCCGTACTTTAACGCGCAGTGGAGCAGCATACGTCACATCGCGTTCTTTTGATTCATCGACCGAATATTTCGGTTCGCCCAAGTTATAGTCGATAAACTCAAGCGATAGATTGCCCGTAAAGTCCTGAATCGGCGAAATATCTTGGAACAACTCAAGCAAGTCATTCTCCAAGAATTTTTCGTACGATTTTTGTTGGATTTCAATCAGGTTCGGGACTTCCAGCACCTCGTTGATCCGGGCGTAACTTCTACGCGTGCGCCGACCATACTGAACAAGTTGTCCTGCCAACTTAACCTCACCCCTCATGTCTGTCTCACAGCATCGAATTCACTGCGTCACTACTTTAAATAAAGAAAAGCCCTTATCGAATAGTTCGAAAAAAGAGCGTGTTCCAGCAGCCAACCAAGCACAGCGCGGGCGCGATGGTTCCATATCAAGTAATTTTGCCCAAAACGTAAACATTATACGTCAAATACGCAAACTATATGCATTCCGCGCTAAAAAAATCGCACTTGACATTTTAGTTGACTAAAGAGATCGAGCCCAATTTAATGCTGACATTTTATAATGATAACACATACAGAAAATCAAGTCAAGAAAATCTATTCTCTTATTTAATTGCCAAATATATCCTATAACCTTTATCCTTCGTTACTTCTTTTACTTCACTAAACAACGATTGAAGTTTAGCTTCTGCAGAAGGAGCACCTTGCTTTTTTTGAATAACAATCCACATACTTCCGCCAGGCTTAAGCAGCTCATAGCCTTCTTCGAAAATGCGATGAACTGTTTGTTTGCCTGCTCTTATTGGAGGGTTTGTTAGAATGGCATCGAAGCTCTGATTTCGTACTGCGTCATACAGATCACTTTGATATACCGTTACATTATTGATACCGTTTAGTTTCGCGTTTTCTAGCGATAGTTCCACGGCTCTTTCATTAATATCGATCATGGTTACATGACCTTGGGGAACAAGCTTCGCTGCTGTCAATCCGATTGGACCATAACCACAGCCAACATCAAGTACTTTCGAATTTGGAGGAAGCACTAACGCATTGAGTAGAACTTTACTCCCATAATCAACACCCGTTTTGGAAAAGACTCCAGCATCCGTCATAAATTTAAATGGATAACTCCGAAGTTCGGCTTGATGGATTTGACGATCATGCTTAACTCCTGGACTTTGGGAATAGTAATGGTCAGACATCTGTTTCCCTCCTCCTTTCGACATAATAGCTTAATACATACAACGAACCCCTTGAAACGTGACGTTTCAAGGGGCCCGTTATTATAATGAAGCGAAATTATTTCACTTCTACAGAAGCGCCTGCTTCTTCAAGCTTAGCTTTAACAGCTTCAGCTTCTTCTTTTGCAACTTTTTCTTTGATTGCTTTAGGAGCGCCATCAACAAGATCTTTCGCTTCTTTCAGGCCAAGACCTGTGATTTCGCGAACAACTTTGATAACGTTGATTTTCGATGCGCCAGCACTGTTAAGGATAACGTCGAATTCAGATTGCTCAGCAACTTCTGCTGCGCCGCCTGCAGCAGCTGCAACTGGTGCAGCAGCTGTTACGCCGAATTCTTCTTCAATTGCTTTTACAAGATCGTTCAGTTCAAGAACGGTCATAACTTTAATAGCTTCTAAGATTTGATCTTTAGACATGGTTATACCTCCAGGAATGGTTTTAGTTTTTTGGTTTATTATGTTGCCAGCTTAAGCCGACAGACTTTATTGTAATAAAGGTTGAAACACTGCTTATGCTTGTGCTTCTTTTTGCTCGCCGACTGCTTTAACCGCAAGCGCGAAGTTGCGCACTGGGGCTTGCAATACGCTGAGGAGCATGGAGAGCAAACCATCGCGGGACGGAAGCTCCGCCAACGCTTTAATTTGTTCCATACCAACAACTTTACCTTCAACAACGCCGCCTTTAAGTTTCAAAGCTTCGTTTTTCTTAGCGAAGTCGTTCAAAATTTTTGCTGGAGCAACAGCATCTTCATTACTGAAAGCAATGGCTGTAGGACCAGTCAAAATGCTGTTCAGTTCTGACAATTCTGCGCCTTCAGTAGCACGACGAACGAGCGAGTTTTTCAATACTTGAAATTCGATACCAGCTTCACGAAGCTGTTTCCGAAGTTCTGTAACTTGCGCAACGTTCAATCCGCGATAATCAGCAACAACAGTAGTAGTGCTTTCACGAAGCTTAGACGTGATTACATCAACCGCTTGTTGTTTTTCTTGGATGATTTTTGCGTTTGCCAAACTGTACACCTCCCGTAATATTTTACATCCCGTTTTTACGATGAGCTTTCCCTTGCGTTAAAAGCATGAGAAAAGCCTTCACAGTCATAGACTACGAAGGCCATGATGGTCCGTAATTGCGAGCTAACTCGCACACAAACGCTTTATCATAACACCTCGGTAGGAAATTAAGCCTTCCGGCACCTACTGTCTACGGTATGCGTATTCGAATGTCAGTTCCGTTTCAATTAGCGATAGTTCGCAGTCGATACACGAGCACCAGGGCCCATTGTCGATGAAACGGCGATGTTTTTCAGGTAAACCCCTTTAGCTGCAGCCGGTTTTGCACGGACTAGAGCTTCTAGCAATGCTTTAAGATTCTCATTGAGTTTCTCAGCGTCGAAAGATGCTTTGCCGATTGGCGCATGGATTTGACCTGCTTTATCAAGACGGTATTCAATCTTACCGGCTTTAATTTCTTGCACGGCTTTAGAAACGTCAAACGTTACTGTACCAGCTTTCGGGTTCGGCATCAAGCCTTTACCACCCAGGATACGACCGAGCTTACCAACTTCAGCCATCATGTCCGGCGTTGCTACGCAAACGTCGAAGTCAAACCAGCCTTGTTGGATTTTGTTGATCATGTCTGCATCGC
This sequence comes from Pristimantibacillus sp., assembly GCA_048976605.1. Classification (GTDB taxonomy): domain Bacteria; phylum Bacillota; class Bacilli; order Paenibacillales; family Paenibacillaceae; genus Pristimantibacillus. The sequence goes on along the minus strand of JBHGUX010000001.1, from coordinate 21,166 downwards.
CAACAAAGTCAGCACCTGCAGCTTCCGCCTCTTTTGCTTTTTCGCCTTTTGCGAAAACGAGAACGGTTTTTGTTTTACCAGTACCGTGTGGAAGTACTACTACTCCGCGCACCGCTTGGTCTTGTTTCCGCGGGTCTACACCCAGACGGACAGCCACTTCGACAGATTCGTCAAATTTAGCTGTTGCTGCTTTTTTCACGAGTTCCATTGCTTCCAAAGGCTCGTAAGTTGCTTCGCTATCAATTAGCTTAGCAGCTTCTAGATACTTCTTGCCATGTTTAGCCATTGTATTATCCTCCTTATGTGGTTGTAGCGGAAAATCCTCCTAGGGATGATCCTCCCACCAGCGAAGCCGAAGCTTCGACAGCCGGGCGAGCCCGAAGGCAGCCCTTCGCTTATGTCCCGATGGACATGAACGCGATTAGTCGACGATTGTTACACCCATGCTGCGTGCAGTACCTTCAATCATAAGCATTGCTGCTTCAACAGAAGCTGCATTCAAGTCGGGCATTTTTTGCTCCGCAATTTCACGAACTTTGTCGCGTTTGACGGTAGCTACTTTCTTCTTGTTCGGTTCGCCTGAACCTTTTGCGATACCTGCTGCTACGCGGAGCAATACTGCTGCCGGCGGAGTTTTAGTCTCGAATGTAAAGGAACGGTCCTCGAACACGGAGATAACAACTGGGATAATCAAACCTGCTTGATCTGCGGTACGAGCATTAAACTCTTTACAGAACGCCATAATGTTAACGCCTGCTTGACCTAGTGCTGGACCAATCGGCGGAGCCGGATTAGCTTTACCTGCAGGAACTTGCAGTTTCACCATCTTGATGACTTTTTTTGCCATGACTAATTACACCTCCTTACCCTGAAATCCAAACGGAAACCGAATGTTATATCTTCTCCACTTGAGTGTAATCCAACTCAAGAGGGGTCTCCCTGCCAAACATGTTAACATGAACCTTGAGTTTTGCTTTGTCCAGCAAAATTTCTTCCACTGTTCCGACAAAGTCCGCAAAAGGACCTACTTTGACGCGTACGGTTTCTTTCAGCTCGAACTCGATCTTCGGCTTCGGCTCTTCCATACCCATATGCTTGAGAATTTGTTCCACTTCATCAGGCATGAGTGCGATCGGCTTCGATCCGGCACCGGTCGATCCTACGAATCCCGTAACGCCTGGTGTATTACGAACAACGTACCATGAATCGTCAGTCTGAACCATCTCCACAAGGACGTATCCGGGGTAGACTTTACGTTGGACAACTTTTTTCTTGCCGTCCTTCTCTACCACTTCTTCTTCCATCGGAACTAGAACGCGGAAGATTTTGTCTTCCATGCCCATTGATTCGAGACGACGCTCCAAATTGGCTTTAACTTTGTTCTCATACCCAGCGTAAGTGTGTACGACGTACCATCTTTTTTCCATTCCAATCCACCTTTGGACCCTTCTTAAACAATCAGTTCAACTAGCGACGAAATCCCGATGTCAAGAAGCCAAAAATAAATCGTCACAGCCGTGATCGTTAAAAGTACTACGATCGAATAGCTTGTCAACTCTTTACGGTTTGGCCAGCGAACCTTCTTCAGTTCTGCCCAGCTGTCGGCAAAGAAACTAAACGTTGTTCCGAAGCTCTGCTTCAGTTTAGACAAAAATGCCACGGTCACACCTCCAATTGACTATCTCGTCTCGCGATGAGGAGTCTGCTCGTTACAGAACTTGCAAAACTTCTTCAACTCGATGCGGTCGGGGTGATTGCGTTTGTTCTTGCTGCTCGCATAGTTTCTCTGTTTGCAGTTTGTGCATGCCAACGTGATTATTACCCGCATTGAATTACACCTCCCGAACTGCTACTAAATAAAATTCACGATGAGATATTATCCGAATATTCACCATGATTTGGGGCCCCAATACGAATAAAACCTCACATTTGGGCCTACCTAAAACACTTTATCATACGGCATAGATTGATGTCAACGATTAGATAGAGCTTTACACTACGTATATTCTGGAAGCTTAACCGACATCGGGTCGCTATTTCTTACCCAGTATAGTCAAATATCGACAGTTTAAAACTAAAATAAGCTGCCCTTCGCCCTGGACAAATACACCAGACGAATAGACAGCCCACTCTCATATAAACTATGAATACAAAGATATAATAGCTATCCACTTAGGTCTCTGACTTCCAGGTAACGTTCCAGCTTCCGCTTAACGCGTTGCAAGGCATTATCAATTGATTTTACATGTCTATCCAAATCCACTGCGATTTCCTGGTACGATCTACCGTCCAAATAAAGCATAAGAACTTTACGTTCTAGATCGCTTAAAATCTCAGACATCTTATCTTCCAACCCAGTGAACTCTTCTTTATTAATGATTAACTCTTCCGGATCAGAAACCCGGGTCCCGCATATGACATCAAGCAACGTTCGGTCGGAATCTTCGTCGTATATCGGTTTATCGAGCGAGACATAAGAATTAAGCGGTATATGCTTCTGTCTAGTAGCGGTCTTGATCGCCGTAATAATCTGCCTCGTAATGCACAATTCCGCAAATGCTTTGAAGCTTGCGAGCTTGTCCCCTTTGAAATCGCGAATAGACTTATAAAGTCCAATCATACCTTCTTGTACAATATCTTCACGATCCGCACCGATAAGAAAATAAGAACGCGCTTTGGCACGCACAAAGTTCTTGTATTTATTAATCAAATATTCAAGAGCCAGGCTGTCACCATTGCGGACCGCTTCGACGATGTCCTCATCCGTGCTGCAGTCATATTCGAGCGTACTCCATTCTTTGAGGTCGATGCTCACGAACTATCCCTCCGGCCTGCAAGGCGTACACTGCTAGATTCTTAGGCAACTATCTAGAAAAAGCTTCATTATGTTACCGTCTCTCGTCAAAAGATAGGCGCAGTATAGCGGTAAATGCCATACTTCCATATCCTTAAATATAGAGTCAGTATACATTATGTAACCTTAAACCGTCAACCAATTTGCCCCTTGACCATCTTTGATTATCTTGTATTTCTGTAACTTTGTGTAAATGCCAACATTGCACAGTCTAATTCTACTATTTCCCGCCTCTACGCATGCGCTCAAGCTTATTCCTAACATCAAGGCTTAATATTCCATCCACAGTGTTTCGCTTGCCAGGTTTCTCTTCACGCATCGTTAGCTCAATCTGCTTTCGATTCTGTTCTAAATCAATAAGCAATTCGCGAGCTGACAAACGGAGTGCCCCTTTGCCAAATGTTACATGCTGTTCGACAAGGTCAGATGTGGCTACGTATAGATTACGCCTTTTCTGATAGAGTTCCGTCACAAGTCGTTCAATACATTCGTCAGCTGTTTCCTTTTCCTTTGTATACACGATGGTCAGCTTATGATGGCGGAATGTAGATCCGCGTCCTGGCATCTGATGAGCATCGAAAATAACGTATACCGCCATGCCTGTATAACCTTGATAATCAGCCAGCAGATCAAGCAGCTTGTCCCGGGCTTCTTCTAGATCAATTTCCTTGAGTTTCTCCAGCACAGGCCAAGCGCCGATTATATTATATCCGTCTACCAGCAGGATATCGGTAAGCCGACTCATCCGCTATACACTCCGACGTTGCCTTACTACTTCATACATCAGTACGCCGGCCGCAACTGAAGCATTCAGTGAATTAAGCTGACCTACCATCGGAAGCTTAACTAAGAAATCACATTTCTCTTTGATTAAACGCCCTATCCCTTTACCTTCATTCCCAATAACAATCGCCAACGGCAGATCGAACTTCGTCTTATAGACATCCTGAGGTGCGCTAACATCCGTTCCTGCAATCCAAACGCCCTCTTCCTTCAACCGATCGATCGTTTGAGCAAGATTCGTTACTCTTGCCACTGGAACATGCTCAGCTGCTCCTGCAGATGTTTTGAGTACGGTTGCCGTCAAGCCAACGGCGCGGCGTTTTGGAATAATAACACCATGCACACCCGTGCATTCAGCAGTACGCAGAATAGAACCAAGATTATGAGGATCTTCAATCTCATCCAATATTAGAATAAAAGGTGTTTCTTCACGACTGCGAGCACGCTCCAGCAAGTCTTCAATTTCCGCATAAGCAAAAGCAGCCGCTTGCGCAACAACGCCTTGATGCTGTACGCCTTCAACGAGACTGTCTAGCTTACGCTTGTCCACGAATTGAACGATAATACCGCTCTTTTTCGCTTCTGCCATAATCGGTGTAATTAAAGCTTTCTGTGCACCATCAGCTATCCATATTTTATTAATTTCCCGACCGGAACGAAGAGCCTCTAATACGGGGTGCTTACCAGCAATCATTTCATCTTGGTTATACTCATCTGTCATGGCTGTTCCTCCTATAGGTTTTGCATTTGCTGTATTTTTTATTGTTCAATTAATGATGGCACAGCTGCTGCAAAAAGCTCCTGCAGCCGTTCTGTCCTGCCTTCGTAATATAAATAACCAACTAAACATTCTAATGCAGTCGCCTGCCGATAATCGGCAGGGTCGGCATTTTTGGGCGGCGTACCCGATTTCGTGTTACGTCCGCGACGTACCATGTCCGCCTCTTCCTCTGTGAGCAGCGGCTGCCATTTCTCTAGAAGGAGCCGCTGTGCTTTGGCAGAGACGAACTTAGTTGCCTCCCGATGAAGGTGATGCGGTCTGTGATTGGCCAAGGAAACTAGATATTGTCTAACCATTAGCTCAAATACACCATCTCCAATATAAGCAAGCACCACTGGGCTTAGCAATTGCGGCTTTTTGGAAGGCTCATGAAATAGCAGTGAGCCGGCATCTACGATATACTCACTCATTTTCTTTTCCAACGGATACCTTGCGGTGTATCTTCAAGCACGATATCTTTTTCAATCAATAAGTCACGGATCTCATCGGCACGCGCCCAGTTCTTCGCCTTACGTGCTTCTGTTCTCTCCACTATCAATTGTTCAATCTCTTCTGCCAGCAAAGTATCCTCGCCCGCTCCGATCGGCAGCATACCGAGAACAGTATCCATCGACTCAAACAATTGAAGCATTGCCTGCACGCCTAGTACCGGAATATCTGAGCGATTCAAATATTGGTTCGCCTCCGATACCAATTCGAAGACTGCAGTGATTGCATCTGGTGTATTAAAGTCATCGTTCAGCTTCGCTTCGAATTGACTGCGAATCGCATTCAACCTTGCGTCGAGCTCGTTATCGCCTGTCGCAATTAGTTCCATACCATGTTGTACAGACACAGGTTCAGCGCCAGCAGCATTTAGCATATGTCTTAAATTCGAGACCGAGTTCGCGATGCGCTCTACACTATTTTCAGCTTGTGTAATCGTCTCATCGTTAAAGTTCAATGGACTGCGGTAATGCGTCGCCAGTATGAAATAACGGATGGCATGAGGCTTAATCCGCTTAACGAGCTCATTGACTGTTATGCCATTGCCAAGCGACTTCGACATTTTTTCATTATTAATATGAATATAGCCATTATGCATCCAGTAGTTAGCCAGCGGCTTACCTGTCAACGCTTCTGATTGCGCGACTTCGCACTCATGATGCGGGAACTGAAGATCATGCCCGCCGCCGTGAATATCAAGAGTATTGCCTAAATAGGTACGGGCCATCGCCGAGCATTCAATATGCCAGCCGGGACGACCAGGTCCCCAAGGACTTTCCCAATTGATCTCACCAGGCTTAGCACCTTTCCACAGCACGAAATCCTGCGGATTCTCCTTGCGATCGCCCACTTCAATCCGAATACCGAATTGCAGCTCCTCCAGATTCTGATGCGAGAGCTTGCCGTAGGATTCGAACTTGGAAGTACGGTAATAAACATCGCCTTCGCTTTCATATGCATAGCCTTTATCTACGAGCTCCTGAATGAAACTGACGATCTCTGGAATATGTCCCGTTACACGAGGATTCATTGAAGCTTTGTTAACGCCAAGTGACGCAAGATCATCATTGAATGCAGCAATAAACTTTTCAGCCACTTCTCCAACTGTCGTACCTAACTGTTCCGCTTTGCGAATCAACTTATCATCAACGTCTGTGAAGTTAACGATATAGTTAACATCATAACCGCTGTATTCCAAATAACGACGAACTACATCGAAAAAGATGACCGGGCGCGCATTGCCGATATGAATATAATCGTAAACCGTAGGTCCACATACATACATTTTTACTTTGCCTGGCTCCTGCGACACAAATGTTTCCTTGGCACGGGATTGCGTATTATAGATTTGTATACTCATTTTCTCTTTTCTCCTCCAACTACGGGTTGCCGAAGCTGTTCAAGCTCGGTCTTCAAGCTATCTATTTCCTTCTGCATATCTCGGAACATCTCTATAACCGGGTCTGGAAGCTGCTTGTGATCAAGCCGATCTCCCACCCGCTCCCCATTGCGCTTTACAACTCGGCCAGGGTTTCCTACTACCGTACTGTTATCTGGCACTTCACGTAATACAACTGCATTAGACCCTATACTGGAATTATCGCCTACTTGAAACGAACCTAATACTTTCGCTCCTGAACCGATGACGACACTGTTGCCAATCGTTGGATGCCGTTTGCCTCTCTCTTTCCCCGTACCGCCAAGTGTTACCCCCTGATAAATGACGACATCATCGCCAATCTCACAGGTTTCCCCAATAACGACACCCATCCCGTGGTCGATAAACAATCGTTGACCAATCGTTGCACCAGGATGAATCTCGATCCCTGTCATGAAACGGCTGAATTGCGATATTATACGCGCTACTGTATACCATTTGTTACGGAAAAAGGAATGAGCGATCCGATGAGCCCATATCGCATGTAACCCTGAATAAGTAAATATGACTTCGAATCGACTGCGTGCCGCCGGATCATTCTCAAAAACCGCATTTATATCTGATTGAAAATGGCGAAACATTTGGCTTTTCTCCTCTCCAGCCTTCACAATGCGCTCTAGCGCTTAGCGAAACAAACAGAAACGCTTATCATCCTTGATGTAGATCCCCATACATTCAGCTGTTACGCAGAAACAAATACTTGTATATAAAAAAAGCCCCCGCAGCATGAGATGCTGCAGAGGCGTGCGTGTATCGCAAGCGGTTCCACTCTGCTTGGACTGCCTGGTTCGAGTTACATGCTGGATTAGCGCAGCACCTTGCGGCACTTCAGCTAAGTCCGGCAACCTTAGGCTGTCCGTCTTAATGCCTTTAACGCAGGCTTACGTTGCTGCCTACCCCGCTCTCGCAACCATTCTCTTCAATAGGCTCACAGCCTTAATGCAAAGAATAGTTCGATAGACGGCTCGGAACAAAGCTCCCAGGTGCATATTTCCGTTCTTCGGACTAGACAACTCGCAGCCTGCATCCTTCGCTACGCGATCATATGATCGGTTTCTGCTTAAGATGATGGTTGTCCTCTCTGCAAATCCTGTATAACGTACTTCTCCTGTTCACGGCTTTTCGTTTCATCGAATTGTAATGGTAGTACCAGTATACTCAATCCCTAAAAAAGTGACAAGGAAATTGTACCTGCTGCCACAATTACTTTAATTACCTGTCCTATACGGATGTCGCTATTATTATTAAAGATTTAATCTTGCTTGGAGTCTGCTCGTCACTTTCTCTTTACCCAGCAGTGCGATCGATTGATTCAAGTCTGGACCATGCGTTTGGCCCGTTACAGCTGCGCGGATCGGCATGAAGAGCTGTTTGCCTTTGAAACCCGTTTCCTTCTGTACTTTCTTGATCATTTCTTTAATTCCATCAACAGCAAGCGCTGACTCTTCACTTTCAGATACTAGCGCCAAGAACGCCGATAACACAGTAGGCACTTGCTCTTCAGCTAGAACAGCTGTTGCTTCTTCCTCAACCTCGTCACGGAAAAACAATTCCGTAAGCGGTACAATCTCTGAAGCATAACGAAGCTTGTCCTGATACAAGGCAACAAGATCAGTCACCCAAGCACGATCCGCAGCACTAAGTTCATCTGCAATGCGGCCAGCTTGCTGCAAGTGTGGGATACACATATCTACTAGACGGTTTACATCCGTCTTTTTAATATATTCGTTGTTCATCCAGCTAAGCTTATGTGCATCGAACACAGCTGGACTCTTGCTCAGGCGTTCAGCATTAAACACTTGAACAAGCTCATCGCGAGTAAACATTTCCTGTTCACCTTCAGGCGACCAACCAAGCAATGCAATGAAGTTAAACAACGCTTCCGGCAAGTAACCAAGCTTATCGTATTGTTCAATAAATTGAATAATCGATTCATCGCGTTTACTCAGCTTTTTGCGATTCTCGTTGACGATCAGCGTCATATGACCGAATCTTGGCGCTTCCCAACCGAATGCTTCATAAATCATCAGTTGACGCGGCGTATTTGAAATATGATCTTCCCCACGCAGCACATGGCTGATCTTCATCAAGTAATCATCCAGTACAACAGCAAAGTTATAAGTTGGTATACCATCCTTCTTCACAATGACGAAGTCGCCCATTTCAGCTGTATCAAAGCTAATCGATCCTTTGACGATATCATCGAATGAATAGGTCCGTCCTTCTGGTACGCGGAAACGAATGCTCGGTACTCGGCCTTCTGCTTCGAAAGCTTGACGTTGCTCTTCAGTGAGATCACGATGACGTCCTGAATAGCGAGGCGTTTCACCGCGTGCGGTTTGCTCTTCCCGCTCCTGCTCAAGCTCTTGCTCATTGCAATAGCAGCGGTAAGCAAGTCCACGATCGATTAGATCCTGCCAGTATTCACGATAGATATCAAGACGTTCCGTCTGACGGTAAGGCCCGTAGCCTCCACCGATATCGACGCTCTCATCCCAATCCATGCCAAGCCATTTCAAATAAGTAAGCTGGCTTTCTTCCCCGCCCGCTACATTACGTTTCACATCCGTATCTTCAATACGAACGATTAGTTTACCGCCTAAGTTACGTGCAAATAAATAATTGAATAAGGCCGTTCTTGCATTACCGATATGTAAATGGCCTGTAGGCGATGGCGCATACCGAACCCGAACTTCTTGTGTCATTTGAAAAACTCCTCCCGTATCGTTAAACAAAAATTAATAAGATCATAGCACATCCTTAATTAAGCAAACAACCGATTGTGCGGCAATTCCTTCACCTCGACCAGCAAATCCAAGCTGTTCCGTTGTCGTCGCTTTTACATTAATCTGCGACACATCTGCATCTAGAGCCTTGGCGATAATTTCTGCCATTTGCGGAATATAAGGAGCCATCTTAGGGCGCTGCGCTATGATCGTTGAATCCGCATTGCCAAGCTTATAGCCGCGCTCCTTGACCATCACCCATACCTGTTCAAGCAGCTTCAGACTATCAGCATCCTTAAAGGCAGCATCCGTATCTGGAAAGTGCTTGCCGATATCGCCGAGCCCTAACGCACCCAATATTGCATCCGTTAACGCATGCAGCAACACGTCAGCATCAGAATGTCCTAACAATCCCTTCTCATAAGGAATAGTTACACCACCGATAATACAAGGTCTTCCTTCAGCCAATTGATGTACATCAAATCCTTGTCCAACTCTAATCATAAATTATGATTCCCCTCTCTGCTTTGCAAGCAAAAACTCCGCCCATGGCAAATCATCAGGCGTCGTAATTTTTATATTCGTGTAGTCGCCTTCTGCAATCGCGACTGCAGCACCGGTCCGCTCAACAACCATCGCGTCATCGGTACCAAGAAATTGTTCAGCCTGCGCCCTTTCATGGGCGGAAGCTAGTAAATCACGTCGAAAAGCTTGCGGCGTTTGGATCGCCCACAAGCTTCGACGGTCTGGCGTCGAAACGATCAGTCCCGTTTCGTCTACCTGTTTAATCGTGTCCTTGACTGGTACAGCAAGGACAGCTGCTCCAACCCGCTCCGCTGCAGAGCAGCAGGAGCGAATCGCTTCAGGTGTCACTAATGGCCGGACACCGTCATGTACCATGACCCAGTCCACGGCCGGTGACAACGCCTGAATGCCAGCACTCACAGAATGCTGTCGCTCGCTGCCTCCAGCGACGATTGCTGTTACTTTGTCCAGTCCGTGCTCACGCACCAGCCTTGCACAACGCTCTACATCATCGCTGCCAACCACTAGTGATATTTCTGCAATATCATGAAGTGATTGAAACAGTTCCAGTGTATGAACGATGATTGGCTTCCCTTGCAGCAGCAAATATTGTTTGCTTTCTTGAGTGCCCATACGGGAACCGCGTCCCGCTGCGACGATGACAACTCCCCACTTGTTCATCCCCAACTTTTCTCCCCTAACAAAACGACAATTGATTACTCCTACTATAACCCTTTTTCAGAGCTTTGACCAACTGCCTTATAACGCTCTCTCCAACAGCTTAGGCTTGGCGAAGATCATTCGGCCGGCGGAGGTTTGCAGTACGCTAGTCACCAGCACCTCCATCGTAGTACCGATGTAGTCACGGCCTCCCTCAACAACAATCATTGTGCCGTCATCTAGATAAGCGACACCTTGCCCATGTTCTTTGCCGTCCTTGATAACTTGTACAATAATTTCTTCTCCAGGAAGCACGACCGGTTTAACCGCATTCGCCAAGTCATTAATATTAAGAACAGAAACCCCTTGCAGCTCGCACACTTTATTAAGATTGAAATCATTGGTAACTACTTTCCCATGCAACGCTTTAGCAAGCTTCACCAATTTGCTGTCCACCTCGCTTATTTCTTCAAAGTCACCTTCATAAATAAGCACACGCACATCAAGCTCTTTTTGAATTTTGTTCAAAATATCGAGCCCTCGACGCCCACGGTTACGCTTCAACAAATCAGAAGAATCGGCAATATGCTGAAGCTCCTCTAATACAAATTCCGGAATAACCAATGTACCTTCGATAAACCCTGTTTTGCATATGTCTGCAATTCTACCGTCAATGATGACACTTGTATCTAAGATCTTGTGCTCTTCGAAGCCGCTTGTTTCATCTGGTGCCGCTGGCGCTTTTCTTTGCTCTAGCAAATTTGTTGCTGCCTCAGCCAGTTCTTCTTTCTTAAGCCAAGCTATCCTGAGCCCTAGATAACCAAAGACTAGCGACATCGCAGCGGGCAGCAATATGCCCAGTCCATCGAGACCTGATACAACTGGATAGAGCAGTACAGATAATAGCAGCCCGACTAATAGTCCTCCGCCTCCAGCAAACAGATCCTTCATCGGCATAGCCGCCGTCTGCTCTGCCCCGCGTTGCATGAATCGAATAAGTTGGCCAGCAACCATGGTAGCCAGTACAATTCCACACACCGCGCCAATTGCTACATTCATGTAATAAGATCCTGATCGTTGCAGCATGCCGAATGCTGATTCGGACCATATTCCTGCTCCGCTTGTCCAGTTGGAGACTTCTCCACCAGCCATTCCGCCGAACAGCAAACCGATTATTTGAATAATTCGTCTTACCATTAATTCCACCTCCATTACAATTATGTTCCAATATTGGACAACCTAACCGTCATGGTGAATGATTTTTAATTTGGAAAAGTTCGCCTTGTAGGCTTATAATGAAAATAGTGAAGAAGCTGATGAAAGAGGTGGGACCGATGAGTTCTCCAACGTTGGATCAATTTCAGCAACAAGTATCAGAATTGCTGCTCAGGCATCGAAGCTTGCTTGATGTTATGTCCAAATTCGGACAGTCAGGCGCATCCGTTAATCGTGCTATCTCGAAAGCTATTACCGATTGCGGCTGTATCGAATTGAATGCCCGCAAGCAACAGTACTCCGACGAGCTTAATTTAGAAAATGCTAAAGTAACTTTACAGAGTCACCTCTCTGGTCAAGTATGCGAGCCTTGCCGCGACGTACTCAAAGCCGAGCTTGGACGCAATCTGTTCTACATGACTGCCATGTGCAACGCACTCGATATTCAACTCGACGACGTTATTGCCAATGAATATGACAAATGCTCGACGCTAGGATTATTTAATTTGACTTAATCGATAACATACGAAAAACCGCCTGATCCATCCCTACAGGGAATGAATCAGGCGGTTTTTATGTTGCATAGAAACAAGACTAAGCTATTGTTTCAGATTGAACCGGTTCCTCCGGATTTTCTGAATCTTTGCCGCGACGTTTGCGAATTCGTTTTTTCAGCCGGCGATCAACGTTTTTTTTTAGGCCGTACAATGCATATAACAGCATAGGTACAAAAATTATTTTTGTGAGATGGTTCGGAAACATAATGCCGAGAAACAATGCAACTGCAACAATAATTGGAACTACCCAAATTGCATTTTTAGGAATACCAACCTTCTTGAAGTTAGGATATTTGATCGTACTAACCATCAACAAGGATAGTACGAGGGTACTCGCTAGCAATACGGAAACCGCAATGTCATCTTTGAAAAGTGCAAGTAATGCCAGTACACCGCCAGCAGCAGGTATAGGCAGTCCAATGAAATAACCTGGTTTAGAAGAAGAAACAACGTTAAATCTAGCTAGTCTTAATGCACCGCAAATCGGAAACAGCGCGGTAATAATCCAAGCAATGGTTGGATTTAATTCACTAAACGCAACGACATACATAATAAATGCCGGAGCTACACCGAACGAGATCACATCTGATAAGGAATCGAGCTCTTTACCGAACTCGCTTTGCACATTCAAAGCGCGAGCTACTCGGCCGTCAACGCCGTCCAGCAGCATAGCGATAATAACCATCATCGCTGCATTTTCTGGCTTTTCATTAAACACTAGAATAATGGCGACTATTCCAAGGAATAAGTTCCCCACCGTGAGAAGGCTCGGTATCGACTTTGTGATCATCTATTCCACCTCTTCTCTACTATGCCCTAAAAACAGTTACTAATGTATGACCATTCGGAAGTACACATTCTATCCATTGTATGAAATTTAAATTTGTCTGTCAATGAACATCTGCTCTTGGATCCGCTTCAGCCCATCTTTAATCGCCCGTGCGCGCACCTCGCCAATACCGTCTACTTCATCCAATTCTTCAATTGTTGCCATAAAAACATGAGGAAGACGTCCGAAGCGCTCAATCAAATTATTCATAATAATAAGCGGCAAACGCGGGATTTTGTTAAGCAATCTGTAGCCTCGAGGAGATACCGCTTCTTCTACCATCGATCCAGTATGAGCAAAGCCGAGCAACCGGATAATCGGCGAGGCATCCAGCAATTCATCTGAACTAAGCTTCTTCAAGCCTAGCCGCATTTCTCTTACCTTCTCATCTGAATTATCTTTGGCATAGTCCTTCAGCAAGTACCATGCATCCTCTTCGACTCCATCGACTAGCTCTTCCAGCTGCATCGCAACCAGCCTGCCCTCGGTACCGAGTTCTGTCACGTAACGTTTCAGTTCCAGCTTCACTCGCAGCACCATCTCGACGCGCTGCACAACATGAGCTACCTCTTGCAAAGTGACAAGCTCTTCAAATTCTAGAGCCGATAAGTTGGTAAAGGATTGAGTCAATACCGCTTTATATTTCTCTAATGTCTGAATGGCTTGATTTGCCTTAGTCAGTATAACGCCCATATCCTTCAGCGAGTAACGAAGATTGCCTTGGTAAAGTGTAATGATATTCCTACGCTGAGAGATAGATACGACGAGTTTGCCCGTTTGTTTCGCGACCCGCTCCGCTGTGCGGTGACGAATACCCGTCTCACTAGATGGAATTGAGCTATTAGGAATAAGCTGTGTATTCGCATATAAGATACGACGCATATCCTCGCTCAATATAATTGCCCCATCCATTTTGGCCAGCTCATATAGGTAATTGGGTGAAAAATCACAGTTGATGGAGAACCCGCCATCCACAACCTCCATAACTTCTGGACTGTAACCAACTACTAATAACGCGCCTGTTTTGGCCCGAAGCACATTTTCTAACCCTTCCCGAAAGGGGGTGCCGGGTGCGATGAGCTGCAATAATTGATTCATAATTTCTAGTTGGCTTTGTTCCTTCATGAGTAGTGCCCCCTATCCAAGTGCTGCCTTAAGTGCCTCTGCTACCGTGCTGACGCCGATAATCTCAATGCCTTCAGGCGCTTTCCACCCCTTCAAGCTCTTCTCCGGCATAATCACCCGCTTGAAGCCTAGCTTCTCTGCTTCTTTAACCCGTTGCTCTGCACGTGAAACGGCACGTACTTCTCCAGTCAATCCAATTTCTCCGAAAATAACATCATAGGGCTTCGTCGGCGCGTCACGGAAACTCGAGGCTAGTGAGACGGCTGCAGCCAAATCAACTGCCGGCTCATCCAGCTTCACCCCTCCCGCAACATTGAGGTAAGCATCCTGCGTTTGCAGAAACATGCCGATCCGTTTCTCCAGCACGGCAATAATAAGTGCCATCCGATTATGATCGATACCTGTCGACATACGTCGAGGCGAAGGGAAATTAGTCGTCGCTACCAATGCTTGCAGTTCGACTAACACAGGTCGTGTGCCTTCCATGCTGGCAACTACCGTTGAACCTGATACACCGAGCGGTCTTTCTGAGAGGAATAGCTCCGATGGATTCGAAACCTCTCGCAGACCTTCCTCGCCCATTTCAAATATACCGATTTCATTGGTTGAACCGAACCTGTTCTTTACCGCTCTTAGCAAACGGTACGTATGATGGCGCTCTCCTTCGAAGTACAACACGCAATCCACCATATGCTCAAGCAACCGAGGCCCTGCAATCGCCCCTTCCTTGGTCACATGACCAACTAGAACGGTGGCGATTCCTTTAATTTTGGCAACCCTCATAAAATGCGCTGTACATTCTCGTACCTGCGCTACACTGCCTGGAGCCGATTGAACATTGGGATCGTAGACGGTCTGAATGGAATCAATAACGAGAAAATCAGGTTGAACGGACTCGATCGCCTCATTAACTTGCTCCATATTCGTCTCACATAACACATAAAGTGATTCTGTCAGAGCACCAAGACGATCTGCTCTTAGACGAGTCTGACGAACGGATTCTTCTCCGGAAATATAGAGCACCTTCAAGCCTTTCGCAGCCATCGCATGCGAGGTTTGCAGCAGAAGTGTAGACTTGCCGATTCCGGGATCACCACCAACTAATATAAGCGAACCAGGTACAACTCCTCCCCCGAGCACGCGATTAAGCTCCTGCATGCGCGTTTCTATACGCGGTTCCTGCCCGCTTTCTATATGTATGATGGATTGTGGCTTTTCTTTCGCATGAACCATTCGAAGACCAATACCTTGCGTCTTTACAACGGTCTCTTTTTCCTCAATCATCGAATTCCAAGCGTGACAACCCGGGCATTTACCTAGCCATTTCGGTGTTTCTGTGCCGCATTCATTACAAACAAACTTTAATTTTATTTTTGCCATGCCAGGCTCCTTTTAATTACGCTATCATTCAAAGTTTACCATTTAATGCTGATCGTATAAACCCTTTATTCCGAATAACGCAGAAAGTTCCCGTTCATCCATTACCCGGATGAAGGGAACCCCCGCTAACCTATTCTATTATTTCGTTGCTGGCTCTTCAGATACAGCTTCTGGAGCTGCATCTGTCACGACATCAACGGTCAATGCGCCATCTTTTTCATCGATGTTTAAAGTATCGCCTTTTTTAATTTTGCCCATCAATAAATCCTCAGACAAGCGATCCTCGATATGCTTCTGAATCGCACGACGTAATGGGCGAGCTCCATATTGCGGATCAAAGCCCTCTTTGGCCAGAAACGCCTTCGCTGCATCCGTAAGCGTGAAATCAACCTCTTGTTCACGCAGACGCTTGCGAAGCTCCTCGGACATTAACGTTACGATTTCTGCGATATGCTCCTTCTCCAGAGAATGGAACACGATTGTTTCATCAATACGGTTCAAGAACTCTGGTCGGAACGTCTTCTTAAGCTCACCCAGCACTTTATCTTTCATTTGAGTGAATTCACGACCCGCATCTTGTACAGCCGTAAACCCAAGTGCTGAGTTACGTTTAATTTGATCCGCGCCAACGTTAGAAGTCATGATGATCAATGTATTGCGGAAATCGACTACACGGCCTTTCGAATCGGTCAGACGACCGTCTTCAAGCACTTGAAGCAAGATGTTGAATACTTCTGGGTGAGCCTTCTCAATTTCATCCAGCAATACAACAGAATAAGGCTTGCGGCGAACCTTCTCAGTTAATTGACCGCCCTCTTCATAACCAACATAGCCCGGAGGCGCTCCGACAAGTCGGGATGTAGAATGCTTCTCCATGTACTCCGACATATCGATGCGGACAACCGCATTCTCGTCTCCGAACATTGCTTCTGCAAGCGCACGAGCAAGCTCAGTTTTACCGACCCCTGTAGGACCTAGGAAGATGAAAGAGCCCATTGGACGCTTAGGATCTTTAAGTCCTGCACGCGCACGGCGCATTGCTCTGGATACTGCTTTAACCGCTTCTTCTTGACCGATAACGCGATCATGCAAGATCGACTCCATCTTCAGTAGACGTTCTGTTTCTTCCTCCGCTAGTTTGACGACCGGAATTCCAGTCCAGCTCGCCACGACGTGAGCAATATCATCAGGAGTTACTTCGGAATCTGTACGTCCTTGTTTCTCTTTCCATTGGTTCTTCGTAATATCAAGCTCTTCACGAATCTTTTGTTCGGTGTCGCGAAGGGCTGCTGCTTTCTCGAACTCTTGGCTTTGAACCGCAGCGTCTTTTTCCTTGCGGATGTCCTCTAGACGGTTCTCCAATTGTTTCAAGTTAGGCGGTATTGTGTAGGAGTGAAGTCGAACCTTAGATCCTGCTTCATCAATTAGATCAATAGCTTTATCCGGCAAGAACCGGTCCGGAATATAACGATCGGATAATTTCACCGCTTGCACGATTGCTTCATCCGTAATTTTCACCCGGTGATGAGCCTCATAACGATCACGTAATCCGTACAGGATTTGAATCGCTTCTTCCGGTGTCGGCTGATCCACTGTTATTGGTTGGAAACGACGCTCTAACGCAGCATCCTTCTCAATATATTTACGATATTCATCCAGCGTTGTCGCTCCGATACATTGTAGTTCACCACGAGCTAATGCCGGCTTAAGAATGTTGGAAGCGTCAATTGCGCCTTCAGCGCCGCCTGCACCGATTAACGTATGCAGCTCATCAATGAACAGAATGATATTACCCGCTTGGCGAATTTCATCCATAATTTTTTTCAAACGATCCTCGAACTCACCGCGATATTTAGTTCCGGCTACAACTGAGCCCATGTCAAGCGTCATTACACGTTTGTCACGAAGCGTTTCTGGAATTTCATTCGCAATAATTTTTTGTGCGAGTCCCTCGGCAATCGCCGTTTTACCAACACCCGGTTCACCAATGAGTACTGGATTATTTTTCGTCCGGCGGCTAAGCACTTGAATGACACGTTCTATTTCCTTGCTGCGGCCGATAACGGGATCAAGATTCCCTTCCTTCGCAAAGGAAGTCAAATCACGAGCTAGACCGTCCAGTGTTGGCGTGCTTGCATTAGATGCTGTACCATGATTGCTTGATACAGCCTCGCTGCTTCCAAGAAGCTGCAGGACTTGCTGACGAGCTTTGTTCAAGCTAATACCAAGATTGTTCAACACTCGTGCTGCAACGCCTTCTCCTTCACGAATAAGGCCTAGCAGAATATGCTCCGTGCCCACATAAGTATGACCAAGCTTTCTAGCCTCATCCATGGACAATTCGATTACTTTTTTCGCACGAGGCGTATAAGCAATATTAGTTGGCTGCTCTTGACCTCTGCCAATTAATGCTTCTACTTCATCCTGTATTTTCTCCAGACCTAGACCAAGCCCGATTAGTGCTTTTGCTGCAATGCCTTCTCCTTCGCGAATAAGGCCTAACAAAATATGCTCCGTGCCTATGTTATTATGCCCAAGACGTACCGCTTCCTCCTGTGCCAATGCAAGCACCTTCTGTGCCCGTTCAGTGAATCGTCCAAACATCATATTCATGCACCTCCATCAGTTTGACCCCGTAATTGCTTGCGGATTAATTCAGCTCTGCGGAAATCCCTTTGCTCAGCACTCATTTTCTCATTAAATACTTGCTGAAGAAATCCGGGCTGTGTCATGACAATTAATTCATTCATCACTTGCGGTGAAACATCGTTCAACAAACCAAGATCAACGCCGAGTCTTACATCTGACAATCGCTGGGCGGATTCCTTAGAGTCCATTACCGCAGCGTAGGCGAGAATGCCATAGGACCGTTTTACACGATCCTCAATTCGTAATCTCGACTCCGACATTAATCGAACACGAGCCGCTTTCTCATGCTCAATAATCTGCTTGGCAACGCCGTACAAATTATTAATGATCTCATTCTCTGACTGTCCCAAAGTAATCTGATTCGATATTTGAAACAAATTGCCCAGCGCTTCGCTTCCTTCGCCGTATAACCCTCTAACCGCCAAGCCAACTTGCGTAACGGCTGATAAAATACGATTAATTTGCTGAGTCATCACAAGCGCCGGGAGATGCATCATTACTGAAGCTCTAATCCCCGTACCTACATTAGTAGGACAAGAAGTTAAATATCCCCTTTTCTCATCAAAGGCATAATTGGTCTCCGCTTCAAATATATCGTCAATACGGTTTGCCAATGCCCATGCCTCTTTGATTTGAAAACCCGGGTATAAACATTGAATGCGCAAATGATCCTCTTCGTTAATCATAATGCTCACAGATTCATTATCACTCAAAATAACAGCACCGCCGCGTGACTCATTAGCCAAACTTGGACTTATTAAGTGCTTTTCCACTAAGACCCGTCTATCCAGTTCATTCAATTCAGATAAAACAATCGTTTCAAATATACCGATGGGTTCTAACTTTCCTGATATGGCTACGTTAGTAAGTTGCTCCATAGCTTCATTGGATTGCTGATTAGTGGCGAGCATTGGAAAAGGCAGCTGTCGCAAATTCCGCGCTACACGTACACGGCTGCTTATTACGATCTCGGATTCGGGACCATCCCCTTTCATCCAATCGCTTAATGCTTGCTGTGAGAAACGACGTTTCGTCAAGAGGAACCCTCCTTCATGCGCCTTACAGGTCTACTATTTTACGCTCCAGCTCACGAATACGATCCCTTATGTGAGCCGCGCTTTCAAATTCTTCACGTTCAATCCGTTCTTGCAAATCACGGCGTAACTGTTCGATTTCTCGTTTGTATTGAATCTGCCCGCCAGAACGTTTCGGAATTTTCCCGATATGAACCGTACTACCATGAACACGTTTCAACAACGGATCTAATCGATCGGCAAAATGCAGATAACATGAGCTGCAACCGAATCGACCGATTTTACTAAATTGACTGTATGTTAAACCACATTCTTCGCAGCGAACTGTCTGTGTCTTCGGGCTGCCGGCAATACCGGTTGGATCAAAATCGAGAAGACCCGACAATAAGCTGTGAATGGAAAATCCATTCGGCGTGCCAGGAATACCTTCTCCCCGTTCCCTCGCACATGATTCACAAATGTGAAACTCATTTTTTTCGCCATTGACGATTTTGGTAAAATGAAGCGTCGCCGGCTTAGTGCCGCATTCTTGGCAAATCAAGCCGAATACCCCCTTCCGGTGTGTGCAGTGGCATATTATTTGACTAATAGCGTAATCAACATGGAGGTTAAAAGACGGGCTCTTACTTCATCACGTGCTGGCAACTTTAAAGCAATCGTCTCACGATCAACAGCTGCTCGTAATAAGTTACCCTCTCGCGTCGTAATAAGTCCTGCTTCCTCAAGCTGATAAATAAGTCCTTCCGCCACGCTTTGCTCGACGCAATCACCAATCGTTTGATGGATATGGAATTGAATCAACTTTAGCGCCGGCAAATCCACCCGTTGAATTCTGATATATCCTCCGCCGCCACGCTTACTTTCAACCATGTAGCCTTTCTCCAGTGTGAACCGGGTACTAATTACATAATTGATCTGCGATGGTACGCAGGAAAATCGATCCGCCAACTCATTTCGCTGAATCTCAACAGCGCCTTCAGGGCTATCTTGCAAAATATGCTTTAAATACTGTTCGATGAGATCGGAAATGTTTCGCATATCACCAACTATCACCAACCTCCCTGTGCTGCATGGAGCGTGTATGAAGTCCAATTCTAAGCAACCTCAACTGACTTTGACTTTCTTTGACTTTAATATTATTATACGCAAAAATCAGTAAAGGTCAAGGGATGGAATTTCAATTTTCTGACGATTCAAAAACGCTATTCATAAACACTGCTATTACCTATCATGGTGCGGTTTACGGTAATTTATACCCAACTTTCTCAGATCGGAATCAGATTACAATAAAACAGCCTTAATAAGGAAATCTCTAATTCATTAACAGAGTTGTGAACAGACTGGGGACAGTTGTGTAGAAAAGTGAGGAATCACACTGGGATGAAGTTATGCACATGTGAATAACATGTCCGGTAATAACCGTTCTGTACTATCACTGAAATTGTCCACTGTGGGTAGATAGAAAATTCGCTAATCCACAACAAATATGGGCACTATTCAATGAATATGCAGTGGGTAGATGAGGATAAGTAGAGTAACTTGAGGATAAGTTGAATAACGGTTGAATAACTTCTAAAAGAGTTTAATCGGACTGACTGCATATATCTTGTTGATAGATTAAAGGTTAATAAGCTGTTGATGAAGGGCCACAAAAAACCTTGGAGGATTTCTTCAAGGTGGCATATTCACTGATATTATATTCATTTTAGATAGGTATATGGATAGTTGCTGAATAATCTTGGACAGATTTGCCCCAGCATACCATTACTCGCTTGTCTTATTTATTCTCTTGCAGCATTATTATGCATCTATAACCTAGCCTATCCACAACAGCATCCACAAGTAAGCGGTGAGGCAGCTCAACCGAATAACATCCGCTATTCAATAATGAACTTTTTGTCGACAATTAGGCATCACTAAGGCAGTACGAATAACTTTATTGTGAAAACAAAAAACCTGCCGCATTAATGCGGCAGGCTTCTCGTGCTTGGCGACGTCCTACTCTCCCAGGACCCTGCGGTCCAAGTACCATCGGCGCTGGAGGGCTTAACGGTCGTGTTCGGTATGGGAACGCGTGGTTCCCCTCCGCCATCGCCACCAAACGTGGAAATTGGCTGAAGCCTT